>MESA01000018.1:0-5869 GCA_001770775.1 Burkholderiales bacterium RIFCSPHIGHO2_12_FULL_63_20
CCCGGTGCTGGACGAGTTGAAGCCCGACGCTGCGCGCGTGGCGAAGGCGCTGCGCAACGGGCTGGGCCAGATGCCTTCGTACAAGGACAAGCTCACCGATGCAGAGATTGAGGCTCTGTCGCTGTATGTGTCGAAGGCCAGCGGGGGTGCCAAGTGAGACTTCAGGTGGGTGGAATCTGTGGTGCATCCCCACCGATAAAGGCTCGTCCGCGCGGGCCGCAAGACGCTGACTGGCACCGAAACGCAGGGCATCTTCATCGGTCGCCGCCGTCGGCAGCGACTGCTTCTCAACTCCTCGACAGACTGGATTGGGTCGATCTGGAACAGTCAGGGCGACGGCACGAACGAGCGCGATCTGAGCACAGCAGTCCTTCGCGCGGGTTCCGCCAACTCCCTTCGTGGTCATCGCCAATGCCGAGGCCCTGCGGTCCCAGATGGTTGTTCTGGAGCCCTCATGGACGGTTAGCCGAGGCCTGCCCGCATGGCCGCCGCCGGTACGCACACGGCGGCGGCATGCAACACTGGCAAGCCGATGACGGAGTGCGACCGGTTCAGAGCGCACTGAGGAACGCCATCAACTTGTCCTCCGGCCGATAGCGCCTGGCCTGCACACTGGGAGGCGCAACCGTGTCCAGCACACGCTCCTTCAACGTCAGATCGGCATCGAGGTAAATCTGAGTGGTCTCCAGCGATTCGTGGCCAAGCCACATCGCGATCACCGACCGATCTACTCCAGCCTGAAGGAGCTCCATCGCCGTGGTGTGCCGCAACACATGTGGCGTCACGCGCTTGCACGTCAAGGATGCGCAGGTCCGGCCAGCTGTGGCAACGTGCTTGGCCACAAGGTACTGGACGCCGTCGGCACTGAGGCGGTTGCCTCTGGCACTCGGGAACAGAATGACGGGCTCAGGTCCCAAGTCGCTGCTCATCCATGACCGCAACGCTGCCTGTGTCTGTTTGGCCAGCGGCGTGCAGCGCTCCTTGCGCCCTTTCCCGAGCACGTGGACGTGGGCGCCCGTGCCGAGCCTGACATCGGCGGCTCGTAGACCGGTGATCTCGGACAGACGCAGCCCGGTCTGAACCGCAAGCAACAACAGGGCATGGTCGCGCCGCCCCGCCCATGTGGTCCGATCGGGTGCGGCAAGCAAGGCTTCGACCTCTTCACGTGTCAGATGGCAGACCTGCTTGCGAGTGCACCGCTTGCTGGGAATCGCCAGGACCCGCTGGATCAGGCCTGCATGACCAGGCGATTCAAAGGCGGCGTACTGAAAGAACGACCGAATGGCGCTCTGCCGCAGGTTCCGGCTTCTGGCAGTCACGCCGCGTTCGTGCTCAAGGTCGGCAAGGAACGCCGCGATCAGCGGCGCGTCGAGTTGCTCCAACACCAGCGCGCTCGGGGCAACCTTGAGGCGCTTCTGGGCGAACCGGAGGAAGAGCCGGAAGGTGTCACGATAGGACGCGATCGTATGGGCGCTTGCCTGCCGCTGCTGCATGAGTCTTCGGTTGAAGAACCCCTCCAGCAGCACAGGGAGATTGCCAGTCGCGGCCGTCATGACAGCTTCTCCCAGTGACGCTCGAACCGGGCGAGCGCGTGGCCCATCAACTCGGGACACGCGCTGAGGTACCAGTAGGTGTACTCAATGCGCACGTGACCCAGAAAGGTTGACAAGGTCGGCAGGTGGCGCTCTACATCCTGGCCGGATCTGTACCAGCGCAGCAACGTTTGGGTGGCAAAGCGGTGGCGCAGGTCATGCAACCGAGGGCGTGGAGCACCCGCGGAGGCGCGCACCTCCGCTTGGTCGAGCAACTGATAGAAGGTCCGATGGATGTGTCCCGGGTCAAGCGCCGTCCTCCGACCCGAGATGAAGAACTGCGGAGGCGCCAGCCGCTTGGCGAAGCGATCGCGGTGCGCGCGGTATTCCGCGAGTGCTGACCTGGTCGAGTCAGCAATCGGAGCCAGCCGAGACTTGCCGAACTTCGTCTGCCGAATGGTCAGCAAGCCTTGGTCGAGATCGACATCGCCGACCTCGAGACGGATCGCCTCACCGAGCCGCATCCCGGTGACGCTGAGCAGCCCCAAGAGGCAGTGGTAGGTCGCCCCTCGCAGGCCATCTGTAGGAGGCAGCGTCAACGCGCAAGCCATCAAGCGAGCAAGCTCATCGTCCGAGTACAGGTACGGTTGTCGCCGATGCCGATGTGAAGGAAGGAGGTTGGCGGGGGTGACCTCCGTGGCAGGGTCGAGCAACCGGTGGTGGAGCGTGAAGCCGCGAATCCGACGCAGCCGATCGGCGGCGAAGCCAGGGCGCGTGGATGGTTTGCTCAGGGCCCACTCTACGGCGGCGGCCGCCGTGATGGTCGTGACGCCGCGCCGGTCGAGAAAGTCCGTGAACTCGATCAGCGCATCTTCGTTCGCCCGAAGCTTGAACCCGAGCGCTCGCCGGAGTGCAAGGTAGTCGGAGGCAGCCTGTCTCAGCGGCGTCATTGCGCACCTCCCGGCCAAGAAGGAGCGACGGCCCGCAGGGAGCGAAGATCCACCTTCGCATAGATCGTCGTTGTCTGCTGCTGGCGGTGACGCAGCACTTCGCCGATCTCGGGCAGCGACGACCCCTCGCGCAGCAGTCGTGTGGCCAAGGTGTGACGGAGCACATGCGCTCCCTTGCTCGGCACATCGATGCCGGCGCGCTGAAGCGCGCGGCGGACGATCGCTGCAACAGCGGTACCACTGGAGAAGCCCTCGATCGGTGCCTGTGCTCGAAGGAAGACCTGCCGGGAGGAACAGCGTGGCCGGGCCTCGCTCAAGTATTGCGCCAGCGCTTGGCCCACCTCGTATGGAAGCGGGAGGCGATCGACTCGGGTTTGTCCATTGCGAACCAGCAACTCGCCGGCGTGCCAGTCGATGTCCTCCAGTTGTAGTGCTACCACCTCGCCAGCCCGCAGCCCGAGCCGCGCAAGTAGGACGATGACCGCGTAGTCACGACACCCACTCAGCTTAGCCCGATCACATTGGGCGAGGGTGCGCAGAACCTGATCGTCCTGGAGCGAGCGGGGGATCGATGATTGCGACCAAACAGCAGGCGCCGGTATGTGCGAAGACATATCGGTGTCGAGCCAGCCGCGGTAAAGCGCGAACCGTAGGAACGCCCGAACTCCACCGACGACTCTGCATGCAGAGTTCGGACGGCAGGTCTTCGTCGCCAGCCTGATGTGCGCCATGACGTCCGGCGCCCCCACGCTGTCGAACGTCAAAGGCCCGTTGGCGAAGAGGAACGTCAACAGATTTCTGGCCGTGATCCGGTTGGAGCGGATGGTTGCAGGCGCCAGATTGCGCTCGTGGCGCATGTAGTCGACATACTCGGCCTCGATCTGCTCAACCGCAGTTGGAGTGCGCTCAGCTGAGGGTGTGCAGATGATGCCCTGTGCCGCCAGATGCGCGAGCAGCCTTAGCAGCGTCGAACGGTCTTCGGCCCTTGGGGCGCGACGGCGCCTGCGGCCTCGCAAGAAGGTATCGACCGACTCTTCGGCTACTGCCGCGGCGGCTACGCCGCGTCCGTCCAACCACCGGCTGAAGTCTCCAACCAACCATGCGGCGCGGCGTCGTGAGTCGCGGCTATAGCCCTTTGCTGCCAAAGAATCGATGAAGGAATCGATGCACACGCCCAGCGGGCCCTCGCGCATCCGCATCAGTGCGCGCGGGCGCACAAACAACTCTTCCATGAGGGTCTCCTTCCGGAGAAACCGTCCCCGGTGGAGTCGAACATATGGCAGTGAGGTTCCACCCCTGAACCCGAGTAGGTCGTGTCACCGATCGGAAGCATCGATGCCCGCTCGCGGCTCGGCCTGCATGGCGTCAAGGTCGATGACTGCATCGGCCATCGTTGCGAGGTGCGGGGTCTGGGTGATGAAGAACTCCTGCCGGTAGCCGCCGAGCCGAAGGACTTCGCGCTTCATGGCCATGAACATGCGCTTGTGTTCTGGGTCCAGCGGCCCATCGGCCTCGTCGGAGAACAGCGTGTCGAATCGCCGTCCGGTGTTCTGGGCCAAGTACAGGGCGATCGCGCGCGTCAGGCAGGCGTCGATGAAGGTTCGCTCACCGCCGCTCATCAGGCTAAGGCTCTTGCCACCGCGCGCGTCGGGGCTCAGCGTCCCGGATCCCGACGTGCTATGCCGCATCGCTTCGCAGGTACCTGCGGCGCAGTTGCAGGGGCGGGGACGTCGGCCGGATCGCGAACTCGGCATATCCGGGGTCTCGGCATAGTGGATCTCATGCCGATCACGGCATGAGATCCACACGCGCTCCCCGCCGCTCATCAGCCCCAGGCTCTTGCTGTCGCCCGACTCGCCGTCATGCACAACGATGTCAAAGCCCTCGCGTTGCTCGCCCTTGCCTGTCTCCACCAGCGTGAGAATGGACACGGTGAAGCGTGGGCCATAACAGGCCAGCAGCAGGTCATTGGCCAAGCCAGACAAAGCCGGGCCGGCATCGTCAATGGCCAGGGCGATCAGGCCATCGTTGCTCATGCATCGGGCAAACAGGTTCCAATTTCCCAAGCTGCCCTCCGCCCGGGCCATGCGGGACTGCACCTGCACACGCCGATCAGCCAGGGCCCGCGCCTGAGCCGTCAATTCAATCCTGGACTGGGCATCGCGCTCGGCGGCCAGGTGGGCTTGCTCTGCGGTGGACAAGGCCAGGCGCGCTTGGGCCTCAGCCTGGGCGGCAGCGGCCAGTATCTGATGGTCAAAGGGCGTTGGCAAACCATGAAGCACCGCGTCCAGGCGATTGAGCGCCTCCCGGAAATGCTGCGCCTGTTGCACCAGGGCCTGCGCGATCCGCTGACGTGTGGCCTCGATCTGTTGGCGCTCGGCGTGCTCTTCGGTCGTCTCGTTGTCTTGGGTCCGGCCAAGCTCTGGCTCCAATGAGGACAGTTCAAGCTCAATGGTCTGCAAGGCGGCGCGGGCTTGGGTAATCTGGCCCGCCCTGGTCGCCAGCAGCGACATGCGGGACACCCGTGTTCGAGCCATGTCACCCAAGCGTTCGGCCAGCGCCAGCGCTTGAGGCGCCTGGGCCAGCTCCTCGTACCGATGGCGGATCAGGGACAATTCCTGTTCTGCCAGGGCCTTGTCCTGCGCCAGGCGGCTGATCTGGCCTTGTGCGCTGGGCATCAAGGTCTGGGCTTCATACGCATCCCCCAGCAGCTTGCATTGCCCTTGCAGATCGGTGCCCGCACAAGGCACCTCACCGACCAAGCCAAAGCGGTGCGCCAACTCCTGGGCCTTCAAAGCCGCCCTGCCTGCCTCCAGTTCGATGCTGGCTAGCTTCTGCACCAGCAGTCGTTCCGTGGCCTGTGCATCCCTCATCGCCTGCACCTGCTGTCGGCACACAACGATCCCCTGCTGCCTTGCACTCAGCACCTGTTCGGCCAGAGGCAGGCGATGTGCCGCACGCTGGACCGCGCCAGCCTCTTCGAGCACGGTCAGGCACTGGCGACGGGACTGCATGACCGTGCTCTGCCGAGACTGCGCATGCGTGCGCCGACTGGTGATGCGCTGCGCCAAGCGCTCCAGGCCCAGCAAGGCATCCTGCTCTTGAGCCTTGAGCCCCTCGATGGCTCGCGTGCCTGCAGCGATCAGCGCCTTGCGCTCCTCAAGCAACTGCGCACGACGCGCCTCGGTGCTCTGTGACTGATCCCGTTGGGCCTGCAAGCGGGCATGGCAAACCCGATGCCCATCCAATGCCTGCTGCGCTTGTTGCCGCTCAAGCAAGGCTTGCGCAACGCGGTCGGATGCACCTTGCAAGCGATGCAGCCCCGCATCCAGGCGAGCCTGCTCCGCATCCAGCCCGGCCGACTCCTGCCTGATGGCCGACAGCCCG
>MESA01000018.1:5909-8768 GCA_001770775.1 Burkholderiales bacterium RIFCSPHIGHO2_12_FULL_63_20
GCCCGGCCTTGATCAGTTTGGCGGTGTCATTGGCCTTTTGCCCCAACGCTCGGATTTCTTCCTGGCCGAGCAAGTCGGACAGCAAGCTCTTGATCTCGGCATTGCGGTAGGTGCTGAGTTGGCGCTTGCCCTGCGCTGAGAACGCGGAGGTGAAGAAGGTATCAGCGCTGCCACAAATTGCTTCTACACAGCGCGAGTAGGTCTCGACCTTGCCGTCGGACACCAGACCATCGTCGAGACAGACCGGGCGCCATTGGCCCACATCACTGAGCGCATACAAATAGGCCTCGGTCTTGTGGCGCCCGTTGAGCCGGATCACCACTTGGGATCGATAGCACCTGCCTTCATGTGACCAGGTCAGATCCTTTTCGTTCTCCGGCAGGCAGACATGGTCGTAGTAGGAAAAGCCGCCAGGGCCGCTCAAGGCCGCGCGTGACGGCATCGTCAGATAGGGGTGCATGTTGTCCATCAACGTGGTCTTGCCCCTCCCGTTGGCCCCGGCAATGGCGACGAGGTCGGCGCCATCGGCCAGGCGCTCGAAGTCCAGCGTCAACACGTCTTGTCCCAGGCCATCACGGATGCCCCGAAAGCCTTTGAGGGTGAGTTTGAGTGGTTGCATGGTTGGCTCCAGCGGTTTTCTGAAACCAGTTTCCGGCGTGAAAACCCGGTGTCAACCCAGACGCCAGCAGACCGCACGTTGCTCGCCAAGGTCCATCCACGATGGCGCGCCAAAGCCCTGCAAAATGCAACTTCGGATATTCCTCAAGCGATGCACCGGAGGCGCATGGCCAAAGCAATCAGTCAATTCTTCGCAGATCTGGGATTTCCCTTGCGAAACGTCCGGTGGTCATGGGGCGCCCGCAATGGAGCGGTGCTGCTGCTGAGAACCTGGGCGGACGAATACTCGGGCAAGGAACGAAAGGTGACAGTTCTTCGGGAAACCTCTGCACACCAGTTGTCCGATTCTTTCGGCTTGGATGAACGCATCGTGCAACTGAAGGGGTTGTGGGAAGGCGGCTTGGCCGGATACACCGTCATCGCCACAGTGAAGGACAAGGATGCTCGTCCCCGCGAAATCAAGGAATACCGCGACGACGCCGTCTTTGCCATCAAGCAACTGGAATTAAAACCCGATGGCAGCATCGCAGCCGTTCTGATCGAACCAGTGCCCTTGGCCCAGTTGGCGCAACATGCCTTGACCCATCGCACCATGGCTGGAGACGGTCCATTTCCGGTCGATGAGGCCATCCGCTCCGGTCTGTCAACGGACAGTTACCAGCAAAAAATCCCGGCGATCCGCACATGGCTGATCGACATCTGCCAAACACGTGGAACGGTCACCTACTCCGACGTCATGAACCGCTTTGGCTTGACGTTCTATCCCTTGCGCAACGCCATGAGTCGCCTGGGCCACGATTGCCTGGATGCAGGTGAGCCCATCATCACGGCGCTGATCGTGGACAAGGACAGCCGACGCTGCTCAGAGGGCCTGCAAGCCGAGTTTGGCGTTGACGACGACATCATCGAGCGAGAACGCTGCTATGCCCTTTGGGGAGCTGCCTTGACACCAAAGCAGGCGCTGGCAGAAACCTCAAGGGGGGCATCACCGGATGGGGCCGATTTTGAGCAACGCGTTCAGCGCTTCGCCCAAGTCGAAGTGCGCCCACAGCAAGCGGCATTCAGAGAAGCCGTGTTCCGCGCATGCGGTGGCCGCTGCGCGATCAGCGGATGCGCAATCCCGGAGGCCCTTGAAGCCGCCCACCTCACTGGCCGCGATTGGCGTCAGGGGCACAACACCGCCAATGACGGCCTGCTGATGCGCCGCGACCTGCACGCCTTGTATGACCGTGGATTGCTGTGGTTCTCCCCTGAAGGACGAGTTGAACTGAACCCCCTGGTTCGCGACCACTACGGAGAATTTGAGCAAGCCAGTTTGAACATGCGGCCGACCTCGGCCACTTAGCAACAAAGAACCACGCACCTGATCGCGCAGCTGCTCAATATCAAGAGGCACAGATCACATGGGTAACCGCAAGCTCTACATCATCGGCAACGGGTTTGATCTCTGGCATGGCCTCCCATCCAGGTATGCCGACTTCAAGGCATACGTTCGCCAACACGACAGGGAATTGCTTCGAACCGTTGATGACTATTTGCCCGCAGGGGACGACTGGAGCGATCTTGAGTCCGCGCTGGCCGATCTTGACATCGACAGCATCATCGACGATTTGGGCCAGTTCATGCCGTCTTACGGCGCCGATGATTGGAGCGACGCGGGCCATCACGATTTTCAGTACGAAGTCGATCGTGTGGTGCAGCGCTTGTCAAAGGGGCTCAGGCAGCAGTTTTCAGCATGGGTGCACCAACTCCCGATCCCCTCCCCCGCGACGGCACAGCGGCGCCTGTCTACCCTGGACCCCACATCACGCTTCCTGAGCTTCAACTACACACCGACGCTGCAGCAGTTGTATGGTGTCCCTGGCGAGCATGTTCTGCACATTCACGGCAGCGCCGACCGCCCAGACAGTGACCTTGTCTTGGGGCACGCGTGGAATCCTTCAACGCGCCCGTCGCTCAACGACCGCCATGACGTCGAAGACCTGGACGTCCGGTTGATGGAAGCGCACGACATCCTGGATGGCTATTTTTCCAAGACGTTCAAGCCTTCTTCACGCCTCATCCAAGAGCATCGATCCTTCTGGACAGAGCAGCTTGATGCTGACATGGTGTGTGTGCTTGGGCACTCACTGTCAGCCGTGGATGCACCTTACTTCGAAGCACTTGTCGCGGTGCCAGCCATCGCGGCGGCCCAATGGTTGGTGGTCTGCCGCGATGAAAGCGAGGCGCCATCCAAAGCGG
>MESA01000019.1 GCA_001770775.1 Burkholderiales bacterium RIFCSPHIGHO2_12_FULL_63_20
TCGATGCTGCCGCGCTGCTGGGTGAGCCAATGACAGCTTTGTGCCAGGCACCGTGAACTCAGGTCACGGCCGCGACCGACAGCAACCGCTGCATAGCCGTCTTTCATCGCGACAGGGTGAGAAGCCGTTGCAGGTCTGGTTGCGGCAAGTCGTCCTACGCGAGGGGATGCCACACCCAGACGTGTGCGCTGTTGACAGCGAGAGAACATGAACACAAGGCCCGAAGGTGCTACGCTCCCAAAAGTCGTTTCAGCTCCACACCTTTTGAGACTTTGTTGTCCAAAAGGACTCGCCTAACAAAGTCTCAAAACCGCGCCCTAGGAGAGCCAGGGCTCTTTGACGACACGCGAGCACAGCAAAGTCTCAAAACTTCCGCCGCTGGGAGGCAAGTTCGAGTTGCTGTTGCCAAACAGAGTCTCAAAACGCGTTGTCAGCACTCATGTTTCCGACCTTTCCCCACGGCGCAACAATCCCCTCGATCTTGATCGCTTACGCGCAGGCCGGATGCGTGCCTTCAGTGCGGCAGAAGTTGAGTGGGCTCCATGGGAAAACGCCTCGAGGTGCCATGGACTACCGCGGCGATCCTGATGTTCTCGAAAAGTACGTCTTTGGAGGTGTGCCGGCAGCCCAAGATCTTCGACTACACCACACGTTCGCTCCGATCCATCTTAGCTGCGCTGTCGGAGCTAGCATCACAGGCGCAAGTCTGCGGTCATTGCCTGCCACCCGCCCTGAGCCATACCTGCCGGCCTTCACGCTAAGGATGTGCACTCAATGCGTGGAAGAGGACACCGCCAAGTTTGGCTGTGGTCATTGGCGACGCGAGCACCAGCTGAGGTTCGTACGGATCTGCACAACGCATATGAAAGCATTGCATGACCGTTGCGCCGGCCCGGGCTGTGGCGCTGAGTTCTCCATCAAGAACAACATATTGCCCGGGCAGGCGTGCACATCTTGTGGGAGCACCAAATCGGCCAGCACGCCGATCAAACCGATCAGCGAAGGCTATCGGGCTTACTGCAAGCTCTTCACTGATGCCTTGGTCAGACGGATTCCAGAGCTAGATCTCAATAACAGACACGATCTCCTTCGAGGATCGATGCTGACACACGGTGGAAGAGCGAACCCACTCAACAAGCAGTTCATGAGTTGGCTTGGTCACCAATTCAGCTACAGTCACAGCCTGTGCCATTTCGCTGAGCATTACGTCTGCAATCCAGATCCTGTGTCAGCATCGCGCTTTAGCGCCCCGGCCTTGCTTCTAATCGCAGCATTCAAGAGGGCCGTATGCGGTCCGCCACCGGAGAGCGAAATGTATCGCTGGAGCGATGTCATCTCACCGCACCCCGATCCTTCGGATATTCTCTGTTGAACAGGGTCACCGCGGCAACCTCGTTGACGCGAACCAACATCGCTCAGTAACCCCAGTCCTCGTGCCTCACAGGCAATCTGTTCAGCTGCATTCTCAACTGCTGCCAATGCGGCATGTATAAGGCCATGAGAGCGATAAACCGCTCGTTGTGTGTCGGCTCCAAAAGGTGTATGAGTTCGTGGACAACGATGTACTCAAGGCACTCGGCCGGTTTTTTGGCCAGGTCGGTGTTGATGCGGATGTAGCCCGATTCAGGGGTGCAGCTTCCCCATTTGGTCTTCATCCGCTGCACGAACACGCGGTTTACGTTGACGTTCAGCTGTGGCTCCCATTTGGCCAACAACGCGGGCACGGCCTCACGAACTTGTTGGCGGTACCAACCATCTAAAACCTCTGAACATCTTGCCTGGTCAGACCCAGGTCGCACCTGCATGATGAGTTTGCGTGGAGTGAGCCTCACCGTCGGAGCAGCATCCGCATGAATGACCTCAAGCAGGTAGCGCTTGCCCCACAGGTAGTGGCTTTCCTTGTTCAGGTACTCGCGTGGCGTCTCACGTTCCTGGGCCTGAAGCTTGCGCTGCTGTGACCGAATCCAGCTCAGCTTCGAGATGACGAACAGGCGAATGGTGTCCAGCGGCATGCTCAGTGGTGCCGCCACGCGAACCTTGCCCACAGGCGGCAGCACGCTCAGGTGAACGTGCTTGATCGCCTTGCGGGTCACTTCCGCATGCAGTTCGCCCAGGTCCAGCACGTCGCGCATCAGTACTCCTTCTGCGCAAACACGATGGGGAACAGGCGGTTCACTTCCTTGATGTCTTTCAGCACGTCGAACATGGCCTGTTTGACCATCTGCTCTTTCGCCACCACGCCGCGCCAACCATCGGGGCGCTTGGCCTTGATGGCAGCGTCCAGCAGCATTGCCGTGTCCAGGGCCTTGTTGGCATCGCCCCAGGGCACATCAGGCTGCTGTGCCGCATCGGTGGCCACATGGTCCTTAAGGTTGTTGTACAGGGCCAGTTGGCCGGCAGTCTTCACGTGCTGAGGGGTGTCATCGGCCTTGCCAGCGCTCACCTTCTTGGCTACCTCGGCAATGCGCGCCAGGTAGTCCTCGTACTCGATGGCCTTTTCCTTGCGCAGGCGGATGATTTCGTCCAGCAGGGCCGACATCTTGGCGAAGTAGGCCGGGTCGGTTAGCTGTTCCTTCAGGATCTTGCTGCGAACGTTGTTTTCAATCGTCTCGGCAATCGACTCCTGGTTGCCCTTCATGTCACTCAAGCGCCCGGCAATGGCGTCGGCGATGCCCGTCTTCACGATCAGGTCGAGCAAGCCAATGCCATCGAAGGGCGAGATCTTGCGGGGTGCCTGCGCCTCGATGTAGGTGTCGATGAGGTGGCGCATGTCCGCCTCATAGGGCTTAAGGTCCAGCGTTTCGCCTGATGCCTTACGGATGATCTCTCGCAGGTTCAGGTAGTGCTTTTGCAGGCTCTTCAGGCTCTCGATCTGCTCGGGCGTGTAGCCTGCGGCTTCCAGCTCGTCGGCAATGCCAGCAAAGGCACGCACCAGCGCCACCACCGCCTTGTACAGCGCCACGCGGTGCGGCTCGCGAGCCTTCAGGTCGTCCGGGATCTCGGTGTTGCCGCAGAAGTAGTGGATGTGCTCCAGATCACCCTTGGGCGGGTCCACCGGCTCACACAGCAGGGCCAGCGCTTCGACCGCGTCGTCCAGGCGCGCGCGGCCAGCTTCCAGCCGGTCCTTGACCATGATCTCGGGGTCAGTACCGCCTGCACTGTGGTCCAGTTCGGCCGTGTACACCGCGATGGCCTTCTCAACCTTCTTGAACAGGTCTTTGTAGTCAACGATGTAGCCGAAGTCCTTGTCTTCACCGTCCAGCCGGTTGGTGCGGCAAATAGCCTGGAACAGGCCGTGGTCCTGCATCGACTTGTCGATGTACAGGTAGGTGCACGGCGGCGCATCGAAGCCGGTCAGCAGCTTGTCCACCACGATGAGCAGCTTCATCTGTGCGGGCGTCTTGATGAAACGCTGCTTCACGTCCTGCTCGTAGGATTCGGTCTTGTTCATGCCCGGGCTGGGCGTCACGTCCTTCAGCAGCTCGGTGTAGGTGTTGTAGATGAACTGCTTGTCGCTCTCGGTGTTGGCGCCCGTCTCTTCCTTGCTGATGTCGGCGGCCTGCGGGTTGTACGAGGTGACGATGGCGCAGCGGCCTTTGAACACTATCTTGCCGAACAGCACGAAGTACTTGCAGGCCTCGTAGATGCTGGATGCCACGAGGATGGCGTTGCCCCGCTCGTTCGACAGCCGGGGCTTGACGGCAAAGTCGAACACGATGTCGGCCACCACCCGGTCCATGCGGGCGCGTGAGCTGAGCACGTTCTGCATCGTGCCCCATTGCTTCTTCAGCTCGTCCTTCTGCCAGTCGTTCAGGCCCTTGGTCTTGGCCTCGAACCATTGGTCAATCTGGTCCGTGTTGCCCAACTTCTGGTCGATGTCGCGGGCCTCGTAGACCAGGTCCAGCACCACGCCGTCTTCCACGGCCTCGGCAAACTTGTAGGTGTGGATGTAGCCGCCAAACACCTCCAGGCTGGTCTGAGCGTCTTGCTTCAGCAATGGCGTGCCTGTGAAGCCGATGAACACGGCATTGGGCATCATGGCCTTCATCAGGCGGTGCAGCTTGCCACCCTGGGTGCGGTGGCATTCGTCCACGAACACGTAGATCTCGCCTTGGGTGGGGCTGGGCTGGGCGGCCAGGTCACGCAGGAAGGCTTCGAAGTCATCCACATCGCGGCGGCCGAACTTGTGCACCAGCGAGCACAGCAGGCGCGGGTTGGGCTGAGCCAGTTGTGCCATCAGGTCATGGCCGCTCTGGCTGCGGTGGATGGTTTCGCCCGCATCCTTGAACACACGCTCGATCTGGCGGTCCAGCTCGTCACGGTCGGTGATGATGGCCACACGGGCGGCGGGCTTGTTCTCCAGGATCCAGCGGGCCAGCAGCACCATCAGGATGCTCTTGCCCGCGCCCTGGGTGTGCCAGATGATGCCGCCGCGCCGCTGGTCCACATGCTTTTGGGCAGCCTTGATGCCGAAGTACTGGTGCACGCGGGGCAGCTTCTTCACCCCACCGTCGAACAACACGAAGTCGTGGATCAGCTCCAGCAGGCGGTGCTTACTGCACAGCTTGGTCAGGTACTTGTCGAGCTTGTAGCCGGTGTTCTCGGCCTCGTCTTCCTTCCAGGTCAGGAAGTACTTTTCTTGCGTCTCGATGGTGCCGTAGCGCAGGCCTTCCGAATCATTGCCCGCCAGCACCAGCTGCACGGTGCTGAAGAACCAGTCATTGAACTCGGACTGCTGGTTCGACAAGCACTGGCGGATGCCTTCACCCAGGCCCACACGACTGTTTTTCAGCTCCAGCACGCCCACGGCAATGCCGTTGACGTACAGCACGATGTCGGGGCGGCGCTCGTGCCCGCCTTTGAGGGTGACCTCTTCGGCGATGGCGAAGTCGTTCTTGGTGGGTTCAGCCCAGTTCACCAGGTGCACGGTTTCGGTGGCCTGGCCAGCCTCAACCCGCACCGATACGCCATAGCGCAGCAGCTCGTAAACGGCTTGGTTGGCGGCATACAAGGTGCGGCCATGCAGCAGGGCTTCAGACCGCAGCTTGTGCAGGGCGGCGCTGATGTGGGCGGGGCTGTAGCCGCTGCGAGTCAGATAAGCCGTCAACAAGCCCTCTTCGATGCAGTGATTGCCAGCACGCTCAGACCAGTCGCCCAAGTACTGGTACTTCAATGTGTCCGTGAACAGTTTGATCACCCGGTCTTGGGTGGCGCGCTCTGGCTTACTGACGTTGCTCATACAACTTACTCCCTGCTCAGCTCTTGGCGGCTGTTGTCAGTGTTTGATTAACTTGAAGCTTACCTGGTAGCGATAAAAGCTGATGTTGCACCGCCAGAAAGCGCCCAGCGCAGCTTCTGGTCATCGTCCAGCGCGATGATGGCACCCTCGACCGTCTGGTGGGGTTCGGCGATCTGTTCCTTCACGTAGCCCATGTAGCGCAGGATCTGGCCGGCCACCACATCAGAGGCTCGGCCGCGCTTGAGTTCGACTACTAGCAGGCGCTGACCGTCTTTGCTGACGGCCAGGATGTCGATGGGGCCGGCGTCGGTGGCGTATTGCTGGCCCACCAGCTCACCATCTTCTTCGTAGATCTTGAAGTGCTGCGCCAGCTCGGTCTGCGCCCAGTTCTTTACCAGGAAGTCTTCCAGGTGCTTTTCCATGGCGAAGGCCACGGGGTCTTCCACCACCGGGTCGGTGGCCATAATGTTGGGCGCGGCCTGGCCTGGGAGGGTC
>MESA01000020.1 GCA_001770775.1 Burkholderiales bacterium RIFCSPHIGHO2_12_FULL_63_20
CCAGGGTGGTGCCCAGCATCACGCGCCACAGCCCGGCGGGCAGGGCAGGCAGGTTCAGGGGCACGGTCTTACTTGAGCCAGCCCTTGCGGCGGAAGTACCAGAACGGCGTCACGATGGACAGCACCATCAGCCCCAGTGCAAAGGGGTAGCCCCACTTCTGGCTCAGTTCGGGCATGTACTGGAAGTTCATCCCGTAGATGCTGGCGATCAGCGTGGGCGGCAGCAGCGCCACCGACGCCACCGAGAAGATCTTGATGATCTTGTTCTGGTTGATGTTGATGAAACCGACGGTCGCGTCCATCAGGAAGTTGATCTTGTCGAACAGGAAGGCCGTGTGCGAGTCCAGCGAGTCGATGTCGCGCAGAATCTGGCGGGCTTCCTCGAACTGGTCGGCGTTGAGCATGCGCGCGCGCATCATGAAGCTCACCGCGCGGCGCGTGTCCATCACATTGCGGCGGATGCGGCCATTCAAGTCCTCCTGGCGCGCAATCGCAGCCAGTGCCTCACCGGCGGCCTGGTCGTTGACCTCGCTCTTGAGCACGCGGCGGCTGACCTTTTCCAGGTCGTCGTAGATGCCCTCCAGTGTGTCGGCCGAGTACTCCGCATCGGCGTCGTACAGCTTGAGCAGCACGTCCTTGGCGTCTTCAATCAGCGCAGGGATGCGGCGGGCGCGCATGCGCAGCAGGCGGAACACGGGCAGGTCTTCCCGGTGCACCGAAAACAGCACGTTCTCATGCAGGATGAAAGCCACCCGCACGTTGCGCGGCGCTTCGTCATCGTCGATCAAAAAGTCTGAACGGATGTGGATCGCGCCGTCTTCTTCATAAAAACGGGCAGATTCTTCCAAGTCGTCGTCAATGATGTCGGCTGGGATCACCAGGCCGAACTTGACGGCGATCCAGCTTTTTTCTTCAGGGGAGGGGTCTTCCAGGTCGACCCACACCGGGCGGGCCGAGGTCAGCCCATCCAGGCTGTCGATTTCTTCCTGAAACAGCCGGCCGTTGGCCAGCGTGAACACGTTGAGCATGGGAACTCCAGCACAGGGGCGGCACGGCGCTCAGGGGCGTGCACGCTCACAGGTCGAGGGGAAAGGGGGTGTCAGGTTGCCGCCCCCTCCCGCGAGGCCCGCATCAAGGTACTGCCTGAGGCAGCCCAGCAGGCCACACCCGACGCTGCATCCCGCGTCCCATTCAGCGGAGAGGCGGGGCGGTCAGGTGGCTGGAGTGGGCGGTCACCGATGGGGACTGTCCAAGGTGATCGCTCCAAAGCGCCGATGAGATCGGCCAACGCATCATTATCACGCGCCGTGCCGCGTTGCGGGTGTTGCGATGCACCAAAAAAGTCCGGCTGACGGCACCCTGACGCGGTGTAAGGTGGCACCCATGGCCAGCCCCTTCACCCGTCTCGACCTCAATCTCTTTCGTGTCATGGACGCCGTCTACGAGCACGGCGGCATTTCGGGCGCGGCCCGCCACCTCCACCTGAGCCAGCCCGCGGTCAGCCATGCGCTGGCCCGCCTGCGTCGGCTGTGGGACGATCCCTTGTTCGTCCGCCAGGGCAACAGCATGGTGCCGACCGAGCTGACGCGCCGCGTGATCGGCGAGGTGCAGGCCCACTTGCGCGGCCTGCAGTCCCTGATGGCCCAGGCCGACCGCTTCGATCCCGCCACGCTGGACATGACGCTGCGCGTGGGCATGCGTGACGTACTGGAGGCCATTGCCTTGCCCCCGCTGATCGCACGGCTGGCGCTGGAGGCGCCACGTGTGCATCTCACCAGCGTGCGCGTGCCGCGTGATGCACTCGAGCGCACCCTCACCCTGGGCGAGGTGGACCTGGTGATCGACCGCCAGCGCCGGGTGGGCGAGCGCATCCGCGGCGAACACCTGGCCGACGAAACCCTGGCCGTGCTGATGCACGCCGATCATCCGCTGGCCGCCGGCCCCGTCAGCCTGGACGACTACTTTGCCTGCCAGCACGTGATGGTGGCCCTGCAGCCCGAGCGCCCCGACCCCTTGCAGCCGGTCTGGGCGGGCCTGGGACGAGGGCCGCGCGAGGTCATCCTGCGCTGCCAGCACTACTTTGCGGCCGCCAACGTGGTGGCACACAGCAGCGCCTTGCTGACCCTGCCGCGCACCTACGCCGAAGGCCTGACGCGCGGCCTGCCGCTGGTGCTGCGCGAGCTGCAGGCGCCCATCCCGCCCATGGGCATCTGGATGTACTGGCATGCCGACCGCGAGGACGACCCGGTGCACCGCTGGATGCGCGCCAGCGTGGGCGAGGCCGCCTGCCAGTCCATGCGCGCCGTGCATGACTTGCGATGAAAATTCATCATTTGATGCACAGCCTGGGGCGGCGTAGCATCGTTTCCCAGACCTCAGGAGACAGCCATGGACTTCCAGCCCAGTGAACGCGCCGCCCAGACCGCCCAACGCGTGCGGTCCTTCATCGACACCCACATCGGGCCCATCGAGGCCGAGCACTGGTCCGGCATCCTGAAGCGCCGCCATGGCGGCGAGTGGGCCGAATGGCAGATCCCGCCGCGCGTCGAGGCCCTCAAGGCCCAGGCCCGCGCAGAAGGCCTGTGGAATCTGTTCCTGCCCGATGCCGAGCTGGGCGCCGGCTTGAGCGTGCTCGACTACGCCTTCAGCGCCGAGCAGACCGGCCGCTCGATGATGGCGCCCGAGATTTTCAACTGCAATGCGCCCGACTCCGGCAACATGGAGGTGATCTGGAAGTACGGCAATGCCGAGCAGAAGGAGCAGTGGCTCAAGCCCCTGCTGGCCGGCGAGATCCGCTCCGTCTTCTTCATGACCGAGCCTGACGTGGCCTCGTCCGACGCCACCAACATGGCCGCGACCGCCGTGATCGACGGCGACCACATCGTCCTGAACGGCAAGAAGTGGTGGTCGTCCGGCGTGGGCGACCCGCGTTGCAAGATCGGCATCTTCATGGCCCTCACGCCCGACGAGAGCAAGGACCGGCACCACCAGCACTCCATGGTGCTCGTGCCCATGGACACCCCGGGCGTCGAGATCAAGCGCATGCTGCCCGTGTTCGGCGAGTACGACGAACCCCACGGCCACGGCGAGGTGCACTTCCACAATGTGCGCGTGCCCATTGGCAACTTCATCTCCGGCCCCGGTCGCGGCTTCGAGATCGCCCAAGGCCGCCTCGGCCCGGGCCGCATCCACCACTGCATGCGCTGCATCGGCGCCGCCGAAAAGTCGCTGGAACTGGCGATCCAACGCGGTCTGGAGCGCACCGCCTTCCGCAAGCCCCTGATCGACCTGGGTGGCAACCGCGAACGCCTGGCCGAATGCCGCGTCGCCATCGACCAGGCCCGACTGCTGACCCTGCAAGCCGCCTGGAAGATCGACACCCTGGGCGTGATGAGCGCGCTGACCGACGTGTCGGCCATCAAAGTGGTGGCGCCGAGCATGCTGCAGCACGTGGTGGACTTCGCCATCCAGATCCACGGCGGCGCCGGCGTCTCGCACGACACCCCGCTGACGATGTTCTTCAACCAGGCTCGCTCGCTGCGCCTGGCGGACGGTCCGGACGAGGTCCACAAGGGCATGATCGCCCGCCTGGAACTCAAGAAGTACGGGGTCAAGCACTGAGATGGGCGCCATCTACCTCGTGCGCCACGGCCAGGCCTCGTTTGGCAGTGACAACTACGACGCGCTCTCGCCGCTGGGGCACCAGCAGGCGGGCGTCGTCGGCCGGGCGCTGCAGGCACGCGGCGTGCGGCCCGATATCGTCTTCAGCGGCACCATGCAGCGCCACCAGGAAACCGCCGCCGGCGCCCTGGCCACCCTGGGCGTGAGCCTGCCTGTGCAAACCCTGCCCGGCGTCAACGAGTTCGACCACGAAAACGTCATCCAGGTGGCCGAGCCGCGCTACGCCAGCAAGGCCGTGATGATGGCCGACATGGCGGCCGGGGGCGACCCGCGTCGCGCCTTCCAGAAGTTCTTTCAGGACGCGGTGAGCCGCTGGGTCGGCGGTAACCACGACGACGAGTACGCCGAGCCCTGGTCGGTGTTCAAGCTGCGCTGCGTCACGGCGCTAGACGAGTTGGTGCAGGCCACGCCTCCGAAAGGGCAGTCCGTGGTCTTCACCTCGGGCGGCACCATCAGCGTCATGTGCGCCCATCTGCTGGGTTTGAGCGACGCCCAGGCTTTCACCATCAACTGGACCCTGGCCAACACCGGCGTGACCAAGATCGTGACCGGCCGCGATGGCCTGCACCTGGTGTCGGTCAACGAGCACGCCCACCTGGAAGGCGGCGAGGCCGGCTTGCTGACCTATCGCTGATTCGCCCCTGATTCGTGGGGTGTGCCTGCACCGCCTGCCGGTGACGCGTGCCAAGATGGCCGCTCACAAAAAAGGAGCGATGACATGCGTGCAGGCAAGATTGCAGCCGGGGTGCTGCTGGCGCTGGTGGCCTTCACCGGCGTGGGCGTGGCCCTGAGCTGGGCACCCGACCGTCCGGTCGAGACCCTCACCGCCCGTTGGGCTCCATCGCCTTCCCAATTTGTGCCGCTGCAAGGCATGCAGGTGCACCTGCGCGACGAAGGCCCGCGCAACGATCCCACGCCCATCGTGCTGCTGCACGGCACCTCGGCCAGCCTGCACACCTGGGACGGCTGGACGGACGCGCTCAAAGGTGAGCGCCGTGTCATCCGCATGGACCTGCCCGGCTTCGGCCTCACCGGCCCCATGCCCGATGGCGACTACCGCCTCACCCGCTACGTGAACTTCGTCATTGCCTTGCTGGACCAGTTGGGCGTGCAGCAGGCTGTGCTGGCGGGCAACTCCTTCGGCGGCAACCTGGCCTGGAAGATCGCGGTCGACCACCCGCAACGTGTCAGCAAGCTGGTGCTGGTGGACGCCGCCGGTTACCCGTTCGACCCGCAGTCCATGCCCATCGGCTTCAAGATCGCCCAGATCTCGGTCCTGCGCCCCTTGATGCAGAACACCTTGCCGCGCAGCATGATCGAGTCGAGCATACGCAACGTGTACGGCGATCCGGCCAAGGTCACGCCCGAGTTGATCGATCGCTATCACGAGCTCACCCTTCGCGCCGGCAACCGGGCCGCCCTGGGCGAGCGCTTCCGCCAGAGCCCCAGCGGCGAATTCACGGCGCAGATCCCGCAGGTGCGCCAGCCCACGCTCATCCTCTGGGGTGGGCAGGATCGCCTCATCCCACCGGACAACGCGCGGAAGTTCCAGCGCGACATCGCCGGCAGCCACCTCGTGATGTTCGAGCAATTGGGGCATGTGCCCCACGAGGAAGATCCGGCGGTCACTGTGGCGGCAGTACAGCGCTTCCTGTCCCAGTGAATCCGTCACGCGCTGCGAGCGACCGGTGCGACGTCCTCCAGGGGCATTGGTGCCGTCGGAACCCCGTCGCTCGCCAAGGGGCTGGACCGGCGCTGGACCTGGTTCGGCGGCAGGAAACACCAGCCTAGCCAGGCACTGCGCCGAATCAGGCGTGCCAGCGCCAGTGACACCAGCACGCTCACGGCAAACGCCACCCAGCCTGCGGGCGTTGAGTGCGGCCAGCCCAGCGCTGCCAGTGTTTTCAGCGTGACGCTCTGCACGGGCGAGTGGAACAGCAGGAGGAACAGGCTGTTCACACCACAGTGCGCCAGTGGGCCGCGCAAAGCCGGCCAACGGCTGAGGGCGCAAGAGATCTGGGTGATGAGCACGATGCCTGCGAGCGCCGCCGTGGTGCAGCCCAGTACGTCGGTGTACACCCGTGAGAACAAGCCGGTGCGAGGCGAGTACACCGCAATCAACCCCACGAACACCATCAGCGACAAAGCCGCCGCCTGCCACCGGTATTGCGCGCGCTGGAACAAGGCTCTGAAGTGGTGGCCCATGGAGAAATAAAACAGCGAAATGGGCAGGATGTCTGCTGAGAGCGGCAGGCCTTTGACCAGCCAAATGCTGTCGAGCATCTGAATGGGGCGCATCCAAAACACGGGCAGTAACCACACACCCAGCATCAGCAGCATCAAGAGCAGGAGCACGCGCTCCACGCTGTGAAAGCCATGTTTCGTGAAGCCCCTCTCCAGCAGCCAGCCCGACGCGAACACCAACCACAAATGAGGCAGGAACCACAGGGTATAGACCCATGGCAGGTAAGTGCCACTGCCGCTCAGGGTGCCCAGCAGGTATCCCGTTGGATCAGCATCCCACCACAGCAGTCGAAAGGGCGCATGCAGCACGGCCATCACCAGGAACGGCTTGATCAAGGCATGTGCCTTGTCGCGCATCAGCGTGCCAAACGGGATATTTGCTCGAAAGAAGGTGCCCGCGATGAAGAACAACAAGGGCATTCGGAACACCGCCAAACAGGCATTGCTCAATGAGTCGGGGTGGGTGAGTGCCGGGTTGTGCCCCAGAACAACAAAGAGGATGCACAAACCCCGGGCCACATCGATGTGTGCCAGTCGCATGATGCTGTCGGGGTAGGGTGACCGCTGGGGCAGGGAGCGCCGCGTCTGGCCAACGTTAAACGTTGTGAGATTAACGGCGGTGCCTTACGCCTGTCCGCAACAAATGGCGAGGAGATGTAAGGATTGGTCTCAATGTGTTGGCGCTCTGGCCTGGACCGGGTCCCCAGCATCCCAACGACAACGGCGCCCCGCAGGGCGCCGTCATCACATCAGCTCAGGCTGAACTCAGGGCCGATCAGCCCTGAGCCTTCTTCTTCTGGCGCCAGGCGTGCAGCAGCGGCTCGGTGTAGCCCGAAGGCTGTTCCTTGCCCTTGAACACCAGATCCAGCGCTGCCTGGAAGGCGGCACCGTCCGGGTTCGCCACCAGCGATTCATACAGCGCATCACCGGCGTTCTGCTTGTCCACGATGGCGGCCATGCGGGTGAAGGTCTCGCGCACTTGGGCTTCGGTCACCACACCGTGGTGCAGCCAGTTGGCCACGTGCTGGCTGGAGATGCGCAGCGTGGCGCGGTCTTCCATCAGGCCGATGTCATGGATGTCGGGCACCTTGGAGCAACCGACGCCCTGGTCGATCCAGCGCACCACGTAACCCAGGATGCCCTGGATGTTGTTGTCCAGCTCCTGCTGCTTCTCGGCTTCCGACCAGTTGGCCTGCGCCACCACGGGGATGGTCAGCAGCTTGTCCATCAGGGCTTGCGGATCTTCCTTCAGCGCGGCGATCTCTGCTTGCACCTGGGCCACGTTCACCTGGTGATAGTGGGTGGCGTGCAGGGTGGCGCCGGTGGGCGAGGGCACCCAGGCGGTGTTGGCACCGGCCTTGGGGTGAGCGATCTTTTGCTCCAGCATGCCGGCCATCAGGTCGGGCATGGCCCACATGCCCTTGCCGATCTGGGCCTTGCCGCTCAGGCCGCACTCCAGGCCGATCAGCACGTTGCGGCGCTCGTACGCAGCAATCCAGGCGCTGTTCTTGATGTCGCCCTTGCGCATCATCGGGCCAGCCAGCATGGCGGTGTGCATCTCGTCGCCGGTGCGGTCCAGGAAGCCGGTGTTGATGAAGGCCACGCGGCTGGAGGCCGCAGCGATACAGGCCTTCAGGTTGGCGCTGGTGCGGCGCTCTTCGTCCATGATGCCCAGCTTGACGGTGCTGTCGGCCAGACCCAGCACCTGTTCCACGCGACCGAACAGCTCGGCGGCAAACGCCACTTCAGCCGGTCCGTGCATCTTGGGCTTGACGATGTAGACCGAGCCGGTGCGCGAGTTGGTGATGCCATCGCGGCCATGGCGCTGCAGGTCGTGCAGGGCGATGGTGGTCGTCACCACGGCGTCCAGGATGCCTTCGGGGATTTCCTTGCCCTCGGCGCCCCACAGGATGGCCGGGTTGGTCATCAGGTGGCCCACATTGCGCACGAACATCAGCGAGCGGCCGTGCAGTTTGACCTCACCGCCATTGGCGCCGGTGTAGACGCGATCGGTGTTCAGCGTGCGGGTGAAGGTCTTGCCGTTCTTCTCGACGGACTCGGCCAGCGTGCCCAGCTGGATGCCCAGCCAGTTGCTGTAGCCCAGGATCTTGTCTTCGGCGTCCACGGCGGCCACCGAGTCTTCCAGGTCCATGATGGTGGAGACAGCCGATTCCAGGATCACGTCCGACACGCCCGCAGCGTCAGACTGGCCGATCGGGGTGTTGCGGTTGATCTGAATGTCCAGGTGCAGGCCGTTGTTGACCAGCAGCACGCTGGACGGGGCGGCGGCGTCACCTTGGTAGCCCACGAACTTGGCGGGATCTTGCAGACCGGTGGTCGAACCATTGCTCAGGGCCACGACCAGCTTGCCGCCTTCAACGCGGTAGCCAGCGGCATCCTTGTGCGAGGCGCCAGCCAGCGGCGCAGATTGGTCCAGCAGGTTGCGTGCGAAGGCAATGACCTTGGCGCCACGCACCGGGTTGTAGCCCTTGCCCTTTTCGGCGCCGCCTTCGTCGCTGATGGCATCGGTGCCATACAGGGCGTCATACAGGCTGCCCCAACGGGCGTTGGCCGCGTTCAGCGCATAGCGGGCGTTCAGGATGGGCACCACCAGCTGCGGGCCGGCCAAGGTGGCCAGTTCCGCATCCACGTTCGCGGTGGTGATCTTCACATCGCCGGGCACCGGCACCACGTAGCCGATCTTTTCCAGATGGGCGCGGTAGGCGGCCATGTCCGTGATCGGGCCGGGGTGGGCGGTGTGCCAGGCGTCCATCTCGGCCTGGATGCGGTCACGCTCGGCCAGCAAGGCGGCGTTCTTGGGCGCCAGATCCTTGACGATGGCGTCAAAGCCTGCCCAGAACTTGGCGCTGTCCACGCCGGTGCCAGGCAGCACCTTGTCTTCAATGAAACGGTAGAGCTCGGTGGCGACCTGAAGGCCGTGGACAGTGGTGCGTGCGGTCATGCAAACCTCGTCAAGATGGGAAAAATATGATCGGACAGCAAAGAGGCCCCAAGTTTCAGGGGCGCACACTTTGCAAGAAGGCCAGTTTATTCGATACTCCACTGACTATTACCGCCCCTAAATGCGATGGATTCATGACCTGAGTGCATGAATCCGGGGGCTGGAGTGCGACACATGGACCGCTTGAAGCAGATCGAAACCTTTGTGGCCGTGGCCACCAAAGGCAGCCTCACCGCCGCCGCTCAAGCCGAAGGCGTGGCGCCCGCCATCATCGGGCGGCGCATGGACGCGCTGGAGGCGCGCCTGGGGGTCAAGCTCCTGCTGCGCACCACGCGTCGCATCAGTCTGACCCATGAGGGTAGCGCCTTTCTCGAAGACTGTCAGCGCCTGATCGCCGACTTCAACAACGCCGAGGCCAGCGTCTCGGCTGGCGGCGTCAAGGCCAGCGGCCACCTGCGGGTCACCGCGCCGGCCGGTTTCGGGCGCCGCCACGTCGCTCCGTTGGTACCCGGCTTCCTCGACCAGCACCCCGACGTCAGCCTCTCGCTCAACCTGTCCGATCGCGTGGTCGACCTCGTCAACGAAGGCTTTGACTGCGCCGTGCGCGTGGGCGACCTGCCCGACTCCAGCCTGGTGAGCGTACGCTTGGCCGACAACCGGCGCCTGTGCGTGGCCACTCCAACTTACCTGCAGCGCGCCGGCACCCCCCGCCATCCGTCCGAACTCACCCGCCACGCCTGCCTCACGCTGAGCTCCGACGCCAGCCAGACGCGCGGCTGGGCCTTCGTGGTCGAGGGCACGGCCACCTACCTGCGCCCCGGCGCACGGCTGGACTGCAGCGACGGCCAGGTGCTGCACGAATGGTGTCTGCAGGGTCTGGGTCTGGCTTGGCGCAGCACCTGGGAGGTGGAGCACGACATCGCGGCCGGCCGCCTGGTCAGCGTGCTCGACGAATTCGCAGCGCCCCCCAACGGCATCTACGCCGTCTTTGCACAGCGCAAGCACCTGCCTTTGCGCCTGCGCCTGTGGATCGACTTCCTCAAGCAGGCCTACGCCGACCCGGGGTATTGGCAGCGCAGTCAGGCGCCCAGGGCATGATGGCCGCAGTCTGATTCCTCTTCCCGCGCCTGGTGCGTATCTCACGGCTTCTTCACCGATGTTGCTCGAATCCCTGCTCGCCTACGCCCACTTTGTCGCCATCCTCAGCGTCGTGGTGTTCATCACCAGCGAGGCGGCCCTGTGCCGAGCCGAGTGGCTCAATGCCGCCGTGGTCCGTCGCCTGGCGCGGGTGGATGTCATTTACCTGGTGGCCGCACTGGCCGTCCTGGCCACCGGGGTGGCCCGCACGTGGTGGGGCATGAAGGGACTGGGTTGGTACTGGCAGCAGCCGCTGCTGCACCTCAAGCTGACGCTGTTCGTGGTCATCGGCCTGATCTCCATCCAGCCCACGCTGGCGTTTCGCCGCTGGGTCCGGCAACTGGACACCCACGGCACCCTGCCCGATGCCTCAGAAGTGAGTCGGGTGCGCCGCCTGGTCATGATCCAGGCCCACATCATGGTCTTGATCCCCCTGGCCGGCAGCCTGCTGGCCAGGGGCATCTGGACCCGCTGAGACTGCCGAGACCGCTCAGGGGGCGGCCCAGGGCACAGTCCAGCGTGGCGGGTCAGTTACTGCGGCGCCGCCGCCGCGTCCTTCTCGCACTTCTTGACGAAGCTGTTCTTGGCAGCGCCCGCCAGTTTCTTCTCGGCTGCCTTGTTCAGGCAGACGGCGCTGGGCGAGCTCGCGCCCGCATCCTTTTCACACTTCTTCAGAAAGCTCGTCTTGGCCGCGCCGGCCAGTTTTTTCTCCGCCGCCTTGGCATCACAGGCGGCGTTGCCGGCATGGGCCAGGGTGGACAGCAGGGCCAGGGCCACGGAAGCAATCAAGGTACGCATGTCAGACTCCTAAGTGAGGGGGCAACAGAAAACGAAACCGACAGGGCGTGCGCCCCGGTGGGTCTTTCACCCTAACGCCATCCCACGACGTCCGGATGACGGCACCAAGCATCACATGATGCGCCGCGGGTGGGCCAGAGCCTCGTGCGCGGCATGCAGGCGCCGCACCAGCACCCGGATGAAGGCCTCGTCAAACAAATGGCGACAGGTCGGGCTCAGCTGCAGCATCACGTCCGGGGTGAAAGAAATCGTCGTGGCCGGTTCGGTCACCACCACATCGGTGCTGTGGCGGCGCAGGTCGGGGCTGGGCGCCAGGTAGGCCATCTCACCCACCGAGGTGCCGGCGCCCAGCAAGGCCACGCGCTTGTTGTCGCGGTACACCTCGACGCTGCCCTGCGCCATGATGTGGAAGGTTCGCCCTTCCTCCCCACGGCGGTACAGCGCATGTCCGAACGGAAAGCGCTGCCACTTGGCCCGGTGCACCACTTCCCACAGCTCCACATCCCCAAACTGAGTGAAAAAGTCGAGCGAGCGCAGCAGGTTGAAGCGCTCGGAGTCCAGCACGCCCTGCAGGTGGCCCCGTGGCACCTGATGGTCGGCGATCAGCCCCGACAGGGCTTGGGCGAAGGCATCCCAGTTCGGATAGCGGTCTTTCGGGTCCTTGGCCAGCGCCTTGAGGACCACCTCGTCCACGGCACTGTTGACCCCTGAGCGCAGACCTGACAGCGCCGTCGGCATCTGGTTGTAGATCTGGTTCATCAGCACCGCCTGCGACGATGCCTCAAACGGCGGGCGCCCGGCGATCAGGTGATACAGCACGGCGCCCAGGCCATAGATGTCGGCGCGACAGTCCGGCACCTCGCCATCCAGTTGCTCCGGCGCCATGTAGGCCAGCGAGCCCACCTGGTGGATCTGGGTGGACTCGGCCGTCAGGTTCAGCACGCTGCCAAAGTCGCTGATCTTGACGTCGGTCACCGCGCCGGCGTCGTTGACGAGCGCCAGGATGTTGGCCGGCTTCACATCGCGGTGGATCAGGCCCTGGCGGTACACATAGCCCAGCGCCATCGCGCACTTGAAGCCGATTTCCACGATCAGCTCCAGCGGCAACAGCTGGTCGGGGCGACAGAAGGCGCGCAGCGTCGTGCCCGGCACATACTCCATCACCACATAGGGCGACGTCGGGTCGGGCACCGCATCGTAGATGTGCACCACATTCGGGTGCTGCAGGCGGCCCACCAGGGCGGCTTCGGCAGCAAAAAAGCGCGCATACACCGGCCCGTCGACCGCATCACTCAGCGCCGACGAGCGCACCCGCTTGATCGCCACATGCCGGTCATGGAAGTCGTCCCGGCACAGGTACACCTCGCTGGTGGCGCCTTCGCCCAGCTTCTGGATGATCCGGTACTTGCCGATCAAACCGCCATTCAGGTCAATGTCCAAGTCGCCCATGCTCATCCACTGCTGCCATGTCTGCATCTTTCCACGTTCGGGCGCTCTTCACCAAGCGAAAAGACCCGAACAGAGTGTGCAATTGTTCGCACATCATCGCATCCCCCCGGGAAGGCGGTTCGCCCCCGTAGAATTCGCCCATGATCCAAGCCAAGCGTGCCCTTCTTTCTGCCCTGGGTGAAGCCCTGCGCCAGGTGGCGCCCGACGCCGCCGCGTCCTTCACACCGGTTTTCGAGGCCCCCAAGCAGGCCGCCCACGGCGACCTGGCCGTGACCGCGGCCATGCAACTGGCCAAGCCCCTCAAAAAGAACCCCCGCGAGCTGGCCACCGCCCTCGTGGCGGCCCTGGAGGCCCAGCCCGCCGTCCAGCAGTGGGTGAAGCTCCCCATCGAGATCGCCGGTCCCGGTTTCATCAACCTGCGCCTGAAGCCCGAAGCCAAGCAGGCCATCGTCACCGATGTGCTCACCGAAGGCGACAAGTTCGGCTGCCAGCCCGCCAATGGCCGCAAGGTGCTGGTCGAGTTCGTCTCGGCCAACCCCACCGGCCCGTTGCATGTGGGGCACGGCCGCCAGGGCGCGCTGGGCGATGCCCTGTGTAACCTGTTCGAGACGCAAGGCCAGTCGGTCACCCGCGAGTTCTATTACAACGACGCCGGCGTGCAGATCAGCACCCTGGCCTGGTCCACCCACGCGCGCATCAAGGGCTACAAGCCCGGTGACGAACACTGGCCCGAGTCGGCCTACAACGGCGACTACATCGCCGACATCGCCGCCGACTTCCTGGCCAAGAAAACCGTCAAGGCCGACGACCGAGAGTTCACAGCCTCCGGCGACCCCGAAGACCTCGACGGCATCCGCCAGTTCGCCGTGGCCTACCTGCGTCACGAGCAGGATCTGGATCTGAAGGCCTTCGACGTTCGCTTCGACAACTACTACCTCGAATCCAGCCTCTACACCTCGGGCCGCGTCGAGCAGACCGTCCAGAAACTGGTCGACGCCGGCAAGACCTACGAGCAAGACGGCGCCCTGTGGCTGCGCTCGACCGACTACGGTGACGACAAAGACCGCGTGATGCGCAAGTCCGAGGGCGGCTACACCTACTTCGTGCCCGATGTGGCCTATCACATCGCCAAGTGGGCGCGCGGCTTCGAGCAGGTCGTCAACATCCAGGGCTCCGATCACCACGGCACCATCGCCCGCGTGCGCGCCGGCCTGCAGGCTGCTGGCGTCGGCATCCCCCAGGGCTGGCCCGACTACGTGCTGCACAAGATGGTCACCGTGATGAAGAACGGCGAGGAGGTCAAGATCTCCAAACGTGCCGGCTCCTACGTCACCCTGCGCGACCTCATCGAGTGGACCAGCAAGGACGCGGTGCGCTTCTTCCTGATCAGCCGCAAGGCCGACACCGAATTCACCTTCGACGTCGATCTGGCCCTCAAGCAGAACGACGAGAACCCCGTGTTCTACGTCCAGTACGCCCACGCCCGCATCCAGTCGGTGCGCGCCCAGTACGCGGACAAGGGTGGCGATGTGAACGCCCTCGCCGGCGCCAACCTGGCCCTGCTGACCGCCGACACCGAGCTGGCGCTGATGACCCGCCTGGCCGAATTCCCCGGCATGCTCACGGCCGCCGCCCAGGGCCTGGCCCCGCATGACGTCGCCTTCTACCTGCGGGACCTCGCCAGCGCCTTCCACAGCTACTACGCGGCGGAACGTTTCCTGGTCGACGAGGTCGAACTCAGCCGTGCCCGCGTGGCCTTGCTGAGCGCGACCGCGCAGGTGCTGCGCAACGGCTTGGCTCTGTTGGGCGTCAGCGCGCCCAACAAGATGTAACCCCCCGGTGACCCAGAGAGGATCCCATTCCATGACCAGTCCACGTGCCGCTCAGCGCGGCGGTTTTTTCCTCGGCATGATCGTCGGGCTCCTGATCGGGCTGGCGCTGGCGCTGGGGGTGGCCGTCTACATCACCAAGGTGCCGCTGCCCTTCATCGACAAGGTGCCGCAACGCACCCCCGAGCAGGACGCTGCCGAGATGGAGCACAACAAAAGCTGGGACCCCAACAGCCCGCTCTATGGCAAGAACCCCGCCGTGCCGAAGGCGGTCCCGGCGGCATCCGCCTCCTCGGCGGCGTCTGAGCCCGAACCCAGCGAGGCCCCGGTCGTCTCCGCCGAGCCGGCTTCGGCCGTTGCTCCCGCTCCGTCGGGCTCCAAGCCGGCACCTGCGGCCAAGCCTGCCAGCGCTCCCGCCTCCAGCGCCCGCAATCCCGCGGCGATCTTGTCGGGTGCGGCGCCCGTGTCCACCGCACCCGCCGCCGACGCGTTAAGTTACCAAGTGCAGGCTGGGGCCTATGTCAGCCAGGCCGAAGCCGAACAGCAACGCGCCAAGCTGGCCATCATGGGCCTGGAGTCCCGCATCCAGGAACGCGAGGTCAACGGCCGCACCATGTTCCGGGTGCGCCTGGGGCCTTACGCGCAAAAGGATGCGGCCGAAGAGGTCCGCATCAAGCTGCAAGGGGCCGGGGTGGAATCTGCCTTGGTGCGCATCCAGAAATAAGCCGGGGCACCGCCCTCGTTGATTGCCATGGCCCTTGGGCCTGACTGAAAGGACGCTAGATGAATCGCCGCGATTTTTCGATCCATACCCTGGGTGCAATGGGCTTGAGCGCCGGTCTGCCCGGTCTGGCCTTGGCCCAAGGTGGCCCGGTGGACGGCACACATTACGTGCGCCTGGCCCAGGCTGCGCCGGTCTCGGCACCTGCCGGCAAGGTCGAAGTCGTCGAGTTCTTCTGGTACGGCTGCAACCACTGCTACAACTTCGAGCCGTCGCTGGCCGCCTGGGCGGACAAACTCCCGGCCGACGTCGTGTTCCGCCGCGTGCCAGTGGCCTTTCGCGAGAATCCTTTTGGCAATCACCAGCGTCTGTTCTACGCCCTCGAGGCCATGGGCTTGGTGTCGACCCTGCACCCCAAGGTCTTCCGTGCCATCCACGCCGAAGGTCAGACGCTGGACAAGCCCGAGACGATCTCTGCTTTCGTGGCCCGCCATGGCGTGGACCCGGTCAAGTTCATGGGCATGTTCAACTCGTTTGCCGTGCAGACCAAGTGCAAGCAAGCCCGCAGCCTGGCCGAGGCCTACAAGATCGACGGCGTGCCCACCCTGGGCATTGCCGGGCGCTATTTCACCTCGGTGTCGCTCAACGGCAACCACGAGCGCACCCTGGCGACCACCAACTTCCTGATCAACCAGTCCCGCAAGGGCCGTTGAGGCGACTCACAGGCGCGCAGGCGCAGGGAAATCGCGCCTGCGACGCGATTTCCCCCTGGTTCGTGGCTAAAATCATTGCAAATTCCATGCCGATGATGACGAACCCACTTTTCCCCTCCTTGACGCTCCGTCTCGCCCGCACCACCGGTGCGTTGGCGCTGGCGTTTGGCGCCCTGTGGTCTGCCCCGGCCGGAGCGGAAAAGGCCGATCGTTTTCAGCCGCTCAACTTCGCCGCCGATGCGGCGCGGGTCGAAGACAACCAGCGCCTGAACATCCTCAGTGGCAACGTCGAGATCACCAAAGGCACCATGGTGGTTCGCGCCGACCGTGTGGAAGTGCGTCAGAACGCCGATGGCAGCCAGACGGCCACCGCGATCGGCGGGCCGGGTGGGCGCGCCTTCTTCCGTCAAAAGCGCGATGGCGTCGATGAAGCCATCGAAGGCGAAGCCGAGCGCATCGTCTATGACGGCCGCACCGAGATCATCCGCTTCACCTCGCGCGCCATCATGCGCCGCCTGCAGGGCAACACCGTCAACGACCAGGTCAGCGGCCCGGTCATCATCTACGACAACAAGACCTCGGTCTTCCAGGTTCAGGGCGGTGGCAGCAGCAGCGGGGCCACGGGTCGCGTTCGCGGCGTGATCACCCCCCGCACCACGCCCGAAACGCCCGGCGCAGAAAGCACCCGCTGATGAGTGCACCGCTGGCCACGCCCCCGCGCAGCGAGTTGCGCGCCGAGCGCCTCAAGAAGCGCTACGGCGCCCGCACCGTGGTGCATGACGTGCACGTGGCCGTAGCGGCGGGTGAGGTCGTCGGCTTGCTCGGCCCCAACGGCGCCGGCAAAACCACCAGCTTCTACATGATCGTGGGCCTCGTGCCCGCCGATGCGGGTGAGATCACCCTCGACGGCCAACGCGTCGAGCGCCTGCCCATCCACCAGCGCGCGCGCCTGGGTCTGAGCTACCTGCCCCAAGAGGCCTCCATCTTCCGCCAGCTCAACGTCGAGGACAACATCCGCGCCGTGCTCGAGCTGCAGGTCGACGAGCGCGGCAAACGTCTGAGCAAGGACGTCATCCAGGAACGTCTGGACGGCTTGCTGCACGAGCTCAGCATCGAGAAGCTGCGCACCAATCCGGCCTTGTCCTTGTCTGGCGGCGAGCGCCGCCGCGTGGAGATCGCCCGCGCCCTGGCCACCCAGCCACGCTTCATCTTGCTCGACGAGCCCTTTGCCGGCGTCGACCCGATCGCCGTCATCGAGATCCAGCGCATCATCAGCTTTCTCAAGGCCCGCGGCATCGGTGTGCTCATCACCGACCACAACGTGCGCGAAACGCTGGGCATCTGTGACCGCGCCTACATCATCAGCGAAGGCAGCGTCCTCGCCGAGGGCAGCCCGGCCGACATCATCCAGAACGCCGAAGTCCGAAAGGTCTACCTTGGCGAGCACTTCCGCATGTAAGTGACCGTCGCCCTATGAAGCCCTCCCTGCAGTTTCGGCTTTCGCAACACCTGGCGCTGACCCCTCAGCTGCAGCAGTCCATCCGGCTCCTGCAGCTGTCCACCCTCGAGCTGCACCAGGAAATCGAGCAGATGCTCGAACAAAACCCCTTCCTGGAACCCGAAGACGACTTCTCGCCCATCGAGACGGCCGCCTCGCTGGAGTTCGAGCGCCAGCGCAACGAGCACAACAGCAGCGAAGACGCCGGCGCCGAGCGCGAGAGCTCGCCCACCGAGGCCGACACCAGCGGCATCGACACCGCCGAGATGGGCACAACCGAGCGGGACGACTGGGAAAACGGCACCGAGCGCGACGATTTCGACGGCATCAGCGAAAGCCCCGCGCGCCAGAACCAGGGCGACGACGAGGTTGACCCGCTCGAGCGCAACAGCCTGTCCATCACCCTTCAGGAACACCTGAGGCAGCAACTGCTGGGTACCCGCCTGAGTGCCGAAGACATGGCTGCGGTCGACATGCTCATCGAGTCCCTCAACGAGGACGGTTACCTCGCCGACACACTCGAAGACATCGCTGCCAGCCTCCTGCCCGACGAGCCAGACGAAGACACCCTCGACGAACTCCTGTCGCGTCTGCGCTGCGCGCTGGGCTGGCTGCAAAACCTCGAGCCCGTGGGCGTGGGCGCGCGCAATCTGTCGGAGTGCCTGCTGCTGCAACTGCGCGTGCGGCCTGCCGAGCCCGCGTGCGACGTTGCCAAGGTCATCTGCCGTGAGCACCTCGAACTGCTGGCCCGCCGCGACTTCAAAAAGCTCATGGCTGCCACCGGGGCCGACGAGACCCTGCTCAAAGACGCCCAGAGCCTCATCGTCTCGCTGGAACCCAAGCCGGGCCGCGCGTTCACCCGCGCCGAAGCCAACATCATCATCCCCGACGTCATCGTGCAGAAGTCCGGGCGCACCTGGAAGGTCATCCTCAACCCGGATGTCATGCCCAAGCTGCGCATCAACGACTACTACGCCCAGGCCCTGCGTTCCAGCCGCGGCCCGCGTGGCGGCACGGCCAGCGAGGGGCACGCCAACCTCAACGCCCGCCTGCAAGAGGCCCGCTGGTTCGTCAAGAACATCATGCAGCGCTTCGACACCATCCTGCGCGTGTCCCGGGCCATCGTCGATCGGCAGAAGAACTTCTTCACCCATGGCGAAATCGCCATGAAGCCACTGGTCCTGCGTGAAATCGCCGACGAACTCGGCCTGCACGAGTCCACCATCTCGCGCGTCACCACGGCCAAGTACATGAACACGCCGTTTGGCACCTTCGAACTCAAGTATTTCTTCGGCTCCTCGCTCAACACCGAAGCCGGCGGCAACGCCTCCAGCACGGCGGTGCGCGCGCTCATCAAGCAACTGGTGGCCGCGGAAGATCCCAAGAAGCCCTTGTCAGACAGCGCCCTCTCCAGCATGCTGGAAGAGCAGGGCATCCAGGTCGCCCGCCGCACCGTGGCGAAGTACCGCGAAGCCCTCAAGATCGCCCCCGCGAATCTGCGCAAGGCCCTGTGAGCGGGGCTGGGTCGTGACCGCGTCCCGGTGCACGGCGCGATCCGCCAACCCACGCCCACACCGGTGTCCTTGACCCGTTCCTCCTCTCCACGTTCATGTTGCCTCGCCTCCAACACCTGATCACCGTGCTGCCCTGGCAAGACTGGGCCGCCTTGGCCCTGTTCGTGTTCGGCTGGATCGGCTACGCGCTGTTCGCCAGCCGCCGCGCCCGGGTCGAACGCACCTTGCTGTCGAGCACCAACCACTACCGGCGCCTGTGGATGCTCCAGGTCACCCACCGCGACCAGCGCATCGTTGATGCCGCCATCACCCAGAACCTCGCCAGCAGCCCCAGCTTCTGGGCCTCCACCACCATCCTGGTGATCGGGGGCTTGCTGGCCGTGCTCGGCACAACCGAGAAAGCCAGCGAGTTCGTGCGCGACCTGCCCTTTGCCGTGCGCACCTCCCTGCTGGTGCTCGACATCAAGCTCATCGTGCTGCTGTCCGTTTTCGTCTACGCCTTCTTCCGCTTCACCTGGTCGATGCGGGTCTACTCGTTTGGTGCCATCCTGGTGGGCGCCGCCCCCAATGTCGACGTCTTCAACGACGGCGGCGCCGACCGCCAGGAGTTCGGTGACCGCGCCGGCAAGCTCATGGGCATGGCCGCCGAAAGCTTTGCCGATGGCCTGCGGGCTTACTACATGTCCTTTGCAGTCATCGCCTGGCTGGTATCCCCCGTGTTCTTCGCCCTGGGCACCCTCGCCGTTCTGTGGATCCTGTATCGGCGAGAATTCCGCTCCGACGTGCTGGCCATCCTGCGCCCCTGACCACGTTCAATTTTCATTGCGACCCCACCATGCCCATCAAACCCCCCCGCCGCCCCGTCGTGTCCCAGGCCACCGGACGCCCCTCGGGGGACACCCGCGACCGCGCGCCCTCGTCCACCCGCGCACCGCATGGGCGTGACCCGCAAGGACGCGACTCAACCCGTTCAGAGTCCAGCCCCGGCGCCCGCCCTGGCTTCCGATCTGCCGGCTCCGACGCCTGGCGGGCCGGTGACGAGCGTCGCCCCGCTTCCCCGCCCGGCGGCGCTGCGCGTGGTGCATCCTGGGGGGCGCCCCCGCGCCCGGCGCCAGCCCGCTCCGGCCCCCGCCCCGAGTCGCGTGACTTCGGCCAACGCCCCGTGCTTGCCGCCGACCGCCCCGCGGCCCTCTACCTGTCCTGCCCCTCCGGCGTCGAATCACTGCTGGCCATTGAGGCCCGTCGCATCCTGGGCGCCGCCGCACAGATCACCGAGTCCCGTGGCGGCATCGAGGTGATCGCACCCACCACCGCGTCCGCCGCCGAGCGACAGCACACCCTGCGCGACTACGCCATGCGCCTCAATCTGGAGAGCCGCCTGGCCCAGCGCGTCCTCTGGCGTGTCGCCTCCCGCGTCTACCGCCACGAAGACGACATCTACGTCATGGCCCGTGGCGTCAACTGGTCGGACTGGATCACCCCTGAGCACACCCTGCGCGTCGACGTCGTCTCGCGCCGCAGTCACCTGCAAAGCCTCAACTTCGCCGGTCTGCGCGTCAAAGACGCCGTCTGCGACGACCTGCGCGAACGCACCGGCGAACGCCCCAGCGTCGACACCCGCTTCCCCGACCTCGGCCTGGTCCTCTACCTCGACGACCTCGACGCCATCCTCTACGTCGACACCTCCGGCGAAGCGCTCTTCAAGCGCGGCTGGCGCGAAGACACCGGCGAAGCCCCGCTGAAAGAAACCCTGGCCGCTGCCATGCTCGCCGCCGCTGACTGGCAAGGCCGCCCCGAAGACGGCGCCTTGCTCGACCCCTGCTGCGGCGCCGGCACCATCCCCATCGAAGCCGCCCAGATCGCCTGCGGCATCGCCCCGGGCCTGCAGCGCCGCTTCGCCTTCGAGCGCCTGCTGCCCTTCCGCGCCCACCAGGCCGACTGGCAGCGCCTGCGGCAGGCCGCCCACGACCGCCAGCACCCGCCTCTGGTGCCCATCTACGCTGGCGACGTGGCCTTCCGCATGACCGACTTCGCCACCCGCAACGCCGAGCGGGCCGGCGTGCGCCAGTACATCGAGTTCAAAACCGCCGACGCCCTGCAGCGGCCGGTGCCTTGCGAACGTGGCGTGCTCATGTTCAACCCGCCTTATGGCGAGCGCATCGACACCAAAGGCTCGGTGCGCAACGCCTACCGCGCCCGCTCCGAAGCGGACGACGAGATGGGAGAGCCCGCCCCGACGTCGCGCGCTGGTCGTGAGCAATTCCAGGACGACGAAGCTGCCACCTTCTTTCAGCGCCTGTCTTCCCACTGGAAAAAACAATACCCCGGCTGGACCGCCTGGATCCTCAGCCCCGACATGAAGCTGCCCAGCGCGATGCGCCTCAAGGAAAGCCGCCGCGTCGTCATGTTCAACGGCCCCATCGAGTGCCGCCTCTTCCGCTTCGACCTCGTCGCCGGCAGCAACAAGCCCCGCGCCGCAGCCCCGACGGACGTCGAGTTGCCGCCATCGCCCTCGCAAGGCGACTGAATCTGGTGGCGGTCTGCCGGCAGCTCGATCCGGCCGCATCAGGCCAAGCCTGGCCTCATCTGGCGCTTTGGCGTACGTGAGCAAGGAGCGCATGAGCCATGAGCTGTGTGTGAATCGCTTCGGAATCACTGCCCGACGCAGGCGAGCCTCGAACTGACTGCCCCCCGGGCCGGCAGCCCGCCGGCCCCTGTTTTTGGGGCGCACAAGGATCATCCTGAGCACCCTGCGTTCACCAGCAACGTTCAAGCTGAGGCGCTTCATCAAGTGACCGAGCGACGCTACACGGGGACCGATGTGGCCAGTCTCCAGGCCGTCAACCGCAAAGGCCACATGGCACAGGGATATTGAGCAAGCGGCAAGCGGTGTCAAAGGGCGTTAAAGCCAACCGCAGCCAACCAACGTCAGTCCTCGAACTGCGCACCCAACACACTGAGCATGGCCAGCGGCGCCGTGTCGGCGCGCAACACCCGCTTGCCCAGGCTCACCGCCGACCAGCCTCGCGACAAGGCCAGCGCCTCTTCCTCGGCGCTCAGCCCCCCCTCCGGGCCACTCAGAAAGCACCAATCTTGCGGTGCGCCCTCCAGCCCTTGAGGTGCTGCGTCCGCCAGCCAATGCCGCACCGACACCGCTTCACGCAGACTCAGCACGCCCCGCATCACCGTCGACGTCTCTGTCTGAGCCTCCGCTGACTGCAGCCAGCCCTGCAGGCTCGACACAGGATGCACCTTGGGCACCACCGCCCGACCGCTCTGCTCACAGGCCGACACCGCCACCGCCTGCCAGTGCGCCACCTTCTTCGCCGCACGCTCCCCATCCAGGCGCAGCACCGAGCGGGCGCACACCAGAGGTTGGATCGCGTACACGCCCAACTCCGCCGCCTTCTCCACCAGCGCATCCATCCGATCGTTCGCTGGCATCCCCATGGCGAGCGTCACCCGAACGGGCAACTCCCGCGGCTCCTCCACCGCCTCACCCAGCACCACGCTCACAGCCTTGCGCCCCATCTCTGTCACCGTGGCCAGGCACTCCCGCCCCGCGCCATCAAACAGGCGAAGCGCATCACCCGGTTGCAGGCGCAAGACCTGAACATGGCGGGCCGCGCCCTCAGGTAAATCCACCTGCACCCCCGGGGCCAGGGACAAAGACGCCATATGAAAACGGGGCAGCACACAGACCTCACTCATCAGAACACCCGAACCTTGCCCGGGCCAACGCGCTCATTGTCTTGCAAGACACACCCAACCCTTCCCGACAACCTCGCCATCCCGCTCGCCGTCGCCCCACGCCATAGGGCCCCGTGCGCCCTCGCACCCACTCCACGAGGGCGCCACGCATCTTTTTCAACTTTTTTGCAAAAGCACTTGCACACTCGTTCAAAGCCGTGCCATAATTGCATTCTTCGCTGAACGGCACTGCAAAACAAGCAGCAGCCAGTAAGCTGAAAAGTTCTTTAAAAATTAGCAGCCGATAAGCGTGGGTGTTTGGATGAAAGAGGCCAAATGCTCACGGTAAAAGAAGTGCGTTAAATCACTTCAATTCC
>MESA01000021.1:0-16531 GCA_001770775.1 Burkholderiales bacterium RIFCSPHIGHO2_12_FULL_63_20
TAAAATGCCGAAGGCATGGCCGCTGTTGGCGTCCACGTTGAACTTACAGTTAGGCTGGCGCGCGGAGTGGAAGGTTTTCATAGTTTGACCAACCAGTTAGGCCTCACCGCCGGCTATAGAACTGTAGTTCCCATTGTGGGAGCGAGAGTGTGGCGGCTTTGGCAACCACGCGGATAGCTTCAATCGCTTCGTTGTATTCCGTTTCTGTCTTGATTTCTGTCCAATTCAATTTATCTCGAAGAGCCGTCTTCGCGAGCACTATACGATCTACGGGGCAGTGCGGTGGTTCAGCTAAGTGGCCAAGGCACCAAAGGTACTTGAGCAGGAGATTCAAGAGCTTTTGAGCCACTCCGAATTTGTAGCCATCTGGGCCCAACAGCTTGCCTCCCGCCTTAGTGCCGAAGTTGACCAGGCTTTGGATGTTCGCAACGTGATCTGCTTCACTACATCCAGTCTTGTACTTTGGCAGAAGGACGGTTTCGATAAATGAGAGCAGACTTGCTCTGAAGGCGTCACTTTCCCGCTCTTCATATGGAATAGCAGGGTTATAGAGTTTCGCGCGTTGTACTGATGCGCCCCAAGCGAGGATCGTGATTTCGCGGTAGATGAACGTTTGCTGAGGGTTGAGTGCAAGCATGCTTTTTTCTGTGAGGCCTAACGAACGAGTTAACTGGCGCCGGAGCCCGAAGGGCGTAGGGCACCAACAGCGGCCAATAAAATGCCGAAGGCATGGCCGCTGTTGGCGTCCACGTTGAACTTACAGTTAGGCTGGGGCGCGTAGGCACGGTGGCTTTGATTTTTTGGTTCTTGAAGGCTTACTGCTTGCGGGTTCGGTGAAAAACAATCTTCATAAGACTTTGTGCTTTTGGACTCAATTCGTTCCAGCCGAATTCCGTTAGATGCCTCTCAAGTGACTCGATTTCCTCTGGTAGCAGCACGTTCGAGATCGTTAATTGAATCTTCATCTCCTTCAATTCTGGTGCCAGTGTTTCCAATTCATCTGCAGCTTCGCAAAACTTGTTGAGCTTAGGTATGACTTCGCTTGGGGGGCGTGCAGTACGAGGCTTGAAAGGCTTCGGTGTCTGCTTCCGGCGCACAACGATTGGCAGTGAGCAGGTGGCTTCGTCATGTAGGTTTGCGACCGCTGCCTCTAACAGCCTGGATACGTTATTGGAGGTGCTCTCATCCGTGTCGTTCTCAAACCAAATTTCTACTCTGTCCGGGCCGTCATCGCGCCGAATCAGCTCATTGGCGGAGTAATGCGTTCCGCTGACATAAAAACTCAGGCTGCGATCAGGGTAGTCGGTGTAATGATACGGATGCGGAATAAGAGCCGCATGCGCGGAGAGGTCGTATATGAGCTTGTGTCCAATGAGGTGGGGCAGATCATTCCTTAGGGATGCCGGAAGCTTGAGTTCAGCGAAGACTTGTTCACTGCAAATTTCATATACAAAGCTCATGCTATTTCCTGAAGAGGCCTAACGAAATAGTTAACTGGCGCCGGAGCCCGAAGGGCGCAGGGCACCAACACTGGCCATGAAAATGGCGAAGCCATGGCCAGTGTTGGCGTCCACGTTGAACTTACAGTTAGGCATTCGACTGAATTCAGAATTGGTTGGGTGCATTAGTGATGGCGATTGAGAACTAGTCAGACTTCTTTTCCTTTGCATGAGAGGTAAGTCTAGTCTGGATTAGATCCTCAACTGCTTCGTATAATGGTTTGACTTCTACCTCAAATTTATCCCATCCGTCTGATTGCATTGTGAAGTTGCTGTGCTGATGCCCGACTTCTTTGGAAACTAGCACCGAGTGAATTTTTTTGATGATTAGCTGCAGCTTTTCTTTGAGTTCGGCAGGCATCAGGATGCCGTTCCTTGCGACGTAAGCTTGCAGGTCGCCGTGCGCTACCTTTGCTTTATGAATTCTTCGCCATACCTCAAGCCTTTGAAATTCTTTGCTGGGCGGGTGGGCAAGCTTAATGCCGGTTTTTTGAGTATGCGTGAACGTTGTTCCATTGAGGAATTCGTCAAGTTCGTCTGCGCTCATACTGTCTACGTCGGCGTACTGCTGAAAAGGATGAGCGGCCCAGGTAGCGAGGCTGTAAGCCTCGTCTAGTTTCTCCCAAGCGGCGGGAAGTATTTGGAATTCCTTCTCTTGAATTCTTATGGCTGCGCTAAGCAAAGAGTCAATTTCCACCCTTAGGCGTTGAACTTCTATGTTCTGTTGGTGGCGCAGTTCGTCTAGCCTCTGGGCAAACTTGTTGTCTAGCCAAGATTTGCCGAGATGCTGAAAAAGCAAGTAGGCAATGGCGGCGCTTCCGCCGCCATATGCAAGCAACTTAATAAGAAAGTTATAAATCTGTTCTTCCATTTCTAATGCAATTTAAGAACGTGTGGTGTGCGCCTATCGCAAGATGCCTAACTGTTATTAGCCATCGCAACTCCCATGACGCAATGCGGCCTAAGCCTGCCTCCCAATGGCCGAAGAAGATGAGCACCTGGCCAGCGCAACCACCTCGTTATGAGGATGCCCCAGCATGCAACCCAACCCATTAGGCAACCCAACACGCTACGTCACAGAACTTGCAACAATGTGTTCCAGCATAACTGATCTGGTCTTCTATGCGGCGCAGAGTATGTGAGCCCCCTCGTTTGGGTGATAGGTGATACTGAAATTGCGTGACACCTCGCACGCACAGACCCCAAAACTATGTTTTTCGGTCAGCAGCGTACGCTGAATATGAACTCAACCCAAGCAAGCTGAATTCATTCACCGCACCACGCCCTCACCTTCGGCAACGCATCCCGCACATTCCCCGAAGTCCGCTCCCGCGTCTCCGCCAAAGTCCACCCCCGCACCTCTGCCAGCGTCTCCGCAATGCGCGGCAGTTCCGCCGGCTCATTGCGCCCACGCCCCCCCTGGGCCCGCTGCTCTGCCGTTTTGTAAAGCCAATGCGGTGGAATGTCCGGTGCATCGGTTTCCAGCACCAGGGCCTCGGCCGGTAACTCAGCAGCCAGACGGCGAATCTGCAAGGCGCGCTCAAAGGTCATGGCGCCGCCAAAACCCAGCTTGAATCCCAGCTCAATGAACGCCCTCGCCTGCTGCGGGCTGCCATTGAAGGCGTGCGCAATGCCACCCATCACGGGTCGGCCCGCATCGCGGCAGCGCCGCAGGTGTTTGAGCAACACGTCCGCACTGCGGCGCACATGCAAGATCACCGGCAGGCCATGTTCAGCGGCCAGCGCCAGCTGCGCGGCGTAGATGGCTTCCTGGCGGGCGCGGTGGGTTGGGTCTTGCCAGCCGGGCACAAAGCCGTCCAGGCCAATTTCGCCCACCGCCACCAGACGCGGGTCGTCGTGCCAGCGGTGCAGCGCGTCGGCCAGCTGGGCCACGGCATCCGTGGGCACCTCGTCCACGTACAGCGGGTGAATGCCCAGGGCGTACACGCCGTCGCACTGCTGGGCGGCGTCACGAGCGGTGGCAAAGGTGGCGGGCGTCACCGACGGGATCACCAGCAGGCCCACCCCGGCGGCGCGGGCGCGGGTGATCACCTCGGCGCGGTCGGCGTCAAACTCGGGGGCGTCCAGGTGGCAATGGCTGTCGATCCACATGGCCGCGCTCCAAGGGGGCCTCAGTCGGCAAACTGCCCGTTGACCAGGCGGTGACGCTGGGCGCAGCGTTCGGCCAGGGTCGAGTCGTGGGTGACCATGACCACGGCGGTGCCCTGGTCGGCGGCCAGTTGCAGCATCAGCTCGAACACGGTGTCGGCGGTGCTGCGGTCAAGGTTGCCGGTGGGCTCGTCGGCCAGCAGGCAGGCGGGCTGGGTCACCAAAGCGCGGGCAATGGCCACACGCTGGCGTTCGCCGCCTGAGAGCTCGGCCGGGCGGTGGGCCACGCGGTTGAGCAGACCCACCTTGTCCAGGCACTGGCGGGCCTGTTCGCGCGCCTGCTCAATGGGCATGCGGCGGATCAGCAAGGGCATGGCCACGTTGTCGAGCGCCGAAAACTCGGGCAGCAGGTGATGGAACTGGTAGATGAAGCCAAGGTGCTGGTTGCGCCAGGCGCCCTGCTCGGCCGCGCTCATGGTCGACAGGTCACGGCCCATGAGCTTGACGGTGCCGCGCGTGGGGGCGTCCAGGCCGCCCAGCAGGTGCAGCAGGGTGCTCTTGCCCGAGCCGGAGGCGCCGACCACGGCCACGGTCTGGCCGCGCGTCACGGTCAGGTCCACGCCTTGCAGGATGGTGACATCGAGCGGGCCTTCATGAAAGCGCTTGAACAGGCCGTGGGCCTGCAGGATGGGGGTGACGGGGGAGTCAGGCATGCGCATCAAATGTTGAGGAGCCAGGCGATGACGTTCTTCGCCACGAAGCCCAGCACCCCGAAACCGAGCACCAGGAAGAGCACGAAGGTGCCGAACTTGCCGGCCTTGGACTCACGCGCCAGCTGCAGGATGATGAACATCATGTAGAGGATGAAGCCGCCAACGCCGACCGTGAGCCCGAACTGAGCAATCTGCTCCTCTGTGAAACCAAACATATCAAAGCGCTTCCTGTACCACCAAGTCGCGGTACGCATGCCAGGTGGCGTGGCCGAGCACCGGCATCACCACAATCAGGCCAATCATCCAGGTGCCCAGGCTCAGCAGGGTCAAGGTCATCACAATCAGGGCCCACAGGCTCAGACAGATCGGGTTGGCGATGACCGCCCGCCAGCTCGTGAGCACAGCGGCCTGCACGGCCACCTGGCGGTCGACCAGCAAGGGAATCGCCACCACGCTGGAGGCGAACACCGGCGCGGCCATCAGCCCGCCCACCAGCAACCAGATCTCAAAAAAGCCGGGCTCGGGCGCCAGCACCACGCGGGTCAAAAAGTCGGCCGGGGTGGTGACCGAGGGGTGAACGCCCAGGGTGATGAGCGCCGCCGAGGTGATGACCCAGCCCGTGCCCAGGGCCATGAGCAGGATGCCAAAGCGCACCAGACGCCGGTCGAGCGAGGCCCAGACCTGCCAGACGGCCGACAGACTGGCCGCCTCGCCGCGCAACAGAGCGCGGCTGACGGCGTACAAGCCGGTGGCCAGGATGGGGGCCACCATCAGGAAGCCCGACATGGCGCCGGCCAGCACCCAGAAACGGTCCCAGGCCAGCCACAGCATCAAGGCGCCAAAGCCGGCCATCAGCAGGCCATGCAGCAGCCCCACCAGGGGGGCGCGGGCAAAGTCGCGAGCGCCCTTGGCCAGCCAGATGAAGGTGCGCAGGGAGTGCACCTTGCGCACACGCAAGGGACGGTGGTGGACGGGCAAGATGTCACTCATACCGGAGGGCCTCTGCAGGTTGGACACGGCTGGCGCGCCAGCTCGGGTAGAGCGTGGCCGCCAGGGACAGCACCAGGGAGATCAGGGCAATGGGGGTGATGTCGCCCCACTGCGGATCGGACGGCATTTTGCTGATCAGGTAGATGCTGCCGGGCAGGAAGTGCACGCCCAGCGCCTGTTCGATGGCGGGCACGATGACGTCGATGTTGAAGGCGACCAGCAAGCCCAGGCCCAGGCCGCCCAGCGTGCCCATGACGCCCGAGAGCGCGCCCTGCACCATGAAGATGCCCATGATGGAGCGCGGGCTGGCGCCCAGGGTGCGCAAGATGGCGATGTCGGCGCGCTTGTCGGTCACGGTCATCACCAGGGTGGACACCAGGTTGAAGGCGGCCACGGCCACGATCAGGGTGAGGATGATGAACATCATGCGTTTTTCGACCTGCACCGCGTCAAACCAGGTGCGGTTGGTGTGGGTCCAGTCACGCACGATGACGTCTGCGCCCAGAGACTCGGCCAGCTCGGCGGCGACGCGGCGGGCGTCCTGGGCATCCTTGAGCTTGAGCTGGACGCCCGTGGGCCCGCCGGTGCGGAACAGGCGGGCGGCATCGTCGGCGTGCATCAGCACTAGGCCGCTGTCGTATTCGTAATGGCCGGCGTTGAAAATGCCCACCACCGTGACCTGCTTGAGGCGCGGCACGACGCCGGCCGGGGTCACCTGCCCGCTGGGGGCCACCACGGTGAGCGGGTCACCCACGGTCACGCCCATCACACGGGCCATTTCGTGGCCAATGACCACACCCCACTGCCCGCTTTGCAGGCGCGCAAAGGTGTCTTGCATGCTGGCGGCCAGCGGCGTGACGGTGGCTTCTTCAGACGGGATGATGCCGCGCACCATGGCGCCGCGCATGTCTTCGCCCCGGGCGATCAGGGCCTGCGCCGGCACGAAGGGCGCCGCGCCGATGACGGCGGGGTTCTGTTTGGCCTGGGTGGCCAGGGCGCGCCAGTCGGCCAAGCCTTCGCCATTGGCGTCGTACAGCTCGACGTGGGCGACCACCGAGAGCATGCGGTCGCGCACTTCCTTCTGGAAGCCGTTCATGACCGACAGGACGATGATGAGGGCCGCCACCCCCAGGGTGATGCCCAGCACCGACACACCGGAGATGAAGGAGATGAAACCGTTGCGTCGCGCGGAGCGGCTGGCGCGGGTGTAACGCCAGCCCACACGCCATTCATAAGGGAGATTCATGGTGTGGGGAGTGTACTCACTCGATAATCCCATCTTATGCACCCGCCCTCTTCTGTTGTGGCCGCACCCCGTCATTGGGTGCTGCCGTTCGCCGCCAGCCTGTCCGAACCCTGCCAGCACGCCCTGCCGCACTTGAACAAAGACGGGCAACTGCCTCACCTGCGCCGCCTGTTGGGTACCTTGGGGGTGAGCCAGCGCCTGGAAGGCGACGAGTACGCCCTGTCGATGCCGCATGAGCGCGTGCTGGCTGCTGGGATGGGCTGGCTGGGCGCGGCGGACGCCGCCAACGCGGATGGTTTGCTGCCTTGGGCCGCCTGGTGGGCCGCCCAGGATGGTTTGACGCTGGACCCCGCCCTGTGCTGGGGCTTGTTGAGCCCCGGACACTGGCTGATGGGCCGCGACCACCTGACCTTGCTGGACCCGGCCACGCTGGGCCTGAGCGACGACGAATCTCGCGCGTTGCTGGAGGTCGTGCGCCCGCTGTTTGAAGAAGACGGCTGGACGCTGCAGTGGGGCGCCGCGCAACGCTGGTACGCCGCCCACCCGTCGCTGGAAGGCCTGCCCACGGCCTCGCTGGACCGGGTCATTGGCCGCAACCCCGACCTGTGGCTGACCGATCACCCGCAGGCCCGCATGGTGCGGCGTCTGCAAAGCGAGGTGCAGATGCTGCTGTACACGCACCCGCTCAATGAGGCGCGTGAAGCCGCCGGGCTGGCCACCGTCAACTCCTTCTGGCTGAGTGGCTGTGGGCGCCCCCCGGCCACCACCGCCCTGCCCGCCTCGGTGCACTGCGTGAACGAGCTGCGCGCGCCCCTGCTGGCCGACGACATGCCCCTGTGGCTGGAGGCCTGGCAGCATGTGGATGCCACCGTGCTGAAAGACGTGTGCACCGCGCTGGATGCGGGCGAGGCCTTAAAGCTGACCCTGTGCGGCGACCGCCATGCCGTGACGCTGATGCCCGCTGCCGCCCCCTCGCTGGGCGCCCGCCTGACCCGCACCCTGCGCCAACTCACCGGCCGCCCCGACACCGCCCGCGTGACCGACCTGCTCGAGACCCTGTGACCATGAAAATCATCGCCCGCGACGTGCCCCCGCGCACCGCCTGGAGCCTGGAGCAAGCCGGCGTTCACCCCCTGCTGGCCCGCCTGTTTGCCGCCCGCGGCGTGCGCAGCGCCGAAGAGCTGGACGACAACGCCAGCAAGCTGCTGCCCCCGCAGACCCTGCGCGGCACCCAGGTAGCGGCGGCGCTGCTGGCTGACGCCATTGCCCAGGGGCAGCGCATCTGCATCGTGGCCGATTACGACTGCGACGGTGCCACCGCCTGCGCCACCGGCCTGCGCGGCCTGCGCATGCTCGGCGCCCGCCCCGACCAGCTCAGCTACGTGGTGCCCGACCGCGCCCTGCACGGCTATGGTCTGACGCCCCCCATCGTGGAACTGGTCAAGGCCCAGCAGGCCGACGTGCTGGTGACGGTGGACAACGGCATGGCCAGCCACGAAGCCGTGACCCGTGCGCGTGCGCTGGGCATGCGGGTCATCATCACCGACCACCACTTGCCCGTGGTGCTGGACGACGGACAGGTCAGCCTGCCGGACGCCGACGTGATCGTGAACCCCAACCAGCCCGGCTGCGACTTTGCCAGCAAGGCCCTGGTGGGGGTGGGCGTGATGTTCTATGTGCTGCTGGCCCTGCGGGCTGAACTGCGCCAGCGGGGCGTGTTCGACGCGGCCACGCAGCCCCGCATCGACAGCCTGCTCGACCTGGTCGCCCTGGGCACCATTGCCGACGTGGGCCGCCTGGACGCCAACAACCGCCGCCTGGTGGGCCTGGGCCTCAAGCGCATCCGCGCCGGGCGCATGCAACCCGGTATCGCCGCGCTGTTCACCGCTGCCGGGCGGGACCCGGCGAAGGCCAGCAGCCAGGATTTCGGCTTCGCGCTGGGGCCGCGCATCAACGCGGCGGGCCGTCTGGCCGAGATGGGCTTGGGGATTGAGTGCCTGATCACCGATGACCCGGCGCGTGCGCTGGCCTTGGCCCAGCAACTGGACGCCATCAACCGGGAGCGCCGTGATCTGGAAGCGGGCATGCGTGAACAGGCCGAAATGATGCTGGAGTCGGTGCTGCCCGAGGGCGACCCGCCCCCGGCCCTGGCGATTTTTGACCCGGACTTTCACGAAGGCGTGGTCGGCATCGTCGCCTCGCGCCTGAAGGACCGTCTGCACCGCCCGACCTTCGTGTTCGCGCTGGGCCAGGACGGGCTGCTCAAGGGCTCGGGCCGTTCGATTGCGGGCTTTCACCTGCGCGATGCGCTCGATTTGGTCAGCAAGCGCCACCCCGGGATGCTGCGCAAGTTTGGCGGCCACGCCATGGCGGCGGGCTGCACCATCGCCGAGGAAGATTTCGACACCTTCGAAGCGGCGCTGGTGCGCGTGGCCCACGACGACCTGGACCCCAGCTTGCTGCTGCGCCAATTGAGCACCGATGGCCCCCTGGATGCGCAATGGTTCACGGCAGAAACCGTGTCTCAGCTCGATAGCGCGGTGTGGGGTCCTGGGTTCGAGGCGCCGGTGTTCAGCGACGAAGCCGAGGTGCTGAACCAGCGCCTGGTGGGCGAGCGCCACATGAAGTTGAGCCTGCGCGTGCAGGGTCAGGTGCGCGATGGCATCTGGTTTGGCCGCACGGAGCCCCTGCCGGACAAGACCCGACTGGCGTTTCGCATCGACCTGAACGAGTTTCAGGGACGCCAGCGCGTGCAGTTGATTGTGGAAGGGGCCAGCGAGCCGGGCGCCTGAAGGGGGCGCGCCTGACGCTCAGCGGTAGGCTTTGCCCAGGGCGCGGGCGGCGGGGCTTTGCCCCAGCGCGCCGTAGGTATCGTTGCCTTCTTGCGGGAACAGCGCGCCGAGGGCGCGTCCGGTCGAGGCCAGCACCCGGTGCACAGCCTGTTGCTGAGCCTGGGCGCGAGCCTGAGCACGTTGGAGACGCTGACGCAGATCGGGCGTCAGCGCATCCGGCGCAGCCTGTTGGAACACCGCCAAGCCCTCGCTCAGCGCGCGTTGCAGGTCTTGCGCCTGGGTTTCGATGCGATGGGCCTCACCCGAGGCCAGTGCCGCATCCAGTTCATCCAGACACGTTTCGATGCGTGCCACCCCAGCGGTACATCGGGCGTGGGGCGCAGGCGCAGCGTTCATGCCAAGTCAGATGCTCAGCCTTGACGGCCTTGCAGCAGTTCTTTGGCGTTGCCGATCAGCTTGTCGGCGATGGCGCCGGCGTTGACCTGGTAGCTACCGCTGTCGATGGCCTGCTTGATGCGGGCCACTTTGGCGGCGTCGAACGTGGCAGTGTCTTCTGCCAGCAGATTGGCTGCGGGGGACAGGGTCACGGTGGCACTCTTGCTCACACCGCCATCCAGCGAGGCTTTGCCAGGTGTCTTGGTCGAACCGACGCCTTCAGGGCGCGAACTCAGACCCGTCAGGGCCTTGTCCAAGTTGCTGCCGATTTTCATGGTTTGCTCCTTACACCCGGCCGATCCCAGGTGCTCACATCTGCGTTATCGACGTGATGAGAACAAACTTTAGCGTCAAATGCAGGATCCCCCTGCCCTGGGGGTAAGTGTTGGTAAGCGAAACACCTTGCGAATTTCACAATGTGAGTTCCGCCATCCCATCCGCAACCGGTTGGGCACAGACCACCTTACCCTGGCTGGTGCGCACGCGGGCGCAACGACCTTCGTCACCGTGGGCCAGGGCCACGCCTTCGGAGGCGGCCATGAAGCCCGATCCGGTGACATGCAATCGTACCGGATCCCCGGCGGAAAACCAACGGCGGGCCCTCAAATCAGCCTGACGCAGACTCTGCCCCGCCTGCAGGCGCCGCTGCGACAAGCGTCCCAGGGCCTCAGGCAAGGTCAACACGGCTGGCGAGGTGCTTTCCGCCAGGTCCACTTCTGCGAGCTTCACATCCTGCGGGCCGAGTTCCTGCCCCGGCTCCACCGCAGCCGTCACCACCAGAGCGGCCCCCCAGACCTTGACGGTCACGGGCCAGAACACATTCCAACGTACCGGCCCCTGCTCGCAGCGCAGGCCAACCCGCGTCTTGCCCCAGAGTTTCATGCCTTGGGGCACGTAGGCATTCACCTTCTGACAAGGCGCCAGTTTCAGACGGGGGTCGAGTTCACCCAACACCACCTCAACCCGCGGGGACTTGACCGGGTTACCGGAGGGGGTCTGCGGAGCTGGGTTGGGCGCCTGGGCCTGGGTCTGGCGCTGCAGCAGTTCGGACACCAGGCCCGACAGGCTGGCCGACTCGGCAGGGGCCACCTGGGCCAGCGCAGGGCTCGACCCGAGCAACCACCCCATCGGCACCAGCACGCCTGCCACCACACGGCGCAGCGCAACACGCCACCAGCGAGAGGCCTGAGCGAGTGAGGGGGCGTGAGGGGAGACGGACATGGTGACCCCGACTGTACGTAAGGTCGCACCACCCCAGTGCGGGAAATGCGCCGGGAAAGTCCGTTTATTCCGGCTCATGTTTTCGCCTCAGACGATCACCATACCTGTCAGAACCACCATTCGTGCGAGCTGCCCACCCCGGAGGGCCTGACCATGCTGAACCGACTGACCGATGCCTTGAATTTCCAGACCGAAGCTTTGAAGCTGCGGTCGGAGCGTCAACGCCTGATCGCCAGCAACATTGCCAACGCCGACACGCCAGGCTATGTCTCCCGCGATTTCGACTTCGCCACGGCACTCAAGACGGCCACCGGCCAGGCCTCCAGCGGCCCCAGCGGACTGTCGGCACCAAAGCTGGCGATGAACGCGGCCAACCCGGCTCACCTGCAACGCAATGGCCAGCTGGCCGGCAGTGGCGCCACCACCGACCTGGCCTACGCTCCCACGACGCAAAGCAATCTGGACCGCAACACGGTGGACATGGACCGCGAGCGCGCCAACTTCGCCGACAACACGGTGCGCTACGAAGCCACGCTGCGCTTCATCAACTCGTCGGTGCGCACGCTCAACACGGCCATCACGGGTCAGTGACCCGCACGGAACAGGAGCCCCTCATGTCGATGTTCAAGATTTTCAACGTGGCCGGCAGCGCCGTCAGCGCGCAGTCGCAGCGGCTCAACGTGGTGGCCTCCAACCTTGCCAACGCCGACACGGTGGCGGGCCCCGATGGCTCGGCCTACAAGGCCCGCCAAGTGGTGTTCACCACCACGCCGATGGGTGGCCCGGGGACGGCAGGGGTCACCGTCAGCCAGGTGACCGAAGACAACACACCGGGTCGTCGCATTCACGACCCCAAGCACCCCCAGGCCGACGCCGAAGGGTATGTGACTTACAGCAACGTGAACACGGTGGAGGAGATGGTCAACATGATTTCAGCCTCCCGCTCGTACCAGAACAACATCGAGGTCATGAACACGACCAAGTCGCTGTTGATGAAGACCCTGCAGATGGGTCAAGGCAGCTAAAGCAAGGACCTCCCATGAGCACCAACGCGATCTCCGGCGCCAACAGCGCCAGCACGGCCACCAGCACCAAAAGTGCCACGGCCACGGCCAACGAGGCGTCCGACCGCTTTCTGAAACTGCTGGTGACGCAGATGCAGAACCAGGACCCACTCAACCCGATGGACAACGCCCAGGTCACCAGCCAGATGGCGCAGATCAACACGGTGACGGGCATCGACAAGCTCAACAACACCGTGGCGGGCCTGGGCAGCAGCCTGGCCCAGATGCAGATGCTGCAGGGCGCCAGCCTGGTGGGGCGTGGGGTGCTGCTGGAAGGCAACGACCTCGCCTTCAACCCAGAAACCGGCAAAGCAGGCGGTGGTTACGAGCTGGCCGCCAACGCCGGCAAAGTGCAGATCGAAATCCTGAACGCGGCGGGTGCGGTGGTGGACACCGTGACGCAGACGAACAAGAGCGCAGGGCGCCAAGGCTTTGAATGGACGCCCCCTGAAGGCATGTCCACCAACGGCATGCGCTTCAAGGTCTCAGCCGCCAGCGGCAACACCGCGGTGACGGCCACCCCTTTGACGTCGGCCCTGGTTCAGGCCGTCAACACCACCAACGGCACGCTGACGCTCGAGTTGAGCAACGGCAGCAGCACCGCTTACAGCCAGGTCAAGGCTGTTTCTTGATCCTGAAAGGACAACATCATGGGCTTCCAACAAGGTCTTTCCGGTCTGAACAGCTCCAGCAAAAGCCTGGAAGTGATCGGCAACAACGTCGCCAACGCCAACACCTACGGTGCCAAGTCCTCGCGGGCCGAGTTTGCGGACATGTATGCCGCCTCACTGGGTGGCAGCGGCACCAACAAAATCGGGATTGGCGTGCGCGTGGCCGCTGTGGCGCAGCAGTTCACCCAGGGCAACCTGACGACGACCTCGAACCCATTGGACATCGCCATCAACGGCGACGGCTTCTTCATGGTGCAACGCTGGGATCCCGTCAACGGCACGGAGAACCTGCAGGCCGCTGGTGAACGCCTGTACTCGCGCAATGGTCAGTTCAAGGTCGACAGCAGTGGTTACATCGTCAACAACGAAGGCCATAAGGTGCTGAGCAATGACAGCAACCCCATCAAGCTGAACCTGACTGGCGGTGCAGCCCAGGCCACCACCCGCATCACGGCGGACCTGAACCTCAATGCCACGGACGGTACTGACACGCCTTTTGACGCGACCCAGTACCCTCCGGTGACGGGCACCTTCTCGTTTGCCACCACCCAGACGCTGTATGACGGCTCGGGGGAAGCGGTGCCCCTGGAGTACTACTTCCGCAAGAGCGGCATCGACCAGTGGGAAGCCTTCACCGCCGTGGGGGGCAGCTACCTGAATGGCGGTGCACCGTCTTTCACGATGGACTTTGATCCCAGCACCAGCCTGCCCACCTCCATCACCGACAGCGCCGGCAACACGTCCACCGGTGTGGGTCTGGCCTCCGTGCCGCTGCCGACCATCCCGGCATCGGGCACCCGCTCGGCCATCTCCGGTGTGACCGTGGATTTCAGCGGGATCACGCAGTACGCGGGCAGCTCGACGATCAATGAGCTGGCGCAAACCGGCTACCCCAAGGGCGACTTCTCGAGCTTCCAGATCGACTCGAACGGTGCGGTGTTGGTGCGTTACACCAACGGGGTGACCGAAGTGGGTGGCCAGCTGGGCCTGGCGCGCTTCACCAACTCGCAAGGTCTGCAACCTGTGGGCGGCAATGAGTGGAAAGACACCGCTGCCTCCGGCTCCCCTCTGGTGGACAAGCCCGGCAGTGGCCGCTTCGGCCTGCTGCAAGGTGGCGCGCTGGAAGAATCCAACGTGGACCTGACCGGCGAGCTGGTCAACATGATCGTGGCGCAGCGTGCCTACCAGGCCAACGCGCAGACGATCAAGACCGAAGACCAGGTCCTGCAGACCTTGGTCAACCTGCGCTGATTTTCGCTGACACCAGGAGCCCATCATGGACCGCATGATCTACCTCAGCATGGCCGGCGCCAAGATGAACATGCAGCGCCAGGAAGTGCTCTCGCACAACCTGGCCAACGTGAGCACCACCGGCTTTCGCGCCGAGTTGCAAGCGGTTCGCGCTGTGCCCGTGCGCGGCGACGGGGCGAGCACCCGCGTGTACGCGCTCGACACCACGGTGGGCTACGACGACAGCGCAGGCCCCATCAACTTCACCGGCCGAGCGCTGGACGTGGCCATGCGCGGCAAGTCCATGCTTGCGGTGCAGGGGTTGGATGGCACCGAGGCTTACACGCGTGCGGGCTCCCTGGTGGTCGATGCGCAAGGCAATCTGGTCACCCAAAGTGGTCTGCAGGTGATGGGCGATGGGGGCCCGATCAACATCCCACCCAACACGCAGCCCAGCATCGCGCCTGATGGCACGGTGAGCGTGCGCCAACAAGGCGGCATCACCACCCCGGTGGGCCGCCTGAAGCTGGTCACCCCCGAAACCAAGCTGACCCGTGGCGATGATGGCCTGTTCCGCTCGCCTGATGGCGATCTGCCGGCCGACGCTGTCGCACAACTGCAAGACGGCGCGCTGGAAGGCTCGAACGTGAACCCGATCGAGACCATGGTGTCGATGATTGCGGCCGCCCGTCAGTTTGAAACGCAGATGAAGATGATGCAAACCGCAGAACAGGACGAGAAAGCGGCCGCTCAACTGCTGAGCAACGCCGGCTGATTGCCTGGACACTGAGCAAGCATTGCGTATTGACCTCAAAGGAGAACGGCCATGATGCGTTCACTGTGGATTTCCAAGTCCGGCATGGATGCCCAGCAAGTTCAGCTGGATCACATCTCCCACAACCTGGCCAACAGTTCGACGACGGGGTACAAGCAGTCGCACGCCCAGTTCGAGGATCTGATGTACCAGACCCTGCGGCAAAGCGGCGCCAACAGCTCCGAACAGACCCAGCTGCCCACCGGGCTGCAAGTGGGCCTGGGCGTGCGCACGGTCGCCACCTCGCGCGAGTTCACGCAGGGCACGCTGCAGCAGACGTCCAACAGCCTGGACATCGCGATCCAGGGTGACGGCTTCTTCCAGATCACCATGCCCGATGGCACCACGGGCTACACCCGTGATGGCTCGTTCAAGCTGGACGCCAATGGGCAGATCGTCACCAACAACGGCTATGTGCTGCAGCCGGGCATCACCGTCCCGGCCAACGCCAAGAACCTGACCATCGGTAACGATGGCACGGTCACAGTCACGCAGCCGGGCTCGACGGCAATCCAGCAACTGGGTCAGTTGCAGCTGGCATCGTTCATCAATCCGGCCGGGTTGGACCCCAAGGGACAGAACCTGTTCGCGGAAACGGCCTCGTCGGGCACACCGCAAACCGGCAGCCCCAACAGCGAAAACTTTGGCTCGCTGTCGCAAGGCTTTCTGGAGTCGTCCAACGTCAACGTCGTGCAGGAGTTGGTCACCATGATCCAGACCCAGCGCGCCTACGAGTTGAACTCCAAGGCGATCCAGACCTCCGATCAAATGCTGCAAAAGCTGGGGCAATTGTGATGCGCACCCTGTCCAGACTGTCGCACGCGGCCGCTCTGGCTGGCATGCTGCTGCTCACCGGCTGCATGGCCACGGCGCCCAAGGTCGACATCGCGGAGCCCGTCCAGGCTCGCCCGTTGCCGCAGAGCTACGCGCCAGCACAAAGCGGCGCCATCTTCCAGAGCGCAGGCTATCGCCCCCTGTACGAAACGCACCGTGCGCGGCTGGTGGGCGACATTGTCACCATCGTCATCCGCGAGTCGATCACGGCCAAGCAGGAAAGCAGCAGCAGCATTGAAAAGTCCGGCTCGATCTCGGGCTCGGTTTCTGCGCTCCCGTTTTTGCCCAACACCTCTTCGATTTTGGGCAAGCTGGCGGTAGGCGGCACCAGCAACAACACCTTTGACGGCACCGGCTCCAGCGAAGCCAGCAATTTGTTCAACGGCACCATCACGACCACCGTCACCGAGGTGCTGCCCAACGGGCACCTGCTGGTGGCCGGCGAGAAACAGATCGGCGTAGGCCAGAGCGTGGACATCCTGCGTTTTTCCGGCCAGATCGACCCGATGACCATCCAGCCCGGCAACACCGTGAGCTCAGCCCAGGTCGCCAACGTCCGCGTTGAGCAAACCGGACGTGGCGCCCGCCAGGAAGCGATGGGAATAGGCTGGCTTGCGCGCTTCTTTTTGAGCGTTATACCGTTCTAAAGTTCTCCAAAATGGAGCCGACCCCCTAAAGGATTCGGCCCATGACTTCCACCTCCACCCGCACCAAGCCGCTGATTGCCCTGGCCTGTCTGGCCGCCTCGGCCGCCCTGTGGTGGCCGCTGGAAGCGCAGGCCGTCCGGCTCAAGGAAATCGCGGCCGTTCAGGGCGTGCGCACCAACCAGTTGATGGGCTACGGCCTGGTGGTGGGCCTGGATGGCACCGGCGACCAGACCACCCAGACCCCCTTCACCACGCAGAGCGTGCAG
>MESA01000021.1:16563-83828 GCA_001770775.1 Burkholderiales bacterium RIFCSPHIGHO2_12_FULL_63_20
CCCGCGTTCGCGCAACCGGGTCAGGGCATCGACATCAACGTCTCGTCCATGGGCAATGCCAAGTCGCTGCGCGGCGGCACCCTGATCGCCACCCCGCTCAAGGGCGCTGACGGTCAGATTTACGCGATGGCGCAGGGCAATGTGGTCGTCGGCGGTGCGGGTGCCTCGGCCGGTGGCTCCAAAGTGCAGGTCAATCACCTGAGCGCCGGTCGCATCCCCGAAGGCGCGACTGTCGAGCGCGCTGTGCCCACCCCGTGGCTGCAGGGCAGCACGATCCAGTACGACCTGCGGGCCGATGACTTCAACACCGCCCGCGAAGTGGCCAACGCCATCAACCGCGTCAAGGGCCCTGGCACCGCCGAGGCCATCAGCGGTCGCACGGTGGCGGTCAACCTGCCGATGCAACCGGGCCAACGCGTGGCCTTCATCGCCGACTTGGAAAATCTCAACATCGACCGCGCCACGCCTGCCGCCAAGGTGGTCATCAATGCGCGCACGGGCTCGGTGGTGTTGAACCAGGCCGTGACCGTCGGCCCCTGCGCGGTGGCGCACGGCAACCTGTCCGTCACCATCAGCTCCACCCCGGTCATCAGCCAGCCCAACCCGCTGTCGCAAGGCCAGACGGTGGTCACCGAGAAGGCCAACATCCAGATCAACCAGGAACCGGGCGCCCTCATCCAGATGCCGGCCGGCACCCGCCTGACCGATGTCGTCAAGGCGCTCAACACGCTGGGCGCCAATCCTCAGGATCTGCTGGCCATCTTGCAGGCCATGAAGGTGGCCGGCGCCCTGAATGCGGAACTGGAGGTGATCTGATGAGCAGCCCCACCCTTTCAGGCCAGAACAGCGGCCTGACCATGGACCTGCGCTCACTGGACCGGCTCAAGACCGCGTCCGGCAAGAGCGCCAGCAGCCAGAGCACCATCAAGGAAACGGCCCGCCAGCTGGAGGGCCTGTTCATGCAGGAGCTCATGAAAAGCATGCGCGCCACCACCATGAGCAGCGGCATGCTCGACAACTCGGGCACCGAAATGGGCCAGAGCATGCTCGACACGCAGCTGGCCACGCAGATGACGGGTTTGCCGCGCGGCCTGAGCGCGCTGATCGAGCGTCAGCTATCGCGCCAGATGGGTGTGAACGCGGCCGACAACGCCGCTGCGCCCACCACCTCCCTGAACGATCTGCCCGCCCGCCCGACCTTGAGCCTGAGCCGCACCGACGGCCAGCATGTGACTGCCAGCCTGCCCTTGAACCGCACCATCGAGGCGCGCCTGCCCGCCGCCACGCTGGCAGAGACCGCTGCCGCTGACGTCAAGGGCAACCGCAAGCTCAATCCGGCCGAAAGCTTCGTGCGCAAGCACCAGGCTGCGGCCGATGCCGCCGAGCGGGCCACAGGCATTCCGGCGGCCAACATTCTGGGACAAGCCGCCTTGGAGTCCGGCTGGGGCAAGCGTGAAATTCGCGCCAAAGACGGCAGCAACAGCCACAACCTGTTCGGCATCAAGGCCACGTCCAACTGGACCGGCAAGGTAGCCGAGGTCACCACCACCGAGTACATCGGAGGCGTGGCCCGCAAGGTTACGGCCAAATTCCGTGCGTATGACTCGTACGAAGACGCCTTCAAGGACCACGCCCGCCTGCTCAGCCAGAGCCCGCGCTACAGTCAGGCTGTGGCTCAGGCTGACTCTGTGCGGGCGTATGCCCAAGGTCTGCAACGCGGTGGTTATGCCACCGACCCGGCGTATGCCGACAAGCTGACCCAGGTGATCAACACCGCCCTGCGTCTGCAACAGCGCTCGGCTTGACGCCTGAGAGGAGACACGCATGGGATCCGGAATCTACTCATTGGGCACGGGGGCGATGAACGCCGCCCGCGCCATGCTGGACACCACCGCCCACAACATCAGCAACGTCAACACGCCGGGCTATTCGCGCCAGCGTGTGGAGTTGGCCACGGAAGACGGGCTCTACACGGGTGCCGGCTTCTTCGGCCGCGGCGTTCGCCTGACCACCGTGTCGCGTGCCACCAATGAGGCCCTGTCGAAAGAAGCGAACCTCAATACCGCCGCGTCCGCCTCGGATGCCACCCGTCTGAGCAAGCTGGAGCAACTGGAGAAAGCCTTGCCTCTGGGCGAGGCCGGCCTGGGCTATTCCGCCACACAGCTCCTCAATACCTTCGTCGACGTGTCCAACCAGCCTCTCGACATGTCAGCCCGCCAGGTGGTGCTGGCACGGGCGCAAGAGTGGGTCAGCCGCGTTCACACGGCCGACCAGCAGCTCAACCAGCTGCAAAACGGCGTGGTGACGGATCTGACGCTCAATGTGGAGCAAATCAACAGCCTGACCAGCAACATCGCCGGGATCAACCAGAGCATTGCGGCCCTCAAAGGCAGCGGACACGCGCCCAACGACCTGCTGGACCGTCGTGACAAGATGATCAGCGACCTCAACAAGCTGGTGCAGGTCAACGCGGTCGAGGCCGACGATGGCAGCCTGAGCCTCTTCATGGGCGGTGGGCAACTGCTGGTGCTGAGCAACACGGCTCAAACCCTGTCGGTGGTGCGTGACCTCAACAACAGCGCACTGGGGCGCGTGGCACTGCAAACCCCGAACCCGGCCGACCCCAGCCAACCCTTCAACCGCATTCTGGACTCGAGCCAGATCACAGGAGGGGCGATTCAGGGCCTGCTGTCTTTTCAGGATATGGACCTGGCCGCGACACGCCAGGACCTCCAGGATTTCGTCTCAGGCTTCGCGACCGCCGTGGACACGCAGCAATCCGCAGGTTTGTCGGCCCCCGGCGTAGCGGGCGCCCCCATTTTCGGTGGCGGACCCTACACCCCGACCGACATCACCGTGACCCTGACCGACCCGGCCGGTCTGGCCGCCTCGGGCACCCCTTTCAGCGCCAGCGACAACGCCAACGCCCGGGCCATGTTGGATCTGCGTGATGACGCCATCATCTCGCTGAACAACCTGCCCCCTTCCACCCTGACCGACGCCTACTCTCAGATGATCGGCAACATGGGTGTGCTGGTGCAAACCGGTCGCACTGCGGCCAGCATTTCGAGCACGCTGGAAACCAACTCCGCACAAATGCTCAGTGCGGAGAGCGGGGTCAATCTGGACGAAGAGGCCTCCCGCCTGATCCAGTTCCAGCAGAGCTATCAGGCCGCCGCCAAAGTGCTGCAGGTGGCCCAAACGGTGTTTGACACCCTTCTGAACATCTCCCGTTAAGGACCGTGATCATGCGACTCTCCACGGCTTTCCGCTACGAACAATCGATTTCCAACCTGCAACAGCGTCAGCAGGAGCTCAGCACGGCCCAGATGCAGCTGACTTCGGGCAAGCGCGTGAACGCCGCCAGCGACGATCCGACCGCCGCCGCACGGGCCGAGCGCGCCTTGGCCTCGATGGCACGCTCCGACGCAGACCTGCGCGCAGTGCAGGCCAGTCGCAATGCCATGACGCTGGCTGAATCTGGTCTGGGCAATGCCATCGATCTGATGCAGACCGCCCGCGAAACCGTCGTAGCCGCAGGAAATGGCGCATATTCTCAGAACGAGCGCAACGCCCTCACGGCCAAGCTGCGCGAAATCCGCAAGCAAATGGTGTCGGTGGCCAATTTGCCCGATGGTGGCGGCGGATACGTCTTTGGCGGCAAGGGGTCGACCAGCGCGCCCTTCTCGGATGACACCACACTCACCCCTCCCGAGGTCGTCTTCAATGGCAGCCCGGGCCAGGTTCTGGCCGCATCCACAGAAGAGATCAACCTGACCATGAACGGTGAGGCCATCTGGATGAACATCACGCGTGACCTGGGCAACGGCACCACCGAGACTTTCAGCGCCTTTGATGCCCTGGACAGTGCCATCGCCGATCTGGAGTCTGGGTCCAACCCCAGCGGAGCCGTCACCACCGGGCTGGCTCGCATGGACCGCGTGCTGGGCCAATTCCAGACCGCCCGCTCCCAAGCTGGCGAAATGCTCAACCGTCTGGACGGCATCGAATCGCGTCTGGCCGACGGCAAGCTGGCCGCCCAGAACGAAAAATCCAACGCCGAGGATCTGGACATGGTGCGGGCCATTTCCGAGTTTCAAAACAAGCAAACCGGGTACGAAGCCGCACTTCAGAGCTACGCATCGATTCAGAAAATGTCGCTGTTCCAGTACATTAGCTGAAACATGTTCCCCGCTGCGACGCTTCCATGAACCATCCCATTCTGGGTCAGACCGCCCTCGCCTACAGCCCTGTCATCGACCGCAACCGCACCGTCATCGCCACGCGCCTGACGGTGATGCCGCTGACCCAGGGGTCTGCGCCGGACGCCTCGGCACTGCTGGCCGCGCTCGCGGAAACCTGGCCGGAAGGGGGGCAGCAGTTGTGGCTGAACGTGCTCAGCGAGAGCCTGCTGCAAGATCTGCTGCAAACCGACGTTCCGGCGCACATTTACATCGAAGTGCCCGCTTTCATGGCCCTCGATAGCGCCAACAGCGAAGCGCTGCTCACCTTGCACAGCCGTGGCAACACCCTGTTGCTCAAGGGCCGCCCGCTGCAGGAATTGCCGCGCGAGATCCTGCCCTGCTTCAAGCACGCCATCATCGACTACACCGATGACCGCCGCATCCAGCAAGGCAACCCGAATCTGCCCAGCACCGCGCCCGAAGGCACGGTTCGCAGCATCAGCCACGTTCAGGCAGGCATCACCAGCATCGAAGAGATGGAGCTGTCGTTCCGCAAGGGTGCACTGGCCGTGCTCGGCTGGCCCATCGACAACGTCATCGACCAGTCCAGCAAGCCCGCCGACCAGCCTGCGCTGCAAGTCATCGTGCAGCTGATCGACCAGCTGCACCGTGGCGAAGACATCGACGACCTCGAAAACACCCTCAAGCGCGATCCGCCCCTGGCCTTCAAGCTGATGCGTTACATCAACTCGCCGGCCTTCGGCCTGTCGGTAGAGATCAGCTCGTTCCGCCACGCCATCATGATTCTGGGCTACCAGCGCCTCAAACGCTGGCTGGCCCTGCTGCTGGCCACCGCCAGCAAGGACCCGAACATGCGCCCGGTGATGTTTGCCGCCGTGCGCCGGGGCCTGCTGATGGAAGAGCTCGCCAAGATCAGCGGCGACGACGAAATGCGCAACGAGCTGTTCATCTGCGGCGTGTTCTCCCTGCTCGACCGCATGTTCCGTCAGCCCTTCAGCGAGCTGCTCAAGACCATCCCGGTGCCCGAGCGTGTCTACCAGGCCCTGGCTGACCAGTCCGGCCCCTACGAGCCCTATTTCGAGCTGGTGCAGGCCATCGAGGCCGGCATCATCTACGACATCAAGGAAGTCGCCGACAAGCTGTTGCTGACCTTCCCCGACCTGAACGGCGCCATCCTGAAAGCCATGAGCAACGCCGCCCAGCTGGACTGAGCCCGCTCGTCGCCTAAGATGCGGCATGCACGCCGCCGACACCCCTTACGCCGACCTCACGCCTGACCTCGTCCTCGACACCCTCGAAGCCTTCGGGCAGGCGGTGGACGGTCGGATGCTGCAGCTGAACTCCTACGAAAACCGCGTCTTCCAGGTCGGTGTGGACGATGGCGGTTTCGTGGTGGCCAAGTTCTACCGCCCGGGCCGCTGGAGCGACGCGCAAATCCTGGAGGAGCACACCTTCACGCAGGCCCTGGCCGATGCCGAGGTGCCCGCCGTGCCCCCGCTCACCCTGACGGACACCGGCACCGAAGGTGCGCAACTGCTCGGCACGCCCCCCACCCTGGGCGCCTTCCGTGGGCACCGCGTGGCCGTCGCCCCCCGCCGTGGCGGGCGCGCCCCCGAACTCGAAGACCCGGACGTGCTGCGCTGGCTCGGACGCTTTCTGGCACGGATGCACACCGTGGGTGCCGAGCAGCCCTTCACCCACCGCCTGCGTCTGGACGTGGACCAGACGGGGCGCAGTGCCCGCGATTGGCTGGTCACGAACGACATCCTGCCGCCCGACCAGGCCCCCCGCTGGCTCAGCGCCGCCGACCAGGCACTCGACCTGGCGCAAGCCGCTTTCGACCGCATTCCCGACCTGCGCTACCGGCGCGTACACGGTGACTGCCACCCCGGCAACGTGCTGTGGACGCCCGATGGGCCGCACTTTGTCGATCTGGACGACGCCTGCATGGCCCCAGCCGTGCAAGACTTCTGGATGCTGCTGAGCGGCAACGAGGCCGACCGCCGAGGCCAGCTCGACGCCCTGCTTGATGGCTATGAAACCGTCGCCGAGTTCGACTGGCGCGAGCTGCGTCTGATCGAACCCCTGCGCACCTTGCGCATCTTGCACCACAGCGCCTGGCTGGCGCGCCGCTGGGCCGACCCAGCCTTCCCCGCGGCTTTCCCGTGGTTTGGCAGTGGCAACTACTGGCAACAGCAAACCGACTTGCTGCATCAACAAATCGAGCTGCTTCAGGCCCCCACCGACCAGCCCGCCTGGCTGTCGTGAAACGAGTTTCGGCGCCCGTGACATAGTCCCGCGCCACCTCATCCCCCGCATCCACACGACCCGTGGTCGGGTGTAAGGTAATGGCTTGAGTTACCAGGAGATGAGTGGATGAGTGTGGCGACTGCCCAATCCAACAGCACCCGCAGCGTGTGGATCCTGATCCTTGCCGGAAGCGCCTTGATTGCTACCTTGGCCTTGGTCACGTGGGGCTGGCAGAGGTACGTGCATGCACCGGATGAGGTCGCACGCCCCGTCCCCATCTACCTGAGCATCGACAAGATCGAGACCAAGATGTCCGATGGCAGCGTGCTGGCCTTCAAGTTCGGCCTCAAACTGCAGAACGCGAAAGACCAGAAGGTGCTGGGCCCCTACGCACCGGCGTTTCGCAACATGGTCGAGACGATGACCACCGAACTGAGCCACGAAGACCTCTCCCGTCCGGACAGCATGACCGAAATGGGGGGGTACATTCAGTACACGCTCAACGACTACCTCACGCAACAAGGCCTGCCTCAGCGCATCGATGGCGTCTTGTTTGAGGACTGGCTGCTGCTGATGTGAAACTCAGCCCTTGGCGCTGACCGTCACCTTGGTCTTGCGGGCCACCGGCTTGCGCGTCTTGGCTGCAGCCGGCTTGCGTGACAGGCGACGACTGATGTCGTCGGAATCGATCCAGTAATCCGCCCCTTTGAGAATGCGGTCCACCTCGTCGTCCGACAGGAAGGGGGTGCAGATGCGCCGCATCACCTTCTCGAACCAGCGTCCCACCGCCGCGATCTCGGCCTGCTGCTCGTTGCCCTTGCCCGCGAAGATGCCGGAGTAGGTGTGGAACATGAGCTGGCAGTTGTCATGCACGAACAGCTCGTCGCCACTCAGGAAGATCAGCGCAGCCATCGAGTAAGCGCGCGCCTCCAGGATCGTGACCACCCGCGCGCTGGATGCCGCGATGTTGTTGATGATCTGCAGGCCGGTGTTGAAGTCACCGCCTGGCGAGTTCAGATGGAGGTAGATCAGGTCGGTTTCGCTGGCCGTGCGCAGCGTGAAGAACAGCTCGGTGTAGTACTGGGGCTCTTTCAGCTCGCCGCAGATGTAGTACGACACCTGCCGCACCGGCACCTGGCGCTCGTAGCGCAACAGCCCCTGAAACGGCACGACATCGCCGTCGCTCTCATCCTCATCTTCGCGTCGTGTGGCAACTGGCAAGGCACGCTCCTTCGTCAATAGACTTGACCATTATGCGCAGGCTGCTTCACCAAACTGTTGCTCGGCCAGGACAATGGTCTGGCGCCCAGCCTCCTTGGCACGGTACATGGCCGAATCCGCCTGCTGCAACAAGCGTTCTTCACGACCGGTCTCGCTGTGGAACAAAACCAGGCCAATGCTCGCACCACATCTGTGGGTCACCGTCCGAACACTGCCATCGTGTTGAGGCAGGAGCAGGTGATAGGGCTCGGACAAGGTGTGCAACACCTTGTCAGCCAAGCCCCGCGCCTGGGCCAAAGAGGTCAACCGATCCTCGTGCAGGTCGGCCAGCATCACGACAAACTCGTCTCCGCCAAAACGGGCCACAGTGTCGGTTTCGCGCACGCAACGCATCAGGCGCTGCGCGACCTCGATCAGCACCAGATCGCCGGCAACGTGGCCGTGGGCATCATTCACGGGCTTGAAGTTGTCCAGATCCAAGAACATCAACGCGCCATACCGGGGCACGCGCTTGTGGTTCGCCAGCGCCTGCTTGAGTCGGTCACACATCAGCACCCGGTTGGGCAGCTGTGTCAGGCTGTCGTGATAGGCCAGGGAGCGGATCTGGTTTTCCATCTCGACACGGTCCTGAATGTCGGTGAGGAAGTTGAGCGTGGCAGGATGCCCCTCCCAAACAAAGTGCGTGCCACTGATCTCGAACCAGCGTGTGCCGCGGTCATGGGTGAGCACACGCAAGGGGTACTTCAATCCCTGTGCCAGGCCCTGCACACGCAATTGGTAGGCCTCAGCAACCTTGGCACGGTCGTCTTCGTGCACGAACTGCAACAGGTTCTGGCCCAGCACATCCTCCTCAGCGAAGCCCAACAAGGACAACAGCATGGGGTTGGCAAACTTCATTCGCCCTCCCTGAACCACCACAATGCCTTCACTGGCGTTCTCCACCAGCAAGCGGTAGTTGTTGCGACTCAGGGACAGCGCCTGGGCGAGCCTCTCTTCACTCATCAGCACCACGCCCAGCACCAGCAGCGACATGCCCAGCAAGGCCGCCAGAAGGGTGAGCGACTGCACAACGTTGGAAGCGTTCCAAGACAGCGCCGGCGGGTGATCGGTGAGCGCAGCAAGCAGTCGCAACAAAAAAATCGACAGCACCAGCAGCACCCCGGTGAGCGTGATGCGGCGCCCCCGACCCGGAAGCACCGGATGCGGGCGACACAACAACCATACCAAGGCCACGCACAGTCCGCCGTACACCAGACAGCCCAAGATCACGCGGAAAGCCACGTCGGCCGGCGACGGAAAGAAGGCGTAAACCACAGGTAGCGCCATGAGCGGTGCCCACCACCAACGCCAAGCCTGCACTGCGCGGAGGTCGAGGAAGATCTCGACAATCAACACCAGACAAGCCAACAAAGCGGCATTGCCCAACACAACCGGAACGAAGAGCGGCGCCTTACCGGTGAAGGCAAAGCAAACATAGGCCACCCCGTGCAGGGCCATGGCCAAGGCGCACCACAGCAGGTCTTTCTTGCGAGGCATGGCCACGTAGGCCAAAGCCATCGCCCAGCCGAAACTGACAATGACCACCACCGGCACGAGCGTCGAGACATTCAGCCCGGTCATGGTAGCGCGCTCCAGGCCCACAGAGATACCACTGCGATGCACACCAAGTCCAGCGCGCCACCTGCTCGCAGCATGTCGGCCTGCGGCACCCGCCCCGTGCCGAACACCAGGGCATTGGGCGGCGTCGCCACCGGCAAGGCAAAGCCGCACGATGCGGCCAGAGCCACCGTGATCACCAACACGTCCTGTGGCAGGCCCATGCGTGCGGCAATGGCAGCGAACACCGGAATCAACAAGGCGGCTGCCGCGGTGTTGCTGGCGAACTCGCTCAACAGCACCATGAAGGCAGACACGGCCAGCAACATCAGGACTGGGTTGCTGCCCTCCAGCCCCTGCGCCACCTGTGTGCCCAAGACCTGCGAGGCACCAGACGTACCCAGCAGCTCCCCCAGCGCCAGACCGCCCCCGAACAACAGCAACACCCCCCAGTCGGTCTGCTCGGACAACTGTGACCACGATGCAAGCCCCAGCCAGACCACCGCCACCAACGCCGCGAGGGCAAAGAAGGTATCGGGGCTCTGGATGCCCAGGGCCTGCAAGCGGGGACCTCCCAGCGTCCAGCCCAGGCCCGTCAACCCGAACACCAGCAGGGTCAGGACGCGGTCCCGGGTCCAGGGCACCACCTCGGACGTGATCGGGATGCGCTGGTTGAGCCGGGGGCGAAGCACCAGCCACAGGGTCACCACCATCAAGGGCATCAGCACGCCGACCAAGGGCAGGCCGATGCGCAACCAGCCCGCGAAATCCACACCAGCGGCCCGCGCCGCCAGCGCATTGGGTGGCGAGCCCACCAGGGTGCCCAGCCCACCCAGGCTGGCGGCATAGGCCACGCCCAGCAAAACGAAGGTATGGGTGCGACGGTCGCGCGACGGATCGACGGCACGCAACACGCCCAGGGTCAGCGGCAACATCATGGCCGCCGTGGCCGTGTTGCTGATGCCCATGGAGAGCAGCGCCGTGGCCGCAAACAACAAGCCCACCGCCGCGCCCAGATGCCCGCGCGAGAGGGCAAGCAGGGCCACCGCCATCTTGCGGTCGAGTTGCTGCACCCGCAAGGCAGCCGCCAGGGCGAAGCCACCCAGGAACAGAAACACGATGGGGTCGGCAAAGGGCGCCAGCGCCTTCTGCGTGGTCAGTCCCTCAAAGCCCAGGAGCAAGGCACCCAGGGGCACCATCAAGGCCACCACTGCCAGGGGCAGCGCCTCGGTCAGCCAGAGCACCCCGATGAACACGGTGAGGCTCAGGCTCTTGCGAACGTCATCCGCGAAAGGCAGCCACGCGTACAGGGTGGCCGACAAGGCCAGCGCACCCAGCATGATCATCGCTGAGCGTGCGCTGGCGCCGAACATCAGAAGGTTTCCCAGTCCTGATCGTCCACCACAGCGGCCTTGGGCGAGGAGCGCACAGGTGCCGGGGCAGGTGCTGCCGGCGTTTTCACCGGGGCTTTCGCAGGCGGCACCGTCACGGCAGACGGTTCAGTCTTTACAGCCACCGGCGTGGATGCCGCAGCCGTTGCCGGCTTGGACAGCGGGCGTGCTGCGCCTGCGGCAGGGGCCGTCGGCACGGAACGCGCTGCGGGCTTCAAGGGCTTCGATGTGGACAGGGCCGTGGCGGCTGGCGTGTAGGAGCCGCCGCTGACTCGGAACAGCGACACCACCTCGCCCAGCTTGCGGGCCTGATCGCTCAGGGCACTCGCAGCCGCAGCCGACTCTTCGACCAACGCGGCATTTTGCTGCGTCATCTGGTCCAGGTTGCCCACGGCCTGGTTGACCTGGCTGATGCCCTGTTGTTGCTCGCTGGAGGCCGCGGAGATCTCGGCGATCAGGTCGCCGACACGTCGCACGCCCATCACGATCTCCTGCATGGCCGAGCCCGCTTCGGTCACCTGTTGCGAGCCAGACTCCACGCTTTCCACCGAGCGCTGGATCAAGGTCTTGATCTCCTTGGCAGCCTCGGCACTGCGGTGCGCCAGGTTGCGCACTTCGCTGGCCACCACCGCAAAGCCACGCCCCTGCTCACCAGCCCGGGCGGCTTCCACAGCCGCGTTCAAGGCCAGGATGTTGGTCTGGAACGCAATCCCATCAATGACCCCGATGATGTCGGAGATGCGACGCGAACTGTCCGAGATGTGCTGCATGCTGGTGACCACATTGCCCATGACCTCACCACCGCGCGTGGCCGCCTGCGTGGCGTTCAGCGCCAGCTGATTGGCTTGGCGGGCCGTTTCGGCCGACTGGGTCACGTTGCTGGTCAGCTGCTCCATGCTGGCTGCCGTCTCCTGGAGGTTGGCGGCCGTTTGTTCGGTGCGCGACGAAAGATCATGGTTGCCATTGGCGATCTCTGTCGATGCGGTCGACACCGAATCCACACCGGATCGCACCTCGGACACCAAACCACGCAAGCGCTCGCTCATCTGGGCAAAGGCCTTGAGCAGGTCGCCGAACTCGTCATGGCGATGGGTATGCAGATTCTGCGTCAGATCGCCCTCGCTGATGGCCTTGGCCACGGCGATGGTCTGCTGCAAGGGATGCACGATGGAGCGGATCAGGATCAGCGTCAGACTCACGGCCACAGCCAGCAAGAACGCGGCGGCAATCAGGCCCATGATGGCCACCTTGCGACGCGCTTCGTGCATGAGTGCCACCGCTTCATCGCGGTCCTTCTCTTGCAGCTTGACGAACTCGCTGAGCGCATTCAACAGCTGATTGGCAGCGGGCGTGAACTGCTGCTGGGTGAACTGCAGCAAGGCCACACTGTCACCGCTCGCCTTGACCGCCGGCACCTGCTTGAGCAAGGCCACGGCGGTAGCCCGTGCCTGCGCCACTTTCTCGTAGGCCTGCTTGTCAGAATCGGTGATCAAGCTCTCGCGAACGGCTTGTTGCAGCTCGGAGATGTTCGCCGAATTGGCCGCGGAACGCTCGCCCAGAATCTTGGATGCCGCCTCGTCCTGCACGTTGATCGCGGCGGTCGTCCGCTCAATCACGACCTCGGTCAAGCCCTGCCAGCGTACCGCTCGCGTGATGGCCGCCTCGTTGCGCTCCACTTCTTCCAGCGCCGCGAGCATGGCCACGCTCGCTCGGTTCTGGGTGAAAGCGGCGGCGGCCAGCATCACGATCAGCAAACCAATGACGGTGCCCCAGAGCTTAGGTGCTACCCGAATGTCGTCCAGCTTCATGTTCTCATTCCGTTCTGCGTTCAATTCAGCCAGACCAATTTACATTGATCGGTCTGTTGGCGAAACAGATGAACGTGGAAATAGTGCAAGGTCGTGCAAGAGATCGCATCTCAGCCGCAGCAGACGTGGCAAAAGTGCACGACCACTGCGCCACACCCCACACAACCCAGCAGCATTTACTTTTTGGCGTAAGGAGTCAGCACGCGACAGGTCACCGCAAATGGCACCCTGAACGCGTCAAACCACTGCGCAGCCGCGTGCCAGGACAACTCGTCCCGCTCAAGCAACTGCACGGCTCGGTCAATCATGCGTCGCATCTCGTGCCGATAGCGCTGCTCAGCCATGTCGACCCCCGTTTGATTTGATTTGTGGGCCAATATAGCCAGATTTCGCCAGATGCAAAAGCCATCGACGTCGATGATGGCATCGGCCCATACGGTGCGTGGGCGATACTCGGGATTCCTGGTTTCATGACCAGTTCACATTTCGGAGCACTCCCATGACCAAACACCGCAGCCGTCGTCAACGCAAAAAACTGCACGTCGGCGAATTTCAAGAATTCGGTTTTGCCTTCAAAACCCAGCTGAAGGACGGCGCCCGCGAAGAAGTGTTCGTCGACGCCTTGCTGGAAGAAGTGATCGAGCCCAATGGCCTCGAATTTGGCGGCTGGGCCAATGGTGGCTTCATCACCAAGTCCGAACGCGGCAGCGTCTCGGCCGAAGACCGCACCGCCCTGATCGACTGGCTGCGCGCCCGCTCGGACGTGGCCTCGGCCCGCGTCAGCGAACTGGTGGACGCCTGGTACACCGACTTTGTGACGGAAGACGCGCTGGCGCCTGTGGTGGGCTAAAGCGGCTCATCGCCCTGCGGGCGGCTGGAAAACCCAATCAGCCCTGCCAGCTACGCACCCGGCCGGTGTCGACATGCAGGAACTGCTCGCCAGGGTAGTAACCGACGCCTCCCGCCCGCAGCGACAAGGCCACATCGCGCAGTTCGCTGAGTGGCACCCCGGGCAGGCGGATGTCGATGGCTTTGCCATCCATGTGCAGGCTGCGTCGCGCGACACCGCCACTGCGCGTGGTGCGCAGCGACTCATTGGTGGTGGGGCAGCGGTAAGCGGAAATCACCTCGAACGACTGCGAGACACCCAACTCGAGCTGGACCCGGTGCAGCAGGTCGAACAAAGTCGGATCGATCACGCCCACGTCACCGGAGTAGTGATCGCGCAAGAAATGGTTCAACGAGGCCAAGGCATCGGGCACGTACTGCGCGTTCTCTGCGTACACCAGAGCCAGCTTCTCGCCGGTGTGGGTGTGGTCCAGCGCCAGACTGCGCACGCCGTCTTCGGCCGCAAGGGCTGACTGACACGCCAGGGGCACGGCGAGGCCCGCCACCGCCAGCTGCGCAGTGCGGCGCATGAACAGTCGACGGGCAGGATGTGACAGCGGCACAGGCATCTCAGATCGGCAAAACTAGATTTTATTCTGCTTCCAATTTCGGCTGATGCCGTGGGGGCAATCCCGTGGGACGCTCGCGCAGCGCCTGGTCCAGCATCGCATCATGCCCGTACAGGTCGGGGTAGAAAAAGACCCGGCCGCCCTTGACGACCACCGTGCTGTACGCGATCAGCACCCGCAGTGGCTGCTGCAGACGCAAGGTGCGGGACTCGCCCTTCTCCATGGCCTGACGGATGCGCTCCTCGGTCCAGTCGGGCTGGTCCTGCAGGACAAACCGGGCCAGTGCGACCGGCTCCTGGACGCGGATGCAGCCGTGGCTGTAATCGCGCCGTTCTCGCTCGAACAGCTGCGGTGCCGGGGTGTGGTGCAAGTAGATGTTGTCGTGGTTGGGGAAGACAAACTTGATGTCGCCCAGGGCATTCTTGGGGCCAGGCCGCTGCCGGATGCGCCAACCATCTTGCAGAACGGCATTCAGGTGCGCAGTCGACAAGGCGGTGACCACCTGGCCACTGGGCGTCACGAACTCAAAGTCCTGCTCCCGAAAATAGGCCGGATCGCGCCGGATCTTGGGCACGGTTTCCGCACGGGCGATCGACGGCGGCACGTTCCAGTATGGACTGAACTCGATGAAGCGCATGTCTGCATCGAACAGGGGCGTATGGGTGTCCAGCGCCTTGCCCACGATGACCCTCATCGTCACCTGAACGTTCACCTGCTCATCTCGCACCTCGTACGCACGCAGGACAAATTCCGGCACATTGACCACGATCATGCGGGGTGCATTCAACAGCGGGGTCCAGCGCAGTCGCTCCAGAGACAGCTCGATCTGACGCACGCGCTCGGCAGGCGTCACGTTCAGTTGTTGCAGCGTGGCCCGCCCCAGCACGCCATCGGTTGCCAGGCCATGGCGCTCCTGAAACGCCTGCAAGCCCGTCACCAGCATGCCGTCGAAGCGCTCCGGCAGGGGCGTCCCGACGGGCAGGTCGCCCAGGGCCTCCAAGCGCTGAGCCAGCAGCATCAGGCCAGCATAGGGCTGCCCTGTCTCCAGCTTGCGGCGAGGCAAGGGCGGCAGAGGCGTCTGCCAAGCTGGATGATCGACCAACGCCCGGTACCGGGCCAGCGCTTGGCGCAACGTGCGGTACATGGGCAATCGGGGTGCCACTTCGCGCAAGGCTTCGGGCAGGTTGCCTCGTGCAATGGCGTCGCGCAAGAAGGCGTTGGCGTCAAACGGCGCATGCAGGGGCACGTCAAAATCAGCGTGAATCTGACGCGGGTCGATCCGCCCGTTGCGCAGGTCCGTCAGGTAGCGTTGGAGTGCCGACGTCAGCGTGGCATCCAGCGCCCCCAACTCCGCATCGGACAGCCCCGCCCCTTGCTGCGCCACGCTCAACTGTGAGTCCAGCATGGCGGCCTGGTAGTCACCTGGGTAAAGGCCCTCATCGGCAGCCGACAACAGGATGTCCACCGCCTGCCGGGCTTCGGCCGTCGGCCTGCCCGCGCTGAACCAGAGCTGTGCGTCATCGGCCAGTGCCGGCCCCGCCGCCCAAGCGACGAGCAGCAGGAGAGATCGAAACCACTTCGAGAACATCGTCAACAACCACCCAGCCGCACAGCGGCGACATGCGACGCCAACAAAAAAACCAACCCCAAAAGAGGTTGGTTTCTCAATTTTGGTAGGCCGTGTTGGACTTGAACCAACGACCAAAGGATTATGAGTCCTCTGCTCTAACCAACTGAGCTAACGGCCCCCTGCCTTGCACAACAAGGAATCCGCGATTGTAGGGCCTGCCCGCGCCGCCCTCCGCGGCCTCACGCCCCTCGAAATCAGCGCCCCCGCCTCGGATTTGCAGCATGGCCTACGATGAAGGTTCACCCCTGCCCTCATCACTTCGGAGCCTCCCCATGCAATACCGCCCCCTTGGCCGCACCGGCCTCAACGTGAGTGCCATCGCACTGGGCACCATGACCTGGGGCGAGCAGAACACCGAAGCCGAGGCACACGCGCAGCTCGACTTCGCGCTGGACGCCGGCATCAACCTGATCGACACCGCCGAGATGTACCCGGTGCCACCTCGCCCCGAGACCCAGGGCCGCACCGAGCAGTACATCGGCACCTGGCTGCGCAAGACGGGCCGACGCCAGGACATCATCCTGGCCACCAAGGCCACCGGCCCGGCCCGCCAGGCCGCGCGCCCCAGTCACGTGCGCGGCGGCCGCTTGCTGCACACCCGCGAGAACCTGTTCGAAGCCGTCAACCTGAGCCTGCAGCGCCTGCAGACCGACCACATCGACCTGTACCAGTTGCACTGGCCCGACCGCTCCACCAACACCTTCGGCCAGCTCGGTTTCAGCCACCTCAAGGACGAAGAGACCACGCCGATCGAAGAGTCGCTGGCCGCTCTGCAGGAGCTGGTGCAGGCCGGCAAGATCCGGCACGTGGCCGTCTCCAACGAAACCCCCTGGGGCCTGAGCCGCTTTGTGCACCTGGCCGAGACCCGCGCCCTGCCCCGCGTGGCCAGCATCCAGAACCCCTACAGCCTGCTCAACCGCAGTTTCGAGATCGGCTTGGCCGAGATGTCGCTGCGCGAGGACGTGGGGCTGCTGGCCTACTCCCCGCTGGGCTTTGGCGTCTTGAGTGGCAAGTACCTGGCCGGCCAGCGACCCGAGGGCGGCCGCCTCAGCCTGTTCGAGCGTTTCAGCCGCTACAGCAACGACAACGCCGAGCGGGCCACTTACGAATATGTGAGCCTGTTCCGCCGTCACGGCATCGACCCGGCCCAAGGCGCACTGGCCTTCGTCAACCGGCAAGCCTTCGTCACCAGCAACATCATCGGGGCGACCTCGCTGGCCCAGCTGCGCAGCAACATCGACAGCCTGACTGTGACGCTGCCGCCGGAGGTGCTCGAAGGCATCGAGGCCATCCACCAACGCTATCCCAACCCGGCGCCCTGAACCAACCCTGAGCCCACGCAGCGCGAACGGGCCGGCGTCGGGCTTACTTCTGACTCAGCGCGTTGCTGACCAGCCGGGAAGTGATGTCCACGATCTCGATCATGCGGTCGTAGGCCATGCGGGTGGGGCCGATCACGCCCAGCGTACCGACCACCTTGCCGTGGATCTCGTACGGGGCCGAGACCACCGACAGCTCCTCGAACGGCACCACCTGGCTCTCGCCCCCGATGTAGATGCGCACGCCATCGGCGCGGCTGGAGCCATCCAGCAGGCGCATCAGCTGCGTCTTCTGCTCGAACAGGTCGAACATGCGGCGCAGCGAGCCCAGGTCCTGCGAGAAGTCTTCCACCGTCAGCAGGTTGCGCTCGCCCGACAGCACCAACTGGTCGCTGCTTTCGGCCATGGCCTCGCCACCGGCCTGCACGGCGGCCTGCATCAGGGTGGCGATGTCGCCGCGCAGCTGATCGACCTCGCAGCGCAGGCGCTCGCGCATCTCCTCAATCGTCAGACCCGAGTAATGCGCGTTGAGGATGTTGGTGGCCTCGACCAGTTGCGACTGGCTGAAGTCCTCGGCGGTGAAGATGACGCGGTTTTGCACATCGCCGTCGGGCGAGACCAGGATGACCAGCACACGCTTGTCACCCAGGCGCAAAAATTCAATGTGGCGGAACACCGAGGCCTTGCGCGGCGCCGTCACCACGCCCACAAAGTGCGAAAGGCTGGAGAGGATGTTGGCGGCGTTGGCAATGACGCGCTGCGGCTGGTCGGGCTGCAGCTGCCCGCGCGCTTCGCTGCTCAGCTCCCCCATGCCCTGCGGGCGAGCGGTCAGCATCGTGTCCACAAACAGGCGGTAGCCCTTGGGGGTGGGCACGCGGCCGGCCGAGGTGTGCGGGCTGACGATCAGGCCCAGCTCCTCCAGGTCGGCCATGACGTTGCGGATGGTGGCAGCCGACAAGTCCAAGCCCGACGCGCGCGACAGCGTGCGAGAGCCAACAGGTTGGCCATCGGCAATGTAGCGCTCGACCAGCGCTTTCAACAGGATCTTGGCACGGTCATCCAGCATGGGTGTCTCATTCTAGTTCTGGGCCGCGTGTTTGACGCCGCCCGCACAGGGGAATGACCTCATTTGTCACATCCGCTGTGGTGTAATTCTTCGCATGCCGAGTACGCCTTCCTGTCGCTTCCGTCACGCCGCCCTGGTGGGCAAATACCAGGCCCGCGGCATCCGCCCGATTCTGGAAGATGTGGCGCATCTGCTGGCCCGCGCCGGCCTGGACGTGTCGCTGGAGAGCGAGACCGCCTACAACACCGGCATGACCGAGTATCCGGCCTTGAGCATCAAGGAAATCGGCCAGCAATGCGACGTGGCCGTGGTGCTGGGTGGCGACGGCACCATGCTCGCCATCGCCCGCGAGCTGGCCCCGTTCAACATCCCGCTGATCGGCATCAACCAGGGCCGTCTGGGCTTCATCACCGACATCCCGCTCAAGGACGTGGGCACCACCCTGCCCCTGATGCTGCGCGGCGAATACGAAGAAGACCGCCGTGCCATGCTGGCCGGGGCCGTGCTGCGCCCGATCCGCGGCGACGGTTTCGAGACCATCTACGAAGGCTTTGCCATCAACGAGGTGCTGGTGAGCCGTGGTGCCACCGCCAGCATGGTCGAGCTGCGTGCCGAGATCGACGGCCAGTTCGTCGCCAACTACCGCGCCGACGGCCTGCTGGTGTCCTCGCCCACGGGTTCGACCGCCTATGCGATGTCGGCCGGCGGCCCCATCATGCACCCGGGTGTGGGTGGCTGGGTGATCGTGCCGATTGCCTCGCACACCCTGTCCAACCGACCATTGGTTGTGTCGGACGACGTCACCATCACCATCGAGATCGTGGCCGGCAAGGATGCGGGCATGAACTTCGACATGCAAAGCCTGGCCAGCCTGCTGCACGGCGACCGCGTGATCGTGCGCCGGTCCGACCACCATGTGCGCTTCCTGCACCCCAAGGGCTGGAGCTACTACGCGACCTTGCGCCGCAAACTGCGCTGGAATGAAGGAGTGAGTTAACACCATGCTGCGTCGCCTGACCCTGCGTGATTTCGTCATCGTGACCAGTCTGGAGGTGGACCTGAGCGGCGGCTTCACCGCGCTGACAGGCGAGACCGGCGCGGGCAAGTCCATCCTCATCGACGCCCTGCAGCTCGCCCTGGGCAGCCGGGGCGACGCCGGGGTGGTGCGCGAGGGCGCGGCGCGTGCCGACATCACCGCCGAGTTCGAACCCTCGGCACAACTGGCCGCCCTGCTGGCACCCTGGCTGGAAGAAGCCGGCTTCGACAACTTGGAGCCCGGCGCCCCGCTGCTGCTGCGCCGCGTGGTGGACGCCCAAGGCAAGAGCCGCGCCTGGATCAACGGCTCGCCGGCCACGGCCACGCAATTGCGCGAGCTGGGCGAGCACCTGGTCGACATCCACGGCCAGCACGCCTGGCAAAGCCTCACCCGTGCAGACGCCGTGCGCGCCCTGGTGGATGCGCAAGCCGGCGTGGACACCCCTGCGCTGCAAGCCGCCTGGGTGGCCCGTCGCGAAGCAGCTCGCCGTCTGGAGGAGGCACGCGGGCAGCAGGCCGATCTGGAGCGCGAACGCGAGCGCCTGCAGTGGCAGATTGGCGAGCTGGACAAGCTCAACCCGCAGGCCGACGAGTGGGACGCGCTCAACACCGAACACAGCCGCCTGAGCCACGGCCAGGCCATTCTGGATGCCGCCCGCGGGGCGCTGGACGCCGTGTCCGAGGCCGATGACAGCGCCGAGAGCCTGACTGCCCGCGCCATCGACGCGCTGGAAGACGTGGCCTCGGTGGAGCCGCACCTGAGCAACGCCCTGGAAGTGCTGCGCGAAGCCCAGGCGCAACTGCAAGATGCCGCCCGCAGCCTCAACAGTGCCTTGCACCACACCGAACTCGACCCGGATCGGCTGGCCGAGCTCGATGGGCGCATGTCGATGTGGATGAGCCTGGCGCGCCGCTACCGCCGCGCCGCGCCCGAACTGCCCGAGTTGCTGCAAAGCTGGCGGGACGAGCTGGCCAAGCTGGACGCTGCCACCGACCTGGACAAGCTGGAGCGCGAGGCACAGGCCGCACATCAGGCCTGGCTGGCCGTGGCCCAGACCGTGACACGCCAGCGCAGCGCGGCCACACCGGCCCTGTCGCAGGCCGTGACCGAGGCCATGCAGGAGCTGGGCATGAAGGGCGGTCGCTTCGAAGTGGCCCTCACCGCGCAAAGCGAGCCCCAGGCGTTTGGCCTGGAGAACATCGAATTTCTGGTGGCGGGTCATGCCGGCAGCACGCCTCGTCCCTTGGGCAAAGTGGCCTCCGGCGGCGAGCTGTCGCGCCTGGCCCTGGCCATTGCGGTCACCACCTCGCAGCGCAGCGACGAGCGCAGCCAGGTCGGCACCCTCATCTTCGACGAGATCGATTCGGGCGTGGGCGGTGCGGTGGCCGACACCGTGGGCCGCCTGATGCAGCGTCTGGGTCGCGACCGGCAGGTCATGGCGGTGACCCACCTGGCGCAGGTCGCCGCGTGTGCGCACCAGCATCTGCTGGTGGCCAAGGCGGTGCACGACGGCCAGACCACCAGCGACATCCGCGAGGTGCGTGATGACGTCCGCACCACCGAAATCGCCCGCATGCTGGGCGGCCAGATCACCGAGACCAGCCGCGCCCATGCGCAGGCCATGCTCACCACAGCCCACGCACAAGACGCTCAGGACGCCAAAGACGCCGACACCGCCGTCCTGGCGGTCGGCAAAGCCCCCCGACGCCGCAAGGAGGCCGCATGAGCCAGCTCGACATCGTGTTGCTGACCGGGATTTCCGGCTCAGGCAAGTCCGTGGCGCTCAATGCGCTGGAAGACGCCGGCTACTTCTGCGTCGACAACCTGCCCCCTGAGTTGCTGCGCGGCCTGGTCGACCTGGAAGTACAACGTCCGCCCGAATTGAAGCGCCGAATCGCGGTGGCCATGGACGTGCGCAGCGTGCACTCCCTGCCCCACCTCAAGCCAGTGCTCGACACCTTGCGGCAAGAAGGCCTGAAGGTGCGTTCGGTGTTTCTGGATGCCAGCACCGACACCCTGGTGCGCCGTTTCTCGGAAACCCGCCGGCCTCACCCTCTGCTGAAACTGCGGCCGCAGCCGCCCGCTGACAAGCCCCGGCGGCGCGCCAGCGACCAGGACCACGATGTCGTTGAAGAGGCCACCCACGCCCTGATCGACACCATCACCATGGAGCGCGAACTGCTGGGCCCGCTGCGTGAGGTGTCCACCGTGATCGACACGAGCCTGTTGCGTCCGGCGCAGTTGCGCACCTGGGTGCGTCACATCGTGGGCGCCGAGCCGGCTGGCCTGACCCTGGTGTTCGAGTCCTTTGCCTACAAGCACGGCGTGCCGATGGACGCCGACTTCGTCTTCGACGTGCGCATGCTGCCCAACCCCTTCTACCTGAAGGAGCTCAAGCCGCTGACCGGTCGTGATCAACCCGTCATCGACTACCTGGACGCCCAGCCGGAATCGGCCGAGCTGCTCGCGCAGATCGAAGCGTTCTTGCTGCGCTGGCTGCCCACGCTGGAGAGCGACCAACGCAGCTACGTGACCGTGGCCATGGGCTGCACCGGCGGTCAGCACCGCTCGGTGTATTGCGTGGAGCAGTTGGTCAAGCGCTTTGCGGCCCGCGGGGTCGTCCTGTCACGTCACCGTGAGCAGGACGCCCGCAGCAGCTGATCTGCGGCGCTGATCAGTCCTCTTTGGCGAGGGCGTCGCGCAAAGCGGTCTTGAGCTGCTCGCCAATTTCCGGCTTGCCCGCAAACGGGTCGGTCGGGTTGCGCGCCTGCATCACGTCTTCCATGCGCACCTGCACCATGCCGATGGCCTTGGGGTGGGTGTAGACGTAGAACTGATTGGCCTCGATCGCGTTAAACACCAGGGCGGCGGTATCGGTGGCGGTCACCTTGCCGGACGTCACGGCCTTGGCGCTCATGGCCTGGCCAATCAGCTGGCTGGCCGTGGGCTTGGCATCGGTGCGCAGCTCGGCCGGGCGATTGCGGTGCGACTGGTGAATCCCGGTAGGCACGAAATACGGGCACAGCACCGAGGCGTGCACCTGGTCGGTGACGAGGGCCAGATCCTGGTACAGGGTCTCCGACAGACTCACCACGGCGTGCTTGCTGACGTTGTAGACGCCCAGGTTGGGCGAGTTCAGCATGCCGGCCATCGATGCGACGTTGACGATGTGCCCCTGGTAGTCTGGGTTCTTGCGGGCCTCGGCCAACATCAGCGGCGTGAAGACACGCACGCCGTGGATGACGCCCCACAGGTTCACGCCCAGCACCCATTCCCAGTCACGGGGGCCGGCTTCCCAGATCAGGCCGCCATAGGCCACACCGGCGTTGTTGATGACGATGTGAGGCACGCCGAAACGCTCCAGGCAGAGGTCTGCCAAAGCCTGGATGTCCTCGCCACGGGAGACGTCACCGCGCAAGGCCGCCACATGGGCGCCAGCAGCGGTCAGCTCGGCCACCACCTTGTCGAGTGCTTCTTGCTGCACATCGGTGAGCACCAGATTGAGGCCCTTCTGGGCTCCCAGTCGGGCCAGCTCCAGACCAAAGCCGCTGGCGGCGCCGGTGATCACGGCCGTCTGGCCCGGTTGCAGATTCAGATGAGTCATGCTGTGTGTGCTCCTTGTTTGAATGTTCAGATCAGTTTGACCAGTTGTTTGCCAAAGTTCTTGCCCTTGAGCAGGCCCAGGAAGGCCTCGGGCGCGCTGGCAATGCCTTGCGCCACCGACTCACGGAACTTCATTTTTCCGATTGCCACCATGGTGCCCAATTCCTGCACGGCATCGGGCCACACTTCGGGGTGTTCGCTCACAATAAAGCCCTCGACTTTGAGGCGATTGACCAGGATCAGGGCCGGGTTCTGCATCGGGGTGGGCTCACCGTTGTAGCCAGCGATCATTCCGCACATGGCGATGCGGCCAAAGGCGTTCATGCGCAGCAGCACCGCATCCAGGATCATGCCGCCCACGTTCTCGAAGTAGCCGTCAATGCCGTTGGGCGTCGCGTCCTTGAGGGCCTTGTAGAAGCTCTTGGGGTCGGGGTTGGCCTTGTAGTCCACGCAGGCATCAAAGCCCAGTTCCTTGACCACGTAGTCGCACTTGTCGGCACCGCCGGCCACGCCCACCACACGGCAGCCGCGCGCCTTGGCCAACTGGCCCACCACGCTGCCCACGGCGCCGCTGGCGGCACTGACCACCACGGTTTCACCGGCCTTGGGCGCGATGATCTTGACCAGGCCATACCAGCCAGTCACGCCCGGCATGCCCACCGAGCCCAGGTAGGCCGACAGCGGGATGTGGGTGGTGTCCACCTTGGTGAGCGCGCCACGCTGGGTGGCGTCGACGACGCTGTGGGTCTGCCAGCCGCCCATGCCCACCACCTTGTCGCCGACGGCGAACTTGGGATGCTTGCTGATCAGCACCTCGCCCACCGTGCCGCCCAGCATCACGGTGTTGAGCGGCTGAGGCTCGGCGTAGCTCTTGCTGTCGTTCATGCGGCCGCGCATGTAGGGATCGAGCGAGAGGTAGTGGTGGCGCACCAGCACCTGGCCTTCGCTCAATTCATCCGCCGAGGGCAGCGGGCTCTGCACCAGCTTGAAGTTATCGACACTGGCTTCGCCCTGGGGCCGGGAGGCCAGCAGGATCTGTTCGTTGACTTGGCTCATGGGACGGACCTTTCTTGGGTGGGTGTCACATCAATCGGAACCGGGGCCTTGCAGATGAGGCTCATCAGGTGAGCCGGCTGCTGGCCGGGATTTGGGGATGTCGCGCAGGTACTTGAACGTGCCGGTGGCGTGGGCGCAAAGCCGGTCGTGTTCGTCGAAGACCTTGCCCTCGCAGAACACCAGTGTGGCCGTGCTGTGCAGCACGCTGCCCACCGCCCGGATGCGCCCGATGCCCGGACGGGTGAAGCTGGTCTTCATCTCGATGGTGACCGCGCCGGGGCTTTGCCCCTGGGCATCCAGGCGCAGGCTGCGGGCCGCGTGCGCCATGGCCACGTCGAGCAGGGTCATCATCAGGCCGCCATGGGCGACGCCGAAGGAGTTGGTGTGGTTCTCGTTGAGCGTGAGCGAGACCTCGGCGTGCCCGCCGTCAAAACGCTGCAGCTCGCACCCGATGCCTTCGACGAAAGGAATGCGGAAAGCAAAAGGAATGGCCATGTCCGGCGCGCTTTCAGGTCAGCCCACGAGGGCGCTGACGCCCCCGTCCACCGCCAGGATCTGGCCGGTGATGTGTTTGCCGGCGTCGGAGGCAAACAGCAACGCGGCCCCCTTCAGGTCTTCGTCGTCGCCCAGGCGCAGCAGCGGAGCATGGCTGGCCATGTTGTCCTCACCGACCGCGCCGATCAGGCCGGCGGTCATCTTGCTGGGGAAAAAGCCGGGGGCGATGGCGTTGACACGGATGCCCAGGTGACCCCATTCACAGGCCAGGGCGCGGGTGAAGTTGACCACCGCACCCTTGCTGGTGTTGTAGGCGATGGTCTGCATGAAGGCGGGGTTGCCGCCCAGGCCCGCAATGGAGGCCACGTTGATGATGCGGCCTTGCTTGCGCGGGATCATGCTGGCCTTGGCAATGGCCTGCGACAGCAGGAAGTAGCCGCGCACGTTCAGGTTCATCACCTTGTCCCAGGCGTCCAGCGGGTGGTCTTGTGCGGGCGAGCCCCAGGTGGCACCGGCGTTGTTGACGAGGATGTCCACATCGCCCACGCGCTCCAGGGTTTCGTCGGCCAGGCGCTGGATGTCGTCGGGCTTGCCGGCATCCGCGGCAATCCAGCGGGCGTCAATGCCACGGTCTTGCAGGGCCATCACGGCCTCCTCCAGGTCTGCCGCCTTGCGCGAGCTGATGACCACCTTGGCACCGGCTTCGCCGAGCGCCTGCGCCATCTGCAGGCCCAGGCCGCGTGAGCCGCCGGTGATGAGGGCCTTCTTGCCCGTGAGGTCGAACAGGTTCTGGATGGTGCGGGCTTCGCTCATGGACTGTCTTTCAGTGAGAGGTGTCGATCGTGTGTTCAGCAGAGGTAGTCGAGCACCTGGCGGCCCGATGCCATCTCGCGGATCTGGGCGACCACGCCCTGGTGGTGAGGATGAGGTTGATAGGCGGCCAGCGCGGGCGCGTCTTCAAAGGTGGAGACCAGCACGACGTCGGCCGTGGCTTCCAGACCCTCGGTCTTGATGCCCACCTCGAACTCGCGGATGCCGGGGACGATGTCCTTGCAGCTGTCCAGCAAAGCCTTGACCTTGGGCGCGTTGGCCGGGTCCTTGAGGGTGAACAGAACGATGTGCTTGATCATGATGGGGTTCTTTCGTGTGCGATGCGCGGCCGGTGTGGTGGCTCAGAACCAGTCGGACTGAGCCTGGGCACAGGTCAGGTCACGGCGCGAGACCACGCCCAGCCACGCATCGATCTTGGGCAACTCGTAAGCAAAGAAGTAGTCTGCCGCAGCGCGCTTGCCCTGCAGGAAGCCGGCGCCCAGAGGCCCTTGGTCCCATGTGCCCTTGGCTTGGGCGGCCTGCGCCGCGATGGCCAGCTCCAGCCAGATCCAGGCCAGCACGGTATGACCGAAGGCCTGCAGGTAAGGCGTGGCGTTGGCCAGCGCCTCTTCCGGCACGCCGGTGGACCACGCCGCTTGGGTGGCCGCGCCCACCTTTTGCAGCGCGCCGGCCAGGGCATTGGCATGCAGCGCCAGCCCCTCGATGTGGCCGGCTTTCTGGATGGTTTCGCTGATGCGCTCGGCCAGCACGGCCAGGGCCTTGCCGCCATTCATCACCACCTTGCGGCCCAGCAGGTCCATGCCCTGGATGCCGTGGGTGCCTTCGTGGATCATGTTGAGGCGGTTGTCACGCCAGTATTGCTCGACGGGGAAGTCGCGGGTGTAGCCTGCGCCGCCCAGCACCTGGATGGCCTGGCTGTTGGCCTCCAGCGCCCATTCGCTGGGCCAGCTCTTGGCAATCGGAGTCAGCAGCTCCAGCAGCAGGTGCGCCTTCTCGGCTTCGGCTTCGGAGCCGGTCTGCTCGTCGTCCACCAATTGCGCGCACAGCAGGCCCAGGGCCAGGCCGCCTTCGACCACGCTCTTTTGCATCATCAGCATGCGCTTGACGTCGCTGTGCTGGATGATCGGAATCTGCGGACTGCTCGCGTCTTTGCCGGCGGCCGTCATGGCGCGGCCTTGCGGGCGATCCTTGGCATAGGCCAGCGAGGCTTCATAGCCGGCATAGCCCAGCATGGTCGCGCCCAGACCCACGCCAATGCGGGCCTCGTTCATCAGTGTGAACATGCACTTGAGGCCTTCACCGGGCTTGCCGATGAGGTAGCCCACGGCACCGGCCTGGCCGTGTACCGGGAACTTGCCCTCGCCAAAGTTCAGCAGCGTGTTGACGGTGCCCCGGTAGCCACACTTGTGGTTCAGGCCCGCCAGCGAGACGTCGTTGCGTTGGTCGGTGATGGTGCCATCGGCCTGCACCAGCTTGCGCGGCACGATGAAGAGCGAAATGCCTTTGACACCGGGGATGGTCTTGCCGTCTTCACCGGGGATCTTGGCCAGCACCAGGTGCACGATGTTCTCGCCCATCTCGTGCTCACCGCCCGAGATCCACATCTTGTTGCCCTTGAGGCGAAAGCGCGGGCCCAGCGGGTCTTGCTGCCAAGGCGCAGCGCCGTGGGCTTCGCTGCCCGTGTCGGGCACGGCCTTGGTGGCGATGTCCGACAGACTGGAGCCGGCCTGCGGCTCGCTCAGGCACATGGTGCCGAAGGTGCGGCCTTCCAGTCCGGGCTTGGCAAACACCTCGACTTGCTGGGGGGTGCCGTGCGCCAGGATGGTGTTGGCATTGCCGCGCGTCAGCATGGGGTAGCCGCCCAAGGCCACGCTGGCCTTGAAGAAGAAGCTCATCGCCGCCATTTCCACCACGGTGGGCAACTGCATGCCACCCACATCGGCATCTTTGGCGGCGGCCATCAGGCCCGAGTCGATGAAGGCCTTCAAGGCCTTCGGGGTCTCGGCCGGCAGGTGCACGCGCTCACCGTCGAACTCGGGCTCTTGCAGGTCGGTCAGGCGGTTGATGGGGGCGAACTGCTCGGTGGCGATCTTCTCGCCCAGGTCCAGCACCGCATCGAAGGTGTCGCGGCTGTGCTCGGCGTGGCGGGGGCGCTCGCACAGGGCATCGGCTTTCAGCCAGTCATAGAGCAGGAAGTCGAGGGTGGCACGTTGGGTCATGATGGAATGCGGTTGAGTTCAGGCCGCGTGGCCTGGGGACAAATCACAAGACGTGGCAAAGGCTCAAGTCGTGCGCCTCAGCGCCCCTTGAACACGGCCTCGCGACGCTGCATGAATGAGGCCACGCCTTCGGCGGCATCCTCGCTTTGCATCACGGGCACCATGTCCACAAACAGATGGCGGGCGGCTTCGGCTTCGCCTTCGTTCCAGGCCATGCGGGTGGACTTGAGCACGCCCTGCACGCCCAGCGGTGCGGCCTTGGCAATCTGCATGGCAATCTCGCGGGCCTTGTTGAGTTGCTCACCGGGGGGCACCACCTCCTGAACCAGGCCGGTGCGCAGGGCTTCCTCGGCATACCAGAACTCGCCCGTCAGCAGGTAACGGTGCGCTGCGCCCCAGCCCATCTGGCGCGGCAGGCGCAAGGTGGCACCACCACAGGGGAAGATGCCGCGCTTGACTTCCAGCATGGCAAAGCGCGTGTCCGAGGCCGCCACGCGGATCTCGGTGTTGAGCATGATCTCCACGCCCCAGGTGAAGCAGTTGCCCTGCACGGCCATCACCACCGGCTTGGTGTGGCGCTGGGCCTGCAGGCCGAAGGGGTCGATCTCGCCCTCGCCCACTTCAAAGCCCTTGCCATTGCCAAAGATGGGGGCCCACTTGTCCAGCTCGACGCCGGAGCTGAAATGCGCACCCTCGCCGTACAGCAGGCCCACGCGCAACTCGGGGTTGCGGCTGAGTTCGCCATAGGCACGCGCCAGGTCACGGTACATCTCGGGCGAGAGGGCGTTGTGCTTCTCGGGCCGGTTGACCTTGATCTCCAGGATGTGGCCGTTCTGATGGGTTTCGATGTGGGACATGTCAGGCACCTTTTCGTCACGGGGTCGATCAAAAAGGGTCTGCAAGACACGCACCTTGCAGACCCTCAGGGTGTGGCAACTCAATCAGCCATGCGCGGTGTGGGCCGCTCAGGCCTGGCCAGTGAAGGTCTTGCCTTCGGACACCAGTCGGGCCAGCCGCGGCGCCGGTGTCCAGAAGGCCTGATCGGCCCCGGGCAACGCCTGGAAGCCCTTCATCAGCTCGACCACCTTGGGCAGGCCCAGCAGGTCGGCATACAGCATCGGGCCACCCCAGACCAATGGGAAGCCGTAACCGGTCAGGTAGACCATGTCGATGTCAGAGGCCTTGGAGGCAATGCCGTCTTCCAGAATCTGGGCGCCTTCGTTGACCATGGCCAGCACCAGGCGGTTGACGATCTCTTCGTCGCTGATCGCGCGTGGCGTGATGCCCTTCTCCAGACGCACCTTGTCGATGCAGGCTTGCACTTCGGGCGAGGGGATCGGGTCGCGCTTGCCGGTTTCGTAGTCGTACCAGCCCTTGCCCACCTTCTGGCCAAAGCGGCCCAGCTCACAAATGGCATCGCCCACCGGGCTGTAGACCACATCGGACTGCTCGACGCGACGGCGCTTGCGGATGGCAAAGCCGATGTCGTTGCCGGCCAAGTCGCCCACGCGGAAGGGGCCCATGGCAAAGCCGAAGGCTTCGGCCGCCTTGTCCACCTGGGGCACGGTGGCGCCCTCTTCCACCAGCTGGAAGCTCTGGCGCACGTACTGCTCGAACATGCGGTTGCCGATGAAGCCATCGCACACACCCGAGACCACGGCGACCTTCTTGATCTTCTTGGCCACCTGCATGACCGTGGCCATCACATCCTTGGCGGTGTGCTTGCTGCGCACCACTTCCAGCAGGCGCATCACGTTGGCCGGGCTGAAGAAGTGCAGACCCACCACGTCTTGCGGACGCTTGGTCACTTCGGCAATCTTGTCCACGTCCAGCGTCGAAGTGTTGGAGGCCAGGATGGCACCGGTCTTCATCACCGCGTCCAGCTTGGTGAAGACCTGGGCTTTCACCTCCATGTTCTCGAACACGGCCTCGATGACCATGTCGGCCTGGGCGATGTCGTCGTAGCTCAGGGTCGTGCTCAGCAGGCTCATGCGCTGCTCGTACTTGTCCTGGGCCAGCTTGCCCTTGGCCACCTGGGCTTCGTAGTTCTTGCGGATCACACCCACGCCACGGTCGATGGCCTCTTGCTTCATCTCCAGCAGCTTCACCGGGATGCCGGCGTTGAGGAAGCACATGGTGATGCCGCCGCCCATGGTGCCCGCGCCGATCACGGCCACGTTCTTCACCTCACGGGTCGGGGTGTTGTCGGGCACATCGGGGATCTTGCTGGCGGCGCGCTCACCAAAGAAGGCGTGCTGCATGGCCTTGGCCTGCGGACCGACCATGATGGTCTTGAAAATCTCCAGCTCCTTGCGGATGCCGGTGTCGATGTCATCGCGGGTGGCGATCTCGACGGCGTCGATGCAGCGCTGGGGCGAGACCAGGCCACGGCGGGCCTTGGCCATGTCGGCGCGGGCCTTCTCGAACAGGCCGGCATCGCTGACCACCGGTGCGGAGAGGTCGCGCACACGCGGCAGGGGGCGCACGGCGGCCACGTCCAGCGCAAAGGCCTTGGCACCCGCGAGGAGGTCACCCTCGATCAGCTTGGCAATCAATTGCTGGCCGGGCACCTGGGCCAGTTTGTCGCTGGGCACCGAGGCACCGCTGGTCACCATCTGCAGGGCCATCTCGACGGGCAAGACGCGCGGCAAGCGCTGCGTGCCGCCGCCACCAGGGATCAGGCCGATGTTCACCTCGGGCAGGGCCACTTGCACGCCCGGCGTCATCACACGGTAGTGGCAACCCAGCGCCAGCTCCAGGCCACCGCCCATCACGACACCATGGATGGCGGCTACGACCGGCTTGCTGCAAGCCTCGATGGCGGCAATGACGGCATGCAGACCTGGCTCGGCAAATGCCACCGGCGAGGCGAACTCGCGGATGTCGGCACCACCGCAGAACACCTTGCCCCCGCCAATGATCACCACCGCCTGCACGCTGGCCTCGGCCTGCGCCTGCTGGAGACCCTCAAAAATGCCGGTACGGGTGCTGTGGCCCAGACCGTTGACGGGTGGGTTGTTCAGGGTGATGACGGCGACGCCGTCGGTGACTTCGTAGGTGGTGCTCATGGCAATCTCGGGACGTTGATAGACGGGCTGGCCGTGCACCCCCCCGCGAAAGCGGGTCTTGGCGCAGGCCAGCGACCAGACAACTCATTCTGACAAGAGTTCTTGTAAGAATATCCGAAGATTGTGGCAGAGCTTGTGCCCCCTCATGTACAAACCGAGGGAAACTCCTGACGCACAAAGTCTGCAAATTCCGCCACGCAGACCCGCAATCAGACCTCCAGCCACTCCTTGCGGACGTACTGATCGGCACGCAGCTCATCGGGCGTGCCGTGGAAGACCACCTCGCCGTGACCCATCACGTAGCAGCGCTGCGAGATGTCCAGGGCGATGGTGAGCTTTTGCTCCACCAGCAACACGGCCAGGCCGCGTTTTTGCAGCTCTTTCAGGTACTCCCCCACCAGCTCCACGATCTTCGGCGCCAGACCTTCGGTCGGCTCGTCGATCATGATCAGGTCCGGGTCGCCCATCAGCGTGCGGCACAGGGTCAGCATCTGCTGCTCACCGCCCGACATCACACCCGCCTCGGTATGCTGGCGCTCCTTCAGACGCGGGAACATCTGGTACATGTCGTCCAAGCTCCAGCGTCCGGGCTTCTTGCCGCCTTTCTGCCCCAGCAACAGGTTCTGCTCCACGGTCAGCTTGGGGAACACGTCGCGGCTCTCGGGCACATAGCCCAGGCCGTGGCGAGCGATGTCATAGGTCTTGTGGCCCAGTAGTTCCTGGTCGTTCCACTTCACCGAGCCTTGTGCGTCCACCAGGCCCATGATGGCCTTGATGGTGGTGGAGCGCCCGGAGCCATTGCGGCCCAGCAGGCTGACGATCTCGCCGGGTTTGACCTCCATGTCCACGCCATGAAGAATGTGGCTCTTGCCGTAAAACGCGTGCAGTTTTTGGATGCTCAGCATGCTCAGACTCCTGCCTCGGCGGCTTGGTTCTGGGCCAGAACCGAGCCCAGATAGGCCTCTTTGACCCGGTCGTTCGACCGCACGTTCTCGGGCGTGTCAAAGGCGATCACCTCGCCATACACCAACACCGCGATGCGGTCGGCCAGGCCAAACACCACGCCCATATCGTGCTCCACCGTCAACAGTGTCTTGCCCTCGGTCACTTCGCGAATCATGCGCACGAAGTTGGCCGTCTCCGACTTGCTCATGCCGGCCGTGGGTTCGTCCAGCAGGATCACGTCACCGCCTCCCGCAATGGTCACGCCCACTTCCAGCGCGCGCTGCTCCGCGTAGGTGAGCGACGTGACATGCACATCACGCTTGCGGCGCAGGCGGATCTTGTCCAGCACCTCCTCGGCGCGCTGGTTGACCGCGTCGAGCTTGGAGAGGAAACGCCAGAAGGCATAGCGCTCGCCCATTGACCACAACACGGCGCAGCGGATGTTTTCGAACACGCTCAACCGCGGAAACAGGTTGGACACCTGAAAGCTGCGGGCCAGGCCGAGGCGGTTGATCTCGTAGGGCTTCATTCCGTGAATGGGCTTGCCATTCAGCAAGATCTCGCCACTGGTGATGGGCAGGCGCCCGCTGATCAGGTTGAACAGCGTGGACTTGCCCGCGCCATTGGGCCCGATCAGGGCGACGCGCTCGCCGGCCTTGATGGCCAGCTCGGTCCCGCGGATGATTTCGGTCTTGCCAAAAGACTTGCGCACGCTGCGCAGCTCCAGCGCCAGACCTTGTGCAGATGCTTTGTGCTCGCTCATGGTTGGCCTCTCAATGCAATTGCTGGCGGAGGTTCTCCGCTTCGATGTCTTCCTGGATCTGCCCCCACTGGTGCACGAACTGACGTCGCACCAACTCGAACAGGCCCACGCCGGTGATCAGCAGGAAGGTCGCGCCCACCCAGGCATCCACCCCATGGGTGTTGATCGTCGCCCCCATGAAGGTCATCTCCGGCCCCATGGCCTCGTTGAGCTTGATGTGATAAATCATCTCCACGATCACCCCGACCGCCGCCAGCACCACCAACAGGGCACCGCCGAGGGCCAAGTAAGAGGTCCAGAGCCGGCGCAGCATGCCGTAGGCGGCCAGGCGCAGGTTCATCATGATCAAGCCCGAGACGCCGCCCGGCGCATACATCACCATCACCAGGAAGAAGATGCCCAGGTAGAGCAGCCAGGCCTTGGTCATCTCCGACAGCAAGACCGTGGCCAGCACCATCATCACGGCACCGATGATCGGCCCGAAAAAGAACAGTGCGCCGCCCAGGAAGGTGAACAGCAGGTAGGCCCCGGAGCGGTGCGCCCCCACGACCTCGGCCGTCACGATCTCGAAGTTGATGGTGTAGAGCCCCCCAGCGATGCCAGCGAAAAAGCCCGCGATCATGAAAGCGAAGTAGCGCACGCGCTGGGTGTCATAGCCAATGAACTCGACCCGCTCGGGGTTGTCACGCACGGCATTGAGCATGCGCCCCAGCGGCGTGTGCGTGAAGGCAAACATCAGCACCGTGCACACAAAGGTGTAGACCGCGATCAGGTAGTACACCTCGGTCTCGGGGCCGAAGGTGATGCCCAGGAAGGGCTCGCCCACCACTCGGTTGCTGGCGATACCGCCCTCGCCGCCAAAGAACTCCGGCAGCATCAGGGACATCGAGAACACCAACTCACCAATGCCCAGGGTGATCATGGCGAAGATCGTGCCCGACTTCTTGGTGGTCAACGCCCCCAGCAAGGCGGCGACCAGCAAGCCTGCCAGCCCGCCCACCAGAGGCAGCAGGCTGATCGGCACGCTCCAGGCGCCATCGGCCACCTTGTTGAGCACATGGATCGCAGCAAACGATCCCAGGCCTGAATACACCGCGTGGCCGAAGCTCAGCATGCCGCCCTGCCCCAGCAACATGTTGTAGGACAGGCAGGCAATGATGGCGATGCCCATCTGCGTGAGCATGGTCATCGACAGGCTGCTGGTGAACACCTTGGGCGCCACCAGCAAGACCAGGGCGAACAGGGTCCACAGCACGATGCGGCCGACGTTGACGGGGCGGAATGTGTACATCTTGTCAGTCATGGTCGGTTTACTCCTCGCGGGTGCCCAGCAGGCCCTTGGGTCGGAAGATGAGGATCAGCACCAACAGGAGGTAGGGCAGGATCGGTGCCATCTGCGACACCGAGATCTTCAAGATGGGATAAGCCCAGTGACCGTACTCCACCGGGCTGCCCAGTTGCGCCATCACGGTCAGCGGCGACACGTCGATCACCACCGCAAAGGTCTGGATCAGGCCGATGAGGATGGAGGCAAGGAAGGCCCCCGCCAGCGAGCCCATGCCACCCACGACCACCACCACAAAGATGATGGCCCCGACCGATGCGGCCATGTTCGGCTCGGTCACGAAGGCATTGCCGCCGATGACCCCGGCCAGACCCGCGAGCGCACAGCCACCGCCGAACACCCCCATCATCACGCGTGGCACGTTGTGTCCCAGGGACTGCGTCATCTCGGGGTGCGTGAGCGCCGCCTGGATGATCAGACCGATGCGGGTACGGGTCAGCAGCAACCACAAGGCCACCAGCATTGCCAGGGCGACCAGCGCCATGAAGCCGCGATACAGCGGGAACTGGGTGCAGGAGTTGCCCACAGCCGCACAGATGGCCGCATCTCCTGCGCCCGCAAACCAGCTCAACCCCTGCCCTTGAACGTTGGCCAGGGTGAACAAGGAGCCACTGAGCGCCTCCGGCACGCGGTAGTCCACGTTGGCCGGCCCCCAGATCAGGCGAACCACCTCCAGCACCACATACGACAGGCCAAAGGTGATCAGCAACTCGGGCACATGCCCGTAGGGGTGCACCTTGCGCACACAGTAGCGCTCAAACGCCGCGCCCAACGCGCCCACCAGCAGTGGGGCAGCGATCAAAGCGGGAAAGAAGCCAATGCTGCCCGTGAGCGCATAGGCGAAGTAAGCACCCAGCATGTAAAAGCTGGTGTGCGCAAAGTTCAGCACGCCCATCATGCTGAAAATGAGCGTCAGACCAGAGCTGAGCATGAACAGCAGCAGCCCATAGCTGAGCCCGTTGAGGGCAAAGACAAAAAACGTTTCCATGACAGGCCCGCAGGTGTCGTCTCGCCGGCATGCGCCGGCACCACGATCAGGTCAAAAAAAGGGCATGCGGAACGCCAATGCGCCCCCCGCATGCCCTCGGCGTCATCAGGACGGACGCTTCATCTGGCAGGACGTCGGCGTGCTGGACACGTACGCGTCAAACTGCTTGACCGGCACGAAGGTCATGCCGGTGCCTTCCACGTTGTACGAGTTCTTCGCATCCACGGGCGCCCACTGAGCCAGGAACAGAGGCTGCTGCATCTGGTGGTCGGTCTTGCGCATCTCGACGTCGCCATTGAAAGTCTTGAACTTCAGGCCTTCCATCGCGTAGGCCACCTTGACCGGGTCCGTCGACTTGGCCTTCGCCATGGCGATGCTCAGCATCTGCAGACCCGAGTAGGTGGCGGCAGAGTAGTAGTCGTCATTGAAGCGCTTCTTGAACTCGGCCACCAACTGCCCGTTCAAGCCACCGAGGTTGTAGTGACCATAGCCAATCTGGTACACGCGGCCGTTGGCCACCTTGCCCAGTGCCGTGGGCGTGCCGCCAAAGTTGGCGTAGTAGGTGTAGAACTTGGCGGTCAGGCCGGCGTCGTTGGCAGCCTTCACCAGCAGCGCCAGGTCAGAGCCCCAGTTGCCCGTGATGATGGTGTCAGCACCGGAAGCCTTGATCTTGGCCACGTACGGTGCGAAGTCACGCACCTGCGCCAGCGGGTGCAGGTCGTCGCCCACCACCTGAATGTCCGGGCGCTTGCGCTTGAGGTTTTCCTTCGCGAACTTGGCGACCTGGTGACCGTGCGCATAGTTCTGGTTGATCAGGTAGACCTTCTGAACGTCCTTCTGGTCCTTGATGTAAGTGGTCATGGCCTCCATCTTCATAGAGGTGTCCGCGTCCAGACGGAAGTGCCAGAAGCTGCACTTGCTGTTGGTCAGGTCAGGGTCCACCGCGGCGTAGTTCAGGAAAACGATTTCCTTGCCGGGGTTACGCTGGTTGTGCTTGTTGATGCCGTCAATCAGGGCCGTGGCCGCGCCAGAACCCAGACCCTGCACCACGTAGCGCACACCCTGGTCAGCCGCTGATTTCAGCGCGTTCAGGGTCTCGGCGGGGCTCAGCTTGTTGTCGATGCTGAGAATCTCGAACTTCACGCCGGCCGGGTTGCTGGCGTTGAGCTTTTCTGCCACGAACTGGTAGCTCTTGAGCTGGTTCTGACCCACGCTGGCCATCAGGCCGGAGAGCGGATCAATCCAGGCCACCTTGACGGTTTCACCCTTTTGGGCGAAGGCCGCACCGGCGCTCAAAGAGGCCGCCACCATCATGCTCACTGCTCGTACAGGGAATCGCATTGCTTGCTCCTTATGTGGATCAGAAATCGTCGCGTTCCCAATCTATCCCCCATGTTCACGGGGGTCAGTCAGAGCTTTCCCGTAATGCGTGAACCTGCGTCTCGCACAGTGGTACGGGAACAAAAAAGGACACCCGAAGGTGTCCTTGTTTACCCTTGCGTCGCGTGTGACGCAGCGCTGTCTCAGGCCGTTGGCAGCTTGTGATCTCGGAACTGCTCGCGCAGCTTGAGTTTGTACAGCTTGCCCGTGGCCGTGTGCGGCAGCTCGTCGACAAACACGACATCGTCGGGCGTCTGCCAGTTGGGGATCTTGCCCTTGAAGAAGGCCAGCAGCTCCTCTTTCGTGACCTCGGCGTCGGGCTTCTTGACGACCACCATCAGCGGACGCTCATCCCACTTCGGGTGATGCGCCGCGATCGCCGCCGCCTCCTGAACGGCCGGGTGCGCCATCAGCACGTTCTCCAGCTCGATGGAGCTGATCCACTCGCCCCCCGACTTGATCACATCCTTGGAGCGGTCGGTGATCTGCATGTAGCCATCGGGGTCAATGGTGGCGACGTCACCCGTAGGGAACCAGCCATCGTGCAGCGGCGACTTCTCGACATTGAAGTAACTGTCAATCACCCAGTGGCCGCGCACCTCCAGGTCGCCCGTGGCCACACCGTTCCAGGGCTGCACATTGCCCTCGGCATCGACAATGCGCATGTCGACGCCGAACACCGACTTGCCCTGCTTTTCCAGGATCTTCTGCTTGGCCTCGGGCGCCAGCTTGGCGTGCTTGGACTTGAGACGCCCCAGCGTGCCCACCGGCGACAGCTCGGTCATGCCCCAGGCGTGCACCACCTCGACGTTGTAGTCGTTCTCGAACGTGCGGATCATGGACGGCGGGCAAGCCGCGCCACCGATCACCGTGGTCTTGAAGGTACTGAACTTGAGGTTGTTGGCCTTGACGTGGTTCAGCAGGCCCATCCAGATGGTGGGCACCCCGGCGCTCATGGTCACACCTTCGGCCTCGAAGAGCTGGTAGAGCGAGGCGCCATCAAGGTGATGGCCAGGCAGCACGAACTTGCAGCCCACCAGCGCCGCGGCATACGGCGTGCCCCAGGCGTTGACGTGGAACATCGGCACCACCGGCAAGACCACATCGGTGCCCTTGAGGCACATGGCGTCGGGCAGGGCCACGGCAAACGCATGCAACACCGAGGAGCGGTGCGAGTAGATCGCACCCTTGGGGTTGCCGGTCGTGCCCGAGGTGTAGCAAATGCTGGCCGCGGCGTTTTCGTCGAACGAAGGCCAGGTGTAGTTCCCGTCCTCGGCGTCGATCAGGTCTTCGTAGCACAGCAGGCTGGGCAGCGAATGCTCGCGCGGCATGTTGTCGCGGTCGCACATCAGCACCACATGCTTGACCGAGGGCAGCGAAGGCACCAGCTTTTCGACCAGCGGCAGGATGTTGAGGTCGACAAAGATGACCTTGTCCTGCGCGTCGTTGACGATCCAGGCAACCTGCTGAGGGAACAGGCGGGGGTTGATCGTGTGGCACACCAGCTCCGACCCCGACACACCGTAGTAAATCTCCAGGTGGCGGTAGCCGTTCCAGGCCAGGGTACCGATGCGGTCACCCGCCTCGCAACCCAGACGGGCCAGCGCCTGCGCCAGCTTGCGAGAGCGCAGCTCCACCTCAGCCCAATTCGTTCGGTGGATGTCGCCCTCAACACGCTTGGACACCACTTCGATATCCCCGTTGTGACGTGCTGCATGGGTCAGCAGCGACGAAATCAACAAGGGCATTTGCATCATTTGGCCCATCAGGCTCATAGGTCGACCTCCGGAAAGACACGCTGGTTAAGCATGGAAGCGGCATTTCAATTTGACAATGCCACGTTTCACATCAACCAAAATCATAGACTTCTTTGTCCGGCACTCCGAGCCCCTCGACCCCCGTGAAGACCCTCGAAGAATGGGGGAATCTGCGTCAAATCAAGGCCAAAACGTGGCGAAATCGGACACTTCGACGCGTTCGGAGAGCAAGCTGTTTTCGATCGCCTCCGGGTCGGCGTGCCCCAAGGCCATGCCCACGACCACCATCTCGCGCTCGGCATCCAGCCCCAGGTGGTCCGAAATCAGCGCGTGATAGGCGTTGAAGGCCGCTTGCGGGCAGGTGTCGAGACCCCGGGCCCGCGCCGCCACCATGATGTTCTCCAGGAACATGCCGTAGTCCAGCAAGCTGCCTTTGCCCATGATCCGGTCGATGGTGAAGATCATGCCCACGGGCGCGTCGAAGAAGCGGAAGTTGCGGCCGTTCTGCTCATGCATGCGCGCCTTGTCACCCTTGGTGATGCCCAGCAGGCTGTACAAGTCCCAGCCCACCTTGCGACGGCGGTCGACGAAGGGCGAGATCCACTCCTTGGGGTAGTAGTCGTACTCTTCCTGATGCAACCCCACCTGGGCCGGGTCGTTGTGCGCCGCCATGATGCGCTCGACCAGCGCCTGCAGGCTCGCCCCTGTCAGCACATGCACGCGCCAGGGCTGGGTGTTGGTGCCCGAAGGGGCACGGGCAGACACGCGCAGGATGTCCTCGATCACGCTGCGCGGCACCTCGGTGGGCAGAAAACGGCGGATAGAGCGGCGCGAGGTGATGGCGAGGTCCACTGCGGCGGTGCTCTCGGGGGTGATGACATCGGGGGCGCGAGGCACCGAAGCGGGGTTGCTCATGACAGGTCCTGACAACAAAAAGGAAACAAACAATCAAACGGATTCAAGCGGCGGACACTTGCAAGGCCTTCAAGGCCAGCACAAAGGCTTCGGGCAACTCGGTGGGGCGGCGCGTGACCCGGTCCACATACACATGCACGAAATGGCCACTGGCGGCGGACTGCGCCTCGCCTTCCTCGAACAGGCCGATTTCGTAGCGCACACTGCTCTTGCCGATGTGGGCCACGCGGATGCCGGCCTCCACATTGCGTGGAAAGGCCAGCGGGGAAAAATAATTGCAGTGGGTCTCGATCACCAGGCCGATGACCTCGCCCGCGTGGATGTCCAGCACCCCGGCTTCAATCAGATAGCGGTTCACCGCCGTGTCGAAGTAGCTGTAGTAGGTCACGTTGTTGACGTGGCCATAGATGTCGTTGTCCATCCAGCGCGTGGTGATGGGACTGAAATGGGCGTAGGCCGCCCGGCTCTGGGGTTGGGGTCTGCTGCTCATGGGAACCATTATTCATGATTCATTCCCTCGTCTGCATCCCACACGCTCCACTGCCTGATTGACCGCGCGCCAAACCGCCCGCTACATTAATGACCCACCGGTCAGTTACTAAAGGTCCATCCGTTTGAGCGAGCCCGATCCGTCCTCTTTGACCAAACCTCGCCAACGGCGCAAGGCCGCACGCCCCCAGGAACTGCTGGAAGCCGGGCTGCGCCTGTTCCTGGGCAAGGGCTTGGCGGCCACCCGCATCGAAGACGTGGCGCGCGAGGCCGGCGTCTCCAAAGGCACGCTCTATCTCTACTACCCGAGCAAAGACGAGCTCTTCAAGGCTGTGGTGCGCCACTACCTGACCGAAGTCATCGTCGAGGCCGGCAACCTCGCCGATGTGCACGATGGCCCGAGCGCCGAGCTGCTGCACCAGCTGGCCAGCACCTGGTGGTTGCGGGTGGGGTCGTCCGAGGCCTCGGGCCTGGTGGTCCTGCTCATGAACGAGGCCACGGCCTTCCCCGAGCTGGCGCAGTTCTACATGGACGAGGTGCTCGCTCCCACTCATGCGCTGCTGCGTCGTGTGCTCGAGCGTGGCATGGCCCGGGGTGAATTCCGGGCGCTCGACATCACCTCGGTCGTGTACGGCATGATCGCCCCGGTGCAGTTCCTGATCCTCCACAAGCGCTGCACTTCGGTGTGCGTCGTCAACCCCCTTCCCCTGGACCCCGCGTGCTTCCTGGGCACCCAGATCGACCTTCTGCTGCACGGGCTCGCCATCCCTCAGCCGCCCTCTGAAAAGGCCTCATGACAACATCGTCCTCGTGGAAAAAATGGCTGCTCGTGTGTGTGGCCCTGCTCGTGCTCGGAGGCAGCATTGCCCGCGCCATCATCGCCCGCAAGGCACAGCAAACCGAGCTGGCCCAGAGCACCGAAAGCGCGCAAGCCCGCTCCATTCACCTCGCGCCGCACGACGTCCACACCGTCCAGACACTCACCCTGAACGGGTCCATCCCCATTTCGGGCAGCCTGGTCGCGCAACGCTCGGCCCTCGTCAAGGCCAAGGTGTCGGCCGAGCTGCAAGCCCTGCACGTGCGCGAAGGCGACACAGTGCGCCAGGGCCAATCGCTGGGGCAACTCGACACCCAGGAAGTCGGCTTGCGTCGCCAGCAGGCCCAGCAGCAGGCGGCCTCGGCCAAAGCCATCTGGACCAACGCCGAGCAGACCCTGCGCAACAACCAGGCCCTGGTGCAGCAAGGCTTCATTTCGCGCCAGGCGCTCGACACCTCGCTGTCCAATGCCGCCTCCACCCGTGCCACCTATGAAGCCGCGCAGGCCGCCGCCCGCCTCGCTGACAAGGCCTGGCAGGACACCCGCATCCTCGCTCCCCTGGCCGGCCAGATCGCACAACGCTTCGTGCAACCCGGCGAGCGCCTCAATGTCGATGCCCGCATCGTCGAAATCGTCGACCTCGACAGCCTGGAGTGGCAGGTACCGCTGAGCCCCCCCGACGTGGCCCAGGTGCGCGTGGGTGCCACCGCCAGCCTGAACATCGACAGCTTGCCCGAAGCGCTGAGCGCCCGCATCGCCCGCATCAACCCCAGCGCCACCGCGGACACCCGCTCGGTGATGGTCTACCTGAGCCTGCCCCGCCACCCTGCCCTGCGCCAGGGCCTGTTCGGTCAAGGCCAGATCACCGTGGACACCCGTGAAGGCCTGGCCATACCGGCCAGCGCCGTCACCCGCGATGGCGGCCGCGACGAGGTGCTGCGCATCGACGGCGACCGCATCGTGCGTGTGCCCGTGCAGTTGGGCCTGCGTGCCTCACGCGGGAGCGACGCCACCCAACCTCTGGTTGAAATCACCGCAGGACTCAAAGCCGGCGAGCGCATTCTGAGGGATGCCGCCGGCACCGTACGCGAAGGTGCCCGGGTGACGCTGCGTGCAGCGACGGGCCCGGCCGCTTCGGCTGCCTCACGCTGAAGCGGGCCCGCACCATGTGGTTCACGCGCCTGTCCATTGGCAACCCTGTCCTGGCCACCATGATGATGATGGCCCTGGTGGTGCTCGGCCTGTTTTCCTACCAGCGCCTCAAGGTCGACCAGTTTCCCGACATCGAGCTGCCCACCCTCGTGGTGCAGATGGCCTACCCCGGTGCCTCGCCCGAGATCATCGAAACCGAGGTCACCCGCAAGGTCGAAGAGGCCGTCAACACCGTGGCCGGCATCAGCCAGCTCTACTCGCGCTCTTACGAAGGCAACTCGGTCGTCATCATCCAGTTCAACATGAGCGTGGACGGCCGCCGTGCCGCCGAGGACGTGCGCGAGAAGCTCTCGGCCATCCGCCCCCTGATGCGTGACGAGGTCGAAGACCCGCGCGTGCTGCGCTTCGACCCGGCCAACCGCCCCATCTTCTCGCTGGCGCTCACCTCGCCCGACGGCAGCCAGAGCACCCAGGCCCTGACCACCTACGCCGACCAGATCCTGCGCAAGCGCCTGGAGAACGTCGAAGGCGTGGGCAGCGTCAACCTGGTGGGCGGTCTCAAGCGCCAGATCAACGTCTACCTGCGCCCCGACGCCCTCGACGCGCTGGGCCTGCGCGCCGAGCAGATCGCCGCCACCGTGCGCACCGAAAACCAGGACCAACCCGCCGGCAGCGTGCGCACCCGCGACCGCGAACGCGTCGTGCAGATCGACGCGCGCCTGCGCACTGTCGAGGACTTCCGCCGCGTGGTGGTCGCCACCCGCAACGACCAGCCCATTCGCCTCAGCCAGGTCGCCGATGTGGTCGATGGTCCGCAGGAAATCGAGACCCTGGCCCTGCTCAACGGCCAACGCACCCTCGCGCTGGAAGTGCTCAAGTCCCAGGGCGACAACACCCTGGACGTGGTCACAGGACTGCGCGCGGCCATCACCGAGATCACCCCCAGCCTGCCCCCCGGCATGAAGCTCGACGTCGTTCGCGACAGCAGCCGCCCCATCCGCGTCAGCGTGCAGACCGTGCGCGCCACCCTGATCGAAGGCGCCCTGCTCACCATCATCATCGTCTTCCTGTTCCTGAATTCCTGGCGCTCCACCGTCATCACCGGCCTGACCCTGCCAATCTCCATCATCGGCACCTTCCTGTTCATGCAGATGTTCGGCTTCTCGCTGAATATGGTCACGCTGATGGCCTTGAGCCTGTGTGTGGGCCTGCTCATCGACGACGCCATCGTCGTGCGCGAGAACATCGTGCGCCACCTGCAAATGGGCAAATCCGCCCTGCAAGCGTCCATCGACGGCACGCAGGAAATCGGCCTGGCCGTGCTCGCCACCACCCTGTCCATCGTCGCCGTCTTCCTGCCCATTGGCTTCATGGGCGGCGTCATCGGCAAGTTCTTCCATGAATTCGGCATCACCATCGTGGCCGCCGTGCTCATCTCCATGTTCGTGAGCTTCACGCTCGACCCCATGCTGTCGAGCATCTGGCACGACCCGGCCATCGGCAAGCACGGCCAGTCGCCGGGCAGCACCGCGCCACGCAGCTGGTACGACCGCAGCTTCGGCCGCCTCACCGGCGCGGTGGACCGCTGGTCCGAATCGCTCAGCCACGGCTACCAGCACCTGCTGGGTCGTGCGCTCGATCACCCCTGGTGGACGATGGTGCTGGCCGGCGCCACCCTCGTGGGCAGCCTGGCCCTGATGCCCCTGGTCGGCACCGAGTTCGTCCCCAAGGCCGACTACTCCGAAACCTTCGTCAACTTCCACACCCCCTCGGGCACGTCCATCGAAGCCACCGAAGCGCGCACCCGCGAGGTCGAACACCTCATCCGCCAGATGCCCGAGGTGGACTACACCCTGTCCACCATCAACACCGGCCAGGCCCTGGGCCGCAACCAGGTCTCGGTGTACGTGCGCCTGACCGACCGCCACCTCCGCCAGCGCAACGTCGACCAGCTCTCGGCCCCGTTGCGGCAGGCCTTGTCCGCCCTGCCGGGCGTCACCGTCACGCACGTGGGCCTGCTCGACGCCGTCGCCGGCCTCAAGCCCATCATGCTGTCCATCCAGGGCAGCAACCTGAAAGAGCTGGAGCGCCTCAACCGTGAAGCCCTGGCCCTGCTGCGCCCCATCCCTGGCCTGGTCGACCTGGACACCAGCCTCAAGGCCGACAAGCCCACGCTCGACATCCGCGTGCGCCGTGACGCTGCTGCCGACCTGGGCCTGAACGTCAACGCCGTCAGCCAAGCCCTGGGCGTGCTGGTCGAAGGCAAGGTGGTGGGCAGCTGGCGCGGTGAAGACGAGCAGAACTACGACATCCGCGTCTCCCTGCACCCCGACGCCCGCCGCACCGCCGACGACCTGCGCAACCTCACCTTGGTCGTGGGCACCGATGCCCAGGGCCGTCCCCGTCAAGTGCGCCTGAGCCAGGTCGCCGATGTGGTCGAAAGCGTCGGCCCCTCGCAGATCAACCGCCGCGACCTCAACCGCGAAATCGAGATCACCGCCAACTTCACGGGCCGCTCCATGGGCGAGGTCTCGGCCGACATCCGCAAGGTGCTCGACCAGATGCCCTGGCCCAGCGGCTACCACTACCGCTTCGGTGGCTCCACCAAGGACATGCAGGAGTCCTTCGCCTACGCCCTCTCGGCCCTCGGCCTGGCCATCGTCTTCATCTACATGATCCTGGCCTCGCAGTTCCGCAGTTTCCTGCAGCCCATCGCGCTGATGAGCTCCCTGCCCCTGACCCTCATCGGCGTGGTCGTCACGCTGCTGGTGTTCGGCTCCACCCTCAACATGTTCTCCATCATCGGCGTCATCATGCTGATGGGCCTGGTCACCAAGAACGCCATCTTGCTGGTGGACTTTGCCAACCGCGCCCGGGCGGGCGACGCCGGTGAGGGCCACGACAGCGCCCCGCTGCCCCGCCGCGAGGCCCTGCTGCTGGCCGCGCGCGTGCGCCTGCGCCCCATCCTGATGACCACCCTGGCGATGGTCTTCGGCATGGTGCCGCTGGCCTTTTCACTCACCGAGGGCTCCGAACAACGCGCGCCCATGGGCCAGGCCGTGATCGGCGGCGTGCTGGCCTCCTCCCTCCTGACCCTGGTCGTGGTGCCGGTGGTCTACACCTTCCTCGATGACCTGTCAGCGTGGCTCAAAAGTCGACTGCATCCGACGAACTTGACCGAGATCCCCCCCAAATCGGGCGGCTCTTCTTAAAATGCCCGTTTTACCCGGATTCATTTCCTTACCGTCTCTCGTAGGATGCCCAGCATGAACGTCGAACAAGCCCGCTTCAACATGATCGAGCAACAGATCCGCCCCTGGGATGTCCTGGACCCTGCGGTGCTGTCCCTGCTGTCGTCCGTTCACCGCGAAGATTTCGTGCCCGAAGCCCACCGTGCCCAGGCCTTGATGGACCTGGAAATCCCGCTGGACAACGGCCGTGCCCTGCTGGCCCCGCGCGTGGAAGCCCGCCTGGTGCAAGACCTCAGCCTGGCCAAGGAAGAAACCGCCCTGCTGATCGGCGCTGCCACCGGCTACATGGCCGCCCTGATGGCCCATCTGGCCCAGCGCGTGGTCGCCATCGACAGCGATGCCACCCTCGTCTCGGCCGCGCGCGCCAACCTGAAGAAGGCCGGCATCGGCAACGTCGAGGTGGCCCAGGCCGACGGCACCCAGGGCTACCCAGGCAAGGCACCGTACGACGCCATTTTGCTGGCTGGCTCGGTGGCCGAGGTCCCCCAGGCACTGCTCGACCAACTCAAGCCCGGCGGCCGACTGGTGGCCGTCGTCGGCCAGCAGCCCATGATGTACGCCACCCGCTACACCCGCGAAGGCCAGGCCCAGTTCAGCAGCCAGCAGCTGTTTGACACCGTGCTGCCGCGCCTGACCGGCTTCACCGAACCCAGTCAATTCAAGTTCTGAGCCCAGCTCGGTCCCGTCCCCACCTGAGGAAACCCAAGATGTTCCAGCACGCTCCTTCATCGCACCCCCACGCTGCCGCACAACCTTCGTGGCGGCCGTTGGCCCGGGCATGCGCCCTGGCCGTGCTGGGCATGGCGAGCTCCTTGGGTGCGCAGGCCGAGAACCTCATCGACCTGTACCAGTCGGCGCGTGGCTACGACGCCGCCTTCCTGGCTGCCAAGTCGCAGTTCGATGCTGCGCAGTTCAAGGCCGATCAGGCCCGCTCGCTCCAACGCCCCTCCGTCAACCTGCAAGCCACCGTCAAGCGCAATCGCCTGGAGTCGTCCCTGCCTGACACCCCCAACGGATTTGGCGGCACCACCAGCTACGACAGCACCAGCACCAACAGCCAGTTGGCCGTGGCCGCGCGCCAACCCCTGTTCAACATGGGGAACGCTGCCAAAGTCTCCCAGGCCGAAGCCTCGCTGAACGCCGCCCAGGCTGACCTCAAGATGGCCGAAGACGATCTGGTGGCCCGCTTGGCACAAGGCTACTTCAACGTACTGGCTGCCCAGGACGTTCTGGCCACCGCCAAGGACAACAAGAAAGCCCTGGCCGAGCAACTCGCCTCGGCCAAGCGCAGCTTCGAAGTGGGCAACTCCACCATCACCGACACACGTGAAGCCCAAGCCCGCTTCGACCTGGCCACCGCCCAGGAAATCGCCGCCACCAACGACTTGCGCGTCAAGCACATCGCCCTCGACCAACTGGTGGGCCGCGCCGACGTCAAGCCCAACCCTCTGCGCACGCCGGTCAACCTGGAAACCCTGGATCCCGGGCAGATCGACCCCTGGGTGCAGAACACCGGCACTGCGCCCATGGTGCGCAAGGCCGAAGTGGGCCTGAAGGTTGCCCAACTCGAGGTGGACAACGCCCGCGCCGGCCACATGCCCACCCTGGACGCCGTGGCCCAGGTCGCCCGCACCCACATCGATTCCACCAACGCGCTGGCCAAGGCACAAAGCGGTGCCGGCACGGCCGGCTCCATCGGCCTGGAATTCAACATGCCGCTGTATGCCGGCCACGCCATCCAGAACCGTGTTCGCGAAACCCTGAGCCTGCAAGACAAGGCCGAGCGCGACCTCGACAACGCCCGCCGCAGCGTCGAACTCGGCACGCGTCAGGCCTACTCGGGCGTTCAGTCCGGTCTGGCTCAGGTCAAGGCCTACGAGGCCGCCGAGTCCTCGGCCAAATTGGCGCTCGAAGCCACCCAGCTGGGCTACCGCGTCGGCGTGCGCATCAACAAAGATGTGCTGGACGCCCAGACCCAGTTGACCAATACCCAAAAAGACCTCTACAAGGCCCGCTACGACGTGATCATTGGTGCCATCAAGCTGCGCCAGGCCGCCGGCACCCTCACTGCCAACGACTTGGCTGAACTTAACAAGCTGGTCGCGCCCTGACCCTCAGGTCTGATCGGCCGTTACCGCCAGCTCATCGACCTTGCGCAGCAACTCGCCCACGTCGATGGGTTTGGTCACATACGCGGCAAAGCCAGCCGCACGGCTGCGCTCCAGATCACGCGGCATGGCATTGGCACTGACCGCAACCACAGGAATCCCCCGGGTGGACGGGTGTTCTCGCAAGCACTGCATCACGGCATAGCCGTCCATGTCGGGCAGGTTGATGTCCAGCAAAATAAGTTGCGGCTTGTGGGTTCGAGCCAGCTCCAACCCTAGGCCGGGCGCCATCGCGCTGAGCAGACGTACCCCCGGCAACATGCCCACCACGCTCTCGATCAACTGCAGGTTGTTCGGGTTGTCCTCGATGCACAGCACCGTGCGGGTCACCGTGCCGGCCCCATCCATCTCCAGGCCACCGTTGCGCATCATCCCTCTGGTACCCAGCCGCGCCACACCATCTTCGGCGCGCGGAAGGCGCAGCCAGAAGGTGCTGCCTTGGCCTACCTGACTCTCCACCCCAATCTGCCCGCCCATCAGGTTCATCAGGCGTTTGCTCAACGCCAGACCGATCCCCGCCCCTTCCGACTGATGCTCGCTCACATCCAGGCGCTCGAAGGGCACGAACAGGCGCGCCTGTTGCTCGGGTGTCAAGCCCGCGCCCGTGTCACTGATGCGAACACAGATGCCGTCGTCTGCCAGCACACACGCCACACTCACCACGCCCGCCGGTTGGTTGTACTTGATGGCGTTGGACAGCAGATTGAGAAACACCTGCTTGAGCCGGGTGCGGTCTGCGCGAACCTGCCATACATCGCTGCAGGCCACCTCCAGCAGTCGAATGTCACGCGCCTGCGCCTGGGGGCGCACCACCGCCAAACACTCCTCCAGCAAATCCCGCAAGGCCACCTGCTCCAGGCTCACCGTCAGCTGACCTGACTCCACACGCGCCAGATCCAGCACCCGATTGATCAAGGCCAGCAGGTGCTTGCCGCCTTGCAGAATGTGGCGAACATGGGCGATCTGCTGCGACTCCCGCACCGAAAACTCCAGCAACTGCCCAAAGCCCAAAATGGCATTGAGCGGCGTGCGCAGCTCATGGCTCATGCGAGACAGGAATTCGCTCTTGCTGAGGTTGGCACGCTCGGCCTCGTCCTTGGCCGTGGTGAGTTCGATCGTGCGTGCCGTCACGCGCATCTCCAACTCCTCGTTGAGCTGCTTGAGGCGCGCCTCGGCTTCCTTGCGCGGTGTCACGTCCCGCGAAATCACGATGTACGTGGCACGGGCACCATTAGGCGCTGCCTTGCGTGCCACAGAAATCTCGAACCACTTGGCGCCTGCGGGCACCTCCAGCTCCAGCTCGCGCCCCCAGACCGCCCCAAGTTTCTCCGCATCGCGCAGCGCCTGGTGCACCACTTCGGCCGCGGCAGGAGGCATGACCTCCCGAACCGTCTTGCCCAGCAGCTTCTCCGAATCCAACAACAGCCACTCGTTTTTCGAGGTCAGCACACGCAGGTAACGCCCTTCGCCATCCAGCTCGAACAACAGATCGGGCAAGGCCTGCCAAGTGGCCGCCAGTTCCTGACGCAAGGCGTCAAAACCGGTCGCCAAGTCATCAATTTCCCGAAAACCATCCCGCGGCACCGGCGTACCCCATTCCCCCCGGCGCAAAGCCTGGGATACCTTGTCCAGTTGCGCCAGCGGGCGCGTGACATAGCGCCCCAGCAACCAGGCCATCAATCCCATCATCGCCAGCCAACCCAGCATGTCCGGCACACGACCCATCACCTCGGCATGCTGCGCCTGCGCCCGCAGCGTGCTCAGGTCATAGGCCACGTACACCACTGCGCGACGCAGGCTGCGCACCTCGTCGTCCCGACTGGGCAAAGCAAAGGACTGCATCGCATCCATGCGCAGGCCGTCGTCGTGCATCTGCCAATCCGGCAAACGCCCCCGAGCAGCCCCGCGCAAACGACTCAGATCCAGCGTCGGCCAGACCTCGCGCACCGACCGTCCGCGCCAGGCAGCGCGGTTGGCATTCATCACCTCACCGGCCTCGGTCACCAGCAACACCGCCTGTACCTGCGGGCGGCTCGCCACTTGAGCTACCTGCTCTGACAACAAGTTCGAGGTTCCAGATGACATCTCGTCAGACAGGCGCACAAGTTGCGCCACGTCGCGCAACAAGTCCAGACGCGCCGACTCGGTCAAGTCCCGCTGCCTCTGATGCAGGGCATAAGCCAGGGAAGTCGCCCCGACCACCAACATGGTCAACAGCAAGACCAGCGGCAAGAACACGCGCAGAGATCGCTCTCTCATGCCACCTCCGGCAGATAGGCCGGCTCACACAAGGACGTCAGATCGGGCGCCCGATCCAGCAAACGTGTCTCGTGCATGACTCGCCCCACCATCTGGGCCGATTGCAGCAAGCGCGGCTGCGTGCCACCCAGCCACGCATGGTTCTTCGCCAGATCGGACAGGGTGATGCCTCGAAAAGCCTGTGTCACCTCTTCGGCCGAAACCTGCTGGTGTGGCGCCATCAGCCGCGCGGCGACCTCAGGCTGCGCCTGCCTGTGGCCAAAGGCACGAAAGTAGCCTTGCAGCAGATGGTGCCATGCGTCGGGCTGCCCAGGCAAAGCGTCTGCGCGCACCGCCAGCACGTCCAGGATCAAGCCGGGCAGGCGGGTGCTGTCAAGCAGCACCTGCGCGCCCTGCGTCCGCAGTCGAGACGCGATGGGCTCGAACGTGATGACCACATCCACCTCGCGGCGTGCATACGCCGCGACATGCTGATCCGCCGTCAACGGCACCTTGACCACATCGGCCGCGCTCAGCCCCGCCGCCTCCAGCAACTTGGCCAACACCACCGCCCCCAGAGCGGTGGACTCCACGCCGATGCGCCGCCCCCGCAACTGGCTGAGCCGGATCACGGAAGGATGGGCCAGCACCACATCGGCGCCGTGTGACTCGTCAAACACCAGGATGGCACGTGCGTCCACCCCGCCCTCGCGCACCAACAGCAACTCATCGAGGGTCAAAGCCGCGGCAGGCACTTGGCCATTGACCAGCGCCATCATGCTGGCCGTGTTGGACGGAAACTCCTGCAGCCGCACCTCACGCTCACGGAGGTAACCCAGCTCAGCGGCCAGATGAAGCAAGGCATAGCCCACCCACGCATTGAGCGCCACCTGTACCGGGTCACGCGGCGCGGCACACCCGCTCAGAGCCCAGGGCCACACCGGCGCCCCCCACAGCACGCCACCGCTCCTCGTCAGCCATGTACGTCGATTCATTTTTTGTACTTTTGGGGCGACCCCTGCGTGCGCGCCTCGTCACCCCGCCTGCCAGCGCGCTACATATTTTTACACTTTAGCGAGGCAACAACATGTCTTCTCTCACGCCAAGACGCCAGCCGCCGTGTCACGCTCATTTGTACAGCGCACAAGCCTGCGCCAGGCGCATCGACACCGCCTGCTTCAGGGCCGCAGGCCGCAACACCTCAACATCGGGGCCCCAACGCAGAATGTCCATGATCAACTCAGTGGGCTCAACATAGGGCAGCTTCATCATCAAGGCTCCCGTGGCATCCACCTCAGTCTCTTGCAAGGGATGCCAGGACTCCTGAGACACCCACGGGGCCGCGTTCTCGGTGAAGCGCAACTGTGCCCACTGCACCTTGCTGCCGGCAAAGATGCCGTAGCCCCCATCCATCTCCTCTTCCATGCGCTTGAGAGAGAGATTGCGCGCCTTGCGCTCCAAGGGCTGCGCGTCCTCGACGGCATCCAGCGCAAAGCGGCGCAGCGCCTCGCTTTCATGGCACCAGGCGTCCAAGTACCACGTGTTGCGGTAATGGATCAAACGCTGCGGTGACACCTCGCGCACAGAGCGCGCCTTGCGCGAGCGGGTGAAGTAATGCAATTGCACACGACGACGCTGCAACAGCGCCGCGCAAATCGCCTCAAAACGCTGACTGGCCACGGCACGCCGCGCCGAGCCCACGATGCGCACGCGGCGCATCAACTCGGCCGCATCCACCTCCGTGCTGCCAAGCAACTGGTGCACGCGGTCCAACAAAGGCCCCATGTGGCGACTCAGCGTGCCATCCGGGTCCAGATCGGACAGCAGATGGTGCGCCATCAACAGCGCATACAGCTCCTTCTGGTCGAACCACAGCCCCGGCAACTCATGCTTGTCACCTGTGTGGACGTCATCTCCAAACCGGTAAGCATTCGCCGCACGGTCGTACACGATGGGCGCGCCCATGCGGTCACGCAGAAACTGCAGGTCGCGCTTGAGCGTGGCACGTGACACCTCCAACTCCGCAAGCATCTCCTCGAAGCTCACCTGGCCGCGATGGCGGATCATCAACTCGATCTTGTAGAACCGTTCGGTCTTGCTGCCCATGATGTGTCTGCTTGATACGTTAACGGAAGGCGTATCGGATGACTTTAACAGGGGCACCCCGGCATCAAGCTCAGGGTCTGCCGGAATGCACCCTAAAGGAGGAGCTGCAGACGCAAAAAAGCCGCGAGGCGCATGGCCTAGCGGCTTTCTTGTCGATACGGGTGGTGCCGGCTGTCGGATTCGAACTGACGACCTACCGCTTACAAGGCGGTTGCTCTACCAACTGAGCTAAGCCGGCACTGCCTCACATTCTACACAGCTTCTTCACTTGATTCTGCGCAGTGTCGGGCGGCCGCCACCGGATGGGGGGGGCTCAGGGCTGTCATCGCTGCTGCCCCCTGCGGATGCAGGTCGAGACTCAGACTCCACCGACTTCAAGACGGTTTTTTCCTTGGCTGGCTTGGGGGCACGCGCGAGGTGCAACCCCACCGAACGCTCCTCTGACGGGGCCTTGTCCGCGACGCCGGACTCAGCCGCTGCGGCAGCCGGCTCATCTTCGGTCGCCGAAGTCGGTGCATCCACCCCCTCGCCACCCAAAGAGGTCGGCACCGGGAAGGCCATGCCTTGCCCGTTTTCACGCGCGTAAATCGCCACCACATGATCGACCGGCACGACGATGTCGCGCACCCGGCCACCGAAGCGAGCCTTGAACTCCACGAACTCGTTGCCCAGCACCAACTGGCTGGTCGCCTCAAAGCTCACGTTCAGAACAATCTCGTTGTTCTTGACGTACTCCTGTGGCACCTGTACCGAACGGTCGACGTACACCGCCACGTAGGGCGTGAACCCGTTGTCGGTGCACCAGTCATGCAAGGCGCGGATCAGGTAAGGACGGGTAGACGTCCCTTGTGCTTCTGGTTCTGTGGACATGCTCATGGGGTCGGTTGTCGATCACGCAGCACGATCACTTGCGCATCACCTTTTCAGACGGCGTCAGCGCTTCGATGTAGGCCGGACGGGAGAAGATGCGTTCAGCATACTTCAACAGCGGCAGGGCATTTTTCGACAGCTCGATGCCGTAGTAATCCAGGCGCCACAGCAGCGGCGCGATGGCCACGTCGAGCATCGAGAAATCGTCGCCCAGCATGTACTTGTTCTTGAGGAAGATCGGCGCCAACTGCGTCAGGCGGTCGCGGATCTGCGAACGGGCCTTCTCCAACTGCTTGTCGGTCCCCTTCACGCCGCCACGGCCTTCGAGCAGGTTCACATGCGAGAACAGCTCCTTCTCGAAGTTGAGCAGGAACAGGCGCACGCGGGCGCGGGCGACCGGGTCGCCGGGCATCAACTGGGGATGCGGGAAGCGCTCGTCGATGTACTCGTTGATGATGTGCGATTCATACAAAATCAGATCACGCTCGACGAGGATGGGCACCTCGTTGTACGGGTTCATCAGGGCGATGTCTTCGGGCTTGGCAAAGACGTCCACGTCACGGATCTCAAAATCCATGCCCTTTTCGAACAGCACAAAACGGCAACGATGCGAGTAAGGGCAGGTCGTCCCGGAATAAAGCACCATCATGGGGGTGGGTCTCCTAAATATCTCAAAACAACGAAGCGCAGTGGCCGCTGAGAGCAGGCCACTGCGCCACCAAAGCACTCACTGATCTCTCAGCGAATGCATCAGGATCACTTCACGTCTTTCCAGAACGCGGCATTCAGACGCCAGGCAATCACGAAGAAGATCGCCAGGAAAATCAGGACGCCCACACCGATACGGGTGCGCTGTTGCTGGACCGGCTCACCCATCCACTGCAGATAGGCAACCAAGTCGGCGATCGCACTGTCGTACTCTTGCGGCGACAGGGTGCCCGGGGTCAATTGCTCGAAACCTTCGAACTGGTGCGTCTTCTTGGTCGCGTCGTGTGGGTCGGCCACTTCCACGAACTTGGCGGCACGCTGACCTTGCAGTTCCCACAGCGCGTGGGGCATGCCCACGTTCGGGAAGGTCAGGTTGTTCCAGCCGGTCGGACGGGTGTCGTCACGGTAGAAGGTGCGCAGGTAGGTGTACAGGTAGTCGGCACCCGAGCCGGAGCCACTGGCACGCGAACGGGCCACCAAGGTCAGATCGGGCGGCAACGCACCGAACCACGCCTTGGCATCCTTCGCATCCAGAGACACCTTCATCACTTCACCTACCTTGTCGGTGGGGAAAAGCAGGTTGTCCTTGATCTGCTGCTCGGTCAGACCAATGTCCTTCAGGCGATTGAAACGCATGAAGGCGGCAGAGTGACAGTTCAGGCAGTAATTGACGAACAGCTTGGCACCGTTCTGCAGCGCAGCCAGGTCAGAGACGCGCTCCTTGGGGAACTTGTCCAGCACCAGGGCGCCACCGGCAGCCTGCGCACCCGTCACCAGGGCGAAGGCGGCCAACAATGAGGCAAGAATTTTTTTCATGTCTGTGTTTCCTGCAGCGATCAGTGGGGCTTGAAGGTCACGCGGTCGGGCACGGGCTTGAAGGTGCCCAACTGGCTCCACCAAGGCATCAGCACGAAGAAGCCGAAGTAGATCAAGGTACCGACTTGCGCCACCATTTCACCCGTGGGCGAAGGCGGTTGCACGCCCAGATAACCCAGGATGACGAAGTTGACCACGAACACGCCATAAACCAGCTTGTGCCAGCTCGGACGGTAGCGGATCGACTTGACCGGGCTCTTGTCCAACCAGGGCAGGCCCACCAGGATCACCACGGCGCCACCCATCACGGCCACGCCCCAGAACTTGGCTTCGAAGGTCTTCAGCAGCGCGATCACCACCGCGGCAATGACCAAGCCCACCACTTTGGACTTGCCCTGACCCTTGATGAGGTTCAGCACGGCGCCCAGGGCGATGATGACGGCCAGCACGTTGACCATCAGGTCGGTCGTGGCGCGCAGCATCGAGTAGAACGGGGTGAAGTACCAGACCGGCGCAATGTGCAACGGAGTCTGGAAGGGGTCCGCCGGGATGAAGTTCGGGCGCTCCAGGAAGTAACCGCCCATCTCAGGCGCGAAGAAGATCACGGCCGAGAAAACGATCAGGAAGCCCACCACGCCCAACAGGTCGTGCACCGAGTAGTAAGGGTGGAAGGGAATGCCATCGAGCGGCTTGCCGTTGGCGTCCTTCGGGCCTTGCTTGATCTCGACGCCGTCCGGGTTATTCGAACCCACTTCGTGCAGCGCAATGATGTGCGCCACCACCAAGCCCAGCAGTACCAGGGGCACGGCGATCACGTGCAGCGAGAAGAAGCGGTTCAGCGTAGCGTCACCGACCACGAAGTCACCACGGATCAGGATGGCCAGGTCCGGACCGATGAAAGGCACGGCGGCGAACAAGTTGATGATCACCTGAGCGCCCCAGAAGGACATCTGGCCCCAAGGCAGCAGGTAGCCCATGAAGGCTTCGGCCATCAGTGCCAGGAAGATCAGGCAACCGAAGATCCAGACCAGCTCTCGCGGCGTGCGGTAGGAGCCGTAGAGCAGACCACGGTACATGTGCAGGTACACCACGACGAAGAACGCCGAGGCACCGGTGGAGTGCATGTAACGGATCAGCCAGCCCCAGGGCACATCACGCATGATGTACTCGACCGAGGCGAAGGCCAAGTTGGCGTCCGGCTTGTAGTTCATGACCAGGAAGATCCCGGTCACGATCTGGATCACCAGCACCAGCAGGGCCAGCGAGCCGAAGAAATACCAGAAGTTGAAATTCTTCGGTGCGTAGTATTCGCCGACGTGCTCGTTCCAGAGCTTGGTGGCCGGAAACCGGTTATCCACCCAAGTCATGAACTTCTCGCCGTTCGAGGCACCCGCGGGCGCCTGCTTCATTTCAGCCATGTGCGTGTCTCCTGTCAGGCCTTCTTGTCTTCACCAATCAGCAGCTTGGTGTCAGACAGGTACATATGGGGCGGAATCTCCAGATTGTCCGGAGCCGGCTTGTTTTTGAACACGCGACCTGCCAGGTCGAAGGTCGAACCGTGGCAGGGGCACAGGAAACCGCCCTTCCAGTCGTCCGGCAGAGAAGCCTGTGGGCCCGTCTGGAACTTGGACGACGGCGAGCAACCCAGGTGGGTACAGATGCCGACCGCCACCAGCACGTCTTCCTTGATGGAGCGTTGGGTGTTGCGGCAGTACTCGGGCGTCAGCTCGGCAGGCTTGCGCTCGGAATCGGGGTCGGCCAGTTGCGGATCGATGCTCTTGAGCGCAGCGACCTGCTCGGGCGTGCGCTTGAGGATCCACACGGGCTTGCCGCGCCATTCAACCGTCATCATCTCGCCCGGCTTGAGGGCGCTGATGTCCGCCTCAACGGCAGCACCGGCGGCTTTCGCGCGCTCGGAGGGTTGGAAGGTCGAAACGAAGGGGATGGCGGTGGCCACGCCGCCCACGCCACCGGCGGCGCAGGCCATGGTCACCCAGGTCCGACGGCTTTGGTCCACTGGCTGATTGCTCATGGGTATCCTTAGGGACTGATAGGACGATGACAGAGATATGGGGTCAACCGCATATTCTAACGGAGGTCAAAGGCGCATCCCGGTCGATTCTCAGCAGCTTGCTCAAGCGTTGCCCGCCCGATCCTGCTACATTTTTGCAACATCCCCAGGTGACACTGGCGCGGTGTCGTCGATTTCCGGGCCTCTCCCGCTTCGTTGACGACAATTCACCACATCGCGGCAGCACACCGCCGTCCTTCCACACAAGACAGGAGCCACACATGGGTTTTTTCACTGAGTTCAAAGAGTTTGCCGTCAAGGGCAATGTGATGGATCTGGCCGTTGGCGTCATCATCGGCGCAGCGTTTGGCAAGATCGTCGACTCCATCGTCAATGACCTCATCATGCCGCTGGTCGGCAAGGTCGTCGGTGGGCTGGATTTCAGCAATTACTACATCGCGCTGGCGGGACAGGACCCCACCCTGCCCCTGCTCGAAGCCAAAAAGATCGGGGCCGTGTTCGCTTACGGCAACTTCCTGACCGTCGCGCTCAACTTCGTGATCCTGGCCTTCATCATTTTCCTGATGATCAAGCAGATCAACCGACTGAAGAAGGAAGCCCCAGCAGCCGCCCCCGCCGCCACGCCCGAAGATGTTGTTTTGCTTCGTGAAATTCGTGACAGTTTGAAAAAGTAAGCGACTCATGCAGATCTGCACGGTCACGGTGCCTTGCCGCGTGCAGGTCGCCCTCTGTTTCGGGACAGAATCGGGCATCTGACTCTGGACAGATGGACCGCATGACTTCTGATTGGATTGCTTCGTGACCGACCCACGCCTTGACGCCGTGCTGCAACCCGCTCTCGGACGCATCCGAGGCGTCGTCTCGGGCGTGCTGGATCAGGCCGTGGTGCAACTGGGCACCCAGGCTGCGGCCTGCACCAGCAATCTGCAAAGACAACTGCTCATGACGGCCGACCGTGAGTTGCGACTCAAGGGCAACCGCCTCAAGCAGTGTTTCGAGCGTGAGCTCAACGCGCTGGTGGACGGATGCCTGCAAAGCAACCCGGACACCAGCCCCAATAGCCTGGCCAACACGGACTGGGCCTCCTTGTCTCTGGTGGACAACGCGCAGGTCGAACGCGATGTCCAGGCAGACCGGCTCGCGCTGACGGTCATGCACGCATGCGAGCGCCCGTTGGAAGCCGTGGGCGGCTACATCGCGGGCCTGCTGGACGATGCCAACCCGGAGCGCAACCCTTTGCGCCCCAAGCTGGTCGCCAAGGCCTTGCTCGACAGTCTGATTCAGGTCGGCATCCCTGAGGATGCCGCCCAGGCCATCGGCACACAGCTGGCGCCCGTCCTGGGCCCGGCGCTGGCCGTTTGCTACGAACAGGTCGCCAACGACATGCGCGGCGCGGGCCTGCAGGCGCAGGGCATGGCCGTGCAGAAGGCGCGCAACTCTGGCGCCATGCCTTTGGGGTCCTTGGGAGCCGATGCTCGGCGCACCGAGCCTGCACCGCTTGCCGCAGATCCAACCACCACGCGCCCCTCTGCCCTGCATGCGCGGGCCGCGCAAGCCCTGGGCGAGATGTTCGGCGTCACCATGCCGGACGCCAGCTATGCAGGCGGTGAAGGCGACACCGGGGGCGGCAGCGGTGGCGGTGGGATGTCCTCCGGCGCCCCGCTGAGTGTCGATTTTCAGAACCTGCTCAGGCAGATCAGCCGGCAAGCGGGCGAAATCGGCAAGGAGGCCATGGCGGCGGCCGGCCTGGGGTCGGATGGCGCCCGTCAAGATGTCGGCCTTCATGCGCCCGGGTTTGCCGGCCCGCTGATGGCCGTCAACCAGATCCGCGCCAACCGTGAGGAGCTGGTGCGAGCCAGTGGTGGGGCTGCGCTCGACAAGATGGTCATCGACATCGTGGCCGCCTTGTTCGACCAGGTGCTGTCCGACCCGAAAGTCGCGCCCGAGATGGCGCGTCAGATCGCCCGCCTCCAGATGCCCGTGCTGCGCGTGGCCCTGGGCGACATGAACTTCTTCAATTCACGCAAGCACCCCGTGCGGCGCTTCGTGAACCGCGTGGCCTCGCTGTCGGCCGCCTTTGACGACTACAGCCAGGGGCCGGGCGCCGATTGCCTGGCGCGCATCACCAGTCTGGTCAATGACATCGTTGACGGCGACTTCGATCGCATGGATCTCTACGAGACCAAGCTGCGTGAGCTCGAAGCCTTCATCGAAGCCGAGACGGCGCAGGACGCCGCCGACAGCGCCGACATCGCCGCCTTGCTCAGTTCCAAGGAAGCCGATCTGCGCGTGCAGCAGCGCTACATGCAGATCTTGCAGCGCGAGTTGCTTGATGTGGAGTTGCCCGAGTTCTTGCGAGAGTTCCTGGCGAACGTCTGGAGTCGGGTGCAGGTGACTGCGGCCACCCGCAACGGGGCCGACTCTCCCTTGGCTCAACGGATGAAGGCCGCCGGCCGCGAGCTGGCCCTGAGCGTTCAACCCAAGGGGCACCCCAAGCTGCGTCAGGCTTTCCTGCTCAAACTGCCTTCCTTGATGAAGGACGTCAATGAAGGCTTGGCCCTGATCCAGCACCCGGAGGCGGCCAAGCAGGCATTTTTTGCCGAGCTGCTGCCCGCCCATGCGGCCTGCCTGAAAGCCGCCCCCACGCACGACCTGACGCAACGGCTGCTGGAGCAGCGTCTCAAACAGGTGGAGAGCATCGCCATCCCGACGCGGGAGGAAACCGCCAGCGACTCGATGCCCACGCCGCTGGACAGCCTCCAGTCGGACCACAGCCTGATGAGCACGTCGGCGTTCAGCGCTGAAGAGATCAAACAGTCCGGCTTCATCCCGGAAGCCGCGCTGGACGGTGGCAGCCTGGACATCAATCTCGATCTGGCTGGCCCTGAGGTCGAAGCCGACCCCACACTGGGTGAGCTTGACATCAATCTTGACACCCCGCCTCCGCCGGCGGCCGGACTGCAACTGGTGCATCACATCCAAAAGGGCACGCCCTATCACATGGTCATGCAGGGCAAGTGGCAGAAGGTGCGCCTGACCTGGATCAGCGAGGGCCGGTCTTTCTTCATCTTCAATGCCGGCCAGCTGCACAAGCAGACCATTTCGCTGACGGGCCGGACTCTGGCCAGAATGTGCGAAACCGGTCGCTTCAAGGCGTTCGAGCAGGCCGAATTGATTGAACGCGCCACCGTTCGGGCCCGCAAGCAGCTGGCTGCCTTGAGCGCCGGCTCGCAGCCCTGACACACGTCAACGCGAATCAGTCAGAGACGCCCAGACACCAGCGCCCGGGCCATCTGTGCGGCGGCCGTCAGGCTCGCAGGGTCTGCGCACCCCGTACCCGCCAGATCAAAAGCGGTGCCGTGGTCCGGACTGGTGCGCACGAACGGCAAGCCCAGCGTCACATTGACCCCTTGGTCCAGCCCCAGGTACTTGACGGGGATCAGCCCCTGGTCGTGGTACATCGCCACCACCACATCGAATTCACCTGGGTGCTCGGGGGGCGCATGGCGGGCGCGCATGAAGACCGTATCGGGTGCGATCGGACCGATCGCGTTGATGCCTTCAGATCGCGCCGCCTCGATGGCCGGGCCGATGATGCAGAGTTCTTCATCGCCGAACAGCCCCCCCTCCCCGGCGTGCGGGTTGAGGCCGGCCACCGCGATGCGCGGCTGGCTTTGCCCCCACAGCGCGGCACTGCGGTGGGTGATGCGCAAGGTCTCGAGCACGCTGTCGAACGTCACCTGCTCGATGGCCTGGCGCAGCGACACATGGATGGTCACCAGCACCGTCTTGAGCTGGTCGTTGGCCAGCATCATGCGCACGGGCGCTGGCGGTTGTCCGGGTGGGCTGCCTTCGGCCTGCAGCAGTTCGGTGTGCCCGGGGTAAGGCTCGCCAGCCAACGCCAATGCCTCCTTGTGGAGGGGGGCCGTGACGATGCCGGCCACCTCACCGGCCTGCGCCAAGCGCACGGCCTCGCGGATGCATGCGGCAGCCGCCCTGCCCGCTCGCACATCGACCTGCCCCAAAGGGGCGTCCAGCAGATCCTCGGGCAGGCCCGGGGGCGCCCAGACACCCATCTCGTCGGCCGCCAACGTCGAGATCTCGCTCAACCGAGTGAGCGTCCGCACACGCGGGCGGCGCTCGGCGGGCATCCAGCCCACAGCGCGCGCCATGACCTTGGGGCACCCAACCACCAACGCCTCGCGCCCACCGGGCCACCACTGGGCGATGATCTCCGGCCCAATGCCACAGGCGTCGCCCATGGTGACGGCCAGAAGGTCCACAGGAGCGTGCTGAGTAGGGGTCACCAGAAATTTCCTTCATGCGGTCTTGACATGAACATATTGTGACCTCAGCTATAGGGGCAAGGCTGAGTTGGCTTGCCGATTGCTACACTCCCACCATGACTTGGCTTGATGAGATTCACTGGGATGACAACGGTCTGGTACCGGTCATTGCCCAGGAGGACAGCACCGGTGATGTGCTGATGTTTGCCTGGATGAACCGGGAGGCGCTGGCATTGACGGCGCAAAAGGGTGAGGCGGTGTACTGGAGCCGTTCGCGCAAGCGCCTGTGGCACAAGGGCGAGGAGTCCGGTCACATCCAGAAAGTGCACGCCATACGCCTGGATTGTGACAACGATGTGGTGCTGTTGCGCGTTACCCAACTCGGTCACAAACCGGGCATCGCCTGTCACACGGGCCGTCACAGTTGTTTCTTCCAAAAATATGAGAATGGCGAGTGGGTTGCTGCAGACCCGGTTCTCAAAGACCCCGAGCACATCTACAAATGAGCGATTCCCTGGACACCCTGGACGTGTTGAGCCGCCTGGCCAGCGTCATCGAGTCACGCAAAGGTGGTGACCCTGACACAAGCTATGTGGCCCGACTGTTCCACAAAGGCACCGACACCGTGCTCAAGAAGGTTGGCGAAGAAGCCACGGAAGCGGTGATGGCGGGCAAGGACATGGCGGCCGACCCCAGTGAGGGCCATCGCAAGGCCCTGGTGGGAGAGTTCGCAGATCTGTGGTTTCATTCGATGGTGGCGATGGCCCACTTGGGATTGAGCCCGCGGGAGGTGGTCGGCGAGCTGGCGCGTCGTGAAGGTCTGTCGGGGCTGGAAGAGTTCGCTGCACGCAGCAAGTCGGCCTCAGGGTCGCAAGGCGTCTGAGTTTCGTTTTCATTTTTTGGGTCACAACCCTTTATCGGAGTACATCATGGGTTCTTTCAGCATCTGGCACTGGTTGATCGTGCTGGCCATCGTCGTCCTGGTGTTCGGCACCAAGAAGCTCAAGAACATTGGTGGCGACCTCGGGTCGGCCGTCAAGGGCTTCAAGGACGGCATGCGTGACGGCACGACCGGCGAGCCGGTCGATCCGCAGAAGGTCACCAATGCCACTCGCGACGACGCCAACACCGTCGACGTTGAAACCAAGACCAAGTCCTGATGGGCGCACCCTGCAGACTGCCGGGAGCGGCCTGATCCATGCTTGATTTTGGTATCGACAAACTGGCCCTGATCGGGGCGGTTGCGCTGATCGTCATCGGCCCTGAAAAATTGCCCAAAGTGGCCCGCACCGTGGGCTTGCTGCTGGGCAAGGCGCAGCGCTACCTCTCTGATGTCAAGAGCGAGGTCAACCGCTCGATTGAGCTGGAAGAGCTCAAGAAGGCAAAGGAAGGCCTGGAGGAAGCCGCCCGTGACATCGGACAGAGCGTTTCGTCCAGTTTGCAAGAAGCGGGCGAGGGGCTGAGCGGGCAAGACCAGATCACTGCGGCCAGCTTCTACGATGATCAGCCCTTCTATGGCAGCGCCAAGCCGGTGCGCAAGAACTGGCGCATCAAACGAGGGGCCATGCCGCTTTGGTACAAGCAACAGCACGGCATCCGGCGCCATGCGCAGTCCGGCGCAGCCCGTGTGGCCCGCTTTCGCCCCCCTGTGGCCTCGAAGCCACGTCAACCCTGACACACACCTCCTGTGAGCGATCCCAAACCGAATCCAGACGAGCTGGATGGCTCCGAACAGCCCTTTGTGTCGCACCTGGTCGAGCTGCGCGATCGGTTGATCCGTGCCGTGATCGCCATTGCGGTGGCGTTTGCGGTGCTGGCCATCTACCCTTCGCCATCAGGCCTGTATGACTTTCTGGCGATGCCTCTGGTCGAGCACTTGCCCAAAGGTGCGACCCTGATCGCCACCAACCCGATCTCCCCCTTCATGGTGCCGGTGAAGGTGACCATGCTGGCAGCTTTCATGCTGGCCTTGCCGGTGGTCCTGTACCAGATCTGGGCATTTGTGGCGCCGGGCTTGTATTCCCACGAGAAAAAGCTGGTGATGCCGCTGATCGTCTCCAGCACCCTGCTCTTTTTTGCCGGCGTCGCGTTCTGCTATTACTTCGTGTTTGGCAAGGTCTTCACCTTCATCCAGAGCTTTGCGCCCAAGAGCATCACAGCCGCGCCCGACATCGAGGCCTATTTGAGCTTTGTGCTCAACATGTTTCTGGCCTTTGGTGCGGCGTTCGAGGTGCCGGTGGTGCTGGTGATCCTGGTCCGCATGGGCATGGTGTCGGTACAGAAGCTCAAGGATTTCCGCAGCTACTTCATCGTGATCGCTTTCGTGATCGCCGCCGTGGTGACTCCGCCGGACGTGGTCTCACAACTGGCCCTGGCCATCCCGATGTGCCTGTTGTACGAGGTGGGCATCTGGGCCGCGCAGTTGTTCGCCAAGCACACCAAGGCGCCTGACAGCGACGACGCTGCGACCACCTGAATCTTCACTGCGCGTTAGCCAACGCCATGCAAAAGGCCCGCACATCGGCGGGCCTTTTGCATTCACGAGGGTTGTCCCCCGCGCCTCCCTGATGCGGTCAATCTTGACGTGTCTGACGACGACGCGCCACGCCCGCACCAGCCAGCGCCAAACCCACCAAAGCGAGTCCAGCAGGTTCGGGCACAGACAGAGGCTCGGTGGAGATGGCCAGACCAAAGATCAGATCGTTGCTCAGTCTCTCCACCGTCGTGAAGCCCAGGCAGTTGGGCGCCGCGCCGGCTGCCGCACACACACCGGCATCCAGCGTCTGCAGCACCCCGGTGCCACCGATGGGAAAGGCATTCACAAAATACTCAAACCCGTCGTAGTTGAACGACTCGTTGAGCAAACCGCTGGTGAGCACGAAGATGTCATTGCAAGGTGTCGGGCTACCCACCACTTCACAGCTGCCATCGTTGGACGTTTCCAAAAACTGGATCGCGTAATTGATGCTGGGCAGCGGAAAGCCTGGGGCAACGGGAACGGTGGGCGTCAACGCGAGAGACACCGTCAGCGTCGCATTCTGCAGTGATGTTCCGGTGATCGGGTTGTTGGCGTGTGTCAGGGTCAGCGTCTGGACCGTGTTGGCCGCCGGAGGCACACCAGCCCCGACATAGGTGTCCACACTGAGCCCAGGCACGGGGTTCGTGATGACCAGAGAGCTCTGACCAAACCCGGTGGAGGTGCCCCAGCGCAGTCGGGTGTCACCGAGATCCCGTGTGACGCCCGCAGGCCCCTGCGCCGTCCACAGCCCCTCAATGTCCACGCTCCAGGTTTCGACCATCGCGGCGTGGGCATGGGCCCCCATCAGCAGTGCCGCCGCGGCGAAAACGGTTGTCGTCAAGTGTTTCATATTGAACCCCATCTCAAAGATGATGAACACGCATCCACAGGTGATGCACCTTGTTGACGGGCCAGAAACTGCACCCCGCTTCCAGCAAACAGCACAAATCATGCCGCCACCACCTCAGCGCACCAAGTACCTGAAACACAACAACTTTTCCCTGGCGTCCGTTACACGTCCTTCAAAGGGTGTCAAGAATGCCAACAGCAGCAGCCCCGCCACTTTGCACAGGTTGAAAAAGCCCGCGTTCGCGGGCTGGGGCGTCACTCTTCGCTGTCGTCCTGCTGGGCCTGTGCCGGCAGGGCCATCTTCGGGCGCTTGGCCACCGTGACCATGGCGGTCAGGCTCTGACCGCCGCGCAGCAGGCGCAACTGGGCCGCTTCACCCGGCTTGAGCGCAGCCACGGCATTGAGCAACTGGGCCGTGTTGGCGACCTTCTGGGAGGCAACCTCCACCACCACATCCCCAGGACGCACGCCCCCCAGGGCCGCAGGCCCGTTGTGGAGCACGCCGGTGATGAGCACGCCCTCTTTGAGAGGCAGATTGAAGGTTTCGGCGATCTCGGGTGTCAGGTCGCGCGGCTCGACCCCGATCCAGCCACGGGTGACCTGACCGTCACGGATCAGGCTCTCCATCACCTGCCGGGCAGTGGACACGGGAATCGCGAAACCGATGCCCATGCTGCCACCCGAGCGGGAGTAGATGGCGCTGTTGATGCCCACCAGATTGCCGTCGATGTCCACCAGGGCGCCGCCCGAATTGCCGGGATTGATGGCCGCGTCGGTCTGGATGAAGTTCTCGAAGGTGTTGATGCCCAGTTGATTGCGGCCCAAGGCACTGACGATGCCCGAGGTGACGGTCTGGCCCACACCGAAGGGGTTCCCGATGGCCAGCACGGCGTCGCCCACCTGCAAGGTTTCCGAACTGCCGAAGGTGATGGCCGGCAGGCGATCGAGCTCGACCTTGAGCACCGCCAGATCGGTGTCAGGGTCCGTCCCGATGACCTCCGCCGAGGCTTTGCGGCCATCGCTGAGCATGATCTGGATGTCGTCCATGCGGTCGACCACATGGTTGTTCGTGAGCACGTAGCCTTCAGGCGAGACAATCACCCCTGAGCCCACACCGGACTGGGGTTGTGACTCCTGGTCACCGAAGAAGTAACGGAACCAAGGGTCGCTGCGGCGACTCTGGCGCGCTGCTGTATTGCTGGCACTCACGCTGACCACCGTGGGGGCGGCCTTGCGGGCGGCATCCCGGAAACTGGTCTGCGCCTGGCGCTCAGCACTGGCGGCACTGCCCGCCGGTGACGGGGCCACGAGCACGGTGGGAACGGGTAATCCCTGTCGGGACGTCCAGCCCGAGAGCCACTGCGGACGGAAAGTCGCCACCACAAAGAGCACACCGACGGCAACGGTCACCGTCTGCGAGAAAATCAACCAGGTTTTGCGCATGTACATCACAAGCCAGAAAGGGCCCGCCGTGATCGATAGAGACACCCTGCATTCACACCTACACCAGTTGCTGGAGGCCGAACGCTTTCGGGATTATGGGCCGAACGGTCTGCAGGTGGAGGGCAAGCAGGTGATTCGCACCGTGGTGACTGGGGTCACGGCCAGCCTGGCTCTGATTGAGGCGGCCATCGAAGCTGGGGCCGATGCCATCCTGGTCCACCATGGGCTGTTCTGGAAGGGACAGGACGGGCGGGTCACGGGCTGGATGAAGCAGCGTCTGTCACGCCTGCTGGCCCACGACATCAACCTGCTGGCCTACCACCTGCCGCTGGACGCCCACGCCAGCCTGGGCAACAACGCCCAGTGGGGAGAACAACTGGGGCTGCAAGCCGATGCACGCTTTGGCGAGCAGGACCTGGGCTTCATTGGGGCGGCGCCTGAAGGGCTGAGCTTCGACGATCTGCAGGCCCGCATACGCGCCGTGATGGGCCGCGAGCCGGTGGGCCTGTCTGGGGATGGCCGCCCGCTGCGCCGCGTGGCCTGGTGCAGTGGCGGGGCGCAAAGCTACTTCGAAGGCGCGATCGCCGCAGGGGCTGACGTGTTCCTCACCGGTGAAATTTCCGAGCCACAGGCTCACTACGCGCGTGAAACCGGCGTGGCCTTCCTGGCCTGCGGTCACCACGCCAGTGAGCGATATGGGGTGCAGGCGCTGGGCCAGCACCTGGTCGAGCAATTGGGCGTGCAGCACACCTTCATCGAAATCGAGAACCCCGCGTGAGGTGGGGCGTCAGGTGCCGCGCACGAGCTGCGTCGAGATGACAAAAGGCCGCTGTGAACGCGGCCTTTTTTTGCAAGTGGTGTGGGCAGGGCCATCTGCCCCTGCCAAGCGATCAGAGTCGCACCGGGATGCCCCGTTGGGCCATCAAGGCCTTGGCCTGCGCCACGGTGTACTCACCGTAGTGGAAGATGCTGGCAGCCAGCACGGCATCCGCCCCGCCCTGCTGCACGCCATCGGCCAGGTGGTCGAGGTTGCCCACGCCGCCCGAGGCGATCACTGGCACGCTCACCGCGTCGCTCACGGCCCGGGTCAGCTCCAGATCGAAGCCCGACTTGGTGCCGTCACGGTCCATGCTGGTCAGCAAGATCTCACCCGCACCGTGCTCGGCCATCTGCTTGGCCCAGGCCACAGCATCAAGGCCCACGTTCTTGCGGCCCCCGTGGCTGTAGACATCCCAGCCCGGCCCGCGGGTCGCGAGGTCTTCGCCATGGCGCTTCTTGGCATCGATGGCCACCACGATGCACTGCGAGCCATAGCGCTCGGAGGCTTCGCGGATGACCGGCGGATTGGCCAGCGCCGCCGAGTTGAAGCTGACCTTGTCAGCCCCAGCGTTGAGCAGGCGACGCACGTCTTCAACCCTGCGCACACCCCCACCGACCGTCAAGGGGATGAAAACCTGCGAGGCCACGGCTTCGATGATGTGCAAGATCACATCGCGGCCATCGCTGGTCGCGGTGATGTCCAGGAAGGTCAGCTCGTCGGCGCCCTGGTCGTTGTAGCGCGCCGCGATCTCGACCGGATCACCGGCGTCACGCAGTTCGACAAAGTTGACGCCCTTGACGACGCGTCCACCCGTCACGTCCAGGCAGGGGATGATGCGTTTGGCCAGCACGTCAGACGCCGCCGTTGAGTTCGTCGGCGCGCTTTTGGCCGGCGGCGAAATCGAGGTCGCCGGTGTAGATGGCGCGGCCGCAGATCACGCCTGCGACACCTTCGGACTCAACGGCGCACAGGCGCTCGATGTCCTGCAGGTTGGACAGGCCACCCGAGGCGATCACGGGAACGCTCAGCGCCTGGGCCAGCTTGACCGTGGCGTCGATGTTGACACCCGACAGCATGCCGTCACGGCCGATGTCGGTGTAGATGACGCCTTCGACACCATAGTCTTCGAACTTCTTGGCCAGGTCCACGACCTCGTGACCGGAGAGCTTGCTCCAGCCGTCGGTGGCGACCTTGCCGTCCTTGGCGTCCAGGCCCACGATGATGTGCCCCCCGAAGGCAGTGCAGGCATCGCGCAGGAAACCGGGGTTCTTGACCGCAGCCGTGCCGATGATGACGTAGCTCAGGCCGCCGTCGAGGTAGCGCTCGATGGTGTCGAGGTCACGGATGCCGCCGCCCAGTTGCACGGGGATCTCCTCGCCCACCTCTTTGAGGATGGCCTTGATGGCAGCCTGATTGACGGGCTGGCCGGCAAAAGCGCCATTGAGGTCCACCAGGTGCAAGCGACGCGCGCCGGCATCCAGCCAGCGCCGGGCCATCGCGGCCGGGTCTTCGCCAAAGGTGGTGGAGTCGTTCATGTCGCCTTGCTTGAGGCGAACACACTTGCCGTCTTTCAGGTCAATCGCAGGGATCAGCAGCATGATGGCTGTGGTGCGTCAGTGAGGAAGTCGTTGAAAAGCCCGGGCCCGACATCAGGGCTGCCAGAGCAGGAAATTGCGATACAGGGCCAAGCCATGCTCCGCACTCTTTTCAGGGTGGAACTGCGTCGCAAAAATATTATCCCTGGCAATGGCGCAGGTAAAGCGCACACCGTAGTCGGTCTCGCCTGCGCTGTGCCGAGGGTCGTTCACGACGGCATGGTAGCTGTGAACGAAGTAAAAATAGCTGTTGTCGGGAATACCGGCCCACACCGGATGCGGCTGACCGCCCCAGACGCCTTCGTGGCGGCTTTGGTGCACGGTGTTCCAGCCCATCTGCGGCACCTTGTAGCGGCTGCCGTCGGGCTGGGTCATGCCATCAAGGCGGAAACGCACCACCTTGCCGGGGATCAGGCCCAGACCGGGGGTGTCCTGCTCTTCGGAGTGGTCGAGGAGCATCTGCATGCCCACGCACACGCCCATCAGGGGCTTGTTCGCGGCGGCCTCCAGCACGGCGCCCAGCAGATCGCCGCCATGGGAGCCACGCAGCTCGCTCATGCAGTCGCGCATGGCGCCTTGCCCTGGCAGCACGACGCGCTGGGCGGCGCGCACCACGGCAGGGTCGTTGGTGACCACCACGTTCAGGTTCAGGTCCTTGGCGGCGTGCTCCACCGCCTGCGACACCGATCGCAGATTGCCCATGCCGTAGTCGATGACGGCCACTGTCGAGGTCTGGCTCATGAGAGTCAAAAGGTTAGCAACA
>MESA01000021.1:83836-83943 GCA_001770775.1 Burkholderiales bacterium RIFCSPHIGHO2_12_FULL_63_20
CGCGCATGGCACGGGCAAACGCCTTGAAGACGGTTTCGCACTGGTGGTGGGCATTGGTGCCCTTGAGGTTGTCGATGTGCAGGGTCACGCCCGCATGGTTGACGAAG
>MESA01000021.1:83951-146868 GCA_001770775.1 Burkholderiales bacterium RIFCSPHIGHO2_12_FULL_63_20
GAACTCATAGGTCAACTGCGTGTCAAACCCGCCGATGCTGCCGGAGGTGAAAGGCACGTCGATGTGCAGGCCGGGACGACCCGAGAAGTCGATGACGACGCGCGACAGGGCTTCGTCGAGTGGCACGTAGGCATGGCCATAACGGCGGATGCCCTTCTTGTCGCCCACGGCCTTGGCAAACGCTTGCCCCAGGGTGATGCCCACGTCTTCCACCGTGTGGTGGCCGTCAATGTGCAGGTCGCCCACTGCGTGGATGTCCAGGTCGACCAGGCCATGACGGGCAATCTGGTCGAGCATGTGGTCGAAGAACCCGATGCCGGTGTGCAGCTTGGCGGCACCCGTGCCGTCGAGGTTGACGCGCACGGTGATCTGGGTTTCGGCGGTGTGGCGGGTGACCTCGGCCACGCGGTCGGCGCAGTCAGGGGCCGACACCTGTTGAGGAGCGTTCATGCAGAAAGACTTGTCAGGGGTTCACGCAGGATCTCGGCCAATGCCGCCATCAAAGCGTCATTTTCAGATGGCAGACCCACGGTCAATCGGACGCAGTTTGCCAGCAATTGGTGCAGGCCCGCCACATTCTTGATCAGAATCCCTCGGGACTTGAGGGCCGCAAAGGTGGCCGCCGCATCGTTGACGCGCACCAGGATCATATTGGCCTGGCTGGGATAGGCACGGGCGCCGGGCACGGTAGCCAGGAAGGCCAGCAGGCGCTCGCGTTCGGCCTTGATGACCTCGGCTTGCCGCGCGAACTCGTCAGCGTGTTCCAGCGCAAACAGGGCGGCTTCGGTGTTGAGCACGCTGATGTTGTAGGGCGGGCGCACTTTCTCGACCTGCTCGATGAGGTCGGCGCGGCCCATCATGTAGCCCAGGCGCACGCCGGCCAGACCAAACTTGGAGAGCGTGCGCATCAACAGCACATGCGGATGCTGTGCCAGGCGCGCCAGGTAGCTGCGGCTGGCGAAAGGCTGGTAGGCCTCGTCGATCACCACCAGACCCACGCCATTGGCGCCCACTGCTTGCACGATCTGTTCGATCGCGTCGTCATCCCACAGGTTGGCCGTGGGGTTGTTCGGGTAGGCGATGTAGGTCAAGGCCGGGCGATGTTCGCGGATCGCAGCCAGCATGGCGGGCGTGTCCAGTTCGAAATCGGCCGTCAGCGGCACGCCGACGAAACGCAGGCCATTCTGCTTGGCAAAGGCCTCGTACATGACGAAGCCAGGCAGCGGTGCCAAGGCCACGGCGCCCGGCTGTGCGCAGGCCACCGACAGCAGCGAAATCAATTCATCGGAGCCATTGCCGAGCACCAGACCGTCTCCCTCGGGAACGTGGGCGTAACGGCGCAAGGCGGCGTGCAGGTCCTGCAAACGGGTGCCGGGGTAACGGTTCAAGGCCACCTGCCCCAGACGCTTGCCCAGCTCGTCCTGCAGCGCAGGCGGCAGGGTAAAGGGGTTTTCCATCGCGTCGAGCTTGATGTAGCCGGCGGCATCCTGCACGTGGTAGGCGTGCATGGCGCGCACATCGGCGCGGAAGGTATTCAAAAGGGTATCTGGGGTGCTCATGGGGCCAAGGCTGAAACAGCGCAGTTAGCCCGATGGATTATCTCACGAGGGTGTCATCCAGGTCGTCAGACCGGCCCAGACAAGCACTCCGTGCGGTTGCGACCTGACGCCTTGGCGCGATAGAGGGCATGGTCGGCCCGATCAATGGTGTGCGCCAAGGGCTCATCGGCCAAGTGGCGCGTCACCCCGGCCGAGAACGTGACGCGCAGATCCGGCACGGTCGGGCTCACCTGGGTGCGCGAGAGCGCCTGGCCGATGCGCTCCAACACCTGGCAGGCATCGTCGCTGTCGGTATCCGGGAACATGACGAGGAACTCCTCCCCACCCCAGCGGGCCACCTGATCGGCCCCGCGCAGCCCGCCACTGAGCACCTGGGCGGTCGAGCGCAGCACCTCATCCCCCACAGCATGACCGTGTTCGTCGTTGACGCGCTTGAACAGATCCAGGTCGATCATGGCCACGCACCATGGAAAGCCTGAGCGGTCGGCGCGGTTTTGCTCAATGCGCAGAAGCTTGTGCATGTGCCGGCGGTTGAACAGTCCGGTCAACTCATCACGGATGACCTGACCATGGAGCTTGGCCATGGCCTCAGCCAGATCGTGCCGGGCGTGTGCCGCCCGCTCACGCAGGAGGGAGAGTTGCCGCACCAGCACACAGGCGCAACTCAAAATGATCAGCAGGACGCAGAAATACAGCACCTGCAATTCGACCACGAGCGGCTGCCCGCCCTCCCGACCGACCACACCCAGAGAAGCCACACCGAACACCAGCACCGCCAGCGCACTCGCGCGCGCCATCTGCCGGAACGTGACGGTGAGCAAGGCGAACATCAGGATGACGAAAAGCAGGATCAGGGCCACGGGCCGAGCCGGCCCCCCGATCAGATAACCCCACCCCAGCAAGACGATGCCCACCCACATCTGAGGCTCGATCAGCGCCGGATCGGCGAAACGCCGATTCCACCCCGTGCGCAGCACCACGTAGATCCCACCGATGGCCAGCACCGCCACTGCCGTCAACTGACGACTGGCCAAGGCGTCCAACACGCCGCGGTGCGCCCCGTAATTCAGGGCCAACAGGCCGAAGGCATGGTTGCTGGCCCCGAAAAGGAAACGCCAGATGCGTGCCCGCTGCAAGGGGTCGGACGACAGCAGGGCATTGCCCAAGCTGGCGCGCGGGCCGCGCCGAGGGTCGGGATGCGTACGCAGGCTCATGAGGAAAGCCAAGACCATTGCCAACACGAGGAGCAGCAGCCCCCAGGTGGACACAGACACCCCCTCAGCAATCATGCCGACCACCCGGCATCACAGCCCACACACAACCCGGTCAAGATCAGCACACCCACTCCCAGCGTTTCGGCGCCCTGCATCATCCAACCAGATATCAGAACAACTGCCGTTTTGCGATGATGCTAACGCCAAGTCTCGGCGCTGAACAGCCCCGTACCCGGTACCGGGACGGGGACGGGGATCAGTCCAGTGTCTTGACGCGCATTCGGAACTCGGCCGCCTGCGCGTGGGCCTGCAGGCCTTCGCCGTAGGCCAGCACGGCCGCCGTCTTGCCCAAGACCTGAGCACCGGCTTCACTGACCTCGATCAGGCTGCTGCGCTTTTGGAAGTCGTAAACCCCCAGGGGCGAGCTGAAGCGGGCGGTGCCGGACGTGGGCAACACGTGGTTGGGGCCGGCACAGTAGTCGCCCAACGACTCGGAGGTATACGCCCCCAAGAAGATGGCACCAGCGTGACGGAGCAGCGGCTCCCAGGTGTGCGGGTTGTTGCTGCTGACTTCCAGATGCTCGGGGGCGATGCGGTTGCTGATCTCGCACGCTTCTTCCATGCTGCGGGTGTGGATCAGGGCGCCCCGCCCTTCCAGAGAGGCACGGATGATGGCGGCGCGCGGCATGGTGGGCAGCAGGCGGTCGATCGCAGCCTGCACCTGGGCGATGTAGGCGGCGTCCGGGCACAGCAGGATGCTTTGCGCCAGTTCGTCGTGTTCGGCCTGGCTGAACAGGTCCATCGCCACCCAGTCGGCCGGGGTGCTGCCGTCGGCCAGCACGAGGATTTCGCTGGGTCCGGCGATCATGTCGATGCCGACCTGGCCGAAGACGTGCTTCTTGGCGCTGGCCACATAGGCATTGCCCGGACCGGTAATCTTGTCGACCTTGGGGACCGTGGCGGTGCCATAGGCGAGTGCCCCCACAGCCTGCGCCCCACCGATGGTGAAGGCCCGGCTGACGCCGGCCACGTAGGCGGCGGCCAGCACCAGCGGGTTTTTCTCGCCACGGGGGGTTGGCACGACCATGATGATCTCGGGCACGCCGGCCACATGGGCGGGGATGGCGTTCATCAGCACGGACGAGGGATACGCGGCCTTGCCACCGGGCACATAGATGCCCACGCGGTCCAGCGGCGTGACCTTCTGGCCCAGCAAGGTGCCGTCTTCGTCGCGGTAAGACCAGCTCAGGCCGCAGGCCTGCTTCTGACGCTCGTGGTAGCTGCGCACGCGGGCAGAGGCGGCTTGCAGGGCGGTGCGCTGGACTTCGGGCAGGCTGTCGAACGCGGCCTTCAGTTCGGCCTGACCCAGCTCCAGGTCGGCCAGGCTCGCCACGTCCAGTTGGTCGAAGCGGGCGGTGTACTCCAGCACGGCGGCATCGCCGCGGGTGCGCACATCGGCCAGGATGGCGGCCACGCGGTCTTCGATGGCCGTGTCGGTCTCGGCCGACCAGTGCAGCACCTTCTGGAAGGCGGCTTCAAAGTCGGGCTGGGAGGTGGCGAGGTGGCGAATCTGGACTGTCATGGTGCCAAGGATCTCAGAAAACGGGGGCGAAGTGGACGCCGAGGCGATGGCTTGTCGCGATCGGCGTCATAGCGCAGGCTGCGCCTGAGACAGGCTTCAGGCCGGGATGGCCGACTCGAAGGCCTGGATCAGCGCACGGATGGCATCGCGCTTGAGCTTGAGCGCGGCCTGGTTGACCACCAGACGCGAGCTGATGTCCATGATGTGCTCGACCTCGACCAGCTTGTTGGCCTTGAGCGTGTTGCCGGTGGACACCAGGTCGACGATGGCATCGGCCAGCCCGGTCAAGGGCGCCAGCTCCATCGAGCCGTACAGCTTGATCAGGTCCACGTGCACGCCCTTGTTGGCAAAGTGCTCGCGGGCGATGGTGGTGTACTTGGTCGCCACACGGATGCGCGAGCCTTGCTTGACGGCGGCGGCGTAGTCGAAATCAGCCCGCACGGCCACGCTCATGTGGCACTTGGCGATGTTGAGGTCGAGCGGCTGGTACAGGCCATCGTTGCCACCGGCGCTGCCGGCGTGCTCGATGAGGATGTCCTTGCCGGCCACACCGATGTCGGCGCCGCCGTAGGCCACGTAGGTGGGCACGTCGGTGGCGCGCACCAGCACCACACGCACGTCAGGGCGGTTGGTGTTGAGGATGAGCTTGCGGGTCTTTTCCGGGTCTTCGGTCACCTCAATGCCAGCGGCAGCCAGCAAGGGCAAGGTTTCTTCGAAGATGCGGCCTTTGGAAAGTGCGAGGGTGATCATGGTCAGCTTGTTCCCTTGATGCGGGTGATGTCAGCCCCAATGCCGCGCAGCTTGGCTTCCATGCGGTCGTAGCCCCGATCGAGGTGATAAATGCGGTCGACCAGGGTTTCGCCTTCGGCCACGAGGCCGGCGATCACGAGGCTGGCCGAGGCGCGCAGGTCGGTGGCCATGACGGTGGCACCCGACAACTGAGGCACGCCGGTGACCACCGCGCTGCGGCCGTCCACCGTGATGTTGGCGCCCAGGCGGATCAGCTCATTGACGTGCATGAAGCGGTTTTCGAAGATGGTCTCGTGGATCACCGCACTGCCCTCGGCCACGCAGTCCAGCGCCATGAACTGGGCTTGCATGTCGGTGGGGAACGCGGGGTACTCACTGGTGCGGAAACCCACGGCCTTCGGACGACTGCTGGCGGTCACGCGGATCCAGTCAGTACCGGTCTCGATGCCCACACCGGCTTCGCGCAGCTTGTCGATGACCGCGCCCAGGTGCTCGGCCTGGGCCTTGCGCAAGGTGACATCGCCACCGGCGGCGCCCACGGCGCACAGGAAGGTGCCCGCCTCGATGCGGTCGGGGATGATCTGGTGGGCGTTCGCCTCGGTCAGGCCGTGCAGGCGCTCGACACCCTGGATGCGGATGCGGCTGGTGCCCCGGCCTTCGATCTGGGCGCCCATGGCCACCAGCAGATCGACGAGGTCGGTGATTTCCGGCTCTTTGGCGGCGTTCTCCAAGATGGTCTCCCCCTCGGCCAGGGCGGCGGCCATGAGGAAGTTCTCGGTGCCCGTCACCGTGACCATGTCGGTGGTGATGCTGGCACCCTTGAGGCGCGTGGGCTGGCCGTTGGCATCCAGCGGCGTGCTGGCTTCGATGTAGCCGTGGGCCACCGTGATCTGGGCGCCCATGGCCTGCAGGCCCTTGATGTGCTGGTCCACCGGACGTGAGCCGATGGCGCAGCCGCCGGGCAGCGACACGCGAGCGCGGCCGAAACGTGCCAGCAACGGGCCCAGCACCAGGATGGACGCCCGCATGGTCTTGACCAGCTCGTACGGCGCCTCGGGGTTGGCCACCCCACCGGCGTCGAGCGTGACCAGGTCGGGGTTGTCCTCGTGGCGACGGGCGACCACACCCATATTGGCCAGCAGCTTGAACGTGGTGGACACGTCCTGCAATTGCGGCACGTTGGCCAGGGTCACCGGCTCGGCGCTCAACAGCGTGGCGCACAGGTCGGGCAAGGCGGCGTTCTTGGCGCCGGAGATCGTCACTTCGCCTTGGAGGCGACGACCGCCACGGATCAGGAGTTTGTCCATGAAACACAGAGGGCGCGATGCCCCCACCGCAGTGGAGGTCGCGCCTGAATTAGGGGTGACCGTGAAAAAACCGTGTGCGGCCGACTCAGGCCTGCGCTGCCCACTCGGCGGGCGTCAGGGTCTTCATCGACAGCGCATGGATCTGCTCCCGCATTCTATCGCCGAGGGCCTGGTAAACGCGCTGGTGGCGCATGACACGGCTCTTGCCTTCGAACTCGCCGGAGACGATGGTGGCAAAGAAGTGCTGCCCATCGCCTTCTACGGCGAGGTGGGTGCAAGGCAGGCCGGCGGCAATGTACTGCTGGACTTCGTCGGGGGTGGGGTTGGCCATGGTGCGTCTTTCAGACAATCAGTGACGGATTTTGTAGCCGGTCTTGAGCAGGCGCAGGGCCAGCAAGGCGACCAGGGTCGTGGCGGTGCCCACGACCGCGAGGCTGAGCCAGGGACTGACGTCACTGACCCCGAAGAAGCCCCGGCGGAATCCGTCGATCAGGTAGAAGAAGGGGTTGAGGTGGGACACGCTCTGCCAGAAAGGCGGCAGGGAATGCACCGAATAGAACACGCCCGACAGGAAGGTCATGGGCACGATGACGAAGTTCTGGAACGCCGCCAGCTGGTCGAATTTCTCGGCCCACAGACCGGCAATCAGGCCCAGCGTGCCCAGCAAGGTGCCGCCCAGTACGGCAAAGGTGAGCATCCACCAGGGTTCGGCCAGACCGGGCCAGGCGAACCAGGCCGTGACGGCGAACACGCCGAAACCTACTACCAGGCCACGCACCAGCGAGGCGCCCACATAGGCGAGGAACCAGGCGCGGTGTGACAAGGGCGTCAGCAGCACAAACACGAGATTGCCAGTGATCTTGCTCTGGATGAGCGAGGACGAGGCGTTGGCGAAGGCATTCTGCAGCAGGCTCATCATCACCAGGCCGGGGATGAGGAAGCTGGTGTAGCGCACGCCGGGGAAGACCTCGACATGTTCTTCGAGCACGTGGCCAAAGATGAGCAGGTAGAGCATGCCGGTGAGCACCGGGGCCCCAACGGTCTGGAAGGCCACCTTCCAGAAGCGCATGATTTCTTTGACGAACAGGGGGCGAACGCCCTCGAAAGACTCGCGCCAGTTCATGCCCGAGCTCCTTGTTGCCCTTGCATGATGGCCAGGAACACGTCTTCCAGATCAGCCCGACCCAGCTCCAGGTCTTCGACCGGACACCCGGCCTCACGCAGTCGCGTCAGCAGGGTTTCGACCTCGGCCGCGTCATGGGCTGGCAGTTGCACCACGCGACCGGTGATGCGAGCCTGCGCAGCCAGATCGGCGGGCAAGGCGGCGTCGGTCTTGAAGCGCAACATCGTGGACGCCGTACCGGCCAGGAGGGCCGAGGTGCGGTCCAGCGCAACCAGCTCGCCCTTCTTGAGCATGCCGATGCGGTGGCACAGGGCTTCGGCTTCTTCCAGGTAATGGGTGGTCAGCAGCACCGTGTGCCCTTCCTTGTTGAGGCGGGCGATGAAATGCCACAGGGTCTGGCGCAATTCCACGTCGACGCCGGCGGTGGGTTCGTCGAGCACGATGACGGGCGGGCGGTGCACCAGGGCCTGGGCCACCAGCACGCGGCGCTTCATGCCGCCCGAGAGCTGGCGCATGTTGGCCTCGGCCTTGTCACTCAGGCCCAGGTGAGACAGGAGTTCGTCGATCCAGTCGTCGTTGCGCCGCAGGCCGAAGTAGGCACTCTGGTTGCGCAGCGTTTCACGAACCGAGAAAAACGGGTCGAACACCAGTTCTTGGGGCACAACACCGAGGGCACGGCGAGACTGGGCGTAGTCGCTCACCACATCGTGGCCCTGCACGGTGACCCGGCCGGCCGAGGCGCGGCTCAGCCCCGCGAGGATGCTGATGAGGGTGGTCTTGCCGGCCCCGTTGGGGCCCAGTAGGCCAAAAAATTCGCCTTCTTCGATGTCAAAACTGACATCTTGCAGGGCGCGCACGGTGCGCCCGCCGGAGTCGAAGGTCTTGGATACGTGCTGAAAGGATACGGCGCTCATGAAGGGGGCGATTCTAGGCTGGCACGGCCCAGCGTGCTTGCCCCCGTCCATTTTCAGGCTCAGGCCTGGGCGCTCCCGGCACCTTTTTCCACCATGCGGCTAACGTTCTTGGCGAGTTCGGCTTCGATCATGGGCTTGAAGGCCTTCATCATCAGGCCGAGCTTGATGTTCACATCGAAGCTGTTGGCGGTGACGGTCATGGTGCCGTTGACACCCGAGCGCTCGAAGGCGATAACGTCCTGCTCGGCACCTTCCTGGTGCTTGCAGGTCAGGCCCATCTTGGCTGCGGCGCCGTCGGCCCAACGCTGGGCCAATTCACGGGCCTTGGGCAGACCGAGGTTGTGGGCTTGCTGAAACTGCACATCGCTCATGAGCGTCCTCAAAAATTTGTAAAGGGGGCCAAAAGCGCGAACTATAAATAGCTCACTCCATACGTCAAGCCCCACGCTCAAGCATTGATCGCCTGGCGGACAATCCTCCCCCTTGATCGGGGGCCGGCGCGGACGGGTAAGATGGTTCAGACGCCATTTTTGCGGTGATATTCCGATGTCCAAGCTCCAAGCCGTCCCTCCCTCACTCGTGCTGCCTGAACTGCTGGCACAGAGCGACGCCCTGCGCGTGCTGCGCCGAGACATCCACGCCCACCCTGAGTTGTGCTTTCAGGAGGAGCGAACGTCCGAGGTGATTGCGCGAACGCTGGCGGCCTGGGGCATCGAGGTGCACCGGGGACTGGGCAAGACCGGGGTGGTGGGAGTCATCCAGGGGCGCCCAGGCCCGCGTGCCATCGGTTTGCGTGCCGACATCGACGCGCTGCCCATGACCGAGCACAACCAGTTTGCGCACGCCAGTCGCCATGCCGGTCGCATGCATGCCTGCGGTCATGACGGGCATACCGCCATGCTGCTGTCGGCGGCACAGCATCTGGCGGCCACCCGCGACTTTGATGGCAAGGTGATCCTGGTCTTCCAGCCCGCCGAAGAAGGTGGCGGGGGGGCCCGCGCGATGATCCAGGATGGCCTGTTCGAGCGCTTTCCGATGGATGCAATTTTCGGTATGCACAACTGGCCGGGGATGCCGGCGGGCACCTTCGCCATCAAGGACGGCCCTTGTTTTGCGTCCAGCAACGAGTTTCACATCACCATCCGGGGCAAGGGCACCCACGGGGCCATGCCCCACCTGGGCATCGACCCGGTCCCCGTGGCCTGCCAGTTGGTGCAGGCTTTTCAGACCATCCTGACGCGCAATCTGCGCCCCATCGAGACTGGCGTGATTTCGGTGACGATGATCCAGGCCGGGGAAGCGACCAATGTGGTGCCCGAATCGGTGACCCTGCAAGGCACGGTGCGCACCTTCACAGACGAGACGCTGGACCTGATCGAGGAGCGGATGCGGGAACTGAGCCACCAGCTCAGTGCCGCCTTCGGTGCCACGGCCGCTTTCGAGTTTCAGCGCAATTACCCGCCCACCATCAATCACAGCGCCGAGACGGTTTTCGTTCACCAGGTCATGACCGAGGTGGTGGGGCCGGAGCGTGTGCAGCTGTTCGAGGCCACGATGGGCGCAGAGGACTTCAGCTTTTTCCTGCAGCACAAGCCAGGCGCGTACTTCGTGATCGGCAATGGCGATGGCACGCACCGTGAAGGCGGCCATGGCCTGGGGCCATGCACGCTGCACAACCCCAGCTACGACTTCAACGACGAGCTGATACCGCTGGGCGGCACCTTCTGGGTGAAGCTGGCCCAACGTTGGCTGGCGCAGCCTTGAGGCGTCGCTGACCGCGCCGCAGGCTCAGGTCACGGCACCGTTGTTGAGGTCAGCCACGCGGCGGGTGCGCTCGCGGTCGAGCACGTGGCCCACGGTGGTTTCGGGCACACCCAGTGCGTCAAGCACGAAGGCAGACAACTGCAAACCCGCCTCGACCGTTTCCGGGATGACCATGTTGGCGCCTGCGGCCAGCAGGTCACGCGCGTGCTTGGTGTCGCGAGAGCGGGCGAAAATCTGCAGCTTGGGGTACTCGCCGCGCACCGCACGCACGGTGGCGAGGGCCGCTGCAGGCTGATCCATGGTGACTACCACGGCGGCGGCCTCACCCACATGCAAGCGCTGCAGGAATTCAGGGCGTGCGGCATTGCCATAGAACACGGGTTTGCCTTTGTTGCGCAGGCGGGCCACCACATTGGCGTCTTGCTCGACGGCCACGAAGGACACCCCCTGGTCCAGCAGCAACTCCCCGATCAACTGGCCCACGCGGCCATAGCCGGCGATCACCACCTGCCCTGTCCCCAGTGAGGGCACGGTTTCCAGCATGCTGAGTGGACTGGCCGGCGGGTGCTTTGCATCGAGGCGAGCGCCCAGCCATTGCCCCCATTGCGCCACCATGGGCGTGACAAAAAGGGTGAGGCCGACGACCAGCAAGACGAACTGCGCCATCTCGGGCGACAGCAACTTGCTGGCAGCCGCCACCCCGACGACGATGAACGCGAACTCGCCGCCCTGCCCCAGCAGCAAGCCCGACTCGACCGAGCGCCCCCAACTGAGTCCGCCAATGCGGAAAATGCCGGTGACCACCACCGCCTTGATCAGGATGAGGCCGATGACCGAGAGGGGCACCCACAGCGGGTTGGCCAGGATCTCGCGGGCGTCGATGCCCATGCCGACGGTCATGAAGAACAGCCCCATCAACAGCCCCTTGAAGGGCTCGATGGTGACCTCGACCTCGTGACGGTATTCGGTTTCGGCCAGCAGCAAGCCCGCCAGCAAGGCCCCCAGGGCCATGGACAGGCCGGCGGCCGCGGTAAGGCCTGCGATGCTGAGGGTGGCCAGCAGGGTCAGGGCCATGAACACATCGGACTGGCGTTGACGCGCGAAGTTGCGGAACAGGGGGCGGATGATCTTGCGCCCCACCAAAAAGATCAGGACAACGGCCACCACGGATTTCAGCAAGGTCAGACCCGTCACCGACCACATGTCCGGGCTGCTGCCTCGGCCCAGCAGGTCGATGAGGATGAGGACGGGCACCACGGCCAAGTCCTGGAACATCAGCACAGCGAAGACGGATTGCCCCATGGGGGTGGCCAAGGCCTCGCGCTGGGACAGCAGTTGCACGATCACCGCCGTGGACGACAAGGACAAGACCATGCCCAGCACCAGCGAGGCCTGCCAGGAGTTGCCAAAGGCCATGGCCAGTGCACAGATGACACCCGAGGACAGCACCACCTGCAGCGCTCCCGCGCCGAACACCCAACGCCGCATGGCCCACAGGCGTTCGGCCGAGAGCTCCAGCCCGATCATGAACATCAGGAACAGCACGCCCATCTCGGCCAGGGCGGTCACACCGGACCCTTGCGGGAAGGTGAACTGCGCCAACCACGGCCAGGTGTCCACCCACAGGCCCAGGCCGTAGGGGCCGACCACCAGCCCCACACCCAGGAAACCGAGCACCTGATTGACTTTCAGGCGCTGCAGCAAGGGGATGAGGACGCCGGCCAGCGTCAGAAAAAGCAGCGTTTCGCGCAGGAACGGTAGGCCGTGTTGTTCGCTCATGCACCGGCCTCGTCCGTCCAGGCCACGCGGTTCCACTGGATGGCACGGCTGCGCCAGTGCTCTTCGATGCTCTGCACGAAGTCAGGCCGAACGAGCTTGGCACGGCCCAGCAGCCAGTCCTCGTCTTCATGGCGAACCACCACACCTTCGAGTGAACCGAGCCGGTAGTGGCTGCGGTGGGACTGCACCCACTCGGTCAGCACGGGCAGGCTGGTCTCGCCGGCGCTGACGCGGGGCACCTCGCGCAGGCCCAGCTTCTGAGCCAGTTCATGGCGGCGGCGGGTGCTCCAGAAACGCTGTTCGTCGCGGTCGTACACATCGAAGGCCAAGAACCAATCAGGCAGCGTCTCGTAGTCCAGAGAGTGCTGGGCGGCACACCACTCTCCGAACAGGATCAGGCGGTCGCCCAGGGCATCGAACAGATCGCCCTCGCGGATGGCCAGCCACTCGTCCAGACGTGAGAACTGGCCGCCGTAGGGCTTGTTGAGGTACTGGCCACGGTTTTGCACATGCAGCACGGCTTCGCTCGAAAACGAGATGCCCATGTTGGCGCCGTCGAGCTTTTCTTCGACCACCACGGGGTGCTGCAGCAGGGCCTGGGCCTCATCGGGCGACAGCACCTTGTCGTCGCGCGGCGTACCGCTGGCCAGCCAAGCGATGTGGGGGGTGTGGGGGAAGCGGAAGAAATCGTGGGTATGCGACATGGGGTGAGTCACAGGAGGGGGTACGTCAGCAGCCGAACTTGTGGTGATGGAATTCCTGGACCTCGGCTTGACACAGAAAACGGATCTGCACGCTGTGATCGGCCAGGTAAGGCGCCCAGTCCAGCCACTTGGAGTCAGCGGCTTGCAAGATGGGCGGGCGCTCGGGATGCGCGTGCGCCACGGCGACGAACTTGCGGTCGGCGTCATCGAAATGCGCCAGCCCTTCGTCCACCGGGAAGCTGAGAAAACCGCGCAGGGCGTCGGGGGACAGGGTCACGAGGTCGCAACGGGCGGCATCGTCCACATGCTGCAACACCCAGCGCACGAAGGCATCGCCCACGCCCTGACCGTCGCTGGCATGGGTCTTGTGCTGGTATTCGCCCACGATGGCATAGGCGTCGTCCAGCGCCACGCGGCCTTCGGCCATGATGCGCTGCAACCAGTCCTGACAGGCGGTCACGCAGGCCGAACTCACGTCGGGGTGCTGGCCGTTGGCCACCAGGATGACGTTGGTGTCGACCACATAGGTCGCAGGGGTCAGGCTGGCGGCGGGAAAGGTCAGCGGCGGCATCATCTGACAATTGTGCACCTTGGCGGCGCATGACCGCGGCACGGACACCGTTATCCTGTGCAGATGTACGCGCCCTTTTTTGGTCTGACCCAGCCGCCCTTTTCGATCGCGCCCGACCCCCGCTATCTGTTCATGAGCGAGCGGCACCGCGAGGCCCTGGCGCACCTGCTGTATGGCGTGGGCGGCGGGGGCGGCTTCGTGCTGCTGACGGGGGAAATCGGCGCGGGCAAGACCACGGTGTGCCGCTGTTTTCTGGAGCAGGTGCCGCCGCGCTGCCATGTGGCCTACATCTTCAACCCCAAGCTGACGGTGCCGGAGTTGCTGCAGACCATCTGCGAGGAGTTCCACCTGCCTGACGTCGCCCGCTCAGCCGCACCGTCAGGTGTCAAGGAGAACGTGGACCGGCTCAATGCCTATCTGCTGAGCAGCCACGCCGAGGGGCATGAGAACGTCCTCATCATTGACGAGGCCCAGAACCTGTCCCCGGAGGTGCTGGAGCAGTTGAGACTGCTGACGAATCTGGAAACCAATGAGCGCAAGCTGCTGCAGATCATGCTGATCGGCCAGCCGGAGCTGCGCGACATGCTGGAGCGCCCCGACATGGAACAACTGGCGCAGCGGGTGATTGCGCGCTACCACCTGGACGCGCTGTCGCCGCCGGAAACCGCGCAGTACATCCAGCACCGCCTGAAGGTGGCGGGCCTGGCGCGTGGGCGTCTGTTCGACAGCGAGGCCGTGCGCCGCGTCCACCGCTGGACGCGTGGGGTGCCCCGGCGCATCAACCTTTTGTGTGACCGAGCCTTGCTGGGCGCGTATGCCGAAAACCAGCCGCAGGTGACCCTGGCGATTGTCGACAAGGCCGCTGCCGAGGTGTTCCCTCGCGCGGTGCGTCAGCGTGCGCAGGCCGCAGCCAGCGCACCCAAGGCGCGTGCACCCTCCGGCCGCCGCACCCAGCTGGCTTTGGCGGGCCTGGCCTTGCTCGGGGTGGCCGGGGTCGGCGCGGCGATCTGGCTGTTTCAGGCGGGCCACACCAAGGCGGAACGCGTTCCGGTGGCCGTAGCGGCGGCCCGCGCCGTCGCGTCCTCGCCCTCTCAAGCTGCAGGTACCGGCGAAGGTCGCGTGGTGGCCGGCGCGCCGAGCGCCCACAGCGCCGCGCCGTTCACGGTGGTCAGCGCGGCCGAGTTGATGCAAGCAGCCCTGCCAGACGAAGACACGGCCCTGCGCCTGCTGCAGACACGCTGGCAGGTGCCTGCCGTGCCGGGCAACGTCTGCCAGAACGTCTGGCGACAAGGGCTGATGTGCCACCCCAACAGCGGCGGCCTGGCCCAGATTCGGCAACTGGACCGCCCGGTGATGCTGCGCCTGCAAACGGGCACACAGGTGCGCCATGCGGTGTTGACCGGCTTGGATGCGCGATACGCCCAGCTGCAAACGGGCGAGCAAACCGTGTCGGTGCCCCTGGGCACCCTGGCCACCTTGTGGCGCGGTGACTTCGTGACCTTGTGGCGCACCCCGCCGGGTTACCGCGCTAAGTTGCTGCTGGGGCAAAGCAATGCCACAGTCAGCTGGGTGGCCGCCCAGCTGGCGCGCCTGGAAGGACGCACCCTGCCCGCCACGGCCGCCACCGAGTTCGATGCCGCGCTGGAGGCCCAGGTGCAGGCTTTTCAGCTGGCCCAGGGCCTGGCGCCCGATGGGGTGGTGGGTGCCACCACCCTGATGCAGCTCAACCGGGCCATCGGCGTGGTTGAACCTCGCCTTGGCACCTCGTCCCCTGCCCCGCTTCCCTCCTTGTCTGCCAGCCCGTCCGCTCATGTCCTACATCCTTGATGCCCTGAAAAAGGCCGACGCCGAACGTGAACAAGGCCAGGTGCCAGGGCTGCACACGCCTGCCGCCCACGCCGAGCTGGCCGATGGACCGCAACTGCGCACGCCGCCTCTGTGGGTGATGGGCCTGGGCGCGTGCTTGGTACTGATCGCCGTGGGAGCCGTCTGGCAGTGGACACGTCCCATGACGACGGGTGCAGTGATGTCGCCTCCGGACACGGCCTCATCGGCAGCGCCGTTCGCCCAACGCCAGGACCCAACGCCCCCCATGCCGGTGATCGCGACGGCCCCCACCCCGCCCCACCCTGCAGACCAAGAGCCAACGCCGACGCCCCTGTCCACCACTCGGCCTGAGGCGCCAGCCACCACGAACCTTGGCGGCGACAGGACGACACACCCCGAGCCAGCCATCAAGCTGCCCGTGGCGCAGCCCACACCGCGTGCGCCAATCCACGTGGACCCAGCCCCCACACCCGCCGAGAGGGTTCCCACCCTTGCCGAGCTGCCGGAGGACGTGCGTCGCAGCCTACCCCCCTTGAGCGTGAGCGGCGCGATGTACTCGGACAGCCCTGCCAACCGGATGCTGTTGATCAACAACCGCGTCTTCCACGAAGGCGACCAGCCGGTGGCCGGACTGGTGCTAGAGGAAATCCGTTTGAAATCAGCGGTGTTCCGCTACCGCGGGACGCGCTACGCCGTGTCGTACTGACACGGCGCAACCTGCTCGCATCGCCCCAGTCAGGCGTTCGTGCCGCCCGCGGCCGCTCCACAGCGGCGCGCCAAATGGGCCAGGGCCTCCTCGACCTGGTCCACCAGCACCAGGCACAAATCCCCCGGTTGCAAGCGGCCCAGGGCGGTATCGATGGCCAGGAACTCGCCGCGAATTTCGGCGATGTGCTGGACCCGGGGCGCACCGGCCAGCCCCTCACGCAAAAGCTTCAGCACCTCGCCATCGGAGCGGCCACGCTGGCAGGCATCCTGAAAGAGGATGGCCTCGTCAAACGCCTGCCCCAGGATGACGGTCTGCTCGCGGATGTCTTCGTCACGGCGGTCACCGGCGCCGCTGATCACCACCGAGCGGCGCTGAGCCGGCAAGGCGTTCACCGCCGCCACCAGGGCACGCATGGCGTCGGGGTTGTGACCATAGTCGGCAATGACGGTGGCCCCCTTGTAGTCCATCACGTTGAAGCGACCCGGTGCGTTGTCGGCATCGTTGACGAAGCTGGCCAGACCGCGACGGATCAAATCCCAGTCCAGGCCACTGCTCCACGCGGCACCCACAGCCGCCATCACGTTCTCGATCTGGAAGCCGATCGTGCCGTTGCGGGTGATGGGAATGTCGCGCAGCGGCAGCAACTCGCGCCAACTGCCCTCGGCCACGACGATGGCATCGCCATCAATGCAGATGCTGCGCTTGCCCTGCGCACGGTGCGCGGTCAGCACGGGGTTGTGCGGCTCGGCTGCAAAGTAGATGACGCCTCCAGGGCACTTGGCAGCCATCGCTACCACGATGGGGTCGGCGGCATTGAGCACGGCATAGCCGTCTTCAGCCACATTCATGACGATGACGCGCTTGAGCACCGCCAGGTCTTCGACCGTGGTGATGTAGTTCAGACCCAGGTGGTCGCCCGCGCCGAGGTTGGTCACCACCGCCGTCTGGCAACGGTCGTAACCCAAGCCCTCACGCAAGATGCCACCCCGGGCGGTTTCGAACACGGCGGCGTCTACATCCGGATGCATCAGCACGCTGCGGGCGCTCTTGGGGCCAGAGCAGTCGCCGCTGTCGATCTGGCGGCCGTTCACGTAAACGCCATCGGTGTTGGTCATGCCCACGCGCAGGCCACTGGTGGCCAGCAGGTGTGCAGTCAAGCGTGCGGTGGTGGTCTTGCCATTGGTGCCGGTCACGGCCACCACCGGAATGCGCCCGTCTTCACCGGGCTTGAACAGGTGGGCCACCATGGCCTCGCCCACATGGCGGGCCTTGCCGAACGATGGCGACAGGTGCATGCGCAAGCCGGGCGCGGCATTGACCTCGACGATGCCGCCATTCTGAGCTTCGAGCGGTTGGTGCATGCCCTCGGCCAGCACGTCCACCCCGCAGATGTCCAGACCGATGGTCTGTGCCGCAGCAATGGCGCGTGCGGCCACGGCCGGGTGCACCGTGTCGGTCACGTCGGTGGCCGTGCCCCCGGTGGACAGGTTGGCGTTGTTGCGCAAGATGACCCGGCGGCCCTCCTCCGGGATGGCGTCGGGGGTCAGGCCCTGGATGCCCAGGCGCGCCACCGCGATCTCATCCAGACGCATCTTGGTCAGCGAGGTGGCGTGACCATCGCCGCGACGTGGGTCCTTGTTGACCTCGTCCACCAGTTCGCGCACGGTGTGGATGCCATCACCGATCACATGGGCAGGCTCGCGGCGGGCGGCTGCCACCAGCTTGTCGCCCACCACCAGCAGGCGGAAATCGTGGCCGGCCAGGTATTTCTCGACCATGACGGTGCCGATCTCGGCCGCCGCCTTGTAGGCAATCTCCAGGTGGTCGCGACTGACGATGTTGACCGTCACGCCCTTGCCCTGGTTGCCATCCTGCGGCTTGACCACCACCGGCAGGCCAATTTCCAGTGCCACCGCCCAGGCGTCGTCCACATCGCGCACCGGGCGCCCGACGGGCACAGGCACGCCAGCGGCGGCCAACAGGCGCTTGGTGAGGTCCTTGTCCTGGGCAATCGATTCGGAGACGGCGCTGGTCGAGTCCACCTCGGCCGCCCAGATGCGACGCTGCTTGGCGCCCCACCCGAACTGCACCAGGCTGCCCTGGGTCAGGCGACGCCATGGAATGCCACGGGCTGCGGCAGCCGCCACGATGGCACCGGTGCTCGGCCCCATTCGCACGTCTTCATCAAGATCGCGCAGCTCCGCCAAGGCGGCCTGCAGATCAAAGGCGATGTCTTGCTGCGCTGCCGCGATCAAGGCCTGGGCGTGCTTGAGTGCCAGCTTGCCGACCGCCTCTTCGCTGTACTCGACCACCACCTGATAAATGCCGTCCTCCACCGTGGCCGCTGTGCGGCTGAAGGTGACCAGGCATCCGGCCTGCGCCTGCAGCGCCAGCGTGGCCGCCTCCAGCGCGTGCGCCAGAGAGATGTGATCGGGTCGACCAGCCGGTCGCAGCGCCCCGAGGGTGGGGAACAGCTTGCGCAGACGGTCCTCAAAGCCGGGGAGCGCCTCCAGATTGCGCTCGGCCGGCTCACAGGCCACGACGGCCTCGATGGCCGTCTGGCGGCTCCAGAGATTGGGGCCGCGCAGGGCCCTGATGCGAGAAACTTCCATCTCTTTTGTCTCTTGGTGTTCGCGTCGTGTGATCGGGCCGCGCTCAGCGCACGGCCTGCGCGGTCGGGTCGAAAGTTTCCATGCCTGCCGCGATGAGCTCAGGCGCAATGTCCAGGGCCCAGGCCACGGCCACCGACGCCAGCAGGGACTGCACCCCGGCACCCGGCAAGGGATGCTTGGTCAGGCCGCCCATCACCCGGCGTGCCGAGGCACTGTCCAGATCGATGCAGCGCACCGGGGCGTGGCCGTTGTGGGTCAACAGCACGTGGTTGTCTTCCACCGACACCGTGCGCCCGCCCTTGGCACGGTGTGCCACCATGACCGGGCTGTGCTGGTTCACGTCATAGAAAATGACCTCGCCATCGCACAACTCCGCCATCTCGACCAGACGCTCGTCGGCCGCATGCAGCACGGCCACGCCTTCGGGCAGCACCACGTCCACCTGGGTGCGCAGCACCTTGAACATCTGCTCGGGTTCGTGAATGTCGTGCGCCGTCAGTGCCGGGTCCACCGGGGCTTCGGCGCCGCGCAGGTCAGTCACCAGCCCCACCTGGCAACGATCGTAGGCCAGACCATCATCAAGGATGGCAGCCGGGCCGTTTTCCACCACGATGGCATTGACCTCGCGGTTCATCAGCAGGCGCTCGGCCGCCGCAAAGTTGGCGCGGTTGCCGGCCTCGACGCAGCGCGAACCCAGGAACAACCCCTCGCTGCAGGCCAGCCCCACCACCTTGCCGCTGAGGTGCAGGAACCACGCCGTCAGGCGGGCAATGTGGGTGACGCCCTGGGTCCCGGCGACACCGATGATGGGCACACGGCCCGTCTCATCTTCATCAAAGAGGTTGTCGACAATCGCCTGCCCCACCGGACGGGGCAAACCTTCGGCGGGCTTGAGGTGCATCAGCAAACCCGGGCCGGCATTGACTTCGACCACCGCACCGCGCTGAGGGGCCAAGGGCTTGGCAATGTCTTCCACCACCAGGTCGATGCCGGCGATGTCCAAACCCACCACGCGGGCGGCCAGCGAGGCCAGATAGGCGATGTCCGGATGCACGTCGTCGGTGCAGTCGATGGCAACGTTGCCATTGCGCTGCACCAGCACCTTTTGCCCCGCTTTGGGCACCGCTTCGCCATTCAGGCCCTGGCGCTCCAGCAGCAGGCGCATCGCGGGCTCGCGGTCGAGCACGATGGTCTCCAGGGGGAACTCCTCGGCATGGCCGCGGCGCGGATCGCTGTTGAGTTGGTCCTCGATCAGGCGCAGCACCGTGTCGCGGCCATTGCCCGTGATCCACAGGCTCTCGCCTTTGGCCGCCGCCACCATTTTGCCGCCGACGATCAACAACCGGTGCTCGTCGCCACGCACATAACGCTCGACGATCACCTCGCTGCCCTCGGCCTGGGCAATCTTGAACGCGGCCTCGACATCGGCGCGCTCGGTCAACTCCAGCGACACCCCACGGCCGTGATTGCCATCCAGGGGCTTGACCACCACCGGCAGACCGATGTCCTGCGCCGACTCCCAAGCGGCTTCCGGGCTGTCCACCACCTCGCCCTCGGGCACCGGCACCCCGCAGGACTTCAGCAAGGTCTTGGTCAGGTCCTTGTCACCGGCAATCGCCTCGGCAATCGCACTGGTCTTGTCGGTCTCGGCCGTCCAGATGCGGCGCTGCGCACGCCCGTGACCAAGCTGGACCAAGTTGCCATCATTCAGACGGAGGTGCGGAATGCCCCGCTCGGTGGCGGCGCCCACGATGGCCGCCGTGCTGGGGCCCAGGTAGCAGTCGTCGATCAACTCGCGCAAGCGCTCGACCGCAGACGACACCTCAAACGGTTCGTCGTTGATGGCGGCCATCAGCAAGGCATGCCCCTCGGCCAGGGCCAGGCGGGCCACCTGCTCGTCACGAGCACGGAAGACCATGCGGTACACGCCGCGCTGCGAGGTACTGCGGGTTTGGCCGAAACCCGTGGGCATGCCCGACAGGTTCAGTAACTCGATGATCACATGTTCGAGGATGTGTCCCGCCCAGGTGCCCTCTTGCAGCCGCTGCAGGAAACCGCCCCTCTCGCCAACGCCACAGTGGTGCTCAACCAGCGCCGGCAGCAGGGCCGTCAGGCGCGCATTGAACCCTGGCAACTTGTGGGAGGGCCAGTCTTCCAGCTCGCCCAGGTCGAGCCACACCTCCAGCACCTGACGATAGGTCCAGATATTGGGCCCGCGCAGGTAATTGACCCGCAGCAACGTGATGTCGTTCTTCTTGCTCATATCCAGCCTGTCTGACTGCATCTTGTCCATTCACCGCGGCCGTCAAAGGTCAGAAAGTCAACATGGGCCGCGCCGCATCGGTCAGAATGCCGCCACGCCCTTGGGAGACTTTGCCCTGCGGCACTCATCGGTCCGGCTCTCACCATGCACTCTCGTCATTCCCTTGCCAGCGCACAACCGCCACTGGTATCCGGAGAGAACGTTCTCACCCGGCTGACGGTTGACCTGAACGCACAACTTCATTTCTCGGACGGCGCCGTCGTCCTCACCGATCATCATCTGCATGCACGCGCCAGTGCGCAAGGGGCTTGGCAATCGTGGCCACTGAGCCCCGACTTGTCGCTATCTCACCACGATCATGCCGGTGTTGCCACCCTGACCCTGCACACCCCCACCCACAGCCTGGGCACCTGGCATCTCACGATGAACCAGCAAGAGGCCCTGCAGCGCCTGACCGATCAGTTCGAGCGGCAACAACAGATTCGCGCCACCGGCCTCACCCCGGAAGACGAGGATGACACGACCCACTGCCCGGTCTGCCATGCCCCCCTGCCCCCGGACAGCGACGAGTGCACGGTCTGCCACCGCGACAAGCAGGCCACACCGTCCACCTGGGTGTTGTTGCGCCTGTGGCGCTTTGCCCGCCCTTACCAGGGCATGCTGCTCACCGGATTCCTGCTGACCCTGGCCGGCACAGCCGCCACCCTGGTGCCGCCCTACCTGACCATGCCGCTGATGGACGAGATCCTGATCCCGTTCCAGAACGGTCAGGCCATCGACATCGGCCATGTGCTGCTGCTGCTGTCGGGCCTGCTCGGCTCTGCGCTGGCCGCCTGGGGCCTGGGCTGGGCGCGCAACTATGTGCTGGCCCTGGTGTCCGAGCGCATTGGCGCCGACCTGCGCACCACCACCTTCGAGCACCTGCTGCGCCTGTCGCTCGACTACTTTGGCAGCAAGCGCACGGGCGACCTCATGTCCCGCATCGGCTCCGAAACCGACCGCATCAACGTCTTTCTGTCGCTACATGCCCTCGATTTCGCCACTGACGTGCTGATGATCGCCATGACGGCGGCCATCCTGGTGTCCATCAACCCCTGGCTGGCCCTGGTCACCCTGGTACCCCTGCCCTTCATCGCATGGCTGATCCACCTGGTGCGCGACCGCCTGCGCACCGGCTTCGAAAAGATCGACCGCATCTGGGGCGAGGTCACCAATGTGCTGGCCGACACCATCCCCGGTATCCGTGTTGTCAAGGCCTTCGCCCAGGAGCAGCGCGAGGCCGACCGCTTCCGTGCTGCCAACCAGTACAACCTGCAGGCCAACGACAAGCTCAACAAGACCTGGTCGGTGTTCACCCCCACCGTGTCGCTGCTGACCGAGATCGGGCTTCTGGTGGTGTGGGCCTTCGGCATCTGGCTGGTGCACGAACAGGACATCACGGTGGGCGTGCTCACCGCCTTCATCGCCTACATCGGGCGCTTTTACGGCCGGCTCGATTCCATGAGCCGCATCGTCTCGGTGACCCAGAAGGCCGCCGCCGGCGCCAAGCGCATTTTTGACATCCTCGACCACGTCTCCAACGTGCCCGACCCGATCAACCCGGTGAAACTGCCCGCCCTGCAGGGCAGGCTGGAGCTGGACCACATCGGTTTCCGCTATGGCAGTCGCGCCGTGATCCGTGACGTGAGCCTGAACATCCGAGCCGGCGAGATGATCGGTTTGGTCGGCCACAGCGGCTCGGGCAAGAGCACCCTGGTCAACCTGATCTGCCGCTTTTACGACGTCACCGATGGCGGCATCCGCGTCGATGGCGTGGACGTGCGGCGCATCGCCGTGGCCGACTTCCGTCGCCACATCGGCCTGGTGCTGCAAGAGCCCTTCCTGTTCTTTGGCACCATCGCCGAAAACATCGCCTACGGCAAGCCCGACGCCACCCGTGACGAGATCGTGGCCGCCGCCCGCGCCGCCCATGCGCACGAGTTCATCCTGCGCCTGCCGCAGGGCTACGACTCGCTGGTGGGCGAGCGCGGCCAGGGCCTGTCCGGTGGCGAGCGCCAGCGCATCAGCATCGCCCGAGCCCTGCTGATCAACCCGCGCATTCTGATCATGGACGAGGCCACCTCTGCCGTAGACACCGAAACCGAGAAGGAAATCCAGAAAGCGCTGGACAACCTGGTCCAGGGGCGCACCACCATCGCCATTGCCCACCGCCTGTCCACCTTGCGCAAGGCCGACCGCCTGGTGGTGATGGACAAGGGCCGCATCGTGGAAGTGGGCCCGCACGACGAGCTGATGGCCCGCGAGGGCGCGTACTGGCGCCTTTACCAAGCGCAGGCCCGCAAGGCCGAACAAGACGCCCTGATCGATGACGAACGCGCCGACAAGGCCTGAGACGCCATGAGCACCCCGATTCGCCACCTCACCCGCAACGACCTGGGCCAGCTGATGCTGACCCTGGACGATGGCCGCACGCACATCGGCATCGTGCCCGTGCGCGCCTACCCCTTGAGCGCCCCCGACGAAGGCCTCTCCCTGATGAGCGCCGACGGCCATGAAGTGCTCTGGCTTGACCGCGTGAGCGCGCTGCCAGAGAAGTTCCGTACCCTGCTAGAGGCGGAACTGGCGGTGCGCGAATTCACGCCGCAGATCGCCGCGCTGATCAGCGTCTCCAGCTTTTCGACGCCCAGCACCTGGACCGTCGACACCGACCGTGGGCGCACCACGCTCGTGCTCAAGTCGGAGGACGACATCCGCCGCCTGGGCGACGGGCGCCTGCTGATCCACAGCGCACAGGGCCTGAACTTCGCGATCGCAGACCGCACGCGCCTGGGCAAGGCCTCACGCCTGCTGCTCGAACGCTTCCTCTGACGCGCAACGGAGCCCACACAGGGGCGCAACAAAACAAAACCGGTGCAGCCCTTGCGAGCGACACCGGTTTCTTTGCAGCGAGACCCACGCGGGGTCTGCACAGTGATCACTTCTTCTTGGCAGCAGCCTTCTTGGCGGCAGGCTTGGCCGCGGGCTTCGCAGCCTTCTTGGCCGGTGCCGCCGGCGCCTTGGCCGCCTTGCGTGCAGCAGCCTTCGGATCGACCGCCGCCTTGAAGGTGGCGCCCGGGGTGAACTTGGGCAGCTTGGCGGCGGGGATCTTGATCTTGTCGCCGGTGCTGGGGTTCACGCCGTTGCGGGCTGCGCGCGCATGTTGCTTGAACGAACCGAAACCAGGAATGGTCACGGCATCGCCCTTTTTGACAGCCGTCACCACGGTGTCGAGCAGCGTATCGAGGATGCGGCCAGCCTCGGCCTTGGACAGTTGGTGCTGGTCAGCAAGGCGCTGGATGAGATCAGTCTTGTTCATGAATGATGTTCTGGAAGCACCCGCAAATGTCGGGCAATCTATTGTGCCCTCGCCAAACACCGATGAACACTGGTGTTGACGCGGATACGTCGCAAACATGCCTATTTCAAGGGAAAGCCCAGCGTCTGCAGCGCTTCCTTGAGCCGATCGCGGCCCGTCAGGGCCTCCGGCGTGGCCACCCGCTTGCCAGAATGCACCGCCCAGGTGCCACGCACCTTCATCTGTTGCTGCTCATAAAACGCGGCCATCGCCTCGTTGTAAGTCGCGATGTCAGCTCGCTGTTCGGTCACCGGGCGATAGCGCTCGTGGTGTAGCACGGTCGCTTGCGGCAGGCGGGGCTTGACCGACGCCGGTTGCGCGGTGTCCTCCTTGCCCAGCGTCATGCCAAAGACCGCAAACACCCGCGGCGGCAGGCCCAACAATTGGGCCACCGCTTCAGGATGGTTGCGCATGCCACCGATGTAGCAGCCCGACAGGCCCAGCGACTCGGCCGCCGCCATGGCGTTCTGCGCCGCCAGTGCGGTGTCGATGACGCCCACCAGGCCCATCTCGAGGTAATCGAGCGCCGCGTGGCTCAGGCCCTCAGCTTGGGCCACGGCCTCCAGCCGCGCCAGATCGGCCAGCCACACCAGCACCAGCGGGGCCTGCTGCACATGGGCTTGATCGCCGGCAAGCTCCGCGAGGCGCGCTCGCGTCTGCGGATCACGCACCGCGATCACGCTCCAGGGCTGCAGGTTGGACGATGAGGCCGCCGATTGGGCTGCGGCCACAATCGCGGTCAACTGCGCATCGCTCACCGGATCGGGCAGGTGGTGACGAACAGAGCGGTGCGTCAACAGCTGATCGATCAGAGGGGACCAAGCCTCGGGCACGGCAAGCGCCTGCTGGCCATAGCGGGCATTCAGAAGAGAAGAGGCAGACATCGTGAAGGGCAAAGGGTGCAAAACATCAACCCTACCTCAAGCCTGGCTCACGTGCTGAGCGCGCCACAGAAACCGGGCACCCCGCACAGCCGCCATGCACAAACCGAACGCACAAAACAAAAAGGCCTGAATCTTGCGATTCAGACCTTTTGAAAATTTTGGTGGGCCCTGAGTGACTCGAACACTCGACCAACGGATTAAGAGTCCGCTGCTCTACCAACTGAGCTAAGAGCCCGCACCTGTTATCTTCTTGCGAAGATCGCTAGAAGTGGTTATCTAGAGAAGACTTGAATTATATACAGAACTTTTGCAAAAATTCAAGTCTTTTCAAACTTTTCGTCGGCTTTGTCTGATGTGATCTTGAGATCATTTCAGGCGCCTTCCAACGAAGAACGAAATTATACACACAAAATCGCCCCTCGCTCACCGTCTCCGCTTCACAACAACTGACCGGGCGCCGGGTGTCCCGTCAGCATCTCGATCTCTTCGCTCAGCGCCCCCGACTCGGCGGCCAGCGCCGTGATCTCCTCGTCCAGCGCCTGTACGTGGGTGCGTGCGACCTCTTGCAGGTAGCCCTCGCGCTCCTGACTGAGTTGGTGCAACTCATAGCGGGCATCGCGTCGCAACTCGTTGAGGGCATCGAGCACCAGCACGATCTGCAACTGCAAGGTCTCGAACAGCTTGCGCAGGCTGGCCGCCTCGATCGAATCGGTGAAGTCCAGGTGCCCCCACCCCTGCTTGAGCAGGAAGGCATTGGGGTCCTGCGCGATCTCGCGCAAGCGCTGCACATCGCCGCTGTCGCGCGCCCGGTTGATCTCGCTGGTCAGTTGCTGAAAGATGGCCAGCTTGGCCGCATCGTGCGCAAAGCGGTCCGGATGGAACAGCCGAACCAGCTTGCGCCACAGGCTCTTGAGCTCACGGGCCTCGTCTTCGGGCAAGGCCTTCTGCTCGGCGGCCTCGAACGCCACCTGCTCGTACTCGGCATCCGACTGCTGCCAGGCCTCGTCGCACTGCTGGGCCACCGCTTCGGCGGCTTCCTCGCCGTCGTACACCAGGGCGTCCAGGTACTGGCGGCGATAGCTCACCAGCAGGCGCAGGCGATCACGCTGCTGGTAGTGCGGACGCAGCAGACCGAACAAACGCGCCTGGGTGACGTCGACATCGTGGCGCTCCTGGGTGTAGCGCGCCTCCAGATCGGCCAGACGCACCCGGGCCGAAGCGATCAGGGCCTTGAGCTCTTCCACCTCGGGCTTGACGAACACCAGCACGCCCGCCTGAGCCGGATCGGCCGCGACAGGCTCACCCTGTGCGCCCCGGCCGGCAGGTGCCTCCACCTGCGCCAGCGCCTCGTCCACCTCGGGAGCCGGCTCGGCCAGTTGGGCCAGATACCAACGCCCCATGCTGGCCGAACGCGGGCTGGACGAGCCCGCCAGCCATTCCAGCCACGCACGCAAGGCCGGGTCGCTCAAGGCCTCGCGGAAATGGCGACCCTTGAACTCACCAAACGCCAGGCGCGACGGGTACCAGGGCGCCTGCGCATGCTCGCACACGGCCTGCCAGGTGTGCAGCCCACGGCGCATCGCCAGCGGCTGCAGCACCGTGCCCAGCAGGTCCACGCCGGTTTCGACCTCGCCCAGGGCCGACGCAGGCGTGCGCTCGGGTAAGCGATAGTACTGCCTCAGGGTCTGCAACTTGCCGCTGACCACGGGCACCGGGTCGAGCAGGCGTTGCGCCAGACGCAGCGCACAGAACCCTTCTGTGCCGATGGGCGCCAGCCCCAAGCGCACCCACTCGGGCTGCAAGGCGCGGTGCAGGGCCTGAGGCAAGTCAAACGCCACCAGGGGCAGCCCGTCGATGTAATCGGCCCACTCCCGGTAGACCTGCGCTGGCGCCTCGCCATCGCGTTCGATGAGGGCCCGACTGAGCCCGTGCACGCGCGAGCGCTCCTGGTTCATGTCCGGCCCGTGGTTGAGCAAACGGCGCCAGGCCGGCCCCTGTGGCGACCAGCCCCGCATGCGCTGCGCAGCAAGCTCCACCACCACGGGCGAGCTCAAGCCGGCCGTCTCGACGTCAATCAGCACCCAGTCGCGGTCGTCCATGCCTCGCCTTCAGCGACGCCGGCCGGGCGGTGTGCCCAGCAAGCCCACGGTGGGGTCGGCTGCGAACACGCTCAGCTGCGACAGGGTGCGGATGTCCAGCAGCGTCAGGCAGTTGCCGCCGCAGTCCAGCAAGCTCAGTTGCGGCACGGCCGGCAGGTTCAAGGCCATCAACTGGTTCGCCCGGCACCACAGCTTGGACAGTCGGGGCACCCCCGTCAGCGCCAGCTGGCGCAGCTGGTTGTGCGCACAACCCAACAGGCTCAGCGCCGGCACGGCCGACAGGTCGAGTGCGGGCAAGGCGTTGTGGTCGCAGGCCAGGGCCGTGAGCGCTGGCACCCGCGACAGGTCGAGCTGCGTCAGGTGATTGTGGCGACACCACAGCTCCTTGAGCTCGGGCAGATCGCCCAGCTTCAGCTCGGCGAGTTGGTTGTTGTCGCACACCAGCAGGCTCAAGGCGACCAAGGCCGACACATCCAGGCGGGTGATCTGGTTGTCGGCGCACCAGAGCTTGGTCAGGGCCGGCACGGCGACCGCCGCCAATGTGGTCAGCCGGTTGTTGCTGCAGTCCAGCAAACTCAGCTGCGGCACGGACCAGAGCGCCAGCATGGTGAGCTGGTTCTCCCGGCACCACAGCTCGCGCAACTGCGGCACGGCTGCCAGGTCCAGCTGTGACAGGTCGTTGTGATTGCAACTGAGCATGCTCAGTTGCGGCACGGCGGCCAGATCCAGCCGGGTCAACTGGTTATGGTCGCAGGCCAGTGACCCCAGCGCGGGCACGGCCGCCAGATCTAGCTGGGTCAGCAGGTTGTGACGGCACCAGAGCTCGGTCAGGCGCGGCGTGGCCGCCAGATCCAGCTCGCGCAGGTGGTTGTGATTGCAGTTGAGCACACGCAGCCCCGGCATGGACGCCAGCGGCAAGCGCGTGAGCTGATTGCCGCGACACCACAACTCGGTCAATGCCGAGGCCTCCGGCAGTTGCAGGGCATGGAGGCGGTTGTAGTCACACACCAGCAAGTTCAGCTGCGACACCTCGGCCAGGTCCAGTTCGGCCAACTGGTTTTCCTGGCACCACAGTGTCGTCAGGGCCGACAGGCCGCTCAAGTTCAGGGTGCGCAACTGGTTGTTGTCGCACGCCAGCGTCGTCAGCCCGGAGGCGGCACGCACATCGAGGGTGGTGAGCTCGTTGTAGGCGCAAAACAGACGCGTCAATGCTGGTGCGGTCTGCAACTGCAACTCGGTCAGGCCCACCCGGTTGCACCACAGAAAATCGAGCCTCGGCAGGCGAATGGTCAGTGTGCGTGGTGAAGGCGTGCTGGCCTGCTTGAAGCCCAGACGGCGGATCTGCAAGCCGTCCACCCACTCAAACCGGGCCAGGGGCAAGACATCGAAGTCCCACACCAGGCTGGTCAATGCGCCGTTGTCGATGGCAAACGAGAGGGTTTCGCCGTGGGCGTTGTCGATGCGGGCCTGTGCCAGCCGCTGCAAAACCTCTTCAGGCGACAAGCCCATAGCCTGCGCCCACATCAGCACCTGCCGGTGATCGGCCTCACGCAATTGATGGTCGCCGATCTGGTGGGTGGACTGCTCGCTCAGGGCCTGCTGCGCGCGCGCCGCCGCCAGCACCCCTGATGTCATGCGCATCAGGATGCCACGCGCCGCACCGTCTGCGGTGGCCAGCGCGGCAGACGGTCGACTGATCAGTGAGCGAGCTTCTTCGTTGTCAATCATCACGACTCAAACAGGGGCGACGGCAGCGCGAACAGGGGTCATCGCCCAGCCCGGATGCCTGAGAGTTTAAGCGCTGTTCTCTGGCACGGAAGAAGGTTTGAGGGAGGCGCAGTGCGCACATCCGCACGCTTGGCGGTACTGGCTCGCGCCAAATGGCTTAGGCTTGCGGCATGACTGCCTGCCCCCACTCCTCGAGCCCATGCCCGGGCCTGTGCCCCCTGTGCGGCCAAGCCAATGCCTGCGCACAAGCCTCCGGCAGTCCGGCGGACGCGCCCTGCTGGTGCAGCAACCTGACGTTCAGCCTCGAACTGCTGGCGCGCGTGCCCGAGGCCCAGCGGGACGTGAATTGCATTTGTGAGGCGTGCGCGCGGGCAGCATCCCAACCCGCTTCTTCGGCCTGAAAAGCAAAAAGCCACCTCAAGGGTGGCCATGCTGCCTGAGCTATCGTTGCGCTCAGATATTCTTTGGTGGGTCGGGAGGGACTCGAACCCTCGACCAACGGATTAAAAGTCCGCTGCTCTACCGACTGAGCTACCGACCCCCGCAGAGCCTGCAAGTATAGCGTGTTTTTCGCTACTTCCGGGCCGGGATCAACAATTGTTCGATCATCTGCGCAGCAGCCACCATGCCGAAGGTCGCCGTCACGGTCACACTGGAACCATAGCCAGCGCAGTTGAGCGAGCCATCGCCCCCCTGGCCTGCATCGCAACTGTCTTGCGGCGGCAGCACGGTTTCGCGTGAGAAGACACAGCTCAGCCCCATCTTGCCCCGGCGTGCGCCGCCATGGCGCTGACGCCAGCGCTGGCGCAGCGAGGCCAGCAGCGGGTCGTGCGTCACCTCCGACAAATCGGCCACTTCTACCAGCTGCGGACGGGTCTTGCCCCCGGCCGCGCCCACGCTCACCACCGGCTTGCCGTGGGCCACGCCCCAAGCGGCCAGCGCGGCCTTGGCACGCACCTGGTCACAGCAATCGATGACTCCGTCCAGATCTTGCGCCTTCAGCAGCTCGGCCACATTGGCCTCATCGACAAACTCTTCGATGGCCTCGACCACACAATCAGGGTGAATCTGGGCAATGCGCTCCTTGAGCGCCACCACCTTGGCCTGCCCCAGCGTGCTCTCCAGGGCATGCACCTGCCGGTTGATGTTGGACTCGGCGATGTTGTCGAGGTCAATCAGAACCAGGCGCGCCACACCACTGCGCGCCAGCGCCTCGGCCGTCCAAGACCCGACGCCACCCACCCCCACCACGGCCACACGTGCCGCGCGCAGGGCTTCGTAGGCGCTCACGCCGTGCAGGCGGCGCAGGCCACCAAAACGGCGCTCGGCATCAGGCTGACTGGCTTTCGCCAGCAGTTCGGTATCTGGAATCAGCACAGTCACGTCGCTTGCGTCACTTGCCCTTGGGCATGGTCAGCAGACGGTCGCGGGCTGCCTGAGCCGCTTCGGTCTGAGGATACTGCTTGATCAACTGCTCCAGCACCTTGCGGGCGCTGGTGTTGTCCTTGAGCTCCAGGTGGCAGTTGCCAATCGACAGCAAGGCTTCGGGGGCACGGGCGTGGTCCGGAGCCTGATCGGACAGCCTCTTGAACGACTGGATGGCCGGCTTGTAGGCCCGCAGTCCGTAGTGCGCGTTGCCCAACCAGTACCAGGCCGACTCCCGGTAGCCGGTTTCCGGGTAGCTCTGCAGCAGCTTGTTCAGGCCCGCTGCGCCCGTGGCGAAATCGGCCGCCCGCAGATGGGCCAATGCCTCCTCGAACAAGCGCTTCTCGTCGGCCTGCGCCTTGAAGGTCTTGCCGTCCACCGTCACGGTTTGCGGCTCGAGCTGGCGCAGGCGCTCTTCCTGAGCCGTCTGCGCATCCTTCAGGCGGCGCTGCAGCTCCGCGACATCGCGCAGCAGCAGCTCTTCCTGACCCCGCTGACGGGCCAGATCGGCACGCAGTTGCTCCACCTGGGCGTTCATCTCCAGCAGGCTGCGCTTGAGCTGGTCCACCTGGGCAGACAAGGCGGCTTGGGCCTCCATGTCCTGAGTTCGCTGTTGACGCAACTCCAGGATGGCGCGGCGAGCTTCGTCATCACCGAACAGCGCCGCATGGGCGCTGACCGACCCGAGGGCCGCGGTCATCACGAAAACCCAGGGACGCAGGCGCCCCAGGAAAGGCTGAAACTCAGGCATGAGGTGTCCTCAAGAAACGGGCAAAACGAGCGCCAGCCGCGATCAACGGTCCTTGATTTCAGCGCGGCGGTTCTGGGCCCAGACGGCCTCGCCCGAACCTTGGGCAGCCGCACGCTCTTCACCGAAGCTCACGGCCTCGATCTGCTCACCCGACACGCCCAGCAGCGTCAGCGACTTCTGCACGGCTTCGGCACGCTTTTGACCCAGGGCCAGGTTGTACTCACGGCCACCGCGCTCGTCGGTGTGGCCTTCGATGATCACCTTCTTGGCCTTGGCCGCGTTCAGGCGCTTGGCGTGACCATCAATGGCGCCAGCGAACTCGGACTTGACGACGAAGCTGTCGAAGTCGAAGTAGATGACGCGGGTCAGACCGCTGGCGTCGGCAGCGCCGTCGTTGGCAGGAATCACGACCGAAGCCACGTTGCCCGACGAGGTGCCGCTGGCGTCCCCACCCGGCGTCGCCGAGGTGATCGGGGCCGCGCCCGAGGAAGCCTGATCGTCCAGCTTGACGGACGAACCGCAGCCAGCCAGGGTCAAGACAGCGGCGCTCACGGCCGAGACGAAAAGGGTGCGAGAAAAGTTCATGGGTGGATCTCCAATGAGTGTGATCAGAAGAAAAAGCGTCAGGCTCAGCGGCGCGGAGGCAGCACGTGCGGCCCCCATACCGGCTCGCGCACGTCCGCCTGGGTGGTGGCCAGACGTGCCTTGATGCGGCCGTCGAGCGAAGTGGTCATCAGCACATCACGGCCTTGGGCGCGGGTGGCATAGATGATGAGCTTGCTGTTGGGCGCAAAGCTCGGGCTTTCATCGTCGCGGGTGTCGGTCAGCGGCGTGACCTTGCCGCTGGCCAGCTCCATCAGGTGCAGGCGGTAGCCGGCGTCCACCTGGCTGATGTAGGCCATGTAGCGGCCATCGGGGCTGATGGCCGGGCTGATGTTGTAGCTGCCCTGGAAGGTGACGCGACGCGGCTGACCGCCCGAGGCGGGCACCGTGTAGATCTGCGGAGCACCGCCACGGTCGCTGACGAAATACAGCGCGCGGCCATCGGGCGACCAGGCGGCTTCGGTGTCGATGGAGGCGCTCTGCGTGACGCGCTGCAGGCCTTGGCCATCGGCCCCGATCAGGTAGAGCTGCGAGCCCCCGTCACGGCTGAGGGTGACGGCCAGCTGCCGGCCATCTGGCGACCAGGCCGGCGCGCTGTTCGAGCCCTTGAAGCCGGCCACGACGCGGCGTCGGCCCGTGCTCACGTCCTGCACCACCACCACCGGCTTGCCCCCTTCGAAGGAGACGTAGGCCAGGCGCTGACCATCGGGCGACCAGGCGGGGGAGATGATGGGCTGGGAGATCGTCAGGGGGGCCTGAGCGCCCTCGCCGTCGGCATCGGCCACCACCAGGGTGTGCCGTGAGCCGGTTTTGCTCACGTAGGCAATGCGGGTCGAGAACACGCCCATGTCGCCCGTCAGGCGTTGATAGATGTCATCGGCAATGCGGTGGGCGGCCTGGCGCAGATCGGCTGCGGGCACCACCATGCTGACAATGCCACTGCCCTGGCCCTTGAGCACGTCCCACAACTGGTAGCGCACGTCAAAGCGGCCATCGACCAAGGGCGTGGCCGAACCGGCCAGCAAGGCGTCCGCGCCTTTGCCGCGCCAATCAGGCAGTGGCGGGCGACTGCTGTCGTCCAGGCGGTCGGCCGAGGCGTCGAGAATGCGGAACAGGCCGCTGCGTTCCAGGTCGGCCTTGATGATGCGCGAGACCGGCTGCGGCACCCGGCCTTCGTCACGGAAAGCGCCGATGGCGATGGGGATCTGGGTGGCACCCACCCCGGCGATCTCGACACGGAACTGGGCCTGGGCCGCTTGCCACGGCCACAGGGCACCGCCAACAAGCAGCGCCACACCACCCAAGATGCGCTGGGCTGCAGCGCGGCGCGAGGGGGATTGCGTCATGGGTCCGTTACCTGACAGAAATGAGAACAGGTTCCCATTGTGCCGCCTGACGGCACGAAGTTCCCTCACAGCAACACAATGTCATACTGTTCTGGGGACATGGACGGCTCGGTCTGCAGCGAAACAGGCTTGCCGATGAAGTCGCTCAGGCCCGCCAGATGCTGGCTTTCTTCGTCCAGCAGCATCTCGACGACGGCCGCGCTGGCCACCACGCGGAACTCCTTGGGGCTGAACTGCCGCGCCTCGCGCAGAATTTCGCGCAGGATGTTGTAGCAGACGGTGCGCGCGGTCTTGACCTGGCCTCGGCCCTCGCAGGTGGGGCACGGCTCGCACAGCATGTGCGCCAGCGACTCGCGCGTGCGCTTGCGCGTCATCTCGACCAGACCCAGCGGCGAGAACCCGCTCACCGTCAGCTTGGTGCGGTCGCGGCTCAGTTGCTTGCGGAACTCGGCCAGCACGTTCTCGCGGTGGTCTTCGCGCAGCATGTCGATGAAGTCGACGATGATGATGCCGCCCAGGTTGCGCAGGCGCAGCTGGCGCGCAATGGCCTGCGCCGCCTCCAGATTGGTCTTGAAGATGGTTTCGTCAAAGTTGCGGGCGCCCACATAGCCGCCCGTGTTGACGTCGACCGTGGTCAGCGCCTCGGTCTGGTCGATGATGAGGTAGCCGCCCGACTTGAGCTCCACGCGCCGCGCCAACGCCCGCTCGATCTCGGTGTCGATGTTGTACAGGTCGAAGATGGGGCGCTCGCCCTTGTAGTGCTGCAGCTTTTCGACCGAGGTGGGGGTGAACTCCTCGCCGAAACACTTGAGCGCGTCGAACTGGATCAGCGAGTCGATGCGGATGCTTTGCACCTGCTCGTTGACGAGGTCGCGCAGCACGCGCTGGGCCAGGTTCAGCTCCTGGTACAACAAGGTACCCGGCGGGGCTTTCATGCCGTGTTCGCGGACCGTCGCCCAGGTCTTGCGCAGGTAGGCGATGTCCACCGCCAGTTCGTCGTCGCTGGCGTCTTCGGCGTTGGTGCGCAAGATGAAACCGCCTGATCGGGTGCGGCCTTCGCGGCTGTCGGCCTCGCCTAGCAGGCGCAGCATGCGCTCGCGCAACTGATCGCGCAACTCGGGCGAGCCGATTTTCTGTGAGATGCCCAGGTGGTCGTCCTGCGGCAGGAACACCAGCAGGCGACCGGCCACGCTGATCTGGGTGGACAGGCGCGCCCCCTTGCTGCCGATGGGGTCCTTGATGACCTGCACCATCAGGGTCTGGCCTTCGTGCACGCGCTTTTCGATGGGCACCTGCACCTCGGCCGAGCGCGGGTGCACGCGGGCGGCGCCGTCTTCGCGGTGCAGGTCGGCCACGTGCAGAAAGGCCGCACGCTCCAGCCCGATGTCGATGAAGGCCGACTGCATGCCGGGCAGCACGCGCACGACCTTGCCGGTGTAAACGTTGCCAACCAGGCCACGCTCCAGCGTGCGCTCGACGTGCAATTCCTGCACGGCCCCGCTCTCGATGATGGCCACGCGGGTTTCCTGGGGCGTCCAGTTGATGAGGATGTCTTGTGAATGGGGCATGGACGGCAATTTACCGCATGCCACGCAACAGGGTGTTGCTCAGCACATGCCAGCCGGGCCGTTCGTCACGCGCCACGGCCAACAAGCCGGCTGCCACCTGGGCGGCCTGCACCGGCTTGAAGCGCTCGGGCATCAGGAAACCCAGGGCCAGGCCCAGGCGCTCGGCCAGGCGGAACTCACCGCGCTCACCGGCCAGCAGCGAGGGCTGTGCCAAGCACACGCTCTCGTAGTCCAGCTCGGCCAGGGCGTCTTCCAGCTCTCCTTTGACGCGGTTGTAGAAGACGCGGGAGTCGGCGTCGGCCCCCATGGCACTGACCAGCAAGAGCTGACGCGCGCCCTGTGCACGGGCCAGTTGGGCCATTTGAAAGGGGTAATCGAAATCGACCTGACGAAAGGCGGCTTGCGAGCCGGCCTTGCGAATCGTCGTGCCCATGGCACAGCACACCCAGTCGACCTCAAACAACTCCGTGTGCCGATCGAGGCGCTCAAAATCGACCTCGCACACCTGCAGCCGCTCATCTCCGGGGGGATGCCCCCCGCGCCCGAGCAGCTCACTGCGTGACAACGCACGCCGCGTGAGCGCCCTGACCTCGCCCACCATGGGATCGGCCAGCAACTGGTGCAGCAACGCGCGCCCCACCAGGCCCGTCGCACCGGCCAGCAGCACACGTCGAGGGGGTGACGATGTGGCAAGAGACACTGGCGTGACCATGACTCCCCCTGTCAGCGCAAAGGAACTAGAACGCCCAACCCAGCGGCTTGAGCAACTCGGCCGTCTCGAACAGCGGCAGGCCCATGATGCCACTGTAGCTGCCGTCGATGTGCTGCGTCCAAGCGCCGGAGCGGCCCTGGATGGCGTAGGCACCGGCCTTGCCCATGGGTTCACCGCTGGCCACGTAGCGGCGAATCTCGTCGTCGTCCAGCGTGCGCCACGTCACATGCGAGGTGCTCAAACGCAGTTGCCCGTGCACCACCACCGCCGTCAACACGCGGTGCGTGCACCCGGACAGCAGACTCAGCATGCGCGCCGCATCGGCATCGTCCACCGGCTTGGCCAGGATCTGCTCGCCCAGGGCCACCGTGGTGTCGGCACACAAAATGGGCGCCTCGGCCCAGTCGTGGCCCACCTCGGCACGGCGGCGCACCAGACGCGCGCAAGCGGCTTCCCACTTGGCGAAGGTCACGCGCTGCACATAGTCTTCGGGGGACTCACCGGCGCGCTCGGCCTCCAGCGCCTCGGCGTCTTCATGCGCATCGGGCAGGAGCAGGTGATGGCTCACGCCCAGCTGGTCCAGCAACTGCCGGCGACGCGGGCTTTGCGAGGCCAGATAGAGCCAGGGCGGCGTGGCGTGGGCAGGCATCTCAGGCACGGTGATAGGGATGGTTGTTGCGCAAAGACCAGGCGCGGTAGAGCTGCTCCAGCAGCAGCACACGCGCCAGGGCATGCGGCAAGGTCATGTCCGACAGGCGAATGGCCTCGTCGGCCGTTTGCTTGAACGCCGGATCAATGCCATCGGCACCGCCGATGATGAGCGCCACATCGCGGCCATCGTGCAGCCACGCTTCGGTGCGCTCGGCCAGCTGCACGCTGGTCAGGCGCGAACCACGTTCATCAAGGATGACGCGGCGCACGCCCCGGTCGATGGCCGCTTCCATGCGGGCCGCTTCGGCCTGCATGATGACGGGCACGGGCTTGCCCTCACGGGGTTCGGCCTTGAGGGCCTTGACCTCCACCTTCCAGTCGGGCGGGAAGCGCTTGAGGTAGTCCTCGCACGCTTCGTTGGCCCAGTCAGGCAGGCGGTGGCCAATGGTGACCACCGTCAGCTTCATCAGCGTGCCGTCTTCTTGGCGGGCGCCTTCTTGGCCGCGACCTTCTTGGCGGCAACCTTCTTCACGGCCACCGTCTTGACGGCCGCTTTCTTGGCTGCCACCTTCTTGACGGCGACCTTGCGGGCCGGCGTCTTCTTTTCAGGCGCGTTGATGACCATCTTCTTCACGTTCGCCGCCGTCTTGGTGGCCACTTTCTTGGCGGCCACCTTCTTCACGGCCACCGTCTTGCTGGCAACCTTCTTGGCGGCCACGGGCTTGGCCGATGCCGTCTTGCTGGTCGAGGCGGTACGGGTCGTGGTCTTGCTGGCGACCTTCGTGGCTGCCACCTTCTTGGAGGCCACCTTCTTCGTCGCCACCGGCTTGGCAGCCGTCACCTTCTTCGCCGCAGCCTTCTTGGCGGCAGGCGCGGTGGTGGCGGCCTTGCGCGCCGGCGTGGTCTTGCCAGCAGCCTTCTTGGGCTTGGCAGGGGCCTCGTCTTCAGGCTCGGACGCCTTCACCAGGCCGGCCTTGGCCTTGGTCTTGATCGCCACGGGCTTGTCGCCCCAGATCTCTTCGAGCTGGTAGTACTGGCGGATGGCGGGTTGCATGACGTGCACCACGGCAGCGCCGCAGTCGACGATGATCCACTCGCCGTTTTCTTCACCTTCGACGCGGGGCACCGGGAAACCGGCATCCTTGACCGACGTGCGCACGCTGGTGGCCAGCGACTTGGTCTGACGGTTGGAAGAGCCCGTCGCGATGATCACGCGCTCGAAGAGCGGCGACAGGTGTTCGGTGTTGAACACGGCGATGTCTTGGGCTTTGACATCTTCCAGGCCATCGACGATGGCGCGTTGCAGTTTACGGATGTCCATTCAGGGGGTGCGCGCGGGGGCGTAAAGTTGATGGTTGGCAATATAGCGCGCGACTGGCAAGGACACCAGAGCGGGCACGAGAGAGATAGGATCGTCTCCGCGACCCAGACGTGTCCGGATTTCGGTAGATGAAACGTGTTGCGCCGGCAAAGGCAGGGTGACCACCCGGTGGGGGTGGCCAGCCAGTTCGGCCGACGGCTGAGGTTGATCGTGGCCACGGCAGGCCACCGCCACGGTGACACGGGCCAGCAAGTGCTGCCAGTCACGCCAGGTCGTCAGGTTCGCGTACTGGTCCTGACCCATGATCAGGAACCATTCGGCGTCCGCGCCCTGAGCCTGTTGCAGCGCCTGCACCGTGTCCAGCGTGTAGGACGGGCCGGGCCGCAGCACCTCGATGGGGTCGACCGTGAAACAGGGTTCGTGCGCGGTGGCGGCCTGCACCATGGCGATGCGGTGCTCGCCCGCGACCAGGCTGCGTTGCTTTTGCCACGCCTGCCCCACCGGAATCCAGCGTACCTCGTCCAGTTGCAGGTGCGCCAGGGCGGTTTCGGCCAAGGCAACGTGCGCCACGTGAACGGGGTCGAAGCTCCCGCCCATCAGGCCAATGCGGCGGGCCACCGTGTGGTCAACAGTCGCAGAGGTCGTCAACGGCTCAGACCCAGTCCCGCGCAGGCAGGAAGTCGGTGTACAGCGCGGCTTCGGGCGTGCCGGGTTCGGGGTGCCAGTCGTAGCGCCACTTCACGATGGGCGGCATCGACATCAGGATGCTTTCGGTGCGGCCGCCCGATTGCAGGCCGAACAGGGTGCCCCGGTCCCAGACGAGGTTGAACTCGACATAACGCCCCCGGCGGTAAGCCTGGAAATCGCGCTCGCGTTCGCCATAGGGCGTGTCGCGGCGGCGCTGCAGGATGGGCAGGTAGGCCTCGGTGAAGGCATCGCCCACCGAGCGGATCATGGCGAAGCCGCCATCGAAACCCAACTCGGAAAAGTCGTCAAAGAAGATGCCGCCAATGCCGCGGGCCTCGTTGCGGTGCTTGAGGAAGAAATACTCGTCGCACCAGGTCTTGAAGCGCGGGTACTTGTCGTCGCCAAACGGGGCCAATGCATCCTTGCACACCTGATGGAAGTGCACGGCGTCTTCGGCAAAGCCGTAGCTGGGCGTGAGGTCCATGCCACCACCGAACCAGGCCACCACGGTACCGTCGGGCTTGTGGGCGGCCAGCATGCGCACATTCATGTGCACGGTGGGGGCGTAAGGGTTGCGCGGGTGGAACACCAGCGACACCCCCATGGCCTCGAAGGGGCAGCCCGCCAGCTCGGGCCGGTGTTGCGTGGCCGAGGGGGGCAGCTGCGGTCCCTTGACGTGCGAAAAGTTGCAGCCGCCGCGCTCCAGCACCTGGCCGTCTTCGACCAGGCGCGAGCAGCCGTCGCCCTGCAGGCGCTCACCGGGCGCACGCGTCCAGGCATCCCGCACGAAGGGCGTGCCGTCTTCGGCCTCGAAGGCCGCGACGATGCGATCCTGCAGACCGAGCAGGTAGCTGCGAACGGCGTCGGTGTTCATGGGCGTGCTCATGGGCGTCGTGAGGGCATCAGGTGAACGTCGGACAAGAGTCGGGTCAGCGGGCCTTGATGGCACGCCAGCCGATGTCGCTGCGGAACTGCATGCCCTCAAACTGAAGGCCGCGCATGTAATCGTAGGCACGCTGCTGAGCCAGCTTGACCGAATCGCCCAAGGCCGTCACACACAGCACGCGACCACCGCTGGTGCGGACCTGGCCGTCTTCGCCCATGGTGGTGCCGGCGTGGAAGACCATGGCGTCGTCGGCCTCGGCAGGCAACCCGGTGATGACGTCGCCCTTGCGGGGGTTGAGCGGGTAGTCGGCCGCAGCCAGCACGACGCCCAGCGCCACGCGGCGGTCCCAGTCCAGCTCGACCTGGTCCAGCGTGCCGTCGGTGGCATGCAGGAACACGTCGATCAGGTCGCTCTTGAGGCGCATCATGATCGGCTGGGTTTCCGGGTCGCCCATGCGACAGTTGAATTCCAGCGTCTTGGGGTTGCCGTGGGCGTCGATCATCAGGCCGGCGTACAGGAAGCCCGTGAAGGGCACGCCGTCCTTGGCCATGCCGGCCAGAGTCGGGTTGATGATTTCCTGCATGGCCTTGGCGTACACATTTGGCGTGACGACCGGCGCAGGCGAGTAGGCGCCCATGCCCCCAGTGTTGGGGCCTTCGTCGCCATCGAGCAGGCGCTTGTGATCCTGGCTGGTGGCCAGCACCGACACGTTCTTGCCGTCAGACATGACGATGAAGCTGGCCTCTTCGCCGGCCAGAAACTCTTCGATCACCACGCGGGCACCGCCCTCGTTGTGCTGCACGCCCAGCGTGTTGTCCAGCAACATCCAGTCCACGGCCTGGTGCGCCTCTTCCAACGTCATCGCCACGACCACGCCCTTACCGGCGGCCAGGCCATCGGCCTTGATGACGATGGGGGCGCCGTGCTTGTCCACGAAGGCGTGGGCCGCCTCGGTGTCGGTGAAGGTCTCGTAAAACGCCGTGGGGATGCCGTGGCGCTTCATGAAGTCCTTGGCAAAAGCCTTGGAGCTTTCCAGCTGCGCGGCCTTTTGCGTGGGGCCGAAGATGCGCAGGCCGCGGGCACGAAACTCGTCCACGACACCGGCTGCGAGGGGCGCTTCGGGGCCCACCACGGTCAGCACGATCTTGTTGGCCTGGGCGAAATCGGCCAGCGCCTGTGTGTCGGTGATAGGCACATTGACCAGGCGCGCATCGCGTGCCGTGCCGCCATTGCCCGGGGCCACATAGACCTTGCCAGCCTTGGGCGACTGAGCCAGTTTCCAGGCCAGGGCGTGTTCACGGCCACCAGAGCCAATGACGAGGATGTTCATACGGGGACCTGCTCTCTCAGTTCACTCAGTTCAATTCGGCGTTGTGATAGACCTCCTGGACATCGTCCAGGTCTTCCAGCACATCCAGCAACTTCTGCATGCGGGTCGCATCATCGCCCGACAACTCGACGGTGTTCTCGGCACGCATCGTGACCTCGGCCATTTCCGCCTGCAAGCCGGCACCAGCCAGCGCCGCCTGCACCGTCTCGAAATCGGGCGGCGCACTCAGCACTTCCACGGAGCCGTCTTCATGGGTGATGACGTCTTCGGCACCGGCCTCCAAGGCCACTTCCATGACCTTGTCTTCGCTCACGCCAGGGGCAAACAGAAACTGGCCCACGTGCTTGAACTGGAAGGCCACCGAGCCTTCGGTGCCCATGTTGCCACCGTATTTGCTGAAGGCATGACGCACATCGGCCACAGTACGCACCCGGTTGTCGGTCATGCAGTCCACGATGATGGCCGCCCCGCCAATGCCGTAGCCTTCGTAGCGGATTTCTTCGTAGGTGACGCCATCGAGGTTGCCCGTGGCCTTGTCCACGTTGCGCTTGATGTTGTCGGCCGGCATGTTGGCCGCCTTGGCCTTCTCGATGGCCAGGCGCAGGCGGGGGTTCATGGCGATGTCGCCGCCACCAGCGCGGGCGGCCACGATGATTTCACGGGTGATGCGGGTCCAGATCCTGCCGCGCTTGTCGTCCTGACGACCCTTGCGATGCTGGATGTTGGCCCATTTGGAATGGCCGGCCATGGCGTCTTGCTCCGGATGAAAATGTGCGATGTGAACGACAGAAGGCGCCCCGGCGAAACACCGGCGCGCACTTGAAAACAGCCTCAGCGCAAGCTGGGCGATACTGTGATTTTACCTGTCGGCGGACTTGACCCGGATCATGCGGCACGCCCGCCCCGTCAGACCGACCGAAGTCCGACTTTTTTGACTGTTGTGGAGCCCCCGCATCATGGCCAACCCCATCCTGATTGCCCGTCACGGTGACACCGAGTGTCACCTGCTGCCCGCCCTGGCCAACCGCCACGGCCTGATCACCGGCGCCACGGGCACGGGCAAGACCATCACGCTGCAAGGCCTGGCTGAGGGCCTGTCTAACCTGGGAGTGCCGGTCTTCCTGGCCGACATCAAGGGCGACCTGACCGGCATCTCGCAAACGGGCAGCATCTCGCCCAAGCTGGCCGCCGTCCTGGCCGAGCGGGGCATCGAACCGCCAGTGCCGCAGTCCTGCCCCACCACGCTGTGGGACGTCTTTGGCGAGCAAGGCCATCCGGTGCGGGCCACCATTTCCGACATGGGTCCGCTGCTGCTGGGGCGCATGCTCAATCTGAACGAGACCCAGGCGGGCGTGCTGCAACTGGTGTTCAAGGTGGCCGACGACAACGGCCTGCTGCTGCTCGACCTCAAGGACCTGCGCGCCATGCTGCAGCATGTGGGCGACAACGCCAGCCAGTTCACCACCAGCTACGGCAACATCAGTCCGGCGAGCATCGGCGCCATCCAGCGCGGCCTGCTGCAAATTGAAGAGCAAGGCGGCGACCAGTTCTTTGGCGAGCCGATGCTCAACATCAGCGACTTCATGCAGACGGTCGATGGCAAGGGCGTGGTCAACATCCTGGCGGCCGACAAGCTGATGCACTCGCCGCGCCTGTACGCCACCTTCCTGCTGTGGATGCTGTCTGAGCTGTTCGAGACCCTGCCCGAGGTGGGCGACCTCGACAAGCCCAAGCTGGTATTCTTCTTCGACGAGGCCCACCTGCTGTTCAAGGATGCACCGACCGCCCTGGTCGAGCGCATCGAGCTGGTCGTGCGACTGGTGCGCTCCAAGGGCGTGGGCGTGTACTTCGTGACCCAGAACCCGCTGGACATCCCGGACACCGTGCTGGGCCAGTTGGGCAACCGCGTGCAGCACGCGCTGCGCGCCTTCACCCCGCGTGACCAGAAGGCCGTGAAATCGGCCGCCGACACGATGCGCGCCAACCCGGGGCTGGACATCGCCACGGCCATCACCGAGCTGGCGGTGGGCGAGGCCCTGATCAGCCTGCTCGACGAGAAGGGCCGCCCCGGCGTGACCCAACGCGTGTTCGTGGTACCCCCAGGCAGCCAGATCGGCCCGATCACCCCGGCGCAGCGCCAGGCCCTGATCGCGCAATCGCTGGTGGCCGGCGTGTATGAGAAGACGGTAGACCGGGAATCGGCCCACGAGAAGCTCAAAGGCCGAGCCGCTGCCGCCGCCCCCAGCGACGCCGAAGAGCGCAGCCTGAGGGACGAGGCTCAGGACGCCGTGCGCGCGCCACGCGACACCGCCAGCAAAGAGCGCGCCAGCCCCCCCGCCGAATCCGGCGGTGGCTGGCTGGGCGACCTGCTGCAAGGCAGCGGCCGCAAGGACTCGGTGCTGGAGACGGTGGCCAAATCGGCCGCCCGCACCATTGGGTCTAGCGTGGGCCGCGAAATCATCCGCGGCGTGCTGGGCTCTTTGCTGGGCGGCAGCCGCCGGCGCTGACGCGTCTCAGGGCGGACCGCTCAGCGGTCTCGCCAGCCACCGCGCCCCGTGTCGCGGTCATCGTCACGGAAGCGGCGTTCGTCGTGACGATGGTGGTGGTGGCGGCCACGGTCATCGCGATCCCAGCGACCGCCACGATCCCAGCGGTCACCGCGGTAGATGCGACTGGGTGGGGCGTACACGACCGGGGCGGGACCATAGCCATAACCGTAGCCCGGCATCACCACCATCGGCGGACGAGGGTGATGCACCACCACGGGCGGTGGCGCATACACCACGACACCGGGTTGTGTGTACACGCCACCGCGTGTGTTGGAGACGGCGGTGCTCACGCGCCCCATCCCCTGCACCGGCGCGTCGACATTGACCGCCCAGTAGACCTTGTCTCCGGCCTGAGCGGAAACCGCTGCCAAGCCCAGACCCGCCATCACAGTCAGACGCGACAGCCACGATTTCATTGAGGTACGCATGAAGGTTCTCCTTTGAGACTTCAACGCACCGCCCTCGCGCACCGCAGACACGTCGCGTGTAAAGCCATGTAAGAGCTTGTGTCCGAACCCGACACCCCAGAGGATCAGGGGAGGTGTCGTGGCGATTCAATGATGATGGTGATGCCCATCGCTGCGCGCGATGGCCAGCAAGCGCGCCAACTCGTCAGGGTGCTGACGCACATTGCGGCGATGCCACAGACCGATCAGCAGCATGATGCTGGCCACAAACAGGCCAAACGCCGTGATCGCACCGTAAGCCGACAACCCGGAGTGGGTCAGGCCGGTGTACATCAAGCCCAGCACCAGGATGCAGGCCTGCTCATTGAAGTTTTGCACCGCAATCGAGCGCCCGGCCCCCATCAGGTTGTGTCCCCGGTGCTGCAGCAACGCATTCATGGGCACCACCAGGAAGCCTCCCAGCCCACCCAAGATGATCATGAACGGCACGGTGACGGTGATGTCACGCAGGAAGTTCATGCCCAGAACGAGCAGTCCCATCGCCACCCCCAGCGGGATCACTAGCGTGGCCTGGTCCAGGCGCATCTTGACCGAAGCCCACACGGCGCCGACGGCCGTGCCGATGGCCACCACCCCCACCAGGGCCGAGGCCTTCGTGGTGTCGTAGTTCAAGGCCACCGCCGCCCAGGCCAGCACGATGTAGCGCAGATTGCCTGACACCCCCCAGAACAGCGTGGTGGTCGCCAGCGAGATCTGGCCCAGCTTGTCACCCCACAGGCGCGAATTGCACGACACGAAATCCCGCATCAGGAAGAACGGGTTGGCCGCGTAAGGCTGCAAGGGCGTGTCGGTACGCGGGATGCGCAGGTTGTACAGCGAGGCGATGACGTAGAGGATGATCAGCGTCGAGATGGCCGCCTCGGCGGGGGTGCTGATCCCCGAGTCGATCCACGGCAGATCGAGCGACAGCAACCACGGCGCGATGGTGTGCCCCATCAACTGCCCACCCAGAACCACACCCAAGATGATGGAAGAAATGGTCAGCCCCTCGATCCAGCCATTGGCCTTGACCAATTGGGAAGGGGGCAGAAGTTCGGTGAGGATGCCGTATTTGGCGGGCGAATATGCCGCCGCGCCCAGGCCGACTACCGCATAGGCCATCAGCGGGTGCGAGCCGAAGAGCATCATCAAACACCCCACCACCTTGATGGCGTTGGAGATGAACATGACCTTGCCTTTGGGCCACGCGTCAGCGAAAGCACCGACAAAAGGCGCCAAGATCACGTAAAAGAGCGCAAACATCGGCACCAAGGCCGCGCGCTGCCATTCTGGCGAGCCGTCGGTTCTGAGCAGTTCAACCGCAGCGACGAACAGCGCGTTGTCGGCCAGCGAGCTGAAGAACTGCGCCGCCATGATGGTGAAAAAGCCTTTTTTCATGCGCGAGCGTCGTGAGAGATCGTTTCCGTGAGATTCATGCCAGACCGACGAACATGTCCTGGCACCACGAAGCCCCGGTCACATCAACGGCCGCCGGTTATAGCACGGCCCCCCATTCTGCATCCCTGAGCCCGACAAGCTGACGCATGAACAGGGGTGCCGATGGCGCCATGCCACCAGGGTGGCAAAATCATGCCCATGCCGCGCCCGCTCCAAGCCCTGATCCATCTCGACGCCCTCCACCACAACTTGCAGCGAGCCCGCGAATGCGCCCCCGATGCCCGCGTCTGGGCGGTCGTCAAGGCGCACGCCTACGGGCATGGCCTGCAGCGCGTCTATGAGGGCCTGCGTGGCGCCGATGGCTTTGCCTTGCTCGACATTGCCGAAGCGCAGCGCCTGCGTGACCTCGACTGGCGAGGCCCCATCCTGCTGATCGAAGGCGTGTTCGATGCCCGTGACCTGGAGTGGTGTTCGCGCCTGGGACTGTGGCACGTGGTGCACTGCGACGAGCAGATCAACTGGCTGGCCCAGCACAAGACCGAATGGCCGCACCGTGTGTTCCTGAAAATGAACACCGGCATGAACCGTCTGGGCTTCACGCCGCAGGCCTTCCGCAACGCCTGGCTGCGCCTGAGCGCCCTGCCCCAGGTGGACGAGGTCTCGTTCATCACGCACTTTTCCGATGCCGACAGCCCCAAGGGCATCGCGCGGCAGGCCGAGGTGTTCCTCACCCACACGGCCGACCTCAGCGGCGAGCGCAGCTTGTGCAACAGCGCGGCCACCCTGCGCCATGCGCATGACCCAGCCATCCGGGGCGACTGGATTCGCCCCGGCGTGATGCTCTATGGCGCCTCGCCCGACTACCCTGAACACGACGCCACCCATTGGGGCCTGCAACCGGCCATGACGCTGCACAGCAAGCTCATCGGCCTGCAGTACCTGAAGACGGGTGACACCGTGGGCTACGGCAGCACCTTCACCGCCGACCGCGAGATGCGCATCGGCGTGGTGGCCTGTGGCTATGCCGACGGCTACCCGCGCCACGCCCCCACCGGCACCCCCGTGCTGGTCGATGGCGTGCGCGTGCCGCTGATCGGGCGCGTGTCGATGGACATGCTGGCCGTGGACCTTAGCCAGGTGCCGCAGGCACAGATGGGCACCGAGGTCACGCTGTGGGGCCGTGGCCCGCACGGCAGCCAGCTGTCGATTGACGAGGTGGCCCAACACTGCGGCACGATCGGCTATGAGCTGATGTGCGCGCTCTCGCCGCGCGTACCCGTGGAAGTTCTCGAGCCCCATCAGGGGTGATCGGCCGCGATCCAGCGGCTTGCTCGCTGATTGGGCACACTGGGCGCCGCGCTCCCCGCACTTTTCTTGCTTGACCACTTTCGGCGCCGCCGCTCTGTCAGCGCGCGGGCCGAATCGGAACCCCACATGGACATCGAACACCAACGCCACCAACTGCGCATGACCGTGCTCATGACGCCCGACATGGCCAACTTCTCCGGCAATGTGCATGGTGGCACCATCCTCAAGCTGCTTGACCAGGTGGCGTATGCGTGTGCCAGCCGGTATGCCGGCTCCTATGTGGTCACCCTGTCGGTTGACCAGGTCACCTTCCGCCAACCCATCCACGTGGGCGAGCTGGTGACCTTCCTGGCCTCGGTGAACTACACCGGCACGTCGTCGATGGAGATCGGCATCAAGGTGATCGCCGAGAACATCCGCACCCAGGTGGTGCGCCATGCCAACAGCTGCTTCTTCACGATGGTGGCCGTGGACGAAAACGCCAAGCCGACCCCGGTGACGCCGTTGACCCCCGGCACGCCGGAAGAGGAGCGCCGCTACAAGGCCGCCAAGCTGCGCCGCCAGCTGCGCCATGAGCTGGAGCAACGCTTCAAGGCCATCCAGTCTGGTGAGACCCCCGCCACCTGAGGGCGAGGCCCGCTGGCGTCCCTGACAATAGGGGCATGGCCAAAGAGAAAACCGTCTACACCTGCAGCGAGTGCGGGGGCATCAGCCCCAAGTGGTTGGGCAAGTGCCCGCACTGCAACGCCTGGAACACCCTCGAAGAGACCCGCGCCGAGCCCGCCGCCGGCAAGAACCGGATGCAGGCGCTCACGCGCGGCCTGAACGCGGCGCAGCCGGTCACCACGCTCTCGCACATCGAGGCGGCCGATGTGGCACGCACCCCCACTGGCCTGGAAGAGCTTGACCGTGTGCTGGGCGGCGGCATCGTCTCCGGCGGCGTGGTGCTGATCGGCGGCGACCCGGGCATCGGCAAGTCCACCTTGCTGCTGCAAGCGCTGGACGCCCTCTCACGCCAGATGCCCGTGCTGTACGTGACCGGCGAGGAAAGCGGCGCCCAGGTGGCGATGCGCGCGCACCGGCTGGGCCTGGATGGCTCGCAGGTGCGGGTGCAGGCCGAGATCCAGCTCGAGAACATCATTGCGACCATGGAGGTCGAAAAGCCCTCCTTCTGCGTGATCGACTCGATCCAGACCATCTACTCCGACCAGCTCAACTCGGCGCCCGGCTCGGTGGCGCAGGTGCGTGAATGTGCCGCGCACCTGACCCGCGTGGCCAAGGCCACCGGCTGCACCACCGTGCTGGTGGGCCACGTGACCAAGGAAGGCGCCATCGCCGGCCCGCGTGTGCTGGAGCACATCGTAGACACGGTGCTGTACTTCGAGGGCGACACGCACAGCAGCTTTCGCCTGGTGCGTGCCATCAAGAACCGCTTTGGCGCGGTCAACGAGATTGGCGTGTTCGCCATGACCGACAAGGGGCTCAAGGGGGTGACCAATCCGAGCGCCATTTTCCTGTCCACGCACAGCGAGCCGGTACCCGGTTCGTGCGTGCTGGTGACCCTGGAGGGCACGCGCCCCTTGTTGGTCGAGATTCAGGCCTTGGTGGACGCGGGCGGACCCAGCCCCCGTCGCCTGAGCGTGGGCCTGGAGCGCGACCGTCTGGCCATGCTGTTGGCCGTGCTGCACCGCCACGCCGGCATGGCCTGCTCGGATCAGGATGTGTTCGTCAACGCGGTGGGCGGCGTGCGCATCAGCGAACCGGCGGCCGACCTGGCCGTGCTGCTGGCGATCCAGAGCAGCCTGCGCGGCAAGCCCCTGCCCAAAGGCTTCATCGCCTTTGGCGAAGTGGGCCTGGCGGGCGAGGTGCGCCCGGCGCCACGCGGTCAGGAGCGGCTCAAGGAAGCCGCCAAGCTGGGCTTCAGCATCGCGGTCGTGCCCAAGGCCAATGCGCCCAAGAAGCCCATCGAAGGGCTGACCATCCACCCGGTCGAACGGGTGGAAGAGGCCATCAGCCTGGTGCGTTCGCTGATGTGAGCTGGGGGGGGCTGAAGGTCAGCGCCGGATGGCCTTGCGCAGGTTCAGGCCAGACAGCGCCAGCGCCCCGAAGTACACCACCGCCGCGCCGACCAGGCAGGCGACCATCGCGCCAATGCGCACCATCGGCTGTGCGCGCAGCCCGATCCAGTCGATGTGGTGCACGGCCAGCCACAGGCCCACGCCCAGCACCGCCGAGGCCACGCCCACGCGCAACGCAAACAGCCACCAGCCTGACGAAGGCTGGTAACGGCCGGTGCGGCGCAGGCCGATCAGCAACCAGGTGGCGTTGACCAGCGAGCCCAGGCCGATGGACAGCGCCAGGCCCGCGTGGTTGAGGAAGGGCACGAACACCGCATTGAGGCACTGGGTGATCACCAGCACCGCGATGCCGATGCGCACCGGCGTCTTGATGTCCTGTGTGGCGTAGAAGCCAGGCGCCAGCACCTTCACGCCGATCAAGCCCAGCAGGCCCACGCCGTAGCACGACAGCGCCAGCACGGTCTGCTGCACATCGTGCGCGGTGAAACGACCATAGTGATAGAGCACGGCCACCAGCGGCTCGGCGAACAGCAGCAGCCCCATGGCCGCGGGCAGCGCCAGCAAGACCACCAAACGCAGCCCCCAGTCGAGCATCTCCGAGAAGCGCGCGGTGTCGCCGGCGGCCTGCGCACGCGACAGCTGGGGCAGCAGCACCACCCCCAGGGCCACGCCCAGCATGGCGGTGGGGAACTCCATCAACCGGTCGGCATACGTGAGCCAGGACACCGAGCCCGCGCCCAGGTGCGAGGCGATCTGCGTGTTGATCAGCAGCGAGATTTGCGCCACCGACACGCCCAGAATGGCCGGCGCCATCTGACGCAGGATGCGCCCCACGCCAGGATGCCGCCACGCCCGCCGCCAGGCCCCCGGGCTCAAGCCGATGCGGGGCGCCATGCCGATCTTGAGCAAGGCGGGCACCTGCACGCCCAGCTGCAGCATGCCGCCGACCATGACGCCCACCGCCAGCGCGTACACCGGCTCGATGCCATGGCGCTCGAACAGTGGCGCCACAAACAAGGCCGCGCCGATGGTGCTCAGGTTGAGCAGCACCGGCGTGGCCGCGGGCACCGCAAAGCGGCTCCAGGTGTTGAGGATGCCGGCGCTCAAGGCCACCAGGGACATGAAGCCGATGTAGGGGAACATCCAGCGCGTCATGACCACGGCCGCATCAAAGCCGCCGCTCTCTTTCAAGCCCGAGGCCATGACCCAGACCAGCACTGGCGCGCCGACCACGCCCAGCACACAGGTGATCGTCAAGGCGACAAACAATACGGTGCCCACGGCATTGACCAGATCGTGGGTGGCCTGGTCGCCATTCTGGGTGCGGCTTTCGGCCAGGATGGGCACAAAGGCCTGCGAGAAGGCACCTTCGGCAAACAGGCGGCGCAGCAGGTTGGGAATGCGAAACGCCACGTTGAAGGCGTCGGTGGTGGCACTGGCTCCGAAGGCGGCGGCGATCAGCAGCTCCCGAACCAGACCGGTGATGCGTGACGCCAGGGTCAGCAGGGAAACGATGGACGCGGATTTGAGCAGACTCATCGCGGCATTATAGGAAGGCGCAGCCCCTGGCAGGCCTTTGCCGCTGGACGGATCCCTCGTGAGCTGTTATGATGTTCGGCTTTCCAACCAACTTTGCCCTCGTGGGGTGCGAATTGGCCTGAGGTGGTGCTTTTGCGAGCGCTGTGTCGGCCAGGCATCTACAGGGCCTGCATACCATGCCATCAGCATCCAAAGTCCAGAAGACTGTCCGTATCGCCTCCGGTCGCAAGCGCGTCCGTCAAGACGTCAAGCTGAACGCTGCCAACACCTCGCTGCGTTCCAAGTTCCGCACCGCCGTCAAGAGCGTGCTGAAGGCTGTGGCCACCGGCGACAAGGCCAAGGCTTCCGAAGCTTTCAAGACCGCCCAAAGCGTGATCGACTCGATCGCCGACAAGCGCATCTTCCACAAGAACAAGGCCGCTCGTTACAAGAGCCGCCTGTCCGCCAAGGTCAAGGCCCTGTCGGCCTGATCCGGTCACCCGGACGTCAGGCCCTTGGCCTGACAGACCGCGCTGACCCCGGTCAGCCTGCAACGCCCGATGCACGCATCGGGCGTTTTGTTTTATGTCGAACAGTTGCCGGTTGACGCGGCAAATTGCACACCCCGGATTGACGCTGCGATTCAGGATCACGGAAACTGATGTAGTTTGCCGATCTGTCACCGTCATCGCTGCGCAGTTGTTCGCCCCACCGATGATGTCGATCAGCCCCCTGTTGTTCGCCTCAACCTGCTCGGATGTCCATGAACCAACTCAAAATCTCCACCCGCATCCTGCTGATGCTGAGTATGCTGGCCGCCTTGCTCATTTTTGTTGGTCTGCTGGGGCTGTACGGCATGAGCCAGACCAACGATCGCATGCGCTCGATCTACGAAGACCGCGCGGTACCCCTCAAGCAACTGGGTGACATCAACTACCTGGCCAACCGCAACCGCATCTTGGTGATGGACATGATGCTCACGCTCGCCCGTGAAGGTGAGCAGAGCCAGCTGGACAAGCGCTACAGCGAACTCCAGAAAAACCAGGAGGAGCTCCTGGCGATCTGGAAGGCCTACAAGGCCACCAAGATGACCCCGGAAGAAGCCTCGATGGCAGCCGAGATGGAAAAGGTGGGGTTGTCCTACACCGCGGAGGCCCAACTGCCCACCGCCAAAGCCTTGGCAGCGCGCGACTTGGCTACTGGGAGCGGACTGTATGAAAGCCAGATCAGCCCACAGGCCCCTGCTTTCCAGAAGTCCATCAATGCCTTGATGGACCTCCAGACCAGGATCGCGGCAGAGGAGTACCAAGCGGCCCGGAACTTCTACGATGGGCAACAGGTGCTGTCCATCAGCTCGATCGTGCTGGGCCTGGCGGCAGCCGCTCTGCTGGGCTGGACTTTGCAGCAAGGCATCCGCAAGTCGTTGCAAGAGGCCATGGCCGCAGCACATGCGGTGGCTTCGGGCGACCTGACCCATCGCATCCATGTGCTGGGTCAGGACGAGATTTCCGAGCTGCTGCGTGAGTTGACGAAGATGCAGGCGTCGCTGGGCGATGTGGTGCTGCGGGTTCGTGGTGGCGCCGAGTCGGTTTCCACCGCATCCGCCGAGATCGCACAGGGCAATCAGGATCTGAGCTCCCGCACTGAAAGCCAGGCCAGCGCCCTGGAGGAAACCGCTGCATCGATGGAGCAGTTGAGTTCCACCGTCCAACAAAATGCCGACAACGCGCGCCAAGCAAATCAGTTGGCGAACAACGCGTCCAGCGTGGCCGTTCAGGGTGGCCAGGTCGTGGGCCAGGTCGTGGAAACGATGAAGGGCATCAGCGAGAGTTCACGCAAGATCGCCGAGATCATCAATGTCATCGACGGCATTGCCTTCCAGACCAACATCCTGGCCTTGAACGCGGCCGTGGAAGCCGCGCGTGCGGGTGAACAGGGCCGTGGTTTTGCCGTGGTGGCCAGCGAGGTGCGCAACCTGGCTCAGCGCAGCGCCGAGGCCGCCAAGGAGATCAAGCAGCTGATCACGGACAGCGTGTCACGCGTGGAACAGGGCACCGGCCAGGTGGACCAGGCCGGTGCCACCATGAACGAAATTGTCACCAGCATCCGCCGCGTGTCGGACATCGTGGCGGAGATCAGTGCCGCCTCGACCGAGCAGAGCGCGGGGGTGTCGCAGGTGGGTGAAGCGGTCATGCAACTGGACCAGACCACGCAGCAGAACGCGGCCATGGTGGAGCAGATGGCCGCCGCCGCCAGCAGCTTGCGCAGCCAGGCCCAGGACTTGGTGCAGACCGTCGCTGCGTTCAAGGTGGCCGGTCACCAGGCCCACGCTGTCGCACCCGCCACTACACGTGCTGTGGCACCTGCTGTCACCCCGGCGCCCCGCATGGCGCGCCCGCCAGCTGCGACCACCGGCACACGCCCGCAGAAGGTGACACGGCCCGCCCCGGCGGTACTCGCACCCAAGCCCAAACCCGAGCCAGAGCCCGCGATGAGCAAGCCTGCCAGCCACTCAGTCCATGACGACGACTGGACGTCGTTCTGAGCGCGAGCAAACGCAAAAAAGCCCGCGCTAAGCGGGCTTTTTGTTGGGTGGCGTGGATACCGTGCCAGCCGGGTCGAGCAAGCAAGCTTCGACCACTTGCAGGCCATTGTCCTTGGCAAAGTTCATCACGAAATCCCAGGCCATGGGTTCGAGCGACCGCAAGGCTTCGTTGACCACCACGCATTTGATGTTGCCCAAGGTGGTGGGAACGCAGTAGGGGGAGTAGCCGATGTGGGCCCCCTGACCTTGTGCGGCGCCGCCAGGGCGGAAGCTTGACATCACGCCGGCCAGGCGCTCGGCCCAGTCGCTGGGGCGAAAGGCTCGCCCGTTCTGGGTGATGCCCTGAATGAAAAATTCGCGAGGCTGGGAGGATGGGGAAGAAGGTGGGAACGTCGACACGGTAGCGCTTCCGACGGCTGCTCAATGGGTGAATTGACAGAAAAAAGAGCGGCGACCAGATTGTGTCCGGCAGCCACGACCACAAAGCGCAGAACTCGGCGGGTAGCCGCGCACAGCGCCTTGGCACAGGAGACGTCCAAAACGAGCGTTTCCGTACATGACAGGCTCTCATTGTCGTGGACGCGGGCCCGGGCCGCAAGCCCGAGACCCCGAATCCTCACCCGCCAAGTGGGGCTCACGCGCGGACCCACATGCCCAAAGCGGCGCCTTTTACATAGAATGTCCCTTGGCGCAGTGCCTGCTGCGCCATTTTTCTTTCCTGATGTGAGACCCCAGCCATGAACGCCCCCGTGTCGATGCCCCATGTGATGCCCACTTACGGCCGCCTGCCCATTGCCCTGTCGCATGGCGAAGGCGCTTACGTCTGGGACACCGAGGGCCGACGCTATCTGGACGGGCTGTCGGGCATCGCGGTCAACACCCTGGGGCACAACCACCCCAAGTTGGTCGCTGCGCTGCAGGATCAGGTCACCAAGATGATCCACAGCTGCAACTACTACCAGGTGCCGCTGCAGGAAGAACTGGCGCGCCTGCTGGTGGAGCGCTCAGGCCTGACCAATGCCTTCTTCTGCAACTCGGGGCTGGAAGCCAATGAGGCCGCACTGAAGATCGCCCGCAAGTTTGGCCATGACAAAGGCATTCACCGTGCCGAGGTGATCGTGTGCGAACGCGCCTTCCACGGTCGTTCGATCGCGACCTTGTCCGCCACGGGCAACCCGAAGATCCACGCGGGTTTCGAGCCGCTGGTGGAGGGATTCGTGCGCGTGCCGTTCAACGACATCGCGGCACTGGAAGAGGCGGTCGCCACGCACCCGAATGTGACGGCCATCTTCATGGAAACCATCCAGGGCGAAGGCGGCATCACGCCAGCGCGCGTCGATTACCTGCAGGCGGCCCGCCGTGTGTGTGATGACAAGGGCATCTTGCTGATGCTCGACGAGGTGCAATGCGGCATGGGTCGCACCGGCAAGTGGTTTGCCTACCAGTGGGCAGGCATCCAGCCGGACGTGATGCCGCTGGCCAAGGGCCTGGGCTCGGGGGTGCCCATCGGCGCGGTGGTGTGTGGCCCCAAGGCCGCCCACGTGCTGCAGCCGGGCAACCACGGCACCACCTTCGGCGGCAACCCGCTGGCGATGCGCGCAGGTGTCACCACCATCCAGGTGATGGAAGAAGAACAGCTGCTGGCGCACGCCGACCGTGTAGGCAAGCACCTGATGGCGGCCTTGAAGCACGAACTGGGCGACGTCAAGGGGGTGAAGGAGATCCGCGGTGAGGGTTTGATGATCGGCATCGAGCTCGATCGTCCGTGCGGCGTGATCCTGACCCGCGCCATGGAGGCCGGCCTGCTGTTGAGCGTGACCGCCGACACGGTGGTGCGCCTGCTGCCACCGCTGATCTTCACGACCGAACAAGCCGATGATCTGGTGGCGATCCTGGCACCGCTGGTGCGTCAATTTCTGTCTGAAAGCGTGGCCTGACCATGAAGCCCGGATTGAGTCTGATCAAGCATTACCTGCAGTTCAAGGACCTGCGCTCGCAAGAGTACGCGTACCTGTTCGAGCGCGCGGCCATCATCAAGAAGCGCTTCAAGAACTACGAGAAGTACAACCCGCTGGCCGATCGCACGCTGGCAATGATCTTCGAGAAGGCCTCGACGCGCACCCGCGTGAGTTTTGAGGCAGGCATGTACCAGATGGGCGGCTCGGTGGTGCACCTGACCACCGACGGCAGCCAGCTGGGCCGCAGCGAGCCGATCGAGGACAGCGCCAAGGTGATTTCGCGCATGGTCGACATCGTGATGATCCGCACCTATGAGCAAGCCAAGCTGGTGAAGTTTGCAGCCAACTCACGCGTGCCGGTCATCAACGGTCTGACCAACGAGTACCACCCCTGCCAGATCCTGGCCGACATCTTCACCTACATCGAGCACCGTGGTTCGATCGAGGGCAAGGTGGTGGCCTGGGTGGGCGATGGCAACAACATGGCCAACACCTGGCTGCAGGCGGCCGAGATCCTGGGCTTCACGGTGCATGTGAGCACGCCCAGCGGCTACGAGATCGACCCGGCCGTGGCCGGCATCCAGTCCACCGACTGCTACAAGGTGTTCAAGGACCCGATGGACGCCTGCCGTGGTGCCGATCTGGTGACCACCGATGTGTGGACCTCGATGGGCTACGAGGCCGAGAACGAGGCGCGCATGAAGGCCTTTGCCGACTGGTGCGTGGACACCGAGATGATGGCGGTGGCCAAGCCCAACGCGCTGTTCATGCACTGCCTGCCCGCCCACCGCGGCGAAGAGGTCGAGGCCGATGTGATCGATGGCCCGCAGTCGGTCGTGTGGGACGAGGCCGAGAACCGCATGCATGTGCAAAAGGCGCTGATGGAGTACCTGTTGCTGGGCCGCATTGGCTGAGGGCGGAAATCAGAACCGGTAGGCCAGCCTCAAGCCACCCCAGTGCTTGCCAGCCACCGTGATCGGGGCTGCCACTTCCTTGAGCAGCACGAACTTGCCGCCGCCCATGTCGCGCCGGTAGGTCTGCAAGAGGAAAGGACGCTTGTTGCGTGCCGACGCCAGGCCCGTGCGGTCATTGAAGATGCGCCGCCAGCGGGAATTGGCCGTGTTCCAGACCACATCGCCAGGCCGCTGAGGGTGGCAGTAAACCTGGTTGTGCGTCGAGATATAGCCGTTGCGATCGGCAGCGATGCAGAACACCACATCCGGCAAGGCCTTGATGGCCGCTTCCTGAATGGGTGGCAGCAGGTCGTCCGTCAAGGCATTGAACTTGGTGGCGTGCTGTTGAGGTTGCGTACCGACCATGGCCTGGTAGTTCTCGTCGAACAACTGCTCCAGCGTGATGCGCCGCGATGCCAGCGCCTCATTGAGCGCATCCGAAATCTGGCCGGCCACCTGCTTGACCAGTTCGATGTAGGGCGTGTCCGAGGTCTCGACACCGGATGCCGCGATCACCTCCATCAGGCGCTCTGACACGGTCAGTACCGCGTCGCTGCGCTTGAAGGCAGAAGCCAGCTCCTTGCGGGCCTTGTTGACCTCGCCTTCCATCAGGCCGATCTGCTCGTTCACACCTTGCGTCAGCTGACGGCTGGCATCGGCAGCTGCGCTGATGCGCTGCACGCCCTCCTCCACGCCATGCAAGGCTTCGTGGAAGGTGGCGGGACGGCTCTTATCTGTCGCAACCTTACTGGTCTGATCGGTCAGGTCACTGGCCAGCGACTGGATGCGTTGATCCAGCTTGCCGATCGTGCTCTGGATCGCCTTGGAGATGGATTCGACCTGGGTCGAGAGATCCTTGACGGCATCGGCCACCACGGAGAAACCGGCGCCGGCTTCACCCGCGCGCTTGGCTTCGACCGAGGCGTTGAAGGCCACCAGCCGGGTCTGCAAAGCCACCTGGGCAATCTGCTGGGCGGCATCGGACACCTGGTGCAGAGTCTCGACCACGCCGCTGACTTCACGGCCCACATGGGCCACGCTTTCGCGCGCCAGTTGCATGGAGGCCATGCCGCCCACGGTTTCGGCGTGGATCTGGTCCTGGGAGCGAACGATGTCTTGCAAAGCAGAAACCAGCCCCGCCAGCGTTTCGGTCTGGTGGTTGGCCACCGCCGTGGTGTCTTCCAGGCTGCCGCGTAATTGCGCCGCCTCGCAACCCAGGCCACTGGTGTCACGCTCCAGTGTCTCCGCCAGTTGTTGCGCGCCCAGATTGACCGATGACTGCGCAACCGGCTCGGTGAGCGCAGGTGCCGGCTGCTTGCGTCGAAACAAAGTCAACATGTCTGCCTCTCAAAAGCGCAGTGCGCTTACCACTCGCGCAGCTTGACGCGCAGGCGGGCGATCGACTGGCTGTGGAGCTGGCAGACGCGTGACTCGGTCACGCCCAGCACCGCGGCGATTTCCTTGAGGTTCATGTCCTCTTCGTAATAGAGGCTCATGACGAGCTGTTCGCGCTCGGGCAGTTTTTTGATGGCCTCGACCAGGGCGTGGCGCATGCGATCGTCCTGCAGCAGGTTCTGTGGGTCGCTGCTGCTGTCGGCCACGTGACGGTCGAGGAAACTCTGGTCGCCGTCGTCGCCGCTCATGTCTTCGAGGTAGATGAGCTGGGTGCCTCGCACCTTGCCGAGCATCTCCTGGTAGTCGTCCAGGCTCAGACCCATCTCTGCGGCGATCTCGCTCTCGTGAGGCGCACGCCCCAGGCGCTGCTCCAGGCGATGAACGGCTTTTTCGATGTCGCGCTGCTGTTTGCGGGTGCCACGGCTGAGCCAGTCGGCACCGCGCAGCTCATCGAGCATGGCGCCGCGGATGCGCTGGGTGGCAAAAGTCTCGATCTGCACGCCTTGCGCCGGGTCAAAGCGGCTGAGCGCATCGGCCAGGCCAATCATGCCCACCTGGATCAGGTCATCGACCTCGACGTTGGCGGGCAGTTTGGCCATCATCTGGTGCGCCAATCGACGCACCAGCGGGCTGTACTGGCGCAACATTGCGTTGACGTCGAGACGCCCCTTGGCTGAGTACGTGCTGGGTTCCATGTACATCAATTATGGGCCGAGGCAACGCGGGCCGGCAAGGCCGATCCCGGGGAAGTGAGATGTTCGAACGCCGAATCGCCCAGGCTCAAGGGCAGCGCGCCGTGCAACAGGGCGGCAGCCATCTCCATGAAGTGCGGATCGGGGTCGGCGGTGGGGGCTTGCTGCGGATCGAGTTGGTGGGCGCTGCGCTGGGCCACGCCCAGGAAATCGTCGGCACAACGCGCCAGGCGCTGGGCCACAGGTTCGGCCTGTGCACTCTCAAGGGGGGCGCACATGAGCAGGTCGTAGCTCATCCAGCCAGCACGCTGGCTGAGGATCTTGACCGCGGCGTAGGCATCGGTGAGGCCCTCGGCCATGTCGTTGGTGAACACCAAGGGACGCAGGGGAATGCAACGCGCAGGCTGGCCGAACAAGCGTACGATCTCGCTGGCCGAGGCGTGCACCAGCACCACATCGCTGCGGGGCGAGGCATCGGCCAGGGCGGGCAGCAGGCTGGCGCAGGAGCCACGGGCATCGGCATGGCGCAGGGGCAGGCCCCGGGCGGCCATGTAGCTGACCTGGGGGGAGAGGACTTCAATGCCTTCGGCCAGATCGAACTCGACCAGTTCGCTGGGAGCGCGGGCCTGGTCGCTGGCGTCCACCACCAGGGTGTTGAGGCCAAAGCCTGCGTACGCGGCGCACAGGCGCTCCAGCACCAATCCGCCGCAGCCCGAACGAGCATTGGCCACGACGGGGACGAAACGCAAGACGCGCGAGACAAACATCTGTCGCAGCCCTTGAGCCTGGTCGACAGGCGCTGGGGCGCGGGTGCTGGCAAAGCGGGCCTGGGGGCGGGCGTGACGTGTCATCGGCGCAGTCTGTCAACGGAGTACGAACGTTCGGCGAGAACGGCGGGACCTTACATGGCGCGGGCAGACGTCTGGGCCTCGGTGGGGCTGGGGGTCGAGAAGACCAGGCTGACCTCGGTCGGGTCCAGGCGATAGGCCGGGTTCAGGCTGGCACGCAGGGCACGGTGCACCAGGGCCTGAGCCGACAGGCGATGCCAGTCTTCGGGCACGCGCTGGCCGTTGGCCACACCGACCACCTTGAGCTTGTGGCGGATCAGGGCGTCCAGGGCCGGGCCGAGTTTGACGGCCTCGTCCAGCTTGGACAGGATGACACCAGCGCAGGCATGGGCCTGGTAGGCGTGCATGACGTCTTCGATGGCGTCCCCCTGAGCAGCTGTGTTGATGACGAGCAGCTTCTTGATGCTGGGGTGGGCCAGCAGGTCGAGCAGTTCCTTGGTGCGGCCATCGCGCTGGGCCATGCCGGCGGTGTCGATCAGGATCATCTTCTTGCCGGACAGCAGTTCCAGCAGGTCTTCCAGCGCGGCGCGGTCGTGGGCCATGTGCACGGGCACGCCCAGGATGCGGCCGTAGGCGCGCAGCTGTTCGTGAGCGCCGACGCGGTAGGCGTCCAGGGTGATCAAGCCCAGGTTGGAGGCACCGTGCTTGGCGGCAAATGTGGCCGCCAGCTTGGCCGTTGATGTGGTCTTGCCCACACCCGTCGAGCCGATCAGTGCGAACACGCCACCTTGGTCTTCAATGGCGCGTTCGCGGTCAGCGGTGTTCAGGTTGCGTTGCAGCACCTGGGTGGCCCATTGCACTTCGTCGTGCGTGCCGTCGATGACTTCGGCGGGCATGGCGTCCAACATCTTGCGGATCAAGACGGCCGAGAAACCGCCGTCGAGCAGCTTCTGGGCCAGAGCAGCCTGTGCAGGGGTGCGGCCGAGCTTTTCGACGAAGGCCATGGTGTCAAAGCGCTCCTTCATCATGGCGCGCATGGCACGCAGCTCGCCCATCATGAAGGCGTTGGCGTCCTGGGCGGCCTTGAGGGCTTCCACCGTGGCGGTGTCGACGGCGCTGGCGCGAGGCTCGTCACGGCGTGCAGCGGGCGCTGCGGCCGGCACCATCTGTGCCATCGTCAGGTCAGCGTGGGCGGCAGCGGCAGGACGGGCGGCGGCGCGGGCCGGTGCAGACGCACGGCTGATCGCGGCCGCGGCGGCAGCCTTTTCGGCCTGGTAAGACTGCCAGTCGTCGGGGGCCTCATCGTCCAGAGTGGCCGGGCGGTGCACCAGGTCGGCGCCCAGGTCCACAGCAGCGGTGTGCTCGGGCACGGGTGCTGCCTTGGGTGCGGCGAAGCGCTGGTTCAATTGCGCCTCGGCGTTGTCGACCAGGGCGGGCTCGGCACGCGACTGCATGGCAGCCTGGCGGCGCTTGAGCATGCGCTCACGCACATAGTCCTGGAAGGACAAGGTGCTCATGGCCAGTTGCTTGACGTCGTCCTGCACGGAGCTGGCCAGATTGGCCATGGCAGAACGGGTCGGTGCCGCCGCCGGGGCGTCGGCCGCCTTGCGGGAAGCGGTGGGCAGGCTGACCGAGGCCGGACGGGCCGCCGCCGGGGCGTTGCTGACGTAGCTGTCGATGGCGGGCACGCTCTCACCGGCCATGGCCAGGATCTCGATGCCGCCTTCGGCCGCAGGCTTGGTGGACAGGACCACGGCGTCGTCGCCAAAGGCCGCCTTTACCTTTTGCATGGCCTCGCGGCTGTTGCGTCCAATGAAGCGCTTGACGTTCATGCGTGGCCTCCGATCAGGGTACCGATGCGAATCGAATGAGTCTCAGGAATCTCGCTGTGGCCCAACACCTTCAGACGCGGGGCCGCACGCTTGAGCAGACGCGCCACCGAGGGGCGGATGGCGTCTGGCACCAGCAGGCAGGCCGGTTGACCCATGTTTTCCTGGCGCTGGGTGGCGTCGGCCGCCTGGCGCGTGAGGTGGTCAGCCACACCCGGGTCCAGCATGGGACCGTTGGGCGAGGTCAGTGCCTGGGTCAGCAGGCGTTCGAGGTCGGGCTCGATGGCGATGACATCCAGCTCCTTCACCGGGCCATAGATCTGCTGCACGATGGCAGGAGCCAGGCCAATGCGAATGCGGCGGGCCAGTTCGGCCGGATCCTGCGCCACCTGACCACCGGCCGAGGCACTTTCGGCCAGGGTTTCGATGATGGAGCGCATGTCGCGGATGTGCACACCCTCTTCCAGCAGGAGCTGGAGGACCTTTTGCAGGATGGGGATGCCGACCATTTTGGGAACCACGTCTTCGATGAGTTTGGGAGCCAGTTTTGTCACATGCTCCACCAGCTGTTGGGTTTCAACCCGGCCCAGCAGCTTGGCGGCGTGCAGTTGCATCAAGTGTGAGAGATGTGTGGCCACCACGGTCGATGGATCAACGACGGTGTAACCCGCCATTTGTGCGGCATCGCGTTGCCGATCTTCCACCCACACCGCTGGCAGGCCGAAGGCCGGGTCGGTGGCCGCGGCACCCTGGATGGGGTTCGTCACGTGCCCCGGGTTGATCGCCATGAGCATGTTGGGGAAGACCTCGCCTTCGCCCACCACGGCCCCGCGCAGGGTGATGCGGTAGTTGCTGGGGCGCAGTTCCAGGTTGTCCTTGATGTGGACCGACGGCGGCAAAAAGCCGACTTCTTGCGCGAACTTGCGGCGAACGCCCTTGATCCGGTTGAGCAGGTCGCCACCACGGTCCTTGTCGACCAGCTGGATCAGGCGGTAGCCGACTTCCAGGCCCAGGGTGTCGACGGGCTGCAGGTCTTCCCAGGTGGCCTCGCCACCGGGGTTGACCGCGGCCACGGGCTTGTCGACAGACTTGGGCGCCAGCCGTGCGGCCTCTTGCTTCTCGTGGTTGCGCCAGGCGCTGTAGCCGAGCAGGCTGGCCACCGGCAGGAACACCAGGGAAGGCATGCCGGGGATCACGCCCAACAGGAAGATGATGCCGGCGGCGACACCCAGTACCTTGGGGTTGGCCAGCATCTGACCCATGATCTGGGTGCCGACGTCCTGTTCTTTGCCGACGCGGGACACCACCATGGCGGCCGCCACCGAGATCAGCAGCGCCGGAATCTGAGCGACCAGGGCATCACCCACGGCCAGCAGGATGTAGGAGCTGGCCGCTTCGGAGGCCGACAGGCCGTGCTGCACCACGCCAATGATGAAACCGCCAATGATGTTGATGAACAGGATCAGGATGCCGGCGACCGCGTCACCACGCACGAACTTGGAGGCACCGTCCATGGAACCATGGAACTCGGCCTCTTCGCCCACTTCACGGCGGCGGCGCTTGGCCTCGGCCTCGTCGATCAGGCCGGCGTTCATGTCGGCGTCAATGGCCATCTGCTTGCCGGGCATGGCATCCAGGGCAAAGCGGGCGCCCACTTCGGCGATCCGCTCGGCACCCTTGGTGATCACCACGAAGTTGATCACCACCAGGATGGCGAACACGATCAGGCCCACCGCAAAGTTGCCGCCAATCAGGAAGTGACCGAAAGACTCGATCACCGCACCTGCCGCGCCGGTGCCGGTGTGCCCCTCCATCAGCACGATCCGGGTCGAAGCGACGTTCAGCGCCAGACGCAGCAAGGTCGTCAGCAACAGCACAGCGGGAAAGGCGGCAAAGTCCAGCGGCCGCAGCATCGTGGCGGCCACCATCATCACCATCAGTGCCGTGGCGATGTTGAACGTGAAGAACAAGTCCAGCAGGAGGGGCGGCAGGGGCAGCACCATCAACGCCAGCACCGCCACCACAATCAAGGGGGCGGCCATGGCCTGGAAGCGCTTGGGGTCCCCCCCCATCACAGCCTGGAGTCTTTGCATCACCGGATTCATGCTTCAACCTCTGCTTGCATGGCCGCAGCCCGGGCTTTCGCCTTGTCGGACTGCAGGGGATCGAGTTCGCGCGGCACGTCCAGGTCCGGCAGGTTGCCCGGCATCGGAGCCTGGCCGGTCAGGGCCTGACGCAGCTGGAACACATAGGCCATCACCTGGGCCACGGCGGTGTACAGCGCCACCGGCACTTCCTGCTCCAGCTCGGTGTTGGCATACAGCGCACGGGCCAGCGGTGGGGCTTCGAGCACCGGCACACGGTGCTCGGTGGCCACGTCGCGGATCTTGAGCGCGACCAGGTCGAGCCCCTTGGCCACGACACGCGGCGCGCCCATGCTGCCTTCGTCGTACTTGAGGGCGACGGCGTAGTGGGTCGGGTTCATCACGACCAGATCGGCCGTGGGAACGGCGGCCAGCATGCGCTTGCGGGCCTGCTCGCGCATCAGTTGCTTGATGCGGCCCTTGACCTCCTGGTTGCCCTCCTGCTGCTTGAATTCGTCCTTCATGTCCTGATGGCTCATGCGCATGCGTTGGGCAAACAAGAAGCGCTGCAGAGGCCAGTCGAGCAGCGCGAAGGCGGCGATCACCAGCAGCATCGACCCCAACACCTCGGCCAGGGTGGTGCCCAGCGTGGCGATGGCAGCCGGCAGCGGCATGCCCAACAGGTCCACCATGCGGGGCCAAGCCTTGTACAACAGCATGACCCCAACCGTCCCCAGGATCAGGCCGAGCAGGCTGGCCTTGAGGGCGTCGATCAGTTGCTGCTTGGAGAACACCCGCCCCAGACCGGACAGCGGGTTAAGCGCGCTGAACTTGGGCTGAAGCACCTTGAAAGACATCACCCAGCCACCGGCCAGCACACTGGCGGCCACCGAGGCCAGGGCAATGCCCACGGCAAAAGGGATCACCACGAGCAAGCCCTCGATGGCCCACTGGCTCAGGCGCTCCACCATCATGTCGGGGGAAGCCACCGTACGGGCGTCAAAACGCAGGCCGGCATGCAGGAGCTTTTGCATGTGCCCCATCCACACCGGCACCAAACCCATCAGCACGCCGGTGGCGGCCAGCACGACCAGGAAGTGGCCCAGGTCCTTGGAACGGACCACCTGGCCATCTTCTTTGGCTTTCTGCAGCTTACGCGCCGAGGCGGGTAATTGCTTGTCTTGTGCGCTGTCGTCGGACATGATGGAAGGACACTCCTGCTTGAAGGGGATTGTTGGCCACACACGGCCAAACTTGAGCGAGATAAGCAGGGCCGCCCGCCCCCTTTTCCCCGCACCCCACCCACCCAGGGA
>MESA01000022.1 GCA_001770775.1 Burkholderiales bacterium RIFCSPHIGHO2_12_FULL_63_20
CCTGATCGGGCGCCCGATCAATCGCCCAGATAACGGTTGCGCCGGAACCACCACACCAGCGTCACCACCACCAGAGCCATCAGCCCAAACGCCAACCAGAACCCGCCACTGGAGTGAATCAGCGGCAGGGCGTCGAAGTTCATGCCGAACACCCCGGTGATCAGGTTGAGCGGCAGGAAAATGGCGGTCAACACCGTCAGGGTGCGCATGATGGCGTTGGTGCGGCTGCCCTGCAGCGAAAAATGCATCTGCACGGCGCTTTCCGACGAGGTCTCCAGCCGGCGCACATGGTTGAGCACCCGCTCGATGTGCTCCTGCACGTCACGCGAGCGCACTCGCAGCACCTCGCGCTCGCGGGCGGCCACCGGGTCATCGGTGGGGACGGGCCAGTCTTCCAGAGCGTCAATCCATTCCTGCAGGGCGCTGCGCTGGTCTTCGCAGATGTCCTCCAGCATGTGCAGGGTGTTGCGCGAGGCCAGCAGGGCCTGCCAGTGGCGGAAGCGGCCGCTGCTGCTCAACATGTCCTGTTGCAGATAGCCCAATTGGCGGGTCAACAGGCGGCGCAGGTCCAGATAGCTGTCCACCATGTGGTTGACGATGCGCAGCATCAGGTCGGCCGGGCTGGGTGGCAGGCGCGACGGGCCGCGGCCTTCCGTGCGGTGGCCGTGGGTCAGTCCAGCGAGGTGGTGCTCGTCGATCAGATAGGGGTCCACGCCCAGGTGCGCCTCTTCGTCATCGTGCGCTGGGCGAGTGACGTCGTTGAGCGGCGAGGCCCCACCCTGGCCAGAAACCGGGCTCCCTGGTCCTCCTTGCCCCAATTGACTCAAGCGGGTCTGGAAAAAGTCCCGCACCGAGCAATCGGCTGGGTGCACCGTCAGCAGCACGCGGTCGAACACGGCAAAGCCCACCGGGCTGGTGTCGATGGAGGCCAAGGCCTGGCTGGCGCTGGAGGCCGTGCCGTGCTCCTCGTCCAGGAACATCCGCTCGGTGCCATGGCCGGCGGCCAGACGACGGAACACCAGCAGGTCGTACCACGAGGTGTAGTCGTACTGCGAGGGCAGCTGCGGGTTGATCAGGTCGGAGACGTGCAGATCGACCAGACCTCCTCCGGCCAGCCGATACAGCTGCTGCTGCGCCCGATCGAGTTGCACCTCGAACACCCTGCGGCTGCAGGTCACCCACAAAAAGCCTTGCGGGGGCAGTGTGGCAGGCCAGTCAGGCAGTTCGGTGAAGCTGTCTTGGATCAGGAAAAAGCGCACAGAAGCCCCTGGGTGACGTCGCCGGCATCTTAGCCGTGGGCGCGCAGCTGCTCGGCCGCGTCCAGGGCGAAGTAGGTCAGCACCCCATCTGCGCCGGCGCGCTTGAAGGCCAGCAGCGACTCCATCATGGTCGCGTCGTGGTCCAGCCAGCCGTTCTGGGCCGCAGCCTTGAGCATCGCGTACTCGCCGCTGACCTGATAGGCAAAGGTCGGCACCTTGAAGGTGTCTTTCACGCGGCGCACGATGTCCAAGTACGGCAGGCCGGGCTTGACCATGACCATGTCGGCGCCTTCCTCGATGTCGAGGGCGACCTCGCGCAAGGCCTCGTCGCTGTTGGCCGGGTCCATTTGATAGACCTTCTTGTTGCTCTTGCCCAGGTTGGCCGACGAGCCCACCGCATCGCGGAAGGGGCCGTAGAAGGCGCTGGCGTACTTGGCGCTGTAGGCCATGATGCGGGTGTAAATCAGGTTCTGCGACTCCAGCGCCTGGCGGATGGCGCCAATTCGCCCGTCCATCATGTCGCTGGGGGCGACGATGTCCACGCCGGCCTCGGCCTGGGTCAAGGCCTGACGGGTCAGCACCTCGACGGTCTCGTCGTTGAGGATGTAGCCTGTCTCGTCCAGCAGGCCGTCCTGGCCATGGCTGGTGTAGGGGTCCAGAGCCACGTCGGTCATGATGCCCAGTTCGGGGAAGCGGCGTTTGAGCTCGCGCACGGTGCGTGGCACCAGGCCTTCGGGGTTGCCAGCTTCGCGGCCGTCGGGGGTCTTGAACGCGGCGTCGATCACCGGGAACAAGGCCAGCACCGGCACCCCCAGCGTCAGGCAGCGCTCGGCGGCGGCGTACAGCGCGCTGCGGCCCAGGCGCTCGACCCCCGGCATCGAGCTCACGGCCTGGGTGCCCTCATCCTGGTCCAGCACGAACACCGGGTAGATCAGGTCGTCGGCATGCAGGTGATGCTCGCGCACCAGGCGGCGTGAGAAGTCATCCTTGCGCAGGCGACGGGGGCGATGGTGAGGGAAGGGGGACGAGGTGGTCATGGTGAGGTGCGCTCAATCAGGGGCGTGGGGGTGGCAAAAACGGCAAAGGCGGCAAAAATTCCTGTCTGGCGATGTTGCTGTGGTGAGCCATCGAGAGACAGGCTTGGGCATCCCCCCCTATAATTCGCCTTGAATGATACGCCGCAAGGCCTCATTCCCTGCTTTTCCTCCCTGAGCAGGTGCCTTACCGTGATGACAGCGTGAAGGCTTGCAAGCCCCGGCCTCTGGCCGGGGCTCTTTTTTTGCAATTTGCAAAACTTTGCGCGGCCGGCTGTGTGGCCGGGTGGCCATAATCAGGCCATGAGCAATGCCTACCTCTGGGTCAAAGCCCTCCACATCATCTTCGTGGCGAGTTGGTTTGCCGGCTTGTTTTACCTGCCGCGCCTGTTCGTCAACCTGGCCATGGTGCCCGCTGACAGCCACGCCGAGCGCGAACGCTTGCTCATCATGGCTCGCAAGCTCTACCGTTTCAGCACCATCTTGATGGTGCCGGCGCTGGTGCTGGGTTTCCTGCTGTGGCTGTACTTTGGCATCGGCAAGGGGCCAGGGCAGATCTGGATCCACATCAAGCTGCTGCTGGTGCTGGGGGTGGTCGGCTACCACCACATGTGTCGTCGCCTGCTGCGAACCTTTGAAGACCTGCACAACCGTCGCACCCACCGCTGGTATCGGGTCTTCAACGAGGTGTCGGTGTTGCTGTTTGCGGTCACCGTCTTCCTGGTGGTGCTCAAGCCCACCGTGGGCTGACCGATCTGCGCGTCGTGATCCGGCCCGCCATGCCCGAGCATCGCAGCGCGGCCTGGCCCCTGACCTGGGTCGCTGTCGCCCTGGTGGTGTACGCCACGCTGCACCCCCTGACGGGCTGGCAGTGGCCGGCCAGTCACAGCTTCACCTGGCTGTTGCCCAAGCACCGCCATGAGGTGGCCAATGACCTGGTGGGCAACATCCTGGGCTACCTGCCGCTGGGCCTGATCCTGTGTCTGGCGCACCTGCGCAGCGGCCGCACCGCCCTGTGGGCGGTGCCCTTGACGCTGCTGCCGGCCTCGGGCCTGTCTTATGCGCTGGAGCTGGCGCAGTTCGCGTTGCCCAACCGGGTGCCCTCCGTCACCGACTGGATGCTCAACACCCTGGGCGCAGCCTGGGGCACGCTGGCGGCCGTCACCGTGCACGCGCTGGGGCTGGTCGATGGCTGGCATCGCTTGCGTGAGCGTTGGTTCATCCCGCAAGCCGGCATGGGGCTGGTACTGCTGTGGCTGTGGCCGCTGGGGTTGCTGTTTCCGCCGCCGCTGCCGCTGGGTGAAGGGCAATTGTGGCCGCATGTTCGCCTGGCCCTGGTGGACTGGATGGCCGACACCCCCTGGCAAGCCTGGCTGTTGCCGGATGACCCGCTCAGCCTGTGGGCGAGCGTGAACATGTCGGGGGTGAGTGCCGTGTGGGCGGCCCCCATCGAGACGCTGACCGTGGCGGCCGGTATGCTGGCGCCGCTGTGCCTGGCCTGCGCGGTGGCCCGTTCTCCCCGTCCGCGGTTGGTGATGTGGACGGCCCTGGTCTTGTCGGCGATCGGCGCCAGTGTGTTGTCGGCGGCCTTGAACTTCGGGCCACAGCATGCCTTCAGCTGGGTGACCCTGCCCACCTGTGTGGGCTTGCTGGTGGGGGCGGCCGGCGGCATGCTGCTGGTGCAGCGCAGCCGGATGACGTGCGCGGTGCTGGGGGTGGGCGTGTTGCTGGCGCTGATTGGCCTGATCCACCTGGCGCCCCTCGACCCCTATTACGCTCAGACTCTGCAGGCCTGGGAACAGGGGCGGTTCATCCGCTTTCACGGCCTGTCACGCTGGTTTGGCATCCTGTGGCCCTACATCGCCCTGGGCTGGTTGCTGACGCGATTGCTGGGCCGTGAAGGCCGTCCGGCCCCCACCCCATAAAATACGCTCATGAGCTATTACCAGCGCCACATTTTCTTCTGTCTCAACCAGCGCATCAATGGCGAAGCCAGTTGCGGGGACCATGACGCCAAAGCGGGTTTCGATCACTGCAAGCAGCGGGTCGCCGAAGCCGGTCTCAACGGCAAGGGGCAGGTGCGTGTCAACAAGGCCGGGTGCCTGGACCGCTGCGCGGGCGGCCCGGTCGCCGTGGTCTACCCGGAAGGGGTCTGGTACACCTTCGTGGACAAATCCGACATCGACGAGATCGTCGACCGCCACCTCGCCAAGGGTGAGATCGTCGAGCGCCTGGTGCTGCCGGATGATGTGGGGCGCTGACGCACCATGATTGGACGTCCAGCCTCCCAGACCATCGACGGGCCCGCCGGTCTGCTCGAAGTGGTGATCGAAGAGCCCGCGCACGCCCCCGTGGGCTTGGCGGTCATTGCCCATCCGCATCCGCTCCAGGGCGGTACCATGGACAACAAAGTGGTGCACACCCTGTGTCGGGCCTTTGTGCTGGCCGGGTGGCGCGCAGTGCGTTTCAATTTCCGGGGCGTGGGCCAGTCGGAGGGCGGTTGGGACGAAGGGCGCGGTGAAACCACCGACATGCTCACCGTGATCACCCACCACCTCACCGACCCGGCGCTCAAGGGCCTGCCGCTGGCGCTGGCGGGCTTTTCGTTCGGCGGCTATGTCGCGGCCCAGGCCCATGCCCGCCTGAGCGAGGCCGTGGCCAACCGGCCCGAGCTGGTCGCCCCGAAGCAGCTGGTGCTCATCAGCCCGGCCACCTCCCGCTATGAGGTGCCCGAGGTGCCTGCCCACACACTGGTCGTCGAGGGAGAGCAAGACGACGTGGTGCCGCTCGCCAGCATCCTCGACTGGGCGCGCCCGCAAGGCCTGCCGGTCACCGTGGTGCCGGGCACGGGACACTTTTTCCATGGCAAGTTGACGGTGCTGCGGGAGGTCGTTCTGCGGCACCTGCGTGCGGCCGCCGTCTGACTTGCATTGTGGGCAAGGCGCCCCATCTGTGGACCTCATGATTTCTCGACTTCTTCGCCGGTCCCCTGACCGGACCGGTCTGTCCGTATCCGGGCTGTCCGGTTGGCCCCGCGCCTGGTGCGTGGGGCTGGCTGCGCTCGCGCTGTGCTGGGGCGGGCTGTCGGGCGGCCACGCGCAAGCGCAGTCCCTGTCGCCATCTTTGGGGGCGGCGGGCTTCAGCGAGCCGCCACCGGGGATGCCCATGCCGCCTGAGATCGCGGCCCGCGGTTTCATCCTGCAAGACCTCAGCAGCCAGCAAACGTTGGCGTTGCGTCAGCCTGACCAGGCGGTCCCGCCCGCCTCGCTCACCAAGCTGATGACGGCCTACCTCGTGTGCCAGGCGGTGGCGGCTGGCAAGCTCACCTGGGAGACGAGTCTGCCCATGTCCGAACGGGCTTCGCGTGCGGCCGTTGTCAGTGGGGCGCGGGCCCTGGTCGCGCCGGGCGCTCGCCTCACGGTGGCTGAGTTGCTGCGCGGCATGGCTGTGCTGGGCGCCAATGACGCGGCCGTGGCGTTGGCGGAAGGTGTGGCCGGCTCCGTGGACGACTTCGTCGCCCGCATGAACCGCCAGGCGCAGGTCTTCGGCCTGAAGGCGACCCAGTTTCGCAATCCTGACGGCCTGGCTGTCAGCGGACAGACCAGCACACCGCGCGAGTTGGCCTGGATCGCCGTGCGCCTGCTCACCGACTACCCGCAGGTCATCGAGCACTACCGCCAGTCCTCGCTCACCTTGAACCGGGTCACCCAACTCAGCACCAACCTGTTGCTGCTGCGCGACCCGAGCGTGGACGGTTTGCAGGTGGCCCATGCCGATCGTCTCGGCCACGCCATGGCGGCCACCTCGCGCCGGCCGGTCGGGGGCAGCGAGCGCCGTTTGGTGGCTGTGGTCGTGGGCACCGCCTCGGCGCAGGCACGCGCCACCGAAACCCAGAAACTTCTCAACTGGGGTTACAGTGCGTTCGACGTGGTACGACTGTTTGCCGCAGGGCAGGCCGTCAGCGCCGCACCGGTCTGGAAGGGCAGTGCCCGCACCGTACCGCTGGGTCGCACTCAGCCCATCCTCGTGGCCGTTCCCAGAGGGCAAGCCGCCCTCATCCGGACCACTCTCACACGCCAGGACCCGCTGTTGGCACCGCTGGCCCAAGGGCAGGCCGTGGGCGAGCTGCGCATCAGCCTGGGCACCCAACCCTGGCAGACGCTGCCGCTGCAGGCGCTCGAGGCCGTCCCCAGTGCCGGCTGGCTGGGCCGGACCTGGGACGCCATCCGCCTGGGCATCCAATGAAAGACATGGCCATGAACCAACCCGTCAACCCGACCATCCCGCCCGAGCAGTCGCTCATCGAGTATCCCTGCCCCTTTCCCATCAAGGTGATGGGGCCGCACCTGGAAGACTTTGTTGAGTCGGTGATCGCCCTCATCGTGCAGCACGACCCCAGCTTTGACATCCAGGCCCTGGAGCGGCGCCCCAGCAGCACGGGTAAATATGTGGGTCTGACCGTCACGGTCAACGCCACCAGCCGTGAACAACTGGACACCATCTACCGCGCCTTGACCAGCCATCCGCAGGTGAAGTACGTGCTCTGACCCCTGGGTGAGTGCAAGCGGACAAAGCTGCCTGCCCCGCCGCATACAATGTTTGCGCCCCTGCCGTTGCGCCCTTGATGGCGCCGCGGCCTTTTGTTTGAAGGAACGATTGTGTTGATTTCTGAAGCCATTGCCCAAACCGCCGCTCCGGCCGCCAGCGCCTCCAGCGGTCTGATGAGCATGTTGCCCCTCGTGCTCATGTTCGTGGTGCTCTATTTCGTGATGATCCGCCCGCAGATGAAGCGGCAAAAGGAAACCCGCGCCATGCTCGAAGCCCTGACCAAGGGTGACGAAGTGGTGACCCAGGGCGGCATCATCGGCAAGATCACCAAGCTGGGCGACGCCTTCGTCAGCATCGAAGTGGCCAACGGCGTCGAGTTGCAGCTGCAGCGCGCGGCGATCATTCAGGTGCTGCCCAAGGGCACCTACAAGTAAGTCACCGTTCGTGCTGTCGAGGATCCTATGAACCGCTATCCCTGGTGGAAGTACCTGATCATTGCCGTAGCCTTGCTCATCGGCCTGATCTACAGCCTGCCCAACGTCTTTGGCGAGGCCCCCGCCGTCCAGCTCTCCAGTGGCAAGGCCACCCTCAAGCTGGACCAGTCCGCCGTGGAGCGTGTGCGCACCGTACTGAAGGAGGCGGGCCTGGAGGCCGACTTCGTCGAACTCGACGGTACGTCCGTGCGGGCGCGGTTCAAGGACACCGACAGCCAGATGAAGGCGCGTGACGCCCTCGGCCGTTCGTTCAATCCCGATGCGCAGGACCCCAGCTACATCGTGGCTTTGAACCTGGTGTCGCGCTCGCCCCAGTGGTTGCGCAACCTGCACGCCCAGCCCATGTACCTGGGCCTGGACCTGCGTGGTGGCGTGCACTTCCTGATGCAGGTCGACATGAAGGCCGCGCTCACGCAAAAGCTCGACAGCCTCAGCAGTGACATGCGCACCCTGCTGCGTGACAAGGACATCCGCCACAGCGGCATCCGTCGCGATGCTTCGGCACTGATCGTGCGCTTCCGCGACGACGCGGCCCGTGAGGCTGCCCGTGGCGTGCTGCAAAGCAACCTGGCCGATGTGGTCTGGGTGGACGGCACCGACACCGGGGGGTCGGGCGACCGCACCCTGGTCGGCACCCTCAAGCCCACCTCCGAGCGCGCCATCCAGGAGCAGGCCCTCAAGCAGAACATCACCACGCTGCACAACCGGATCAACGAACTCGGCGTGGCCGAACCCGTGATCCAGCAGCAAGGCATCGACCGCGTGGTCGTCCAGCTGCCCGGCGTGCAGGACACCGCCAAGGCCAAGGACATCATCGGACGCACCGCCACGCTGGAAGTGCGCATGGTCAACGACAGCGTCGAAGCCCAGGCGGCCCAGGCCGGTGGCCCGGTGCCTTTCGGTTACGAGCGCTACATGGAGCGTGGCGGCCTGCCCATCATCGTCAAGCGCGAAGTGGTGCTGACCGGTGACAACCTCACCGATGCCCAGCCCGGCTTCGACGAGAACCAGGAAGCGGCCGTGCACCTGACGCTGGACGCCCGTGGCGCCCGCATCTTCAAGGACGTCACCCGCGAGAACATCGGCAAGCGCATGGCCATCATCCTGTTCGAAAAGGGCAAGGGCGAGGTCGTGACCGCGCCGGTGATCCGTGGCGAAATCGGTGGTGGCCGTGTGCAGATCTCGGGCCGCATGAGCACCGAAGAGGCCGCTGACACGGCCCTGCTGTTGCGTGCCGGCTCGTTGGCTGCACCGATGGAGATCATCGAAGAGCGCACGGTCGGCCCCAGCTTGGGCGCCGACAACATCGCGCAAGGCTTCAACAGCCTGATCTGGGGCTTCGCCGCGATCGCGGTGTTCATGGTGCTGTACTACATGCTGTTTGGCGTGTTCTCCACCATCGCGCTCACGGTCAACCTGCTCTTGCTGGTGGCCGTGCTGTCGATGCTGCAGGCCACGCTGACGCTGCCCGGCATTGCCGCCATCGCCCTGACCCTGGGCATGGCGATTGACGCCAACGTGCTGATCAACGAGCGCGTGCGCGAAGAGCTGCGCAACGGCTCGGCGCCGCAGTCGGCCATCCACGCCGGTTACGAGCACGCCTGGTCCACCATCCTGGACTCCAACGTCACCACCCTGATCGCCGGTCTGGCCTTGCTGGCCTTTGGCTCGGGCCCGGTGCGGGGCTTTGCCGTGGTCCACTGCCTGGGCATCCTCACCTCCATGTTCTCGGCCGTGTTCTTCTCGCGTGGCCTGGTCAACCTCTGGTATGGCCGTCAGAAGAAGCTCAAGGGCGTGTCCATCGGACAGGTCTGGAAGCCCCAGGAATAAGCACAGGGAACACCCATCATGGAATTTTTCCGTATCAAGCGTGACATTCCGTTCATGCGCCACGCGTTGGTCTTCAACGCGATTTCTTTCCTGACCTTCGCCGTCGCCGTGTTCTTCCTGGTGACCCGGGGGCTGCACCTGTCCATCGAGTTCACCGGCGGCTCCGTCATCGAAACCCGCTATGCGCAGAGCGCGGACGTGGGCAAGGTGCGCGCCACCGTCGAGGCGCTGAACTACGGCGAGGTGCAAGCGCAGAACTTCGGCACCTCGCGCGATGTGCTGATCCGCCTGCCCCTGCGCGGCGAGATGAAGCAGACCGAGGTCGTGGCCAAGGTGTTCGGTGCCCTGTGCAAGGCTGAAGGCGGTCAGATCAGTTCGGTCGATGTGATGGGCAAGGGCCCGGCACAGATCTGCCAGACCCCTAACGGCGAGCAGCCGCTCACGTTGCAGCGCAGCGAGTTCGTGGGCCCACAGGTCGGCGAGGAGCTGGTGCACGATGGCCTGATGGCGCTGGGCGCGACCATCGTCGGCATCATGATCTACTTGGCGATCCGCTTCGAGTGGAAGTTCGCCGTGGCCGGCATCATCGCCAACTTGCACGACGTCATCATCATCCTGGGCTTCTTCGCCTTCTTCCAGTGGGAATTCTCGCTGTCCGTGCTCGCGGCCGTCTTGGCGGTGTTGGGTTACTCGGTCAACGAGTCGGTGGTGATCTTCGACCGGATCCGCGAAGCCTTCCGCAAGTTCCGTAAGCTGAACACCGCCGAGGTGATCGACCACGCCATCACCAGCACCACCAGCCGCACCATCATCACCCACGGCTCGACCCAGATGATGGTGGGCGCGATGCTGGTCTTTGGAGGCCCCACGCTGCACTACTTTGCGTTGGCGCTGACCATCGGCATCCTGTTCGGGATTTACTCATCGGTCTTCGTGGCCGCGGCCATCGCCATGTGGTTGGGCGTCAAACGTGACGATCTGATCTCTGCGTCGAAGAAAGACGTCGACCCCAACGATCCGAACGCCGGCGCGGTGGTGTAGAGTCCAAAATCGTCCTCCATCTGAAACAGCTTCCATGAGTTTTGGTCCCCACCGAGCGCTGGCCCTGACGGCCCGTCTCAGCTTCCTCGAAGCCCTGATCAAGGGGGTGGAGGCGGTGGTGCACGGCTGCGTGGAGGGCGCGCGCCAGGCGGCGGCCGAACCGCAAACCGACCCGGCGGCCTACCAGCGCAAGCGCGATCTGGCTCTGGAGCTCATGCGACTTCAGTCGGCCTGGCTGGCCACGCTGGAGCGTCCGCTGCACGATGCCCTGCGTGACCTGCGGGTGGGGCGGTCCGTCGGTGTGCGTGCGGCCCTCGGTCAGGCCAATAAAACCGACATACCCTTGAGCCTGCTCGATGACAGCGATGTCGAGCGGGATTTGGCCGTGGCGCGCCTGGCCCAGATGATCGGGGACCACAACGGCTCGGAATTCTCTGACCTCAATGCCCGGTTGCAGGCCGTGGGCGGCCCAGTGTCCGTGAGCACGTCCGGTCCGGTGGATGTGCTGATGCCCCACTGGGTGGCGCGCGTGCTCGTCGACGCTTGGCTGGAGGTGGGCCTGAGTCTGGACCATTGGGCCGAGATCAAAACCATTTTGATGCACGAGGTGTCCCCCTGGACCCAGGAGGCCTACCACCACGTCAATGGCGTGTTGCTGGACCACGGCGTGCGTCCCGAGATCGATCTGCGCCCTTTCATCCGCCGGGCCAAGGATGTGGGCGTGACCCAGCCTGCCCCGCTCTCGCCGCAGGCGGGCGCCGCCCAGCCGGGGTCTGGTCCTTCGGGGGGCGCTGGAGCCTCCGGGGCGGGTGCTTTGCGTGGCAACAGCGGTCTGCAGCCTCTGGGTGCGGCTTTCGAAGAAACCCGCATGCTCACGCAAACGCCCGGCATGGCCCGCAGTGCGGCGAAAGCCCAGAACGTGCTCGACAAGCTCACCCAGGTGGTGGCGCGTCAGGTGCCCGGTTTCGAGCCCACGGCGGCCCGGCCACCTCAAGGGGGGGCATCCGGCGTGGCGATGTCGGCGGGCCTGGGGCAGGCCATTCAGTCTGTCGGAGACACCCTGCGTCGACAGGTGAGCGCGGAGGCTGCGGTCAATCCGGCCGAGGCCCTGCAAACCCTGCAGCAAAACAAGCAGGCGCTCAAGGATGCTGCCAGCACCCCCAGTGAGCGCGCCATCATCGAGATTGTGGCCTTGCTGTTCCAGGCCATCCTGACCGAGGAGCGCCTGCCGGCCAGCATCCGGGTGTGGTTTGCACGCCTGCAGATGCCCGTGCTGCGCGTGGCCATGGGCGAGCCTGACTTCTTTGCCACGACCAGTCACCCTGCGCGCATCCTGATCGACCGCATGGGCTCGTGCGTGATGGGCTTTGTGGGCGGGGTGGCTGACGATGTCGACGATGCGCTGCACAAAGAAATCCGGCGCATCGTGCAGGTGATCGAGGCCTATCCCGACACGGGGCGGCGCGTCTTCCAGACGGTGTTGACCGAGTTCGAGCGCTTCCTGGAAACCTACTTCCGCGAAGAGAACCAGGCCAGTCGCCGAGGGGTGTCGCTGGCCCAGCAGGTCGAGCAACGCGAAACCTGTGCCATCCAGTACACCATCGAGTTGCGCAAGATGCTTGATGGGGTGCCGGTCCACGATGGCGTCCGTGAGTTCATGTTCCATGTCTGGGCCGACGTGCTGGCGCACAGCGCGGTCGTCAATGGCCCGACCAATGAGGCCACCAAGGCCTTGCAGCGTGCGGCTGCTGACCTGATCTGGTCGGCGAGCGCCAAGACCTCACGCGATGAGCGGGCCGAGGTGCTGCGCCGTCTGCCCAATCTGCTCAAGGCGATCCGTGAGGGCATGGCCCGCTCGGGGCTGCCGCTGGACAAGCAAGATGAGCACATCAAGGCGCTGAACACGGCGCTGGCCGCCGCCTTCTCGGCGCGCTCGGCGGCCATCTCGGCGTCTCATCTCCAGGCCCTCACCGAGCGCCTGGAAGCCCTGGGTGACGTGTTGCCCGACCTGTCCAAGGTCGAGCTGGACGAGGCCACCTTGCGAGACCTGTCCGGGCATGAGAGCGACGCGCTGGAAGTGGTGGCCGAAGGCGGCACCATGCCCACGCCGGCCATGCAGGCTTGGGCCCGTGAGCTGCAGATTGGCGCGTGGTTCGAGCTCGATTACCGGGGTAAGCAGGAGTCGGTGCAACTGGCCTGGTCGGGCTTGCGGCAACAGTTGCTGCTGTTTGTCACGCCGGCCGGGCGCGGCATCCTGTTCCAGCTTCATCGTCTGGCAGCTTTCCTGCAGGCCGGCTTGCTCGTGCCTCAGGAAGACGAGTCGTTGACCACGCGCGCCACCCGTGCGGCCCTGGCCAAGATCGACGCCGATCCGACGCGACTGCTCAACTGAGCCACGTCACCCCCGGTCGTTCCCACTCTTCAGCACAAGCCGTTCAGCAAGGCCTCGAAGTCGCTTTCCTGCAAGGGGCGGCCCAGATGGTAGCCCTGTGCCTCGTCGCAGCCGTGGTCGCGCAAGAAGGTGGCCTGCTCGGCGGTTTCCACCCCTTCGGCCACGATGCCCACCTCCAGGCGGTGCCCCATCGCGATCAAGGCCGCCACCAGCCGGCTGTCGCCATGGGACTGCGGGACGCCCGTCATGAAGCTGCGGTCGAGCTTGAAGCGGTCCACCGGCAGTTCGCGCAGGTAAGCGAAGCTGGAATAGCCGACCCCGAAGTCGTCGATGGCAATGCCCACACCCAGCGCCCGCAACTGGCGCAGTACATCGGCAGCGCGCAGGGACTCGCGCACGACCACGCTTTCGGTGATCTCCAGCTCCAGGGCCGTGGGATGCAGGCCGGTTTCTTTCAAGACCTGCGAGACGGTGCTCACGATGTCCAGGCGATCAAGCTGCACCGCCGAGAGGTTCACCGCGATGCGCAGCGGTACGCCCGTGTCCTGCCGCCAGCGATGGGCGATGGTGCAGGCACGCCGCAGCACCCATTCGCCCATCGGCACGATCAGCCCGGACTCTTCGGCCAGCGGGATGAAGTCGGACGGCGCAATCAGACGGCCCTGGTGTTCCCAGCGCAGCAGCGCCTCGGCGCCGGTGATGCGGCCACTGGCGCAATCGAACTGAGGCTGGAAGTGCAGGCGCAGCTCGTCGCGGTCCAGTGCGTGGTAGAGCTCGTTCTCGAGCAACAGTGTGTCGGGCGAGGGTGAGGCCATGCGCTCGCTGTAAATCTGGATGCGGTTGCGGCCATCGCTCTTGGCCTGGTACATGGCCAGATCGGCGTGGCGCATCAGGGTGACCGGGTCCGTGCCGTGCTCGGGGTAGAGCGCCAGGCCGATGCTGGGGGTCACGCGCAGTTCGTGTTCGCCAATCTGCACCGGGGCATTGAACACCTCGTGCACCTTGGCCGCGACCAGTTCCCCGTCTGCCTGGGCCTGAATGCGTGGCAGCAGCACCACGAACTCGTCGCCCCCTAAACGGGCGACGATGTCGGAGGTGCGCATGGCGGCACGCAGGCGACGCGAGATCTCGATCAGCACGCTGTCGCCAATGTGGTGGCCCAGGCTGTCGTTGATCTTCTTGAAGCGGTCCAGGTCGATGAACATCATCGCCATGTGACCCTGTTCACGCTGGGCGATGTTCAGGCAGGCCTTGAGCTGCTCCTGCAGCATGTTGCGGTTGGGCAGCGAGGTCAGGGCATCGTGCAGGGCCATGTGCTGCAGTTGGTGCTCGGCCTCGTGGCGGGCGGTCACGTCATGGGCCATGAGCAGGAAGCCGGTGCGGGCGCCATACTCGTTGCGCAGTTCGGTCACCAGGATCTCGGCCATCAGGCTGCTGCCGTCACTGCGGACCATGCGCCACTCGGTGGGCAGGCCGGGGGACTCGTGGGCAAGGTGGGCCACGACGTCCAGGTCGCTCACCGGCTGGTTCAGGCGCAGGGCGAGCAGGTGCGCGCGTTCAGCCACCTGGGTCGGCTCGAAAAAGCGCTGCGTGGTGCTGCGCCCGATCAGGTCCTGGACGGTGCAGCCCAACAGCCGCTCACCAGCCGGGTTCACCGTCTGGAAGATGCCCTGGCAGTTGAGCACAAAGACGGCGTAAGGGGCGTTGTGGACGATGATGCGGCGCATCTCGTCGACTTCGTTGAGCTGGCGCTGTGCGGCGAGGATAGCCCGCTCGGTGGCATCTTGGGCGCTCAGGTCGCGCAACATGCACAGGTGCTGAGGCTGGTCTTGCCAGTTCATCGCGTTGACCGACAGGCCCAGTGGGAAGAGCTGGCCGGTGGCTCGTCGTCCTTCGGTGCGGCGCCCCACACCGTCAAGCCCCATGTGCTGCAACTGCAGGAAGGTCTCCAGATCCTGGCGACTGCCGTGGGGGGCCGCGCCAGGCAGCAGCTTGCTCAGGTGGGCATGGCGCAGGTCAGCTTCCGTGTAGCCAAAGATGCGGCACACCGCTTGGTTCACACTGAGGATGTCGCCCGTGGGCGACACGGCGAGGATGCCTTCGTCGGTATGGTCGAGCACGGCGCGCAGACGCGCTTCACTGTCAAGGGCTTGCTGATGCAAGGCTTCGGCCAGACCGGCCGACTGTTGGTGACGGTGTGCCCACAGTCTGAGTAACCACCACAGGATCACCGAGCCCGCTGCGCCGCTCACGAGCAAGGCCGTGGCCGAGGGTTGCAAGGGCGCGCCATCCGGGGCGCTGGCCTGCCACCAGGCCGCGACGCTGAGCAACAAGCCGCCCGCGAGCACCATCCAGGCGCTGCGATGCAGCCTGCGTGCTTCCTGTTCGGTTCTCGTGATCTCAGTCCGCATCCGGTGGGTTCCTGCCTAGCACATCAGCTTACATTCAGAGAACGTCTTGCGTCAGCGTGCCTCAGCGGGGAAACCACAAGAAATGCGGGTTTGATACAAATGGACACAAGAAACAAGGGGTAACCAGCCTTGTTTTTGTGACAACTGTCACGAACGGCGGGCCATCTCCATTAGCCGGGCTACCCGCTCTTCGGTCGCAGGGTGGGTGGAGAACAGGCCGCGCAGCCCACCGCCGGACAGCGGGTTCATGATCATCATCTGAGCGGTCTCCGGGTGCGCTTCGGCCGCGTGCAGAGGGATGCCCTGGGCGTAGCGGTGGATCTTGTCGAGCGCGCTGGCCAAGGCGGCCGGGTCGCCGCTGATTTCGGCGCCGCCGCGGTCGGCTTCGAACTCGCGTGCGCGACTGATGGCCATCTGGATGACGCTGGCGGCCAGCGGCGCCAAAATGGCCACGGCGATGCCGGCGATCGGGTTGCTCGGGCGACCTTCCGAGTCGCGCCCGCCAAAGAACACGGCGAAGTTGGCCAGCATCGAGATGGCGCCGGCCATGGTGGCGCTGACGGTGCTGATCAGGATGTCGCGGTGCTTGACGTGGGCCAGCTCGTGCGCCATCACGCCGCGCAGTTCACGGTCGGTCAGCACATTGACGATGCCCGTGGTGGCTGCCACGGCGGCGTGATCCGGGCTGCGGCCCGTGGCAAAGGCGTTGGGGGCAGCCTCGTCGATCAGGTACACCTTGGGCATCGGGATCTGGGCGCGCTGGGCCAGCTCGCGCACCATGGCGTAAAAACGTGGCGCCGAGGTCTCGTCCACCTCGCGAGCGTTGTACATCTTCAGCACCATCTTGTCCGAGAACCAGTAGCTGAAGAAATTCATGCCCAAGGCCACCACCAGGGCCAGCATCATGCCGCTGCGGCCTCCGATCATGGCGCCGATGGCCATGAAAAGGGCGGTGATCGCCGCCATCAGGATGGCAGTTTTCATCATGTTGAACATGGCGTGGGGTCTCCGGTCACAAACAATGGATCAGGCCACTTTGTGGGTGGCGCGTGCTTGATCAGATGAGGATCAAACCATGAGGTTCAAGTCAGCTGTGAGGGCAGGGCGGTGCTTTGCAAAAATTCACGTGTCCGCACCCGTTTGCCGCCCGGTTTTTGCAACATGTGCAACGCCAGCGCGCCTTCGCCGCAGGCCACCACCAGGGCGTCGCCGTGCGCCTGCAAGACCTGGCCTGGGGCGCCTTGACCGCTGACGGCCTGCGCAGCCCACACCTTGTGGGTCTCCGGGCCTTTGTCGCTGCTCAGAGTGAAGGTGCAGCCGGGGAAGGGGTCGAAGGCGCGCACGCGCTGGGCGACCACCTCGGCGGGCTGCGACCAGTCGATCGCCGCCTCGGTTTTTTCGATCTTGTGTGCGTAGGTCACGCCTGTACCGGGCTGCGGCGTGCGGGTCAGGCCGCCGCAGGCAGCCATCTCCAGGGCTTCGACGATCAGGCGGCCACCCAGTCGGGCCAGGCGGTCATGCAGCGCGGCGGTGGTGTCGTCGGGGCCGATGGCCTCGCGCTCGACCAGCAGCATGTCGCCGGTGTCCAGGCCTGCGTCCATCTGCATGATGGTGATGCCGGTCTCGGCATCGCCGGCCTCGATCGCGCGGTGGATGGGGGCGGCCCCGCGCCAGCGCGGCAGCAGTGAGCCGTGGATGTTGAGGCAGCCCAGGCGGGGCAGGTCGAGCGTCCACTGCGGCAGGATCAGGCCATAGGCGGCCACCACCATCACGTCGGGCGCGGCGGCCAGCAAGGCATCGCGTGCGGCCGCAGCTTCGTCGGGGTACTTGCCGTCCAGGCGCAGGCTGTGGGGCTGGCTCACGGGGATGCCGTGTTGCTGCGCCAATTGCTTGACGGCGGAGGCTTGCAGCTTCATGCCGCGGCCGGCCGGGCGGTCAGGCTGGGTGAGTACCAGGGGCACTTCAAATCCAGCCGCCACGATCGCGGCCAGCGCCTCGCGGGCAAACTCTGGCGTGCCCGCAAACGCCACCTTCATGCGTGCCGACATCAGGCGCCTTGCTCGTCGCGCTGGCGCTTGACCAGCTTGGTCTTGATGCGGTTGCGCTTGAGGGGGGAGAGGTATTCCACAAACACCTTGCCGCTCAGGTGGTCGAGCTCGTGCTGCACGCACACGGCCAGCAATTCATCGCCTTCGAACTCGTAGGTCTCTCCGTCGCGGTTGAGGGCGCGCACGCGCACCCGGGCATGTCGGTCCACCTTGTCGTAGATGGTGGGGACCGACAGGCAACCTTCCTCCCAGACGATCATCTCGTCGCTGGCCCAGGTGATCTCCGGGTTGATGAGCACCAGGGGGGCGTTGCGCTCTTCGCTGGTGTCGATCACGACCACGCGCTCATGCACATCGACCTGGGTGGCCGCCAAGCCTACGCCTTTGGCGTCGTACATGGTGTCCAGCATGTCATCGACCAATTGGCGGATGCGGTCGTCCACCATTGCCACGGGTTTGGCGACCGTGTGCAGGCGGGGATCGGGGTATTGGAGGATGGGCAGCAGAGCCATGGCAGAAACGGACGTAGACAAGAAATTGTGGATGGATCGCAACGACGCGGGGCGCCAGTCGCGGGGGCCTTCAGGTAACCCCGGGCAATTCTCATTGCGACAGCGGGGGATTTCCGGGCAGAATCAAGCGATCATTGACCAGATTTTGCCGAAACTCGGGTATCCGTGCACGGAAAATGCCCTTCGGCAGGTAATTGGAGACTGTTTTCATGACCCAGCGATCGCTGTACCAAGGGCCCGCAAGAATGTTGCGTGCTGTGCGCGTCCCCCGAGCCTTGAGCCTGACGCTCTGGACCGCACTGGGTCTGACGATCGGCGTGGGGCAGGCGCAGGCCTTCCCCAACTACCCGATCACGCCGCAACAAAAGGCCACGGCCCAGAAGGTGTCCCAGGCGGGCGTGCCGCTGTCCGAGTTGTCTCCCACAGCGCCCGACTCCTACACCGTCAAGCGTGGCGACACGCTGTGGGCCATTTCGTCCATGTTCCTCAAGTCGCCTTGGCGCTGGCCGGAACTGTGGGGCATGAATCTGCAGCAAATCCGCAATCCCCACCTGATTTTCCCTGGCCAGTATCTGTATCTGGACAAGAGCAATGGCCGCGCCCGTCTGCGCGTGGGCCAGCCGGTGGGCGGCGACACGAAACTCTCGCCGCGTGTGCGTGAGGGCGGGTTGTACGACGCGATCTCGACCGTGCCTTTGCACTTGATCGAGCCTTATTTCAACGAGGCCGTCATTTTCGACAACAGCGACGAACTGCTGAACGCCCCACGCGTGGTGGCCACCCAGGAAGGCCGTGTGCTGCTGTCGCGCAACGAGACCGCTTATGTGCGGGGCGATGTGGGACAGCTGCGCGACTGGCGCCTGTTCCGCCAGCCCAAGCCGCTGCGTGACCCGAGCACCAACGAGGTGCTGGGCTACGAAGCGCAGTATGTGGGCACGGTGTCGGTCACCCGTGAGGGGACCGAGGGCACGGGTGCCGATGGCAACACCACCATCATTCCATCCAGTGTCACCATCACCAGCATCCGTCAGGAGGCCGGGGTGGGCGACCGCCTGGCGCCGGTGCCGCCGCGTGATTTCGACAACCTGGTGCCTCACGCGCCCAGCCAGCCCATGTCTGGTCAGATCGTGTCGATCTATGGCGAGTCGCTCAACGCGGGGCAGAACCAGATTGTGGCGCTCAACCGTGGCAGTCAGGACGGCATCGAGCGTGGCCATGTGATGGCGCTGTGGCACGATGGCCGCGTGATCCGCGACACGACGACGGACAGCCGGGAGGAGATCAAGCTGCCCGACGAGCGTCACGGCCTGCTGTTCGTGTTCCGCGTGTTCAACCGTATGTCCTACGCGCTGATCCTGTCGGCGCAGGATCCTGTCAAGCGCGGCGACCGCTTCACGCAGCCTTGAGATCCTGAGTCACCGCCCCGATCGGGGTGAACACGGGGTCGCTTGAGGCCCTGGCGAGGCACCTGCCGAATGGACAGGGCCTCCCCAACGCCGGGTGGCATTGCGTTGCAAGACGCGGTGGCCCGGCGTTGTCACATTCAGAAAGACACATATGGAGAGGGAAGAGTTGCGCGCCTGGCTGCGTCTGGTGCTGACGCCCCACGTCGGCCCGGTGACCGCGCGGGCTTTGTTGCGCAGTTTGGGGTCGCCCCAAGCGGTGTGGGAGGCGGGCCCCCAGGCTTGGGCGCGCCTGGTCTCGTCGCGCGAGGCCGCGGCGCTGGCGCAGGTTCCCCCCGATCTGGAGGCGCAATGCGCCGCCACGATGGCTTGGTTGGCGGCGGCCCCTGCCGCGCCCGATGGCGAGGGCGGGCACCATCTGCTCACCTTGGCGGATCCGCACTATCCGTCTCGCTTGCTGGATGTTGCCAATCCGCCGTTGCTGTTGTTCGCGCAGGGGCGATTGAGTTTGCTGCAGGCGCCCTCGGTGGCCGTGGTGGGCAGCCGTCACCCCACCGCGCAGGGGGCGGACAACGCGCATGCCTTTGCCCGGGCGCTCAGTGAAGCCGGGGTGACGGTGGTGTCGGGCCTGGCACGTGGCGTGGACGCGGCTGCGCATGAGGGCGCGCTGGCTGGCGCGGTGCTGCGGGGCGCGACCCGTGCGCCGGGCAGCACGATCGCGGTGGTCGGCACGGGGCTGGAGCAGGTCTACCCCAAGGGGCATGGCCCCTTGCTGCGGCGCATTGCCGAGCACGGCCTGGTGCTCAGCGAGTTCCTGTTGGGCACGGGGCCGTTGCCGTCCAATTTTCCCAAACGCAATCGCATCGTGGCGGCGCTGTCGCAGGGCACCCTGGTGGTGGAGGCGGCGGTGCAGTCGGGTTCGCTGATCACGGCGCGGCTGGCGCTGGAGATGGGGCGCGAGGTGCTGGCCATTCCCGGATCGATCCATGCGCCTCAGTCGCGCGGCTGCCACGCGCTCATCCGGCAGGGGGCCAAGCTGGTCGAGACCGCGCAGGATGTGCTGGAAGAGCTGCACCTGCAGGCCGATGGCGCTGGCATCACGGCTGCGCAGAGCGAGCTGGCTTTGGGCGAGGAGGCCGATGCGACACCCACCGATCCGGTGCTGGCGGCCATGGGCTACGACCCGGTCAGCCAGGAGGCGCTGTCGGCACGCACGGGTTGGGGGCCTGCCGAGCTGGGGGCCCGCTTGTTGGAGCTGGAGCTCATGGGGCAGGTGGCCCGCTTGCCTGGGCAGCTGTTCCAGCGCGTCGCGGCGGCTTGAGATAATGGCGCGGTGACGATCATCCAGAACCTGGGCCTGGTGCCCTACGAGCCCACGATGGCGGCCATGCAGGCCTTCACCGAGCAACGCACGGCTGACACGCCTGACGAGATCTGGGTGTGCCAGCACACGCCGGTGTTCACCCAGGGGCTGGCCGGCAAGGCCGATCATGTCTTGTTCAACCCCGATGGGCCCGATCACATCCCGGTGGTGCAGACCAACCGGGGCGGGCAGGTGACCTATCACGGACCGGGGCAGATCGTGGCGTACCCCCTGCTGGACCTGCGCCGCCGCGGCTATTTCGTCAAGGAATACGTCTACCGCCTGGAGGAGGCTGTGATCCGCACGCTGATGCACGTGGGGGTGACCGGGCACCGCGTCGCCGGGGCGCCCGGCATCTATGTGCGCCTGAGCGATCCGTTTGCCCATGCTGCCCTGAGCACGCCTGTCCACCCGGATGACCCGTTTCGCGGGCTGGGCAAGGTGGCAGCACTGGGCATCAAGGTCAGTCGCCATTGCACTTACCACGGCGTGTCGCTCAACGTGGCGATGGACCTGAGCCCGTTTCAGCGCATCAATCCCTGCGGCTACGCGGGCTTGGCCACGGTGGACCTGGCCTCGCTGGGCGTGCAGATCGATCCCTGGGAGATCGGGGCGGTGCTGGCGGCGCAGCTGGACGCACGTCTGGCGTCCTGATTCGGCCTTGCACACATGTCCCCTTTGCCCCTGAAAAAGGGCAGATCGGCTAAAGTGAGGGATTGGCCGTGCTACCCGCGGCGGCCTGTGTCAGCCGCGGTCGCCTATCCGGCGTCCGTGCCCACCTTGAAATTGCGCCATGACCACTGAACGCACCTCCCCCGCTCCGGCTGCCGAGCAGCCCGTCGCTTACGACCCCACGGCCAAGCAAAAGGCCCAGGCCAAGACGGCCCGCATCCCCATCAAGGTGGTGCCCGCAGGCGAGGTGCTGAGAAAGCCCGACTGGATCCGCGTCAAAGCCGGTTCGCCCAGCACGCGCTTTTACGAAATCAAGAACATCCTGCGCGAGCACAAGCTGCACACGGTGTGCGAAGAGGCGTCCTGCCCCAACATCGGCGAGTGCTTTGGCCACGGCACGGCCACGTTCATGATCATGGGTGACAAGTGCACCCGCCGCTGCCCCTTCTGCGACGTGGGCCACGGCCGACCCGACCCGCTGGACGTCAACGAGCCCGCCAACCTGGCCAAGACCATCGCGGCGCTCAAGCTCAAGTACGTGGTGATCACCTCGGTGGACCGCGATGACCTGCGTGACGGTGGTGCCGGGCACTTCGTTGAGTGCATCCGTCAGATCCGTGAGCAGTCGCCCGCCACCCGCATCGAGATCCTGGTGCCCGACTTCCGCGGCCGCGATGAGCGCGCCTTGGAAATCCTCAAGGCGGCCCCGCCCAATGTGATGAACCACAACCTGGAAACCGCGCCGCGCCTGTACAAGGAAGCGCGCCCGGGCTCCGACTACCAGTTCAGCCTGAACCTGCTCAAGAAGTTCAAGGCCCTGTTCCCCGACATCCCCACCAAGAGCGGCATCATGGTGGGCCTGGGCGAGACCGACGAAGAGATCCTGCAGGTGATGCGCGACATGCGTGCGCACAACATCGACATGATCACCATCGGGCAGTACCTGGCGCCGTCGGGCCATCACCTGCCGGTGCGCCGTTACGTACACCCTGACACCTTCAAGATGTTCGAAGCCGAAGCCCACAAAATGGGCTTCACCCACGCGGCCGTGGGCGCGATGGTGCGCAGTTCGTACCATGCCGACCAGCAGGCCATGGGCGCTGGCGTGACAGGGACCGGCGCAGCCTAAGCCCACTTGCCAGGCCTCAGGCCGGGCGCTGGGCACTCACCCGCTGCAAGGCGGGACAGGAGGGACCATGAGCTCAGCCACCCGGATGGAACGCGACTCGATGGGCGAGATCGCGGTGCCTGTTGAGGCCTTGTGGGGCGCGCAGACCCAGCGCTCCCTCGAACACTTTGCGATCTCGACCGAGTGCATGCCCGATGCGCTGCTGATGGCCCTGGCGCGCATCAAGCGTGTCGCCGCACGGGTCAATGCGGACCTCGGTTTGCTGGATGCCCCGTTGGCGGCAGCCATCGCGCAGGCGGCCGACGAGGTGCTGGCAGGCGCCCATCCCGAGGCCTTTCCTCTGTCCGTGTGGCAGACGGGATCGGGCACCCAGACCAACATGAACATGAACGAGGTGCTGGCCAACCGCGCCTCCGAGTTGCTGGGAGGAGGCCGTGGCGAGGGCCGCAAGGTGCACCCCAACGACCACGTCAACCGAGGCCAGTCGTCCAACGACATTTTCCCGACCGCGATGCACGTGGCCGCCTGCGTGGCCCTGACGGTGGACCTGCTGCCCGCGCTGGAGGCCTTGCACGCCACCTTGCAGGCCAAGGCGCAAGCCTGGGTCGACATCGTCAAGATCGGGCGCACCCATTTGCAGGACGCCACGCCGCTGACCCTGGGGCAGGAAGCCTCAGGCTGGGTGGCGCAGCTGGCCCACGCACGGCAGGCCATCACGCTGACCCTGCCGCCGCTGTACGAGTTGGCGGTGGGCGGCACGGCCGTGGGCACGGGCTTGAACACGCACCCGCAGTTTGGCGAACGTGTGGCGGCTGCGCTGGCTTCGGAGACCGGTTTGCCGTTCGGCGTGGCCGCCAACCGTTTTGCCGCGCTCGCGGCGCACGATACCCTGGTGAGCGCGCATGGGGCGCTCAAAACCCTGGCGGTGGCGCTCATGAAGATCGCCAACGATGTGCGCTGGCTGGCTTCCGGCCCGCGGTGTGGTCTGGGGGAATTGCAGTTGCCGGAGAACGAGCCCGGCAGCTCGATCATGCCCGGCAAGGTCAACCCCACGCAGTGCGAGGCGCTGACGATGCTGTGTGCCCAGGTCATGGGCAACGACGTGGCGCTCAGCGTGGGCGGGGCCTCGGGCAACTTTGAACTCAATGTGTTCAAGCCCCTGATGGCGCACAACTTCCTGCAAAGCGTGCGCCTGCTGGCCGATGGCATGCGCAGCTTTGAACACCATTGCGTGCGGGGCATCGAGCCCGATCGAGCCCGCATTGCCAGCCTGATGGCGCAGTCGCTCATGCTGGTGACGGCGCTGAACCCGCACATCGGCTATGACAACGCGGCCCGCATTGCCAAGCACGCGCATGCCCATGGGTGTTCACTGCGCGAAGCGGCGCTGGCGCTGGGCCTGCTCACGGCCGAGCAGTTCGACGCGTGGGTCAGGCCGAACCAGATGGTGTGAGTGGGGCGGGCTGAAGTTCGAGCGGTTCAGCTGAACAGCGCCAGGATGCGCTGCCACAGCTTCTTGAAGAAGCCGGCTTCTTCCACGGGCTCCAGGGCCACCAGAGCTTGCTCGCCTTGTGGCTGACCGTCCAGCGTCACGAGGATCTTGCCCAGCACGGCACCCTTGGCGATCGGCGCGGTGATCTCGGGGTTCAGCTTCACTTCGGTCTTGACCTGAGCGGCCTGGCCGCGCGGCACCGTCATCACGACATCTTGCAGCGGGCCGATGTTGACCTGATCGACCTTGCCGAAACGCACGGGCACGCTTTGCACCGTGGCGCCGCCTTGCACGGGGCGGATGTTTTCATAGCTGGCAAAGCCCCAGTTGAACAAGGCGCGGGTCTGGTCAGCGCGCGCCTGCATGCTGCTGGCACCCATCACCACCGAGATCAGGCGCTGGCCGTTGCGCTTGGAAGAAGCGGTCAGACAGAAACCGGCTTCGTTGGTGTGGCCTGTTTTCAGGCCATCGACCGTCGGGTCGGTGTAGAGCAGGGCGTTGCGGTTGCCTTGCTTGATGCCGTTGAAGGTGAACTCCTTCTCGGCGTAGATGCTGTAGTACTCGGAGCTGTCGTGAATGATGGCGCGCGCCAGGAGGGCGAGGTCGCGGGCCGACGCCTTGTGCGCGGGGTCTGGCAGGCCGGTGGCGTTCATGAAGTTCGTGTTCTTCATGCCCAGGCGCTTGGCCTCGTTGTTCATCATGGCGGCAAAAGCCGGCTCGCTGCCAGCCAGATGCTCGGCCACCGCCTTGGAGGCGTCGTTGCCCGACTGGATGATGATGCCGCGCAGCATGTCGAGCACCGAGGCCGAGCCATGCAGCGGCAGGTACATGCAGGACTCGGCGCTGGTGCCACGGCACCAGGCGTACTCACTGGTCTGCACCATGTCGGTGGGTTTGAGTCGACCGGACTTCAGCGCCTGCTCGACGATGTAGCTGGTCATCATCTTGGTCATCGAGGCCGGCGGCAGCGGCGCATCGGCATTGGACTCGGCCAGGATGCGGCCAGAGTCGAAGTCCATCACGATGAAGGCCTTGTTCTCCAGCGTGGGGGGCGGTGCCACTGGCGCAGCGTGGGCCGAGGAGAAGAGGCCGGCGAACAAGGCCAGCGAAGCCAGCGGTCGAAGGGACAGGCGCGAGAGAAGTGGCGAGAACAGGGTCATGAGGATCGGTCCGGGCAGTCATGCCGCATGCAGCGGCCAAAGAGCCATTGTCGCAAAACTGCTTCGTTCGCGCGTCCGTTCCGGCCGTAGAACCGACCTCAGAGGCCGGGTTTCACACGTCTTTACATGTTGGCAGGGTACGCGCGTAGTGCACGGTGGCCTGGAACAAGGCCAGGTTGTTACGCAGCACGTCTTCCAAGGGGGTCTTGCAACGATCGATCACCCATTGGGTGGCAATGCGCGTGCTGGCACCCACCAGGCCGCTGGCCAGGATGCGGTGGTCCAGGCCGTGGCGGTCCAGGTGAGGGAACATCTGCTGCATGAATCCGGTGATCAGGTGGGCAAAGTCTTGTGTCGCCTGATCGGTGACGGCGGTCATGCCCTCGCCCACGGTGGGCGCATCCACCAAGGCCACGCGGGCGCGGCGGGGGTCGTCGCGCACAAAGGTCAGGAAGGTGCGCAGCGCGGCTTCAGCGAGCTTTTCGGGCTCGGGTTGGCATTGCGCCAGGGCCAGGATGGTGGCCTGCATCAACTCCCGGTTGACGGCGATGTAGACCGCGCGGAACAGCGCCTCCATGGTGTCGAAGGACTCGTAGAAGTAGCGCGATGTCAGTTGCGCTTGCCCGCACACGTCACGCACGGTCGAGTGGTGGTAGCCCTGGTCACCAAAGACCACCAGCCCGGCTTCAATCAGCTTGGCATGCCGCTGGCGCTGACGCTCTTGCGGGTCCACCCCCCCGTAGCGCCGGCCTGCAGCCCCCGCAGTGGAGGGGGGCGCAGGGTTTTCCCGATTTTTGGAAACAGTCATTGTCAAATAGTATTTTTGAAACTGATCGTTGTCAAATCAACGTGTGACCCACACCACGCCATTCAAGCAGCCGCATCTTGCCCCACGTGCTGGGCGCTGCCAACCTGGCAAGCGTGATGTGGGTGCAACGCCCTCTATGTGAGGGGCGTTGTATGCCCGGTGGCCTTAACCTCAACTGAACCCAAAGAATCCGATGAAAGACTTCCGCAATAAAGTGGCCGCCATCACAGGTGCAGCATCGGGCATGGGCCGCACACTGGCCGTACAGCTGGCTCAGCGTGGCTGTCATCTGGCATTGAGTGATGTCAATGAAGCCGGCTTGGCTGAGACCGCGCAACTGGTTCGCCAGCATGGCGTCAAGGTCACCACGGCCAAGCTGAATGTGTCCGATCGCGAGGCCATGTTCGCCTGGGCGGATCAGGTGGTGCGCGATCATGGCAAAGTCAACTTGATCTTCAACAACGCCGGGGTGGCGCTGGGTGCCTTTCTGGAGACGGTCAAGCCCGAGGATTTCGAGTGGATCATGGGCATCAACTTCTGGGGTGTGGTGTGGGGCACGCAGGCCTTCCTGCCGCACATCAAGCGGTCGGGGGAGGGGCATGTCATCAACACCTCCAGCCTGTTTGGCCTGCTGGCGCTGCCCACGCAAGGCACCTACAACGCCAGCAAGTTTGCCGTGCGCGGCTTCACCGAAGCGCTGCGACAGGAGCTGGACCTGGAGAAGTGTGGCGTGAGCGCCACCTGTGTGCATCCGGGGGGCATTCGCACCAACATTGCCCGCGATGCCAAGATGGACCACAGCATCGAGGCGCGCACCGGCAGCAGCGCGCATGCCGCCAAGGAGCGCTTTGACAAGCTGCTCAACACCACCACCGCCGAGAGCGCGGCACGCCAGATTCTCAAGGGCGTGGCGGGCAACCAGCGGCGCGTGCTGGTAGGTCCGGACGCCAAGTTCCTTGATATTGTGGTGCGCCTGTTTGGCAGCTGGTACCAGCCCCTGACCACGCACTTTGCCAAAAAAGGCATGCTCGGTTGAGCTCGCCCCATTCTGACCTGGAGACTGACATGTCCGTAGCGAACCTTGCGGTGGAGGCACAGGCCACCGATACCCCATTCCACGGCGTGGTGCGACGCTATGAGCCGCCCGCCGGGTGGCGTGAGTCGATCTCTGCGGCAATCTTGCGGGGTGCGCTGCGCGTCGGCCTCAAGCCGTTCCTGGGGCCGCCTTGGCCGTTTGCCGTGCAGCGTGCGGCGTTGGCGATCGGCTCGAGCCTGATGCCGCAGGATGGTCGGGCCATGGTCAAGGCAGACCGGATCAAGCACATTCCCGTGGAGCGCATCGTGCCCAAGTCGGCCGTGCGTGCGCCGAATGCCATTTTGTACATGCACGGTGGGGCGTTCGTGGCAGGCAGCCCCCGCACACACCGCAGCATCACCCGCCGCCTGTGTGCCCTGACCGGTGCCGAGGTGCTGGTGCCGCACTATCGCCTGGGCCCGGAGCACCCGTTTCCTGCGCAGATTGAAGATGGCGTGACGGCCTACCAGCAGTTGCTGGCCGATGGGTACACCGCCGATCGCATCGCGATTGTGGGGGACTCGGCGGGTGGGCAATTGACCTTGATGGTGACCGTGGCCCTGCGGCAGGCGGGGCTGCCCTTGCCTGCGGCCATGGTGATGATGTCGCCAGCCTTCAGCCTGGCCCCCCTGCCCAACACCACCGCCTACGAGCGAGAGTCACGCGACCCGATGATCCGGCAGGCCTGGGGCCAGGACGTGGAGCGCGCCTTGCGCGTGCCGCATGACCATCCTCTGGCTGACCCGATGCAGCAGGACCTGCGTGGTTTGCCACCGGCGCTCGTGCAGGTGGGCGAAGACGAAGTGCTGTTTGACAACTCGCCCTGGTACAACGACGCCGCAGCGCGGGCAGGCTCACAAAGTGAGCTGGAGATTTATGGAAAACGCTGGCATGTGTTCCAGGTACACGCGGGGTTGATGCCCAGTGCCGATCAGGCGCTGGCGCGGCAGGCGGCGTTCTTGCAACAGCATTGGCGACGCTGAGCCGGCACCGGCTTCACGCGCGACTCAGACGACCGGGCTGTCGTCGAAGGCGGAGAGGTGATTGGCCAGGTGCATGGCGTTGGCCAACTCGTATTCGGCCTTGCTCAGGACGCCGTATGCGAAGTGCGGGTGCAACGGGCCGGTGTGTCGGTGAAAGGTGGCGATGACATCGTGCAGATGCGTCAGGGCCGTCTGCGCGTCAACGGCTGGATTGAGTGCTGGCGCGCCCGGGATGGGCTCGCTCAGGTCATGCTGCATGCGGCCTTGCCAGGCAAAAAGTTGAAATGCTGCCGCTCCCACCGTGCGCTGGAACAGGGGCGACTTTGCTTGCGGAAAGCCTGTCAAAGCGAAGTGGATGCTTTGGGCGCAGTGGGTGAGGGTGGCCCCCCATGTCCAGTCGGCGGTTTGTGGCCGATCGATCAGCGCGGCCAGCCGATCCAGTTCGTGCTGGGCTTCGGACAGTGTGGTGAAGCGCAGGTCGCGTAGGCGAGCTTGTGACTGACAGCCCGTGGTGAGGGTGCAGAAGGCTGCGGCCGGCGCGAGGCTGGCAGTCAGGAATCGGCGGCGTGGCAAATGAGGGGCGTGCATGCGCGTGCTTGTTGCGGCGGCTCTACCGCGCGGTCAGTCGCCCAGGGGCAGGTCGAACTGCATGGCCTGCGTGATCACAGCACACATGTTGCCTTCGCAGACGATATCGGTGTCGGGCATTTGCCTTGCTTTGATCACGAGCGTTGCGAATTTAATGTGGTTTCCGATGTCTGGGCTAGTGTCTTCATAGCAGACTAAAAGATCTCTGCGGATGTCCTTGGCTGGGATAGATTGGGCCACTCACTCGGGACGGCCGGGGCGGTGTTCGTGCATTTGAAGCGCCCATTCCCACGTGTCGTTGAACGCCAGAGGGTAGCCGATCGGCATGTGGCTTTCAGGTGGCCTTGCCTGCCAAATGGGCTTGTCGGCACAGCGTTTACCGTCCCCTTCGTAGGACTGCAACTCTACGATGGCGATACGGGCCATGTTCAGTATCGACGCGCTATCGGGGATGTAGAGCGGGTCGCCAACGCGCATGCTGGCTTTCATGACCGCTCGTCCGAGCGTCGGAGCGTACCAAAAGTGAGTGATGGTCCAACCGACCACGCGAGCGTCCTTGGCATCGCCATTCCGCTCAATGGTGCCTGGTGTCAGCACCCTGGGATTGGACTTGATCCAGCCCGCTTCTCGCACGATGTGCAGTACCCGGAAGCGACCCGCTGCAACGTCGATGGTCTCGATCCCCAGCACTTTGCTGTGGGCCTTCTCCTCGTAGTCATACCGATAGTGTTCGTAGCGTGAGCGGAACTCACCCTCTTCCTCAAATGCGTCTTCCCAGCTGTCTCCCACCTTGGCTGGAAAGCGAATCAGGGCCATCTGCCCCTTGCGGCTGGGGTTGTGCACTGCGTAAGTAGCGGCCACTTCGACGAGCTCTCCGTTGCCATCGATCACATAGACGTTCTCGTCCTTGGTTGTTCTGGTGAGCGTCAAATGAGTGGGTGCGATGCCCTGGCCTGCGATGTACGTCCAGATGGATCCCTGGAGCGGGGCAGGAGCCGGCACGGGCTTGTGCTCGTCCCAGGCTACAACGCTGCATGTTGGCGATTGTGCGATGTGCGGCTTGCTCTTGGCGCCAGCGTATGCAGGCGCGCACAGGATGGCTCCGAGTGTCAGGGCGATGAGCGTGGCATGAAGCCGAGCAAGGGTGATCAAGGGCATGTCTCTCTGTCCATGAGGAAGTTGTGGTCCATCGTGCGGGGCGCACGCGGTGGTACCTCGACGGCAGCTGCTGCGCACTTGGCGGTGGCCATGCCAGCGGATGATGCTGTCTTCCTTGAGCACGGCACCGGGCTGGGTGTAGCGGATGCGGGGCTGCGCGTTGGGCGCAAAGGCGCCGTTGTGGTCTGCAATCACCAAGGTGTGGGCGCCGAGGGTGCGCGGGTCGCTCGGGTCACCTTGGTGCTCGAACCAGCTGAACAGGCCTTCTTCGGCCCACAAGCGTTGCAGGAAGGCGAGGTCGGTTTCGTTGAACTGCGTGCACAGCGAGCGGCGGGCGAAGACCTCGCGGTCGGCCACGTCGATGCGCCACTGCGGCATCAGGCGCCCTTGGCTTTGGTAGTCGGCAAAGACGGCTTCGGTGATGTCGAGCGGCAGCAATTGCTCACACCCTGCTTAGAAGCAGAGCCGTAGAATTTGGCTGTTTCATGCATAACGATATTAAGGGATAGTCATGCTGCTGAGTCTGATGAGGTGCAGCGGTATGCATCTAGCGGCGCAAGTTTTCTGAGGCACAGGAAACGCAGACCAAGGTTGCCGCTAATTGGCCCATGTCAAAAGGGAGTGCAAAATGAGTAATCGGTGGCCCCTCAAGGGGCTGGGGCTCATGCTGGTGGTTGCATCGTCAGCCTGTCAGTCCAGCAATAACGACGGCGCCCCGAAAGAGGCGCGAGTCAATGTATCAAGCTCAGGCGCGAACGCGCTCCAGACCTTTTTCGCGAAGGCAAAGGGGAACCTGAAGTTTGTCGAAGGTGGTTCATTTCAGATGGGCGACTTCGGTCCGGTGCATTCGCCCGAGAAACTGCCCTACAGCAGCGATGCGGATAACAAGCCGCTGCACAAGGTGACCTTGGACAGCTTCTCGATGAGCGCCTACAAGATCACTTACGAAGATCACGATGCCTATGCCCAGGCAACGGGTAAGCCGAAGGTGGGGATGGACGAGGTGACCAAAAAGTACCGTAATCCCCAAATAGCCGCCAGCCTCACATGGCAGCAAGCGAGGGACTATTGCCAGTGGCTTGGGCAACAGTTGAGCTTGCCCATGGATCTGCCCACTGAAGCCCAGTGGGAATATGCCGCGCGCAATCGGGGGCAGTTCTGGGTGGTGGCGACAGACAACGGCAAGATGGAGTTGGGTCGCAACACGCGAACGTTCGATGAGCGTTCTGTGTTTGCCAAGCAATTTGGCCTGACACGTCTGGAGCCATCTCTGCCACTGGGGCACTTGCCACCCAATCCCTTGGGCTTGTTCGACATGATGACCGAAGGGCAGGAGTGGGTGTTGGATTGGTATGCCGCTGACTACTATGCCAAGTCATCCGAGAAGAACCCGCAGGGCCCATTGACAGGTACGCATAAGGTACTGCGGAGTTCAAAAGGCGCAGGCGGTGACAATCTGATCATGGGCGATGGCCTGAGCATCACGCGACGTTTTCGCTTGCCGGATCGCTCCAAAGATCCTGATTACCGCTTGCAGAACCCAGGCTTCGGCACAACCAGTCGCTGTGTGGTCAACCGCACTGAACCGGTCGGGCGGTAGCGCTGTTGAGCGCTTGGCGCAATGTCTCGATGCTGAACTCTCCGCTTGAGCCATGACGACGATTACATAGGTGGTGGTTTGACAAGGCGTTGAGCTTATCCAGAACAGAAGGGGAGTAAGCGATGAGAAAGACTTGGACCCTCAAAGGGTTGGGTTTGATGCTGGTGGCTGTGTCGTCGGCTTGCCAGTCCAACAGCAACGATGAGGTCGCGCACGAGGATCGAGCCAATGCCTTGAGTGCAGGTGCGGTGGTGCCCCAAGTTTTTCTAGCAAAGGCAAAGGGGAACCTGAAATTTGTCGAAGGTGGCTCGTTCCACATGGGTGACTTCGGCCCTGTGCATTCGCCCGAGAAGCTGGCCTACAGCAGCGATGCGGACAACAAACCTCTGCACAAGGTGACCTTGGACAGCTTTTCGATGAGCGCCTACAAGATCACTTACGAAGACCACGATGCCTATGCCCAGGCAACGGGGAAGCCTAAAGTGGGGATGGTTGCCCTGAAGAGAGGCAAACGTCATCCACGAATTGCAGCCAGCCTGACATGGCAAGAAGCGCGGGACTATTGCCAATGGCTTGGGCAGCAACTGAACCTACCGATGGACTTGCCAACCGAAGCACAGTGGGAGTACGCGGCACGCAATCGGGGACAGTTCTGGGTGGTGGGGACGGACAACGGCAAGATGGAGTTGGGGCGCAATACACGCACTTTTGATGAGCGTGTCGACTATGCCGAGAAGCATGGGTTGACCGAACTCGAGCCATCGCTGCCGCTGGGAACATTGCCCCCCAATCCAATCGGTTTGTACGACATGATGACCGAAGGGCAAGAGTGGGTGCTGGACTGGTACGCAAAGGACTACTATGCCCACTCGCCGGGGAAAAATCCTGCTGGCCCAGCGAGTGGAACACGCAAGGTTGTGCGCAGCTCACGGGGTGGTGGTGGAGACAACCTCATCATGGGCGATGGACTTAGCATCACGCGCCGAAACATGCTCCCAGACCCCCGTCAGGAGAGAAGTCTCGAAGGCTTATCTGACCCGTCCAAAGGCTTTACCAGTCGCTGTGTGGTCAACCGATCGGTACCCGTCGGTCAATGAGCCTTGATTGATGTGATTCAGGCAAGGCTTGCGCCGGGGTCTCCCGAATAGGCCTCGCCAAGTTCGGCCGTTTGGATCACGGCGAAGCTGGGGTGTTCGCGCCCGTCGTTGGGCAGCAGGATGTCCAAGTGGGGCGTGTCCAGACGAGCGATGGTGTATCCCTTGGGGAAGTCATTGCGCACGGTGTTACGCATCTTGAGGTAAGCGTCGAGGTGCTTGTTGCCTGTGTCCTTGACTTCCTTGCGCTGGTTCACGCTCTGCATGAGAGAAGGCAGATCCTCTACCAATGAGTAGCCGTTGTTCAGGAAGCGAATCACGTCACCTTCGTTTTTGCCTGCAGGCTTCGCAGATTTGTCGCCTTCTGCGGTCATGTGCTCCATGACGTTCACCCATGTCTTGGCGGTGGTGGCGGTGGCCATGATGTTGACGATCGCCTCCTTGTGGGTTTCAAGGAAGTGCACTTCTGGATCGATGCCAGCAAGGCTGACGCTTGGCGTGTCTCGCATATGGCTGGGTAGGCCATGGCGAGTAATTTGGTAGAGCAACATGCCTCGGGTTTCCGGGGTGGCATGCACCAACCATTGCGGCTTGCGGTTGATGTTCTGGACCAGTTGGTTGCGGACCTTCGCCTGATCGATTTGAGTCAACCAGCTTCGGAAGTCTTCATCAATGCCGGCGCAGATGTTGTCGATCCGTCGGTAAATCTCTGTTTGTCTTGCCTGCTCAGCAGTCTTCCCATCCAGCACCCCAATGCCCTCTTGGATCAAGAGCAGCAGCAACTGCGACAAAGCCTGGAAAGCTTCTCGGGCGATGTAGACCAACTGCCTCACGCCCGCGTTCAGCAACTGGTAGTGCACCCACTTCACGAACTGGAAAACTTTCTCCGCGTTGACGGTGAACTCCAGTGCACCCTTGCCGCCGATGCCCAGGCAAAGTCCTGCTGCAATGCGAACGCGGAACTTGCCGCCCGCAAGGTACACATAGACCTTGCCATTGAAGCCCAGGCCGGCCGTGCCTGACAGAGAGAGGGAGACTTCCGCAAAGCTCACGAATTCCTTTTCGGTGGGCGGCAGCCATTGCAGTTGCCCCCCGGGGGTGATGCCTGCTTCGACACCCGCGAAGGCATCGATGTCAGCCTTCACGCCGTTGAGGTCGTCGGGCATCTTTTCGTGGGGGCTGACCGGATCGAAGACGGGCAGGCGACGTTTGGGGTCCATCTGGCTCGACAGAGATTTGGCCTTGGGGTCTGGTTTGATGCCGACCACGACTTGCTTCACGCCTTGCCAGGAAACGCCGGCGGCACCAGACGCCACCAGCTTGGCGCCAGCAAACCCATATAGCTCGCAGCTGACCACTGCACGCAGCGCACCCAGCTCGTCGTCCCCCAGCTTCATCATCCAGCCTTTGAGCGACGGGAATGCATAACGTGCGGTGGCCTTGCCTTCGCACAGCACCACTTTGGCTTGCAGGTTGCCCTGTATCTCGGCCTTCTTGGCTTTCCAGTCGACAGCGGCGCTTGCGCCTGCACCAGCCACCAGCCTCAGCCACTGAGCATGGGCCTCGACTTCGTAGGTCTCGCTCTTGACGATGGTGTCGCTGAACTGAGTGGCCGCTTCGTCAAAGGCGGAGAGCACTACCGGGTCCATTTTGAGGAGGTCGTGCTTGGACTTGAGCTCCGTCTTGATCTTCTTGAAAGACTCCTTGAGCGCCTGAACATTCAGCGATTTGGGCGACACGCTTTGGCTGCCAGTGGCAGGGCCTTGCGCGAATTTGATGTTGAGCTTGTATTCCTTCTCGTTCAGGCGCTTCTTCTTGAGTTGAAGGTACTTGTCTTGAGGGAGGTAACGACGGCGCAGGCCCATTTGCTTGGCACCTGTGGCTGCATCCTTGCCTTTGACATAGCTCTCGTACGTGTAGACCTCTTTCACGTCCGCCAGCTTGGCGAAGTTCTTGTTCAACTCGGTCTTGATCTTGTCTTCTGCCAAACCCAAGGCCTTCTCCGCTGCAGCGACTTCTTTGGCGTTGCCAGATTCAAGGGCGCGGCTCAGGTCGAGTTTTGCGCGATGGCCATTGGCCATGATCTGCTCCAGCAGGCCACTGGCGTCCTCGAAATCGTCGAATGCGCTTTGAGGAACGGCGATCAACTCGTTGTCCTCTGGCGAGATCAGAACAGGCAGGCTTTGTTTGCCTGCGAGCGTCTGTGTTGCGCCTTCTTTTTTGGGCACGGTGTTCGCAGCCATTGTCTTGAGTGGCAGCTCGTACAGCGTGACTTTCTGGCCTTTGATGAGGGGGGGCAGTCGCTTGGTGGCGACTTTGACCTGGCTGCCCGGGATCTCAAATTTGAAGACCAATGGGGCTGCGCAGAAGATGGTGCCAGTTTCACCTCGGGCGTTGGTGGTGCCAGTGATGGGTGTGTTGCGATCCAACTCTCTTGCCACGGCCTCCTTGCCATTGGCGTCGAGCAGGTAGGCCGTGAACTTCGCTCCAGCAATGGGGCGATTGCCGTTCTGGCTGTGAAAGCGAACGCGGAAGTACGGCTTGATTCGGACGGTTAGGGTGCTCTGGCCTTTTTCCGATGCCGGTCCGATGTCCAGCTCGGGGCGGGCCAGGATGCCGTAGGTGTCGTGTACGTCGGGAGCCTCGTAGGCGCCTGTGTGATGGTTGAGCACCTCCAGCAGACAGGTCGTTGCGTCGCGGACGGTTTCGATGGGGTGAGTTTCCCCGGCCGCGTTGGTGCTGCCATTGGAAAAGGGCACATGCGTGGCTTGATTGAGCAGGCGGTATTGGACGCCGCCGCATGCGATCACACTGTCGACGTGCTTGTATTGCAGTCTGAACTTGCCGGCCGCCATGGGTCAGCCCTCCTGAAATTTCATTGATTCGGGACGATGCGGAAGCCGTGGTGATCCGCGTCCTCGATGTAGACCTGAACCTGTTCTCTGCGAGACGTGGTCAAGAGTTGAGTGCGACCACTGCTGTCGGTCTTGCCTGTGCGTGTGCTGCCATCTGCGAGCAGCATGATGTAGGGACGTCCTGCAAGCGGCTTACCTGCTGAATCGACTGCTTGATATTGCAAGTGGTGGCCAGCGTCGATGGCCTGGGCAGTACCGAAACGAGGTGGATCGACCGACGCCCCTCCACCCCCCGTCAACTCCTTCGCCGAAGCCTTGAACTGCGCCGCCCCGCTCGTGCCAATCTCGATGTTGCCGCCTTCGATCTTCACGTAACCCCCGCCCCCATTGAGCACAATCCGGTTCGGTGCCGTGATGACGATGTTCGCCGCCGTACTTTGCAGGTCAATCGCCTTTTGCGCGGTCAACGTGAAGGCATCGCTCTGCGCTTCGGTGCGCACGTTGCCGCTGTCGGCGTGCAGCTTCAGCCCCACGTCCTGTACGGCACGTTGCTTGTCCTTGGCTTCACCCCGCGTGAACAGGCTGATGCCATCTTTGACGGCCCAGGCTTGGTGGCGTTGGGCCAGCAGGTTGGTGTCTTGCGCGGTGGTGAGGGTGGTGTGCTGGCCGGTGCTCAGCACCGTGTTTGCAGGTGTCAGCGCCGCGATGTCGCCGGCTGCGCTCATCACCAGGTCGGGCCGTTCGGTGGCAGGGATCTGGCCGTGCCCACCGTCAATGCCACGCGCTGCATCTTGAGACGTCCCGCCTTCAGCGTGAGTCGCACCCTCACCCGATTGCTCCGTGCCTCGCAGGCTTTGCAGCGTGGTTTGCAAGGCAGCATGCGCAGGCAGTTTGTCTGGCGCGGCCTCGCCCGGCAGCTTGGCCAGGTGGGTCTGGGCGTTGGCGTGCAGGGCCGTCATCAGCTCGGCATGGCCGCGCAGTTGGCTCTGCGCCTCGCGGCTGTTCATGGGCTGGCCCTGGCCAGTGCTGGTGCCGCCCGCGCGGGCGTGGGTGCTCACATGCAGGCCGCTGGCCGCGCGCAGCGCGCCTTGCGCCTGCGTGTGCAACTCCAGCCCGTGGCCCCGATGGGCCAGACGCTGGTTGTCATGCTGTTGCAGCAGGTGGCCCATTTGCAGCCAGGTCTGGCTCTGCGTGGTGTGCACCAGGGTGCGGCCCTGGCCGGGGGTGTCGTCGAGCACCAGTTGGTTGTGCCCACCGCTGCCCGCTCGTGAGGCATCCCAGCTCTGGCTCTTGAAGCCGCTGAGCGTGGCGGTGTGGGCGTGGCCTTCATGGGCACCTTGCCGCGCACTGCCGGGGAACCACGCCGGGGCGTTGCCCGTGGCGCCAGCGGCTCCAGCGTTGACACGGTTGCCCTGCGCGTCGGGCTGGCCCTCGCCGTTGTAGGTGGCGCCGACGATGACGGGGCGGTCGATGTCGCCGTCCACAAACTCCACCAGCACCTCTTGTCCCAGGCGCGGGATGAAGACCCCGCCCCAGTTGGCCCCGGCCCACGACGACTGGGCCACGCGCACCCAGGTGCCCGAGGCGTCGGACGCGGGCGCGTTGTCATCCATCGGGGCGCTCAGACGGTGGCTGGCTTGCGCGCCGCGCTGCCAGTGGAACTGCAGCTTGATGCGGGCGTCGCGGTCGGTGTGGATGGGGGCGTCCAGGCCCACCACCAAGGCGGTTTGCGTGCCCCACACGGTGGGGCGAGGGTGAACCAGACGGCCTTGCGCATCCATCAGGCGCGGGCGCACCGGCACGCTCACGCGCTGGGCGCTCAAGCGGGCTTCGTACAGGGGTTCGTCGCTGGCGTTGGCGCTCACGGCTTGCTGGCCGGGGCGCACCACGCTGCCCAGCAGGTGCTGCAAGCCGGCCTGCACATCGGCGCTGAGGTTGTTGCGGGCGCGGTGCACCACGCCCAGCACCACAAAGCGGGCTTCGTCATCGTCGCCCTGGGCCAGCCCGCCGTCGTGCTCGGCGTGCTCCAGCAGCGTGAAGGTGGTGCCCGGCTGCAGGGTGCGCACGGTGGCGGTGCCCTCAAATCGCTTGCGCTCGGCCTGCAGGCTTTGCTGCTGGATCAGCACGCGGCGTTCGGCCTGGGCGGGCGTCTCGTAGGCGTAGGCGCCGGGCTGGTCGTGGTGCACCAGGGGCATGGGTTGCGCGTGGTCGGCGTCGGCCTCGGCGCTGGAGGCGTGGCTGCTCACGGCGCGGTAGTCCCAGCTGGCCGTTTGCACGCTGCTGCTCGCGACCTGACGGTGGCCATGCCAGCGGGTGATGCTGTCTTCCTTGAGCACGGCCCCGGCCTGGGTGTAGCGGATGCGTGGCTGCGCGTTGGGGGTGAAAGCACCGTTGTGGTCGGCAATCACCAGGGTGTGCGCGCCCAGGGTGCGCAGCTCGTGTGCGTCGCCCTGATGTTCGAACCAGGTGAACAGGCCTTCTTCGGCCCACAGGCGCTGCAAGAAGGCGAGGTCGGTTTCGTTGAACTGCGTGCACAGCGAGCGGCGGGCGAAGGCCTCGCGGTCGGCCACGTCGATGCGCCACTGCGGCATCAGGCGGCCCTGGCTTTGGTAGTCGGCAAAGACGGCTTCGGTGATGTCGAGCACGCTCTGATCCTGGAAGACCCAGGCATCGGTGCGTTGCGCGAGGAAGGCGGTCCAGGGTTCGATGTGCAGGCGGTAGCGGGCCAGACCACCGTCGGCACCCATCAGCTCAAAGCGGGTGACGTGGCCGTGGAAGGGGCGCAGTTCGGCGGTGCTGTGGGCGGTGAGCAGCTCCAGCAACACGGGCTGGCCGAGCAGGTGAGGCGCATGCAAGTCGGCACGGGTGCTCACGGCCAGCAGCTCGATGCCAAAGCCGGTGGTCTGGCCAGGGGGCTGCTGAGGGGACGCGCCAGCGGGCAACCACGACACGCCAGGGCTGACGGACTCAAGGATGGTGGCGCGTTCGGCCAGCAGGACGTCCGGACCCAGGGCCGTGTGCAGGCGAAGCAGTCGGGTGTGCTGGTTGGGGCCCAGCGCACCGAGTTCGCTCAACAGCCGGGCGCTCAAGCCACCGGCTGCGTCGGCCACGGCTGCCTGAATGCCGGCAAGGTCCGTCATGTGTCCATCCCAGAGTTATGTTGATGGAGCGTGTCTTCTCGCACACTCCGCTGAACCCGGGACGTTATCGCAAAAGCACCGCGGCATCGCCGCAGCCCCCTCCAACAGGGGTGCCGGCGATGCCGCCAAGTTGCAAGCAGTTGTGAGCGCTGTGTGCGCCTGTCAGCCTGCGGTCAGATGAAGCTGAAGTGCTCCTGATCCATCTGCATGATGCTGCTGGTGGGCGACAGCATCGACTTCTTGTGGCCGTCTGCGCGGGGCAGCAGGCGCTCGAAGTAGAACTCGGCGGTCTGCAGCTTGGCGGTGTAGAACTCTTTCGCGTCCTTGCCGCCGCGGGCCAGTTTGTCCTGCGCGGCGAGGGCCTGCTTGAGCCAGAAGTGGCCCATCATCACGAAGCCCGAGTACATCAGGTAGTCGTAGCAGGCGGCGCTGACGAGGTCGCGGTCCTTGTTTGCGCGCAGCATGATGCGCAGGGTCAGGGCCTTCCACTGCACGGCGCGCTTGAAGCAGGTGCGGGCCATGGTGCCGATGGGGCCACCTGACAGCAGGTGAGGCTTGGCCTGGGCGATCATCTCGTTGGTGAAGTTGAAGATGCACTTGCCGCGGGTTTGCAGCAGCACCTTGCGGCCCAGCAGGTCGAGCGCCTGGATGCCGGTCGTGCCTTCGTACAGCGTGGAGATGCGGGCATCGCGGGCGATCTGCTCCATGCCGTGCTCCTTGATGTAGCCGTGGCCGCCGAACACCTGCATGCCCAGGTTGGCACACTCCAGGCCCATTTCGGTGATAAAGCCTTTGAGGATGGGGGTGTAGAAGCCCAGTCGGTCGTCGAACTCTTCGTACTGCGCTTGGTTGCCCATGCCGACGGCGGCCACCATGTTGTCAGCCAGTTTGGCCGCGTGGTAGATCATGCTGCGGGCACCTTCGGCCACGGCGCGCTGGGTCAGCAGCATGCGGCGCACGTCGGCGTGCCAGATCAGGGCGTCGGCCGTGTGGGCGGCGTCTTTCTTGCCCGACAGGGCGCGCATGGAGCGGCGCTCCTTGGCGTAGGGCAGGGAGCCCTGGTAGGACAGTTCGGCATGGGCCAGACCCTGTACGGCCGTGCCGATGCGGGCGGTGTTCATGAAGGTGAACATGGCTTCCAGGCCCTTGTTGGGCTCGGCGATCATGTAACCCACGGCGTCGTCGAAGTTCATCACGCAGGTGGCCGAGGCGCGGATGCCCATCTTGTGCTCCAGCGCACCGGCCTTGACCGTGTTGCGCGCACCCAGCGAGCCATCGGCGTTGATGAGGAACTTGGGCACGATGAACAGCGAGATGCCGCGGGTGCCTTTGGGGGCGTCGGGCAGACGGGCCAGCACGATGTGGACGATGTTCTCGGCCAGGTCGTGTTCACCGGCGGAGATGAAGATCTTGGTGCCGGTGATCTTGTAGGTGCCGTCGCCCGCGGGTTCGGCCTTGGTCTTGACCTGGCCCAGGTCGGTGCCGCACTGGGGTTCGGTCAGGCACATGGTGCCGGTCCACTCGCCACTCACCAGTTTGGGCATGTAGGTGTTCTTCTGTTCGGTGCTGCCGAACTGGAACACCGTGTTCATGCAGCCCAGGCTGAGGCCAGGGTACATGGTGAACGACCAGTTGGCCGTGCCCATCATCTCGGACTTGAGCATGTTCAAGGACATGGGCAGCTCCTGGCCGCCGTACTCCTTGGGGTGCGACAGGCCCTGCCAGCCGCCGGCCACGTACTCGGCGTAGGCTTCCTTGAAGCCCTTGGGGGTGGTGACCTCGCCATCGGCGATGGTGCAGCCTTCCTGGTCGCCCGACAGGTTCAGGGGGGCCAGCACCTCTTCGCAGAACGTGGCGCAGCCTTCCAGGATGGCGTCCACCATGTCGGGGGTGGCGTCTTCGGCGCTGGGCAGTTGAGCATAGTGCGCCGGGTAGTCGAACACTTCATTGAGCAGGAAGCGCACGTCGCGCAAAGGGGCCTTGTATTGCGGCATGGGTCACCTCGGTAGGAATGTCTGTCGAACGTTTCGAACGGTCTTTTCAAACGACCGTTCGAATTGTTCGTGTTTATATCGCAGTGCCGGGGTGAGTGGGGTGTCACCCCCTTGACTAAGTGGGGTGAAGTCACGCCGTATGGCGGTTGGCGCGCCATGCAAAAAGCCCCGTCTTGAAACGGGGCTTTGCGAGGGGCCGATGCGCGAGCGGGGCGCCCGCGCAGGAAGGCGTTTACAGACCCAGCAACTTGTAGATGGGCTGCAGCAGAGAGTCGATGGTGCCCGGCGTCTTGGTGTTTTGCTCGTTCTTCTGGGTTTCGTAGGCGCGAATCGGGGTGCCGGTGCCGTCGATCAGGTTGTCCACCACCACCTTGAGGCTGCTGATGTTGGCCTCTTTGATGGCCGTGCCCGAGAAGGTCAGGGTCGTCAGGGTGTGCGACTTCAGCAGGTCACGCTGGTAAGGGACGTAGAAGCCCACGTTGGCGTAAGGCTTCATGGTGTTCACCCATTTCTGCACTTCGGGCACCCACTTCTGGTTCAGCAGGGTGTCGCGTGGCACGCCTGACTCGGCGGCAGCGATCTCGGGATAGAACGAGGTGTACGAGAAAGCCGAGTAGATGCCGTCACGCTGGAGGGTGCTGAAGTTGAAGCGGTCTTGCGGGAAGATCTTGGCCAGGCCCGTGCTCAGCGAGCCGAGGTTGTCGGCGGTGCCGGCGTTCGGGTACATCGTCAGCAGCTTGGTGACCAGGCCCTCGCTGCCGTCCAAGCCCCACACATTGCGGATCTTGTTGTGCAGATGGACGGAGGGGGATACCTCGGGGCTGTCGTTGCGGTTCACATTGAACAGGGGGCCCGAGTCAGCCAGCATGGCCGACTTCTTGGGGTTCATGGCCAGGCGCAGCCAGCTGTAGTTGGCCGTCGCGCCCGCACCACCTGCCGAGAAGCCCGTCACCAGCAGTTGAGCGGGTTGCTTGAAGTTCTTGCCCAGCCATTGCGCCATGGCGTAGCCGTTGACGCTGCCGCGGTGGTACTGCACGCGCGGCTTGGTCGGGTCGGCGTCGCCGTAGGCGGTCACCTTGTTACCGGTGTGCACGTCTCCCGTGCAGTAAGGGGCATAAACGATGTTCCAGCTCTGTGTCTGCACGGACTGCAGCGGGTGCACGCGCATGGAGAACGGCGTGATCAGACCACCCAGGGCCAGGCCGGAGAGGCCGCCATTGAGGATGTTGAACACGTTGGTCATGTAGTCGGCAGGCACCCCGTTGGGGTTGGAGGCAGACAGGATGGACAGGCCGAGCGGGCCTTCGCCCTTGCCTGCGCAGGTGTTTTGATCCCAGCAAGCGCCGCCGCCCTCAAATACCACCACCGTCTTGGTGCTGAACGGGGTCTTGTTCACGAAGAAGCGGTAGGGCGAACCATCGCCGCAAGCCGCACCGCTGCTGGCGGGCAACTCGACCGCTTCCCATTGGAAGTAGCCAGCCGAGGCGGCCATGGGTAGCAGGCTGGCCAAGGCCAGGACGCGGGCTTTGATGGGGACGGTGCGCATGGTGTCTCTCTCCGGTGTGTCGATGACGAGTCATCCCCGGTGGACGTGTGCCCGTCCTGACCCAAGGGGATGGCGCAGTCTAGGAATTCGTGACAAATGCCGCGATCCGGACAACACCTCTTCGGATAACCCTGGGAATGTCTGCTGCCACGAGGGGCTTGCGCAGCCGGGCTTGAATGTGCATGTGAGACGAGGCCTGGTCGGCCGCGTCAGCCGCCCAACACGGTCAGCACCCCGGTATAGCCATGCAGGTGGTGGCGGGCAATCTCGCCGCCAGCAAAAAATCCCACCAGGGGGATGTCGCCCAGCGCGTGGGCGATGACGGCCATCTCGCCATTTGGCGCACCGAAGTGTGGGCCACCCCGGCCGGTGCAACTGACGTAAATCGCCCCAACAGGCTGGCTGTCGGGGTGTTCGCTCGGGTCGAATTCTTCGCGAATCTCGGCGCACACCCGCACCAGATCCTGCCGTGCCGCATGGGCATCGCGCTGGCAGAACGCCAGTTGCATCCCCGTGCGTACGGCTTCGCTCAAGGCCACGCCCTGGCGGGCCGGGTCCAGCCCAATCAGGTGGCGCACCCGGCTGTCCGCGCCAAAGTGGGCGCCATGGCTGAGCAGGTCTTCGTGCGCTTCGGTCAGTCCTGCCAAGGTCATCCGGACTTTGGGCAAGGCCTCGCGCTGCCAGTCGGGGGAGCGCAGGGAGGCGCTCACTCCCAGATCCTGCATGAGGCATTGCAGGGCGGGCAGGCCATCCAGCTCATACACCAGATGGCGATCAGCCGCGGTGATCTCGCGGCGTGGCCCCACCGGGGCACAGCCCTGCGTGACCCGCGAGACCAAGCGCGCCCGCTGGTGGAAGGCCACGCCCGACAGGCCGCCGTGCCACAAGCCGAGGGCGCCCGGATCTCGGCTGCCGAGGTGGGCGGCCGGATCACGCGGGTCGATGGCCAGGTGCAGGCTGTGTGCCTGCCCTGCGCTGAGACCCCCAAACAGATAGCCGGTGTCCGTGCGTTCAGCCAGTTCGCGCAGCAGGTCCGGTAGGTCCGGCGTCTGCCCGTCGGCGTGTACCTGCGCCACGTGCGCATGCCAGCCTGTACGGGGCAGGCTCAGCGCTTGAGCAGGTGGCAACGGGTGGCGGCCATGAAAGATGCGGAAGTCGTCGTGCGGCAGGTTGCACAGCATCACCGCCAGGGCCGGTTCGCCCAGGTATTCCACACCTGTGGCCAAGACCCCGGCGCCCGCCGCCCCCACCCAGGCGACATCGGGCAGATGTTGGCGAAGACCGCGCAGGATGGCGTCGGCACCGTGTGCCAACTCGTCGCTCAGGTAACACCAGCCCAGCGTGGCTCCGAGTTCACGGGCGCCTTGCGAGGCCAACTGCGCCCAAACCAGCTCCAGTGCCAGATCGGGCTGGGGATGGGTGGCGTGGGCGTGCAGGCAACGCAGACCCAGGGGGTGCGCAGCAGGGGGCATCAGGCTTTGGGCGGTGTCTTGCGCGCGGCCTTGCTGGCCGCCTGCTTGCGCGCCGGGGTCTTGCTGGCGGTGGTGCGGGCCCGAGGCTTGGGTGTGGCGGGTTTGAGACCTTCGGCCGCGGCTGCCGCTGCCGGGGCAGCAACGGCCTGTGCCTTGGCCACCATGTCCTGCATCGAGGCTTCTACGCTCTGGCCCACGCTCTGGGCCGTCTGCGAGGCTTGGCTGGCCAGGTGGGAGAACTGCTGCGTCAGCGTGTCCCACCAGTGCATCGGGTTGATCAGGTCGCTGGCGGTGGCTTCCGCAGCAGGCTCGACCGGCGAAGCGGCTGACTGAGCCGTGTCAGGCATGGCCGATGCAGGCTGCGCTTTCAGCGTGTCACGTAGCGCGTCCATCGACACGTTCATGCCCTTCAACGTCGATAGGGTCATCTTCTGAACTTCCATGCCCTGGATCGTCATCGCGATCATCCGGCTGTTTTGCTCCAGCCAGAACTGCACGGTCTTGAGCTCCTGGATGCGTTTGTCCAGCTCTTCAGGGTCGAGGGTGGGCACGGACCACGACGGTACGCCGGGGATGCCGGCGCCAGCCGGGGCACCCATGCCGGGCAGTGCGGCGCCTGCGGCTTTCATCCAGTCCTGAAAAAAGCCCAGGCCGGCACCCAGGCCTGCAAAAGGTTGGGCGCCTGCGTGTGAGGAACCGGACGGATCGGAATCGTGTGCTCGCGTGGTCATGACGGTCTCCTGTCAGTCACTGTTGTGTGACCCATTGTGCCTTTGTGGCGCGGCCTTGGGCAGCCTTGTCGGCAGGCATCGCATAATCGGCGCCTTCATGCAACGCCGTGCCCTGTTTTCTCACCTCAGTCGACTTGCCGCTGCCCTGGCCTGGCAGCAGGTCTGTGCCCACCGTGCCCAGGCGCGGGGCCAAGTGCCGCAGCCCGATGCGTGGCACGCCGCCGACGAGGTGTTCACCCTGGGCGTGGCCAGTGGCGAGCCGCGCCCCGACTCGGTCGTGATCTGGACCCGGCTGGCGCCCAAGCCCTTGCAGGCCGACGGGGGCATGCCTGCGCAGGCCGTGCCGGTGCGCTGGGAGGTGGCGGCCGATGCCCGCTTTGCGCGGGTGCTGCAAAGTGGCAGTGCCGTGGCCGATCCGGCGGCGGCCCACAGTGTGCATGTCGAGGTCAAGGGGCTGCCCACCGGACGCCCCTGCTTCTATCGCTTCGAGGCCGGCGGCCAGCGCAGCCCCGTGGGGCGCACCCGCACCGCACCCGATCCCACCGAGCGCAACACCCGCATGCGTGTGGCGCTGGCGTCCTGCCAGCACTACGAAACGGGTTACTACACCGTGCACCGCGAGATCGCGGTCAGTGACGTCGATCTCGTGCTGTTCGTCGGCGACTACATCTACGGCACCCAAGCCAAGCCGTACGCGCGGGTGCGCCGCCACCCGCACGTCATGCCCGACCTGCATCGACGCACCCTGGCCGACTACCGCCAGCACTACGCGGCCTACAAGCTCGATCCGGACCTGCGCGCCTGCCACGCCGCCCACCCCTGGCTGATGGTGTGGGACGACCACGAGGTGTCGGCCGACTACACCGGGCGCCACAGCCCAGACCTGCCGGACCCGCAGGCGTTCCTGGCCGTGCGCACGGCGGCGTACCAGGCGTACTTCGAGCACCTGCCGTTCTCGCCGCACCGGGCGCCCGTGGGGGGCAGCATGCCTCTGCATGGCCGCTACCCCTGGGGGCAGCTGGTGGACCTGATGACGGTGGACACGCGTCAATTCCGCGATCCTGCCGTGTGTGACGGGCGCCATGCGCCCATGAATGGCAAGCTGCTGTGGCAGTGCGATGCCGCGCAGGCGCCCGAGCGCACGATGCTGGGCCAGAGCCAGGCCTATGACGTGGCAGCCGCCTTGGCCTCCAGCACCTGCGACTGGAAGTTCATCGTGCAGTCCTCGCAGATGTCTCCCGGCGTGTTGCGCTCGCCGCTGGGCCCTTTGCTGTACGCCGATGGCTGGGATGCCTATCCGGCCGCGCGGCGCCGTTTCACCGAGGCGATCGCCCAGCCCCGCGTGCCCGATGTGGTCTGCCTCGGGGGCGATGTGCATCGCCACGTGGCCGCGAACCTGCGTCTGGATCCGGCCGATCCGGCCTCGCCCATCATCGCCAGCGAAATCGTGACCACCTCCGTCAGCAGCCGTGGTCTGAGTGAATTGATGAGCAGCTGGGTCAAGCGCAGCAACCCCGATCTGCTGCATGTGCGGGGTGATGAGCGCGGCTACGTCTTGCTGGACATCACGCCCCGACAGGTGCAGATCGAGTTCCGCAGCACCCCGCACCCCGTGCGCGCCGACAGCCGGCTGCGGACCCAGGCGCGCTATGTCATCGAGCGCGGTCAGCCCGGCCCACGCAAGGCCTGATCAGCTCAGCGCTTGGTGCAGGCGGCTGTGCGGTGGCACGCAGGCGAGCAGGAAGTCCATCTGATCGGTCAGGATGCGCCGCCCGCGCAGGATCATGTCCTCATGCAGGCTGGGCACGTAAGGCAGGTAGTACAGCGACCAGTTCAGCTCATCGAGGGTGCGGTTGCCCTTGCGCCCGTTGCAGTTGCGACAGGCCGTGATGCAGTTGCGCCAACTGTCCCGCCCGCCGCGCGAGGTGGGCACGATGTGCTCACGCGTGAGGGCGTCGTAAGGGAAGTGCTGGCCGCAGTAGGCGCACAGGTGGCGGTCGCGGGCGAACAGCTTGGGGTTGGACAGCGCGGGCTCCTGTCGCCAGGCCCGGTTGGGCATGCTGCCCCGCACCGCAACGATGGGGTGCAGCGGCAGGCGTGAGGGCAGGCCCGAATGACGCTGGACGCCCCCACGCAACACCATGAACGGGTCGCCGATCGTCCAGGCGACCTCATCGGTGGCATACAGCAGCGCCGCGTTCCTGGCCGATAGCCAAGCCTGCGGACGACCTGACACGTCAAGTTGCAGCACGTCCATACAGCCCTCATTCAGGCGAAGATGCCCACAGGATAGAGCATCTTGTGTGACATTCTCAAGCTGTTGACGACGGTTCAGGGTGCAGGTTGCCGGCAACCAAGGGGCAACCCGGGGTTGGCAAAGGGGCCTTGCCCCCCGAGGATGGGGGGAAGAACCCACAGAGCCCACTTTTTTTTCGAGGACTTCACACAGCCGCCATCATTTTCTGCAAAATAGCACGACCGTTCGTTTTATTTTGAGGAAATGCTGTGGCCACTGTGACCCCCCACGACGTCAAGCCCGCCCATGAGGCCGGGCGTGAGCGTGGACGCGGCGCACACAAGGGCCAGCAGACCCGCGCGGCCATCCTGGACGCTGCGTTGAGCCTGGCTGCTCAGATGGGCATTGAAGGCTTGTCGATTGGGGCCCTGGCCGAAGTCACCGGCATGAGCAAGTCCGGCGTCTTCGCGCACTTCGGCTCCCGCGAGGAGTTGCAGATCTCCGTGATCCGCGAATACCACGAACGGTTTGAGGAAGAGGTGTTCCGTCCCGCCATGCGTCAGCATCGCGGCCTGCCGCGTCTGCGCGCCCTGATCAAGAACTGGGTGAGCAAGGTGGCCACGGAGATCGATTCCGGCTGTATCTACATCAGCGGTGCCGTCGAGTTCGATGACCGGCCCGGTCCGGTGCGTGATGCCCTCGCCAGCATGGTGTTGTTGTGGCATGGCGCGCTGAACAAGGCCATCCAGCAGGCCATTGACCTGGGTCACCTGCGTGCCGACACCGATCCGATGCAAATGCTGTTCGAGATCCACGGCCTGATCCTCTCGCTCCATCATGACGCGCGGTTCCTGCGCTCTGCCGGGGCGGTGGACCGGGCCCGTGTGGCCTTCGAGCGCGTGGTGCAGTACTACGCGCAAGGGGCTCCACATCCCCTTTTTCCGAATGCGGCGCCGACCGGTGCCGCCCCTGTTTGACCCCCCGATCGCCTGGCTTATAGATCAGGTATTTCTTGTTTAACGTGCCTTTCTGACCGAGGAGCTTCACGATGCCTTCTTACACCCCCCCCCTGCGCGACATGCAATTCGTGATCCACGAGCTGCTCGGCGCTGTCGATGAACTCAAGCAGATCCCCGCCTATGGCGATGTGGATGCCGACACCGTCAACGCCGTGCTCGAAGAGGGTGGCAAGTTCGCCTCTGAAGTGCTGGCCCCGCTGAACCTGGTGGGCGACACCCAGGGTTGCGTCCTGAACAAGGAAACCCACGAAGTCAAGACGCCTGATGGCTTCAAGGAAGCCTACAAGCAGTACACCGAAAACGGCTGGTCGGCCCTGTCGGCCGATCCGGAGTGGGGCGGCCAAGGCCTGCCCATCCTGGTCAACCAGGCCATCTACGAGATGCTGAACTCGGCCAACCAGGCCTGGACCATGTACCCCGGCCTGAGCCACGGCGCCCACGCCTGCCTGGAAGCTCACGGCTCGCCTGAGCAGAAGAAGACCTACCTGCCCAAGCTGACCTCTGGTGAGTGGACCGGCACCATGTGCCTGACCGAACCGCATTGCGGCACCGACCTGGGCCTGTTGCGCACCAAGGCTGAGCCCCAGGGCGACGGCACCTACAAGATCACTGGCCAGAAGATCTTCATCTCGGCTGGCGAGCACGACATGGCCGACAACATCGTCCACCTGGTGCTGGCACGCCTGCCGGATGCCCCGGCTGGCTCGAAGGGCATCTCCCTGTTCGTCGTGCCCAAGTTCAACGTCAACGCTGACGGCTCGGTCGGTTCGCGCAACGGCGTGTACTGCGGCGGTCTGGAGCACAAGATGGGCATCCATGGCAACGCCACGGCCCAGATCGTGCTGGACGGCGCCATCGGCACCCTGGTGGGCCAGCCCCACCGCGGTCTGCCCGCCATGTTCGTGATGATGAACGGCGCCCGTCTGGGCGTTGGCAACCAGTCCCTGGGTCTGACCCAAGTCGCCTACGAAAACGCTGTCAACTACGCCAAGGACCGCGTGCAGATGCGTGCCCTGTCGGGTGTCAAGCGCCCTGAGCTGGCCGCCGACCCCATCATCGTGCACCCTGACGTGCGCAAGATGCTGCTGACCGCCCGTGCCTACGCCGAAGGCGCCCGCGCCCTGGTGTATTTCACCGCCATCGAGCTGGACAAGGCCCACAACCACCCTGACGAAGCCGTTCGCAAGGAATCCGACGACATCGTCGCCCTGCTGACCCCGATCGTGAAGGCCTTCATCACCGACAACGCCTGGGCTGCCACCGTGCATTGCCAGCAGGTCTTCGGTGGCCACGGCTTCATCCACGAGTGGGGCATGGAGCAGTTCGTGCGTGACGCCCGCATCAACATGATCTATGAAGGCACCAACACCATCCAGTCGCTGGACCTGTTGGGCCGCAAGGTGCTGGGCGATGGCGGCGCCAAGCTGACCAAGTTCGGCAAGCGCGTCTCGGCCTTCGTCAAGGAAAACGCCGACAACGCTGCACTGCAAGAGTTCACCGTGCCCCTGGCCGACCTGGGCAAGAAGGTGCAAGCCTTCACCATGGAAATCGGCATGAAGGGCATGCAGAACCCTGACGAAGTGGGCGCCGCCGCCGTCGACTACCTGCGCGTGGTCGGCCACATGGTCTACGCTTACTTCTTCGCCCGCATGGCCAAGATCGCCCTGGAAAAGCAAGACTCCGGCGACAAGTTCTACACCGCCAAGCTGGCCACCGCTCGCTTCTACTTCGCCAAGCTGGTGCCTGAAGTCGAAACCGCGATGATCACCGCCAAGGCCGGTCTGAAGCCCCTGATGGAAATGGACGAAGCCCTGTTCTAATCGACAGGTGCTTCAAAGGGAGGCGGGTTCACCCCCTCCCTTTTCTCTCGTTTCCTACACACAACTGAAGTTCCCCTAGGAGAGAACATGAGTCAATTCAATGTGCGCAAGGTGGCCGTGCTCGGCGCCGGCGTCATGGGCGCCCAGATCGCTGCCCACCTGGTCAACGTGAAGGTGCCGGTCGTGCTGTTCGACCTGCCCGCCAAGGAAGGCCCCAAGAACGGGATCGTGACCCGTGCGGTCGAGAACCTCAAGAAGATGAAGCCGGCGCCTCTGGGCGTGGCCGAAGATGCCGCCCTGATCCAGCAAGCCAACTACGAAGAGCACCTTGAAGAGCTGCGTGGCTGCGACCTGATCATCGAAGCCATCGCCGAGCGTCTGGACTGGAAGGAAGATCTGTACAAGAAGATCGCGCCCTTCGTCAACGACCGCGCCATCCTGGCCACCAACACCTCGGGTCTGTCCATCACGGCCATGGCCAACGTGCTGCCTGAGCAGCTGCGTTCGCGCTTCCTGGGCATCCACTTCTTCAACCCCCCGCGCTACATGCACCTGCTGGAGCTGATCCCCACGGAGTTCACCGCTCCCGAGGTGGTTGACCAGCTGGAAACCTTCTCGGCCTCCGTGGTCGGCAAGGGTGTGATCCGTGCGTACGACACCCCCAACTTCATCGCCAACCGCGTGGGCGTGGCCGGCATGATGCTGACTTTCCGCGAAGTCGAGCGTTCGGGCCTGGGCTACGACATCGTCGACGACCTGACCGGCAAGAAGCTGGGCCGCGCTTCGTCTGCCACCTTCCGCACCGCCGACGTGGTGGGCCTGGACACCATGAACCACGTCATCAAGACGCTGCAAAATGGTGCCAAGGACGACCTGTTCAACGGTGCCTTCGAGACGCCCGCTGCGCTGACCAAGCTGCTGGAGCTGGGCAACTTCGGTCAAAAGACCAAGGCAGGCTTCTTCAAGAAGGTCGGCAAGGACATCCTGCAGTTCAACGCTGCCACGGGTGAGTATGTCGCCGCAGGCGGCAAGTGCGACAAGGACGTCGCTGAGATCCTCAAGAAGCCGGCTGCCGAGCGTCTGAAGGGTCTGCGCGAGTCCACCAACCCGCAAGCCCAGTTCGTGTGGGCCATCCTGCGCAACGCCTTCCACTACGCTGCCGTGACGCTGGAGTCGATCGCCGAGTCCGCTCGCGACATCGACTTCGCCATGCGTTGGGGCTTCGGCGCCAAGCAAGGCCCCTTCGAGCTGTGGCAAGAAGCCGGCTGGAAGCAAGTGGCTGAATGGGTGAAGGCCGACATCGACGCGGGCAAGGCCCTGTCGACGGCCCCGCTGCCCGCCTGGGTGTTTGACGGCCGCGACGGTGTGCACGCCGCCGAAGGTTCGTGGTCGCCCAAGGCTGGCAAGTACGTGCCCGTGCGCGACCTGCCCGTCTACAAGCGTCAGTTCTTCCGTGAAAGCGTGCTGGGCTCCAACGCCCCGAACGCCGCCACCGCAGGCAAGACCTTGTTCGAAGACGGCGCCATCCGCCTTTGGACCCTGGACGACGAAGTGGTCATCGCTTCGATCAAGTCCAAGATGCACACCATCAGCGCCGAAGTCACTTCCGGTCTGGCCAAGGGTCTGGAAATCGCCGAAGCTGGCTACAAGGGTTTGGTGATCTGGACGCAAGACGGTCCGTTCTCGGCCGGTGCCGATCTGCAGTCCATGATGCCCGCCTTCATGAGCGGTGGTGGCAAGGCCATCGCCCCGTTCGAGAAACAGCTGCAGGACTTCATGCTGTCGCTGCGCTACTCCAACGTCCCGACCGTCGCTGCCATGCACGGTCTGGCCCTGGGTGGCGGCTGTGAGCTGGCTGTCCACGCTGCCAAGCGTGTCGCTGCCATGGAAAGCTATGTGGGTCTGGTCGAAGTCGGCGTGGGTCTGATCCCCGGCGGCGGTGGCCTGGCTTACCTGGCCCGCCGTGCAGCCGAGCTGCTGGAGCCGTCCAAGGGCGTGTCCGGCCAGGTTGGTGGCGAGCTGATGGGCTTCGTCAAGGAAGGCTTCCAGGCTGCGGCCATGGCCAAGGTGGCGACCTCCGCCATCGAAGCCAAGAAGTTCGGCTATCTGCTGGACGGCGACGTGATCGTGGCCAACAAGGACGAGCTGCTGTATGTGGCCATCGCCCAGGCCAAGGCCATGTTCGAGTCCGGCTACCGCGCCCCGGCCAAGAAGCTGTTCCCGGTCGCGGGCCGCAACGTGAAGGCCACGCTGCAGTCGTCGCTGATCAACATGCGTGACGGTGGCTTCATCTCGGCTCACGACTACTACATCAGCTCGTGCATCGCTGACGTGCTGACCGGCGGTGACGTCGATGCCGGCACCTTGGTGAGCGAGGAATACCTGCACGCCCTGGAGCGCAAGCACTTCTGCACGCTGCTGGACAACCCCAAGACGCAAGAGCGCATCATGGGCATGCTGTCGACCGGCAAGCCTGTCCGCAACTGATCGATCGGAGACAAACACATGTCTAAACAACTTCGTGACGTTTACGTCGTCGCTGCCACCCGCACCCCGATCGGCAAGTCTGGCCGCGGCGTGTTCAAGAACACCCGTCCGGACGATCTGCTGGTGGCCACCATCAAGAACGCCCTCAAGCAGGTTCCCACGCTGGATCCGGCTGCCATCGAAGACGCCATCGTCGGCTGCGCGATGCCTGAAGGCGAGCAAGGCATGAACGTGGCCAAGATCGCCACGCTGCTGTCGGGCCTGCCCAAGACCGTGGCCGGTGCCACCGTGAACCGCTTCTGTGCGGCCGGTATCACCGCCGTGTCGATGGCCGCTGACCGCATCCGCGTCGGTGAAGCCGAAGTCATGATCGCCGGTGGCGTCGAGTCCATGTCCATGGTCCCCATGGGCGGCTCCAAGCCGTCGTTCAACCCCAAGGTCGTCGACCTGGACGAGAACGTCGGCATCGCTTACGGCATGGGCATGACCGCCGAGAAGGTGGCCGCACAGTGGGGCATCAGCCGCGAAGAGCAAGATGCTTTCGCGACCGAATCGCACCGCCGTGCCATCGCCGCTCAACAAGCCGGTTTCTTCGATGCCGAAACCACACCGATCGAAATCGAAGTGCGCACGCCCAACCTCGAAACCGGCGAAGTGACCATCTCCAAGAAGGTCATCACCCGTGACGAAGGCGCCCGTCCTGAGACCACGGTCGAAGGTCTGGCCAAGCTGCGTGCCGTGTTCGCGGCCAAGGGTTCGGTCACGGCCGGTAACTCGTCGCAGACCTCGGACGGCGCGGGCTGCCTGATCCTGGCTTCGAAGGAAGCCTGCGTGAAGTACGGCTTGACCCCGCTGGCCAAGTTCGTGGCGTTCGCTGTCAAGGGCGTGCCGCCCGAGATCATGGGCATCGGCCCGATCGAAGCCATCCCCAAGGCCCTGGAATACGCGGGCCTGAAGGCCTCGGACATGGACTGGGTCGAGCTGAACGAAGCCTTCGCTGCGCAGTCGCTGGCTGTGCTCAAGGACCTGGACAGCAAGGGCCACGTGCTGGACCGTGCCAAGGTGAACCCGATGGGCGGCGCGATCGCTCTGGGCCACCCCCTGGGTGCCACCGGCGCCATCCGTGCGGCCACCGTGGTGCACGGTCTGCGTCGCACCGGCGGCAAGTACGGCATGGTGACGATGTGCATCGGCACCGGCCAGGGCGCTGCCGGCATCTTCGAGCGCGTGGACAGCCTGTAATCGGCTCGCCTGCGTTTGACGCCTGAGAAAGCCCGCCTGTGTGCGGGCTTTTTCTTGAAAGCTGTATGGAACACCTGACGCTTCACACCGATGACGGCCACACGTTGGCTGCGCGCTGTTACCGCCCTGCCGACGCATCGGTGGCGGCGCGGCGTGTGGTCATCCTTGCTCCGGCGCTGGGAGTGCCCCAGTCGTTTTACGAGCGCTATGCCCGCTGGCTCAGCGGCCACGGCTGCGTCGTCTACACCCTGGACTGGCGCGGCATGGGCGCGTCGGCGCCGGCCGATCTGCGGCGCTACCGCGCCAAGCTGATCGACTGGCCCTTGCACGATGCCCCGGCGATCATGCAGTGCGCCGTGAGCCGGCATCCGGGTCTGCCCATCAGTTGGTTCGGCCACAGCATGGGCGGCATCCTGTATGGGCTGATGCCGAAGTTGCCCCAGATCGACCATGTGGTCACGCTGGGCAGCGGCAGTGGGCATGTCTCGCATCTGGCGCGGCCGCTGCGCTATGGCATGTTGCTGTTCTGGCATGTGATCGTGCCCTTGAGCGTGGCGCGCCATGGCTACTTTGCCGGCAAGCGCATCAACGCGGTGGCTGACCTGCCGCGCGGCATCGTGGGGCAGTGGAAGCGCTGGTGCGCCTCGCCCGACTTCTGCTGCGTGGAAGGGCCGCATGTGCGCGAGGCTTATGCCGCGGTGCGCCAGCCCATCACGGCCGTGCTGTTCACCGATGACAAGATGGCGCACCGGCGTGGGGTCGAGGCCATTCACCGCCTCTACACTGGCACGTCCGTGCGCTACCTGACCCTGCATCCCAAGGATGTGGGGGCGGCCTCGGTGGGGCACTTCGATTTCTTTCACACGCGCACCGGCCCCAAGGGCTGGGCGCACAGCCTGAGCTGGCTGGGGGTGTCCCCTTCAGCGCGCGCTGCTTCCTGAATTTCCTTTCCGTTCTCGAGGAACCACACCATGACCGACGCCATTTTGTCGAACCGCGAAGGCGGCATCCTGACCCTGACCTTCCACCGTCTGGACAAGAAGAACGCCATCACGCGCGCCATGTACACCGCGATGGCCGAGGCGCTGGAAGCGGCCGCCGCCGATGACACGGTGCGCGTGGCGGTGATCCAGGGTGATCCGACCTGCTTCACGGCGGGCAACGACCTGATGGACTTCCTGAGCAATCCGCCCGACATGACGCCGGGGGCCGAGCCGGCGCCGGTGGTGCGTTTCCTCGACATCCTGCGCGACTTCCCCAAGCCGCTGATCGCCGCCGTGGCGGGCCCGGCCGTGGGCATTGGCACCACCTTGTTGCTGCACTGCGACCTGGTCTATGCCGGCGACAACGCGGGCTTCAGCCTGCCCTTCGTGAACCTGGGTCTGTGCCCGGAAGCCGGCTCCAGCCTGTTGCTGCCGCAGATCGTGGGCTACCAGCGCGCCGCTGAAAAGCTGCTGTTCGGCGAGCCCTTCTCGGCCGAAGATGCCCTGGACATGGGCCTGGTCAACCGCGTGCTGCCACCGACCGAGGTCAATGCCTATGCGCAGGCGCAAGCGGCCAAGCTGGCGGCCAAGCCGGCCACCTCGCTGCGGGTGACCAAGGCCCTGATGCGGCAGAGCAACACCGAGGCGCTGCACGCCGTCATGCTGGCGGAGTTGCAGCAGTTTGGCAATCTGCTGCGTGGCCCGGCCACCAAGGAGGCCATCAGCGCCGTGATGGAAAAGCGCAAGCCTGACTTCTCCAAGTGCTGAACGTTTGATGATCAGGATCAAGTCTGCGGGCAGATGGGGGGCGCCGGTCACGTCATAATCTTCAGATCGTGCGCGCCCTGCACCCCGTGGATGAAGGCTTTTGTTCCTGTCACAGTTGCCCCCTGATGTCATCCAGCCCGTGCTGGAAGCTTTGCCGATGCCGGTGTTCTACAAAGACCGGGCAGGCATCTACCGGGGGTGCAACCAGGCCTTCACCACCTTGCTGGGCCTGAGCCCAGCCGATGTGGTGGGCAAGTCGGTGTTTGATCTGTCCCCCCCCGACTTGGCGCAGGTCTATTTCGAGGCCGATGAGGCCTTGATGAGAGCGGGCGAAAATCAGCGCTACGAGTCGCAGGTCCAGGCCCCGTCGGGGCAACGTCTGGACGTGATTTTCTACAAGACGGTGCTGCGCGACTCCGAGGGCCAGGTCAGTGGCTTGGTGGGCACCATCCTTGACATCACCGAACGCAAGCGGATGGAGCAGCAGTTGGCCGAGATGGCCACGCGCGATCCTTTGACCGGTTTGTTGAACCGGCGCGCCATCCTGTCACACCTGGAGCGGTTGCACGAAGATCGGCGCAGTGAGCATCAGCCCTTGTGCCTGCTCATGTGTGACGTCGACCATTTCAAGTCCATCAATGATCGCCATGGCCATGCGGTGGGCGATGAGGTGCTCACGCAGGTGGCGCAGTTGTTGCGCCAACACTTGCGCGACGGCGATCAGGTCGGGCGCATTGGCGGCGAGGAGTTTTTGGTGGTGCTGCAGAGTACCGAGCCCGAGCGGCTGGCCCAGGTGGGGGAGCGTTTGCGACAGGTGGTCGCGTCACACCCATTGATGAGTCTGGATACGACGTTTTCGGTGACCCTCAGCATTGGGGGGGCGCGCAGCCTGCAGGCTGACGAGGACTGGGCCAGTGTGGTGTCTCGCGCCGACCAAGCTTTGTATGTGGCCAAGCGCACTGGCCGTGACCGCGTGGTGATGGCCGACGGCGAGCCACCGCGCCAGCTGCTGCACAAGGACTGGCACAAGCAGGGGTGAGCCGTCGCGCGGCGCCACGGTGTGGCGTCGCTTCAGGTCTCGCTCTGGAAGCCGCCTTGGCGGAAGGTCAGCACCAGGGTGTCGCGCCAGCCATGGTCGGCCAGCGGCTGGATGGGCGAGGTTTCGTGAATGACACGCTCATCGTCCAGCAGTACGGTGCTCCAGGGGCGTTGCAGCGTGAAGCGCACCCCACGTGGGCCTTCGGCTTCGAAGACGCGGGTCTCGCCGCCCTTGATGGCATGGCGCTCCAGCATCAGCACGGCGACGAAATCGACGCCATCGCGGTGCGCGCCTTCCGGAGTCGGTCGGCCGATGCCCCCGGCGGTGTCGACGCGGAACTGGTGCGCTTCAATGAACCACATGGGCACCGGCTTGGCCTGGGCCACCAACTGGCCGATCTGGCGCAGCAGGGCCTGCCACAGAGGGTGGGCACAGATGGCCGGGTCCACGGGCTCGAACCAGCGTTGAAAGCCGCCGTGCAGGGCGTTGTAGGTGACAGGCTGCCAGTGGGCGCGGTGCGGGGTCTGCGCCAGCTCACCCGTGGTGGTGTCCAGCGTGAAGCAGCTGTGGCGGCGGAAGCGGTAGGCGCCACCGTCGCGCAGGTGGGTGTCGGGTGGCAGGTCAGACCAGCTGGCATGCACGGCATCGGCAGCGGCCTGGTCGGCGTGCAGCCAGCTCAGCAGGTCTTCCGGCTGGATGACGGCCCAGCCCTGTTCGCGCAAAGCGCCGGCTGCCTGGCTGGGGGGCGTGGAGATCATGGCGTCCATGGGGGGATGCTCTCACAGACGCGGGGCCCGACGCGGTGTCCGGGCTGGCGCTGCATCAAGCTTGTTCGGGGTGGATGGGGCGGGGCTTGCCTTCGAGGTCGATGGCCACATAGGTGATGTTGGCTTCGGTGACCTTGAACAGCTGCGGCTGGCTGGGGTTGCGTTCGGCCCAGACTTCCATGTGCACGGTGATGGAGGTGCGGCCGGTTTTTTCGACGCGGCCATACAGCGAGACCACATCGCCCACCGAGACCGCCTGCTTGAAGGTGAACTGGTTGACCGCCACGGTGGCGATGCGTCCGCGCGAGACGATGCCGGGCAGGATGGAGCCGGCCAGGTCCACCTGGGCCATGATCCAGCCGCCAAAGATGTCGCCGTTGCCGTTGGCATCCGAGGGCATGGGCACCACGCGCATCAGCAACTCCATCTCGGGGTGCAGATCCGGGGGGCACATGAGGATATTGGGCTTGGGCGCAAGGGTCATGATCAATCAGGTCGACAATCGACGTTTCGAACTTCAATCAGGCATTGTTCCAGAATGCGACGCTACGCTTCGCCGCCCGCCGGTGAAAACCCGCACTCCGTCACAGATAAGCCTCGCTCCGAGCGCGACACGCTGGCGCGGCTGTGGCCCTATCTGTGGGCCTACAAGGGCCGGGTGATGCTGGCGCTGGCCTTCATGGTCGGCGCCAAGCTGGCCAATGTGGGTGTGCCCCTGTTGCTCAAAGACCTGGTGGACACGCTGGCACCCAAGGCCGGCAGCGTGCAGGCGATGTTGGTGGTACCGGTGGGCCTGCTGGTGGCCTATGGGCTGCTGCGCCTGTCTACCTCCTTGTTCACCGAGCTGCGCGAGCTGGTGTTTGCCAAGGCCACCGAAGGGGCGGCGCGGCGCATCTCGCTGGAAGTGTTCGGGCACTTGCATGCGTTGAGCCTGCGCTTTCACCTGGAGCGACAGACGGGCGGCATGACGCGTGACATCGAGCGCGGCACGCGGGCGGTGCACTCGCTGATCTCGTACTCTCTCTACAGCATCGTGCCGACGCTGATCGAGGTCACGCTGGTGCTGACTTTGCTGGCCACCAAGTACGACATGGTGTTCGCCTGGATCACCCTGACGGCCTTGGGCGTCTACATCACCTTCACGGTGACGGTGACGCACTGGCGCACGCGCTTTCGCCGCGAGATGAACGAGCTGGACTCGAAGGCGCACACGCGGGCGGTGGACTCGCTGCTGAACTACGAGACGGTGAAGTACTTCAACAACGAGGGCTTCGAGACGCAGCGTTACGACGAGTCGCTGGACCGGCTGCGACAGGCGTCCTTGAAGTCGCAGCGCTCGCTGTCGCTGCTGAACACGGGGCAGCAGACCATCATCGCCGTGGGCTTGATCGCGATGCTGTGGCGTGCCACCGAGGGCGTGGTGGCCGGGCGCATGACGGTGGGTGACCTGGTCATGGTCAACGCCTTCATGATCCAGCTCTACATTCCGCTGAACTTCCTGGGGGTGATCTACCGCGAGATCAAGCAGTCTCTGACCGACCTGGACAAGATGTTCACGCTGATGACGCGCGATCGCGAGGTGGCCGATGCGCCGGATGCGCGCCCGCTGCTGCTGAAGGGGGCACCGTCGGTGCGCTTTGACCAGGTGCAGTTCGCTTACGACCCCAGCCGGCCCATCTTGCACGACCTGAGCTTCGAGATCCCGGCGGGGCAGACGGTGGCCGTGGTGGGGCCCTCGGGCTCGGGCAAGTCGACGCTGGCGCGCTTGCTGTACCGCTTCTATGACGTCCAGGGCGGGCGCATCACGGTCAACGGCCACGATGTGCGCAGCCTCACGCAGGACAGCCTGCGCCGCCACATCGGCATCGTGCCGCAGGACACGGTGCTGTTCAACGACACGGTGGCCTACAACATCGCTTACGGCCGACCCGATGCCACGCACGACGAGGTGATGGCCGCCGCGCAGGCGGCCCGCATCCACGCTTTCATCAGTGGCACCCCCAAGGGCTACGAGACCATGGTGGGCGAGCGGGGCCTGAAGCTGTCGGGCGGCGAGAAGCAGCGGGTGGCGATTGCCCGCACGCTGTTGAAGAACCCGCCGGTGCTGGTGTTCGACGAGGCCACCTCGGCGCTGGACTCGGCCAATGAGCGGGCCATCCAGGCCGAGCTGGCCGCGGTGGCGCAGGGCAAGACGGTGCTGGTGATCGCGCACCGCCTGTCCACCATCGTGCACGCGCACGAAATTTTGGTGATGGAGCACGGACGCATCATCGAGCGCGGCACGCACCCGCATTTGCTGGCGGCCAACGGGCGTTATGCCGAGATGTGGCGGCTGCAGCAGGCTGGGCAGGACTGAGGCGGGGGGCGTACAGCTTGCCGCGCTGCCCCCCATCACACACAGAAAGGACGCGTTCATGAGCCCGAACACACCCAAGCAGGCATCCCTGTCGAACGGGTTGCCCTCGCTGGCTGAGCTGGTGCCGGCGGTGGTCGCGCTGGCCGAGGCGGCCGGGGCGGACATCATGGCCATCTACAACGCCGGGCCGACTGCCGTGATGCACAAGGCCGATGACAGCCCCCTGACCGCGGCCGATCTGGCCGCCCATGTCCGCATCGTGGCCGGTTTGCAGCAACTGACGCCCGCCATTCCGGTGGTGTCGGAAGAGGGCTGCGTGCCCGACGAGGGCGCGCGTGTCGCACCGGTGTTCTGGCTGGTCGATCCGCTGGATGGCACCAAGGAGTTCGTGGCCCGCAATGGTGAGTTCACGGTCAACATTGCCTTGATCGAGCAGGGTCGGCCGGTGCTGGGTGTAGTCACGGTACCGGCTCAGAATGTGAGCTACTGGGGCTCTGTGGGGGAGGGGGCCTACCGTCGTCATGCGGGTGAGGCGCAGGCACAGAGGCTGCACGTGGCCGTGCCGCGCCAGGCCGGCCGCTCCTTGCGGGTGATGGCCAGCAAACACCATTTCCATGAAGACACACGCGCCTTGATCGCCCGCATGGGAGCGCATGAGCTGGTGCAGGCCGGCAGCTCGCTGAAGTTCTGTCGGATTGCCGAAGGGGCAGCCGATGTCTACCCGCGCCTGGGCCCCACGTGCGAGTGGGACACGGCGGCCGCGCAGGCGGTGGTCGAGGCCGCCGGCGGGCATGTCTGTACGCTGCAGGGGGAGCCGCTGCGCTACGGCAAGGCCGAGGTGCTCAACCCGGATTTCGTGGTCTCGGCGGTGCCGCTGGCGGCCTTGCTGAACGCTTGAACGCCCTCCACAGAGGTCAGTTCTTGTCGCTCACGTTGATGAAGGGCACGGCACCCGAGGTCACGTTGGGCAGCTTGCCATCCCACTTGCGGATCGCCTCGCGCTCGTTCTCGATGCGGCGCAGCGCGAGCAGGTCGGGCGTGATCTGCTGACGCTGCAGCGCCAGGGCTTCGGCTTCGGCGCGGGCACTGGCGACCTTCTGCTTGGCTTCGACCTCGATGCGCTGCAGGTCACGTTCGGCCTTGAGCTTTTCCTGCTCGGCCTTCACCTTCAATTCGATGGCTTCGGCGAACGAGCGTGAGAACGCAAAGTTGACGATGGCGAACTCGTCGAGCACCAGGCCATGGCGCTGCATCTTGTCGCGCAGCATCTTGCCGATGGCCTCGCGCACCTCGGTGCGGTGGCTGACCAGCTCTTCGGCGGTGAAGCGGGCGGTCACGGCCTTCACGGCTTCCTGGGCGGCGGGGATGATGATGCGGTCGGCCGCGATGTCGGTGCTGGGGCCGATGTTGCGAAAGACGTTGACCGCCTGCTTCGGGTCCAGGTGGTAGTTGATGGCGATGCGGGTGTGCACCGACTGCAGGTCCTTCGAGGCCGCGTCGCCTTCGCCTTCGCCCTTTTGCAGGCGCACGTCCATCGTGTGCATGGCCTGGGCCAGCGGCACCTTGAAGTGGATGCCGGGCTCGTACACCAACTCGTCGGGCTTGCCGAAGGTGGTCTTGACGCCGCGCTCACCCGCTGAAATCACCACGATCGGGCTCAGGGCCCACAGGCCGAACAACACGGCGCCGCCGATGACCACGGCGCGGATGAAAGTGTGGCCGCTGGAGCGGGGATTCAGGTCTGCCATGCAAAGTCCTCTGTGTTGGGAAGGAATGGCAAACATTGTGGCGCAGGCTCGAGGTCGCCTGGCCCCGCGCCAAGGGGGGAGGCGAGGCTTGCGTCGGTGTGGACGAGGAAGTGAGAAAATCCCTGTTCCTCCCAGCCCCAACTCTGCATCCGAGCGGCCCGCCATGACCACGAACACCCCCCAGACCCTGACCCTCCTTCGCCCCGATGACTGGCACCTGCACGTGCGTGACGGCGATGCGATGGCGGCGGTGGTGCCGGCCACAGCGCGACAGTTCGGCCGCGCCATCGTGATGCCCAACTTGCGCCCGCCGGTGACGACCGCCGAGCAGGCCATCGCCTACCGCGACCGCATCCGTGCTGCGGTGCCGGCCGGTCTGTCGTTCGAGCCCCTGATGGTGCTCTACCTGACTGACAACACCCCGGCCGACGAGGTGGCGCGCGCCAAGGCCATGGGCGCGGTGGCGTTCAAGCTCTACCCGGCTGGCGCCACCACCAACAGCGACGCCGGCGTGACCGACCTGCGCAAGACCTACAAGGCGCTCGAAGCGATGCAGCGTGAAGGCCTGGTGTTCTGCGTGCACGGTGAGGTGACCGACAGCGAGATCGATGTGTTCGACCGCGAAAAGGCCTTCATCGACGACAAGCTGATCCCCCTGCGCAAAGATTTTCCCGAGCTGAAGATTGTCTTCGAGCACATCACCACCAAGGAAGCTGCGCAGTACGTGACCGAGGCGGACCGCTTCGTGGGTGCCACCATCACGCCGCAGCACCTGCTCTACAACCGCAACGCCATCTTCATGGGCGGGATCCGGCCGCACTACTACTGCCTGCCCATCCTCAAGCGCGAGGAGCACCGCGTGGCCCTGGTGCAGGCGGCCACCAGCGGCAACCCGAAGTTTTTCCTGGGCACCGACAGTGCGCCGCATGCCTCGCACCTGAAGGAGCACGCGTCGGGTTGTGCCGGTTGCTATACGGCGCCCTGCGCCATCGAGCTGTATGCCGAGGCCTTCGAGGCGGCGGGCGCGCTCGACAAGCTGGAAGCCTTTGCCAGCTTCTACGGCCCGGACTACTACGGCCTGCCGCGCCACACCGACACCATCACCCTGGTGCGTGAAGACTGGGTGGTGCCCGAGTCGCTGCCGTTTGGCGAAGCCGAGATCAAGCCGCTGCGCGGCGGCGAGACGCTGCACTGGCGCCTGCGCTGAGCGGGCTCAGTCTGACGAGGGGGGGCGGGCTCCAGCAGCCTCGTTCAGCGAACGGTGCAAGGCTGTGAGCCCTTCGAACACCAGCATACTGTGACGCACGATGTCGTCCCGCGGCAGGGCAAAGCCGCTGCGCGCCCAGGTGCGCGCCAGGATCATCAGCGCGCCTGAGAGGGCGGCCACGACCAAGTCGGGCTGGAGACCCTGGCGGGCCAGGTCCGGGTGCAGGGTCTCGACCAGGCGCAACATGCGGGCGTGAAACTCTTGCGCGGCCGTGTTGGTGCGCACGGCGTCCAGATCGTCGATCACGCTGGCGTCGATCAACATGATGCGGGCCCGCCTGGGGTCGGCCTGCAGGTACTCGTACCAGATGCGCAGGGCGGTCTCCAGGCGCTCCAGGGGCGCGTGCTGGGCTTCGTCGGGAGGCGTCCAGGCGGGCTGCGTGATGCGTGCCAGTTCATCGCGCAGTTGCGCGTGCACGGCATCGAACAGCAGTCGCAGGGACTTGAAGGATTCGTAGAAGTAGCGCTCGGTCAGGCCCGCCGCGTCGCAGATGTTGCGCACCGTGGTGTGGTGGTAACCGTGGTGGCCGAACACCTCCAACCCGGCTGCCAGCAAGCGCTGCATGCGTTCCTGGCGCCGGGCTTCGGCTTTCACTCCGCCATAGGGGCGGGTGACGGTGGCGGGGCGTTTGGGGGATGCGTGGGCCGGGAGCATGGCAGGCGTCGTGAGCGTGCCGCATTGTGGCCCAGGGGCGGGGTGGCCCGCCCTGTGGCGATCCCTGACCTCAGGCGGGCAGGTAGCCTTCGACCGACAGGTAGCGCTCACCCGTGTCGTAGCAGAAGCCCAGCACGCGGCTGCCGGCGGGCAGTTCGGGCAGCTTCTGGGCAATGGCCGTCAGGGTCGCGCCGGACGAGATGCCCACCAGCATGCCTTCTTCGCGGGCGGCACGGCGACCGAATTCACGTGCGTCTTCGGCGTCGACCAGGATGACGCCGTCCAGCAGGCTGGTGTCGAGGTTGCCGGGAATGAAGCCCGCGCCGATGCCCTGGATGGGGTGGGGCGAGGGTTGACCACCCGAGATGACGGGCGAGGCCTTGGGCTCGACCGCGTAGACCTTCAGGTTCGGCCAGGCGGCCTTGAGCACGCGGGCGCAACCGGTGAGGTGGCCGCCCGAGCCCACGCCGGTGATCAGCACGTCGAGGCCTTCGGGGAAGTCGGCCAGGATTTCCTGGGCGGTGGTGCGTTCGTGGGCTGCGACGTTCGCGGGGTTGTCGAACTGTTGCGGGATCCAACTGCCCGGGGTGGCATCACGCAGCTCCTGGGCGCGGGCGATGGCGCCCTTCATGCCCTTTTCGCGCGGCGTCAGGTCGAAGCTGGCGCCGTAGGCCAGCATCAGGCGCCGGCGCTCGATCGACATGCTGTCGGGCATGACCAGGATCAGTTTGTAGCCCTTGACGGCGGCCACCATGGCCAGGCCGATGCCGGTGTTGCCGGAGGTGGGCTCGATGATGGTGCCGCCGGGCTGCAAGGCGCCGCTGCGTTCGGCGTCTTCCACCATGGCCAGGGCGATGCGGTCCTTGATGGAGCCGGCGGGGTTGGCGCGTTCGGCCTTGATCCAGACTTCGTTGCCTGGGAACAGGCGGTTCATGCGAATGTGCGGGGTCTGGCCAATCGTTTCGAGGATGTTCTGGGCTTTCATGAGACGCTTCCGAAGAAAGAGGTGGCCGCCAGGGCGGGCAAAGACATACAACTTACACGATGTGCCCGCTCAGGTCAGAATAGGGCGCATGAATTATTCCAGTTTGAAGGCGGTCTGGCACCGTCTGGCGTGGTTAGCGCTGTGGCTGTTTCCGCTGTGGGGTGCCGCTGCGGCGCTGGCGCAGACGTTTTTGCCGGTGGATCAGGCATTTCGCCTGGAGGTGCGTGCATCTGGCCCGCGTTCCGTGCAGGTGTCCTTCGTGCAGGCGCCGGGGGTGTACCTCTACCGTGAGCAGATGACTGCCACCTGGCGCGCCGCCGGTGGGGCCGAGCAGGCGCTGGGCTGGGACCTGCCGCCCGCCGAATCGAAGTTCGACCCCAATTTCGAAAAGACGATGGAGGTGTACCACCAGAGCATCCAGGGGGGCTTGACCTTGCCAGCCGAGGCGCGGGGTGAGGCCGTGCTGACCCTGGGCTATCAGGGCTGTGCCGATGCGGGCATCTGTTACCCGCCTCAGAAGCGTGCGTTCAAGGTGAGCCTGGACGCGCAGGGGCTGGTCACGGCGGTGCAGCCTTTTGCCGCGGACGCGGCGGGGGGAGGCTCGGGGGGCAGTGGGCTGTTCGCGGGCGTGGTGGGTTCGGGCGGTGGCGCAGTCGCCGCAGGCGAGTCGTCCGATGGCGGCATCCGCCAGGCGCTGGCCAGTGGCAGTGTGTGGGTCATCGTGCCGGCCTTTTTGCTGGCGGGCGTGCTGCTGTCGCTGACACCCTGCGTGCTGCCCATGGTGCCCATCCTGTCATCCATCATCGTGGGCCAAAAGGGCACGGTGAGCCGCGGACGGGGCTTTGCGCTGGCGCTGGCCTATTCGCAGGGCATGGCCCTGGTCTACACCGCGCTGGGGGTGGCCGCCGGTTTGTTGGGGCAGGGCCTGGCCGCCTACCTGCAGCACCCCTGGGTGGTGCTCACCTTTGCCGCCCTGATGGTGGTGCTGGCGCTGTCCATGTTCGGCCTGTACGAGTTGCGCCTGCCGGTGGCGGTTCAGAGCTGGCTGGGTGAGGGCACCCGGCACCTGCCGGGCGGGCGCTTTGTCAGCGTGTTTGCCATGGGGGTGGTCTCTGCGCTGATCGTCAGCCCCTGCGTGTCGGCCCCGCTGGCCGGTGCGCTGCTCTACATCAGCCAGACCCGCGACGTGGTGCTGGGCGGCACCGCGCTGTACGCCATGGCCTGGGGCATGAGCCTGCCCTTGCTGCTGGTGGGCCTGTCGGCGGGCAGCCTGCTGCCGCGCACCGGGCCGTGGATGACCGCCGTCAAGGCGGTGTTCGGTGTGCTGATGCTGGGCATGGCGCTGTGGGTGGCGCGCCCCGCGTGGCCCTATGTGCAGACGCAGTGGCTGGGTCAGCCAGCGGCGGTGTCGACCCACCAGAGCGTGCTGCCCTTTGAGCGGGTGCGTTCGGTGGCCGATCTGGATGCCGCCCTGGTGCGGGCCCAGGCCGAGGGCAAGGCGGTGATGCTGGACTTCTATGCCGACTGGTGCACCTCGTGCATCGAGATGGAGCGTGAGACCTTCTCCGACCCGCTGGTGCAGGATCGCTTGCGTGGCGTGATGCTGTTGCAGGCGGACGTGACGCTCAATGGCGCCGACGACCGTGCCTTGCTGCAGCGCTTCCAGCTGTTCGGGCCGCCCGGGCTGATCTTTTTTGACCCGCAGGGCCGTGAGCTGAGTGAGGCGCGGGTGATCGGATTCCAGGCCCCGCAGGCCTTCCTGCGCAGCCTTCAGAACGCCGGATTGTGAGCGCACCATGAACCCTGATTCACGACAACTGTGGCGCGGCCCGATGTGGGCCTTGTCGGTGCTGCTGGCCACGCTGGGCATGCTGGGCCCTTTCACGATCGACACCTATCTGCCGGCTTTCTCGGGCATTGCGGCCGATTTGCAGGCCACGCCGTTGCAGATTCAGCAGACCTTGTCGGCCTACCTGTTCGCGTTCGCCTTCATGAGCCTGTTCCATGGCGCGCTGTCCGACAGCTTCGGGCGCCGGCCGGTGGTGCTGACCGGGGTGGCGGTGTTCACGCTGGCTTCGGTGGGCTGCGCGCTGTCCACCGACATCACGCACCTGATCTTTTTCCGGGCGCTGCAAGGGCTCGCCACCGGGGCGGGCATTGTGGTCTCGCGCGCCGTGATCCGCGACATGTTCCCGCCGGCCGATGCGCAGCGGGTCATGTCTCAGGTGACGCTGTTTTTTGGCGTGGCCCCGGCCATCGCGCCCATCATCGGCGGCTTTTTGTTCGTGCATGCGGGCTGGCACGCCGTGTTCTGGTTCCTGGCCGGGATCGGCGTGCTGCTGTGGGTGAGCAACTGGTTTTTGCTGCCCGAAACCTTGCACGTGTCGCAGCGGCAGGTCCTGTCGGTCAAGCACCTGATGCAGGGGTACTGGCAACTGGGCTCCAACCCGCGCTTTGTGCTGCTGGCGCTGGCCAGCGGCATCCCCTTCAACGGCATGTTCCTGTACGTGCTGTCGGCGCCCACCTTCCTGGGTGAGCACCTGCAGCTCGCTCCCACGCAGTTCTTCTGGTTCTTCGTGTGCACGATCAGCGGCATCATGGGCGGGGCCTGGCTCAGTGGCCGGTTGGCCGGGCGCATTGCGCCGGAGCGACAGGTGCGCATCGGACTGGGCATCATGCTGGCCGTGTCGGTGGTCAATGTGGTGGCCAACCTGCTGTTCAAGGCCCATGTGAGCTGGTCAATGATTCCCATTGGCGTCTATTCCCTGGGCTGGGCCATGATGACCCCGGTGGTCACGCTCATGGTGCTGGACCTCTTTCCCGAGCGGCGCGGCATGGCCGCTTCCATGCAGGCTTTTGTGGGCAGTGCGGCCAACGGCTTGGTGGCCGGGGTTCTGGCGCCGATGGTGATGCACAGCACGATCGGGCTGGCCGTTGCGGCTTTGTTGCTGATGATGGTGGGGTTGATTGCCTGGGGCGTGCTGCAGCGGCGATAATGCGCGGGTGAAGTCAGCCAGACCGCCGCTGGTGCAATCGCCGAAAGGCCGCACTGGAGGAAGGTCCGGACTGCACAGGGCAGCGTAGGAGGTAACACCTCTCCACCGCGAGGTGAGGAT
>MESA01000023.1 GCA_001770775.1 Burkholderiales bacterium RIFCSPHIGHO2_12_FULL_63_20
GTTCGGTGATGGCAGCCAGTGGGGTCTCAACCTGAGCTACTGCGTGCAACCCAGCCCGGACGGCTTGGCGCAGGCCTTCATCCTGGGCAAGGACTTTGTCGGCAACCACCCCAGCGCCTTGGTGCTGGGCGACAACATTTACTATGGGCACGACCTGCAGCGCCTGCTGCACAACGCCAACAGCCAATCCACCGGGGCCAGCGTCTTTGCCTACCACGTGACCGATCCCGAGCGTTATGGCGTGGTCGAGTTCGACGCCCAGCATCGTGCGCTGAGCATTGAAGAAAAGCCCAAGACGCCCAAGAGCAACTACGCCGTCACCGGCCTGTATTTCTACGACCAGCAGGTGTGCGACATCGCCGCCAACATCCAGCCCAGCCGACGTGGTGAGCTCGAGATCACCGACGTCAACGCCGTGTACCTCAAGCAAGGGCAGCTCAGTGTCGAGATCATGGGCCGGGGCTATGCCTGGCTCGACACCGGCACGCACGACAGCCTGCTGGAAGCCGGCCAGTTCATCGCCACGCTGGAAAAGCGCCAGGGCCTCAAAGTGGCCTGCCTGGAAGAAATCGCTTACCGCTCGGGCTGGATCACGGCCGATCAGCTCGAGAAGCTGGCGCAACCCATGCTCAAGAACGGCTACGGGCAGTACCTGCTCAAGGTTCTGCGCGACCAGGTTTTCTGAACACCATGAAACTCATTCCCACCCGCATTCCCGACGTCGTGATCGTCGAGCCGGCTGTGTTCGGCGACGACCGTGGCTGGTTCATGGAAAGCTACCACCACGGCAAGTTCGTGGCGGCTTTGGCCGAACTGGGCCTGCCGGCCCCTCGTCCCTTTGTGCAGGACAACCATTCCTGCAGCAAGGCGGGCGTGCTGCGTGGTCTGCACTACCAGTTGCCGCCGCATCCGCAAGGCAAGCTGGTGCGTGTCACCCAAGGCGCGGCATACGACGTGGCGGTGGACATCCGTAAGGGCTCGCCCACCTTTGGTCAGTGGGTGGGGGCAGAGTTGTCCGCCGAGAACAAGCGCCAGTTGTGGATTCCCGAGGGCTTCGCGCATGGGTTCGTCGCCTTGCGTGATGACACCCATTTCCTCTACAAAACCACCGATGTGTACGCCAAGGACTGTGAGCGCGCCATCTTGTGGAACGATCCGGACATCGGCATCGACTGGCCCTTGAATGGGCTGCAACCCGAGCTGGCAGCCAAGGATGCGCAGGCCCCGAAGCTCCGTGATGCCGAGACGTTCTGACGTGTCTGTCTCCATGAGGGCACGAGGCTTGCCCGCATGAGTACGCCCATCCTGACCCCGGAAATGTCTGCGGCGGCCGTGCCATGGTGGCGCCGTGTCTTGGTCTATGGGTTTTTTGCCTTGTTTGCCGCGTGGTGCATCAAGGCCTTCCACCATGACATCGTCCAGATCGATCTGAGCCCCTTGCGCGCAGGCTGGACGGCGGTCGCCATCGCGGCGGCCTTGTCCTTGTTCAACTACGCACTGCGCGTGTGGCGCTGGCGGCTTTACCTGCAGCGACTGGGGCACGATCTACCCTGGGGCTTTGTCTCGCTCACCTTCATGGCCGGGTTTGCCTTCACACTGTCGCCAGGCAAGCTGGGTGAGATGGTGCGGGCACGGTATTACCAGTCATACGGCATTCCCGTGTCAGCGGTGACCGGTGCGTTCTTTGTCGAGCGGCTGCTGGATCTGGCGGTGATGATCCTGCTGGCCGTGGCGGTGCTGGCCGAGTTGCAGGCCTACCGTGCCTTCCTGTGGGTGGCGGTCGGTCTGGTCGGTGCCTTGCTGGCAAGCGTTGCGCTGGTGCCCTGGACCCGGGTGGCCGCCCACCTGATGGTGGTGCACCAGGGCAAGCTGGTAGCGGCCCTGCGCCCCGTGGTGAACATGCTGGTCAGTGCGCGGCAGTTTCTGGCCCCCGGGCTGTTGCTCTCGGGCCTGTTGATGGGGCTGGTGGCCTGGGGGGCGGAGGCCGTCGGCCTCAAGTTGGTGGCCGACGTGGTGGCACCCATCGAGCTGTCCATCCCCGCGGCCATGGGCATCTATGCCATCGCCATCATCGTCGGGGCCTTGTCCTTTTTGCCGGGCGGCTTGGGCAGCACCGAGGCGGTCATGGCCGCCTTGCTGTTTGCCCATGGCTACACCATGCCCCAGGCCATCTTGTTGACCCTGGTGTGCCGTTTGTTGACCTTGTGGCTGGCCGTGGTGATCGGTTGGCTGTGCGTCTGGGCCCTGCGGGGCAAGACCTGATAGTTTTTTGAGTCATGACCCAACCCATTCCCCTGTGCGTTGACCTCGACGGCTCGCTCATTCACAGCGACCTGCTGTTGGAGTCGTTCTTGTTGCTCATCAAGCGCAACCCCTTGTATCTGTTCCTCGCACCACTGTGGTTGCTGCGGGGCAAGGCCCATCTCAAGGCCGAGATCGCACGTCGCGTCAGCCTGAACGGCGCTGCTCTGCCTTACACCCAGCCGCTCGTCGACTGGTTGCACGCTCAAAAGGCTGCAGGGCGGCCCTTATGGCTGTGCACAGCGTCGGACGCCCGCCTCGCGCAGGCGGTAGCCGACCACCTGGGGATCTTCGACGGGGTGCTGGCCAGCAATGGTCAGACCAACCTCTCGGGGCGCAACAAGGCGGCGGAGTTGGTGGCACGTTTTGGTGCGAAGCAGTTCGATTACTGCGGTAATCATCGGGTGGACGTGCCCATCTGGGCCCAGGCGCGCTCGGCCATCGTGGTCAATGCGCCCGAGTCGGTGCGCCAGGCCGCCGCGCAGGTTGCCGACGTCAGCCATGTGGTGTCAGCGCCGGCCGTGGGGGCCAAGGTGATCTTGAAGGCCTTGCGGGTGCACCAGTGGGCCAAGAACGCCCTGATTTTTGTGCCGATGCTGGCAGCGCACCAGTTGAATTTGAGCACGCTGGTGGCCAGTGTGGTCGCTTTCATCGCCTTCAGCCTGTGTGCCTCGTCGGTGTACCTGCTCAATGACATGCTTGATTTGGAGGCCGACCGTCAGCACCACAGCAAGTGTCGTCGACCGTTTGCCGCCGGGCAACTGAGCCTGTTGTTTGGCCTCACGGCTGCGCCCTTGCTGTTGTTGGCAGCTTTGCTGCTGGCGCTGGCCTTGCCGACGGCGTTCTTCGGGGTGCTGGGTGCGTACTACGTGGCCACGCTCGCCTATTCCTTTGGACTCAAGAAAATCGTGATGGTGGACGTGTTGGCGCTGGCCGGGCTTTACACCATCCGCCTCGTGGCGGGTTCGGCGGCCGCGGGCATCCCCTTGTCGTTCTGGTTGTTGATCTTCGCCATCTTCATTTTCTTGAGTTTGGCCATCGTCAAGCGCTATGCCGAATTGCACGCCATGCGGGAGCAGGGCAAGCTCGCAGCACAGGGGCGGGGTTATCAGGTCGAAGACCTCAGCCTGCTGCAAAGCCTGGGCGCATCGTCGGGCTACCTCAGCATCCTGGTGCTGGCGCTCTACCTGAACTCGCCCGATGTGGCGCAGATGTATCGCCACCCCAAATTCGCCTGGCTGTTGGTGCCCATCATGCTGTACTGGATCAGCCGCATCTGGATGCAGACCTACCGAGGCCGCATGCACGATGACCCGCTCGTCTACGCCCTCAAGGACCGCATCAGCCTGCTGACCGGTGTGGCCGCAGCCATCGTGCTGTATCTGGCGGTGTGAGTCTGGCATGAGTCAAGCGGCCCACCAGCGCGTGTTCACCTCCTGGGGGCGGGTGCAGCGCGTCGCGCACACGGCGTTGGGTGTGAGCAGTCGCCACGCGCCCTTGTCCTTGCCGGCTGATGCTCAAAGCGTGTTGCCTTATGGCAATGGCCGCAGCTATGGGGACAGCAACCTCAACCCGGGCGGCGCCTTGTTGCTTGCCGGGCAATTGGACCGCTTCATCGACTTTGACCCAGCCACGGGTTTGTTGCGTTGCGAGGCCGGTGTGCTGTTGTCCACTGTCTTGCGCTTGGTGGTGTCTCAGGGATGGTTTCTGCCTGTCACCCCCGGCACGCAGTTTGTGACCGTGGGCGGTGCCATCGCCAACGATGTGCATGGCAAGAACCACCATGTCGCGGGCTCATTCGGCAACCATGTGACCCAGTTGGAGCTTTTGCGCTCCGATGGCACGCGCCGCGTGTGTTCTCCCACGCAGCATCCGGACTGGTTTTCGGCCACGATCGGCGGGCTGGGTCTGACCGGCTTGATCACCTGGGCCGAGATCCAGTTGCGCAGGGCGGTCAATCCTTACATGGATGTCGAGACGATCAAGTTTGGCAGCCTGGAAGCATTTTTCGAGCTGAGTCAGGCCTCGGAGCGTGACCACGAGTACACGGTGTCATGGATCGACTGTGCGTTCACAGGCAGGCGACTCGGGCGGGGCCTGTTCAGTCGGGCCAACCATGCTCCGGCGGTGATGGACCTCTCGTCGTTGCCGGCGTCCTTGCTCGGCGGCGTGAGCGAAACAAGCCGACGCGTGCCGATCACGCCGCCCCTGTCGCTCATCAACACACTGTCCCTCAAAGCGTTCAACACGCTGTACTTTCACAAGCAGCGTGCCGCGGTGGTACGCAGCGTGCAGCACTACCGGCCCTTCTTTTATCCGCTTGATGCCCTGCTAGAGTGGAACCGCATCTATGGCCCCAAAGGCTTCTACCAGTACCAGTGCGTGATCCCGCCTGACGACGCCTTGACGGTGACGCGGCGCTTGCTGCACACCATCGCCCACAGTGGGCAGGGTTCCTTCCTGGCCGTGCTCAAGCAATTTGGGACGCCCGCCTCGCGCGGTATGTTGTCCTTTGCGCAGCCCGGCACCACGCTGGCGCTGGACTTCCCGAATGTCGGACCACGACTGCATCGCCTGTTCGATGAACTGGATCGCATCGTGCTGGCCGCAGGTGGCCGTTTGTACGCCGCCAAAGATGGGCGCATGGGCCCGGCTTTGTTCCAGGCGGGCTACCCGCGCTGGCGTGAATTTTCAGATTATGTGGACCCCCGCTTCAGCTCCGGCTTGTGGCGCCGGGTCACGGAGACAACATGAGAAAAATCCTGATCGTCGGCGCCACCTCGGGCATGGCCGAGGCCTGCGCCCGCCTGTGGGCTCAGCGTGGTGACCACCTTTTCCTGGCAGCACGCAACCCCAGCCAGTTGCAATCGGTGGGCGACGACCTGCGCGCGCGCGGGGCTGCACGTGTGGGGCAAAAGGTGTTTGACGCCAACGACCTGTCCGCGCACGCAGCCTTGCTGGCCGACGCAACGCAGACCTTGGGCGGTCTGGACACGGTGCTGATTGCCCACGGCACACTCACCGATCAGGAGCGCGCGCAACAGGACGTGGGCTACGCCCTGCAAGAGATCCAGACCAACGGCACTTCGGTCGTGGCGCTGATGACGCTTGCGGGTGAGCAGTTCGCGCAACAAAGTCACGGTGCCATCGCAGTGATTTCATCGGTCGCGGGGGACCGTGGGCGCCAGAGCAACTACGTGTACGGCAGCGCCAAAGCGCTGGTGTCGGCCTTCGCGTCCGGCATGCGGCAGCGCCTGGCCAAGCAGGGCGTGCACGTCATCACCATCAAGCCGGGCTTTGTGAGCACGCCCATGACGGCGCATTTGAAGCAGGGCGCCCTGTGGGCCAAGCCCGAGCAGGTGGCCAAAGACATTGCCGCAGCCATCGACCAAGGCCGACGCGTGGTCTACACACCGGGCTTTTGGCGCTGGATCATGCTGATCATCCAACACATTCCGGAGTTTGTGTTTGTGAAGCTCAAGTTGTGAGACTGTCTGGCGAGCGTGACGTTCAGGCGTGGCGCAGAAGGAAGTCCTGATAGGCCAACCGGATGCCGTCTTCCAGGCTGGTCGAGGCTTGCCAGCCCAGTTTCGCCAGGCGGGAGACATCCATCAACTTGCGCGGCGTGCCGTCGGGCTTGCTGGCATCGAACGTCAGGTCACCTGTGAAGCCCAGAACACGCGTGACGGTCTCTGCCAACTCTCTGATCGTTACATCGGTTCCCGTCCCAATGTTCACCAGGGGGCCGCTGTACCCCTGGGCCATCAGGAACACGCAGGCATCGGCCAAGTCGTCGGCGTAGAGAAACTCGCGCATTGGCGTGCCAGTTCCCCAGACAACCAGTTCTTTGTCGTCGCGGATCTTGGCCTCGTGCGTCTTGCGAATCAAGGCAGGTAGGACGTGGCTGTTGTTCAGGTCATAGTTGTCGTTGATGCCGTACAGATTGGTGGGCATCACGCTGACGTAGTCACGACCGTACTGTGCGTTGTAGGCCTCGCACATCTTGATGCCGGCGATCTTGGCAATGGCGTAGGGCTCGTTGGTCGGCTCCAGTGGCCCTGTCAATAAGGCGTCCTCGCTCATTGGTTGTGACGCCAGTTTCGGGTAGATGCAACTGGAGCCCAAGAACATCAGTTTCTGAACTCCCGCAAGGTGTGCACCATGGATCAGGTTGGCTTCGATCATCAGGTTTTGATAGATGAAGTCAGCGCGGTAAATGTTATTGGCTTGGATGCCACCTACCTTGGCTGCGGCAATGAAAAGGTAGTCTGGCTTTTCCGCGCACAAGAAGTCATGAACTGCTTGCTGGTTCAGCAAGTCGAGCTCCTGTCGGGCACGGGTGATCACGTTCTGGTAACCCGCCTGCTGAAGGCGCCGGACGATGGCGGATCCGACCATGCCGCGGTGTCCGGCCACGAAGATTTTGGCGTTCTGGTTCATTGGTTGATTCGGTATCGGTTCATGCCATAGATGGCGGGCGCTGCCCGCATCTTGTGAGTTTGCGGACAGACGCACATCTTGGCGATTTGTATGGGTCTCAATCAGTTGATCTGGTAATCGGGATGTGCCCGCGTCACAGGGGGCGCAAAACGCCGCTTTGTCGTGAGGTGGCCTTTATGGGTGTCGACAAAGTCAATTTTTGGTGCCTTGTCAGGGCGCTTTGCGCCCAATCATCATGGCTTTGAGTGTGCGGTAGATGAAGAGCGTATTGGTGACGGCATAACGCTTTGCGAGTCGTCGAGGTTCACTGCAAAAGCGGTGGAACCACTCCATGCCGCTTTTCTGCATCCATATGGGGGCACGCTTGATGCTGCCGGCATGATAGTCAAAGGCCGCCCCGACGCCCAGCATCACGGCATTGACTCGGCCTCGGTGGTTGGCCATCCAAGCTTCCTGCTTCGGGCAGCCAAGGCCCACGAAAACGACGTGAGCGCCGGATCGATTGATCTGATCCACATAAGCTAGGTCTTCGTCAGGCGTCAGTTCGCGGAAGGGGGGTGACTCCATGCCAGCAATCGTCAGCGTTGGAAAAGCCGCGTTGAGGCAAACCTTGAGCTTGTTCAAGGTGTCGTCACTGCTGCCATAGAAGAACACCGATTGCCCAATCTTGTCAGCCAGCCCCAAGTAGCGCCACATCAGGTCGGGCCCATTGAGACGCTGTTGTTCAGGGTAGCCGCTGCGACGCAAGACCCAGGCAACCGGGGCGCCATCGGGTAAAGCCAGATCGGCTTGGGCAATGACCTTTTTGAAGGCTGCGTCCTGACTGGCTGTGACGACGGAATGCACATTGCACAGCGTGACGTAGCGCGATTGGTGCTGCGCTCCCCAGGCCACGATATTGGCGAGCGCTTCGTCCCAGTTCGTTGCGTCAATGTGGGAGTCAAGCACGAAGGCGCCACGTCGCATCAACGGCTTTTCCGAGGAGAGTTGGGGGAGTGTGGGCCCGCGCTCGTGATCGACCAGCGATGGCGCGGAGTGAAGAAGATCGGGGTCAGCATGCGTCACGCTACCCACCTCAGGGTTGCGGTTCTCTGAAGTGACCATTGGGGCTGGATCGCCTTTGACATGGAGTGATTCTAGAAGGTTGGGGGTGGTTCAAAGCTTCAGGGAAACCGTTGACGACGGCGGGAAGTTGTCGCTAAGAGTGTCGCAATGTGAGATGTTGTCCAGGTGACATTGCGTAATGTGGTTTTGCTACGAGGGTAACCCTAGGGTGCGGGAGTTAATCGAGGGTAGAGGTGCCTTCGCCCCGTAACCAAGGGGGCGGTGTCTTGCCGTGATGGGTCGGGACAACCATAGCCGTCTGAACGTCTCGGTGCCCCCCGGTTCAGGTGGGATGCCAGGCATTCGAGAGAGAAGCCCGTTGTATGGGGGGTATGGATGTCCCGAGGTGCCGGAACTTTTGCCGTCTCATCAGTCATAGTACGGACTGCGCCTCTCGTTTTGTGAATGTCTTTCATGGCCACACCCTCTACATCGTTGTCTGAGTCCGGACCGTCTGCTGCCTTGAGCGGTGTGACGTATCCCGTGCGAGCGCTCATCGTTCTGCTGGTTGGTTTGGCTGTGATGTATGTGCCAACCTTTCTGAGGTTGGCGGAGGCCGTCTGGTCCACAGACGAGCAAGGACATGGGCCCTTGATTTTGGGCGCCTGCGCGTGGTTGTTGTGGGACATGAGGGCTAATTTGTTTGGCCCGCAGTCTCGCCCTGCCCCGGTGGCGGGCTCACTACTGTTGCTGGTGTCGGTGGTGATCTACACGGTGGGGCGTTCGCAGCAGGTGATTGAATTGGAGGCTGGCTCGCTGTTACTGACTTTGCCTGCATGTCTCCTGCTGCTGGTGGGGCCTACGGGGGTGCGGCGAGCCTGGTTCCCGCTGGTATTTTTGTTCTTCATGGTGCCCTTGCCAGGTGTCTTGGTGCAAGCGATGACGATGCCGCTCAAAAGCGTCGTGTCAGTGGTGGCGGAGCAGTTGTTGTACTGGGCTGGTTATCCGATTGCGCGTACCGGCGTCACCTTGATGGTCGGGCCCTATCAGTTGTTGGTGGCCGATGCCTGCTCGGGCTTGAACTCGTTGTTCACTCTGGAGGCGCTGGGCTTTCTGTACATGCGAATAATGAATTACACGTCCAAGGCGCGTAATGTGATTCTGGCGGTGGGCATCATCCCGATTGCCTTCATTTCCAACGTGACGCGGGTGATCATTCTGGTGCTGGTGACTTACCACTTTGGGGATGAGGCAGGCCAGGGCTTCATGCACGGTTTTGCCGGAATTGTGCTTTTTGCTGTGGCTTTGACCTTGACCTATGGTTTGGACCGCTTGCTGGCGGCGCGCTTTGATGATGAGGGAGGCACACGTGGCAAGCGTTGACGTGATGGCGCGTGGCGCAACGCGGGTGAAAATGGTGTCGGTGTTGTTGGCCGCAGCATTGATGGTGGGTGGCTTTGGTGTAGCCGAGTTGTTGACCCCCCGCAAGATGATGGCTGACGAATTGCCGGTGATGGATCTGGCAAGTAAGGTGCCGGCGTCATTTGGTGTGTGGCGTGTGGATCCATCGGTGGTACCAGTCTTGCCGGACCCGACGGTGACTGAGCAGTTGGAGTCCTTGTATTCGCAGACATTGAATCGGACTTACATCCGCCCCGATGGGGCTCGGGTGATGCTGTCGATTGCCTATGGCAAGAATCAGAACTCTGCTTCGACGGCCGCGCATCGACCGGAGTTTTGTTATTCGGCCCAGGGCTTCATGGTGAATCGTTCCGAGGTCGAGCAGATCAAGGTGCAGGATCATGAGTTGAAGGTCGTTCGTCTGATGGCGACGGCCGGTCAACGGCGTGAGCCCATCACGTATTGGGTGACCTTGGGGCACAGCGCCAGCATCCCAGGGTTCTCGCGCAAGTTGGCGCAGATGAAATACGGTCTGCAGGGTTGGATCATGGACGGGATGTTGATGCGCATTTCCAGCCTGACGCCGGGGCTGGATGCTGCTGATCGGGAGGCTGCCAAGTCCCTGCACGAACGGTTCATCAATGATCTGGCTTTGGCGATGCCCGAAGCAGACCGTTCTCGTTTTTTCGGTTCGATAAAAGAAGATTGACATGTCCAATAAAGTTGCACTGATCACCGGCGTCACAGGTCAGGATGGTTCCTACCTGGCAGAGTTTCTGTTGAAGAAGGGTTATGAGGTACACGGCATCAAGCGTCGCTCCTCACTTTTCAACACCGATCGCATCGATCATCTCTACCAGGATCCGCACGTCAACAACCGCAACTTCATCCTGCACTACGGTGATCTCACGGACTCGACCAGTTTGGTGCGCATCGTCCAGAAGGTGCAGCCAGATGAAATCTATAACCTTGCCGCTCAGTCACACGTGGGCGTGAGCTTCGAGGAGCCGGAATACACAGCCAATGCCGATGGCATCGGTACGCTGCGCTTGTTGGAAGCCATTCGCATCCTAGGGCTGGAGAAGAAGACGCGCTTCTACCAGGCCTCTACCTCTGAGCTGTACGGTCTGGTGCAGGAGATTCCCCAGAAGGAAACCACGCCGTTCTACCCTCGCAGCCCCTACGCTGTGGCCAAGATGTATGCCTATTGGATCACGGTGAACTACCGCGAGGCCTATGGCATGTACGCCTGTAACGGCGTGCTGTTCAATCATGAGAGTCCGGTGCGTGGTGAGACCTTCGTGACTCGCAAGATCACGCGTGCCATCAGCCGCATTGCGCTGGGCCTGCAGGACTGTTTGTACCTTGGCAACATGAGTGCTCTGCGCGACTGGGGCCATGCCAAGGACTATGTGGAGATGCAATGGCTGATGCTGCAGCAGGAAGTGGCCGACGACTTTGTGATCGCCACCGGCGTGCAGTACAGCGTGCGTCAGTTTGTAGAGTTCGCTGCCAAGGAGTTGGGAATCACGCTGGCTTTTGAAGGCGAGGGCGAGGCCGAAGTGGGCACCGTGGTGGCGATCGAGCCGGTCAATGGCCAATTGCTGGCGAAGTGCAAGGTGGGTGATGTAATCGTGAAGGTTGATCCCCGTTATTACCGCCCGACCGAAGTCGAGACCCTGCTGGGCGATCCGACCAAGGCGCGAGAGAAGCTGGGATGGACGCCCAAGATCAGTCTGGCAGAGTTGGTGGCAGAGATGGTGCTGAGCGACTACGCCTCCGCCAAGCGAGACAGTCTTGTGAAGCTGGCCGGGTTCCAGGCCTATGACTATCACGAGTGAGTGGCTGCGTTTCGGTCCTGCTCACTGGGCTCTGATCGATCAGGCTGTCGTTTCGGCGGCCACCTTCGCAGTGGGGGTCTTGCTGGCGAGGGCGCTGGACCCAGAGGGGTTGGCACTTTACTCGCTGGCCATCACGACGGTGTTATGCCTGACGTCGGTGCATCGCGCACTGGTGGCCCAGCCACTGAACATCTTGGGTGCGCAGGAGCTTCAGGGGCAACGTCTGAGACGTTACAGCAACATGCTGCGCCTACAAGGGGGTATGTTGCCTGTGATGGCTTTGCTAGCCATCGTGGTGGGGTGGATGTTTTTCCCGGTGCCGAGCTTGATGATGGGGGCGGCGGTGTATGCCGGGGTGTTAGCGTTGCAGGATCTGATTCGCCGTTATCACTATACGGATGGGCAGATTCAGCGGGCTGTCCCAGGAGACGTGCTGGCCTTTGGCGGGCAGGGCGCCGCTCTGGCTCTGCTGGTAGTTTTCGCGTGGCCGGTATCGGTTTCGCTCGTGTTCTGGTGGTTGATGGTGCCGCTGGTGGTGTCGGCCCTCTGGATGCATCGCCTGATTCGCCGCTCCGGGCAACCGGCCAAGGCAGGGTCTGGCGTGATCGAACACCTGGCAGAGCATTGGGCTAATGCGCGGTGGGTGGTGTTGAGTCAGTTGGTGTGGATCGGGGCGAGTCAGCTGATACCGTTTCAACTGGCAACGTATGCAAAGTCGCAGGATGTGGCTGCCTACCATGCAGCCAATGCCTTGATGAATGCATTGAATGTGTTTCGACTGACCTTAGGTAATTACCTTCCAGGGCGTTCTGCGCGTGTGTTTGCTGATGGTGGCGCGCAGGCCTTACGGATGTATCTGCGCCAAGTGAGTTTGGCTTGTTTGGGTTTGGCTTTTGTGGTGTTTGTGTTTTTCGAGCTCACTGGGGATTTCTGGGTTGATTGGCTGTTTGCTGGAAAGTACCAAGAGGCCAAGCCGGTGGTGTCGGCCATGGTGCTGGTACACCTTTTGGCGATGTCGGCCTTGATCAGCGCGGCGGGTGCGCAGGTGATGGGCACTACAAGGGTGATGTTCTGGTCCAACGCAGTGGCTTTGGCGCTGACTTTGACCTTGGGCTCTTGGTTCATCCATGTGTGGGGCTTGTGGGGAGCCGTGGTCGCGCTGGCGATTGGCTTGTTGTTGCCCGCGATGGTGCAGGGCGTGCACCTGTCGATTCATTTTCGAAGCCGTTTGGGGCAAGTATGAAGATTTCTTTGGTGACCTGCTCCTATCAGCAGGGCAAATTTCTTGATGCGACGATGCGTTCGGTGCTGGATCAAAGGTACCCAGATCTGGAGTACATCGTGATTGACGGGGGCTCGAGGGACCAGTCTGTCGAGGTGATTCGGCGCCATGAGCACTCGCTGGCGTACTGGGTGTCGGAGAAGGACCGTGGCCAGACCCATGCTTTGCGCAAAGGGTTTGAGCGTGCGAGCGGTGACATTCTGGGTTGGTTGTGCTCGGATGATTTGTTGCTGCCGGGCGCGTTGAAGCGGGTGGCGGCTTACTTTGAGGCCCACCCGGAAGTCGATGTGATCTTTGGTAACGCGCTGTGGATCGACGCTCAGGGTCAGTTCATACGCCCCAAGAAAGAGATGCCCTGGAACAAGTTTGTGTTTCTGTACGACCACAACTACTTGGCTCAGCCCGCGACGTTCTGGCGTCGATCCCTTTATGAGAAGGTGGGGGGGTTGGATGAGTCCTGGAATCTGGGTATGGACTCAGACTTGTGGTTGCGGTTTGCGCACCATGCACGGCCTCGCTATGTCGATGAGTATTTTGCGTGCATGCGGGATTATCCTGAGCAGAAAACGCGCGCCTTGAAGCCCGCAGGTCGTGCGGAAGACGCGACGCTGAGTGCGCGCGAACTGCCGGCGCTTCAGCGACTCCCGCAGAGACCGTTGGGTTGGTTGGCGAGGGCTGGCCGCATTGGGATCAAGCTGGTGCAGGGTGGTTATTGGGCCTCGCCGCCGGCAGAGTACGTGAAGGCGCTGGAGCGCTACCGGATCGTTTGAGACTGGGGCTGAGCATGGGGGCGAGAGCAAAGTATTCATCGATCCATCGGCACCAGATGATGGTGACGAATGTGAAGCAATCCGCATCGCTCGAGATGACGGACTATTTCTTCCTGTTCAGCTTGTTCATCATGCTGTTCTGGGCGATCGATCCGCTCATGGTCGGGCTGGACATGATCGCTGGCGTCAAGCGCTTGCCGACTTTGTTGCTGTTCATGAACCTGGCGTTCATCGTTGTGGGGCGTTTGATGTTCCGCAATCGCAGCACCTACGTGAGCTTTCGTGCCACGCTCAAGGAAATGCGCTACCTGGTGGCATTTTCTGCGATGGTCATCGTGGGGAGTTTGTATGCGCGTGAGGTGAAGGGAATCGAGGAGACTTTCTTGACCATGGGGGTCTTCACTTTGATGGCGCCCATCACCTATTGGTACACGATCAATTCGATGGCGCCAATGAAGTTGCTGCGAGCCATCCTCATCGTCTATACGTTTTGGGCCGTGGTGGCATCAGGCATGCAACTGGGGTTTTTCCGTGTCATCGAGATCTTTCACAGCCGGGAGCATCTGGTGTTGCCAGCGCTGGGGACCTTTTTGTATTTCCTGCCATGGAAAGCAGGCCGTGTGCTGGGCATTGCCATGGTGGTGTTGGTGGCAATTGCAACCAATAAAAACACTGGCTACATCATCACGGTCTTCGTCTGCGGGTATCTGGTCTCGCTGACGTTTTTCCGACGTTGGCGCAGCATGAAAGACCGCTTGCTGAGCACCACTTTGCTGCTGGCATTTGTCGCTGGGATCTTGATGGCGTTGGCTACCGTCTGGGTGGGGTACACCTATTTTGACGATGACATGCCCACGGGGAACCCGGAGTACCGTCTCTACACCTACGACATTGCTTGGCAGAGATTCTTGAGCTCTCCCATCTGGGGCACGTTGTTCTCTGAGTCGGCGGTGGTGTACTTCAGCAAGTTTGATGTGGCGGCCAGTACCCAATACCTGCCGACGCACAGTGATCCGCTGGACATCATGGCGCACGGTGGCGTGATCGCTCTGGCCCTGTGGCTGATGGCCATTGTGCCGGTGTTGTGGCGGGCTTTCACGATGGCGAGCCTGTATGGGGGGGAGCTTTCTTGGTCTGACGAATGGGTGCACCAGTCGTTCTTGCTGATGGCGTTCACAGCCCTGCTTGTGTGCATGTTCAACCCGATTTATAACGTGCCGAACTTGGCGACTGCGAACTGGATGGTGCTGGGCTGCGTGCTGACGTCAACACAAGTTTGTACGCGCATGCTTCAGCAGGAGAGGCGGTCGTGATGCGGTGTTTGGCTGCTCTTGCGATCTGCTTTGGGCTGAACTGGGCTGGTGTCGGGCACGCGGCCACCTTGGTTGCCACGCCTGAGACGCTGGTGCAGCAGTTAAAGCAGTTTCGCAGCGGCGACACGCTGTTATTGAAGCCTGGTATCTACCGGGGCACGATTGATTTGCGTAATCGCATGGCTGAGCCAGACGCGCCTTCTGTGATCCGGGGGGATGTTTCGAGCGGGGGGCGTGTGGTCTTGCGGGGCTCGGATGTGCTGGCGGACTGGCGCTTGGTTGCGCCTGGCATCTACGTGCATGACCTGGAGAAGGAGGCAAGCCAGGTTTTCGTGAATGGGCACTTGTTGCAACAGATTGGTGGCACCGTGTTTGACGGCTATCCCGATAATGCTCAAAGCGCTTACCGCGAGTTGCACCCCCACGATGGCGGCATCTGGCCTGGACGCAAGCCAGTGGTGGCATGGCAGGGTATGTCGGCGGAGAGTTTCTGGTACGACCGCAAAAACAAGCGTCTGTACGCACGCACGGCCGAAGACCTGCGAGACCAGGCCGTGAGGGTGGAAGCATCGCAGCGAGAGCGTGTGCTATTTCTGGAGAACGTGCAGTTCATGCAAGTGCACGATCTCGACATCGAGCATGCCAACACATCGGTGACCAACCGAGGTGGTGCGCTGGTTGTGTGGCGAAGCCGGGATGTGAGCTTGCGAGGCATTCGGGCATTCTGGAACGACCTGACGGGCATTCAACTGGCGGGTGAGCGTATCTCGCTGATTGGTTCAGAGGCCATGCATAACGGCCAGGTCGGTGTCAGCGGGTTTGGCAGTCGCATCACGGTGCAGCAGGTCAAGTCCTCATACAACAATCGCCGTGGCTTCAATAAATGGTGGGAAGCAGGCGGATTCAAGTTCATCGGATTTGACGATGGCGCCCTGCGTGATTCGGTGGTGGTGGATTGTCAAGCGCTGTTCAACCGCGGAGATGGTATTTGGTTTGATTGGAAAAACAGGAATGTGCAGGTGGCGCGGAATGTGTCGGCCTACAACACAGGTTTTGGTATCCATTACGAGGCCAGCAGTGAGGGCGTGATCGAGGACAACCTGATTTTTGGCAATGGTCAGAGAGGGGTGTATCTGTCGAGCTCGCGGACTTCCTTGGTGCGTCATAACCTGATTCTGGGCAACGGCGGGGAGGGGGTGGTCTCAGTGACCGAGCACGGACGCAAGGACAATCAGGGGCATCGCTTGGATTCGGATACCAATCGTGTGGAAGCCAACGTGATTGGCTGGAACGCGGGGGGCGCAGTCTATCTGTCGTCGGATCCGGGCAATGTGTCCAACCGCAACGTGTTCCTCGGCGAGGGCGTTGCCAGCCGCTTCAGTGTGAATTACCCCTCGCCACTGAATCTGCCGGTGTATGGACTGGATGCTTGGTTCCAGCGCACAGGGCAAGATGCTCATTCGTGGTGGTTGAATGCTCCGATGCCAGAGTCCTGGGCAGCCTATTTCAAGGCACGCTCGACCGCGAAGGCACCGATGGTCGCCTTGGTGCTTGACGCACGTGTATGGCCGTCAGATCAGCGTGTTGTGCTCGGCAAGGACATGTCTCGCTGGGCTTCAGATGCCCCGTTGCCAGAAGTCGGGCCCCGTAATGTGGTGCCATGACGGAATCAGGGACTGGCCATGCGCGTTTTGTTTGATGTGTTTGAACTCACGCCCGATGGGGGCAAGAGCATGGGCATCTACCACTATGCCCGCAATGTCTGGCAGGAGTTTGTCGCCGCTTTGCCTGAAGACATGAGCCTGGTTTTGGCCTGTCATGGGCGAAATGCAAGTGACTTTCCGGCTGTGTCACATCCACGGGTTGAGCGGGTGCTGCTGCAAGACGATACTCCGCGACAGTGGCAGCGGCAGCGATGGCTGAGGTGGGGGGCCCAGGCGCTGGCTCGCCAAAAGGGTTGTGACGTGTACTTCACGCCCAAAGGCTTCTTGCCTGGGTTGTGGGGGGCGCCGATGGGGGTGCGAACTTGTGCCGTCGTGCACGACCTGATCCCACTTTGGTACGCCGAGCATCAACCTGGGTATTTTCCCCGGACGGAGTTGGTGGTGTTAGAGCATGAGCTGCGGCGAACCTGTCGGCACGCGGATCGCTTGGTGACGATTTCTGACGCATCGGCCGATGACATCTTGGCACGCGTGCCAGATGCAAGGCGACCTGCGGTGGTCTACAACGGTTTGCCTCCTGCACCACGGCAGGTGGTGCGACCCGCACGTGCACCATTCATTTTCGCGATGGCATCGAGCTTTCCGCACAAAAATGCGGAAGCTGTCATGGACGGGTACCAACGTTACCGTGCGCAAGTGGCAGATCCTTTGGACCTGGTTGTGTGTGGCATCGAGGATCCAGGACAGCCCGGTGTGAGCTGCTTGAAAGGCGTGAGTGCCGATGTGCTGCACGGCCATTACCAGGCCGCCGAGCTGTTTGTGTTTATGTCTCTGGTGGAGGGCTTTGGTTTTCCACCGCTGGAGGCCATGCAGCATGGAACGCCTGTGCTGTGTTCGGACCTGCCTGTGTTGCGTGAAACTACGCGGGGCAATGCGTTTTTTGTGTCCCCTGTTGATGCCGATGCTGTGGGAGCGGCGATCCGCCATGCGCTGGCAGATGAGCAGGCTGAGCAACGGGCGCACTTGCGCCATCGGGCGCAGGACGTTGTGGCCTTTTATTCTTGGCAGCAGTGTGCAGGCGGCTTGCTGGACCAGTTGGAGATGCTGGCTTGACTGTCATGCCTGCGGGTACGCAAACGTGGACCCATGCAATGGATCAACGATGAAAATCTTGTTGTCTGCTTTCGCTTTTTCGCCACTTTGGGGTTCCGAGCCCGGTGTTGGTTGGTGCTGGGCCATTGAGATGGCCAAAGCGCACGAGGTGACGGTGTTGACACATCGCTATTTCGAAAATCACATGCGGGAGATGGAAACCGCCATGGGCAAGCTCCCGTTCGAGGTGATTTACTTTGACGTCAAACCGATCTGGCACCGATCTTATGAACGCTACTTGAACTCGCAGTTATATGCGTTGCGCTGGCAGTGGTGTGCGCGCTCATTTGTGAAGCGAATATTAAAGACCAGGCGTTTTGACCTCATCCACCACCTCACGCTGGGTACCATCCGTTACCCAAGTTTTTTGCAAAAACTGGGTGTGCCCTTGGTCGCAGGCCCCTTGGGTGGTGGGGAGCGTGCGCCATGTGGTTTCTACAAGGGCGTACCTTGGCGGGAGCGTTTGCGCGAGTTGCTTCGAGATGGCCTTATATGGAGTACAGCCTGGGATCCCATGATCCATTGGACTTGGGGGCGCACGGAAGTGTTGCTCTGCCGCACCCGTGAGTCGTTGGCGGCGCTGCCCTGGCATGTTCGCGAGCGGTGCCGTCTGATGCAGGAGATCGGTTGTCCAGCCGCGCTTGCTGATGAGGCGGTCATGCCGATGCCTGGTGCAGATGTGCCCCTTCGGCTGTTGCACGTGGGACGATTGCTGGCGTTGAAAGGCATGCACTTGGCTTTGCCTGCCCTGGCCGACGTCACGGGACGCGGCGTGGATTGGCGTTTGACGTTGGTGGGGGTCGGGCCGATGGTCGGCCCTCTGAAGGCTCAGGCCAGTTCATTGGGGATTGCCGACCGTATCGACTGGGTGGGCAGCTTGCCGCGCGATCGTGTGATGGCGCTGTATGGTCAGCACGACGCGTTTCTATTCCCAAGCCTGCATGATTCTGGTGGCACGGTCGTGCTGGAGTCGCTGTCGCAGGGGTGTCCTGTGTTGTGTGTAGACCTTGGGGGGCCTCCCCACTTCGTGGACGACACCTGCGGTGCAGTGGTGCCTGTGCGTTCCGGTAAACCCGAGCCGGTCGTGGCTGGTTTGGCGGAAGTATTGTGTGATTGGGCCCAAAGTAGAAGTGCCTTGTATGCCTTGCGCCAGGGTGCTTTGAGGCGTGCTCGAGAACTGAGCTGGCCCAATCGGGTGCAGGGGGCATATGAGTTGATCGAGGCCGCGCTCAGAGCTCGTTAAGTATGGCGCCGCATGATCTGTATGCGTCCCAGTTCAACGGTGTGCACGATGTTTTGCAGCGCGGTGAGCTGGCTGTGACGCCTCAAGTCCAGACTGTGGTGGGAGCTTATGCCTGGGCTCGGGCGGCCTATGGTGTGATGTCTGTGTGTTCAAAGAATGGATGGGTGCATTGAATGGGCTTGATACGAACCTTGCTGGCCTTGGCCGTGGTTTTGGGGCATGCCCAGGCGGCCTATGTGATGGTGGGAGGACGCAATGCCGTCCAGATGTTTTATGTCATTTCGGGTTTTTTGATTTCGTATGTGTTGGTCGAACGTCGCGCATATGCATCCCCATGGGTGTTCTACGCCAACCGCTATCTGCGCTTGTACCCGATTTACCTGGTGGTCGGGTTGTTGACTTTGCTTGGCTGCGCCATGTCATTGCGACCGGAATTCTTTGAGGTTTATCAGCAGGCGCCTTGGCCTGCGGCATTGTGGTTGTTTGTGTCCAACTTGTTGATCGTAGGGCAGGACTGGTTGATGTTTGCCGGGGTAAAGGCCAATCAACTGGTGTTTGCTGTCGATTTCAAGATATCGGACGTGCCTCTGTGGAAGGGCTTGCTGGCGCCGCAGGCGTGGACTTTGGGTGTGGAGCTGAGCTTCTATTTGGTCGCGCCATTCATCGTGCGTCGGCGGGCCTGGTTGTGGTGCCTGTTGGTGACGTCTATCGCTTTGCGCGCGGCGCTGATCCGTCAGGGGCTCGGCATGAATGATCCGTGGGACTATCGATTTTTCCCAACCGAGTTGGCTTTGTTCATGATGGGAGCATTGACGCACCAGGTTCTGCGGCCTTTGTATGCCCGTTACTTGGAGCGCGATGTGCTCGCCCACCTGTCGTGGGGGGCATTGGGCGTGATGTTGTTGGCCGTGGTGGTCTATCCATATGTGCCGATGGACCACTTGCTCAAGTCTGCGCTGCTGTTCGCGCTGCTCCTGCCCTGCATGCCCTTGCTGTTTGTTCTACAGTCGAGTAGCAAAATAGACCGAACCATTGGGGAGTTGAGTTACCCCATCTACATCTGCCACTGGCTTGTGATCGAGGTGTGCACCAAATTGTTTGCTGGACGGCCCAAAGAAGGCGCTTTCCTGGCGTGCGTGATTGGCGGCAGTCTGCTGTGCGCGTATGTACTGAACCGTTGGGTGGGTGAGCCAGTCGAGCGCTGGCGCGACAAGTTAAGGGCGCAAGGCGCGCCTCAGGCGGCGCTCAGAACTCGTTGAGAATGGCGCCCACGATCTGTGTGCGGCCCAATCCAACGGTGTGGACGATGTTTTGCAGTGCGGTGAGGCGACTGTGATCTCGTCGGGCCATCAAGACAGCGGCACCACATTTGGCGGCAATGACGGCACCATCAGCGCCCTTGGAAGCAGAAGGTGTGTCAACGATGATGCGATCAAACTTGGTCAAAAGTTCTCTGACCAGCATGCCGAAAGCAGGACGTTCAACCAACTCAATGGGATTGGGTGGGATCACGCCGACTGGCAGGACGTACAGGCTGGGGAGGTGCTGAACGTGATGGATCACTTGCGAGCTGGCGCGACCGGACAGAATGGATGATAGCCCGACCGCATGTTGGGGCAAGCCGAAGATCTCGTGCTGACGTGGGTTGCGCATATCGGCATCGATCAGCAGTGTGCGCCCCGACAGCTGTGAAAAGGCCACAGCGATATTGGCTGCGAAATAGCTTTTGCCGTCGCCGCTGTCGGAGCTGAGAACAGCCAGTGCCTGTCGGGGCTGGTCGGTTTGGCTGTAGAGCTTCATGATCAGGTGGCTACGCATGGTGCGGAATGCCTCGGCCTGATCTGTGAAGGGTTTGTTGGCCACGACCAGGTCTGGATGAAAGCCCTGGGTGGAATCTTGCGGATACGGGTAGTGAAACTGTTGAGCCAACGCCCACAGAACGTCGTCGCTGCTCGCCATGCCCAAGGCCACGGCTGCCTCGCCGAACCGCACACCATTGTCACGCTGGTATTTAAGGATGGACTCAATCTGGTCGGGTGCTAGGTTGTTGGCCTGCTTGATGATTTCGCCAATGGACCGCTCGTTGCCCCCTACATCGCGGGCAATTTCGGTTTCAGCAAAGGCGCTGTCCAGCAACTGCGCGTTGGCCTGTTTGGATGGGCGGAAGTAATTCATGTTGCGCAGTGTGGGTCAGTTAAGTGCAGCCGGCAGCATCTTGTTGTACGTGGTGCGCCTGTTGAAGAGTTTCAGGCGCTTGGGCATGGGGCTGGGCAGCACACCAATCACAGGGATCTCAAGCGCATGGATGAGGTCGGTGGCGGTGCGGATGCGGCGGTCCAGCAGTTCGGCTGCCAAGGTCGTGAATAGCGCTGCGACCGCACCGCCAAAAAGACCCAACGCGAGGAAAATGAACATGTTGGGCCATGAGTGCTTGGGCGGTTCGACTGCGGGGCTGAGCACGTAAGCGGAGGCCAAGTTGGCATTGCTCTCAAGGTTGGTCTGGCTCAAGCGCAATTGAATGGCCTCGAAGATGCGTTGCGCGGATTCAACTTCGCGCTCCAGCAGTGCGACGCTGTCACGTCTCCCTTTCATTTCGAGGATTCGGGCTCGCTGTTCGTCGTAGCCTTTCTGAGCCGCCTCGACACGTGCACGAACAATGGTGTCTGATGTGCGCAGACCACCAGAGATGCGACCCACTTCAGCATTGAGCTTGCGCTCCAGCTCGGCGATGCTGGCACGGGTTTGTTTGAGGGTCGGGTGTTCATCACCCATGTTCTGACTGAGCTGGTTGAGCTGTGCCGTTTGGCGCGCAATCTCAGTTCTGAGACCGCCAATGACCGGGTTGGTGATCGCTTCGGCCGTGGTGTCGGCGCGATTGGCACCGGCAGCGCTGCGATTCGAGCTTTCCGCCATCAGGGCTTTAAGTGAAACAACCTGTGAGCCCAACTCGTTCAGGCGAGCCATTTCAAGATCCAAGCGCTCGTCGGTGGTGACGATGCCGCGCTCTCGCTGTGCTTCCGTCAGGCGTGTTTGAGCACGTTCGAGTTTTTCCCGCGCCATGCGTGCACGCTCTTCAAAATAATCTGAATAGCCACGCGCAGGATTGGTCCGCAACTCCACCACGGTGTCGGTGTAGGCCCGTGCGAAGGCGTTCGCAAGGACGGCGGCAAACTGCGGGCTGACTGATTCATACTGCAGCCGGATGATGCTGGACTCGCGAACAACAGAGACGCTCAGTCCTTTGAGTAGTGTCTTGCCTAGCCAGTCTTCAAAGCTGCCTCGCTGGTCAGTTTCCTTGATCCACTTGCTACGCATTTCCGCGTTGTCGCCCAACTTGAGCACGCCAACGACGCGTCTTGCGACTGCATCGCTTCGGATCACATTGACCTGGGTGGCCATGTGAGCAGATGGCTGCAGCGTTGCAGCCTGGACCATGCCGGTAATCGGGTCAGGTTTGAGATCAACCACGATGCTGGTTTCAGCCGTGTAGCTTTTGGGAAGGAACAAGCCCAATAAGACCGCGACGCAGGCAATGCTGAGGAACAAACCGATGGCCAGCCATTTGCGGGCCATCAGGATGCGGAAGAACTGTTCAAACGTCATAGTGCGCTGCCAGATGTTGTCGCCAAGGTCTTGAGGCCCTGGCTTTGATTTTTACTTCAGCCCGGAAATGCCCTTGCTGATGGCAGCAGGATCAAGGTTTTCTGCACTGGAGGCTGGTGTGGTTGCAGGGGGGGGGACGTCGCTGGCTGAACTCGTCGCAGCCACTCCCGCCGTCGGCTTGTTCACAAACTTACCCAAATACTCGACCTTGGCTGCCTCACGCAAACCCTTCATCTCTTTGAGCGCAAACTCACGGCGACGCTCAGCCGTTAAATACTGCTCGATCGCGGGTTTGGCTTGTTCGAACGCAACCGGCTGGCTGCGCGAGGCGACCACCAGCAAGGCCTTGAAGCCATCGTTGCCGGTGATGTAGAGGGCCTCACCGTCGCTGACCTTGCTCAGAGGGTCGATGATGCCGAGAGGCAGACCTTCAGCGGCCTGGGTGATCTGATTGGCATTGAACTTGACACCGCTGGCTTTGATCACTTCCACGAACTGGGCGGGGCCACGGGTGGCCTTGAGTTGTTCGATCAAGGCCTTGCCTTGCTCGCCGCCCACCGGGACGGTGAATTCCTGCAGGGCGTAGACCTTGCGTTGTGAGAACAAGGCGGGTTTCTCGTCGTAGTACTTACGGATGTCATCGGCGGTGGGGGCGCCTGCGCCGGCGGTGGCGGCCTTATCCAGGTAGGTGCGAGCCAGGATGCTGCGGCGGGTGGCCTCCAGCAACTGCACCACCTGTGGGTCGCGGTCGAGCTTTTGCTCTTCCGCCTTGGCCACGGCCAGTTGCTGGTCGATCAGGCTTTCGAGGATTTGATGGCTGGCTGCTTCGGCCTGTTCGGGCTTGAGGCCCTGCTGACGTTCCAGCAGCTGGTTGATCTGGTGAACGGTGATCTCACTGCCATCCACCCTAGCGGCCGCCTGGGTGGCCTTGCCTTCGGCGGACTTTCCCTTGTCTCCACAACCTGCAGCCAGGGCGGCGGCAACAACGACGGGCAGCAGCGCCATCGAACGGAGGGTGCGTTGGCGGGCGGTGGCTTGCAGGCGGGTGGTCATGGTGTGTGGGCAGGGGGTTGATCAATCAAGGTCGCAGAACGGACGTGCGCGTTCTTTTGCGTCACCGGTGAATGATCACGCAGGGAGCGTGCGAGTTCCCTGGGGTTTTCTCCTGCCGCTCACATGGGGGGCTGAGCCTGTTGTGTGGCCGTGACAGTGCTAGCAGGGCCCCGCTCAAGACTCACGCACCGGGAAACACGGCCTGCCACACGGCCAGCACGGCGTCGCGGTGCGATGAAATGGCGGTCAGCGCCTCTCCCTGCAGCTTGGTGCTGGCCTCGTCCAGGCGGGCCCGGTGCTGGATGCGGCGCAGTTCCCGATAGGCTTGCCCCGCCACGTGGCCGACCCCAGACGGTAGCAAGCCCGCGTCTTCCGCGCGCTGCAGCAACGCAATGTTGCCGACGTTGTCGAGCAACTGCGGGTGTGCGTGGCTGTGGGTCAGCACCAAGTATTGCACGGCAAATTCGACGTCGATCATGCCGCCGCGGCTGTGTTTGATGTCGAACTGTTCGTCCGGGCAGGCGTGGGCCTCGCGCAGCCGTTCACGCATGGCGATGACCTCGTCCCTCAGTGCCACAGGGTCGCGCTGGGCCGACAGCACGCTGCGCCGGGTGTTTTCAAACCGGTCGGCCAGAGCCACTTCACCGGCACACCAGCGTGCGCGGCTCAGGGCCTGGTGTTCCCAGGTCCAGGCGGTGTTGCTGCCGCGTTGGCGCTGGTAGTCGTCAAAGGCGTGGAAGCTGGTCACCAGCAGGCCGGAGTTGCCGTTGGGGCGCAGCGCCGTGTCGATGTCAAACAGCTCGCCGGCCGAGGTGCGCAAGGTCAGCCAGGTGACCAGCTTGCGGGCGAACAGCAGGTAGGCGTCGATCGGGCTGGGGGTGTCCGGGCCGGCTTGTGGGTCGGGGGCGTCCTGGGTTTCGTCGAAAAGGAAGACGACGTCGAGGTCGCTGCCGTAGCCGAGCTCCTTGCCTCCGAGTTTGCCGTAGGCGATGACGGCGAAGTGTGGCTGTCGGCCCACGGCATAGCGGCCTTGCTTGCCGGGGCGTTGCTGCAGGTGGCTCCAGGCCCACTGAATGGCCATGGCCAGGGTGGCGTCGGCCAGCGCGGAGAGGTCGTCGGCCACTTGCTCGACGGTGAGCGTGCCTTCCACGTCGCGCACCAGGGTGCGGAACACCTCGGCATGGTGGGCACGGCGCAAGGTGTCGAGCAGGGCTTCTTCGTCGGCCTGGCCGGCGCGAGCCCAGGCGGTGTGGCGGTCTTCGAGGTCGCGCTGGTAAGCGATCGCATCGAAGCGGCTCTCCAGCAGGCGCGGGTCGGCCAACTCGTCGATCACGCCCGGGTGGCGCAGCAGGTACTGCATGGGCCATTTGGCCAGACCCAGCAGACGCAGCAGGCGGTTGAGCACCTCAGGGCGCTCGTCCAGCAGGGCCAGGTAACTGTCGCGGCGCAGCAGGGGGGTCAGCCAGTCGACAAAGTGCCGGACGGTGTCGGTGTTCATGCAGGGCGCGCCGTCCGGGGCCTCGGCCGCGTCCATGGCCGCCTTGGTGGCGCGGCCGATCAGCTTGGCCAGGCGCAGCTTGGCGGCGTCAGACAGCATGGCCACCTTGCCGTGCAAGGCGAACTGGCGCACGTGCGGGGCAATGGCCTCTGGCAGCTTGGCGAGGAACTCCTCGCTGTCGACAGGCAGGGGCGGGCCGCCACAGCCCTTGCAGCCGTTGCCTTTGGGGTCGCGCCCGTCATGGAGCAGGGCATCGAACTCGGTGGCGACAAATTCGCGCACGTGACACAGGGTTTCGAGCAGTTGGCAAGTGCTGGAGCGGCAATCGGGGCGTTCGGTGCTGTCCAGCTCTCGTGGCTGGATGCCCAGGCTGTCGGCGATCCAGGCCAGGTCCGCATCCTCGGTGGGCAGCATGTGGGTTTGCTGGTCGTCGAGGAACTGGATGCGGTGCTCGATGCGGCGCAGGAAGGTATAGGCCTCGGCCAGCTTCTCGGCCTTGTCGGCAGGGATCAGGCCGCGCGCGGCCAGACGGGGCAGGGCCTTGAGCGTGGAGCGAGTGCGGATTTCAGGGAACTGGCCGCCGCGCACCACCTGCAGCAATTGCACGGTGAACTCGATTTCGCGGATGCCGCCTCGGGCCAGTTTGACGTCGTTGGCGCGCTCGGGGCGGCCCGCGGCGCGGCGGGTGGCCTCGTCGCGGATCTTGCGGTGCAGTTGGCGCAGGCCTTCGAACACGCCGTAGTCGAGGTAGCGGCGGAACACGAAGGGCATGACCAGGTCGCGCAGGGCCAGCGCGCGCGTGTAGTGCTCACCCCCGGGCAGGGCGCGGCGCGGCGCGATGATGCGGCTCTTGAGCCAGGCGAACCGCTCCCATTCGCGGCCCTGCACGAGGAAATACTCTTCCAGCATCCCCATGCTGACCACGGAAGGGCCGGAGTTGCCATTGGGGCGCAGGGCCAGGTCGACGCGAAAGACGAAGCCGTCGTCGGTGGTGTCGCCGATCAGGGTGGACAGGCGCCGGGCGACGTGGCTGAAGTACTCGTGGGCGGTGATGCGCCCGCGTACCACGCCGCCATCTTCGACACCCGTGGTGTGGCCTTCGTCTTCGTACACATAGATGAGGTCGATGTCGGACGAGACGTTGAGCTCGCGCCCCCCGAGCTTGCCCATGCCGATGACCCACAGGTCGATGCGCTGACCTTCCGCGTCAAGCGGGGCGCCGTGTTTGAGGTCGAGCTCGGCTTCGGCGGCGGCCAGGGCGTGGTCAAGCGTGACCTCGGCCAGTTCGGTCACCGAGGCGGTGATCTCAAGCATGGGGGCGCCGGTTTCCACGTCCAGGCAGGCCAGGCGTTCCATCACCAGGTGGCGGGCGACGCGCAGGGCCGAGCCCAGTTCGCGGCCTTGCTCACGCAGGTGGGCAATCAGGGCCGTGATCTGGGCTGTGCGGGGTGTGCCAGGGGCCGTTTGGGCGAACAGGGCGAGCTCGTCGGCGTAACGTCGGCGGACGCGTTGGACATAGCGGGAGTGGGCCGCAGGGGCGGCGGTGGGCACCGCATCGAAAGGGAAATCAATCATGGACCGTGTCGCCGGCGAAGAGGTCTGTGCTAGGGTGATCGCTTGTCGATCCCTGGGGCTGTGCTGGCAATGGTAGAGCAGCGGTCAGGCCACTTTGTAGGCGGTTCGACGGGTGAACTGTCTGATCCATGTCTGAGACTCCTGCTGCTTCCTCTGAGCGTTCAATGCAAACCCCCACCGGGCGCCGCCACACGATGTGGTCGTCGGCCCGGTTCATGGGGCGGGCGACGCAGCGGTTGACCCGCATCACCTTGAGCCTGATGGGCGCCGTGGTGTTGCTGGCCGCAGTGGCCTGGGCGGTCTTGCTGTTCCAGATTCTGCCCCGTATTGGCGATTGGCGGCAGGACCTGGCCGAACAAGCCACTCGGACATTGGGGGTGACCGTGCGCATTGGCGCATTGCAGGGGCGCGCCGAAGGCATGTGGCCGGTGCTGAGCCTGCACCGTGTCGAACTGCTGGACGAGCAGGGCCGGTTGGCCTTGTCCCTGCCGGAGGTGTCGGCCCGGGTGTCGCTGGCCACCTTGTCGCCCCAGGCGCTGTGGGCGGGCGAGGTGCGACTGGGCCGACTGGAGTTGGTTCAGCCTGATCTCGATGTGCGCCGAGATACTGCTGGGCAGATCCATGTGGCGGGTTTGAGCGTTTCGCCGCAGGTTGCGACCGGCACTGGGGCGTCTGCAGGGGCCGACTGGGTGCTGTCGCAGTCTTTGATCGAGATTCGCCAGGGCCGTGTGCGCTGGACCGACGAGTTGCGAGGGCGCCCCACGCTGAGTCTGCAGCAGGTGGACCTGGCGCTGCGTCACCGTCTTGGACTGGGGCGGCGTCACCACGAACTGGTGCTGGCGGCCACGCCGCCACGCGAGTTTGGCCAGCGTGTGCGTCTGGAGATGAACATGGTCCAGCCCTTGTGGGCCTTGAATCAGCAGGCCGCGTGGTGGCAACGCTGGTGGCCGTCGTTGACTCGGCCCAGCCAGTGGCAGCGCTGGACCGGATCGGCGGTGCTGGACCTGCCGCACGTGGATGTGCAGACGCTGCAGCGCCATGTGAGCCTGCCGGTCGAGGTGCGGGGCGGGCAGGGGGCCGTTCGTGCGGCGTTGCGCTTGAAAGACGGGCGACTGGCTGGGGGGAGCTTGCAGCTCGCCGTACGGGGCGTGGATGTGCGATTGGCACCGGAGCTGGCGCCACTGAGCTTCCGGCGCCTGACAGGCCGACTGAGCCTGGACCACCGATCCGACCAGACCGGGCTGGCGTTCGAGCAGCTGGCTTTCGAGCTGAACGACGGCCTGTCGTGGCCCCTCAGCCAGGGGCGCCTGGTGTGGCGCCATGCGGCCGATCCTTTGGTGGACGTGTCCAAAGCCTGGCGTCAGACGCAAGGCGGGCAGGCCCAGGTCGAGCATCTGGATCTGGCCCTGCTGGCGCGGGTGGCCGATCGCTTGCCCTTGGCGCCTGCCCATCGCCAGGCTTTGCAGGACCTGGCGCCCCAAGGCGTCGTGTCGGGGCTGGACCTGAGTTGGGACGGGGCGGCGATGGCGCCTGCGCGTTACCGGGTCAAGGCGCGCGTCCAGGGACTGGGCTTGGCGGAGTCACCGGATGGGATGAGGCCGGGCTTGGCGCAGGCCGATGTCACGGTGACGGCCACAGAGGTGGGCGGGCGTGCCGATGTCGCCATACAGCAAGGATGGCTCGCGTTTCCGGGGGTGTTCGAAGAGTCCCGGATCCCTCTGGATCGGCTCAAGGCCCGCGTGGACTGGACGCGACGCGGCGTGGCTGGCGGCGAGCCGAATTGGTCGGTGAACGTCAGCCAGGCCAGTTTCGCCAATGCCGATGCGGCGGGCACCTTGGACGCCACCTGGCGCACGGCCTTCGCCGGGGAGCGCAATGCCCAGGGCCAGCCTCTGTCGCGGCTGCCGGGGGTGCTGGAGATGGACGGTCGACTGGCGCGCGGAGAGGCCACCCGCGTGTGGCGCTATCTGCCCCTGAGCATCCCGCCCGACACGCGCGACTATGTGCGCCAGGCGTTCCGCAGCGGTCATGCCGAAGAGGTGACCTTCGAGGTCAAGGGCGCACTGGATGCCTTTCCGTTCAAGGACGATGTGGGCGGGCGCTTCCGGGTGCGCGTGCCGATCCGTCAAGTGGTCATGGACTATGTGCCTCCCGCGCTGTTGGGTTTGGCGGCCGATGCGAAAACGGGCGTCTGGCCAGCGTTCACGTCACTGGAGGGGCTGCTGCGCTTCGAGGGCCAGCGCATGCTCATCGAGGACGCACGGGGCATGCTGGGCACCATGGGGACGGGGCGCTTTGCCCTGAGCGAGGTGTCGGGCAAGATCGAGGACCTCGGCGGAGATGACCCGCATCTGACCATCCAGGGCCGGGGCGCGGGTCCGATGGACGATCTGCTGCGCTTCCTGGCGACCTCGCCGGTGGGTGAGTGGACCGGCGGCGCGCTCAGTGAGGCGCGCGGCGGTGGCCGGGGCGCCTTGCAGTTGTCACTTGACATCCCGCTGAACCGGGGTGAAGACACCCGGGTCAAGGGCCTGGTGACCCTGGTGGACAAGGACCAGGCCAGTCTGCGGTTGAGTCCTTCGATTCCGGCGTTTGCCTCTTTGCGCGGCACCATTGCCCTCACCGAGACGCAACTGGATGTGCAGGCGCGCACCCGCGTCTGGGGACAAGAGATGGTGGTGCAGGGCAAGCGGGGGCAAGATGGCGTGGTGCGTTTCAGCGCGCGTGGCAGCATGTCCGCCGAGGGACTCAAGCAGGCCCAGGAGTACCCGGCCCTGGCGCGACTTGCGCCGCACCTCTCGGGCGAGACCCCGGTGAGCGTGACGGTGGCCGCCGGGGCGCGCACCGAGGTTCAGGTGACTTCCACCTTGCAGGGCATCGGTGCGGCGTTGCCCGCGCCCCTGGCCAAGCCGGCTGCAGCGGTGTGGCCGCTGACCGTCACCTACCGCACCGAGGGCGAGCGGGGGGAGCGAGATGTCATATTGGTCGACGTGGGCAACCCGCAGTCCCTGGCCATGACACCGGCGGCCTTGCCGCGCGTGCGCGTGGAACTGCGCCGTGATGTGAGCACTGCCGAAGCCCGGGTCACGCAGGGGCTCATCAGCCTGGTGCAGGGCTCGCCAGGGCAGGTGGCAGCCATGCCGCCCTTGCCCGCACGTGGGGTGGCCGCACACTGGTCGAGTCCCACCCTGGATCTGGATGCGTGGCTGAAGGTGGCAGACGCCTTCCGTGGCCCGGCGGTGCGTGCGAGCCAGTCCGACATCGGCGACGGCGTGCCTGAGACGGTGAGCATCCAGACCGGTGCACTGACCCTCCGCCAGCGCACCCTCAAGGACGTGTCGGCCACCCTGGCCCATCCGGCCCAGAACGTGTGGCGCCTGCAACTCAATGCGGACCAGGTGGCCGGCCAGATCGAGTGGGCGCCCGAGAAAGCGCCACTGGCTGCCGGGCCGTCGTCCACCCGTGTGACGGCGCGCTTGTCTCGCCTGTCCATTCCCAATGCCGAGGCGCAGGCCCTGCAGAGCCAGGCGACCGCGCAGATGCTCGCCAGCGAGGGTGCCACCCAGTTGCCCGCGTTGGACATCCAGATCGACCAGTTCGAATGGCGTGGCCTGGCCTTGGGTCGACTGGAGGTGGAGGCCATCAACCGCTTGGTGCCCATGGCGGGCGGGGCGGCGCTGCCCGAATGGCGTCTCAACCGTCTGCGTCTGAGCACGCCAGAGGCGCAGCTGGACGCCTCGGGCAATTGGGCTGCGCTGGGCACGCCCGGCCGCCCGCGCTCGGCTTTTGGCTTCACCCTCGACCTGCGCGACAGCGGTGCCCTGCTGACCCGCCTGGGTCTGCCTCAGACCCTGCGCGGCGGCAAAGGGCAGCTCACCGGGCAGGTTAACTGGCTGGGCTCGCCGCTGGAGCCCGATCCGCTGACGATGTCCGGGGACATCAAGGTCCAGATCAACGCCGGTCAGTTCCTCAAGGCCGACCCGGGCATCGCCAAGCTGCTGGGTGTCTTGAGCCTGCAGTCCTTGCCGCGTCGCCTGACGCTGGATTTCCGCGACCTGTTCCAGCAGGGGTTTGCGTTTGATGCCATCGACGGGGATGTGAAGGTCACGCAGGGCGTGGCCGCCACCCGCAACCTGCGCATGCGTGGCGTTCAGGCCATCGTGCTGATGGAGGGGCAGGCGGATCTGGCCAAGGAAACGCAGAACCTGCACGTCTTTGTGGTGCCGCAGATCAACGCCGAGGCGGCCTCGTTGGCCTACGCTGCCATCAACCCGGTCATCGGCATCGGCACCTTCATTGCGCAGTACCTGCTGCGTAAACAGGTGGCCGATGCCGGTACGCAGGAATTCATGGTCACCGGTTCCTGGGCCGACCCCAACGTGGAAAAGCTGGAGCGTGGCCAGAAACCGGCCGAGATCACAACGCCCCGAAAACCTTCTTGAGCAAGGCGCTGCCTGTGCCCACCGGGTCCTGGCGGATCTTGCGTTCTTCTTCGCCGATCACCATGAACAGGGCGTCCAGTGCCTTGTTGGTGACGTGATCCTGCAGCGTTCCCCCCTGGCCTTGCAACAAACCAAACCGGCTGGCCTTGCCGGCCAGATCGTTGTAACGCTGGGTCACCGACAGCTTTTCCAGTGATCGGTTGACGATGGGCTGGAACTGGGCTGTGAGCGGGTCACGTGTCTTGCGGGCGAAGTATTCGGTCACGGCGTTGTCCCCACCTTGAAGGATGCCGGCGGCGTCCTGCACGCTCATGTCCTTGATGGCCTTGCTCAAGAGCGGGCGAGCCAGTGACACGGCCTGTTCCGCCGCGTGGTTCATGGACTCGGTCAACTGCTGTAGTTGCTGGCCGCGCCCCATGGCCTGCAGCACGGGCGCCGCTTGGTCCAGCGGAGAGGGCAGACCGATGCGCACCTTGTCGTTGTTCAGAAAACCATTGTTGGCGCCCAGTTGGGACACCGCCACCTGGACTCCCTTGTCGAGCGCGGCGCGCAGGGCAGCCGTGGCGTCCTTGCTGCTGAACGCGGCGGCCCACCCTGTTGTCGGCAGGGTGACGAGCCCCAGGCCGAAGGCGCCCATGGATGACAATACACGGCGACGTTTCATGTTGTTTCCTTTTGAGTTTGCTGTGGTGACACCCATGCCGATGAGTCGACGTTTGATGATCCTGGGCCTGCCCGTGCTCCTGAGCGCCTGCCTGTCGGGGGGCAGCTCCGATCTGCCGGACCTGCCTTTCACCCAGCTGGATGGCAGCCAGCATCGCACAAGCACGTTCAAAGGCAAAGTGACTGTGCTCAACTTCTGGGCCACCAGTTGCACCACCTGCGTCAAGGAAATGCCGCAAATCGTGGCCACCCATCAGCGCTTTCAGGCGCAGGGGCTGGAAACCCTGGCCGTGGCCATGTCCTACGACCCACCGGCCTACGTCATGCAGTTTGCGCAGACCCGTCAGTTGCCGTTCCGCGTGGCCATTGACCACGATGGCAGCCTGGCCAAGGCCTTTGGCGACGTGCAGCTCACGCCCACCACCCTGGTGATCGACCGCGAGGGCAAGGTCGTCAAACGCTACGTGGGCGAGCCCGACTTCGATGCCATGCACAAGCTCTTGGGGCAGTTGCTGTCCCGCCCGGCCGCCTGATGGTCCGCCAGATGTCGGTTGGGCATTCGAGCGCGTCGCGTGCAGGCTGGCGCGGTGCGCGCATCCGCCGGTTCATCGGTTTGGGCGCCTTGACCACCTTGACCGCCTGCTCGCCCGCCCTGGACTGGCGCGAGGTGCGCCCTCCCGAGGCCCCGGGTCTGCAGGCCCTGTTCCCCTGCCGACCGGATCATGTGACCCGCACCGTGACCCTGCCCAGCGCGGCCCAGCCCCTGGTCATGCAGATGTGGTCCTGTCAGACCGGTGACGTGACCTGGGCGCTCAGCCAGGTGCAAGTGCAGGATGTGACCCAGGTGGGCCCCACCTTGACCGCGCTGGCCCGCGTCATGCAGGACAACCTGCAAGCCGCCAGTCAGCTCGCGGGGAGTCAGACCCCGGTCGGGGCGGTGCCACTGGGCGCGGTACAAGTCCGTGGCATGACGCCGCAACCCCAGGCGCAGGGCTGGCGTTTCCAGGCTCGACGTGTCGATGCCTGGGGGCGGCCGCTGGAGATGGGCGTCACAGCGTGGCATTTTGCCCACGGCCTGCAGATTTTTCAGGCCTCGGTGTCCCGTCCCATGGGTTCGGTGGGGACAGAACCCTCTGGTGCAGCGCAAGATGCGGAGTCGTCCTTCCGGGACGGATTCCAGTTCCCTGCCTGACCCCTTCACATCCACCTCATGCCCGGCCTGTTCATCATCGCGCACGCCCCCCTGGCTTCAGCCTTGAAGCTGGCCGCCGGGCATTGTTTTCCCGAGTTGGTGCAGCACCTGCAAGCGCTCGACGTCCCGCCCAACCTGCCTTGCGACGAGCTCGAAGCACAGGCGCGCGTGCTGTTGAGCCTGGCGCAGGACGCCGACCCGCGTGGCGAGGCCCTGATCCTCACGGACGTGTTTGGCGCCACGCCCTGCAACACCGTGCAACGTCTGGCCGACGGCCAGCACGTGAAGGTGATCACCGGGGTCAACGTGCCCATGCTCTGGCGTGCGCTGAACTACGCCAGCGAACCCCTGGACACCGTGGTGACGCGTGCGCTGGCCGGGGGCACACAGGGCGTCATGCAGATTGCCTCCAGTCGGCCGCAAAACCAGGCCAGCCAACCTACCAGCCATGATCAAGACCACCGCCAACATCAGCAATAAGCTGGGCCTGCATGCCCGCGCCTCGGCCAAACTCACCAAACTGGCCAGCAGCTTTCCTTGTGAAGTGTTCATGAGCCGCAACGAGCGGCGCGTCAATGCCAAAAGCATCATGGGCGTGATGATGCTGGCCGCAGGCCTGGGCAGCACCGTGGAAATCGAGTGCGATGGCCCTCGTGAAGAGGATGCCATGAAGGCCCTGTTGGCGCTGATCAACGACAAGTTTGGCGAAGGCGAATAACCCGACGAGGGTTTACCCTTCATCCGGTGCGAAATTGTCACAAGTTCGCGCAAAACCGTGATTTTTTGTTGCGCCGAGGCAGCAGGTATTGTGCCCGAACGTAAGTTCTCAAGGCAAAGTTGGCTCATCCCGCAAGCAAGGGTTTGAGCATTCAACCTGCAGCGGCTTACCGCCTGTCCCCGCGCATCAAGGAGTCACTTCATGCCCCGTTCTTCCCTCTCGATCCAACGTTCCCCTCTGAAGGTGTCTGCAGTGGTGCTGGCCTTGGCAGCAGCCACCAGCGCCATGGCTGCTGAAAATGGCAACCAGCGTTACTCGGCCGGCATTGGCGGCAGCGACATGACCACGCCGGTCGTGCCGGGCCTGTATTTCCAGGCCCCGATGGTGGCGTACCACGCCAGCAAGATCAAAGGGAATGATGGGAAGCAGTTGACTGCGCCAACGCCCGTCCCAGGCTTGAATGCCAAGGTCGCCATCGATGCCGATACTTATGCCATCCTGCCCCGTCTGACCTACATCAGTGGCCATCGTCTGCTGGGCGCGCATGTGGGCGTGACGGCCATGCTGCCCATTGTCAAACGCAAGGCGGATTTTGGCTTGACGGTCCCTGCGCCTTACTCTGGCAACCCCTTGTTGGTGGGTGGGTTGAATCAGACTGCTGCCGGCATGAGCGGTTCTGAGACTGGCATTGCCGACCTGGAAATCTCTCCCGTCATGCATTGGGAGATTGGTGACCACCAGTCTGTCCTTTTCGCTCCGACCGTCATCATGCCGTTGGGTGATTTCAAGGCGAACCAGCGCGTGAATACCGGTTTCGGTGACTACTACACCTTCCGCCCGTCCGTGCAGTACGCCTTCATCGGCGATGGCTGGGACCTCGGTGGTCGTGCGGTGATGTCTTTCAACACCCGCAACAAGGATACCGAGTACCGCAGCGGCAACATCTTCAACTTTGACTGGCAGGCCATGGCCTTCGTGTCAGAGGACATCCGCGTGGGTGTGCAAGGCTACTTTGTGCGTCAACTTCAAGACGACACATCGAAGAACGCCACAGTCCAGGCGTCCATCAATGCACAAGGCGGTAGCAAAGCCAGCGTCAACGCCATCGGCCCCGCTGTGGCATGGCTGATGAACGGCGGCGAAATGCTGATCGAAGGCAAGTTCATGAAGGAATTCGGTGCCAGGAACCGCACCGAAGGTCAGGCTTTCTGGCTGACCATTTCCAAGCCCCTGTGATCCTGCCCCCTTTCTGTTTGGAGGTATGACCATGCATGACGAACGTCAAAAGCCCGAAGCCATCAACACCTTGCGTCGCCAGTTGACGCTGGGCGCGGCGGCATCGACGCTCCTGCCCTGGGCTGCACCCGCCATGGCGCAGGCCATCGAGTTGGAAGGGGTCGATCTGGCCCCGACTGTGACGGCCTATGGCCAGAAACTGGTGCTTAACGGCGCAGGTGTGCGCAAGCGCGGCTACTTCAAGGCCGACGTCACGGCCTTGTACCTGCCCGAGAAGATGTCGTCGGCCGATGCCATCTACAAGCTCGACGGTGTGCGTCGCATTCAGCTCAACATCCTGCGCCGCTTTACCTCGTCCACCATCACACGTATCTTCCTGGCTGACTTCAAGGATCACGCCACCGACGAAGAGTTCAAGCGTCTGATCGGCCCCATCGGGCAGATCGGGGCCGCTTACGCGAACGTGAAGGAAGTGGTCAAGGGCGACGTGGTCAACCTGGACTGGGTACCTGGTCGCGGTTGGTTGGCCACCCACAACGGCCGTTCGCTCAACGAGGCCGACGGCAAGCAACTGGTGATCAGCGACAAGCTGGCCTACCAGATCTACATGCGCATGTACATCGGCGAGGGCGCTCCGCCCGACCTGCGCAATGCTCTGTTGGGTCTCACCAAGGGCTGATCGCCTGATCGGTCGGTCTACCGCGCTGCTCAGCGAGTGGCGCGGTAGTGCGCCTCCAGCATCGGAGGCAAAGGCGTGTCCAGCAGGCACGCACACATGCGCAAAGCATCGGCGGTGTCGTCGGTGAGCAAGCCCTGAGGGCTGTGGTTGAACGCTTCTTCCACCCAGGCCTTCACCAAAATGGCGCGCAGCACCCAACTCAATTCCTGCACCGCCGACAAGGCATGCACCAGGCCATCCGCATCCGGGGGCGGGGGCATCACGGCATCCGTCGTGTCTTCGCCGCAGCGCTGCATGACCTGGTCGTACCAGACTTGTGAAGCGGGGTGAACGCCATCCTCACGTTCCGGCATCGGGATGAAGCGGGCCAGATAGACGCTCAGCGCTGCCACGTGCGCGCGCTCAGCCACGGGCAGGTCGGCGATGTCAGCGTGGTGATGTGTGACCGGCAGGATCAAGGTTGCCCCACCCGGCTGACCGTTGAGCCGATGGCGCAGGGCCAGCCACCACAGGCGATCACGTGGGCTGATGCGGCCGTCGGCGCGCAGCAGGTCGCGCGCGTCGTGCACCACCTGGCGCCGCAACGCGATCGGGGCGCTGGCCAGTTGTCCGGTCACGCGCTCGAACTCCGGCATGCGGTGCTGGGGTAGCAGGGCCTGAACGTCTTCCAGAATGCGGGCGCCGTGAGTCAACTCCTGACAGCGCGCATCCCACCATCGACGCTCCCGGGCATTGGCCGGGTCCATCATCAGAGCCAGCAGCAGCAAACGCTGCTCGTTCGGGCCCTGCAAGCGTTGCAGTCGTGACAAGCCTTCCCGGTCGGCGTGCAGGCGGGCGGTCCACCCCTCGCTGTGCGCCTGGATCAGGTCGTGCTGGACGCTGGGCAGCGCCCCTCCCGGTGTGGTGCCCGCCAAAGCCAGGCCCTCGTGGGCCACGGCGGCCAGTGCGCCCTCTGGCAAGGTGCCGGCGCGCGGTCTGCGTGGCTCGGACACCTGTTCCCGCAAGAGGCGCGCCGGCAGGGGCGGCAACACGGTGCCGCACACGCGCCGGATGCGCTCGCTCAAGCGTGGGTGGCATGCCAACAGATGGGTCTGGCCGGGTTCGTGCAGGAGCATGGCGGCCACCATTTCGGCCGCGGGGTGTTCCATGCGGCCGGCCAGCAACTTCTGGTCGTGCCAGATTTTGCGCAGCACATTGCCCAGACCGTCGCGCGTGCGAGTGAACTGGATGGCGCTGGCATCGGCCAGAAACTCGCGCTGCCGCGAGATGGCCGCTTGCAGGATGCGACCAGCCAGCCACCCCATCCATCCTGCCGCCGTCAGCACCAGGCCCACCAGCCAGGCCAGCGGGTTGACCTGGCCGTCCTGGTTGGGGCGCATCAGGGTCTGGCCGTAACCGTGGATGAGCGACAGGCCCCACACCAGGGCCAGCATCCGCATGCTCAAGGGCAGATCGTCTTCCTTGATGTGGCCAAACTCGTGCGCCACCAGGCCCTGCAGTTCGGCGCGGTTGAGGCGTTCCAGGGCGCCGCGCGTCACCGTCAGGGCGAGGTCGTCGGCACTCCAGCCAGCCACGAAGCCATTGATGGCGTCTTCGCGGCGCATCACGAACACGCGGGGCACGGGTTGCGCGCTGGCAATGGCCATCTCATCGACCACATTGAGCAGGCGCCGCTCCAGTGCGTCATCCGGATCGGTGATCTCGACGCCGCCCAGCCAGTGCGCCACCCGCGCGCCCCCGCCCGCCCGCAGGCGCTGGGTTTCAACGATGGCCCCGCCCACCACGAACAACACGACCACCGCCGTGTTGGTTTCGAAAAACAGGTTCGGAAAGCCGAAGCCCGTCGGCACCACCAGCTTGTAGACCAGGGCCAGCAACAGGTTGATGGCCAGGGTGAGCGCGACCACCAGCACACCGAACCACAGCATGAGCTGGACGGTGCGTGCCTGGGCGGCCCCTTGGTGCTGACGAAAGCGCATGGCCCCCTGCGGTCAGAAGCTGACTTTGACCGGGGCGCGTTCGGCCTCGGAGCAGGTCGATTGCAGCATCTCCGCCGTCTGGAAGCTGAACAGCCCGGCCAGCAGGTTCGTGGGGAACTGGTGGATGGCGTTGTTGTAGTCCAGCGTGACGTCGTTGAACAGCTGGCGCGAGAAGGACACCTTGTTTTCGGTGTGGATCAGCTCTTCGCGCAGGTCGGCCATTTGCTGATCGGCCTTGAGCTCGGGATACGACTCGACCACGGCCTGAAAACGCGCCAAGGCACTGCCCAACACCCCTTCGGCCAAGCCCAGGCTCTTGATCGGGCCGCTCTGGTTCGGGTGGGACTTGACCATGTCGGTGGCGGCCATGGCCTGCGCCCGTGCCGCGGTCACGCGCTCCAGGGTCTCGCGTTCGTGTTCCAGATACTTGCGCGCCACTTCGACCAGATTGGGGATCAGGTCATGACGGCGCTTGAGCTGCACATCGATCTGCGCAAAGGCGTTACCGATCTCGTTGCGCATGCGCACCATGCGGTTGTAGGCCCCGACGACCCAGAACAGCAGAACGGCGCCCAAGGCCAGCAAGATGATCTGTGTGGTGCTCATGCATTCCCTTTATCGCGTTGGTATTGTGTGAAGCCCTCACGACGCAGCTCACAAGCCGGGCAGTGCCCGCAGCCATACCCCCAGGCGTGCCGCTGGCTGCGGTCGCCCAGGTAGCAGGTGTGCGTGTGTTCGATGATCAGCTCGTTGAGGGCCTGACCTCCCAGTGTCTCACTGAGCGCCCAGGTTTGCGCCTTGGTCAACCACATCAGGGGGGTTTCGATGGTCATGGGGCTGTCCAGACCCAGGCTGATGGCCACCTGCAAGGCCTTGAGCGTGTTGTCTCGGCAGTCGGGGTAGCCGGAGTAGTCGGTCTCGCACATGCCGCCCACCAGCACCGAAGCGCCACGGCGGTAGGCCAGCGCGGCCGCGAAGTTCAGGAACAGCAGGTTGCGCCCGGGCACGAAGGTGTTGGGCAGCCCGTTGGCCTGCATCTCGATGGCGCGCGATTCGGTCAGCGCCGTGTCCGAGATCTGGCCCAGCAGGCCCAGGTCGAGCAGGTGGTCCTCTCCCAGGCGCGACGCCCAAGCGGGAAAGGCGTGCGCCAGCTCGGTGCGGATGCGGCCACGGCAATCGAGCTCGACCTTGTGCCGCTGACCATAGTCAAAACCGATGGTTTCGACGTGGCTGTAGCGCGACAAGGCCCAGGCCAGGCAGGCGGTGGAGTCCTGTCCTCCGGAGAAAACAACCAGTGCAGTGCGCGGATCCTGTGACATGACGGTGCAAAACAATGTTTTTTATGACTTTTTGAGCATAGCTTATGCCAGCGCAAAGGCCCCAAAAGCGCGGGGTCGGATGACGCCTGCGTGGCGATCTGAGGGACAATTCAGGGTTTTCGTCAGGATCATCCAACATGGCCGCGTTCAATCAAGAGACCGTCACCTACGTTCACCACTGGAACGACACGCTGTTCAGCTTCAAGACCACCCGCGACCCGGCGCTGCGTTTTGCCAGCGGCCATTTCGTGATGATCGGCCTGGAGGTGAACGGCAAGCCCTTGATGCGCGCCTACTCGATCGCCAGCGCCAACTACGAAGAGCATCTGGAGTTCCTGTCCATCAAGGTGCAGGACGGCCCCTTGACCTCGCGCCTGCAGCACCTGCAGGTGGGCGACAAGGTGATGGTGAGCCGCAAGGCCGTGGGCACTCTGGTGGTAGACGACCTCAAGCCCGCGATGAACCTGTACCTGTTCGGCACCGGTACCGGTCTGGCCCCGTTCATGAGCATCATCCAGGACCCCTACACCTACGAGAAGTTCGAGAAGGTGATCCTGGTGCACGGCGTGCGCACGGTGTCTGAACTGGCCTATCACGACTACATCAGCCAGGAGTTGCCTGACCACGAACTGCTGGGCGAGCTGATCCGCGACAAGCTGGTTTACTACCCACTGGTGACGCGTGAGCCCTTCCGTAACCAAGGCCGCCTGACCGACCTGATCGAAAACGGCAAGATGGCTGCCGACCTGGGCCTGCAGCCGCTGAACCCGGCCACCGACCGCGCAATGATGTGTGGCAGCCCCTCCATGCTGGCCGACCTGTGCAAGATCCTGGATGCCCGTGGCTTCCAGATCTCGCCCTCGCAAGGCGTGCCGGGCGACTACGTGATCGAGCGCGCTTTCGTGGAAAAGTAAGTTCGACCACTGACCACCCATCAGGCCCCGACGGCGCGACCCGCTTCGGGGCCTTCTTGTTGGCGCGTTCGGTGCGGGGTGTGCGGCACCGCCTGCTGCGCCACGCGGGCGATGGCCTGGCGGGTGGCCTGGGCCCGGGGGTGATCCCAGTACTTGTCGAAGAAGTAGTGCATCACCGTGTTGACGATGGGCTCGACCAAGGTGACGACGCCGGCCACGGTGAGGCTGCCCGTCATGGCGTAGGTCACGCTGAAGGCGGTGATCACGTGCATCACGCCGAAGGTTGCGGATTTGGCCATGGTGGACTCCTTTGCTGGACGGGTTCTTGTTTGAGAATGGTTCTCATTATTCCGGCTTGCGCACCATTGGTCCATTCAACTAATTTGATGTTTTTGATAGCTTTTGCCAAACACCAGGTGCTGTGACCCCAGCCCAGGGCGGGCTCACAGCAACTCCCAGGCATCCAGCCCGGTCTTCAGGATGAGCGCGCCGACCACCAGCAGGAAGGCCAAGCGGACAAAACCGGCGCCGTGCTTGAGCGCCAGGTGGGTGCCCACCGCGCTGCCCGCCACATTGGCCACGGCCATGGGCAGGGCCAGTGCCCACACCACATGCCCATGCGGAATGAACCAGGCCAGGGCGGCGACATTGGTCGCGAAGTTCAGCCGCTTGGCCGCCGCGCTGGCATGCAGGAAGTCCCAACCCAGCAGGCGCACCAGCGCGAACACGAAAAAGCTGCCGGTGCCGGGGCCGAACACACCATCGTAAAAGCCGATCAGCCCGCCGATGGCTGTGGCGATCAGGGTTTCGGTGCGCGCCGACCAGTGCGGTGCATGGTGGTGCCCCAGGTCCTTGCGCCACAGGGTGTAGGCCCACACGGCGGCCAGCACCCAGGGCAGCGCCACCCGAAAGCGCGTGGCCGGGATCAAGGTGGCCAGCCAGGCACCGAGCAAGCCCCCCAGCATGGCGGCGACGATGGCGCCCATCAAGCGGGTCGACGGCAGCTTCACCCGCCGGGCGTACTGCAGCGCGGCCCAGCCCGTACCCCAGATGGACGCGGCCTTGTTGGTGCCCAGCAGCGTCGCCGGCACCGCATTTGGAAACAGGCCGAACAGCGAGGGCACGATGATGAGCCCGCCGCCGCCCACGATGGCGTCCACCAGCCCGGCACCGGCCGAGGCCAGCAGCATCAGGCTGACGTTGGAGAGGGTGAGGTCGAGCATCACAGCGTCTTCAAAACAAAGAGCCCGGCAGGGCGCCGGGCTCGCTTCAGCTCAGGGTAAGGGGCAGATCAGCCGCGCACTTCACCCTGGCCCAGCACCACGTATTTCAGCGAGGTCAGGCCTTCCAGGCCGACAGGTCCACGCGCGTGGAACTTGTCGGTGCTGATGCCGATTTCGGCGCCCAGGCCGTATTCGAAGCCGTCGGCAAAGCGGGTCGAGGCGTTGATCATCACGCTGGCCGAATCCACTTCGCGCAGGAAGCGCATGGCGTTGGGGTGGTTGGTCGTCAGGATGGCATCGGTGTGGTGCGAGCCGTACTGGTTGATGTGGGCCATGGCCTCGTCCAGCGAGTCGACCACCTTCACCGCGATCACCGGCGCCAGGTATTCCTCGTACCAATCCTGCTCGGTGGCGTCCACCACCTTGGCGCCGTCCACCTTGCCGAGCACGGACTTGGCGCGCAGATCGCAGCGCATCTCCACACCCTTGGCGGCAAACACGGCGCCGATCTTGGGCAGGAAGGATTCGGCCTGCTTGACGTGCACCAGCAGCGACTCGGTCGCGTTGCAGGGGCTGTACTTCTGCGTCTTGGCGTTGTCGGTCACCTTGACGGCCAGATCCAGGTCCACCTCGCTGTCCACATAGGTGTGGCAGTTGCCGTCCAGGTGCTTGATGACGGGCACGCGGGCCTCCAAGCTGATGCGCTCGATCAGGCCCTTGCCACCGCGCGGGATGATCACGTCCACGTACTGCGGCATGGTGATGAGCTGGCCCACGGCGGCGCGGTCGGTGGTCTGCACCAGTTGCACGGCGGTGGCGGGCAGGCCGGCCTGGGTGAGCGCGGCTTGCACCAGTTTCCACAGCGCCAGGTTGGAGTGGATGGCTTCCGAGCCGCCGCGCAGCACGCAGGCGTTGCCACTCTTGATGGCCAGCGAGGCGGCTTCGATGGTGACGTTGGGGCGACTCTCGTAGATCATGCCGAACACGCCGATGGGCACGCGCATCTGGCCCACGCTGATGCCGGTAGGGCGGCGGCGCACATTGGTGATCTCGCCGGTCGGGTCGGGCAGGGCGGCGACCTGTTCGCAGCTCTCGGCCATGGTCTCGATGACCTTGTCGGTCAGGCGCAGGCGATCGACCATGGGGGCGGCCAAGCCGTGGCGCTCGGCGGCCATCACATCGGCCTCGTTGCGCGCTTTCAGTTCGCCCGCATGCGTGCGGATCTGTGCGGCCAGGGCCAGCAAGGCGTTGTTCTTGGCGGCGGTGCTGGCTGCGGCCATCGTGGTGGCGGCAGCGCGGGCAGCCTGACCCACGGCCGTCATGTACTGGTCGACCGGCAGGTCAAGGGCGGAGGGGGTGGTCGCGGTGTTCATAAGGCAAGATTGTCGCAAACTCTGCTCACCATGCACCAGGTCATTCACATTCACCCTGACGCCCCCGTCAAACCGCCCGAAGGCGCGCCGTGCAATGGGTGTGGGGTGTGCTGCCTGGTTGCGCCTTGTCCGGTGGGGATGCTGGTCAGCCGAAGGCGCAGCGGCGCGTGTACGGCCCTGGTGTGGTCGGACGCGGCAGGGCGCTATCACTGTGGGCTGATGTTGTCGGCCGGTGCCGGGCAGGCCGGTGCAACCGCGTCCGCGTTGCCGTTGTGGCAGCGACCCGTGCGTGCCCTGGCCCTGCGTTGGGTGCGCAGGGTGATCTCGGCAGGCAGTGGTTGCGATGCCAGCCTGGCAGTGAAGGCCGGCTCCTCAGAGGGTGACAGGCAAGGCTGAGGCTTCAGCGAACGCCAAACATCATGGTGCGTGCCAGCAGGCGCTTGACCGGACCCAGCGTTTGCACAGCACCCAGGCCCAGGCCGCGCACGGTGGCCAGGATGGGCGTGGGCCAGGTGAAGCTGCGGGCCAGGAAGTCGGTGGAGGCCACCAGGGCCAGCCGGTCGGGCTGACGGCGGCGCTCGAAGCGGCGCAGGGCCCGCTGCACTTTCATCTGGCGCGCGTCGTCGTCATCCACGGTGGACCAGGCCTGGTCTTTCAGGGCTGCCAGCAATTCGTGCACATCGCGCATGCCCAGGTTGAAGCCCTGGCCGGCCACGGGGTGCAGGGTTTGCGCGGCATTGCCAATGCGCACCACCTGGCCGTCGCTGACCAGGCGGCGATGGGCATTGAGGCCCAGCGGGAAGGCCTTGAGCGGCGAGACCTGCCGAAGGGGGCCCACCTCGTCATGGAAGATCGTGTTGAGCAGGGTGAGGCGCTGGGCGTCGTTGAGTTCGCGCACGGGGTCGTCGCCTTGCTGCACGCACCACACCAGCGCGGCACGCCGGCCGATGGGGCCACCGACTTGCACCTGGCCTGGGGGCAGGGGCAGCAAGGCGGCTGGGCCCGACGGGGTGAAGCGTTCATACGCCACGCCCGGCGCGCTGGCATCGTCCAACAGCACCTGGCCCACCCAGGCGGTCTGTTCGTAGTCCCGGCTCACGCCCTCGGGCCAGTGCAGCTTGGGTTGGTCGGCGAACACGCCGCCCTCGGCCACGATGGCCAGGTCAAACGATTCGGCGATGTCGGCGTCGATTTCCACGCCCTGGGGCAGGGGCTTGAAGCCGCGCACCGGGGTGTCAAAGCGCATGGCCAGGCGGTGCTCGTCGGCACTGACGGCCTTGAGCCACGTGGCCTGCAGCGGTGCGACCAGGGTGCCATAGCTCACCACGGCACCCAGTTGGGGCACGCCTTGCTCCTGTGCGCTGATGCGCACGGCGGGTTGCTGCGACCCCGGCCACAACACCGTGGGCTGCTGCTGTGACACATGAACCGCCTTGATCGGGGCACTGTGGCCGCTGGCTTCGATGGCGTCCCAGATGCCCATGCGGTGCAACTCCTGCACGGTGCCTTGTGACAGGGCCAGGGTACGGGCGTCAGCGCGCACGTCCTTGTCGGCAGGGCGAGCATCGAACACCGTGATGCGCGCGGTGGGCAGCGCGCGAGCGGCCTGCAGGGCCAGGCTCAGCCCCGCCGGGCCGGCGCCGATGATGGCGAGGCGCAGCTCGACCTCTGGCAGGGTGGTGGGTGCGTCGGAAGCGTGGGTGGCGGACATGGGCAAACCTGAGGAGAAAAAGCCGGGTGCCCTTGTATTGTCCTGTGGAATATCGGTGCCGGGGAACCCCCGGCCCTTCCTATAATCGCGGGTCTGCCCGTGACAGGGCGTTTCGTCTGCAACCCCGCGTGAGCACCTCTACTTCCCCCGCCAGCTACCGTTCCCTCGCCGCGCCCGACATGGCCGAGGTCGATCAGGTCATCCACCGCCGCCTGTCTTCGCAGGTCGCGCTGGTCAACCAGATCTCGCACTACATCGTCAACGCGGGTGGCAAGCGGGTGCGCCCGATGGTGCTGTTGCTGGTGGCGCGCGCCCTGGGCTGCAACAGCTCGCAGATGCACGAGCTGGCGGCAGTGGTGGAGTTCATCCACACCTCGACCCTGCTGCACGACGATGTGGTGGACGAGTCCGACCTGCGCCGCGGCCGCCAGACGGCCAATGCCATGTTCGGCAATGCCGCCAGCGTGCTGGTGGGCGACTTCCTGTATTCGCGCTCCTTCCAGATGATGGTCTCGACCGGTCGCATGCGCGTGATGGAAGTGCTGGCCGAGGCGACCAATGTGATCGCCGAAGGCGAGGTGCTGCAGTTGGTCAACATGCACGACCCTGACATCTCGGTGGACGACTACCTGCGCGTGATCGAATACAAGACCGCCAAGCTGTTCGAGGCCAGCACCCGCCTGGGTGCCTTGATCAGCGACGCCTCGCCAGAGGTGGAAGAGGCCTGCGCCGCCTATGGCCGTGCGCTGGGCACCGCCTTCCAGCTGATCGACGATCTGCTGGACTACGAAGGCACCACGGCCGAGCTGGGCAAGAACATCGGCGACGACCTGCGTGAAGGCAAGCCCACCTTGCCGCTGCTGGCGGCCATGTCGCGTGGCACGCCCGAGCAGCGCGAGATGATCCGCAACGCCATCATCCACGGCGAAGTGGAGCGCATGCCCGACATCGTCGAGGTGGTGAAAGCGACCGGGGCGCTGCAGGTGACCCGTGAGGCCGCGCAGGCCCAGGTGGACGTGGCGAAAAAGTGTCTGGCCGCCTTGCCGCCTTCGGCGTGGCGTGAAGCTCTGCTAGAATTGTCGCTCGATTCGATTCACCGTTCTTCCTGATGGGTTGGCAGTCGCAATCTGAATCGGGGTGTAGCTTAGCCTGGTAGAGCGCTACGTTCGGGACGTAGAGGCCGGAGGTTCGAATCCTCTCACCCCGACCAAATCATTCAAAAGCCTCAGTGGTTCTGATCACTGGGGCTTTTTTGTGCTCAGACGGCGGCTCTCGCCATGTTTGAACAGTCGGATGCGATCTGGTGCAAGTTGCCGCAGTTGCAGCGCCGTTGCCAGGTCCTTGGGGGGCTGGTCGAAGGGTTCTTGCGTCAGCTCGAAGGTGCCCCAGTGCAGGCCGATGGCCTCGCGTGCCTCCAGGTCCAGCAGGATCTGCACAGCATCGTCCGGGTTGGTGTGCTGCGCACGCATGAAGTCGCGCGGTAGGTAGGCGCCTACGGGCACGCCCAGAAAATCGACCGGGCCCAGGCGGCGGCGGATCTCGGCAAAGTCGCGTGAGTAGCCAGTGTCGCCGGTATACAGAAAGCGCCACGGTTGCGGCTGCCCGGTGCGTTGCCAGTGAACGGCAAAGCCTCCCCACAGCGACCGGTTGGTGTCGAACGCGGTGCGCTTGCTCCAATGCTGCGAAGGGGTGAGGTGGATGGTCAGTGGCCCCTCGGCCTGGCTCTGCCACCAGTCCAACTCCTGCACGCGGGTGATGCCCTCGTCGTCAAACCAGGCTTTCAAGCCCAGTGGTACCAGCCAGCGTGGCGGGTGAGGGCGCGCAGCCAGGGCATGCACCGTCGCTGCGTCCAGGTGGTCGTAGTGGCTGTGCGAGATCAGCACCAGGTCGATGGGAGGCAGTTGTGCCACGCTCAGGGGCGGCGGCACACGTCGTTCGGCCGACAGCCACGCATGAGGGCCGGCGAACTCGCCCAGGTGGGGATCGATGAGGATGTTGCGGCCGCCCACTTGCAGCAACATGCCGGCGTGCCCGAGCCAGGTCAGCACCGGCTGCTCATGGCGACGCCCGATCAGCGCGAGGTCGACCTGGGTGCGCCAATGTTCGGCGAACGCGGCGTAACCGCCCTCCGGTGGGCTCAGGGGTTGGAAGTCACCTCGTAGGCGTCGCCACAGGATCTCGTACCAAGGGAACTGCCCGATCTGTACCTGCGGGTCGCTGTTGACGAAGCCGTCGGGTCGGTGGTGAGGGCGTGCGGGGTCCGGCGTGACAGAGGGGGCCGCCGTGCAGGCGCTCAGCAGGAAGGCGCCCAACACGACCAGTCGACGTAAGAAATTCATGATGTGAAATGACATCGGGAGCGAGATTGTCGAAACTTTTTACAGTTGACGTCGGACAGTGGAAGGGTTTCTCACCGCTCAACCTGTAAGTTATTGTTTCATATGGCGTATTGATTTCTGGCACAGATAGTGCTTCGAGAGAGGCATCTTGTAGTTTTTAGGCAGTACCCATCATGACGACATTCCCTCCAAGAAGTTTTTGGGCAGGCCTTGCCGCCACGGGTGCTTTGATCGGCGCAGTGCCGGCCCATGCCGTTCTGTTGCCCAGCTCGAACGTGATGTCCACGGTTCAGTACGGCGATTTCGCGGTGTACTCACTCGATCTGTTGCAGCAGTGTGCCGCGGGGCTCGACCCGCGTTGCCTGCCGGGTGGGCCATTTCCGATCGCATCGAATGCGGGTTTCACCAAGACGCAGCTCACGGTGCTGACGGGCGAGAATGGCAAACCCCAGACGTCCAACCAACCTGAACCCTTGGCAAATGGGGCTCCTGCGGACAATGCGTTTACATCTCCCAGCGGCCAGCAGAGTTCGACCCTTCTGATGGGTTCCGCCGTCTCGCCCGAGCCGACCCCCACGTTCACGGGCGATCAACCAGGCAAGTGGGACATCAAGATTTCGGCGCTGCGTGGTTATCTGGGGAACAACGACCTGGTGTTCATCTTCGACAACGCGCAAGAGGGCGATGGGGCGAGCCAGTGGTTGCAGATCTGGGGCCAGGCACGTGTGCTGTCGGCCGATGGCACGTCGCAGCAGGGTTGTTTTGAGTTGAACAGCTCCTCGGCTGCGGGGTGCACGACCTCTTCACCCTTGGCGCCCACGGGCCCATTTGATCTCTCGTCTCCGTATGTCACCGTGTTCACCGGCTATTGCGTGAACAAGACCACCGGTGCCGCGTTCAATCTGGGGGGCGGTACGTCGGCGACGTGTGAAGCGCAGAATGGCTACTACGTGAACGGCAACATCGGCAGCGCCAATGCCGACAACGCCGCCTACAGCCAGGCCTTGAACGATTTCATCTTTGCCCCCACGACCAGCGCAGACTGGGTTTTGTCCCTGGACATTCGCACGGCCAACAACAACGGCAGTGCCGAAACCTTGTGGATCTGCAGCAACTGCAGCGTGGCCACCACCACCGTCACCACCGAGGTGTCGGAGCCTGCTTCTCTGGCCTTGCTGGGTGCGGCCTTGATGGGGGGCGCTTATGTGTCCCGTCGTCGCGCGCGCCAGGATTGATCTGCCGCAACGCTTGACCTACCCCGCTTCGGCGGGGTTTTTCGTTTGGACCTGCTCCGGTCGTATGCTTGTGTTTGATGACGGGCGCAGTGCCTGGGCGGTTGCAGCAATTGGACGAACACTGGAAAGATGGATGGCGCGCCGTCCTTCAACATGAAGGGGCGATGAACGGCGCACGGGCCTTGCTGGCGCTGACCTGCGTGCTGGCTGTGGGCTGGTGGGCCGGCCGGCAGGACGCGTTGATGCCCGTGCTGCTGGGCGTGATTGCCAGCGCCCTGACCGAGACCGACGACAACTGGCGTGGCCGCCTGCGAGCGCAGTTGATGGCCTTGAGTGCGTTTGCGGTGATGGCCTGGGCCGTGTGGTTCACCTTGCCCTGGCCCGTCCTCTTGATGACGGTGCTCGCCTTGTCGGCGTTTGGTCTGACGATGCTGGGGGCGCTCAGTGAGCGCTATCGCGCCATTGCCTTCGGATCGCTCATCCTGTTCATCTACGTGGCCATGTCGGCGCGCACCAGTCGGTTGCATGCCTGGGACGCGACGCCCTTGATGCTCGCCGGGGCGGCCTGGTACGGCGTGGTATCGGTGGGGTGGGCCGCGCTACTGCCACAACCACCCGTGCGCCACCGTTTGTCGCAGTTGTACGCGCTGCTGGGCGAGTACCTGCATTTGAAAGCGCAGTTGCTGGAGCCGGTGCGCGATGCCGACCGCGCGCAGCGCCGCATGGCCCTGGCCCTGCACAACGGGCGGGTGGTGGAAAGCCTGGGCGTGACGAAAGAGGCCATTTTCAGCCGACTGGGCAAGGGGCGCCCGCCTGCCTGGCTGCAAGCGGCCCTGCATCAGTACCTGGCCGCGCAGGACATCCATGAACGCGCCAGCTCCTCGCACGAACACTACGAGTGGCTGGCCGATGCCTTCTTTCACAGTGATGCGCTGTACCGCTGTCAGCGCGTGCTGGCCTTGACGGGCGACCAGGCGCTCAAGCTGTCGGTGGCCATGGCGCACCGCACCACGCCTCAGCATCATGGCGCCACCGCGCGGGCCATCGAGGACATGCAGGCGGCCATTCAGCACCTGACAAAGGCTCAGCCTTCCGGGCGATCCTTGCGCGCGCTGCAGGCCTTGGGCGACAACCTCACGGCCTTGGCCCAGGTGTTTCGCACTGTGCTGGAGCCCGTGCGGGGCGAGGTCGACCAAAGCCTGCTGGACACCCATCCCCGCACCCTGCGCGAGGCCTGGTGGCGTCTGCGGACGCAGCTGAGCTTGCGCTCGGTGCTGTGTCGACATGCCTTGCGCCTGAGCGTGTCCCTCCTGGTGGGGTTCGGTGTCATGCAGCTCACCAACGATCCGCATGGTTTCTGGATCCTGCTGACCATCGTCTTCGTGAGCCAGCCACAGTACGCGGCCACTTTGACGAAGCTGACCCAGCGGGTGACCGGCACGGTCATCGGGCTGGCGCTGGCCTGGGCCTTGATCCGCTTGTTCCCGGGGTCGGTGCTGCAGGCGGTGTTTCTGGTGGTGGCGGGAGCGGTGTTCCTCGGGTCACGCCGCACCAACTACGTGATGTCCACCAGCGCCGTCACCACGCTCTTGCTGATGAGCTTTCACCAGATGGGCATGGCGCAGGGCGTGATCCTGGCGCGCCTACTGGACACGGTGCTGGGCGGGGCGATCGCCGGGGTGGCGGCCTGGCGGGTGTGGCCCAACTGGCAGGCCCGCCAGTGGCCGAGCCTGGCGGCCCAGGCCCTGCGCACGCAGGCCCGCTATCTTCATGAAATCCTGGTTCAGTACCAGACCGGCAAACAAGACCATCTGGCCTACCGGTTGGCGCGGCGCAATGCCCACAAGGCCGATGCGGCCCTGTCCAATGCCTTGTCAACGATGTTCAAGGAGCCCGCGCGGGTGCAACTCGATACGGCGGTGTGCGGACGTTTCCTGACGCTCTCGCACACCTTGCTCAATTACCTGTCCGCGCTGGGGGCGCACCGCAGTGGCGCGTCTGTGCAAGCTTTGAGCGCCCCCGTTCTGGCGCAGGCCGAGCATGTGCAGGCGCAACTCGGTGAGCTGGCCGATGCCCTGGAAGGGCAGGGTGGGGGGCTACGGTCCCACGATGGGGGGGACGTCCTGCGGGGTGAGTCGCAGGGTAAGGGGCCGAGCGAGGTTGCCGGCGAGGACGCGTCCGAGTCCAGTCAGGCCACCCTGTCCCGCACCGAACGCCTGCTGCAAGCGCAGCTCACCCTGGCTTTGCGCCTGATGCCGCCGTTGCGCGACGAGGTGCGGCGTCTGAGCGGGCGGGTGGCTCTGTAGCGGCGGCGCTCAGCTCGCTTCGTGGGTCTTTTGGGCCCGTTGGCGCCAGCCCAACCAGATGAGGGCTGCGCCCGTCAGGCCCACGGGCAGCAGCGAGCCCAGGTTCAGCCAGGTCCAGCCCTGCGTGGTGATCAATGCGCCCGAGGCAAACGAGGTGACGGCCATGGTGGCGAACACGCAGAAGTTGATGGCCGCCTGCGCCTTGTCTTTTTCTTCCGGGCGGTAGGCTTGCATGGCCAGCGTCGTGCTGCCGGTGAACAGGAAGTTCCAGCCCACGCCCAGCAGGAACAAGGCCACCGTGAACTGGTGCAGGTCTTGCCCAGTCAGGGCCACGCCGATGCAGGCGAGGTTCAGCACCACCCCTGCGCCCATGATGGTCAGCACGCCGTGGCGTTTGATCAGGTGGCCGGTGACAAAACCTGGGGCGAACATGCCGATCACATGCCACTCCAGCACGAAGGCAGCGTCGTCAAACGGCATGCCGCACACCTGCATGGCCAGCGGTGTGGCGGCCATCAGCAGGTTCATCACGCCATAGCCCAGGGCCGCACCCACGGCCGAGACGATGAACACGGGTTGGCGCATGATCTCGCCCAGCGGGCGGCCGGTGTCGGCGCCCTTGGCCTGGCGCACTTCGGGTGGGAACTGGACGCCCGCCATCACGAGCATGGACAGCAAGGCCACCCCCGCCAGCGCCAGGTAGGCGCCCAGGAAGGGCGTGCCCAGACCATCGCGGGTGTACTTGGCCAGGTTGGGTCCGATGACCGCGCCCAACAGCCCCCCCGCCAACACCAGGGAGATGGCTTTCTCGCGGAAGGCCGGGGTGGCCAGTTCGCCGGCGGCAAAGCGGTACAGCTGGCCATTGGCGCTGTAGTAGCCGGCCACCACCGTGGCCGTGACCAGCAGCCAGAAACTGCCCAGCCACAGGGCCAGCGCGCACAACAGGGCCGAGAGCAGGGCCACGCCCAAACCCAGCTGGAAAGACACCTGGCGTCCCCAGCGCTGCTGGCTGCGCGCGACCAGCCCCGTCGACAGGGCGCCCCCAACCACATAGCCCATCACCGGCAGGGTGGCCATCCAGCCCGCGGGTGCCAGGCTGAAGCCCACCAGGCCGTTGATGGCGATGAAGACGACGTTGTTGGTGAGGAAGAGCCCCTGGGCCGCAGCCAGAAGCCAGAGGTTCTTGTTCATGAAATGGGCCGATGTGCGAGTGGTTTCACATGATACCTGTCAGGGTATATTGGGTGTGTTTGGGGGTGTGCTTTGTTCGGGCATGTGCAAGGCCACTTCCAGCATGTCGATGAAGACGCGGGTCTTGGCAGGCATCAGTTTGCGCCCCGGAAACACGGCCCATGCCGTGTGAGAGGGCAGGCACCAGTCGGGCAGCACCCGGCGCAACTCGCCACGTTGCAACAAAGGCTGGGCGAACAGGTCGGGAACGGCCGTGATGCCCGCGCCGGACCGCGCCAGAATCAGCAGCAACTCCGGCTGGTTGGCCATCACGCGGCTGGGCGGTGAGCCTTCCCAGCGCTGCTCCCCCTGCATCAGCACCCAATGCCCGGGCTCGGTGGTGTCGCTGGCGCGACCGGGCAAACGCAGCGTGTCGTGTTGCAGCAGGTCCTGCGGGCAGGTGGGTTCGCCCCGCTCGGCCAGGTAGTGGGGGGAGGCGTACAGGCCATGGGTGAAGACGATCAGGCGACGCGCTGCCAGCAGGGCGTCGTCGGGCAGGGCCCCCATGCGCACCGCGATGTCGAAGCCTTCGCCCAGCAGGTCCACCCGCCGGGGCGACAGGTCCAGCTCCAGCGTGATGCGCGGGTGCAGCGCCACGAAGGCGGCCAGGGTGTCGGCCAGCAGCAAGGTGGCAAAGTCGCTGGGCATGGACACGCGCAGGCGGCCGCTGGGCGCCGCCTGCCGGTGCTCGCGCAAGGCGGTGACGGCCTCCACCTCGGCCACCACCTGGCGGGCGTGTTCCAGCAGCAGGCTGCCGAACTCGGTAAGGGTTTGACGCCGGGTGGTGCGCAACAGCAGGCGCTCGCCCAGGTGGGACTCCAGCCAGGCCACGCGGCGTGACACGGTGGACTTGGGCAAGCCCAGGCGCTCGGCCGCCCGGCTGAAGCTGCCCAGATCGGCCACGCGGGCAAAAATCAGCAGGTCATTGGCTTCGATGCCCGCCGTGGGTCCGGTGTACTGTTTCATGGGTGGATCAATGTTACCCATTTCAGGCACTTATCACAGGGATTGTTGAGGAATAAAGTTCATTCATCGACTCACCCACTTGGAGCCTCACATGAAGATCCTGCAAATCAATTCCAGCGCCCGCGTTGAAGGTGCCAATTCCACCCGTCTGGCCAACACCGTCACCGCCCGCCTGCAAGCCAAGCACCCCGGTGCCACCGTCACCGTGCGCGATCTGGCCGTGACCCCGCACCCCGTGCTGGATGCCGCCGCTCTGGGCGCGCTGTTCACCCCCGCCGATCAGCGTACCCCCGAGCAAGCCGCCCGCGTGGCCCTGGACGACGCCCTGATCGCCGAAGTCCAAGCCCATGACGCCATCGTGCTGGGCGTGCCGATGTACAACTTTGGCATCCCCGTGCAGCTCAAGACCTGGCTGGACGCCATCGCCCGTGCCGGCGTGACCTTCCGCTACACCGCCAACGGTCCGGAAGGCCTCATCCAGGGCAAGAAGGTGTACGTGGCCTTCGCCCGCGGCGGCATCTACCGTGACACCCCGGCCGACTCGCAAACACCGTACATCAAGACCATCCTGGGCTTCCTGGGCATGACCGATGTGAAGTACATCCACGCCGAAGGCTTGGCCATGGGCCCTGATGCCGTGGACAAGGGCTTCACGCAAGCCGAAGACGACCTGCTCGCCGCCATTGGCTGATCCACGGGATCTGTCCGCTGCCATCCGATCAAGGAGATTGACCCATGACCGATTCAGACACCGCTGTTGCCGTGCGCCAGTCGCGCACGGTCGAGCAAATGATCGTGGGCCATCCCACGTCGGACGGGGCGGGCGTCAAGCTCACCCGCGTGCTGACGCAGAACCTGCAGCGCCGGCTTGACCCCTATCTGATGCTCGATGCCTTTGGCAGCGACAACCCCGATGACTACATCGCCGGTTTCCCGGACCACCCGCACCGCGGCTTCGAGACCATCACCTACATGATCGCCGGGCGCATGCTGCACCGCGACAGCGCGGGCCACGAAGGTCTGCTCGAAAACGGTGGCGTGCAGTGGATGACGGCCGGACGCGGTGTGATCCATTCCGAAATTCCGCAGCAGGAAGACGGGGTGATGGAAGGCTTTCAGCTGTGGCTGAACCTGCCTGGCAAGGACAAGATGTCCGCGCCCTGGTACCGCGACTTTGGGGCGGGCGACCTGCCCAAGTTCACGACGGCGCAAGGTGTGGACGTGACGGTGATTGCCGGTGAAAGCCATGGCGTGCAGGGGGCGGTGACACGTGAAGCGTCGGCCCCCACGTACCTGGACCTGCATCTGCCTGCCGGTGCGCGCTTTGAGCAGGCTCTGCCCGCCGCGCACAACGCGTTTGTGTATGTGTACCGGGGCGAGGCACGCATTGCGGACACCGCGGTGCCGATGCAGCGCATGGCCATTTTGCGCAATGAGCCCGAAGCCGATGGCGTGGTGATCGAGGCCCAGACCGAGACGCGCATGCTCCTGATTGCAGGGCAGCCGCTCCATGAGCCGATTGCGCAATACGGCCCATTCGTGATGAACACGCAGCAGGAAATTTATCAGGCGGTCAACGACTTCCGGGCTGGCAGACTGGCGTGATGGCCGCTGACCACGTTGGGTTTCCCTGACGCGCAGCGGTTGCGCGTCAGGGGAAAGACAAAGGGCCCGTGCGTGAGCTACGGGCCCTTCTTACTTCTTACGTCAACGACGCGTCATCAGAAGCTGTGACGGATACCGGTGGCCAGGCCGATCTGGTTGCCGCCTGCGACCGTCGTGCCACCCGCCGCGCCGTTGCTCACGGACAGGACCTGTGTGCCGCTGTTGTCGATGCTGCCTGCGGTGGCGTACACGGCGGTGCGCTTGGACAAGGCGTAGGTGCCGCGCACAGCGAACATCAGCGATTTGTTGGCGCTGTCCTTGTACTTCAGGTGGAAGACCTGACCGTCGACCGTGACCTTGGGGGTGACGGGGTAGGCGGCGCCGACGTACCACATGTCGCTGCGCTTGGCGGCGGAGCCGTTGTGCTTGAGCGCGGTGCTGCCGTCGTTGTCCCGGCTCAGCAGGCCGGCGCCCAGCTTCACGCCGGCGACCTTGGCATACGCGCCCAGCGAGATGCGGCGGTCGGTGAGGTCGGAGCTGGTCAAGCCTGCAGGCGCCCAGGAGCCCGCACCACCTCGGATCTCGTCCACAGCCAGGGCGGCACCCCAGGTGGGCGAGTCGTACTTCGCCAGCACCGACCACTCACGGCAAGCCTTCTTGTCGGCGGCGTTTTCACCGCCGCAGTTCGTGCCACCGGGGTTGCCAGCCGTCGAAGCGTCGCGCCCCGTGCTGTACGTGCCGCCCACGGTCACACCCGAGAAGGTGCCCAGGTAGCCGATGGCATTGTCCGTGCGGGCATTGGGAATGTAGACATCGAGCGAGCCCGAGCCGAAGGTGTTGGGCCCCAGGATGTCCGAGCCCAGCAAGCCGTGGAACAGCATCGTGTACTGGCGACCCAGCATCACCGAACCCCAGTTGCCGCTCAGGTTCACGAAGGCCTGACGACCGAACAGGCGGTTGCCCTGGTTGAACGAGCCGGTGTCGGCGCCAAAGCCCGACTCCAGCGTGAAGCCAGCGCGCAGGCCGCCACCCAAGTCCTCGCTGCCGCGCAAGCCGAAGCGCGAGGGCACCGAGCCCGTGAAGCCGGGCATGCGGGTGAGGCTGTCGCCATTGGGGCCGGTCTTGCTCAGATGTTCCACGGCCACGTCCACGATGCCATACAGGGTGACGCTGCTTTGAGCGCTGGCCAAGGTGCCGACAAGCGCCAGACCGGCGCCAAAAATGTACTTTTGCATGAGAGTCTCCTCGGTGATAACGGTGCTCGTCGAATGGCCGCCGTAGGCATTCTGAAGCACACTGATCGTCAGTGTACAAACAGCATGTCTTTGATGAGAAGCAGGAAAAACCCCTGTGACTTTTTGACTTGGCTCAAGGGAAAGCACTAAGGGATAATCCGGACAGTCATGTCTACACTGACCGTTTGCTTGCTGATGATCAGCATACTGTTGTTATAACCGAGGAGCTTCGCATGCACGCCATTCCTTCTTTGCGCACCCTGATCAGCGGTGTGGTCCTGTCGACGCTGGCCCTGGGCGCCCAGGCTCAGGCGCTCAAGCTGGGTCACATCGTTCCCCCGACCCACGTGTGGCACAAGGTGGCCCTGCAGATCTCGGCCGATCTGGAAAAGGCTTCGGGCGGCAAGATGAAAGTCGCGGTCAGCCCGCTGCAGAAGCTCGGCAACGAAGGCCAGATGATCAACCTGATGCAGGCCGGTGCCCAGCAGTTCGGCATCTTCACCGTGGGCTTCATGTCCAACCGTGAAGAGTCCTTCCAGGCCTGGTCGTTGCCCTACGTCTTCAAGGATGTCGCCCACGCTTCGCGCGCCGCCAGCACCCCGGCCGCCAAGGAAATGCTCAAGCGCCTTGACCAGCACGGTCTGGTCGGCATGGGCTACGCCTTCGCCGGTCAGCGTCACGTGTTGTCGGTGCAGCCGGTGGTCTCTGCCAAGGACTTGGCCAACAAGAAGGTACGCTCGTTCCCGAGCCCCATCTACAACGACTGGTGGAAGGCCAACGGCGCTGCGCCCACCGCCATGCCCTTGTCTGAAGTGGCCCCGTCGCTCACCACCAAGCTGCTGGACGCTGTCGACGTGGACCTTGACGCCCTGGTCGGCCTCAAGTTCCACCAACAGGCGCCCAACCTGACCCTGACCAACCACATGGCCTTCCCGTCGGTGATCGTGGTGTCGAAGAAGTGGTGGGTGGCCCGCACACCGGCCGAACGCGACATGATCACCAAGGTCATCGCCAACGCCGAGAAGGCCGGTTACCAGATGGCTGTCCAGGCTGAAGCTGACAACCTCGCCAAGGCCAAGGCTGATGGCGCCAAGGTCGTGAACGCTGACATCAAGTCCTTCCAGGCCGTGGGTGCCCAGGTGCGTGACAAGTACACCGCCAAGAACCCGCTGATCAAGGCCTTCTACCAGCAAGCCAAGGACCTGTGAGGGAGAGGGGCGCCATGTTCCAATTGATTCAGAAACTAGACCGTGGCGTCGCCTCCGCGGAACGTGCGCTGGTGGTGGCGCTGACAGCGGCCATCACGGTCATCATGATGGCCCAGGTCATCCTGCGCTATTTCTTCAGCTCGCCCATTTTCTGGGCGGAAGAAATCTCGGTTCAGCTGTTGGTGTTCGTCACCCTGTTCGGCCTGTCCTTGCTGGTTCACCAGAGTCAGCTGGTCACGATCGACTTCTTGCCCCGTGCCTTGCCGTTGCGTGCCCGCCATGCGCTGTTGGCCGTGCTGGGCACCATCACCCTGGTCCTGTTCGCCTACATCGGCTGGCTGAGCTGGGAGTGGGTGCAGCGCGATGACGTGCGCATCGAGCTCAGCGCCACCACCCAACTGCCCCGTTGGTACAACTACTCTGCCGTCCCGCTGGCCCTGGCTCTCCTGGTCTGGCATCAGTTTGTCGCCATCCTGCGTGATCTGCATGTGGTCGTGAAGGGAGCCGCTCAATGACCGCTTTGATCATCTTTTTCGGCCTGCTGTTTGCCGGCCTTCCCATCGTGGCCACCATCCTGGCGGGCGCGATTGCCTTCATGGCCACCAACGACCTGTCGGTGCTGTTCGACTCGATCCCCATCCAGTTCTACGGGGCGCTCGAGATCAACAGCCTGTTGGCCATTCCGCTCTTCCTGTTGGTGGGCGAGATCATGAACAAGGGCGGGCTCACCCAACGCCTCATCGCCGTCACGGAAGTGCTGGTCGGTGGCGTGCGTGGTGGTTTGGCTTACGCCAACCTGTTCACCAACGCAATGGCGGCCTCCATCCTGGGTTCGGCCGTCGCGCAGATTGGCGTCATGAGCAAGGTCATGATCCCGGCCATGGAGCGTGCGGGCTACAACCGCGCCTTCTCGGGCGCCGTCACGGTCTCGTCCGGTCTGCTCGGTCCGATCATCCCGCCCTCCATGCTGATGATCATCTACGGCGTGGTGGCGGTGCAGCCGATTGCCCCGCTGTTCATCGCCGGCATCGTGCCCGGCATCCTGATCGTCATCGCGCTGGCGCTGGTCATCTTCCTGTACGGCGTGTTCGGCCCGGGTTTGCCCAAGGGTGAGCGCGGCCACCGCTCCGAGTCGTTCAAGATCGTGATCGCCGGCGTCGTGCCTGGGCTGATCCCGGTCGTCGTGATCGCCGGCATCATGCTGGGCATCATGACGCCGACCGAGTCGGGTGCCGTGGCCTCCATCATTGCGCTGGGGCTGGGCTTCGCCTACCGCGAGATCAAGGTGCGCGATCTGGGCAAGATCATGCTGGACGTGGCCACCAACACCGCCACCATCACCGGTCTGATCGCCGCCGCCTCGGTGCTGAGCTGGGCGCTGGCCTTCCAGGGCGTGCCCGACCTCGTCGTGGAATGGATGAAGAGCCTGACGGATTCGCCCTTCGTGTTCCTGCTGCTGGTCATTGTCATGATGCTGATCCTGGGCATGTTCCTGGAAAGCATCAGCGTCCTGATCGTGGTGGTGCCGCTGCTCATGCCTGTGGTCACGGCCCTGGGCATCGATCCGATCCACTTTGGTGTGATCTGCACGGTGGCCACGGTGATCGGGCTGGTCACGCCGCCGGTCGGCCCAGGGCTGTACATCGCGATGGTGCAGGCCGACATCCGCATGGGGGCCTTGTTCCGCGCGACCATCCCGTTCCTGATCGCGGTGCTGGGGGTGCTGGTGCTGGTGGCTGCCGTGCCGCAATTGTCGACCTGGTTGCCCGCCTTGATGACCTCGAAGTAAGGCCCCGGTCAGGCGTCTGACCGAGCCCGCCGCAGTGCAGATCACCGTCTGCAGTGCGTGCGGGCTTTTTTGTGCGTGTGTGTGGATGTCAGACTGCGGCTGTCTGCCATTTCACGCAACGCGTCATGGCATTGATAATGCTGGATAACCCTTGAACAGGTCGTCCCATGTCATTGACAAAGTCTGCTGTTTCGCTTTCCCTGGCGCTGCTCGCCTCGGCCGTTTCGTCGTCTGCCCTGGCGGCCGAACCACTCAAGATCGGCATGGTGCTGCCCTTGAGCGGACCCTATGCGGCCTATGGACAGCAGATTGAGCGTGGCGCGCGCGTGTACCTGCAGCAACACGGCGGCAACATCGCTGGGCGCAAGGTGGAGCTCATCCTCAAAGACGACACCGGCGTCGCGCCCGAGGTCAGCAAGCGTGTTGCGCAAGAGTTGCTCAGCACCCACAAGGTTGACATCCTGGCTGGCTTCGGTTTAACCCCGGGCGCACTCGCTGTCGCCCCGCTGGCCACCGCCGCGCGCAAGCCCATGATTGTGATGAATGCGGCCGCGTCCAAGGTCACGACCCAGTCCAACTACATTGTGCGGGTGTCGCAAACGCTGCCCCAGGTCACGGCACCTTTGGCCACCTGGAGCGCGATGAACCGCGTGCGCAAGGTGTTCACCCTCGTGAGCGACTACGGCCCCGGCCACGACGCCGAAACCGAGTTCAAGCGCACCTTCAAGTCACTGGGTGGCGAGATCGTGGGCGATGCCCGCATCCCGGTGGGCCAGCTCGACTTCGTCAAGGTGTTGCCGCGCATCAAGGCCACGCAACCCGACGCCGTGTTCCTCTTCGTGCCACCGGGTGAACAGACCGTGGCCTTCACCAAGGCCTTTGCCCAAGCCGGGCTCGACAAGGCAGGGGTGCGCATCATCGCCACCGGCGACCTGACCGAAGAAGGCTCGCTGGACGCCATGGGTGACAGCGCCCTGGGCCTGATCACGGCACACCACTACTCTGAAAACCACAACTCGCCCGAGAACAAGGCTTATGTGAAGGACTACACCCAGGCCTACCCAGCCAGCCGCCCCAATTACATGTCGGTGGGCGGCTATGACGGCCTGCAGCTCATTGCCAAGGTGCTGGCCAAAACGGGTGGTGACGCCAGTGGGGACCGCTTCGTGGCCACGGCCAAGGGCCTGAGCTGGACCAGCCCGCGCGGTGTGATGTCCATCGACGCCAGCACCCGCGATGTTGTGCAGACCGTGTACATCCGTAAGGTGCAGCGCGTCAATGGCAAGCTGCAGAACGTGGAGTTCGACAAGGTCGCCAACGTCAAGGACCCTGGCAAGGAGTGAGTCGCTGACAGAGCGCCCAGCCTTTGCCGGGGCGGGCGCCCATCATCACAGCCCGGCGTTCTTCAGGCGGTTGGCCTGTTGACGGTACACCTCCACCGGGTTGGTTTCGAACAAATGCACCAGCCCGAAGAGCTGGTTGACCTCGTCGAGGTGGTTCATCTTGTAATTGGTGCGGATGACCTGGCCCAGGTTCATCGAGCAGGTGGACACCAACCCGTCATTGGTTTTGCCGTTGAAGAAGGCGCCGCTCAGCGCCATGACGCCATCGCTGATGTCCAGCAAGTTGGTGATTTGCTTGTTGCCGCCCCAGGAGTAATAGCGCACACCCTGGACCACGTAGGCGCCCTCACCGCAGGCGGTGGTGGGAATGCCGGCCGGGAACTTCTGATTGAACTTGAGCGAGCCGGCCGTGCTCAGCGACTCCAGCGCCGCTTCGGCGTTCCGGGGCAGTTCGCCGTTGCCCGACAGGGTCTGAATCAGGCTCACGAGTGTGGTGTCAACCAAGCTCGCGACCGCACCGGTGATCGGGCTGCCGTTGGGCAGCACGCCGCGCAAGGCATCGGCGAAATCGGAGCCGCGGTTCACCCCGCCCACACTGCTGACCGAGGCCACCAGCTCAGGTGCAACCCCCGCCACGTAGCGAGCGGTGGGGCCGCCATGGCTGTGTCCCACGATGTTGACCTTGCTGGCCCCGGTGATGGCCAAAATCTCCTTGACCTGCTTGAGCAACTGCTCACCACGCACCTCGGTGGAGTTGGCCGCCGAGACCTGGGTTACGTACACCTGGGCGCCGCTGGCGCGCAAGGCTGCGGGGACCTTGTGAAAGTAGTCCACGGTGCCAGCGATGGAGTCCCACCCGAAGAGACCATGCACCAGCACGATCGGGTACTTCGTCTGGGTGTAGCCTGCTGCCTGAGCTTGGGCAGACGGCAGCGCGCAGGTGAGGGCGGCGGCCGCGGCGATCAAGGCGGAAGCAAAACGTGTTTTCATGATGGTCTCCGTGATGAATATGCGCCCAGGCGCAACTTCTCTCTCTCGCTGAAACTCGCTTCTTTGTAGGCTTCTGCGGCCGCTTCATCGGTTTGGCGCAGGCTCAGGTACTGCTGCACCCGTGCCTGCCAGGCGGCTTCTTCGGCGTCGAGCACGGCCAGGCGTTGCGCGGCATCGGCCCCCACCAACTGTGTGCGGATGGCCTGTACCTCTTGGACGCTGGCGCCGCGTTCGCGTGCCTCGGCCACCGCCTCGCTCACGGTCAGATGCAAGACCGGCTCGGTGCGGTGCGCTTGTTGCTCGGGGGGCAGCTGCGCGGTCAGTTCGGCCAGCTTGCGCTGCTTGTCGGCGTCACTCAGCGCAGCGTCTTGCATGATGTGCAATCGCGCGAGCGTTTCTTCGTCTTGTGCATCGTCAGGGCCAAACAGCTGGGCGATGTCCGTGGGCTGGAAGTGGCGTGCCCGCACGTCACGCATGGCCTGCAACTGTTGCGACAGGGCGGCAGCTTGCTGCGTACCCGCTGGCAGCGGCGTCAGGCGGGCGAGCTCGGTCTTGTACGCAAGGTAGGCCTCCAGCAACTGCTTGGCGCGGGCCATACCCGATGCATTGAGCTCGTCGCGCAGGTCGGCCAGGATGTCGGCCTGGATGGCTTCCACCGACTTTTCGCCGTAGGTGGTCAGCCAGTAATCGAAGCGCCGGATGAGATCTGGGCTGAGCCGCAATTCGCCTCGGCCGTCATGCAAGGTGCCATCTGGCGCGGTCCCCACCAGAGACGGCGCAGGTGTGGGCTGGATGATGCCTTGCTCAGCTGGGTCAGCTTGATGGGCGGTGAGACTCGTCACGGTCGCTTCACCGTCCTGCCATGCCCGGGCACCGTAGACCCCCAACGCGGCGACCACCGCCGCCACTGCAAACCAGCGGACGCGCTGCATGCGTGAGTTGGACGTGAGGGTGATCCCGTTGTGCATGAAACTGCTCTGCTCAAGGTTCTCGGGGCATTCATCGACGCAGGTCGACGATTGCATCAGGCAATGTGACGATGCGATGAAGATTCGGTCACACGCTGTGATTTAAGCGCGCTGTCGCAGGGCGTGACATTGGTGAATCCCCCTGTTGGGGGTATCCCTGCACATGGGTACACACCCGCTGAGGCTCCTCTGCTGGCAGCAAAGGTCTCAGGGCGCAATCTTGCGTTTGAGCGCACGGGTCACCGGCAGCGGCAGGTTGGGCAGCGAGCGCAGCACCCAGGGCAACACCTTGCGTTTCACGCCGTTCAGCGACTCTGGCACCATGACCTCGATCAGGTGGGGGCCGTCGTGGCTGAAGGCGTAGGTCATGGCCTTGACCAGGTCTTCGGCGGTGCTCACGCGCACACCGTGCACCCCCATGCCCTGGGCCAGTTGGGCAAAGTTGAGCACGGGGCCATTCAGGTCGAGCTGCGATTTGGCTTTGGCGCCGGCCGATGCTGCGCCCACGCGTTCGAGCTCGATGTTGAGCACCGAGTAGGAGGCGTTGTTGAAGATGATCGAGGTGACGTTGAGTTTCTCGCGCGCCATCGTCCACAGCGACTGAATGGTGTACATCGAGGTGCCGTCACCAATCAGGGCCAGCACCGGTCGATCCGGGCAGGCGATGGCCGCGCCGATGGCATTGGGCAGTCCCTGACCAATCGCCCCCCCTGTCAGGGTGATCAGATCGTGGCGGGGCGCACCGGCGGTCATGGCCGGCAGCATCAGGCCCGAGGTGATGGCCTCGTCCACGATGATGGCGTTGTCGGGCAGCAGGTGGCCAACCGCCTTGCACACCTTTTCGGCAGTGAGTCGGCCGCGCGGGCTGCCAGGGCGTTGTGCTGGCTGCAACTCGGGCGTGGCGGTGGCCGCCCCCAGTGCGCGGACCAGCTTGTCCAAACTGCCGGCGGTATCCTGTTCGGGGGTGGCGAGCGTGTGCACGGTGCAGGTCTCCGGCGTCAGCACGCTCTTCTTGCCGGGATAGGCGAAGAACGACACGGGCGCCTTGCTGTCCACCAAAATCAGGTGCTCGATGTCGGCCAGTTGCACCCCAGCCAGTTCGGCCAGATAGGCGATGCGCTCTACCGGCGGCAGGCCGGCACCCCGTTCGATGCGTGTGGGGAAGGTATCTGCCAGCAGCTTGACGCCGCTGTGGGCCGCGAGGCGCGCGGCGGCCAGCAGACTGGTTTCGCGCAGGGCGCGGCCACCGAGCAGCAGGGCCGCTTTCTTGCCGGAGCGGATGACATCGGCAATGGCCGCCACGGTGGCGTCATCGGCCACCGCGTGCGCGGCAGGTGCGGGCCGGGCGCAGGGCACGCCACCTTCGCCCCACGACACGTCCGCCGGCAGGATCAGCGTGGCGACCTGGCCGGGCAGACCGCGGGCGGCGACGATGGCATCGACCGCGTCCTTGCACAGCTCGGCCGTGCTTTGCGAGGTGCGCACGAAGCCGGGGGACACGTTGCGCGCCACGGTCTCGATGTCGGACTGCAACTGCGCATCGAACTTCACGTGGTAGGTGGCATGGTCGCCCACGATGTTCACCACCGGCACCTTGCCCTTGCGGGCGTTGTGCAGGTTGGCCAAGCCGTTACCCAGGCCGCAACCCAGATGCAGCAACGTGGCCGCCGGCTTGTCGGCCATGCGGGCATAGCCATCGGCCGCGCCGGTGGCCACCCCTTCAAACAGGGCCAGCACGGCACGCATTTTGGGTTCGCCATCCAGCGCCGCCACAAAGTGCATTTCGCTGGTGCCAGGGTTGGTAAAGCAGACGTCGATCCCTGCATTGACCAAGGTTTTCATCAAGGCTTGTGCGCCGTTTGACATGGGTGGTGTTCCTTCTAATGGGTCAAGTGGTGGCGATGGCCGCAGTGGTGGTGGGGGGCTGCAGTCGGCGCATGGTCAGGGCAAACAGCAGGCCCCCGGCATACATGGTGACGCCGTAGAGTGCGCCGGGAATGGCCATGGCATCGTCCTTGAGCACCGTGCTGGCAATGACCAGTGCCAGCGCGGCGTTCTGCACGGCCGTTTCAATGCCCAGGGTCACCGACTGGCTGCGCGACAGCCGCGCGGCCCACGCCATGGCAAAGCCCACGCACAGCATGCTGATGTTGAGCAGGAGTGCAAAGGGCGCCAGCGTGGTGAAGTTCTCGCGCAGCAGCGCCCAATTCTTGGCCACCGCCAGCACCACGATCAGCACGAACAGCAGCGTGGCGGCGCGCGTGGCACGCGGCTCAAAGCGCTGCGCCCACAGGCTCCAGCGATGGCGCGCGAACATGCCCAGGCTCACCGGCACGCCCATCACCAGCGCCACCTGCCCCATCATCATCCCCACGGGCACATCCACCGCTCGGGCTGCACCCATGTAGTGGCCCAGTGCCCAGCTGACGACCAGGGGCAGCGTGAAGATGGTCGCGACGCTGGCCACCGCAGTGAAGCTCAGCGCCAGCGCCACATCGCCACGTGCCAGGTAGGTGAGCAAGTTGGAGGTGGATCCCGTCGGGCAGGCCGCCAGGATCATGAAGCCGACGGCGAACACCCCGGTCATGCCCCAGACACTGAGCAGCATAAAGCACGCCAGCGGCAGGATCACGAAGTGGCACACCACCCCCACCAGCAGCGCGCGTGGCTGGGTGAAGATGCGCTGGAAGTCGCCCACCGTCAGCCCCAGTCCCAGCGAAAACATGATGAAGGCCAGGATGAGCGGCAGCAGCACGCCCGAAACGATGTCTCCTTGCATGGTGACTCCTCAGTGTCCGTGGGTGATGAAGCGGGCCGCCGCACGTGCGGTCAGGATGCAGCCCGGCAGGAAGGTGCCCTCCAGCGAGCGCTTGCCGCTCGCCCCCCCGCCGCCAAAACCGGCGGCCTCGCCCACGCAAAACAGGCCTTCCACCGGCTGGTTTTGCGCATCCAGCACGCGGCTGTGCAGATCGGTGCGCAGGCCGCCCAGGCTCTTGCGCGTGATCAACTGCATGTGAATGGCGATGAACGGCCCGGCCGATGGCATCTGCAGCGGCGCCGGCTTGCAGGTGCGCAGGCGGTCCGGTCCCCACTGGCGCGCATGCAGGATGCGGCGAATCTGGTCGTCATTGTTCAGGCGCTTGCCGTGGTGGAAGTTGGCATCGAAGGCGTCGGCCGTCGCCTTGAGCACGGCCGCATCGATGTCATGTGAGCAAGTCAGCGCGTTCATCTTGGTCGCCAGCCCTTGCAGCGTGTCGTCGACGATGAAGTGCGGGCTTTCCTGCTGCATCTGACGCACCAGGCGATGATTGCCGAGCAGGGTTTCCTTCACAAAGCGGATGAACTGCTTGTCGCGGATGCGCGGGTTGTGTTCCGCCCCGGAGATGGCGAACTCCTTGGCGGCAATGCGCCAGTTCAGCAGGTGCCAGGTCCAGGGCTTGTCCTGCTCCGCCACGCGCTGGCACAGCCAGTTCGTGTCAAAGCCCGTCACCAGCGGCGCTGGCCCGATGCGTTCGCCCCGGTGGTTGAGCCACAGCGCCGACTTGCAGGGAATGGCCGACAGACCGTGCCCTTCGAAGTGCGGATACGGATGCGGAAAACCTGCGGCGTAGTTCCACATGTCGCCCGCGTGTGTGATCTGTCCACCCAGCTCATCGGCCACCAGATGGTGCAGTTTGCCGTCCGCAAACGGATGGGCTCCATTGAGCATCGTCGCAGGCAAGGGTCGATCTGAGAGCCAGTTGGCCCGGCACTCCTCGTGGCCGCCATTGAGGCCACCCATGGCCAGCACGACGACCGGCGCACTGAACCGCACGACTTCACCGCTGTCTTCATTCAAGGCGATGGCCCCACTCACCTTGCCGCCCACATGATCCAGCTGCGTGATGCGATGACGGTGCAGCAGCCTCAAGCGTCCGTTGCGGTTGGCGCGATGCAAGGCGGCCACCATGCAACGCACCAGTTCGCGCGAGGTGCCCCACAGCACGTGGTAACGCGGCAGGCTGTTGCCCTCGCCATGCAGGCCTCGCTCCACCCAGTTCACCGCAGGCATGAACTTGAGGCCTTCGGCCTTCAGCCAGTCATGCACCTCGGACCGTGAATGCTCGACGTAGTAGCGCGCCCATTGCATCGGCCATTCGTCTTGCGGATCCAGCTCGCCAAAACGTATCCAGTCGCGCAGTGCCACGTCCGGCGTGTCGGGAATCTTCATGCTGGCCTGCAGGGGCGTGCCGACCAAGGCCATGCCGCCAAAGGCCCACAGTGCCAGACCGCCCAGGCGCTCGGGGGTGTCGCGATCGACCACGGTGACGGTCTTGCCGGCACGCAGCGCTTCCAGCGCCGTGACGAGCCCTGCGAGGCCGCCACCCGCCACGAGGATGTCCGAGGCAATGAGCTGTGTCATGGGTAGGCAGATTCCTTCGTTGTGATTTGGGGGGCCATTTGCCGCAAGGCTGTGACAGATACAAAGATATATCGCTAGGATGGCGACAGTTTGACTTTGAGGGCCAACTAAATTGACTTTGCAGGCCACTGTATCGATGGGCTGGGTGCGCACGGTGATCGAGGCGGCCCGGCAACTCGGGGTAGACCCTGGGGCGCTGTTGAAGGCGGCCGGCATCCCCGAGGCCGACCTGCAGGCCGAGCGCTGGCCCATCGACCACATCACCCGGCTCTGGCATGCCGCCCAAGCCTGTACCGGCGACCCCGGCTTTGGCCTGAAGGTGGGCACGGGCGTGAGTCCGGCCAGCATCAATGTGGTGGGCTTTGCGTTGCAGTCGGCGGCCACGCTGCGCGAAGCCATCGTCATGGTGCAGAAATACCAGCGCCTGATCTCTGATGGCGGACGCTTCCAGATGCTGGCGGGCCAGACCGCGACCTGGGTGGTCTACCACCCCCAGCAGGGACGCCTGGCCTTCAGCCCCGCTCAGATCGAAGCCGTGCTGGCGACCGTGGTGCGGCTGGCCGGCTGGCTCACCGGGACGGCGTTTCGGCCGGTGCGGGTGCAGTTCAGCCAGGCCCAACTCGCACCGGCGCAGGACTATCGCCGCGTGTTCGGCTGCCCGGTGGAATTTGAGCAGGCGCTCAGCGGGCTGTTGGTGGACAACGCCGTACTGGACCAGCCGCTGCCCCAGGCGGACGCGCAATTGGCACAGATGCACGAGCGCTACACCGCCGCCCGTCTGGCCGCATTGGCCATCGACAGCGTGTCCGCCCCCGATGTGCGGCAGTGGCTGCGGCTGCAGATGGGGCCGCAGGTGCCGCGGCGCGCGCAGGCGGCGCAGGCGCTGGGCGTGAGTGAACGCACCCTGGCGCGGCGCCTGGCAGCCCAGGGGCAGACCTTCGAAAGCTTGTTGGACGAGGTGCGCCGCGAGCTGGCCCTGCAAGCGGTCGCCGACCCGCAGCGGTCGCTGGCCGAGATCGCGCAGTCGCTGGGCTTTGCCGAAGCCAGTACCTTTTATCGTGCCTTTTGCCGCTGGACCGGGCTGCCGCCCGTGCGCTGGCGCCGGCAGGGCCAGCAAGCGGCTTCGGGCCGCCCATCATGAGGAGATGCAAGTGAGTGTGTACGACTACATCATCGTCGGGGCGGGTTCGGCCGGCTGCGTGCTGGCCAATCGCTTGTCGGCCAATCCCGACAACCGGGTCTGCCTGCTGGAGGCGGGGCCGAGCGATCGGACGTACTGGATTCGCAATTGCAACCCGCTGAACATGCTGATGTGTTGGCGCCGACCGAAAA
>MESA01000024.1 GCA_001770775.1 Burkholderiales bacterium RIFCSPHIGHO2_12_FULL_63_20
AATGACCAGTTGCGCAACACGCGAACTTTCAGGCGTTAGGTTCGAGTGTCGGAGATCAGCCTGAAGCCGCCGCCCGCAGCCGACGGCAGCTCTGCAGCGAATGCCGTCGGTGGGTGTTGCAAAGCGTACGCACGCTGAGCGCCACGAAGCGGCTGTTGGGAACAGGGACCGGCGCTGGCCTTAGTGCCGGCTTTAGGGGGGGCTGCAGCCCTTGGGGTTCGGTGAGTAGTTTGGTGCCACGCCCACGACCGCTTTCTAATGACCTGGACTGACGCTCTCGACCCTGAGCTGACGGTCAGGCTCCCAGCATGAATGACTTCTATGCAGTACCAAGCCGCCCGTAAAGCCCCGCAGAACACAATGCTGCTGACCGGGTACGAAGCCAGATCAGCAGCATTGGCAGGGTTACCGAAGCACCAGCACAGGCACGCTGCTGGTACGCAGCAGCGCTGTGGTGCTGCTGCCCACAATCAGCTGCCGGATGCGTGAATGGCCATAGGCCCCCATCACCAGCATGCCCAGGCCTTGCGCCGACAGATGCTGCGGCAGTACCCGCTCGACGCTGCCCTCCAGTACGGCGATGCCAACGGTGAAGCCCTGGGTTCGCAGCTGCGCGGTCGCGGCATCGAGCTCTGCCTGCATGGCGGCGTCCAACGACCCCACGAACACCAGGGTGCACGCCAGCGCCTTGAGCCAGACGCTCTGCCCCACCTGGCCGAGCATGCGACGCGCAGTGTCACTGCCGTCGAACGCCAGCGCAAAGCTCCGTGGCGTCTCGAACGTCTGCCCTGGAATCGAGAGCACCGGCTTGGCCGTGCTGCGGATCACGCGCTCCACATGGTGATCAAGGTGCCGCCCCGCCACGGTGGCATGGTCATGGCGCCCCATCACCGTCAGCGTGACCTCGGCCTCCAGGTCGACGACCGACTCCACCAGCTCACCGTGCCTCTGGCGGATCTGCACCTCGCTCACCCCATCCGCCGTGGCGCGCTGGCGCATGCCTTCCAGGATCTGACGCCCCTGCTCCTGCGCCAGCACGCTGCGGCGGGCGTCCAGTTCCGCCAGCTCACTGAGCAGCCCCTCTTGCGCACCCAGGCCGATCTGTCCGCTGAAATCGGATTGAGGGGCCTTTTCGGGGTGCCGGTCCAGCACATGCAAAAAGGTCAGCGAGGCGCCGAGCGCTTTCGCGGCCCAGATCGCACCGTCACACACGGCCGCCGGGTTCCCTTGTGCATCCACACAAGCCATCACGTTTTTCATGTTCATCTCCTGTGCTGATCAGTGGCCCAAGGGCAATTCGGCGCCGTCTTTGTCGTGCAGACCAAAGCGGTCCACCATCGTCTTGCTGGCCTCATTCAGGCCCATCACCTCAACCTGGGCCCCCTCGCGTCGGAACTTGAGCACCACCTTGTCCAGAGCGCTCACGGCCGTGATGTCCCAGAAATGCGCGCGGCTGACGTCGATGCGCACCTGGCGCACCGCCTCCTTGAAATCGAAGCTGTCGACAAAGCGATCGGCCGACGAGAAGAACACCTGACCGGTGACGGTGTAGACCCGCGTCTGACCGTCGTCTTGGGCTTGCGACTTCACCTGCATCAGGCGACCGACCTTGTTGGCAAAGAACATGGCACTGAGCAGCACGCCGGCGAACACGCCCTTGGCCAGATCGTGGGTGGACACGGTGACGACCACGGTGACCAACATCACCACGGAGGAGCTGGGCGGGTGCTCACGCAGCTTGCGCAGGGAGTCCCAGCTGAAGGTGCCGATGCTGACCATGATCATCACGGCCACCAGGGCAGCCATGGGAATCTGGCTCACCCACGGCCCCAGGAACACCACCATGATGAGCAGGAAGATGCCCGCCATGAAGGTGGACAAACGCCCGCGCCCACCGGACTTCACGTTGATGACCGACTGCCCGATCATGGCGCAACCGGCCATGCCGCCGATGAAACCGGTGCCGATGTTGGCCAGGCCCTGCCCCACGCATTCACGGCTCTTGTCGCTGGTCGTGTCGGTCAGGTCGTCCACGATGGAGGCCGTCATCATCGATTCCAGCAGTCCCACCACGGCCAGGGTCAGGGAGTACGGCGCAATGATCTGCAGCGTTTCCAAGGTCAAGGGCACATCGGGCAGCAAAAAGATGGGCAGGCTGTCAGGCAGCTCACCCATGTCGCCCACATTGCGGATGTCCAGGCCCAGGGCCATGGCCACCCCGGTCAGCACCACGATGCACACCAGGGGCGAAGGCACGGCCTTGCCCACCACCGGCAGATACGGGAAGCCATAGATGATGGCCAGACCGGCCGCCGTCATGGCGTACACATGCCAGGTCACATTGGTCAACTCGGGCAGTTGCGCCAGGAAGATCAGAATGGCCAGGGCGTTGACAAAGCCCGTGACCACCGAACGCGACACGAATCGCATCAGGTTGCCCAGCTTGAACAGGCCCGCGATGATCTGGAAGACGCCCGTGAGCACGGTGGCGGCCAGCAGGTACTGCAAACCATGGTCCTTGACCAGGGTCACCATCAGCAGGGCCATGGCGCCGGTGGCGGCCGAGATCATGCCGGGTCGTCCACCGGCGATGGCGATGATGACGGAGATGCTGAAGGAGGCGTACAGCCCCACCTTGGGGTCGACGCCCGCGATGATGGAAAAGGCGATGGCTTCGGGAATGAGGGCCAGGGCAACGACGAGACCTGCGAGCAGGTCGCCTCGGATGTTGCCCAGCCACTGCTCGCGCAATGAGATGGTCATAAGGGAATCAATAGGGAAACGTGCCGGGGCGCAGCATGCGGCCAGGCTGAAAACTCAGAGGAAAGGTGCTCGGCGTCGGCATGCATCCCGCATGCCGGGCCCGCCGACTCAGGGCGGTGTGACCGAGAAGAAATAGCCGCGCGCCAGTTGCCCCACCGGGGTGCACTCCAGTGCAGTCTGCGCGTGTGGGCTGGGCAAGAGCATGCAGAAATTATAGGCGGTGCTGTTTGCGCCTGTCAGCGGCCATGCCAGAACTGCACAAACGCGTTCAGCAAATACAGCGTCAGCAGCACAACGCTGGCCCAACTGCCCAGACGCAGGACACGCGACGCAGGTCGAAAGACCAAGGCCACCACGACCGCCCCACTCATCGTGGCCGCCGTCAAGGCCGACACGGTGTGGAGCGGCGAGACCAGCTCGTAAAGCGGCCCCGCCCGGTAGGCCACATCATCGACCGCCAGGATGAGCACGTCAAACAGATTGCTGCCCAGCAGGTTGCCGATCGCCAGGTCCACCGCGCCGATCCTCAATGCTGCCACCGTGGTGGCCACTTCAGGCACGGACGTGGCCATGGCCACGAACAAGGTGCCTACGAACGAGTTGGACCACCCCATGATGCGCGCCAATTCCACCCCCAGCAGCGGCAGCCAGATGCCGCTGCCGACGATCACCACCGCTGCCATTGCGTAGCCCATGAGGGCTGACTTGAGGCTCAGGCTGCTCGCTGTCGCGGCGGCGGCTTGATGGTGACGCTGCTCATTCACATAGATGAGCCGCATGGCCAAGGTGTACAGGCCCATCAACACCACGCTGCCCACACTGATGTGTCCCAGGCTCGGCATGCTCTTTTGCGTGCTCAACGTCAGGATCAAGGCCGCGGCCGTCAACAACATGACGCCCAAACTGGCTGACAGCACATGCCCACGGCTGGCAATGGCGTAGACCGACTCTTTGCGGTAGAACACATCGACAAACGCCAGAATGGTGAGGTTGAACACGGCGCTGCCCAGCGCGTCGCCCACGGCGATGTCGGGGGCCTGCGCGACGGTGACGGCGCTCAAACCCGTGACGAGCTCGGGCAAGGAGGTGACTGTGGCGACCAGGATCAGCCCGACCCAACTGCGGGACAGTCCGGCCAATTCCGCGATCGCGTCCCCGTAGCGAATCAAGCGTGAGCCTGCCACGCCGATCAACGCCATGCAGGCAATGAACTCGATCCAAACAAGTGCCGAACTGGTCATGATTGACCTCAGCATAGTCGAGGCGGGGGCATTCATCCACAATCCGCATCTGCATTAGTCCCGACGTGGACCTAAGAGCTGTGACTGTTGTAGCCGGGCTCTGACTCTCATTCTGGGGTGATAGTCAGCAAACCGGACATCTGCAGCAAGCCGTTCAATGACGAATCTTGGCCGGCAGGGTGAACTCGGCGATCAACTTAACAGCAGTCGCTCGGCTTGATCTTTCGCCCCGGTCATTCCACTATCGGCCTCGTCTGTAACCAGGCCCCCCCCGGCCGAGAGATGTCATTGGGCTCTGACTGCAGTAGCCTTCGATCTCATGAACACATTTCGCATAGCCACCTGGAATCTTGACGGCTACCGCTCAAATGCAAAATCCCGTCTGCCACGGCAACTTGAAGTTATTCAAGAACTGCTTGCTGATATCGTGGTCTTGACTGAGGTCCGGGATACAACGCTACTGCCAGGCAAGCAGTTTTGGTGGTCTGATCCAGGGGAGCCACCGTACACACCACGGGATCGGGCAGTCGGTATCGCATCGTCGTGGGAAGGAAGGGTACTGCCTGTAAGGGATAGTCGCCTTTCTGTATGCGTCGCCCTGACAGCACCACCTCCGTTGGGGTGTGTCATTGTCTACGGCATCATCATTCCGTACTCAATGGACGGTGTGCGCCAGCGAGTCGCGGCGGCATGGGAGCGACACCAGAAAGCAGTGGATGATGTTGTGGCTGATCTTGTCCACTTGCGATCAGACCCTGCATTACGAGAAGCCAGGATCGTCTTGGCTGGTGACTTCAATACCAGCCTTGATGGCAGCAATTGGTATGGTCATCATGGAGCACGCACAAGGCTAGTTGATGGACTAACCAGCATTGGCCTTACGTGTCACACGCTGGAAGACATTCGCGCGACAAGGGCAGCAGATAGGGCAATCGTGGACCACATTTGGAGCAGCTCTGATCTGATCTCATGCGAACCTCTTCATATCTGGTGCGACCACAATGAGCCTGGCAGACTCTCGGATCACAACGGGGTTGCCCTGCGACTTGTCGTCAACAGCTGATTGCATTGTTACGTGCCTCTAGCAGTAGCAACCTGTCCAAAGCAGTCCATAAACAAGACGGTGTAGGCACCGCAATGGGACGTATTGAGTCAGTCACTCTGCGCAGGTGCCGACGTTGAAGCCGAATTGCCGGTTGGAGTGCAGTCGAACGACTGCCGTCGGCGACGAAGCACTCGTTCGAGGTCACGGGCTCTGAATGACCGCTGTTGGCGGTCGCCGCAGTCCAGCCATCTTCCGCGCATGTCTCAGATCAGCCTGGAGCCGCTGCAACCGACCGTTTTCCGGCGGCATCGGGCTGCTAATAGCACCAAAGACACGTGTTCA
>MESA01000025.1 GCA_001770775.1 Burkholderiales bacterium RIFCSPHIGHO2_12_FULL_63_20
CAGAGTGGAAGTCGCCAAGGGGGCGCCGGGCATCCGCACCGAAAACGCATTGCTGTCTGCCTACATCTTCGTGGACATCCGCGAACGTGACATTGGCAGCTATGTAACCGATGCCCGCAAGGCCGTGAACGAGCAGGTCAAGTTTCCTCCCGGCTACTACGCGACCTGGAGCGGTCAGTTCGAGTCCATGGAGCGTGCGGTGGAGAAGATGAAGATTGTTGTCCCCGTAACGCTTCTGATCATCTTCCTGCTGCTGTACTTGAACTTCAAGCGTCTGACTGAGACGTTGATCGTCATGTTGTCGGTCCCATTTGCCTTGGTAGGGGGCGTGTGGCTCATGTGGTTGCTGGGCTATCACATGTCCGTGGCCGTTGCGGTGGGCTTCATCGCGCTGGCTGGCGTCGCTGCGGAGACCGGTGTCGTGATGCTGATTTACCTTGATCATGCGTGGGAGCAGCTCAAGACCAAACGTCGCGCCGAAGGCGTGGAGCCTGGGGCGGCTGATCTATACAACGCCATCATGGAGGGGGCTGTGGAGCGGGTGCGGCCCAAGATGATGACGGTGGTTGCCATCATGGCCGGTTTGTTGCCGATCTTGTGGGGGACGGGCACGGGCTCTGAAGTCATGAGTCGCATTGCGGCTCCGATGGTGGGCGGGATGATCTCCTCGACCGTGCTGACGCTGGCTGTGATTCCGGCACTCTATGGCATGGTCAAGCAGTGGCGACTCAATCGCTCGCTGGAATAGCGCGGTTCGCTCAGGGGCCGTTGCATGCGAGGTACCGAGTCTCATGCAGCTCAAACTGAAGGTTGGCACAAGAGGGACACAGCTGTCTATGTGATGAATCCACCGTCGATTGGCGTCAATGAAGGCAGCAACCCATTTTTTTTGAGTCACATATCACCCACTTGAGTTGACGCCCGATATGCTCGCAAAGTGCCTGGATCTCCCGCATAGGTGATCCAGGCTTTATGCCGTCATGGGTGTCACTCAAGCGTTGGCTGTGACGACCTCACAGCTCCATTCGATCTCTGGCCCTGCGTGTTCACACACCGGGGCCGTTTGCTTTGGAGCGACCATGTCCCCTTCATGCATCCCCCGGAACGACACGGATTCACTGCCGCTGTCGACCTTGCCCATCTACACCCGCCCCAAGATCGTTCAACAGGCCCTGCGCTTCATGGAAAAGTCTATTCGAGACACTCCACTGTTGACCTCACCACAAGCTGTCCGTGACTACCTGCGACTTCGTCTGGCTGACCGTCCTCACGAAGTGTTCGGGGTCCTGTTCCTCACAGCTCAGAACCAGGTCATCGAGTTCGTGGAGATGTTCAGGGGCACGCTGACACAGACCTCGGTCTATCCCAGGGAGGGGGTCATTGAGGCTCTCAGCAGAAATGCTTCAGCCGTGATCCTCACGCACAACCACCCAAGCGGCAAACCTGAGCTCTCTGTTGCCGATGAAGTGCTGACCCATGCAATCAAAGCCGCGCTGACCATCGTCGATGTGGACGTGCTGGATCACTTCATCGTGACCCGCCGTGACGTCTACAGCTTCGCGGAGAACCGCAAGCTCTGACCGCACCCCTCAACCCAACGTCACTCTTCATCTCGCCACCCCTGCCACTCGGCTCGGGTGGCTTTTTCTTGCCTTCACACAAAGGAGTCCTTCATGCAAACCTGTCCTCATTGCGAATCCACTCGCCTGCAAATCCGTCGTGTTGGTCGTAAAGCCGGAGCCGCGATCGGTGGCGTTGCCGGTGCGGCTGGAGGCATTGCCTCGGCCATGGGTGGCGCCCAGGCGGGTGCCACGGTCGGAATGGTCGCCGGTCCACTGGGCTCTCTGCTCGGTGGCCTGGCGGGCGCCCTGATTGGTGGCGTCGTCGGTGGTGGTGTTGGCAGCACCGTGGGCGGCAAAGCCGGTGAAGCACTCGATGACGGTGTCTTCGACAAGTACGAGTGCCTCTCTTGCGGTCACACCTTCAACCTGTGATCGCTCAACGTCAATTCAAATGCAAAGGAAACACCATGGCTCATCTCGTTGAACAAATGGCCTACGTGGGCGCTGCACCCTGGCATGCGCTCGGTCACCATCTCCCGCCCAAGCAACCTCTGGAAGTCTGGGCTCAGAAGGCTGGCATGGATTGGACAATCCGTGAGACACCGGTTCGCTACCTCGCTCAGCCCGAAGACGGTGGCCCGGCCATCATGGCCTTCGACGAGCAGAAAGTGCTCTACCGCAGCGACACCAATGCCCCGCTGTCGGTGGTCAGCGGTCGCTACCAGGTCGTGCAACCCAAGGAGGTGCTGGAGTTCTACCGGGACCTGTCCGAGATTTCCGGATTCGAGCTGGAAACCGCTGGCGTGCTCAAGGCTGGCAAGAAGTTCTGGGCATTGGCACGCACGGGCAAGGAAACGGCTCTCAAGGGCAATGACGTGGTCAAGGGCTACCTGCTGCTGGCAACCTCCTGCGACGGGACGCTGGCGACCACGGCCACACCCACTACGGTGCGGGTCGTTTGCAACAACACGCTGTCCATTGCGCTCAACGGTGCGGTGGGGGCCATCAAGGTGCCTCACAGCACGAGCTTTGATGCGCAAGCGGTCAAGCGGCAGTTGGGCATTGCCGTGTCCCAGTGGGACAGCTTCATGTACCGCATGAAGACATTGTCCGAATGCAAGGTCAAGAGCCACGAGGCCTTGAACTACTTCCTCAAGGTGCTCTGCCATCAGGACGCCACGCCTGATCAGTCCACCGGGCTGAGTAATGAGCGCGCCTTGAAGAAGGTGCTGGCCATGTACGAAGGGCATGGTCGGGGCGCGGAACTGTCGGCAGCCAAAGGCACCGCCTGGGGCCTGCTGTGCTCGATCACCGAGTTCGTGGACCACGAGCGCCGGGCTCGCAGCCAGGAATACCGGCTGGACAGCGCCTGGTTCGGGCAAGGCGCCAACCTCAAGCAGCGAGCCCTGGACCATGCGCTGCAACTGGCTTCCTGAAGACCCAGACCTTCCCCAATTCCATCAACGGCATAAGCCCCGCATCCCTTCAGAGGGAGCGGGGCTTTCTTCTTCTTTCAACGGAAAGGACATCACATGGCACACGCACAAGTCACACCGGCCACCAGCCGGCCTACACCGGCCCTTCGGCTGATCAAGACCACGGAGATCAACCGAGACCAGTGGCTGGAGGTTCGCCGCTCTGGCATTGGCAGCTCGGACGCTGCGGCAGCCGTGGGTCTCAACCCCTACAAGTCGCAGCTGGAACTATGGATGGAAAAAACCGGGCGAGGTGCGGCCTTGCACCAGGTGGACCCCAACGATGAATCCAGCCCGATGTACTGGGGCACCTTGCTGGAGCCCATCGTGGCAGCGCACTACACCAAGCGCACCGGCAACCGCGTCCGCAAGGTGAATGCGGTGCTGCAGCACCCCATGCACCGCTGGATGCGGGCCAACCTGGACCGGGAGGTCATGGGCAGTCCATATGTCGCCATCCTGGAGTGCAAGACGGCGGGGCTCAACGGTGCGCGCCTGTGGAAGGAAGGCGTGCCCGACTACGTCCACCTGCAGGTGATGCACCAGCTTGCAGTCACCGGCAAGCAGGCCGCCGATGTGGCCGTGCTGATCTGTGGGCAGGACTTGCAGATCTTCCGCATCCAGCGTGATGAGGAACAGATTGAGCAACTCATCCGGCTGGAGCAGGCCTTCTGGGAATATGTCGAGAAGGACATCCAGCCACCGGCTGATGGTTCTGACTCGGCAGACCAGGCATTGCGCTGTCTGTATCCCCGTGACACAGGCGAGGTACTGGACCTGTCCCAGGAAACGGAGCTGGCAGCTGCGTTCTCTGACCTGCTGGCCGTTCGGCAAAAGCTGGCTGATGTGACGGAGCTGGAAGCGCAGCTGAAGCAGCGCATCCAGCAACGCATGGGCGACGCGTCACGTGCGGTGTTCGAGAGTGGCGAAGTCAGTTGGAAGCGCAGCAAGGACAGCCTGGTCCTAGACGCTGCCCGTCTTTTGAAGGACCAGCCGGAATTGCTCACCGCCTATGGGCAGACCAAGCCCGGCAGCCGACGCTTCCTGGTTCAAGCGTGACTGCACCCATCCCACCAGACCGATCTCTTCGGAGGTCGGTCTTTTCTTTTTTTGGCAAAGGAATCATCATGATCAAAGGATTGGCACTGACACCACCCGTCATCGGGCGGATTTCGATTGGCCGTTTCGTCGAAAAGAACGGCAAGCGTCTGCCTGAGAAGGACGACGAGTTCACCCTCACCAGCCAGATCCAGCACAAGGACGGCTGGATCACGCACCCCCTGGATGAGACCTTGCGCGGGAGCAGTGGAGCCAAGCTGCGCAGCATCCCGATCAAGATGCTGTTTGACGATCCGGACCTGAACATGCGGGCGAACTACACCCTGTTCAACCGGAACACGGGCCGTCCTGTCTGTGTGGGCAATGGGGAGACCTGTCGGCGTGCGACGGCAGAGGGCATCCAGACTTTCGAGTGCAGGACACCCGACGGGTGTGAACTGGCTCAGGGAAGCCAATGCAAGCCCTACGGGCGGCTGAATGTCAGGGTGGGGGACGACGACGTGCTGGGCACCTTCATCCTGCGCACGACGGGGTTCAACACCATCAGAACGCTGCTGGCACGCATGGCGTACCTGAGTGCGCTCACAGGGGGCATCCTGGCATCTATGCCGCTGGAGTTGCGCCTGCGTGGAAAGTCCACCACCCAGTCACACCGGGCACCGATCTACTTCGTGGACCTGACGCTCAGGGCAGGTCAGTCACTGCACGAGGCTGTCGAGCAGGCTCGCGCCGAGCGGGCCAAGCAGGCAGAGTTGGGGGTGGACCAGGCTGCGCTGGACGAAGCCGCCAGACGTGGCTTTGCCATGGGGGCGTTTGAAGACGTGGAGGATGATGGACTGCCGATCATCGAGGAGTTCTTCCCAGATGCAGCCCAAGACGACGCGCCGACATCCGGACCGGTCAATGCCAGCAGAACAATGCTGCGTGACAAGCTGGGCGCCAAAGCCAACAGGCTGGAGTCAGCATCGGCTGGCTGAGTCGGGGTGAGGGCACCTGCGCTTGGAGTCAGGCACCAATAAAGAGGCCGACATGACAGTCGGCCTCTTTTCTTACTTTCCGTGCTTCTCGCGATATTTGTCGCCTGCTTTGACGTATTCCTCGGCGACAACCTTGCCAACCTTGCCAGCACCAATTGCAGTGTTAGCCACAACCGCTCCCAGCAACTTTGCTCCATTGAGGAGCTTGTCACCAGGGGTGTAGGAGTGACGCAAATCGTCAAACTTGTCTTTGAGACTGAAGAAACCCATAGATCCCCCTTACATCAAGGCCGATAGGCCGTGTCAGATCAGTCGTCGATCTTGCCGGTGCCTTCGCAATCAGGGCACTCGACACGCGCTTTGGGATCGCCACCGCAACCGGGGCAACTGCTGGGATGACGCTCGTCGTCATCACCGTATTCCATGGGACACGGGATCACACCTTTGCCATTGCAGCGGGGACATTTTCTTTTTGCCATTTTTCGATCTTTCTACGCGGGGTTAATGACCTCGGCCTCCCTGGCGTCCGGCATTACTGCCGGGTGAACTACAACCACAAATGGGTCGTAAATGCCGTGGCCTTGAAAGCATTGTAGACAGACCATTCCGCCCATGCCAAGGGTGTCGGTGAAGGAAGATCGTGACAAATCTCTCGTGCGCTTGGGCGCCGTGATTCGCGCGCGCCGGTTGTCCTTGGATCTGTCTCAAGAAGCGCTGGCTGATGTGGCCGAAATTGACCGGTCGCACATGGGCAAGATCGAACGAGGTGAACGCAACGTCACCTTCTTGAACATACTGAAGATCGCCGCAGCGATCCAATGCCGCCCGTCTGATTTATTGAAAGACGCGGATCTGTGACTTGATCGGTCCCGTACGGCGCTTGACAAGTTTGTGGCGTGCCCGCTTGTTTGACGGATGCCGGACGGTTGCGAATGTGGCCTTTCGTCCCCTTGCTGACGCTCGCTACAGTACGGCGGATGTCAGCACCGCAGCGGTTGCGGTCTGTGGCCGCCGCCGGTCGTACTCACGCTCCCTGTTCCCGAGCTGTCGTTGGGTCGGGCGACTGGCGCTGGCTCGAATGGCGGCTCTACGAAGTACAGCAGCCGTAGAACTTTCACAAAACGGTTCGCGCCTCGCCAGTGACTGCTTCGCTGCTGTTCGAACTCGCGGTCCCGACCCGTTGCCGTCGGTCGACAGAACAAGTTTGGAATGTCATCGGAGTGCTTCGACAGCTGCACCGACCTTTGAAAGAGCATCGGCATCATTTCTGTACGAAAGCACTTTAGCGATCGTTGGCAAACCCAGGGCCATGAGTGAAACGTAGCCCTCTCCGAGTTGAAGACTGTGTAGGTCGTGATCCGGAGTTCGATACTCGACTGGAGTGGCTTTGTGCCCCTCGTCCAGCTTAAAAACGACGATAATTGGAGTGTTGCGAGCACAAGCGATTTGCAGTTCGATACCAAGTCCTGTTGACGGAAAGCTCGCTTCGGCAACAACTAGGTCCGCCCACTCGACCATTTCCCTATCCCACATGTAGCAGAGTCGGGCTCGATCCGCGAACGGTTTCTGCCCAAGTTGCGGATCACTGTCGCGAAGGGCGTACTTAACCTCGGCACCATGCATGTCAGCCAAATGTGCCGCCAAGCCCTGCAATAGATTCACGTAGGCAGGAAACTCGAAGCGAGGAACGTGCGTCAGCCCGCATGCTAGATAAATTTTCATTTTTGATGGGTGCGCTTCAGCTTGAGGGGCGCACATTGGGAATCATGAACTGTTGACCAGTCAGTTCCGCTGCCAGTTCGTCAAGAAACTGGGCGGGCGACATTCGGACAAACTCCGTCAATAGCCAGTTCTTTTGTCCATTCAGAAAAGAGGCCAGTTCAATTGGTCGATAGCGACAAATCTCGCTGAGCCTGTGCATCGCGAGAAGCGTCAGTGTGAGTGGCGAACGTTTAAGTCTGGCCGGTCCAGAGACAATACATTTTGCATACCAAAGCGTCTGGGCGCCGGCAAGGTAATTGATGTCGGGCCGAAGTCCACGCAATAGTCCTCCGACGGCGGCTCTATCCGGCGCCGAGCTGGCGTCTCTCCCAGTCACCATCGCCGTCGCAACAGACCTAATCGTCCTCCCATCGTTCACTCTTGGATCGGCTACGAGCGAGGGCGGCAGGCGGCGCATATGGGCCAATCCTGTGAAGTCTTTCGACAGGAGCGCCGAGAAGTAAGCGGCACCCGTTGACTCATCAAATTTAATTTCACAGTCCGTCATCGGAACAAACAGATCGGGCTGGTTCTTATAGGTCAGGCAGAAGGTCCGATGGATGCACGGCAAGTTGAAGAATAGCTCCTCCAAACTGTGGTTCGGCGATGCCTCCAACTCACCTAGGTACTGCGACAGTGCAGGCGCAATACCCTTCTGCATGATCCTTACTCCCTCATTTGACAGAGCGATCTTACTGGATGGCCCCCTCATGTTGTGCGCGCGAACACCATGGTGCTCATCGAAAGCGACACCTTTGGCAGAGAGCAATGCCTTTGTGGCGTTCATGAACGTGTAGTAGAGCAATAGCGGGGCAGACTCGACTGGCATTCCCTGAGATGCCGTAAAGAACGAATGTGCTTGCTCCCAATAGAACAACGCACTGGGCTTCTTGGCACGACGGAGCCAAAGGGATACGTACTCCCAGTGACTGTTGGTCAGGACAGTGCGGGCACCCAGATTAGGACTGACTGCAGCCTTGTGAGGCTTAACGTCTCGCCCGTTGATTCGCAGCGTAAGCATCTATACCTTTGCGTTCAATGAGAGTCGACGACTCTCTCTTTGCTTGAGGCCGAGTAAGCGAAGACAGGTCGGATAGCCTCGATACTTCCCGTCGGTATCGCCGGGCAGTATTTCGTAGCCCGCCTTGGCAATCAAAGGGGGCCATTTTGGGGCAGAACCTACTTGAAAGCAGTCAATCGTGGGCGACAGCTTCTGGCCGACAGTGGCAGTTCAGTTCGTGGACAGCGCCGATAGCAGCCGTTGGTGGGCGAGAGCTCTGTCATGCGAAGGTCAGGTTCCCGTCACTGCTCCGTGCTCACGCTACCGGCCACAACCTGCCGGTCGCCATCGTCGGTTAACTGGCGAGCTGGCCAACCTGCGACCGTCCGGTGCGGTGCTTATCTCCAGCTGAGGCTTGAGCAATTGCCCGCAGACGCGTGCCGTCGGCTCGGCAGCGACAGCTGACCGCGACGAAAATCTCTCGTCCGTCCGCTCACCGATCCTATGCAGACATCGTCTGCGCCTGGCCTACTGCTTAACGCGCCATCGAGTCGTTGAAAAGCCCATGCCCGCCGTCGCGAAACGTCCGGCCTGATCATCAAGTCAAGGCGCGAGCTGGGAGCGCTCCCGCAGCATCATCACGAGCCTCGTCTGACCTCGATAATGAGCACACCCTTTGCACAGGTAATCGACTTCCTGATTAGAAACGTGCCTCAGCATGCGACCTGACCGTCTTTTCCTTGATGGGCTTTGCTCTCACGACGTCGACGATGAGACTTGCGACCAGACCACGCAGATCGAAGCGGCGGTTGAACCTGTAGGCGAAGCCAGCAAGGTAGTGCTCGGCGTACTTGCAGGAACAAGGCACGAGCGGTTCTCGACATGCGGCTTAGGCTATCCGGTTCGCTCTGAAATCTTCAGGCGAGGATGCTCCGCATGACCAAGCGACCGCAGGCAACAGCCAAGGTTGCTTGGTCGTCTTGCCGTCCATCATGACAACAGGGCTTCTATATTTCTATTGACTCTGTAGCCACTACAGGGATTTAAATCAAGGTCAAAGGAACACGTCATGCCATCAAGTGAAGCCAAGGTCGACAGCAAGAACCCTGTTGAGAGCGCCTGCCAAGGAGCAACCTGCGGAGGGTGTGCGGACACCGCAGATACAGCCGCAGCAGACTCCTCTGAAGCAACCACCCGGTCAGGCAACACCTCATTTCGGATCGCCACGATGGACTGCGCCACGGAGGAGTCGGAAATCCGGCGCGCCCTGGAGCCCATCGAAGGCATCCACACGCTGCGCTTCCAGTTGAGCGAGCGCACCTTGAGCATGACTGGCACGCCATCGGCGGTCGAACTGGCCCAAGCGGCCATCCGCCGGGCGGGCTTCGACCCTCAACTGATACAGCCAGATGCAGCAGGGACTGCCCTCACGGCAGAGGCCTCGGGATTTTTCCGGGGTGGGGTGAAACGGCTGATCGCCGCGTTGATCCTCGCCACCATGGCAGAAGCCATCGGTTTCATCGAGGCGCAATCGCTGGTCGCGCAAGGCCTGGAGATCGCGTTGGCAATGGCGGCCATCGGCTTGGCTGGGCTGGACACCTACAAAAAGGGCCTGATGGCCCTGCGCCATGCCAAGCTCAACATCAACGCCTTGATGACCGTGGCGGTCACCGGCGCCTTTCTGATCGGGCAATGGCCCGAGGCCGCCATGGTCATGGCCCTCTATGCCATCGCCGAGTTGATCGAGGCACGCTCGGTCGATCGGGCGCGCAATGCCATCAAGGGCTTGATGGCGCTGGCGCCCGAAGAGGCCGATGTTCAACAAGCCGATGGCACATGGCGCACCCTGAAGGCCAGCGAGGTGCCCCTGGCCGCCATTGTTCGCATTCGCCCTGGCGCGCGCGTGCCGCTCGATGGCGTCGTGACAGCGGGCAACAGCGCCGTCAACCAGGCCCCAGTGACCGGCGAGAGCATCCCCGTCGACAAAGCCATGGGCGACACCGTGTTCGCAGGCACCATCAACGAGACGGGCGAGTTGCAGTTTCGCGTGACCGCCGAGGCCACCAACACCACCCTCGCTCGCATCATCCACGCGGTCGAAGAGGCGCAGGGCACGCGGGCTCCGACCCAGCGCTTTGTGGACAAATTCGCGGCCATCTACACCCCGACCGTGTTCGTGATGGCGCTGGGTGTGGCCCTTCTCACGCCGTGGCTGATGGACTGGACCTGGACCCAGTCGCTGTACAAGGCGCTGGTCCTGCTGGTCATCGCCTGCCCTTGCGCGCTGGTGATCTCCACCCCCGTCACCGTGGTCAGTGCACTGGCCAGCGCGGCGCGCCGGGGCATCCTGATCAAAGGCGGCACCTACCTGGAAGAGGCTCGCAAGCTCAAGGCCATCGCCCTGGACAAAACCGGCACCATTACCCTGGGCAAGCCCAAGCTCGTCGAATGGGTGGCACTTCAAGGTGACCGCGCGCCGCTCATCACACTGGCCCTGGGGCTGGCGAACCGCTCCGACCATCCCGTCTCCAAGGCCATTGCCCAAGGCCTCAGCAGCATTGAGCACGGGAGCACCGTTGCCCAGGGTGTTGACGTGGCTGATTTCAAGGCACTGGCTGGACGAGGGGTCAGCGCGAGCCACAACGGCACGCTTTACGTGCTGGGCAATCATCGCCTGATGCAGGAGCGCGGCCAGTCCACACCCGCCCTGGAGAGCACCCTCAAAACACACGAGGAAGCGGGCAGGACGGTCACCCTGCTGGCCAACGACCAGGGCGTGCTGGCCCTGTTCGCGGTGGCCGACACCATCAAGGATACGTCGCGTCAGGCCATTGCCGAACTCAAAGCGCTTGGCGTGACCTCCATCATGCTGACCGGTGACAACGCCGCCACGGCCAAGACCATCGCGGCACAAGCTGGCATCGACGAAGCCCGAGGTAACCTCTTGCCCGAGCACAAGCTCGACGCTATCAAAGACCTGCAAAGACTGCATGGCCTGACCGCCATGACGGGCGATGGCATCAACGATGCCCCCGCGCTGGCGCAATCAAACATTGGTTTTGCCATGGGTGGTGCTGGCACGGACACGGCCATGGAAGCGGCCGATGTCGTGGTGATGAACGATGACCTCAGGCGCATCCCGGAGACCATCCGCCTGTCCAGGCTGACGCACGCCATCCTTTGGCAGAACATCTCGCTGGCGCTGGGCATCAAGGCCATCTTTTTTGTGCTGGCGGTGTTTGGCGGCGCCACCATGTGGATGGCGGTGTTTGCCGACATGGGTGCCAGCTTGCTGGTGGTGGCCAACGGTTTGCGTTTGCTCAAGGTTGATGTGAGCCAAAAAACAGGCTGACGCTGATACCCACATCCATTGGCTCCGATAACTGGCGCTTTTAAGCTGTTCACCGACCCAGTCAACCATCTATACTATTCTCCGTATGCGCCGCCTGCTGTGTGTTTTTTTGCTGATATGGTTTCCGCTCCAGATGTCCTGGGCAGCGGTGGCCATCTATTGCCAGCATGAAGCAAGCCCGCAAGCCAGCCACCTTGGGCATCATCAGCATGCCCACCAGGACTCGATCGATGGCAAGGGCCAAAACGGCTCAAGCAAGAACGACCAGGGCAGTACCAAGCAATCCGGCATCGATAACGATTGCGCGACCTGTCACTTCAGCGCCGCACCACCAGTCTGTGAAGCACACGAACCCGTGTTGAAGTCACACAAGACATGGGTGAGCCTCGCACAACGAGGCCATGCCTCGCACATTCCCAAAGGGCTCGAACGCCCTGACATACGTCTCGCCGCTTAATTCGGCGAGACGGCTGCTGCTTCAGCATCATTTCTATCCATAGATAGCCAGGCCACACCACGGCCATTTCTCGCCGAATTCCCCCTTTGTTGTTTCCCACAACCCGGAGAATTCGATGCACAGGCTCATGGCGCCATTGGCAACGCTCGCAGCGTTGACCACGGCCACGCTCTTTCCTTCCACGTCCTTTTCGCAAGTCGCGCAGGCATCGCCCGCCCAGGTGCCGCTCAGCGCTGCCTCCGCGCCGGCCCCCACAGTTCAGCCGCTGACGCTGGCTGAAGCCATCAGGCTCGCACTGCAGTTCAGCCCCCAGATCGTGGCCAACCAGCAAGAGTTGGCGGCCAGCGACGGCACGGTCATTCAGGCTGGCGCCCGACCCAACCCAGAGATTCAGGCCTTGATCGAGGACACCCGGCGGGAAAGCCGGACCACCACGGTCCAATTCAGTCAGCCCATCGAGCTGGGCGGTAAACGGTCAGCCCGGGTCTCGGTCGCCGAGCTTGGGCGGGCTCAAACCGCCGTGGACGTCGAAGGACGCCGTGCGCAAATCCGCGCCGACGTGTCCGATGCCTTCTTCGGTGCGGTCATTGCCCAGGAGCGCGTCCAATTGGCGCAGGCCTCTGCCGAACTGTCGGGCCGCGCCGCGGACGCGGCATCCAAGCGCGTCCAGGCCGGTAAGGTCTCCCCCGTCGATGAGACTCGCGCCAAGGTGGCGCATGCTGGCGTGCGCGTAGAGCTGCGCCAGGCTCAAGGCGAGTTGCGATCCGCCCGCCAACGCCTGTCGGCCCTGCTCGGCCCCGCTGCGCCCCGGGCTCAGGTGCTGGCTTGGCAATCCAATGCACTACCCGCCTTGCTCAGCCCAGACACGTCGCTGACGGATGTACCCGCGCTTCGCCAAGCCAGGCTGGAGGTTGATCGACGACAAGCCATGGTCGAGCTCGAACGCGCACGCCGCATTCCCGATGTGACCCTGACCCTGGGGGCCAAGCGTGATCAACAAGTCGGACGCAACCAGACGGTCATCGGCCTGTCCATTCCGATTCCGGTGCTGGACACCAACCGAGGCAATCTCCTTCAGGCCCTGCGACTGCACGACAAGGCCGAGGCCGACCTGCAAGCCACCCGGATCCGGGTCGAAACCGAATGGACCCAACTGAGCGAGCGCCAGCGCTCCGCGCAAGCCGAGGTCCAGGCCCTGAAAGAAGAGGTGTTGCCCGGCGCTGAAAGCGCCTGGCAGGCCGCCACCACAGGCTTCGAGTTGGGCAAGTTCAGTTTCCTGGACGCGCTGGATGCCCAACGCACCTTGTTCCAGGCCCGCGCCCAATACCTGCGCGCATTGAACGAGCTGTACCGCACCACCGCCGACATCGACCGCCTGTTGGGCACCAACACCGACGAGCCATCGACGGCCAAGCCATGAGAAAGCATTGCATGAACCACACCAAACCACAACGCCAGGCTGGGCGCATCAGCCGCCCCCAACTCATCGCCATCATTGCCATCGTCCTGATCGGACTGGGGGCCAGCGCTTGGTTGCTCAAAAGTGCACCCAGCGCACCAGCGGGCGAAGCCGCCGAGGAAGGCCATGGTCACGGGCATGACGAAGCCAAAGGCCACGATGATGGCGAGCACCACGATGAGAAAAAAGCCGATGCCGGTCACGATGAGGCGAAGGGGCACGACGACAAGGAACACCACGAAAAACCGGGCGCGCATGCAGAACACGACACGCTGGAGGGCGAAGGGGGCGAGGGCAAAGGTGCATCCAGCCCTGCCGGGGCCGACAAGCATGTCGAGGGTGAAGAAGAGCCGGTCCAGTTGAACGCTCAGCAGATCGCAGCCGGCGGCATCAAGGTCGAGGCGGTCGGCCCTGCCAGCATCCGCACCACGATGCAGTTGTCCGGAGAGATCAAGTTCAACGAGGACCGCACGGCCCACGTCGTGCCTCGTGTGGCAGGCGTGGTCGAAGCCGTCTCGGCCAGCCTGGGGCAACAGGTCAAGAAAGGCCAGGTGCTGGCCACCATTTCCAGCGTGCTGTTGTCCGAGCAGCGCAGCGAGTTGCAGGCGGCACAAAAGCGTCTGACGCTGGCGCAAACCACCCATGCCCGTGAGAAGAAACTCTTTGAGGACAAGATTTCCGCGCAGATGGACTACCAGCAGGCTGTGCAAGCGCTGCGGGAAGCCGAGATCGCCGTGAACAACGCCAGCCAGAAGCTCAAGGCCTTGGGCGCCGCGCCCACGGCCAACGACTTGAACCGCTACGAACTGCGGGCCCCGTTTGACGGCATCGTCGTGGAAAAGCACATCGCGCTGGGCGAATCCGTCAAGGACGACGCCAATGTGTTCACCCTGTCCGACCTGTCCACCGTGTGGGCCAACATCAATGTGCCAGCCAAGGACCTCAAGTTCGTTCGGGTCGGCGAGAAGGTCACCGTGAGCTCAACCTCATTCGACGATGTAGCCACCGGCACGGTGACCTATGTCGGCGCCCTGATCGGGGAGCAGACGCGTGCAGCCAGTGCCCGGGTCGTACTGACCAATCCCGGCCTGGCCTGGCGCCCGGGTCTGTTCGTCAACGTAGCGGTGACATCAGGCGAAACCGAGGCGGCCGTGACCGTGGCGGCTGGCGCAGTGCAGGCAATGGAAGGCCGTCAGGTCGTCTTCGTCGAAGTGCCTGGCGGCTTTGAGGCCAAAACCGTGGAAGTGGGACGCAGTGATGGCGTGCGCACCGAGATTGTCAAAGGCCTGAGTGCCGGGGCGCGCTATGCCTCGACGAACAGCTTCGTCATCAAGGCCGAAATCGGCAAGGCTTCGGCCGAGCACTCGCATTGAGCCCAAGGACCCCCCATCATGTTTGAACGCATCATCCGATTTGCCATCGAGCAGCGCTGGCTTGTGCTGCTGGCCGTCTTCGGCATGGCCGCATTGGGCATTTTCAGCTACCAGAAGCTACCCATCGACGCCGTGCCCGACATCACCAACGTCCAGGTCCAGATCAACACGCAGACCCCCGGCTACTCGCCGCTGGAAACAGAGCAACGCGTCACCTACCCGCTGGAGACCGTGATGGCCGGCTTGCCGGGCCTTGAGCAAACCCGCTCCCTGTCGCGCTACGGCTTGTCGCAGATCACCGTGATCTTCAAGGATGGCACCGACCTGTACTTCGCGCGCCAGATGGTGAACGAGCGAATCCAGGAGGCCAAGGAGCGGCTGCCCCAGGGCGTTACCCCGGCCATGGGCCCGATCTCGACCGGCCTGGGTGAGATCTACATGTGGACCGTCGAAGCCAAGGACGGTGCCAAGAAGGCCGATGGCAGCGTCTACACTCCGACTGATCTGCGAGAGATCCAGGACTGGATCATCAAACCGCAATTGCGCAATGTGCCGGGCGTGACGGAGATCAACTCCATCGGCGGCTATGCCAAGGAATACCAGGTCGCCCCACGCCCTGAGAAACTCATGGCGCACGGGCTGACCCTGGTCGATGTGGTCAATGCGCTGGAACGCAACAACGGTAACGTGGGGGCGGGCTACATCGAGCGCGAGGGCGAACAGTACCTGATCCGGGCTCCCGGGCAGGTTCGGGACATGAAGGATGTGGGCGGCATCATCGTCAAGCACGCCGACGACGTGCCCATCCTCATCCGTGACATCGCCGACGTGAGCATCGGCAAGGAACTGCGCACCGGCGCGGCCACCGACAACGGCCGCGAGGTGGTGCTGGGCACCGTGTTCATGCTGATCGGCGAGAACAGCCGCAAGGTCTCTCAAGCAGTCGACAAGCAGATGGCCGAGATCAACAAGACACTGCCCGCTGGGGTTCACGCGGTGACCGTGTACGACCGCACCATCCTGGTCGACAAGGCGATTGCCACGGTCAAGAAGAATCTGCTGGAAGGCGCCGTGCTCGTCATCGCCATCCTCTTCATGTTCCTGGGCAACATGCGCGCCGCCTTGATCACCGCCATGGTGATCCCCCTGTCGATGCTGTTCACCTTCAGTGGCATGGTCAGCCAGAAGGTCAGCGCCAACCTGATGAGCCTGGGCGCGCTGGACTTCGGAATCATCGTGGATGGCGCGGTCGTGATCGTGGAGAACTGCGTGCGGCGCCTGGCGCATGCGCAAGCCCACCACGGTCGGCCGCTCACCTTGCAGGAGCGATTCCACGAGGTCTTCGCTGCATCGCAGGAAGCGCGGCGCCCGTTGCTGTTCGGGCAACTGATCATCATGATCGTCTACCTGCCCATCTTTGCGCTGGCCGGTGTGGAAGGCAAGATGTTCCACCCCATGGCCTTCACCGTGGTGACGGCGCTGCTGGGTGCGATGATCCTGTCCATCACCTTCATCCCCGCCGCGGTGGCCTTGTTCATCGGCAAGAAAGTGGCCGAGACGGAGAACGTGGTGATCCGCAGCGCCAAGCGCGTGTATGAGCCCTTGCTGAACACCGTCATGGGTGCCAAACCCGTGGTGCTGACCGCAGCGGCGATGATCGTCGTGTTGTCCGGCGTGGTTGCCTCGCGCATGGGCAGTGAGTTCGTGCCCAGCCTGAACGAAGGCGACTTCGCGATTCAGGCGCTGCGCATACCCGGCACCAGCCTCACCCAATCGGTGGCCATGCAGGCCCAACTGGAGGCCCACCTGAAGGCCAAGTTCCCGGAAATCGAGCGCATCTTTGCGCGCACCGGCACGGCGGAGATCGCCGCCGACCCCATGCCGCCCAACATCTCGGATGGCTACGTGATGCTCAAGCCGCTGGACAAGTGGCCCGAGCCCCGCAAGACGCGCGACGAACTGCTGGCCGCCGTGCAGGCGGAAGTCGCCAAGCTGCCGGGCCAGAACTACGAGTTCTCCCAGCCCATCCAGTTGCGCTTCAACGAGTTGATCTCGGGCGTGCGAAGCGATGTCGCGGTCAAGCTCTTCGGGGACGACATGGACGTGCTCAACAGCACGGCCAATCAGATCGCCAAGGTGCTGCAGGCCATTCCGGGCGCGGCCGAGGTCAAGGTCGAGCAGACCACCGGCTTGCCGATGCTGACCATCAACATTGACCGTGACAAGGCCACACGATATGGCCTGAACGTCGGCGACATCCAGGACACCTTGTCCACGGCCATCGGCGGCCAGGAGGCCGGGACCATGTTCGAAGGTGACCGCCGTTTTGACATCGTGGTCCGACTGCCCGAGACCGTGCGCACAGACCTGCAAGCGATTCGCCGTCTGCCCATCGCCCTCAAGGGTGCCGAGGGCGATGCCACTCGCTTCATCCCCTTGTCAGAAGTGGCCGCCATCGACTTGGCCCCTGGTCCCAACCAGGTCAGTCGGGAGAATGGCAAACGCCGCATCGTGATCAGCGCCAATGTGCGAGGGCGCGACCTGGGCACCTTCGTCGCCGAAGCCGAAAAATCTTTGCAGACCGTGAAGATTCCGACGGGCTACTGGACCGTATGGGGCGGACAGTTCGAGAACCTGCAATCGGCCACTCAGCGCCTGCAGATCGTGGTGCCGGTCTCGCTGCTGCTGGTCTTCGTGCTGTTGTTTGCCATGTTCGGCAACATCAAGGATGGCTTGCTGGTCTTCACGGGCATCCCCTTCGCGCTCACGGGCGGCATCCTCGCCTTGTGGCTGAGGGACATCCCGCTGTCGATCTCTGCGGCGGTCGGTTTCATCGCCCTGTCCGGAGTCGCCGTACTCAACGGGTTGGTGATGATTTCCTTCATCCGCAACCTTCGTGACAATGGGCTGGGTCTGGACAAAGCCATCCATGAGGGCGCCCTGACACGTTTGCGGCCTGTCTTGATGACGGCACTGGTGGCCTCGCTGGGCTTCGTGCCCATGGCCTTGGCCACCGGCACGGGTGCGGAGGTGCAGCGGCCACTGGCGACTGTGGTGATCGGCGGCATCCTGTCATCGACCGTGCTGACCTTGCTGGTGCTGCCGGTGCTCTACCGCCTGATGCACCGCAAGGATGAAGATGAACCGCCCGAAGAGGACCCCATCGGCTTGATGCCACCCGCGAGCCCCGCTCCTGACGGAGGCATCGCATGAGCGCTGGCCATGACCACGCCCTGCCCTCCAGCACCAACGAGCGCAATCTGCGTTGGGCGCTGGGGCTCACCTTCACCTTTCTGATGGCCGAGGTGGTAGGTGGCGTGATCACGGGCAGCCTGGCGCTGATCTCGGACGCGGCGCACATGTTCACCGATGCGGCAGCGCTGGCCATCGCGCTGGCCGCCATCCGCATCGCCAGGCGCCCCGCCAATGCCCGGCTCACGTTTGGCTATCACCGCTTCGAGATCCTGGCGGCGGCCTTCAATGCCCTGATGCTCTTTGCCGTCGCGCTGTACATCCTCTACGAGGCTTGGCAGCGCTTTGGCACGCCGCAGGATGTTCAGTCGGGCCCCATGCTGGTGATCGCCACACTTGGGTTGGTCATCAACCTGGTGAGCATGAGGCTGCTGAACGCCGGCAAGGATGCCAGCCTCAATGTCAAAGGCGCGTACCTTGAGGTGTGGAGCGATCTGCTGGGATCCTTGGGGGTGATCGTTGGCGCACTGGTCATCCGGTTCACGGGCTGGACCTGGATCGATTCGGTGATCGCCGTGGCGATCGGCCTGTGGGTGCTGCCACGCACATGGGTGCTGTTGCGCTCGACCGTCAACATCTTGCTGGAAGGCATACCCGAGGGCATGAACCTGAGCGAGATCGATCTGGCGCTGAGAGCGGTCCCGGGTGTCGTGGACGTGCACGATCTGCACGTCTGGTCCTTGACCAGCAACCGACCCAGCCTGAGCGCTCACATTGTTCACGACCCGTCAATGTCCGAGCCAGCCAGCCTCCTGTCCGCATTGCACCGCGTGCTGGCCGAACGAGACATCCACCACTCGACACTGCAGTGCGAGACCCAGGCTTGCGATCAGGCCAGCCCATTCTGCGACCTGGGAGACAAGCACGCCAGCGCTCATCGTGCTGAGGCTGGCATGGATCCGAACGCCAGGCCACCGCCTTGAACCGGAAGGAACGAGCATGACCGTGAGAGAACATGTGATGCCCTACGTGCTGGTCCTGGGCGGAGCGGCACTGTGCGTCGTGATTCCTTATGGGCTCTACCTGGAGTGGCGGGACAGAGCAAAGCGACGCATCCGTCGGCAGGATCGCCAGCAAAAGCGCCGGGCGCTACGAAGCAAGGGAGGCCGCTGACGCGGCGCTGCCCACCTGTGTTCACCTCACATGGAAACCCAAAGCTTGAAGGGCCATCAATGCCGCCTCGCCCCTACCGCACTGGCCCTCGTTTTTCTTGGCGGCGCCTTCACAAGCATGGCCGACGAGCGGATTCTCTACAAGTCAATCCTGCCCAATGGGCAGGTGGTCTACGGGGACGAACCAGAACCTCAGGCCAAGCGTTCAAGCGCCATTTCAGTCGAGCGACACCCACCCAACCCACAGGAGGCCGAGGCAGCCCAACGTGCGCTTGCCATGACGCGAGCGCAATTGTTGCGCGACGCAGCGGCCCGGGCCGTTCGGCTCAAGCAGCTGGACAACCAGATTGGCGATGTCTATGACGAGTTCCAGAACCTTCGCTCGAAACAGCGAGCTGGGCGTGAAGTGGGAGAAGGCGACCGGCAAGGTCGGCGCTTTTCTCATCAGTACGCTCAACGTCAGCACGCCCTGCTGCTCGCCGCCGCACAAGCGCAACAACGTCTCGACAACTTGGTCACCGAGCGCACTGCGCTGGGATATTGAGCGCGTGATAAGGCCACCGTCTTCAAGCGGGCAACCTCCAACAACAGGAACACGACATGCTTGCGAATGGCTTGCAGAGCCTGGCGCAACGCCTGCTCCGTGGCCTGGATGCCCAGCGTCCGAGCGCTCAGTTGAAACCTCAGTGCCCTGATGCCGGGGATGGCATCCACAGCGCGGCGGATTTCCGCTTCCTCTGAGGAACAGTCCATGGAGGCGATGCGGAACATGGTCCACCCAGCGTCCGGGGGGTTGGGCGAGATCACCGCCGCAGTGGATGTCCCCGTGCATCCGCAACTGTGATTCTCGCAAGCTGAGGGGCTGGTCGTTTCGGGCGATGTGGTACGTGGCGTGGTCATGACCGTATTTGAAACCCTGAAGTAGGTACAGAGTCAAGCGGTAATATGGGCATATCTGCTTGCCAACAGGAACCCGCCATGAAAATAGGTGACTTGTCAGCCCAGTCTGGCACCCCTGTGGAAACGATTCGCTTCTACGAGCGCGAAGGCCTGCTCCCAAAGCCTTCGCGCACCACCAGCAACTACCGGATCTATGAAGGGCCTCACGTCGAACGTCTGGCCTTTATTCGCCACTGTCGATCACTTGACATGGCCCTGGATGAAATTCGGGCTCTGCTGGCGCTCCAGGCAGCCCCCAACGAAAGTTGTGAGGCCGTGAACAACGTGCTGGATGATCACATCGAACACGTGGCCCAACGGATTCGAGAGCTGACCGCCTTGAAAAAACAACTGGTGGCACTGCGGGGGCAATGTGCTCAGGCAAAAGATGTAGCGCATTGCGGCATCTTGAGTGGGCTTGGCCAGGGGGAGGCTCTTGAGCAGCCGACAGCTCGACAACATGTCTCAGCAAGCCATGGCAAACGCCGTTGAAGACCTTTACTGCATGGCTTGAACATGATCAAGGAAAACGCGTGAGGCACGTAAACGGCGAACTGGCCGAGGGCATCAAGATGGCTGACAGGCCCATGTTGGTGTACGGACTTACTGCCGAGGCAGATGAACATTCGGCGTAGTTGGCTGATCGATAAGAGGCAGAGCAGTAGGCCTGCTTCAAACCTGACCTTGAAGGCGACTCGATGGTAACGTCGGCGCCCAACGTCCTCCCTGCGCAGCCTGTTGAACCGAGGGGTAACCCTTGTCAGAAGGCGGGAGTTTTTGCACCGAAACCGAGATCACCCCTACTTGCGGTAGTTCAGGGCATGGAAGGCTCCGGCCAACGTGGTCTTGAGATTGCCCAGCACGGTGTTGACCCACTTGAAG
>MESA01000026.1 GCA_001770775.1 Burkholderiales bacterium RIFCSPHIGHO2_12_FULL_63_20
CGATGTCCCAGAAGCCGATCTTCCAGGGGTCATCCAGGCGACGGGGGATGTAGGTGTCGGCTTGCATGTCAGGCTCCTGCAGGTTTGTGCTGAGCTCAGACGACCGCGCCCATGATGGCGCCCGCGATCACCAGGCCCACCGCACCGAAGATGGCCAGGCCCACGTAAAACAGCACCGGCCCAAAATTACGCAGGGCCGACAGCGAGATCAGGGCGACCACGAAACCGACGAAGCCGACCAGGGCCTTGACGCTGGGGCCCAGCGCGGAAATCTGGGCGAGGGCGGATGTCAGCGGCCCGGTGATGCCAGTGAACGCCACCAGGTCAAGGGCGAAGCCGGGCATGGACAGGCCCAAGCCCAGGGCGAGCATGGCCAGCGCCGAGGCCACACGCCAGCGCTTGTGTGTGGGCTTGTCGGTGACTCGGGCACTGAATGGGTGGCTTTGCTGCCCGTCCAACTGGACAGAGGGGCGAGCAGGGGTGAAGGGGTGGATGATGGCTGTGCGCATGGGAATCTCCTGGCTGGGTTGCGCGTCAAGGCCTGACGCAGGCGGGGGCGATCCTGCGAACGTGCGGGCACGTTTCAGGAAAGGGATGCGGTGGGCAATTGAGCTCACGGGAGAGGGCCATTGGCGTGTCATGGCACGCCCTCGGATGAGGCTGTGAACACGACCTCCACGCGACGATTGCGGGCACGGCCCTCGGGTGTGTCGTTGCTGGCGACGTAGCAGCACAAGCCTCTGGCATCGATGCGGATGTCATTGGGTCGTGCAGGACTGATGCGCTTGATGTGATCTCGCACAGCACCCGCCCGCGCCAGCGCAATGGCCTGATTGGGCGCATCGGGGCCGACGTTGTCGGTGCGTCCTACGATGAGCACACGCTCGGCACGTCCCAGGGCTCTGGCTGCGTTGTTCAGCAAGGTCCGGTGTGCGGGTGTCAGCACCGCGCTGTCGGTTGCAAACTCCAGGACCAGCACCTGAGGCTTGCGCAGCGCGGCAGGCGTGGTCATTTGAGCTGGCGCGACGGATTCAAGTGCGTGGGCGTTGCCTTGCATCAAGGGCTGAGACTGCGTCTGCGGATCTGCGACGGCCAAGGCCAGTGTCTTGGGTGTAGTGGTGGGGCAGGCAGGCTCGACGCACTGGGCAAAGTACGCGTCTCGGCCACGTTCAAGCTGCGCGATGTGTGAGGCGTTCGGTTTGGCTTGCGGTGTCGCGGTTGCATGGTCCTGCTTGGCGGGCAAGGTGCAAGACGAGAAAGCAAACAAAATCACCGCTGCCGAGGCGCTGGTCATGGCGATGTCCTGTACGCGTGTCATGGCGACACCCGAGCGGTAAGGATGAACAGGGGCAGCTTTACGTCTGTGGGCTCTTGCGGCCGTACTGCGGGTGCCTGTGCGGACCGGATTGCCGAGGCGGGCAATTGCCGGTAGACCTTCCAGGCGTAGCGCCTGCGTGCGTTCTGGCAGGCGTCACCCTTGAGTTGAGTGCAGGCGGCGTTGTAGGCGCCCACTCCTTCCCAGCTGAGGCCTTGCCTGGCCAGGGTTTGAGCGAGAAGCCAGGCGCCCACATGGATGTTCGTACAGGGGCTGTACAGATCGTTCTCGGAGATGCCGAACCGCGCCAAAGCAGGCAGATTCGAGCTGTTGATCTGCATCAGCCCGATGTCGTAGCTACCAGTGTGTTGCCGGTGGCTGAGGTTGAGCGCTTTGGGATTGAGGTGGGATTCGACCTTGGCGACGGCATACAGCAGTTGCGATGAAACGCCGTATCGTTGCGCCGCCTCGTCCCAGCAAGCCAGGGCGTGTGCCGGCTGGCTCAGCAGCGCAAGACATCCAGACAAGGGACCCCATTGCATGGCGCACTCCCAACAAAACCAATTTGGCCGCCAATGCACGTTGCACGGCGAGACGGACGGGGTGAGACCGGCACGGTGCCGATCAAGGTCTTGTTCAGGTCAGCCGTGGTTGGACGGCCTTGGCGTGGTCAGGGCACGTGAATCGTTTGTAGATTCCTCATGCCATGTGCTGGTCAGAGCGCTGGGCGGTCGATGGCCTCAGCGGGTCTGGTTGGCGCGCTCTGGGCGGAAGCGCTGTGCCATGTTGATGCGAGCTTGTTGAAGGACTCTGGCGCCGGTCTTATCCGCCTGCTGACACAGCGCCACGCAGGCGGTGGTCAAGTGGTCGAGCTGGAACTTCGGGTTGGGGTGCCGATTGGCGGGTGAGCGTTGCAACTCAAGGAGCAAGTCGTACTGCGGTCGCCACATGGCTTCCCGACGACGAGGCGTGTTGGGCGAGCGGGCCACAAGCTCGGTTCCGAGAAAGCTGAAGATCTGTCTTGCCGCTTCGGGGCCGGAGAAGACCTGGGAGACGCAGGCACTGATCAGGTCAGGAAATCGAAAGATCGGGCCGACGTTGCGATCGGACTTGAGTACGCCATAAAGCCAGACATGTTCTTCCAGCCACAGCCGCGTCTCGATGACGTCTGACGGCTGGGATTCCACTGTTGCGGGGTGTCGCGAGTCCTGAAATCCGGGCGGTGCAGCGGTGAGCATGGTGCGTACCTCTGTTCTCTGATTCGGCAATCGCTCGGGTGAGCGCATGAGTACAGATTAGAGCCAGGGTACGGCATGGTCACGGGTGAATGCGGGCTTTGTCATGGGGATTTCGGCTCCAGTTCTTAGCGAGTACTGGCGCGGTACGGCCAAGATGGAGGAGTTCAATTTGCGCGAGACAAAAAAAAGCCCGCCGATCAGCGGGTGATCAGCGAGCACAAGACGCATCGCTGTCATCACGGTGCGCCACCGGCTCAGGGAGGAAAAGCCGGGCCGAGGTACGAACCAGCGGCACGGAAATGATACGGGGTTTCGCCCAAACAGGCATTGAACTCCTGGAGGTCAGGTACACGGATCGCATGTTGCCACCTGCATATGGCCTACTTTCCCGGTGAAGTTCGACAAGCCGCCGCAATGGCTCATGCAGCGCACCTGGCGCCAGTTTGCTGGTCGCATGGCCCGTGTGCCTCAGGCGAGTTGATCAGGCGACGCAGCCGCGAGGCAAAGAATCACCAGGTGATGGATGTACGTGCCGATGTCGGCAATGGCGTGAACTTTGTCGACGATGAAAAAGACTTCTCCTTCTTGTGGCAGGTCGTGCCACGCGCTTGTATCGAACATGTTGTGGTGGAACTTGTCCCCTATGGCGAATGCCTGAAAGGTGCTGCCAGCTTCGATTTGCGCAACCGGGTCATTGCGCATGGATCGAATCCGGATCTCCAGAGCGTGGATGACGGGCTTTAAACTCTTCATTTGAATTCCTGGGTAACAGAGACACGCCCATTGTTGGTTGTCGCATCAGCTGCCTTGCGGGCTGTTTTCCGAATCGAACGGCCATGGCAATCTGTCTGAATGTCGGAGTCATTTGCCACCGAGTTGGCAGTGCACACAGCGTGCGTGACATCGTCTTGGCGTACGCGGACATCGCCAGCAAACCGAATTGTTGAGAGCCACATGGACAAAGCAGAACAGATCCTGCGCAACCAAAGCACCTGTGATGAGGTGCTTCGCAAGGTTGGCCGCAATGTGCTGTTGTTTCAACAGATCGAGGCGTTGCTGAAATTTCTCGTGGCCAACCACAGGAGAGATGGCAGCACGTCGAATTTCGAAGAGCGGCAGCAGCAGCGCACTGAGAGGGCGCACAAGCAGATGATGGGGAAATTGGTCGAGCAATTCACCGATGGCATCCTCTCTGACGCGGGTGAGCCAACTGTCGAGCCGGAGGACCTCACCGAGGTGTGGATGTCATTCACGTTCAAGACGTCCGGGGACCGCGAGTTCTACGAGGCGCAACGTGCGGACATGAAGCGCATGGTGGACGAGCGCAACGAGCTTATTCACCATTTCATGCCCCGTTGGCAACCAGACTCTCCGGAGAAGATGGCCGAGGCCGCCAAGTATCTCGATGAACAGCGTGCCAGGGTGCTGCCCATGTTTGAACATCTACGATCTGTCTCCAATGAGCTGATTGATGTGGGCCAATCCATGGCCGCGTTCATGGCGTCCGAAGAGGGCCAACGGCATTTCGAGTTGATCCTGTTGCAGCACAGCCCGCTGGTTTTGGTTCTGAAAGAGGTGGCTGAACAAAAGCATCGGGCCGATGGCTGGGCCTACCTAGCTGACGCGGGGCGCATTGCGTGGCTGCAAGAGCCCGAGGCGGTGACGCACATGAAGGAGCGTCAGGGCCATGCCACACTCAAGAAGTTGGCCGTGGCTTCGGATCTCTTCGACGTGTTTGATGAACCCTTGCCCGCAGGCGGATACCGCACCTTGTACAAAGCCAAAGCCGGCTCCACGATCAAGCGCGACGGTGCTTAGCTTCGTTTCCCTCTCAACGCCAAGCCGGCGCCGACCACGGATGCCAGTACAACTGCACAGCCCCACGCGATGAAAAAAGCATTTGCTGCCGATGGGTTTGTATCGAACAAGCTTCCCTGTCCATGGCGCACAAGTACACCGTACGCGTACAAACCTGACCAAGCGAGAATGGTTGCTGTTGTTGCGCCCAACAGCTCACCCAGTAGGACGCGAATGACTGTCATAGGATAGGCAAGAACAAGGTGGTTTTTGAATCGCGAAGGTCGGACCAAATGCTCATGTGGCAATCTAAAAATGAGCACGAAAGCCAGTGAAATACCGCAATTTTCTTGCCATTCCAAGGGTCGATATGACCACCTGTGACTGCTTTCAGCGGCCTTGTCATCTCTGCCTGACCACTACCTACTTGTTGCATAGCCTAAAAGGTACAACATTGCGGTGATCGCTGTTAGCGCTAAAAGTCTACCCAGCCGCTGACGTGTTGTCGTGCTGGGGCCCGCACTGATCCAACCAGTTGCTGCGAAGACTAAAGAGGGGCCGAACAGATAGATTGCAAATAGAGCCGCAATCCACCAAGGGACGGCGCACAGACCGATTTCGGTGCAGGCACCGGAGATGTGGGGGAGCAGTGTGACGTTGAGGTGGAACGACATGTGACTACCCAGATACATCGAGGCCCAGGATGTAAGCAGTCCAAAGATGAAGAACGTAATCGAAAGACCAGCGCGTTTCACTTGATATCCCAAATCAAGATGCGTTTTGCATTGCTCAAGTCCGCGCAGCCGTTCCTCAGGTTGCGCTGCCGATCATCGGCCGTGTGATTGCGAAGACGGCTAACACAACCAAGATTGAGCAAGCACCCCACAATGCGGCCGACTTTGATAGCTGATGGCGAGTTCGCACCAAGTAGCCGACGGCACAGATCAAAACGCCAAACGCAATGCACGTGACGGCCGACAGCAGGGCAGCGTAGAAAGTGATTGCACCGATGTAAACGCTCTGCTTTGTGATGGATGTTTCGCCAAGGTACGTGAGGTAGCAAAGCCAGCTACCTCCCAGCGTGACACTCGCGCCGATCGCCAGACGATACGCGAGTGGCATATCAACGTAAGCCGGAATCATGAATTTCCCTGGCAAGCTCGGACCATCGGCGCGGACTGTCGGGGCCGACGTGCCCGAAATGGAAATGTCCCTCGCTTTGTTGGCGAGTGTTCTTGCCCGCGTTCATAGCCGCTGACAACGAACCGCAAAAGACCTAGCCGCTAATCGCTCCATATGACGATGTTTGCTGATAGTAGTTGCCGAGAAAAGCCACTGCACACACAACGAGCAGTGTGACTAGCAAGATGGCTACGGATATACGTCCAAGTGTTGATCGCTTGACGGTTGGTCGTCCAACCCACAGGCCGACACAAAGCCAAGTGACAGGGGTTGACAGCATGAACGTTAAGGCGGAAAGACTGAACCACTCGGGGCATGCTTCCTTGCAACCATTTGGGGCCACAACGGCGGGGGCGAAGGCAAACGCAACACCTATCAGTAGATAGAACAGAGCAATAGCAATGCGTTTCAATTGATCTCCCAGAACAGGATCTGCGTGGATTTTCCAAGGTCCGAGTACATGCCAAGTAAGCTGCTGAAGCCTATCGTGAAGCGCATGAACGTTTCGGCTTGACTCAACACGCCTGTTGCAGTCAGTTTGGAACTATTCCACAAATCAATGTGATCGCCCGACGGGGATCTCTCGCCTGCGCGTGTCCAATAGTCTTTGAAAAACACGATGCCCGTACGCCCTTTGATCTTGTCCTGCCAGTTTGATCCAGTGATCTCTTCTGGCTTTGATGGAAGTCCACAGAACGGCTGTAGTTTTAGCCAGTCTGCCAATTCTTGGGCACGCACGGCTACCCTTTTGCTGCTGACAGCCACCGTTGCGCCCTTGAATGACTTCATTGTCAGCCCAACACCGCCGAGCGCGACGCTAACTCGAATTGCGCACTGGTTCTCGTAACCGGGTGGTACTTTGCCTTTGGCATCCAAGTAGGGCGTTCCCGTCTTGGGGTAACTTGACCAAAGTGCCGAAAATTTGACTGCTTCAATCTGAATCTTGCAGATTGAATTTGGCGTGGCATTCGTTCTGACCTTTGCACTTTGCTTCAATGCTTTGGTCATGACGCCTCCGTCATGTGCTCAAGCGCATCTTCACCCCAAAGCGTTTCATAGTCTTGCTCGTTGTCTGTGATGACGCGCGGCAACTGGCCGTTTTCATCCAGTCGGCCAGAGAAAGTCCGCCCATCAGCCGTTTTGATAAACCAAGGCAATCCAACCAGCGTGGCTGTCCCGTTCGAGACGACAAGTTGTGTTTGCTCATCGAACTTCACCGGATTGCGCGTTTCGGTGGCCACGTATCCTGCGGCGGCGGCACTGGCCGCTTGAGAGGCGACTGCGGTTTGAGGATTGGATGACCCACCATCGGATACCGTTGACACGGCTTGGCCTGCAATCAACGTAGCTCCGCATGCGCACTTGTCGCCGTGGCGGGCAGCAGGTTTTCCGTCGATGATCATCGTCGGATCACCTGTGACGATCACCGTCGGGCCGTGTCCACGCTTCGGGCACGTTACCTGATCGCCAACACGGGCAATGCCTTTGCCGTGCGTGTCGGTCATCACAGACGCTTCAATAACAACGCCACCGTGATCGGTCTGGTCCCCCAGAACGATGAAAGGTCGTCCCATTTCTCTTGCCCTGTTTTTTTGTTGCCCGGACTCTATCAATCAGGTGTAACGAAATTGTTTCGCTCGCAATTCAGATTCATGAATGGACCAATCTCAAGCTCTTCGGTGAAAGTCCCTGATCGCCGTCCCCATCAACGTGCCGATGACCACAGGCACGCATGGCACGACAAGAGGATGCAAGGTGATAGGCAGCACAAACGCCAGAACGGTTGCGCAACTGGTCAGGATGGCCAAGCAGGCATGCAAAGCGAACATTTCCGGGTTGTGGTGCAGGAACTCTTTGGCTTTGACCAGTCGCACAAGGTAGCCATCCGTCATGGCCGCAGCTGGGAAGGCCAACAGCCAGGGGAGCCACTCCAGCAGCATGGACAGGCGGAAGCTGGCGAGCAGCAGCAGTGCGTCAATCGAGCGGAAGTAGGGGTTGTTGAACAGCCGTTGGTTGACCGAGGCCATTTCTTGCCCGACTGCTGCGTTGACGCCACCCACGGGGGCCGCGTCTTTGGATGAAGGGACGGGTGATGCCTGACGTGCAGACTCCTGCATGCTCATCGCACGCGACAGCATGCGGGTGCCTGCGTCCTTGCCCCAGAACTCCGCCGCATGGGTGTATTCCGTTCGAAGTTGCTCTACGAACCGTTCTGGCGGGTGGGCGGACGGCACATAGAGAACCAGAACCAGCAGTGACAGCAGTGATGCCACGGCCATCGCCCTGATCATGCGGCTCTCCAGACGGGTTGATGGACCCCTTGCGCATCCGGATCGAGAATGGGGAAGCGACCCTTGACGATGCGCCCGCCAGACACCGAGGCAAAGTACTGAAGATTTGGCAGTTTGCCCAGGACATCGGCAGGCACCATCTCCTCGAAGCTCTCAGAGAGTTGGCTTGAATAGCTGGTTGAGAAGTCGCCCAGATGGGTGTCGGCGCCATGCCCCATGCCAACGCGCATCGAATGGATGGCCGTCTTGCCAAAGGTCTCAACGATGAAATCTTGCGTGGGTCGGTCCTTTGATCGCAGGGCGATCAGGTTGTTCAGGTTGCCCAGTGCCATGCGCGCAGCCGCTTCGCTGCCCAGGCGTTTGGCCAGGTCGGCAAGTGTCTGCATCGCACAGGTGGTGTAGATACCGCCTTCCGCACCTTTGTTGAGGATCTCGATCAAGGGCTGGTTGATGACGTTGGCTACCTCATCCACAAACAGTGCAATGCGCCTATATCCACCCAGGTTGTAGCGCATGCCCGCCCGCGCAGCCAGGTCGGCCAGTGCCAACGCACCGATGGCTGAAGCCACCGAGGGGTCGGGTAGCGAATCCAAGCACATGTACAGCACATGCCCGCCGCGTTCGATCTTCTCGAAATTCATGATCGGGCGCATGTCGTCGGCGTCGAACGGGTCAGGCGACAGCGTACGACCCAGGTCACCAGAGGTCAGCATCGACAGCACGGGCAACAGGTTGGCAGTGATCTTCTGGTAGTGCTCGCGGTTGTGCCTGAAGGTTCTCACCTGGGCATCGATCACCTTGCTGCGTTGTGACTGGGCAATGTGGTGTTCGTAGTACGCGACGAAGGCCATCAGCTCGGTGCTGGCGGCTTCTGAGGGGCGCTTCATGTGGCCTCGATGAGCCTCCTGCAACAGCTTTTTCATTTCGGGCAATTCACGCCAGGCGGGCCCCAAGGTTTCCTCATAGAAGCGGCGCAAAGAGCCCTCCAGCACAGGTTCGATGCCGCCCTCGATGTAGCGGGTCAGCTTGGCCAGGTTGGGGCGTTCCTCCAGTTCGACCAGGCCTTGCACGACCACGTTGACGGCGTCCCAGCCAAAGGCGGAGAACGCGCCAGCCGTGTCGGGCGGCATGATGGACTGGATGCGGGAGGCAATTTCAGTGGGCTTTTGCCAGTTGAAGGTGAAGTCCAGCCGCACACCGGCTTCCGGGAAGGCCGGATGAAACGTCATGAAGGTGTCGGGCTCGCGCCAGTCCTGGCAGGCGCGCTCAACCACGCGCTTGAGGCGACGGCTGTTCTTGGGGTCGATGACGATCACCACGTCGCCGCGCCTGACGGCTTGGGTGACTAGGTTGGCCAGCGCCACACCTTTGCCGGATTGGGTGGTGCCGACCAGCAGCGTGCCGCCTTCGAAGTTCTGCAAGGGGCGATGCAGCGGCACCTCATGGGGCTCGACGCCGTGTATGTAGGGCAAGCCGATCTCGGCATCGGGTTGGGGCGCGCTGTCATAGCCCAGCAGGTTCAGGAGGCGAGGTGACACTGCGAACTCGCGGTAGTCAATCTTGGCCAGTTCATACAGACGCTGGGAGTGCACTGGCTGCCACTCGAAGCCGAAGCCAAGAAATACGGTTGTTGGGTCCTGGCACCACCGCGACTGTGTCTGTGTGCTGATTACCTGAATGGCGTGGCCAGCCAGCGACGCCCTCAGCACGAGGATGCGCAGCGCCTGCGAGAACCTGAGGACGCTCATGCCAAGGCAAGAAATGGACAAGGGGAAAGCGAGAACGCGGGGCAGTTGGCCCATGGCGCCGACAGCTATGAAGAACATCAGCGCGATGCCCCAGGCAAGGCCTGCGTAAGCCTCGTAGGCATGGCGCCATGGCATCTCGTAGCGGCGCATGGGCATGTCACTCTCCTGACGCAGCGGCCAACGCGAATGCTTCCAGATCCAATCCGCTGATGAAACGAGGATCGATGGTCAGCCCGGCGGTGGTGGTGCCGTTGAACTCTCTGGTTGTGGTTGGTGCTGCTTTGGCATCGGGACGAACCAGCATACGAACCTCAGACAGTGCGCGAAGGGCCAGCGAGGGTTGGATGCCGCGTCGCTCAAACTCGTTGAGGGGAACGAATACACCGCGAGCCACGGTGCAACATTGCGGAGGGCCCGCTTGGGCGTTCAACGAATGAACGACCGCTGAGAGTGCATCGCGCACCACCGGGTTGAGGCGCAAGGGCGCCTGGAGCGTGAAGGGGTGGTCCGGGCGTTCCGCTGGCGGCTGCGGGCGCTCGTCCCGGCTCTGCGTGCTGAGCTCGCCTGCGAGCGCTCGCAAGCTGTTGGACTCATCTTCTTGGAGAAGTGGCAATTGAACGCCCTGTGCTGTGTCTGCAGAAGGCGAGGGCATTGGGGAGGAGGGCGCAGCAGAATCGGGCTTGGCTGTTGGTGTCTTTGAGGTCGAAGGGCTGAGCGTGGTCTGCTCGATGAGCGACGTTGTCAGTGCGGGCGGGGGTGGGCCCAGACCATCAAACATGATGGCGGCGGCAGACAACTTGACCGCTTCGAGCTTCACCTTGCTGCCGGGCGGCTGGATCAGGAAGATGGTCTGTCCAGGCAGCTTGGGTTCAAGCACGCCCGCCGACAACAACACCTCCATGATGGTGGATGGGGCTTTGGGAATGCCTGACAGTTGCTGGGCATCCAGCAGCGCTTGAATGTCTTCGGCCGCTTGGGGCCAAACCAGAAACAGGCCCTCGGGGCCGAACCAGACACGTGATTTTTCTCGGTTGACCTGCCATCCAGGGTTGACGCTGGCCAGGTGCCTCAGTGCATCAATCAGGTATCGCTCCAGGTGTGAGCCGTATTGAGGGCTTCCGTAGCGGTCGGCATTGGTCACCAGGTTGCGGTCGATCACCAGGGCCAGCGAGCGCCGCACCAATTCGTCGAGCACATTGTGGTCGCGATAGTGTGCAATGCCGCTGACGCTGGCCATCATGTGAGGCACGATCAGGGCATTGCCCTCAGCCAGGTAATGCATGACCTCGGTTGGTACGATCTGCGCCAGTGCGAACACGCCCAGGCTGCGCGTTTCGATCGCTTGAGGGCGCCAGCGCAAGAAATACCGGTCTGCCTGCCGTGTTGTGAGCCAGTCGCTCAACGGGGTCAGGTAGGCTGGCCAGACCTCACCAGGGCCATCGGTGACGATGGTGTGGCTGAGCACCCGATGCGCCTCGCAGCACAAGCCGGCGATGAAGGTGGCCAGGCGCCAGCGGGGTTCGAGGTGACGACGCGCCGTGATGGTCGAGCGACCGGAGAAGATGTGCGCGTCAGTGCCTTGCAGGCTGAAAAATCCCACCTCCATGCCCAGGCGCAACAGGCCGCCCGGGGTGCAAAAGTAGTTGTCGGCTGTGGCTGGCAACAGGTGAACGAAGCGGGCATAGCGTCTGATCAGCGTCAACACGCTGTGCTCGAAATCAGCACTGTCGGACCCATGGCACAGCTTGATGCGGGCGATCAAGGCATCTTGCTCTGCCAGCAACTCGTTGGCCGATAGCGCAGAGAAGCCTGGATCGACCGAGGCATAGGGGCTGCTGGCGTGAGGCTGGGCAGGCATCGCAACGCTTTCTGATGGTCCCGGTCCATTTTGGACAGGGGCGTCGCAGTGGTCGCCTGTCAATGCCACCCATTTGGGCAGCCTTTCGTGATCAGCCTCATTTGAGCAGGACGCTTCTCCTCAAGGCTGCAATGGCAGCTCACACCGATACAGCACAGCCCGAACCCCTTCCAGATCCGCCTTGTGGTCATGCAGGAAGCGTCGCAGTTTGCTTTCGGTGTCAACCAGCTCAATGCACTGAGGCAATTTGGCGGGACGCCCTTCGAAATGGTCGTGCTGCAACTTCTCTCCAGGCAAGTAGCCTGACGTGACGGTCAGCATCACGGCTTGCTGGATGTGCGCCAGCTTGGCGGCGCGCAACAGGTGATGCCCCAAGCCAGGCGTCGTCAAACGGTGCCAAAAATGCTTGCCCTTGGCCCGGGCCGACAAAGGGAAGTAGAGCCGAACAGCCGTCAATTCACTCATGGTTTGCTCACTGGTCTTGTTGGGGCGGGGGCACATCGGCCTGGCTGGGCACTTGTGCCAGGCGTTGCTGACGGCGGAACTCGGCCACTTCACCCAGCTTCATCCCCTCGGGCACATGGCGATGCTTGGCATGCCCCACCCGCTGGGATTTGTAGATGCCGGTGTGACCTGAGAACAGGTAGCTGACCACGCAAGCCACGGCCGCAAACACGCCCACCGGGGCGCCGAACAACTCCACGGCCATGATGGTGCAGGCCAGCGGCGTGTTGGCCGCGCCCGCGAACACCGCCACGAAACCCAGGGCGGCCAACAGGGCGAAGGGCTGGTGCAGCAGCGGTGCCAGCGCATTGCCCAGCGTGGCGCCGATGTAGAACAGCGGCGTGACCTCGCCACCCTTGAAGCCCGATCCGAGCGAGCCCACGGTGAACACCATCTTGGCGGCGAAGTCCCAGGGGGGCACCCGCTGCTGGAAGGCTTCGACAATCACCGGCACCCCCAGGCCCGCATAGCGCCAGGCGCCCAGCCCCCAGATCGCCACGGCCAGCACGCAGCCACCCAGCAAGGGGCGCAGCGGTGCATAGGCGATGTGATTTTTCATGAAGGCCGACAGCTCATGAGTGGAGGTGGCAAATGCCATCCCGACCAGGCCAAAGATGATGCCCGCCAAGGCCGCCGCACCCAGGCCCCACGCCGAGATGGCAGGGATGACGCCCACCGCGTAATGCGTGTGATGCACGCCCCACAGCAGCCCCACCTGGTCGGCGATGATGGCGGCCACAAAACAAGGCCACAGCGCGTCGTAGCGCATGCGGCCCAGGGCCAGCACCTCCAGGCCAAACACCGCACCGGCCAGCGGTGTGCCAAAGACCGAGGCAAAGCCTGCGCTGATGCCTGCCATGAGCAAGATGCGCCGGTCTTCTGCGCGCAGCCTGAAGGCGTGGGTGAGCTGGTCGGCCAGGGCGCCGCCCATCTGCACGGCGGTGCCTTCCCGACCGACCGACGCCCCAAAGAGATGCGAGATCACGGTGGCGCCCAGGATCAGCGGCGCCATTCGCAGCGGGATGATCTTCTTGGGGTCGTGGATCTCGTCGATCAGCAGGTTGTTGCCCGCCTCCACGCTTTGGCCCACTTTGAGGTAGATCCAACCAACCGCAAAGCCCGCCAGTGGCAGCAGCCAGATCAGCCATCGGTGGGCTTCGCGTGTCTGGGTGGCCCATTCCAGGGCCATCAGGAACCAGGCCGAGGCGGTGCCTGCCAGCATCGCGACCAGGGCAGCCAAGATCAGCCAGCGGCCTGCCTGAGGCAACAAGGTGATCTGTTCAGGGAGTTTGGAGTGCTTCATCGTGACTCAAGTTGTGGCGAACACCAACCTGTCGATGGAAGCAGTACGCATGCCTACAGCTTCCTGATCAACAGGAACTTCTGTAGGCATCATCAGCGCCCGAAGGGGATCGGGGCGGTTCAGGGAGGCATGCCATCTCCCACGTGTGGGCACAAGCTTATCAGATGTGGTCAGCAGGTTTGGCAGGCGCATGAACCGGGCCCTCAATGACGCAGGTACAGCACGCTGGCCATGCCCGCCAAGGTCATCAGCAAACTGCCGACGACGTGCAGGCCGATCATCACCATGGCCCAGGTCACGCGGCCTGTTGTCAGGTGGAACACCACTTCGGCAGAGAAGGTTGAAAACGTTGTCAGCCCACCCAGGAAGCCCGTGATCATGAACAGTCGCCAAGCGGGCGGGATCATGGGGTACTGCGCGACCACGGTCACCGCCACACCCACCAGGTAGCCGCCCAGCAAATTGGCCACCAGCGTGCCCATGGGCAAGGCCGAGTGAAGCGGGTTGAGCTGGGCCGACAGGGCCCAGCGCAGCAATGCGCCCAAGGATGCCCCCAGGCACACCGCCAAAGCAGTCCAGAGCGAGGCCAGGCTCATGGTGGTGTACTCACAGGCGCAGGGGCCCGGCTGCGGGCATAAGCTGCCAGGCTCCTGTCCATGGCGGCAGAGCGCGGCACAAACACCGTGAAGTGGCCGTACCTGGGCGAGAGTTCTTGTTCGGCCACGGCCAGCGGCTGGCCACGCGACAGGCGATACAAGGCAGACACCAGACCCGTGCGGTCGGCGCCTGACTCGCAGTGGATCAGGATGGGTTTGGGCGCCTGGTCGATCAGCTTGATGATCTCGTTCATTTGCTCAACGCTGACATCCCTGTAGGCCGACAGGCTCACGTCCAGGTGCCCGATGCCATCGGCACGTACCGTGCGCATCTCGTCGTCGTACCAAGTCTCCCCCGTGTTCTTTCCACGCAAGCTCAGCACGGTCTTGATGCCATGCGCGGTCACCACCTTGTGCAAGTCCTGCCCGCTGAGTTGGGCCGAGCGGTAGACCACATGGGGCTCGACGGTGTGGAAGTTGCCGCCTTGCTGGATGTACAGATAGGTGCCGCCTGCCAGCAAGACGCCAGAAAGGAGCAGTGCCCCGATGGTCAGCAGGGCACGTCGGGCGAATCTTGCAACGAGGGCAACGCGCGACGGCGAGGGTGTCATGGTCATGAGCAGATTGACAGGAAGTCGAGCACCGTGGCGGCACACACATCGACGCACCACAGCTTGCATGGCGCATTTTAGCTTGATACATTATCGATGTAACAGCCGCTACAAATGAAATGAACAAAAATCAATCTTCCTGGCTTTTGTTGACTTACAAGGTGCCCCCTGAGCCCTCCAAGGCCCGTGTGGCCATCTGGCGTCGCATTCGTGGATTGGGTGCGGTCTACATCCAGAACGGCATCTGCGTGCTGCCTACCACCACGGAGCACCAGCGGCAGTTCCGCATGGTTCAAAGCGACATCGAGCAAGCCGGTGGAGAGGCGGTGATCTTCGAGACCACCGCCATGGACGACAAGCAGGAGAGCCTGGTGGTGACGCGCTTCAAGCACGACCGCGACCAAGACTACGAAGAGTTCCTCGACAAGTGCGCCGACTACAAAAAGGAGGTGGACAAGGAGGTACAGGCCGACCACTTCACCTACGCCGAACTCAAGGAGAACGACGAAGACCTCAAGAAGTTGCGCGGTTGGTTGGACAAGATCAAGGCGCTGGACTTCTACGGAGCACCTGCCCGCGTCATGGCAGAGCAGCAGCTGGCCGAGTGTGAGGCGGTGCTGGAAGCCTACGCGCAGGAGGTCTTCGAGCGAGAACAAAACGTCAAGGGCGAACCGCAGCCGAAGGTGGCGGCGGTCAAGCGTGCGGGTGTGGCTAAAGCGTCTGGCACGTCAAAGGCTGGTAGGGGCAGTGGCTCCACGACCAAGCAAGGCGGTAAAGCATGACGGCCTGGCTCAACCGCACCGTGGCGGGCGTGGGCCTGACCAGCGCCCTTGGTGACTTCTGCTACGAGACCACCACGGTCATCCTGCCGGGTTTCCTGGCGGTGCTGGGCATCCCCGCCGCGACGCTGGGCCTCATCGAAGGGGCGGCAGACGCCCTGGCCAGCTTCACCAAGATGATCTCGGGCTTCATCGCCGACAAGCTCGGTCACCGCAAGGCCCTGGTCCTGGTGGGTTACGCCTTGACGCCCCTGGGGCAGGCCTTGATCGCCCTGGCCGCAGGCTGGCCACTGCTCCTGATGGGCCGACTGTTGTCCTGGTTCGGCAAAGGCCTGCGTGGCCCCCTGCGGGATGCCATCGTGATCCAGGCCATCAGCCCTGAGACGCGGGGGCGTGCTTTTGGCTTTCACCGGGCCATGGACACCATTGGTGCCGTGGTGGGGCCGTTGCTGGGTGTGGCCTTGCTTGGTCTGGCACACGACTGGCACTGGCAGGACGCAACGGGGCCATTTCGCTTCGTGTTGTGGCTGAGCGTGATCCCGGGCGTTCTGGCGGTCTTGTCATTCTTGTGGATGGTGCAGGACCCCGAGTTTTCACCCAACCCCGCTTTGAAGTTCTTCAGCACCTTGCGCGGCTTGCCTGCGCGCTTCAAGCGCTACCTGGGTGCGGTAGGGGTGTTCGGCTTGGGCGACTTCTCGCACAGCCTGTTGATCCTGGCGGCCACGCAATTGCTCACGGCCTCGTTGGGCGTGGTGCATGCCGCGCAGGTGGCGGGCTTGCTCTACGTCTGGCGCAACGTGGTGCAGGTGCTGGTGTCCTTTCCGGTGGGCGTGCTGGCAGACAAGCTGGGCTCCTTGCCGGTCTTGATCATGGGCTATGTTCTGGGCACCCTCACCGCCGTGCTCATGGCGCTGGCCTGGTGGTACCGCATCGACAGCATCGCCTTGCTGGCGGTCATCTTCTTTGTCGCAGGCCTGTACGTGGCCGTGCAAGAGGCACTGGAGTCCACCGTGACCGCAGACATGGTCAGCTCCGATACCTTGGCCACCAGCTACGGTGCCTTGGGCGCGGTCAACGGTGGGGCTGACTTCGTCGCCAGTGCGGCGGTGGGCACGTTGTGGACTCTGGCCTCGCCCGTCTTTGCCTTTGGCCTGGCGGCCACCTTGATGGGCCTGGGCACCTTGGCGCTGGCGCGGGTGCGGCGATGAGCGCGACCCGGCGCTTGATCCTCGTGCGACACGGCGAGTCGCAGTGGAACCTGGAAGGCCGCTTCACTGGCTGGGCCGATGTGGACCTGACCGATGCCGGGGTGACCCAGATGCGCGAGGCTGCTGCAGCCTTGGCATCCGCAGGCATCACCTTCGACCTGGCGTTCACCTCGGTGCTGCGCCGCTGCATCCGTTCGCAATGGGTTTTGCAAGACGCCATGGGTTGCATGTGGGTGCCCATCGTGCCCGATTGGCGCTTGAACGAGCGCCACTATGGCGACTTGACCGGGCGGCTCAAGGAAGAAGCAGTTCGCATCCACGGCCAGGACATGGTGAACCGTTGGCGACGCTCCTACGACACCGCACCGCCGCCATTACTGCCGTCTCAGGATTCACCTGTGGTCATCGACCGCCGATACCGGGCCTTGCGCCCTGAGCAGATCCCTTGTGGGGAGTCGCTGCACCAGACGGTTGACCGAGTGGACGGGGTTTGGAGCGAGGTGATCACGCCTGCGCTTCAATCAGGCCAGCAGGTGCTGGTCATGGCGCATGGCAACAGCTTGCGCGCCCTGATCAAGATCATCGAAGGCCTTTCAGGCGAGGAATGTCAAAGCCTGGAGGTGCCCAATGCCGCGCCGCTGATTTACGAACTGGATGAGACTTTGATGGTGCAGCGGAAGACTCAGTTGACCGTCGCGCCCCGCCAGTCTTCGACCATCTTGTAGGGTCCCCAACGACCTTTACCGCACGAAAGGAACCAGCATGACCAGATTCATCCTTGCACGCCACGGGCATGTGGAAGGCATCGAGCCTGTTCGCTTCCGGGGCCGTCTGGAGTTACCCCTCACAGAACTCGGGCGCAGTCAGGCGCAGGCACTGGCCGCTTGCATCCAGGGTGCCTATCCGGTCAGCGCGGTTTACACCAGCCCCATGGGCCGAGCGATGGAGACGGGGCAGCAAATCGCAGCCAAGTGCAAGCTGGTGGTTCAAGTGCACGCAGGGCTGCACGACATTGACTACGGTGCATGGCAGGGCCTGACACGGCAGGAAGCGGCGATTCAATGGACTCAGGAGATCAATCTGTGGTTCAACTTGCCACACCTGGCTCGCTTGCCTGGCGGCGAATCGCTGCAAGTGCTCCTGGTGCGTGCCACCGATGCCTTGCATGACATCGCCAAGGCCCATCCAGACGAGACCGTCGTGCTGGTGGGGCATGACAGCGTGAACCGCGTCATCCTGATGCACGCACTGGCCTTGCCCCTGTCGCGCTATTGGTTTCTGCGCCAGGACCCATGCTGCATCAATGAGCTGGCATTCGCCAATGGCGAATTCACGATCAACAAGCTCAATGAAACCGGGCACCTGAGGCCGCTGTAGCTCAGGCTCCCGGCACACCGCATCTGCTCAGTGCGCGTGTTGAAACGTTTTGACCGCCGACACCAGCAAGATCACGCCGAGCAGACCCATCAGCCAGGTGGTCGGCACCAGGCCCAGCAGCAGGCCGCCGATGGCCGCCCCCAGGATGGAGCCCGCCGACATCCACTTGAGCAAGGCCTTTTCACGCGCTAGAACCTGGAAGGCTTCGGCCTGGCGGTAACGCGCGAAGCCCACGATCATGGTGGGCAGGCTCACGCACAAAGAGAGGCTGCCCGCCAGCTTGATGTCCAGCCCGAAGAGCAAGACGATGGTCGGGATCAGCAGCTCGCCCCCGGCCACGCCCAGCAGCGCCGCCACCACGCCGATGCCCAAACCGGCGACCACCCCAGCCACCACTTGCGTGGGCAGGTTGTCGAACAATGGCTTGGCGTCCTGCAGTCCCCACAAGCTTTCGCCCAGCATGATCAGCGCCAAACCGATCAGCATGACCATGATGATGCGGTTGAGCCAGACCCGTGACATGGTGATGGCGTGCCCCGCAGCCCACCATGCGCCCACCAAGCTGCCCGCCAGCAGGTTGAGCGCCACCCCGATGTGGGCACCCAGTTGCTCAAAGGGGATCGCCTTGAGGCGAAACAGCAGGGCCGCAGCCACTACCACCAGGCTCATGGCCTTGTTGAGGATGACGGCCTCCAATGTGCCCAGCCTGAACAAGCCCACGAGAACGGGCAGGCGAAACTCTGCGCCGCCCAGGCCGATCAGGCCGCCGAGGGTGCCAATGAGCGTACCGGCAATGAAGCCGTGAATGGATCGTTGCGGGGGCGTCATCGGCGAATCATCGAGCGATGGCATCGCCAGGCAGGACAAAGCCATAGCGCACCATGACTGATCGCGCGGCCGGGCTGCCCAGGTAATCCGCAAACTGCTTGGCCAAGGGGTTGGACGCGGCACGTTTGGTAATGACGTACCCCTGCTCCAGAGGACCATGCAGGGTATCGGGCACCAGGGCATAGCCCCCTTTGCTGGACAAGGCAGGACTCACTGCCAGGGACAGGGCGATGATGCCCACCTGCGCATTGCCCGTGCTCACGTATTGGGCGGCCTGGCCGACGTTCTCACCAAATACCAGTTTGCTTTGGATCTTGTCCCACAGGCCCGAGGCCTTCAAGGCCTCTTCAGCCCGTTTGCCATATGGCGCGTGCTGAGGATTGGCAATCGCGATGCGGGTGATGCTTGGGGCAGCAAGGTCGCCCAAGGTCATTTGGCGCGCATCCTGGCTGGCGCTCCAAATCACAATGCGGCCAACGGCGTATGGCTTGACTGCCGAGGCCGCCAGTCCGTCGCTGACCAAAGCGCGCGGGTAGTTGATGTCCGCCGAGAAATACAAGTCGTAGGGTGCTCCATTGCGAATCTGGGTCTGGAAGTTTCCTGACGAGCCATACACCGCACTTACTTCGTTGCCTGGGTGGGTCTTGCTGAACGTTGCAATGACCTCATCCATGGCAAATTTGAGGTCTGCCGCCGCAGCGATGGTGATTTTTTCTGCCTGGGCCAAGGTGGGGCCCATCAACGCGAGCATCAGCAAGTAGGAGAGGAATCGGTGCATTGTTGGTGGTCCTGTGTTGCAAGAGCAGCTTGTGGCATGTGTCGATGTTGGGTTTGCAACATTGTCCACGCTCGCCCGGTCTGAATTGAAGACAGAGCACGGCACATGCCAGGCCACTGGCAATGCCCTGAAAATAGAGCCCGATACTTCAGCGGATCTCAAGGAGCCTGGTTTGAATCCATCCAACATCGAAATGGTCGGCGCAGCATTGTTTGCCGTGGCCATCTTGCACACCTTTGCCACCAAGGCCTTCGAACGACTCGCCCATACCCGCCCCACGCACGCGGGCCTGTGGCACCTCTTGGGCGAAGTGGAGGTGGTGTTCGGGTTCTGGGCCCTCGTGCTGGTGGTGGCCATGTTTGCGCTCGGCGGCTCGACCGTGGCCACGCAATACATCGACTCCCGCAACTTCACCGAACCGATGTTCGTGTTTGCCATCATGGTGATCGCGGGAACCCGTCCAGTCCTCCAAACCGCCATGGCGGGTGTCAACATGGTGGCCAAGCTCATCCCCCTGCCTGGCAGCATGGGATTTTATTTGGCGGTGATGTCCCTGGTGCCGCTACTGGGTTCGTTCATCACCGAACCGGCGGCCATGACGCTGGCGGCCCTGATCCTGAGCGAGCGCATCTTTGCCCACAAGGTCTCGGTCAAGCTGAAGTACGCCACGTTAGGCGTGCTGTTCGTCAACATCTCCATCGGGGGCACGCTCACGCCGTTTGCCGCGCCACCCGTGCTGATGGTGGCCGCCAAATGGAACTGGGACGTCGCGTTCATGGCCAGCACCTTCGGCTGGAAGGCGGCACTGGCCGTCGGGGTCAACGCCTTGGGTGCCACCTTGCTCTTCGGGCGTGAACTGGCTGGCTTGAAGTCGGGTTCGAGCGATCAGCGGCCCCGCCGTGTGCCGCTGTCCTTGACCTTGGCTCACCTGGCTTTCTTGGTTGGCGTGGTGTTTTTTGCTCACCATCCGGCGATCTTCATGGGTCTGTTTCTGTTCTTCCTGGGCGTGTCTTCAGCGTACCCGGACCATCAGGATCGGCTCATCCTGCGTGAGGGGCTGCTTGTGGCCTTCTTCCTGGCCGGACTGGTGGTCTTGGGTGGGCCGCAGCAATGGTGGCTTCAACCGCTGCTCTTGAGCATGAACAGCGACGCCGTCTTCTTTGGCGCAACGGCCCTGACCGCATTCACAGACAATGCCGCCTTGACTTACCTCGGGTCGTTGGTCGATGGCTTGTCAGGCGAATTCAAGTACGCCCTGGTCGCCGGGGCCGTGACCGGTGGTGGGTTGACCATCATCGCGAACGCACCGAATCCAGCGGGCATTGCGGTCTTGCGCAAGCACTTTGATGATGAGGCGGTCCACCCAGGCGGTTTGCTGCTCGGGGCGTTGCTGCCCACTTGCGTGGCCGCGCTGTCGTTCAGGCTTTTGTAGGCAGATTTGCCTCGCCCTGCGCTGAAAGCATAATGTTCGGTGATGGAGCGACCATCACCGAGTCGTCAGGCAACGCGTTTGCAGAACTGAAGACTCTTGCCACCTGATTAGGTTCAGGTGGCTCTTTTTTTTGCATCAACGCGCGGTTCCAATCAGGCCGATGCCCATGTCGCCCCCGGATTGTGATATGGACTGGAAAGGACGCTTGTGCGTGCATGTCAGCGTTTGTGATTCGATGCTTGGCCGCACTCAAGTAGGATGTTGGAGCCGAGATTCGGCGACAGCTAAACATATTCATCATGAGCACGTATCAAGAACTCTTGGCCCAGAAAGCCGCCCTGCAAAAACAGACATCGGAGTTGGAGCGGCAACTGCAAGAAGCCCGCAAGACTGAGCGCGCTGGCGTGATTGCCCACATCAAACAGTTGCTTGCTGACAATGGTTTGACGGTTGCCGATTTGGGGGTTAAGGCTGGTGCGGCTACCCGGTCTAGCGCGGCAGCGGGTAGCAAGGTGGCTCCCAAGTACAGCAACGCTGAGACGGGCGAGACCTGGAGTGGGCGTGGGCTTCAACCCAAATGGGTCAAAGCGGCCTTGGTCGCTGGCAAGACACTGGACCAACTGAAGGTGGTTTGATTTCAGGTTCTATTGGCTCAGGCGGTTGCCGCTGACGCAGCTGAAACCTCGTGTTTGGGAAATGACGCCTGAAGGCGAGGGTCGCAACTGTAGCGTTGCACCAGTTTGCAAAATGGGCAGTGCTCGCCTGAGTGAACCAGGCTACCGATGGCCATCAACACGTCGCTGTCGCATGACGGGCAGGCGAGGACTTCGAACACCGGCGTGCTGGCCAGCCAGATGCCATCGGTGTGCGATGCCAGATCAAACGCCCTGTCAAAGCTGATGCGGTGCGGGCATTGGCAGACGGCTTGGTATCCGCGGTAGGCACTGACCAGAGTTTCTGCGGAGCCGAAGCCGGTGTTGCGCAGGCGGCGGTATATCGACATGAAGATGGACGACTCGGCCTTCGCGATGAGGTTCGCGCCGTGATACCACTCCAGGGAGTTGGGTGGACGCCCGCGTGGGATCGCTTGTGGATCGTTGAAGAACAGCCTTTGCACGTCCCTGGGATTGAGCCCGGTCAGGTGGTGGATGGTGCGCACTCGGGCGCCCAGCTCAGCGCAGTCTTGAGCCAGGCGCATGGCACACAGTTGGCGTTCAGCGCGTGTTTGCTTCATGGCGCCCTCACATCACGTCGCGCTTGCAGGCAACAAAGGGGCGGGATGCTGTGGCCTCGGTGCATGCACGGCTGCCAGTGAAGCCTGAAGTGGCGCGGGCGCCTTGAGCAGGGCGAGCAAATCCTGGCGCGGCGGGAACAATGTGCTTTGGCCAATGTGGGCAACGAATGACCACACTTCTTCCTGGCTCATGGTAGCAAGGTACTCGGCCTGAGCGGCATCCAGCCCGAATTTGCGGCATGTCGAGACACGATCTTGCGCGATGCCCAACCTGATGGCCTGCAGCAAATACAAATTGGTCAGCTGCACGTCGGTGAACTGGATGCTGCTCATGGTCTTCTCCTGTCGGTGCGCCCAGATGTGAATCGAAGTGGGCCAGGTGGGATGGCGAGGTGTGACTGCTGTGGGGTTGTGTGTCGGGAGTGATGGGTCGTCTCAGCATATTCATGATCGTCAATTGGGATCAATGCCCGAGAGCAGGGGGATGCCGAGATTGCCATCCACAAAGGCCCATGTTCCTTGACGTATTTGTTGCGCCAGAGGTGGCGGCCCGTCCGGGGCTTCATCTGGGTATAAAAAAACCACCAGAGCCTCGGCCCTGGTGGTGACGTCGCTGCCATGTTCAAGCGGGCCTTCAAGCAGGCCAGTTATGCAGGGCCTACTCTCGGCTTGAATCACATGGCTTGTGCCAACTCCTTCCATTCCTTGACGGGCAGTTCGATCAACTTCCCGCCCAGGGCTTCAAACTCGGTGGCACGGTCGTAGTCCTCAACCTCTTGGGAGAAGTGCGTGACGGCATTCACCAGGCCATACCCCGACAGATCACCTTCGGCGATCAGGTGCCGCAGCACCCCGGCGCGTTCGACATCATTCAAGGTATAGCGCTGAGCCAGCACTTCCACCGTCTTGACGGGGTTGCCGACCAAGTGGATCTGCAAGGTCTTTTGCATCTTCTGCGCAGCCTGCATGAACGTTGCCTCAGACACGGCCGCCTGCACGACGTCGCGCACCTTCAGGAAGAAAGCCTTGTCGTCGGCTTGCAAGGTGTCATCCTTGAACACCATGATGCTTTCATCGGACCCGAGCGCTCGCCCGACGTGTGTTTTGCGCAAGGAGCGGTCGGAAGCAATCAGGCCATTGCGGCACACCAATCGGTACAGCAAGGGCTGGACCGACAGCGTGCCTTGTCCCACCTCCGAGTTGGAGATGACCACGCCAGCCTGGACGATGTCGCCCGGCGCCATCTCGACCTTCAATTGCGGCGTGATGCACTTGATGTACATCCTCGTGTCGGTGAGTTCCACCGATTCGAAGCGCACATCAGGCAACTGCTGCAGGATGGGCAGCACACTTTCGGCCAGATCGTAGTTGTCGAGGCGACGGTAGCGGTCCGACAGCACGGCCCGGACATTGCCATCCAGCGTGCGGATCATGCGGCGGTCATCGTCACTTTGCAGCCAGGTGTTCACGTTGCGGTCCAGCAAGACCGGCTGCTCGGAGCGCATGCGCTCAAAGTATGCATAGGGAATCTTCAGCTTGTCTGCCAACTGGCGGCGCGCCAGCGGCATGACGCCATAGGGCGTAGAGGCCCCGCCTTCGCCGATGACGAGACGGGTCTCGCCTGTGTCGTCGGTGTCGTGTCGCATCAGCGACGAGGGGACCACCAGGTCCTTCTTTGATTGCAACTGGCGCTCAAGTTCATGGGCCAGGCTCACCAGGGAACGTCCGCTTCTCATATC
>MESA01000027.1:0-50811 GCA_001770775.1 Burkholderiales bacterium RIFCSPHIGHO2_12_FULL_63_20
CATCTGCCTGATCACCCCTTCAACCCGGCATCAGCGAAATGAGGCAGGGGCGTTCCACACAAAACGGCATAGAGCCCTATACAAGCTGTTCCAGACGTCCAAGGATGCAAACCCGTCGCCGACTGCAGAGGTACTCTACGAGCGCTTCAAGTCGGTAAAGCGGCCTCGGCAGGAAAAGCCGAAAGGAGGTTGACGCGCATGATCGCCCGTCAGCAAGTCAACGCACCAGTGCTCCAAGGAGCCTCCGTTGATTGCATTTGCCAGTGTCTCGACTGAATCACGCAATCACAGCCTTTCCCCACGCCATATGTGTTTGCCACCCACCCTCATGCGCAAACATCAGTTCCTCTGGGCCTGACCTCCTCCTATCGTTGAGTCAAGGCAGCGAAAGCCGCGCCGTGTCGGTCACCGCGCGGCTTTGTCGTCTTTCGCTCGCTCTGTTTGTCAGACCCACACAGGAACCTCTCGGCCATGCCTCTCCGTCCCCTGCACGATCGCCTGATCGTCCAACGCAAAGAACCTGAACTCAAGACCGCCAGTGGCATCGTCATCCCCGACTCGGCCGGCGAGAAGCCCGAGCAAGGCGTGGTCGTGGCCATCGGCCCCGGTCGCCGCACCGACCAGGGCCAGCTCGTGCCGCTGATCGTCCAGCCCGGTGACACCGTGCTGTTTGGCAAGTACACCGGCCAGACCGTCAAGCTCGATGGCGAGGAGCTCCTCGTCATCCGCGAGGAAGACGTCCTCGCGATCCTCACGGCCTGATCCCCCTCATTGAAGTAACTGGAGAACGCCCACATGGCAGCCAAACATGTCGTATTCGGGGATGACGCCCGTGCCAAGATCGTGCGCGGGGTCGATGTCCTCGCCAACGCCGTCAAAGTGACGCTCGGCCCCAAGGGCCGCAACGTGGTGCTCGAGCGCAGCTTCGGCTCGCCCACCGTGACCAAGGACGGTGTCTCGGTCGCCAAGGAAATCGAGCTGAAGGACCGCTACGAGAACATCGGCGCGCAGCTGGTCAAGGAAGTGGCCTCGCGCACGTCCGACAACGCCGGTGACGGCACCACCACCGCCACCGTGCTGGCCCAGGCCATCGTGCGCGAGGGCTTCAAGTACGTGGCCGCCGGCCTGAACCCGACCGACCTCAAGCGCGGCATCGACAAGGCCGTGACCGCCCTGGTCGCCGAGATCCAGCAGATCGCCAAGCCCACCACGACCTCCAAGGAAATCGCCCAGGTCGGCGCCATCTCTGCCAACTCCGATTGGGACATCGGCCAGATCATTGCCGACGCCATCGACAAGGTGGGCAAGGAAGGCGTGATCACCGTGGAAGACGGCAAGAGCCTGCACAACGAGCTGGACGTGGTCGAAGGCCTGCAGTTCGACCGCGGCTACCTGTCGCCCTATTTCATCAACAACCCCGACAAGCAGGCCGTTGAGCTGGACGAGCCGCTGGTGCTGCTGATCGACAAGAAGGTCAGCCACATCCGCGAGCTGATCCCGGCGCTGGAAGCCGTGGCCAAGGCGGGTCGGCCGCTGTTGATCATCGCCGAAGACATCGAAGGCGAAGCGCTGGCGACCCTGGTGGTCAACGCCATCCGCGGCATTCTCAAGGTGGTGGCCGTGAAGGCGCCGGGCTTTGGCGACCGCCGCAAGGCCATCCTGGAAGACATCGCCGTGCTGACCGGCGCCAAGGTCATCGCGGAGGAAGTGGGCCTGTCGCTGGACAAGGTCACGCTGGAAGACCTGGGCCAGGCCAAGCGCGTGGAAGTGGGCAAGGAGAACACCATCCTGATCGATGGCGCGGGCGAGGCGACGCTGATCGAAGCGCGCGTCAAGCAGATTCGCGTGCAGATCAGCGAGGCCACCAGCGACTACGACCGCGAGAAGCTGCAAGAGCGCGTGGCCAAGCTGGCCGGCGGCGTGGCCGTGATCAAGGTGGGCGCCGCCACCGAGGTGGAGCTCAAAGAGAAGAAGGCCCGCGTGGAAGACGCGCTGCATGCAACCCGTGCGGCCGTGGAAGAAGGCGTGGTGCCTGGCGGTGGCGTGGCGCTGCTGCGTGCCAAGAAGGCCGTGGGCACCTTGAAGGGCGACAACGCCGATCAGGACGCCGGCATCAAGCTGGTGCTGCGCGCCATCGAAGAGCCGCTGCGCCAGATCGTGGCCAACGCCGGTGGCGAGCCGTCGGTGGTGGTCAACCGCGTGCTGGAAGGCTCGGGCAACTTCGGCTTCAACGCGGCCAACGACACGTATGGTGACCTGGTCGAGCAAGGCGTGCTGGACCCGGCCAAGGTGACGCGCACGGCGCTGCAGAACGCCGCCTCGGTGGCCAGCCTGATCTTGACGACGGAGGCCATCGTGGCCGAGGTGCCCGAGCCCAAGGTGCCCGCCGCACCGCATCACGATGAAGGTGGGTTTGGGGGCGGGTCACCGTTCTGAAAACGGCACCGTTGAAAGCTCGACAGCCCGACTGCGTCGGGCTGTTTGCCATCACACGGCGTATTGCAGGTCCATCGGGCTCACTTGCGCCAGTCGTCGTTGGCGATGCTGATCGCGAATCAGCTCATCGACTTTCAAGCGGGCCAAGGGCCAGGCACCATGGCCTGACTCTGCATTGATGTGTCCAGCCGGCCCCAGGTTGAGAAACCTGCTCCCCCACCGCTTGGCCCATGATTGGGCGCGGTCCAGTGACATCCAGGGATCGTTCTCACTGCCGATCATCAGCGACGGGATGCCCAGCCCTGTGTGAGGCAGATGCTGGACCACGTTGAACTTCACGGGGTCAGCAGGCGCCACCAACAAAGCCGCGTGGATGCGCCCACCTGAGCCGGTGCGATCTTGTCCGCGGGCGGACACCTTGTCCAGATGGTGCGCCAAAGCCAGGCAGCCAAAACTGTGTGCCACGGCAACCCAAACGGTGCCAGGCCTCGACCTCTGCACCGTGTGATCAATCTGTTCGGACCACGCAGCCAAATCCGGATGTGCCCAGTCAGCCTGATGGACTCGCCGCGAATCCTGATACTGAGTCCCCAGCCAGGTCTGCCAATGATCGGCGCCGCTGTTGTTCAAGCCGGGAATGATCAACACCCGAACCGGGTTGCACAGCAATGGAAGTGGTGACCCCATGTGGGACTCCTTTCTCTGTCGTCAGATGATCACGGGGGGTGATCCTTCAGAGGAGTCTTTCACGCCTCACCACACAACGGAAGAAATCAATTCTTCTTTGCATATGCGCCGAGAGGCGGGGACCGGCTGACCCGGTTTGCATCGCCGATGGCCGACAGCACCAAGCCGGGCGTCAGGAGCTGCGGCAACACCACCGGCTCGCTGTGTGAGCCCGGTGGGTAGTACACATACAAGGGCACACCGCTGCGCCCAAAGCGCTGCAGCACGGCGGTGATGGCCGGGTCCTGGCGCGTCCAGTCCCCCTTGAGGTAGGTGATGCCCTGGGCCTGAAAGGCCGATTGCACCGAGCGCTGGCTCAAGGCCACCCGCTCATTGACCAGGCAGGTAATGCACCACGCGGCCGTGAAGTTGAGGAAGACCGGCTTGCCCTCGGCCCGCAGGGTCTCAAAAGCTGCCGCGTTGTAAGGCTGGCTGTCGGCCGATTCGCCCGGGCGCAGCGAAGCCGCAGCACCGGGGGCGGATTGCTCGATCGCTCTCAGCCCGACATGGCTGGCACCCAGGGCACCGCTGAGCGCGATGACCGCCAAGGCGGCCCCACCCTTGCGGGCGCTCGGGCTCGCCAGCCGTGAGCTGTCATACGCCCAGGCCGCAAACGCGATGGCGATCAGGCCTGCCAGGGCAATGGCCACCGCATCGACGCCCGCCTGCTGCGCCAGCACCCAGATCAACCAGGCTGTGGTCGCGTACATCGGGAAGGCCAGCACCTGCTTGAGCCGCTCCATCCAGACGCCTGGTCGGGGCATCCAGCGCTGCAACGCCGGCCAGGTGCTCAGCAGCAGATAGGGCAGGGCCAAGCCCAGGCCCAGGCTGAGGAACACCGCCAGCAGCACCGCAGCCGGTTGCGTCAGCGCAAAGCCGATGGCCCCTCCCATGAAGGGCGCCGTGCAGGGCGTGGCAACGATGGTGGCCAGCACCCCGGCAAAGAAGCTGCCGGCATAGCCCGAGCGATCGGCCAGCGACTGCCCCAGCCCGGTCACCGATTGCCCGAGGGTGAACACGCCCGACAGACTCAGGCCCACGGCAAACAACAGGTAGGCCACGGCCAGCACGAACACCGGCGAGTGGAACTGAAAGCCCCAGCCCACCTGGTCCCCGCCGGCTTTCAGGACGATCAACACGGCGGCGAGCAAGGCAAAGCTGGCCAACACACCGCCCGTGTAGGCCAGGCCGTGCAGACGGGCCTTGGCCGGCGACTGCGCGCTGTGCTGCAGCAAGGCCAGCGCCTTGATCGACAACACTGGGAACACGCACGGCATCAGGTTGAGCACCAGGCCGCCCAGCAGGGCCAGGAGCAAGGCCGACGCCAGGCCCAGACGGTCGATGCGCGGCACGTCCGCCGATGCGCTGACCGACGCCGGCACCGGTGTGCCCCGTGGGGAGGCCGCGCCCGCAGGTTGCACCGTGCCTTGTACCGTGTAGCCCACCTTGCGAGCCTGTGGGCCCTGGCCCTCGCCTGGGTCCACCACCAGCACGCCATCCAGTACCTGTCCCTCGTTCAGCGGGGCCTCGCCTGCGGGCAGTTGCAGCACCCAGGCATCGCCCTGTCTGGTCACGGTCTGCGCACCCGCGTGGGACACCGGACCCGACTCAAAAGGGAAGAAGCGCAAACGTGGCGTCGCCCGTGCTTGTGCTGACACCGCCTGTGCCGGCAGGGTCAGCGTCAGACCGCTGCCCGAGCGGGCCACCGTGGCCGACCACGCGGGTGTCTGCGGCAGCTGGGCGCGGGCCTGCGTGATGAGCGGGTCGATGGGCGAGGCCGGCGCGTCGGCGGCCACCACTGGCAAGTTCAGGCCCAGCGTTGCCTTTTGCGGGATGCAGACCTCATGGCACACCAGCCAATGCGCCTCGACCTGAATGGGCACCTCACTGCCCACCGGCAGCGTGCGGGGCAGGCTCACCTCCGTGAGCAGGGTCACCGCGTCGGCATAGCCGTAATTGGTGACAGGACCGATTTCAAAGTGCTGGGGAATCGGCCACTGGATCGGGCCGGCCTGTGCGCCTGAGGGCAGTTGCCAGCTCAGCCGCGTCGCCAGACCCGAGTCCCCCGGATTGCGCCAGTAGGTGTGCCAATGCGGCGCGATGCGCTGGTGCAGGCCGACGGTGAGGCGCTCGCCCGGGCGCACCTGCGTGGTGGCCGGCACCAGGCGCACCTCGACCTGATCGGTCTGAAATGAGGCAGCGGGAGGATTCGCCTGCGCGAGCGCCCCCATCCCGAGCAGCAACGGTGTGATCAGCCCGCGCGGCCCGGCCTGCAGACGGAGAAAGGGCCAGCGAAAGGACAGACGGAAAGGCAAGCGAAGCATCGAATCCATGAGCATGACATCCGCAGTTCACACGACTGCGGTCGTTCACTATGTCATCAATGCCCGCGGGCCCCAAGCCCTCAGTTTGCATATCGATATGACGATCTGACCGAAGGCGGGGAGGGCAGGGCTCAGCCGTCCTGCGGATCGGCCGGCGTGGCCAGGATCAGTTGGTAGAAGTCGACATCCAGCCAGCGGCCGAACTTGAAGCCGGCCTGGCGAACGGTGCCCGCATGGGTGAAGCCCAAAGCTTGATGCAGCCGGATGCTCACGGCATTGCTGGCGTCGATCACGCCCACCAGCACGTGCTTGCCCTGGTCTTGCGCAGCGCGAATCAAGGCCTGCATGAGCTGCGGCCCCAGGCCCTTGCCACGGTGCGCCTGGTGCACATACACCGAATGCTCGACGGTGTACTTGTAGGCCGGCCAGGCGCGGAAGGTGCCGTAGGAGGCAAAGCCCATCAGCTCGCCCGCGTCCGACTCCAGCCCGATCACCGGAAAGCCCCCGGCGCGCTTGGCCTCGAACCAGCTCGTCATTTGGGCGCGGGTGCGAGGCTCGTAGTCATACAGGGCCGTCGAATGCACGATGGCCTCGTTGAAGATGGCGAGGATGGCCTCGCCGTGTTGTTCGTCGGTGCAGTCAACCCATTGCATGCCCTCATCATAGGGCGGCGCTGCGGTGAACCACATCGCCACGTTTCACCTGAGAATGTCCGAACCGACTGACCTGCCCACCCCGTCATGTTCACCACCCTGATCACCTGCACCGAGCTGCAAGCCCTGCAACACAGCGGCGCATCGCTGCTGATCCTCGACTGCACCGCCGACCTGATGAACCCTTCGGCAGGACACCAGCAGTTCCTGGACGCGCACCTGCCCGGCGCGCTACACGCCGACCTGGACCACGATCTGAGTGCGCACGGCGACGCGGAGACCGCCTCTGGCGGGCGTCACCCCTTGCCGCGTCGCGAGGTGTTTGCCCAGTGGCTGCGTCAGATCGGCCTGCACGCCCACACCCAGGTGGTCGTCTACGACCGCAACGGCTTGAACTTCTGCGGCCGCCTGTGGTGGATGCTGAAATGGGCGGGCCATGAGGCCGTGGCGGTGCTCGACGGGGGCCTGGCCGCATGGACCGCCGCCGCCGGTGCCGTGGAAAGCGGCCCGGCCACAGCCCGCACCGCTTCTGACTGGACCTTGCAACCGCCCTTGCGCGAGCTGGTCACCGCCGCCGACGTCCTCGCCCATCTGGATCAGCCCGATCAGACCCTCATCGACGCGCGTGCCGCCCCACGCTACCGCGGCGAGGTCGAGCCCTTGGACCCGGTGGCCGGCCACATCCCCGGCGCCCTCAACCGTCCCTTTGGCCTCAACCTGGACGAGCAAGGCCGCTTCAAATCCGCCACCACGCTGCGTGCCGAGTTCGAGGCCCTGTTGGCGGGCCGCGACCCGGCCAGCGTCGTGCACCAGTGCGGCAGCGGCGTCAGCGCGCTGCCCAATCTGTTGGCGATGGAAGTGGCGGGCTTGGGGCCCACCCGCCTGTTTGCCGGCAGCTGGAGCGAGTGGTGCAGGGACCCGTCACGCCCGGTCGCCAAGGGCTGAGGTGCGCGCCCCTTACAGGCCGAGGGCCTCCCGGCGGGCAATCTCGCGGCGCAGGTGCTTGAGCGCCGGCGTCACGATGGCCACGAAGTAGGCTTCACGCAAACGTCGTTGCGCTGTGGCCTTGCGCAGGTAACCCCGCGCACCCTGGTGCAGCATGGCCGCGTTGGCCGCGCGCAGCGACAGCTCGCCGCCAGCCAGTCGCACGCGCATCACCTCGGTGATGAGCTTGGGCAAGGCGGCCGCCTCGGGCCCTGCATCCAGCAGCGCTGCCAGCCGGAAGGTCTCAGCTTCGGCCGCGTGCAGCGCCTCACGCAGCTCATCGGCCTGGTCCGTCTCGAAGCAATTGACATGGCGATGGGTGCGGTCCACGGCCTCAACCAGGCTGATGCAGTCGCGCACCAGGCCTATGCCCATGCCCATCTGCGCCAGGATCATGCCAGGCTGGATTCGCGGCAGATAGGCGCCCGACTGCTCAGGGTGCGCCAGCACGCGGTCATCGTTGATGCGCACGCCCCGGAACTGGCAGGCAAAGGTGCGCGTGCCTTCCAGGGCGGTGAACTCGGCCCCATTGATGAGCCGAAAACCGTCCTGGTTGCAGTGGACCACGACAAAGACGAGGCGCCCATCGTTCTCCACCGGGCAGCCGGTCACGAAGACATGGTCGGTGCCGAGGTTGGACACCCAGGGCAGCGTGCCGTTGATCTCATAGCCTCCGTCAACCCGCTTGGCACTGAGCAGGAAGCGCTCGATCTCGCAAGACGACTTCAAGGTGTTGGACAGGCCGGTGCCGCCCAGCAACGCGCCCGATGCCAACGCGGGCAGCAAGGCCGCCTTGGCCTGTTCGTTGTCCGACGTGGCGATGTAGCGGGCGCACGCCGTGTGACACCAGTGCGTGAACGCGGTCGACAGGCACACTTCGCCCACCTTGGACATGGTCGCGATCGTGTCCACCAGCCCTTTGCCGCTGCCCCCATACGCTGGCGGCACCACCGCGCCCAGTCCGCCTAGGCCACCCAGCGCGCGCAAGAAGGCCTCGGGATACTCGCCCTCCAGGTCGATGGCCGTGACCCGTGGCGCCAGTTCACGGGCGATCAAGGTGTCAATCGACACGTGCTCGGTGGGCGAGGAGATGACAGCAGACATGAGGAAGCTCCGAAGAGGAAATCAAACACCGTTCCAGCGCCGATGCACCACACGGGCCAGCCAGTCGAGCGCAAAGCCCAGCAGGCCGATGAACAAGATCGTGGCCATCAACTCCGGGTAGGCCATGCGGTCCCGCGTGTCCAGAATGAAATAGCCCAGACCGGCCTGCACACCCAGCATCTCTGCCGGCACCAGCACCACCCAGATCAGGCCGATGGCCAGACGGATGCCGGTGAGCAGGTGGGTGGCGATGGCAGGCACCGTGACACGCCACAGGCGCTCCCACCGGTTGGCCCCCAGGCTGTCGGCCAGCGTCAGCCACAAGGGGTCGATGGCCTGGATGCCCGAGGCCACATTGAGGACAATGGGCCAGACCGCCGCAAAGGCGATCAGGAACACCACTGGCGCCTCGCCCACGCCAAGGGCCATCACGGCCAGGGGCATCCACGACAGCGGCGAGATCATCCGCAAGAACTGGAAGGTGGCCGAGGTCAGGCGGTTGAAGGCCGGCCAGGAGCCGACCAGCAGGCCCACCGGCACGCCCACCAGGGTCGCAATCAGCAGGCCCAGGCCCACCCGCTGCAGGCTGTAGCGCGCATGCAGCCAGATGTCGCCGTTGCGGGCCAGCTCGATCGCGGCGTCCCAGGTCTGCTCGGGGGCAAAGCGCGCCGCCATCAGCGAGTCACGCCCCCACACATGCACGCCCAGCCACCACAGGCCGAGGGTCAGCAACAAGCCCAGCACGGGCCAGGCCACGCCGAGCAGGGCCGCGCCCACGGGACGGGCAGAAGCAAAGAAGCGGTCAGACATGGGCACAGATTCGGGGAAGGCTCAGGCAACGATGGTTTCGCTGCGAGTGAAGGACTCGGGCAGGCCAAAGGCCTTCAACCCGCCCAGTGCGGCGATCGACTTCTTGACGAAGCGGTCGTCCACCAGATCGCGCGCCACAAAGGCCGGGTCCAGCTTGCTCAGGAAGCGGTTGTCGCCTTCCACCTGCGTGACCTTGAGCAGCTTGACCAGTTGCTCGGTGTACGACGGGAAGGGGTAGGGCTGGTAGTCGATGCGGGCATCCTTCCACTCGGGGTGGCGGATCGCGCCTTCCGCGGCGTACTGCTTGTCGCGAGCCGCGTTGGCCACCAGCACGCGCTCCAGCACCGGCGTGGGGAACGGGGTGTACTTGCCCGCACCGTCCTTGGACAACAGCTGGGCGCCTTCAGGGCGGTGATCGCGCAGCCAGTGCTGGGCGTTGACGATGGCGTTGACCACCTTTTGCGACCACTCCGGGCGACCTTGCAGATCACGCTCGTGCATGGTGACCACGCAGCAGGCATGGTCACGCCACACATCGCCGGTGAAGCGCAGCACGCGGCCGATGCCATTGGTCTCGGCGGCGGCGTTGAACGGCTCGGCCACGATGAAACCGGCAATCGCCCCATTGGCCAGCGCGGGGCCCATGTCGGCCGGCGCCATGATGGACAACGCCACCTCATTGGCCTTGAGCTCGCCACCCGGCTTGGTCACGACCTTCAAGCCGTTCTCGCGCAGCAGGTGTTGCAGCACCACGTTGTGGATCGAATACCAGAAGGGCACGCCCACCTTCTTGCCACCCAGGTCCTTGACCGTGCGAATGCTGGGGGCCACCGTCAGGGCCGAGCCGCTCATGTGGTTCCAGGCCACCACTTTGGCCGGGAACTGGCTGCCGTAGCGGGCCCACACGGTCATGGGCGAGAGCAGGTGCACCACGTTGACCTGGCCGGCCATGAAGGCTTCGACAATCTGGGCCCACGAACGGAACATGCGCGGCGCCTCCACCTGCAAGCCCTGTTGCTCGAACAGCTGGCGCGCGTGCGCCACCAGCAGCGGGGACGCATCCGTGATCGGCAGGTAGCCGATGCGCACCGGGTCGTTGGGGTTGGCAGCCTGAGCCAGCATCGGCATCGCCGCCGTGCCGCTCAGCAAGGCAGACAGGCGCAGCATGTCACGGCGCGACACGGGCAGATCTTCAGACAGGTTCGAGAGCAGTTTGTCGATCATGGTGGTCCTCACAAAATGGGATACCAGGCCGCTTCGGGACTGGACAGGGCGTTGAGAATGTCTTCGCGCAGCGCGTTGAGGTCGCTGGAGCGATGCTGGCGCGGTGCGGTGCCGCTCGGGCGCCACTCGCCCACGATGCGGGCGGGCGAGCCGGCCAGCAGCAGCACCCGGTCGCCAATGCGCAGGGCTTCGTCGATGTCGTGCGTGACCAGCAGCGCGGCGCTCTGTTGTTTGTGCGCCAACTCCAACAGCAGGTCCTGCATGGACTCGCGGGTGATGGCGTCCAGCGCCGAGAAGGGCTCGTCCAGATAGATGATCTCGGGGTTGCGGGCCAGGGCCCGCGCCAGCGACACGCGCTGCGCCATGCCGCCCGACAAGGCGTGTGGCTTCTTGCTCGCGTGCTCGCTCAGCCCCACCTGCTGGAGCACCTGCTGGACCCGCTCGTGGCGTTGCGCACGGCAGGCCGGGGTGCGGCAGGTAAAGTTCAGGCCGAAGCCGACGTTGTCGGCCACGCTCAGCCAGGGCAGCAAGGCAGGTGACTGAAAGACCACGCTGGCGCGCGCGGCCCGATCGGCTTGCACCACACCGTCCATCCGCACCTCGCCGGTGGTGGGCTCGGCCAGACCGGCCAGAAGACGCAGCAGGGTGGACTTGCCGCAGCCCGATGCACCGATCAGACAGACGATCTCCTGCCTCTGGATGTGCAGGTCGACGCCCTCGAACACCGGGCGATGGCCGTAGGAAAACGCCAGTTGGCGTGCGGCCAGCAGGGCATTTTCCTGGCTCATCATCAGGCCTTGCGTTCCCAGCGGTAGGCGCTGAGCTCGGGGTTCAGGTCGGTACCGGCCAGGGTGTTGGCGAAGTTGCACAAGGTGGCCAGCGACACACCCAGGATCACTTCCAGCACCTGCTGCTCGCCATAGCCCGCGTCCTGGAACGCTTGCAGCTCATTCGGCGTCACGGCGCCACGGCTGCGGATCACGGCACGGGTGAACTCGGCCACGGCTTCCAGCTTGGCGTCGGGCAGAGGCGTCTGGTCGCGCAGGGCGTTGACCAGCTCCGGCTCCAGCTTGCCCACCTTGTAGCAAACCGCAGTGTGACCGGCCACGCAGAACGCGCAGCCGTGGTTGGTCGCCGCCGTGATCTGCACGGTCTCGCGCTCGGCCAAGGTCAGGCTGGTGCGACCGTTGATCTCCGAGACGGTGACATAGGTTTCGATGGCCGTGGGGGCATTGGCCAGCACACCCAGCAGATTGGGGATGAAGCCGTTTTTGGCCTTGGCCTTGGCCAGATAAGGTTGGCTGGCTTCAGGGGCAGATTCGAGGGTTTGAACAGTGAGGCGGGACATGGGGACTCCGATTCAAGGGGTTGATCTGATTGTCCCGAGGGGAGCGTTTGGCCTCAATGCGCAAACGTCGCGTTCTCTTGCTCGAACGTCTCAATGCGATGACAAGTCAGCGAAGGCGGGACGGCGATCAGGCCAGTTGCTTTGCGACCCCGTGGCCGGCTCGGCGGAAAGCGCCGGGCAGCGTGCCGGTGATCTTCTTGAAGGCGCGCGAGAAGGCCGCATCCGATTGGTAGCCCACCGCCTCGGCAGTGCGCGCCAGGGACAGGCCCTCCCCGATCAGCTGGGTGGCCAGCTTCATGCGGATCTGCGCCAGAAACTGGCTGGGCGAGGTGCCCGCCGTTTGGGTGAAGCGCTTGAAGAACGTGGCGCGTGACATGCGGCTGAGGTCGGCCATGTCCTCCACGCTCCAGTCGCGGCCGGGCTCGTGGACGATGGCCTCCAGCAGCGAGGTGAACTCCGGCCGCGCCAACACGGCCCACAGCCCGGCACTCACCTCATGTTGCTGGCAGAGTTCGCGCACCACATAGAAAAAGAGCAGGTCGACCAGGCGCGTGATCAACGGGGAGGCCTCCTCGCTGCCGTGCTGGGCTTCGGCCAAGATCAGATCGAAAATGGGCCGGATTTCCTGCAGGGCAGAGCGGTCGCGCGACACGATCACATAGGCCGGAAAAGAACCCAGAAAGACGTTGTTGAGCGGGGCCTTGAAGTCAAAGAAACCGCAGGCCAGCGCCGTGCTGCAAGGCACTGACAGGTCCACAGGCGCCATGGCCGTTCGCGGTGCTGAGGATGCCTGCGCCACATCCTCGTGCGGGCTGAGCAGGTGGTTCACATCGCGCAGAAAGAAGACCGCATCACCCGCTTGCAGGGCGTGCTTTTCACCCGAGTCGATCACGTGCAGCCAGCAGTCTCCGCTGAGGATCACATGAAAGCCCGCGCGCGCCAAGCCGGTGGTGGAGGCTTTCCAGGAGCCACAGTACTGCCCCAGGTGAAACAAGGTGGTTTGCAGTTCAAGGCTGCCGAGCAGCCAGTGAATCAGGCGATCCTGGCGTGTGGACATGGCGATCTTCGCGGAAGTGGCAACAGGAGGTGATATGCGATCGTAGGCCGCCCCCTTCTGCATGAAAACGAAGGATTTGTCCGATCCATATCCGGAAAACGGCTATGCGATGCCGTCAGGAAGCACCAGGGCATGAAAAAAGGCGCCAGGGCCGAGACCGACCACTGGCGCTCCATCCTTCACCATCAGCTCATGACATGAGCCTATGGCTCAGTACACCCGCCGCTGGCTGCTGCTCAACTTGTGCAGCGTCGCCACCAGGGTGTCGATCTCCGCACAGGTGTTGTAGAAGGCGAGCGAGGGCCGCACCGTGGCCTCCAGTCCAAAGCGGCGCAAGATGGGCTGCGCGCAGTGGTGACCGGAGCGCACCGCAATGCCCTCCTTGTTCAACGCTGCACCCACCTCTTCGGTTTTGAACCCTTGCAAGGTGAAGGACAGCACCGCCGCCTTGTCCGGCGCCGTGCCGATCAGCTTCAGACCTGGCACGTCCTGCAGCAATCGGGTGCCGTACAGCAGCAACTGGTGCTCGTAGGCCGCGATGTTCTCGATCCCCAGCTTTTGCACATAGTCGATCGCCGCACCCAGCCCCACCGCATCGGCGATGTTGCCCGTGCCGGCCTCGAAACGGCCCGGTGCATCGTGGTAATCGGTGTGCTCGAAGGTCACGTCCTTGATCATGTTGCCGCCGCCTTGCCAGGGCGGTGTCTCGTTCAAGAGCGCTTCCTTGCCGTACAGCACGCCAATGCCGGTCGGCCCGAACACCTTGTGGCCTGAAAACACGAACCAGTCGCAGTCCAGATCGATCACATCGGCGCGCAAGTGCGAGACCGACTGTGCCCCGTCCACCAGCACCTTGGCCCCGGCGCTGTGCGCCATCGCCACGATCTGCTTGGCCGGCGTGACCGTGCCCAGCGCGTTCGAGACCTGCGTGAACGACACCAGCTTCGTGCGCGCATTGAGCAGCTTGGCGTACTCGTCCAGGCGTACCTGACCGTCGTCGTCCACAGGGATCACGCGCAGCTTCGCGCCGGTGCGGGCACACAGCTGCTGCCACGGCACGATGTTGGCGTGGTGCTCCAGGTGGCTGACGATGATCTCGTCACCCGCACCAATGTTCGCCTCGCCCCAGCTCTTGGCCACCAGGTTGATGGCCTCGGTGGTGCCGCGCACGAACACGATCTCGTTGACCGAGCGCGCGTTCACAAAGTCCCGCACCTTCTCGCGCGCGGCCTCGTAGGCATCCGTGGCCCGCGCGGCCAGCTCATGCGCCGCGCGGTGGATGTTCGAGTTCTCGTGCGCATAGAAGTAGGCGATGCGGTCGATCACCGACTGCGGCTTGTGCGTGGTCGCCGCGTTGTCCAGCCAGATCAGCGGCTTGCCGTTCACCCGCTCGTTCAGCACCGGGAAATCGCGCCGAACCAGGTTGACGTCAACCGGCGGAGCAAAACCCTGGGCCTGCGGCGACAGGGGCTGAGCGGCTTGCCCCGGCACCTGCACGCCCGGCGCATGTCCTGCCAGCCCGCTGAGCCCCGCAGCCAGGAAGTAGAACGACGGCGTCGCGCCCCCTGGTGCGGCTTGCGGTGCCCGCGACGGCGAACGCAGCGCCAGCATCTCGCTGAGCTCCGCGTCTGACGGCAGGCCCCAGTCCAGCGGGTTCAGCGTCAAGATGGGTTGCACGCCACCCGTGCGCGAAGCCGGATTGACGTCCAGCGGCAGGTCGCCCGCAAACGACGGCGGCACCTGCCCGGGGGCGGCCACCGGCGGCAGGGCAGGTACACCCTCGTAACCGCTCGACGCAGGGCTGACCGGTGCGTTGGACACAGGTGGAACGGCGAAGGGATGAGCGACCGTGGGCGAACTCAGGTGCGACAAACCCGGTGGCAATCCAGCCGGCACCCCCGCGCCACCCGGGGCCGAACCTGGCAGCGCCGAGAAGAACTGGTTGGCCAGCTGGGCCAAGGCTTGCGCATCCGGCACCCCCAGGCCGGCGAGGTCACTTGTACTCATGGTACTTGTCGATCTCAACGTCTTCGAGCACCGCGATGGCGTCGTCGGTCAGCACCGCCAGCGAGCAGTACAGCGACACCAGGTAGGACGCGATGGCCTTGTGGTTGATGCCCATGAAGCGCACGGCCAGGCCGGGGCTTTGCGCGCCCGGAAGGTCCGGCTGGTACAGGCCCACCACACCCTGGCGGCTCTCCCCGGTGCGGATCAGCAGGATCTTGGTCTTGTTGTCCTCGATCTTGATCTTGTCGCACGGGATCAGCGGGATGCCGCGCCAGGTGATGAACTGCGAGCCGAACAGCGAGACGGTGGGCGGGGGCACGCCACGGCGGGTGCACTCACGCCCAAACGCCGTGATGGCCAGCGGGTGGGCCAGGAAGAAGCCCGGCTCCTTCCAGACCTTGGCCAGAAGCTCGTCGAGGTCGTCGGGCGTGGGCGCACCGGTGCGCGTCTGGATGTGTTGATGCGGCGCGATGTTGGCCAGCAGACCGTATTCCTTGTTGTTGATCAGCTCGGCTTCCTGACGCTCCTTGATCGTCTCGATGGTCAGGCGCAGCTGCTCGGCGATCTGGTTGTAGGGCTTGGAGTACAGGTCCGACACGCGGGTGTGCACGTCCAGCACCGTGTTCACGGCCGACAGCAGGTACTCACGCGGGTTGTCGATGTAGTCCACAAAGGTCTGCGGCAGTTCGCGCTCATCGCGGCCCGAACAGTCCACGGTCACGCTGGACGCGTCTTTGACGCGGTTGACCCGGTAGATACCGGCGTCCACCGGCACCCATTGCAGCAGGTGGGTGAGCCAGCGCGGCGTGATCGTGCCCATTTGCGGCACGGTGCGCGTGGCGATGGCAAGTTGCCGGGCGGCGATGTCGCCCAAGGCGGTGCTGTGTTCGTGGGTGTTGGCCATGAGGCTCGTTCTCCAGTGGGTCGAAGGGTGGTTGGGAAAACTGTGGCGACGGCTCAGTCGCTGCGCTGGCTTTGCGCCTGGGTGATGCTGCTGCCGGGGGGCACGCTGTGGGTCAGCCACACGTTGCCGCCGATGGACGAGCCCCGGCCGATCGTGATGCGGCCCAGCACCGTGGCCCCGGCATAGATGACGACGTCGTCCTCGACGATCGGGTGACGGGGCTGGCCCTTGAGCAACTGGCCGGTCTCGTCGGTGGGAAAGCGCTTGGCGCCCAGCGTCACGGCCTGGTACAAGCGCACGCGCTCACCGATCACGGTGGTCTCGCCAATGACGACGCCCGTGCCGTGGTCGATGAAGAAGGCAGGCCCGATCTGCGCGCCGGGGTGGATGTCGATGCCGGTGCGCGAGTGGGCGATGTCGGCAATCAGGCGCGCCAGCAGCGGCGCGCCGAGCTGGTGCAAGGCATGCGCCAGGCGGTGATGGATGATGGCCGTCATGCCCGGGTAGCACAGCAGGATCTCGGAGATGCTGGTGGCCGCCGGATCGCCCTGGTAGGCCGACTGCAGGTCGCTCACCAGCAGGGCGCGGATGCCGGGCAGCTCGGCCGCGAACGCATGGGTGATGCCGCGCGCCTCCTCGGCGAGCTCGGGGTCATCGCTGTGCACATCCGGACGCACGAACAGCAGCCCGCGGCGCACCTGCTCGACCAGCTCCTGCAAGGTGCTGTGCAGCGTGTAGCCCACGAAATAGTCGATGCTGTCGTCGCTCAGGTCCGGGCGGCCGTAATGCGTCGGAAACAGCGCGGCCGACAGGCCCAGCACAATGCGCGAGAGCACCTCGCGCGCCGGCAACTCGCGCAGCCGCCCCTGGTGCCGCACGTTGTGCGTGACCTCGCGGGACTGCCTGAGCTCAGCCACGATGCGGCCCAATTGCCAGGAGGTGGACGACAGGAACTCGGGGTTCTGACTCTGAAAAAGCGGCGTGATCGACATGACAGCGGGTCCCTACACAGACCGGCTCAGTCTGGCGGGGGCCGCCTCACACGCCAACGAACTTGTTCTGCATCCCTCAGTTGATATTTGATGAACGCATATGCAGCCGCACTCAACTCATGAATGCGCGATCAAACCCGGTCGCATCATCGGTATCCGCATGTAGGCACTCACCGCCGCCAGCGGTACTTCGAGCCTTCCACCCGCTGCGCCTTGTAGATGCCCGCGTGCCCCGATGCCAGATAGCTCATGGCGCACGCCAGCGCCGCATGCGTCCCGATGCCCACGCCGAACACCTCCATGGCCATCAAGATGCAGGCCAGCGGCGTGTTGGCCGCACCCGCAAACACCGCCACAAAGCCCAGCGCGGCCAGCCAGGGAAAGGGCTGGTGCAGCAGCGGGGCCAGGGCGTTGCCCAAGGTCGCGCCCATGTAGAACAGCGGCGTCACTTCGCCGCCCTTGAAGCCCACGCCCAATGAAAAGCTGGTGAACAGACCTTTGAGCGCAAAGTCCCACCACGGCAGCGGCTCGGTGAAGGCCTGCGCCAGACCCGGCAGGCTCAGGCCCGCATAGCGCCATGCATCGGTGGCCCAGATCACGCCGGCCAGCACGATGCCGCCCAGCAAGGGTCGCAAGGGCGCATACGCCACCCGCTGCTTCATGAAGGCCGACAGACCATGCGTGCTGCGGGCAAACGCCATGCCCACCAGGCCACACAGCAGCCCGACCACGATGGCAGCGCCCAGCGTCCCGACCGACAGCGCAGGCAGCAAACCCGCGCTGTACACCCCATGGTGCACACCCCACAGCGTGCAGACCTGGTCGGCCACCACGGCGGCCACCACACACGGCCACAGCGCCTCATGGCGCAGGCGCCCGATGGCCAGCACCTCCAGCCCGAACACCGCACCGGCCAGCGGCGTGCCGAACACCGACGCAAAGCCCGCGCTGATGCCCGCCATCAGCAAGATGCGCCGGTCGTCCGCGCGAAGGCGAAACACATGCGTGAACTGATCGGCCAGCGCCCCGCCCATCTGCACGGCCGTGCCCTCGCGCCCCACCGAGGCGCCAAACAGGTGCGACACCACCGTGCTCAAAAAAATCAGCGGCGCCATGCGCACCGGCACCACTTGGCGCGGGTCATGCACCTCGTCGATCAACAGGTTGTTGCCCGCCTCCACCGGCTGGCCCACATGCAGGTACACCCAGCCCACCGCGAATCCGGCCACGGGCAACAAGGCCAGCAACCAGCGGTGCGCCTCGCGCGTTTCGGTGGCCCAGGCCAGCGCCAGCAGAAACCAGGCCGAAGCCGTGCCGGCCAGGATGGCCACGCCCACGCCCAGCGCCAGCCATTTCAAGGCATGACGCAGCCAGCGCAGGGCCTCGGTGCCACGCGCACGGTTCATGAGTCAACACCCGCCTGCATCGCGCATCATCTCAGTTGTTGCTGGCCGCCAGCACTTCCTTGACATCGGTGTGTCCCTGCAGCACCTTGTCGATGCCGTCCTGACGCAGCGTGCGCATGCCGCCCTTCAAGCTGGCCTGCAAGATGTCCAAGGCCGAGCTGCGCTGACGGATCAGCAAACGGATGGCGTCATCCGACACCAGCAGCTCGTGGATGCCCATGCGGCCCTTGTAGCCACGCTGGTTGCAGGTCGGGCAACCCGGCCCGCGTTGACGCAGATGGATGCGGCCCTGCGCATCCCCATACTGCTGACGCCAGCTGGACAGCAAGGCCTCGCGGCTGCTCTCATTTGCATCGCGCGCGCTGTGCAGGTACTCGTACAGCATCACATCCAGCTCGGTCTGCGTGGCCTCGGCCGTGATGCCGCACGAGGGGCACACCCGGCGCACCAGGCGCTGTGCCAGCACCGCCAGCAGCGAGTCCGAGAAGTTGAACGGGTCCAGCCCGATTTCCAGCAGCCGCGCAATGCTCTCGGCCGCCGAGTTCGTGTGCAGCGTCGAGAACACCAGGTGCCCCGTCAGCGACGCCTCGATGGCGATGTTGGCCGTCTCCGAGTCCCGCATTTCACCAATCATGATGACATCGGGGTCGGCACGCAGGAAGGTGCGCATGGCCGCCGCAAAGGTCCAGCCGATGCGGGCATTGACCTGCACCTGACACAGGCCTTGCTGCGAGATTTCAATGGGGTCCTCGGCCGTCCAGATCTTGCGATCACCCTGGTTGAGCTCGCGCAGCACCGAGTGCAAGGACGTGGTCTTGCCGCAGCCGGTGGGCCCGCAAACCAGCACCAGGCCATAAGGTTTGTCGATGATCTGGCGCATCGAGGTCAGGTTGCCCGAGCTCAGGCCGATCTGCTCGATGGGCAGCGGCTTGGCCCCGCTGAGCAGGCGCAGCACCACGTCTTCCACGCCGTGGGTGGTCGGCACGGTGACGATGCGCAGCTCGACCTTGGCATCGCCAAAGCGCGAGAAATCGATCTTGCCGTCCTGTGGTTTGCGACGCTCGGAAATGTCCAGATCGGACATGATCTTGAGGCGGGCCACCAGCGCCGGGCGGTAATCGCAGGGCAGCTCCAGGTACATCGTCAATGCCCCGTCCACCCGGAAGCGGATCAGCACCTTGCTGTGCGGCGAGCTGGCCTCGATGTGGATGTCGGACGCATTGCGCTTGATCGCGTCCTCGATCATCGTGTTGACCAGGCGCACCAGGGTGCTGCTCGACTCGGTGATGACCTCCTTGACCGAGTCGTTGTGGTTGGGCCCCAGCTCGACGGCCAACTCCGCGGCGAGCTCGTGCACGTCGGTGTTGGCGTGCAAGGCGCGCACCCGGCCCTGCACGGCTTCGTACGCGTTGGTCTGGGCCTGGGCCAGCGTGCCCGGCAGGGCCATCACGGGTTCGATGTGCAGGTTGCTCAGAAAACGCAACTCGTCGAGCGTGGCGCGATGCCAGGGGTCCTCCATGGCCACCACCAGGGTGCTGCCCTCGCGCAGCAGCGGCAACACCCGGGCGCGCTCGGCCGTGCCCTGCGGCACCAGCAGCACGGCGTCGTCTTGCGGCTGTATGGCCAGGCAGTCCACCACGGGCATGCCCGCCATTGCCGCCAGCGCGATCTTCAGGTCGGCCTCCACGACCATGCCTTCGCTCAGCAGGATCTGGCCCAGCGGGCGGGGCTGCCCCTGGCGCTGCAAGGTCAGCGCCCGCTCAATGTCGGACGGCTCACTGAGCCCGTGCACCACCAGGGTTTCGCCCAAGCGATGGCGCGGCGCCATGGGATGGTCCCCCCGAATGGCATCCCACACGGCATCGGGCGTGCGCAGGACCAAGGCGTCCTCATGCAAAGGGGCAGGGCTCTTGGCGTTGGGGGCCTGTTCTTCCACGGCTGGGTTCATCCTGAATGTGCAACAGTCATGTCGAGGTGTATCACGATCGTGCCGACGATACGGACATTTTCACATCGTCTGCGCGCTGGCCACGCAGCAAAACCGCAGGTGGCGTGCCCTTTGACACGGCCGCCCGGGGGGCTGCAGGTGCCGGCACCCCCCTAGTAGTAGGGAGGGCGCCCGCAACGGGGCATCGCTAGGCTCACAGGCCAGGATTGCCCAGCCAGGACGCCCCGATGCCCGACCGCCCGACCGTCAAGCGCAGCCCCCGCCCCCCTGCCATCAAGCGCGTGCCTGGCTTGATCGAGCCGGGCGTGGTCCGCCCCCCCAACCTCCCGCAGCCATCGGCCGACAGCAGCCTGTTTGATGCGGGCAAGCCCGGCGAGGCCGTGGTGCGCCCGGACGATCTGCTGGCCCTGCGCATCGAGTACGTCAACCTGCAGGTGAAACGCGGCCCGCCACCGCAGTTGGTGAACCCGGGCTCGGCCGATGCCTTCATCGTGCTGCACTTCCCGCCGCAATCGATCGCGGAGCAGGTGTTTTTCGAAACGGCGCAAGCGGTGGCCGGCGTGAACAACGCCGATCTGCCTGAAGGGGTGACCAACAAGACCGCCGGCAATGTGGACACGGGCCTGAAGTCTCCCCCCATTCGCGCCCGCGTGGCCGGCGAGTCGCGCCTGGTGTTCAAGGTGCCGCCTGGGTTTCAGGTCGCGTACCAGCTCGCCAGTGTGTTGGCGGCCTGTCAGAGCCTGGCGCTGGCGGTGCCGGCCAATGCCCTGCCTGCCGGAGCCGGGGCGCGCCGCATCACCCCGGGCCGGCTGACCCTGACCGAGCTGGCCCGCCTGGCACCCCAGCACCGTGCCCAGCTCGGCACCCTGGCCTTGCGGCAGCGGCGTCTGCTGGCCCTTGAAGGCACCGAGTCGGCCACGCTGGCCGCACGCGTCAGCCAGAACGTCAGCCTGCCGGGGCAGATCATCGACGTCACCCGCCCGCCGATCTGGCGCGTGCAGCCTCGCCCCGCCTTGCCCGGCGCACGCCAGACGGCCATCGAAATGCCCTGGCGCCTGATCCTGGCCCCCCACAGTGGCGAGCAGTTCCACCATGCCAGCGAGGCCGTGACCTCGCCGCTGACCGCCCGCACGGAGCTGTGGCACTCGCGCCTGGTGGCACCCGGCCCCAATGGCACCGCGCCCGTGCCGCCACCTCGACCTGACCCGCGCCGCACGGTGCGGGCCGTGTGGGCCCTGATGGGCGAAGCGTCGGATGGGCGCCCGGAGCGGGCCATGAGCGGCAACTTCCCGACGACCGACACGCTGCCGCGCACCGACGTGCTCACCACGCCCTTTCTGTGCACGCTGGACGATGCCGACCGCGTCCAGATCGCCCACCTGTCGTCGAACTTTGCCGTCAGCAACTACCAGCCCGAGGCGGTGGACACGAATCTGCTGATGTTGTCCAGCCTGGGCGGTTGGCTTGATGCGCGGGGCGCGTGGGAGCCGCCGGGGCTGTCGGTCGAAGAATGGGTGCACCGCGCCACCATGGGGCGCGACCACTATGTGCGCGTGGTCTACAAGGGCTTTCTGTATCCCTTCGGGCACCGCGTGGCCCTGGTCAAGGTCAGCGAACGCAAGTTTCACCCATCTTCGGGCGTCAGCGGCAACCCGGCCTACCTGCGGCAGCGGATGTTCATCGTGGTGCGCGAGCGCGAACGCACCTACCTGGATCCGACCTTGTTCAGTGCCGACGGACAGCGTTCGTTCCAGCGCCAGTTCCCCTTCCACAAGGTGCGCCTCCTCACCACCGTCACCCCGAACCTGGACCCGCCCACCTCGCCGGCCGCCAAGATCGGTGCGCACGGGCGCAGCCTGTTCTGGCCCTGCGTGGGCAACGCGCCCTTTGCGTTTCGCTGCGTCGGCACGGACATCGACGGTCGCCAGGTGCAGTTCGAGCTGCCCCTGATCTTCATGGACAACAGCTACGCCTCACCGCGCTACCTCAGCGGGGGCAAGCTGCACCCCCTGTATGCCGACAAGGTGGTCAATGGCGGCCTGCGCAAAGGCGCCGAAACCTTCGCCCACCTCGCCACCACCGAATGGATGCAGCGTCAGGATGGCGGACACCTGCGCCGCGAAGCCTCGCTCAAGCGCCAGCGCGTGGCCCTGGCCCCGAGCATCAAGGCCGGGGACACCAGCGTCGAGGTCGAGACCCTGGCTTTTGGTGGCGAATGGCAATCCCTCCATCAGGCCCTGCACACCTACTCGCAAGGCTTGCAACGCCCGTTGTTCTACCCCAGCGTCACCGCGGTGCGCGCCCGCATCGCCGCGCTCGCGCAGTTGGGGGGCAGCAGCGCCAACAACCTGCTGAGCTGGAACGCCAGCTACCTGAAGCACGGCTTCGATCCCGCGCAGGGCGCCGCCGGGGCCGCGCACAACGTGGCGCAGGTGTTTGCCGACGTGGTGGCCGAGAACAGCATGGCCAAGCTCGACTTCTCCAGCCAGGGAGACCGCTCGGGTGGTTTTGTCATGCCCAACCTCAAGCCCAGTGGCCTGTCGCGCGCGCTTGGGCCCCTGACCGGCCCCATTGACCGCTATCTCACCGGCAGCCCGCTGGGCGGCACCGATCTGTTCCCCACCGACCTCAGCGACCTGCCCCTGCCGCTGCTGTTCGGCTGCATCCCGCTGGGCGAGGTGCTGCAGGCCGTGGCCGGGGGCAGCGACAAACTGCCGCGCTTTGTGTCAGAGGCCAGCAGCCAGCTCGAAGCCCTGTTCAACGTGCTCACGCGCGCCTACGGCTTTGTTCAGCAGATCGGTGCCCAAAGCGGCTCGCTGGCGCAGGCCGCCATTGATGTGGTGCAAGGCATCTTGCAAGACCTGCTGGCTCAGGCCGTGACCTTGGCCGCCGCCCAGGTCACCCCGGTTCAGGGCGCGATTCAGGACGTCAAGGCCAAGCTCGACGCCTTGCGCAGCCTGTTCAACGGCTTCACCGCCCCGCAGCCTGACGGCAGCCTGCCCACGCTGGACCAGATCGTGGCGGTGCTCACGCCTGCCCATACTGCGCAGCTCACCCAGCGTGTCAACCAGGCGCTGGCCAGCCTGACCCAGCTGCAAACTCAGATCGATGCCGCACCCTTGCCCTCGGGCTTCCAGCAATCGGTGCGTGCGGCCATTCAGCAGGCGAAGCAGTTCCTGCAAGATGTGCTCACCGTGCTGGTGCTGATCAGTGTCGGCAAGAACCTGTTCGATGCCATCCGGGCCATCGTCGAAGATCCCGATGCGTTCTCCGATGCCGCCACCGTGGGCGTCAAGCTCAATGCCATCCTGAACGCGGTCAGCCCCTTGCGCGATGCGGTGACGGGCTTCCGCCTGCTGGACGGCGCCACACGCCAGGTTCTGATCGACGCGCTGGACGCCGTCTCCGACGTGCTGAAACTGGCCGACCCGCTCATCGACCTGATCGAGAGCCTGCTCGGCGAAGAACTGGTGGTGCGCTTCGACTGGAAGCCCCCCATCCAGAACTGGGCCTTGCCCGGCGCCAACCCGGCCACCGAGCCCATCTTCCGCGCCAACGACAAGAACGGCTTCGTCGTGGCCGTCGAAGCCCGCATGAAAAAGAGTGGCGGCACGCCCTCCGTCAGTGTGGTCTGCGGGCTCAAGCACTTTGATCTGGTCCTGATCAACCCGGCCGCCTTCCTGGAGCTGAATTTCGAGAAGATCGAGTTCAGCGTGAACACCTCGGCGAAGATGAACGTCGATGTGCGGCTGAGCGACATCAAGTTCGTCGGGCCGCTGTCCTTCGTCGAAACCCTCAAGGACCTGATCCCGCTGGACGGCTTCTCCGATCCGCCTTACCTGGACATCAGCCCCTCGGGCATCGACGCGGGCTTTTCGCTCACCCTGCCCAACATCGCCGTGGGCATCTTCTCGCTGAGCAACCTCAGTCTGGGTGCCGGCTTCACGGTGCCCTTCATCGGTCAGCCCCTGTCGGTGCGCTTCAACTTCTGCACCCGCGAGCAGCCGTTCAATCTCACGGTCTCGCTGTTTGGTGGGGGTGGTTTCTTTGGCGTCACCATCGACCCCCATGGCGTGCAGATCCTGGAGGCAGCGTTCGAGTTCGGGGCCAGCATTTCGGTGGACTTTGGCGTGGCCTCGGGCGGGGTGCACGTCATGGCGGGCATTTATTTCCGCATGGAGCAGGATGCCGCCTCGCTGGCGGGCTACTTCCGCCTCGGCGGCCACGTCAGCGTGCTGGGCCTGATCACGGCCTCGCTGGAGCTGTACCTGGAGCTGCGCTACGAATTCGAAACCGGCAAGGCCGTGGGCAGCGCGCAGTTGACCATCGAGGTCGAGGTCTTCCTCTTCTCGGCCAGCGTCACGGTGCGCTGCGAACGCAAGTTTGCCGGCTCCAACGGCGATCCCACCTTCCGTCAGCTCATGGGGCTCGCCCCGGCGCTGCCACTGGCCGACGAACTCGCCAAGATCGACGCCGACAGCGACTACGCCTGGCGCGAGTACTGCGAAGCCTTTGCCTGAACCCGTTGACGAGAACACCACGATGTCCCCACAGAAAATCGTCTGGACCGCCCTGCCTGCCGGGCGTGTGAGCGAAGGCCCCCTGGAGGGTCGCCTGCGCGTCTCCCTGGTGGTGTCACCCCGGTTGACCCCGCCCGACGCCAGCGCGCAGACCCTGGGTTTTGCAGGCTTTGGCGACTTTCACAACTGGCCCCAAACCCTGGAGGGCCTGAAGCTGGCCCTGCGTTACCAGGGGCAGCACATCGAGCTGACCCGCATCAGCGAGCCCGACCCAGCCCTGTGGAACACGCTGCTGCCCAAGACCACGCCTGTGGCCGGCTTCGTGTTCCAGGACATGAGCCAGGTCAACCTGCGCTCCTATGCCGTGCGCCATGTCGTGGGCTTCGTGCGCGAGCATTACGGCAAGCTGGCCACGCAGGCCGCCACCACCCATCCCACCTTGCTGCCCTGGTCACGCGCTCACGGCAATCTCAAGGACATGCTCACGGACCTGGGCACGGCCACCGAGAAAATCCACTTCGGCGATCGGTCCATCGAAGTGGCCCTCCCAGGGTTTGATCGCTTCTTCGATCACAAGCACAAGGAAGGCCTGGAGCAGCAACTGCAACGTGCCGTGTTCGGGCCCCTGGGGCGTTACCGCGCCCCCGTTGTCGGCGTGAACGGGCAGCCGTCGACGGCCACCTTCCCGATCCGGGTGCTGCCCCCGGACTGGCAAGACCCCAGTCTGGGCGGGGCCGATGCCTCGCTGATGAGCCAGTTCCGCTCTGCCGACGAGTACACCTTCTATCAGGCCAACCGCTTCTACAAACGCAGCCAGCCCACTGCCGCCCAACTGGCCACCCGCCGCCCCGATCTGAAAAACGTGGCCCCATCGCCCCAGGCGCCGGCGTTCGATTTTCACCGCCTCATCGCCTCGTATGGCGACACGCCCCAGGTGCTGCGTGCGCTCGGCCTGGTGATCGACTGCGTCCTGCCGGCCAACCACATGTTGGAAACCCAGCTCGCCGCCCTGCAGGCCCCCCTGGACGGCACCTTCAGCCCGGTCATCACCTGGCCGAATGGTCACGACCCCGAAAGCGATGCCTACCCCGCCACCGCCTGGCGCCTCACCCCTCGCCGCTTCACCACCCGCGCCCGCACCCCCGACCACACCGACGGCCTGCTGCACCTGGGCGGCAGCCTGGACCCCACCCTGATCGGGCCTCGCCACAGCCCCATCGTCAAAGAGCGCGCCCGCAGCGCTTTCGATGTCTTCCAGCTCGACCCCGATGGCGCCACGCTCAAGACCACCAACTACCTCCTGACCGCCCAGAACCTGGTGGGCAAGAGCCTCAAGCCCGGCACCCACGGCGAGGTGGCCTACACCACCGGCGACCGCCAGCCTGTGGCCGCCCTGCGCTCGGGTGGTCTGGGCGTGTCGCGCCATGGCCGCGCCGCACAGATCGCGCAATCGGCCGCGGCGGCCTCGCTCAAGAACCAGCGCATCGAGACGTCGGCCGCCGCCTCGCGCCAGATCGTGCTCCACACCGAAGACGTGCTGCGCGGCTACCGCGTCGACGTGCAACACCAGGGCAAGTGGTACTCCCTGTGCCAGCGCGAAGGCCACTACCTGCTGCAAGCCGACCGGCAGAGCCTGTCCTTCCTGCCCGATGAAGGTTATGTGAAGGGCGCCTCCACCACCAGCGACGGGGGCGACGACCATTATCTGCACGAGGCCCTGTTCCGCTGGACCGGCTGGAGCCTGGTCGCCCCGCGTCCGGGCCGCACCATCCGTGCGGTCGAAGCCAGCGACAGCGGCCTGCAAGCAGAGCACATCGAAGAGGTCAAGGACGAGGCCACGCAGGGCAACGGCCTGCTCGTCGACTTCAAGGCCCGTCCCGGCACGCTGCCCCGCCTGCGCTTTGGTCACGACTACCGCTTCCGCGCCCGCATCGTGGACCTTGCCGGGCACAGCCTGGCCCTGCACGACCCGGACCTGGACGAGCTGGAGCAGGCCACCGAGGCCGTCAGCTACCTGCGCTTCGAGCCAGTTGATCCGCCCGCGCTGGTGCATCAGCACCGCGTGAGCGAAGGGGAGTCACTGGAGCGCATGGTGCTGCGCTCCAACGCTGAGCACACCCCTGACAGCTATCTGAGCAGTCCTGACTTCAAGAAGGCCATTCAGGACCCGGCTTCGGCCGACTTCGAGTACGTCGCCACCAATGTCCGCCACGTCGTGCCCCCGAAGTCCTCGCAGCTGCAATGCGAGCAGCACGGCCTTTTGGATGACGCCATCGGCAGCGGCGATCCCGATCGCATCAAGCAGGCCTACGCCACGGCTGCCCGTGAAGCCGGTACCCTCTACGACCCGCAGCCGGGCAGCCAGATCGAGCTGGTCACGCCCGCCAGCGTCGAGCACGTGGCCCTGACGCGAACCGTCCCACCCGCCTTGCCCTCGGCCGACCATCCCACCGGCGAACGCCTGGTGGGCGGCCAGTACGTGCTGCACCGCGAAGACCAGCTCCTCACGCCCTACCTGCCCGACGTGGCAGCGGGTGGGTTCGCCTTGCGTGGCATGAGCATGGGTGACATGGCCTTCATCGGCATCACCCAGCCCATGGTCCTGGGCCCGGGGGCCGCCGTGGTGACGCTGCCCAACAAGGAAGAGCTGGTGCTGCTGGTGGCACATGGCCAGGACTGGCCCGACACCACCGGCCTGCGCCTCGAGGTCAAAGAGCGCCCCCACACCTTTCAGCTCGACGACTGCGAAGAAGCCTTTGCCGACGACGGCCGCCCACAGTGGGACGACGCACGCCGCGTACTGACCCTGTTCCTGCGCAAAGGCCACATCGCGCGCCTGCGCTATGCCAGCTACCTGAACCCGCGCTACGCCGATCACTTTGGCCTGCCACGCTGGACCGACACCGACAGTGACCGTCACTTTGTCGAAGAACTCGCCGTGCTCGGTGCGCACTGGATGGTGACCCCGTATCGCGCGCTCACCGTGGTCCACGCCACCCAGCAGCCTGTGTGCCCACCTCGCCTGCAAAAAGTCAGCGTGCAGCGCGAAGAAGGCAGCACGCATGCCGACCTCAACGGCGCGGTGCATCTGCACGGCCCCTCCACCGGCAAGTTCGAGGTGATGGCCGAATGGCAGGAGTGGATCGACGACCCGCAGCTGAGCGCCCCCCAGCGGGTCACGCACCGGGCCCGTCTGTCAGAAATCAACCTGCCCGACAACGGCCCCAACCAGTTCATGCTCCGCGACGCGGCCCTCGCCATGCAGGCCCCGGTGGGCAACGCCTTTGGCGGCGGCGAGGCCACCCAGCGCGTGCCCGGCCACCGCCATGACTTCGGCGACACCCGCTTCCGTCTGGTGCGCTACAAGCTCGAGGCCACCACCCGCTTCCGCGAGTACCTGCCGCCCACCCTGTACGCGCACCGTGAGCTCATCACCCGCATGGGCCCCGAGGTACTGCAAAGCCAGGTCCTGCTGGGCAGCGACACCGACCCTGGCGCGCCCGTGCTGTTCAACGTCGCCGGCGCCACCCCCCATGGGGTGCGCATCCCCAGCAGCGCCGTGCCAGACGTCCCCGCCATCGTCTATGTCGTGCCCACCTTCGCCTGGCAGCGTCCGCCCGCCAGCGCGTCCGGCCAGCGCACCAGCGTGCGCCTGGGCAACAGCCTGCGCGTGTACCTCGAGCGACCCTGGTTCAGCTCGGGCGACGGTGAGTTGCTGGGCGTTGTGCTCCAGGGCGACGGCAGCCGCTTCACCGACATCCCCGATGGGCGGGTGCCCTATGTCACCCAGTGGGGCATCGATCCCCTGTTCGACAGCGCCACCCCCAAGTCCCTGATCCGCGTCAGCGATTTCCCCTCTCGTGTGGCCGATGCGTCGATCCCGCTGCTGGAAACCGGCGAGCCGGTGCATGTGGTCGGTCACCGCGTGCAATGGGACGCCACCCGTCAACTCTGGTACGCGGACATCGACCTCAACACCGGCAACAGCTACATGCCCTTCGTGCGCCTGGCGCTGGTGCGCTACCAGCCCCAGGCCCTGTCAGCCGCCCGCATCTCACGCGTGGTGATGGCCGACTTCGCCCAGTTGCTGCCGCGCCGCCGTGCCGTGCTGACCTCCCAAGGCAATGTGGCGCATGTCGCCCTGCACGGCCCGGTTCCCAGCCAGGGCCCCATGTTGTCCAGCAACGATGCACCCATCATGGGCGGTGTGCCCCAGCCCCCGGGTCTGCCCCCGCTCGAGACCGGGCGCAACAAGCTGGAGCTGGTGCTGCAGACCCGCGACCCCGCCCTCGACAGCGACCTGGCCTGGCGTGACGAACGCGTCCTGGCCAGCGGCCTGGCCTCGCCCCAGCCGGGGCTGCGGCAGCCGATCCTTCCCTCGCCCCTGTTCAACCAGCCGGCCAGTCCCGCCCCCACCGAAGTGACCCGGCCAGGGCACCTGGGCCAACCCCAGGTCTTTCACACCGAACTGCAGATCGAGCGCCGCCCGGGCCTCCTCCCCGATGGGGTGCTGGGACTGCTGGAGCCGGCCGTATGGGAGGTGCGGGCCACGGTGCAACCACCGCCCGGACGGCCGGCACGTCTGGTGCTGCGCGAGTTCGAGCGCTACTACACGGACCGCACCGTCCCGCAAGGTCCCAACATCCAAGGCCAACGTCGGCGCGTGATCGAAGAGAGGCTGGTCTACAGCGAGTTCTTCGACTGGCCGTGAACGCGCGCCGCTTGCGGCAGCCTCAGCGCACAGCCGTGCGGGCCATCGCCTGCGCGCCTGCGCCTGCCTGCGCACCGGGCACGCCGTTGGCGCCCGTGGCCGACTGCCCCGCACACTTCACAAAGCGGTAATCGGCCTCGTTCACCTTGCGAGTGGCCAGCCAGTAGCGCCAGGTCGACTTGGGCCAGATCGCAAAGTTGATGCCCTCGGCCGTCTGGTACCAGCTCTTGCAACCCGAATCCCACACCGTGCCCTTGAGCGCCTGCGTCATCTCGCCCAGGAAGCGGTTTTGCGCCTCTTCCTTCACGTCCAGGTAGCCATTGCCCTTGGCCCGCAGCAGCTTCACGCAGTTGACGATGTAGTCGGCTTGCGCCTCGATCATGAAGATGATGGAGTTGTGGCCCAGACCCGTGTGCGGCCCCACCAACTGGTACATGTTCGGGTAGTTGGCCGCCGTGATGCCCAGATAGGCGGTGGGGCTGACCTTCCAGTCTTCCTGGATCGTGTGGCCGTTCAGGCCGCGCAGCTCGAAACTCTTCATGTAAACGCGCGGGTCCACGATGAAGCCCGTGCCCAGGATCACGCAGTCCAGCGGACGCGCCCGACCGTCCTTGGTGATGATGCCGGTGGCCGTGAACTCGCGGATGTCGTCCGTCACCAGCTCCACGTTCGGACGGTTGAAGGTGGGGAACCACTTGTTGGAGATCAGGATGCGCTTGCAGCCCAGGGTGTAGTCGGGCGTGAGCTTCTTGACCAGCGCCGGGTCCTTCACCTGCCAGCTGATGAACTTCTTCAAAAAGAACTCGCCCACCTTGGCCAGCGAGGGGTGGAAGATGGGCCACACACGCGATTCGTTGGTCCAGTAGCAGCGCCAGCGGTGCAGCGTGCGCGTGAAGGGCAAGGCGGCAAACATCTTCTTGCTGAAGTCCGAGTACGAACGCTCGTCACGCGGGATCACCCACGCCGCCGTGCGCTGGAACACGTGCAGCTGCTTCACCTTGGGCGCGATCTCGGGCACATACTGGATGGCGGAGCCGCCGGTGCCGATCGACGCCACGCGCTTGTCGCGCAGGTCGTAGCCGTGGTCCCACTGCGCCGAGTGCATCACCTTGCCCTGGAACTGGTCCAGCCCCTTGATCTTCGGAATCGCCGGCACATGCAGCGGCCCTGAGGCCAGCACCCAATGGCGGCAGATGTAGGTGTCGCCCCCGGCCGTCTTCACCGTCCAGCGGCCCGTGCCCTCGTTGAACACGGCGCTCACCACCTCCTGCTGGAGGCGGATCTTCGGGCGCAGGCGGTACTGCTCGGTCACGTCCAGGATGTAATGCTGGATCTCGTTCCACGGCGCGTAGCGCTTGGTCCACTTCGGGCTGGTCGCAAACGAGTACGAGTACATGTGCGACTGCACATCGCAGGCTGCGCCGGGGTACTGGTTGTCGCGCCAGGTGCCGCCCACATCGTCCCCCTTTTCCAGGATCACGAAATCGTGGATGCCCGCCTCCTGCAGCTTGATGGCCATGCACAGCCCGCCAAAACCGGCGCCGGCAATGGCCACCTCGACATGGTGAACCTGGGTGGAGGGGGTGATCTGATCGGTCATGCGGCACCTCGATGGCAAAGTGAGCGGGGGGTGAGAGGGGGTGAAGTGCTGCCATGGTGCGATCCAGCCTTGATCTGGACCATGCTAGATTCGACCAAAAGTTGATCGTTTCGGCCAAAACCCAGCAACTTACGGGTCAACCCTCTCCCCTGAATTGACAGTCTGATGAGCACCCGATCCATCCTGGGCCTGATCTACATGGTGCAAGGCCTCAAGCAAATGGGCGAGGACCCCGAGCCCGTGCTCGCCCGTCACGGCCTGACCCTGGCCCAGCTCGACCCCAGCACCCGCATCGAACGCTCGCGCGAGATGCGCATCTACGCCGACCTCGCCGAGACCGTCAAGGACCCGCTGGTGGGCCTCAAGCTCGGCGGCTTTTACGGCCTGGCCGGCTACGGCCCGCTCATCATGCTCTTGATGACCTGCGCCACGGCCTACGAGGCCTTCCAGATCGGCATCCGCTACCAGGGCCTGACCTACCTGTTCGGCACCCTGCGCTTCGAGCCCGGCGACAAGCTCAGCGCCCTGGTGCTCACCCCCATGCCCATGACGCCCCATGCCTTCCGCTTTCGGGTCGACGGCGAAGTCTCGGGCACCTACAAACTGGTGCGCGACATGCAGCTCACCCTGGGCGTGGACATCCACGCCGAGCGCATCGACATGCCCTACCCGCGCCCGCCCGAAGCCGCCGACTACGAGGCCTACTTCGGCTGCCCCGTGCGCTTTGGCGAGACCGAGGCGCGCTTTTGGCTGCGCAACGAGCACCTGCAACTGCGCCTGCCCTCGGCCGACCCCAACGCCCACGCCATGTACCGCAGCATGTGCGACCAACAGCTCGTGGCCCAGCAGACCAGCACCGAGACCCTGGCCGACCGGGTGCTCACCCACCTGGGCCTGTTCAGCGGCAGCTACCCCTCGGCCGACGACGTGGCCCGCGCCCTGGGCCTGTCCGAGCGCACCCTGCGGCGCCAGTTGAGCGACGAAGACCACAGCTTTCGCGACCTGCTGGCCCAAGCCCGCTACGTCAAAGCCCAGCACCTGCTGCGCCACACCACCCTGCCGGTGGAAGCCATCGCCCAGCAACTGGGTTATGCCGAATCGGCCGCCTTCATTCATGCCTTCCAGCGCTGGGCCGGCATGACGCCCTCGGCCTTTCGCGGCCGCTGAACCCGAGCAAAACTGACTGCCATCAAGGGGCATCCCCACCTGATCGCACTATGCTTGTCGTTTTGACGCGCCGGCCTGCTTGACCGACGTGGAACCCTTTTGACCGCCTGATCCGGCTTCTTCACCCATGAGCACGTCCACCCACTTCGCCCCCATGCCCAACGCCGAAGGCTACTTTGGTCCCTACGGTGGTCAACTGGTGCCCCCGCACCTCAAACAGGCCATGGACGACATCAACGTCGCCTATGAAACCATCCGCCAGCGCGAAGACTTCCAGCAAGAACTCGCCTCGCTGTTTGCCGACTACGTCGGCCGCCCCAGCCCCATCTTCCACGCCCGCCGCCTGTCAGACCAGTTGGGCGGCGCACAGATCCACCTCAAGCGCGAAGACCTCAACCACACCGGCGCCCACAAGATCAACCACTGCCTGGGCGAGGCCCTGCTGGCCAAGTTCATGGGCAAGAGCAAGGTGATCGCCGAAACCGGCGCCGGCCAGCACGGCGTGGCCCTGGCCACCGCCTGCGCCCTGGTCGGCATCCCCTGCGAGATCCACATGGGCCAGGTGGACATCGAGAAAGAGCACCCCAACGTCACCAAGATGAAGATCCTGGGTTGCAAGCTGGTGCCCGTCACCCGCGGCGCCGCCACCCTCAAGGAAGCCGTGGACAGCGCCTTCGAGGAATACCTCAAAGACCCCACCAACTTCATCTACGCCATCGGCTCGGTCGTGGGCCCGCACCCCTTCCCGAAAATGGTGCGTGACTTCCAGTCCATCATCGGCAAGGAAGCGCGCGAGCAGTTCCTGGCCAAGCATGGCCGCCTGCCCGACCACGTGGCCGCCTGCGTGGGCGGGGGCTCCAACGCCATGGGCATCTTCACCGCCTTCCTGGGCGACGCAGGCGTGCACCTGGTCGGCGTGGAACCCGCTGGCGAAGGCCTGGACAAGCCGGGTCGCCACTCCGCCACCCTGAGCAAGGGCAAGCCCGGCGAATTGCACGGCATGGCCTGCTACGTGCTGGAAAACGAAGACGGCACGCCCTCGGCCGTGCACTCGATTGCCTCAGGCCTGGACTACCCCGGCGTGGGCCCACAGCACAGCTACCTCAAGGACCTCGGCCGCGTCGACTACCAGACCGCCTCCGACCAGGAATGCCTGGACGCCTTCATGACCCTCTCGCGTGTGGAAGGCATCATCCCCGCGCTGGAAAGCGCCCATGCCGTGGCCTGGGCGATTCGCGTGGCGCCCACCCTGCCCAAGGACCAGCACATCCTGATCAACCTCTCGGGTCGGGGCGACAAGGACGCCGACTACGTGGCGCAAAAGCTGGGGCTGTGATGCGGTCACGCCGCTGAGCGATGTGCTCGGCGACGGGCGGCGACCTTGGTCACCGAGTGCTCAAGCAAAAGGCTGCGCCCTTTAGGGGGCCGCAGCCTTTTTTGCGGGTGAGCCTGGGGCTTACTTCGTGCCGAAAATGCGGTCCCCCGCATCGCCCAGGCCGGGCAGGATGTAGCCATGGTCATTGAGCTCGCGGTCCACCGCCGCGGTGTAGATGTCCACATCCGGGTGCGCGGCCTGCATCACGGCCACGCCTTCGGGCGCCGCCAACAGGCACACGAACTTGATCGACTTCGGATTCAGCTGCTTGATGCGTGCCACCGCCGCAGCGGCCGAATTGCCCGTGGCCAGCATCGGGTCGACCACGACCACATCGCGCTCGCTCATCTCGGACGGCATCTTGAAGTAGTACTCGACCGGCTGCAGCGTAGCCGGGTCGCGGTACAGGCCGATGTGGCCCACGCGGGCGCCGGGTACCACGCGCAGCATGCCATCCAGAAAACCATCACCGGCGCGCAAGATCGACACCAGCACCAACTTCTTGCCGTCGATCATCCGGCCCGTCATGGTCTCCAGCGGCGTCTCGATCTCGACATCCTGCAACGGCATGTCGCGCGTGACCTCGTAGGCCATCAAGGTGCTCAGCTCATCGAGCAGACGGCGAAAACTGTTGGTGCTCGCGTCCTTCTGACGCATCAGCGTGAGCTTGTGCTGGACCAGGGGGTGGGAGATCAGGTGAAGGGTGCTCATGGGGTGCTCGCCGGGTTGCAGAAACCGGCCTCATCGTATGCGGAGGAGGGCCGGCGTGGTGCAACGAGATGAAGCAGGAGGCGTGCCGGGGAGCGATCGCTCATGCTGACAGCCGGCCATCTTCAATTCACCAGCGGAGGATCTCGGTAGTCTTTCTGGATCGTGATGCCTCTGGCACCCAACTCCTGTTCCTTCTTCTCTCTAGCCCAATCAAGCTGTTTCAGGACTTCCGGCAGATGCTCCTGCCAGCGATCTCTATTTTCGGGCTCGACAAGAGATCTGGCTTCTTCTCGGGCTGTGCGAACACGCAAGGTGACCACATAAGCTCCCGGTTTGACCGGATCAAGCAGGGTGTGCTCTCGCATGAAGCTCACTTCGAGGTAGGCCCCATCGCGCCAGAAGCCCCATGGAGTCTGAGATTCGATTCGCATCCACTCGGTCAGTGTGGGCGTGTATTCAGCATCTAGGCCCATAGCAGATGAATGATCCAGCACGTGCATGAATCTGTCCCGCCCAGAAATCCGCGGCATGCCTCGCTCAATCGTTGACATCCAGCCACCTTGCTTAAGCGCCTGGAGAAAGCCCAGGAAACCTTGACGGGCTTCGTCATGACCAATCAAATCCTGATCGGTCAATTGCATATTGACATCAATCTCAGTAACGCCTTCATCGTTAAACGAGCTCGCATCCTGTGTCGCGTCCATAGTCAAGACCCGATCAAGATGCAAACTAACCTGGCCGTGCTGGATTTCAATCGCGCCAAGTGATTGGCCCGTCCACTTCGCACCGAGGAAGTCAAGCCCGGCAGGCTGCGCCGAGTATTTCAGTTTGGATGGATATCGTTCTGCCAATGTCTTGGCTTGTTCGCCGAGGCGAACGGCAATCATCCCACTCATGTCGGACCGGCCTTTATTTGAAACAAGCGCCTCGTCGCGGCGCGTGGAAATATCGCACGCTGTCAACAGCAGACAGACGGACAGCGACAAGAAAAGAATTCGACGGAGGAACACAGATTGGTCTCACTGATCTGGCAGGTTTACCCATCCCGCCATGGTAAGCAGTTGAGCCTCCATGTACGGCTGCTTCTTCCTCATCAGCTTATCGAATTGGCCCGCTGCAGACTTGATCCAGGCCATTCTGCTGCTGAAGCTCTCAAGCTTGGTCTCTGAGGGAGCAAGCGATTTGTGATCAGACTCCTCCGTGTTGCAGGCATGACTGAACACCAATTCGAGATCTGGACTGATGCTGCTGACCCCAGGGAACCTTTGAGCCTTGACCCAGAAGGAGAAGTCTTCATCGTCATAGATCAGCGGCTGAAGGATAACTCCTTGCTCATGGTTGGCAACATCCAGCAGGTGCCCCATTTGCAGGTTTTCCTTGGCTTTGCGCGTATCTGCCGACTCATATTCTTTAACCTTGCGGAAGGCCGCCTGAATCTCTGTTGAGACTTTCAAATACTTGATCTTTGGCAACGCCTCTTGGCTCCAAGGCAATTTCGCCACTTGAGCCTTGACCGCGGGGACATAGCTCTTGGTGTTTCGACTGCTGAGGCACTGCGTGAAGGAGCTGGAGTAGAGGCTGTAGTACCAATGCCATCCACTGATGTCGCAATACAACCAGAAGTTGCCCATGCCCAACCCGTTTTTGGTCTTCTCTGAGATCCAGAAAGCTTGAGCCCTCACCTGCCATGCCTCAAGAGTGCAAGCAACTGTCTTGCTGGCAAATGCGCCAAGAGCCATCCAATAGAAGCGCCCCTTCTTATCCGGGCGACCACCGGACTCCATTTCCAAGTAGAACCGCGCGTAGGTCCCAGCAATTCTCCGCGCGCGAACTGCATAGCTTTTGATCAAACGCCCCTTGAATGACCCTGTTTGATCGCTCAACCTCGCAGTGGCCATCTGCTGCACGATCGACCACATCGTGTTGCAGTCACAGACCGCATCTACACACGACTGTTCCTTCTCATTCGTCTTGGCTTCGACAACTGTCATCTCAATCCTCGGTCATTCAAGTTCGAGCCATCGCAATTCCATACGCAGCGCTTCGCTGGACTCTGTTCCCACACGCTGAGTGAATCCCGTCTCTGAAGAAGATCCATAAACGTACCCAGCCGTCGTCTTGATCTTGAACGGCACATCGGTGAGCGGCTGCCCCGCTGGGTCTTTGATCGCAAAAGCTTCGTCGAAGACATGAACCCGATCATCTGGCATGCGCGACATCTCGAGTTGACCACTCCCACCCCCACCCCAATCATGACTGGCCCCCATCACCGTCCACGTCCCCGGACAGGTGAAGGTGATGTTGCCGCCCTCGATGACGATCTGGCTTTGTCCCGCCGTCAGCGTGATGCTCTTGCTCGCCTGAATCCGGATCTCATCCGTGGTGCTTTGCACCGTCAGGTCCTTCTCGCTCCAGATCTGCTGGGCATCGGTGTGGGCACGCAAGCTCAAACCCGCATTGGCCGTGATCGCCTTGATGCCGCCTGAGTGTGTGTAGAGGCTGGTGGTCTGGCCGCTGGCCGCGCTCAGGGTGTGAGCGGCCGTCAAATGGGCGTCACCCTGGGCGCTCAACGATGTGTCCTGACCGCTGAACAGGTGGATGCTGGTGGGCGTCACGAAGCTGGCGCTCACAGGGGTGTCGAGGTGCAGCAGGGGCTGAGCAAAGCGCTCGACCGGGTCGGTGAGGGTGCGGCCCTGGGCCTTCTTGGCTTGTTGCCCACCCACGCTGCCCTCAAAGCGGCCTTGTGCCTGCGGGTCCATCTGCTCGGCATGGTGCTGCCAGGCCTGGGTGTCGTCGTGGCTGTGCAGGCCTTGGGCGCCTTGCTGACGGGCGCTCTGGCTCAAGGCCTCGCCCAGCTGGCGCGCCGCTTTGAGTTGCGCCACGGCTTCGGCCGCGTCCATCTGCGTGCTGGCCACGCTGGCGCCTTGGGCCGCTCGGCTGCTGGTGGTCAGCAGCAGGCCTTGGGCAGCGCGCACCACGGCCCAGCCGTCGGTGGCGCCGTAAAAGCCAGATCCCAGCCATTGGCCGCGATATGCGTGGCCTTCGCCGCCGTGCCCGCTGTGCTGGATCAGATGGCCCAGGCTGAGTTCGTTCCAGCCAGTGGCCGCGCTATGGCTGGCCAGGCGCATGCGCAACTGGCCGTTGGCATCGTCAATGAGCCATTGGTTGGCGCCTTGGCCATCCAGGTGCTGGCTGTGCCAACCCGAGACGGTGCCGGGGTGGTTAGCACCGGCGTCCACGCCCGCCGGCCAGGGCAGGTCGTGCTGGCCGTTGTGCAATTGGCCGACCACGATGGGGCGGTCGATGTCGCCGTCCACAAAGTCCACCAGCACCTCGGTGCCGGCGCGGGGCGTGAAGACTGCACCCCAGTTGGGGCCTGCCACGCTTTGCGCCACGCGCACCCAGGTGCCGCTGCGCTCGTTCCCCGGCGCATGGCCGGTGGCCGCACCGGTCGGGCTGGCGGGCGCGCCCAAACCACCAGAAAGCGGCGCAGTGCCGCGTTGCCATCCAAACTGGATGCGGATGCGGCCGTCGCGGTCGGTGGTGAGCGGCTCGCCTTCGGCGGCCACCACGGTGGCGGTCTGCAGGCCGGGGGCTGTGGGGCGCTCAACAGGAGTGGGGACCAGGCGGGCGGTGGCCGGCACCGCCTGGAAATGGTTGCGGTAGCTGCCCTGCTCGATGTCGGTGGCGAGCAGGATCTGGGCGGCTTGGGTGCCCAGGTTGTTGGCGGCTTCGTGGGTCACACGCAGCACCACAAAACGGTTGGCCCCGGAGGCTTGCGCATCCAGGCCATAGAGGCTGTGTTCGGTCAGGGCAAAGTGGGCGCCCTCGTGCAGCGCGCGCACGGCGCTGCGGCCTTCGGCAAAGCGATGCGTCAGGGTGTGCGCGGCCAGCCGGGCTTCGGCACGGGCCTCGGCCACGCTGCGGCTGGCCGGCTGGGCCGTGTCCACGCGACCATCGGCGTGGCGGCGCTCACCGTGCCCCCGATAGTGTTCCAGCACGGGGACGTCACCGTGGTCGGCCACGCTGCGGGCATCGGCGACCACACCGGCCAGCTGGCGCTCGTCCCACGACCCCAAGGTCACGGCGTTCGGCGTGAGCTGCTGGCCCACCTGCCAGGCGGTTACGGTGTCTTGGGCCAGGCCGGTGTCGAACAGGCCCGTGCCCAGCAGGCCGGCGCCGCGCAGGTCGGGGCGGCTGAAGCGCAAGGGGCCGAGGTCGGGCACTTCAGCCTGGGTGTCGAACACCACCAGGGTGTGGCGGGCGGCGCGGGCGCCGGCCACGGCCCCCTTGAAGGCGCCACTGTGCGACAAACGCCAGCTCCAGCCCTCTTCGGCCATCAGGCGCTGCACAAAGTCCCAGTCGGTTTCTCGGTACTGGGTGGTGAGGGCGCGCACCGGGCCGGGCGCGGCCACATCGAGCTTGAAATGCGACTGCGGGTAGGCCGACAGCACGCTGCTCACGATGTCGGCCGCGGTCTGGTCCTGAAAAATGCGGGTGTCGCGGCGCAGCGTGAGCCAGTGGGTCCAGGCGGCCAGGGTGAGGCGGTAGCGCGCCAGCCCGCCATCGGCCCCCAGTTGCGCAGCCTGCACCACATAGCCGTGCCAGGCGCGCCAGCTGCCATCGGCCAGCATCAGGCGCAGGGTGACCTGCTCGCCGTTGAGCGCTTTGAGCTCCAGCAGGGCGTGGGTGCTGACGCAATCGACCTCGGCCCACAGAGGCTCGGTGGCGTGAACGGCCTCGGTGATGCGGCAGCGTTCAACCACCAGCGAAGCCGAAGGCAAGGCGGTTTCGATTTGCAGCAGGCGGGTGGATTGCCCCAGCTTGAGGGCGGCTTGCAGACGTGACGTCAGCTGTGCGCCCAGCCCGGCCACCTGGGCCTCTGCCGCAGCCGACGCGGCCGTTGCCAGCGACTGCAGGGACGCGCCAGCGCGCGCCCCCACCTCACCGAGGGACGGGAAACTCATGAATCGCTCACCTGCAATTTGTCGTATCCGGACATTGTCAGAGGGCCCCTCGGCAGGCCGGCCCCCGCTTGCGGGGGGAAATTGCAATCAAGCGTTACGCGCTGGGGCGTTCCCAGCCAGCCGCACGCGCGGGGACGCGGGCGCCTACAATCGCCCGCCTTGCTGTTTCTTTGCCTGCCCGGGCCTGCACCATGTCTTATTGCGCCATCGACTTCGGCACCTCCAACTCGGCCATCGCCATCCCGCGCTCGCCGACCGAGGGAACGGGCATGCGCCTGGTGCCGCTGGAAGGTGAGCATCTGACCATGCCGACGGCGGTGTTCTATTGCACCGACGCCGATGACCTGCCCCCCGGCACCTGGCGCGGCACCCACCTCGACGACAGCCTGCCGCGCACCTTTGGTCGTGCGGCTGTGAAGGCCTACATCGACGGTTATGAAGGTCGCCTGATGCGCTCGATGAAGAGCATCCTGGGCACGGCCCTGGTCGACCAGACCACCGAAGTGGGCAACGGCCTGGGCGTGAAGTACCTGGACATCATCACAGGCTACCTGCGTCACCTGCGCAGCCTGGCCGAGCAGGCCGGCGGCCAGCCTTTGACTCAGGTGGTGATGGGCCGCCCGGTGTTTTTCGTGGATGACGATGCCGAGCGCGATGCGGCGGCGCAGGCTTCGCTGGAAGCGGCTGCGCGGGCCGTGGGCTTCACCGACGTGGCGTTCCAGTTCGAGCCGATCGCGGCGGCGTTCGATTACGAGCAGCACGCGCAAAAGGAAGAACTGGTGCTGGTGGCCGACATCGGCGGCGGCACCTCGGACTTTTCGGTGGTGCGCGTGGGACCGCAGCGTGCGCCCCGCCTGGATCGCCGCGACGACATCCTGGCCAACCACGGCGTGCACATCGCCGGCACCGACTTTGACCGCCGCGTCTCGCTGGCCAGCGTGATGCCACCGCTGGGCTATGGCGCGTTTGGACCGAGCATTGGCGGACAGCCCCCACGTCCGGTGCCCAGCCGCGTCTACTTTGACCTGACGACCTGGCACCTGATCAACACGGTGTACCAACCCCAGCGCATGGCCGAGTTGCGTGCCATGGCGGATTTCTACGGCAACCCGGTGCACCACCAGCGCCTGATGAAGGTGGTGCGCGATCGCCTGGGTCACGCCCTGGTGGGCCGCGCCGAAGCGGCCAAGATCGCGGTGGCCGAAGGCGGTGACACCGACATCGACCTGGCCCTGATCGAAGCCGGCCTGCACAGCCCGCTGACCGGCGCTCAGGCTGAAGCCGCCTTGCACGACGACCTGGCCCGCATCGTGACCTGCGCGCACGAGACGGTCGCCCAGGCGGGCATCGCCGCGAGCGACATCAGCGCCCTGTATTTCACCGGGGGCTCGACCGGCCTGAAGCTGCTGACCGATCAGCTGGAAGCGGCTTTCCCCGGCGCCCGGGCGGCACGCGGGGACCGGATGGCCTCGGTGGCCACGGGTCTGGGCCTGCACGCGGCCCGGCTGTTCGCGGGCTGAGCCCCTACGTCAAGGCAGGCGGTAAACCCGCTTGGCGTTCTCGTGGCCCACGGCGCGCGCCAAGTCCGGTGGCAGCGCGTCCACCAGCGCCCGCAGCCAGCGCAAGCCTGTGTCCTGGCCGGGGTCACCGCTGCCACGCGCCACGCCACCCGCTTCATAGAAAGCATCGCTGCCAATCATGAAGCGATCTGGAAAGGCGCGAATCAGGTCCTGCCACGCAGGTTTGAGCTCGCCCGCCGGGTCCAGGGCCGATGCCGGACTGGGATGTCCTTTGTTGACCCGAAAGCTCATGAAGAGATTCGGGTAGGTCTGCAACCATTGCCGCACGCGTTGCGGATGACGGGTCAACAAGGGCTCGAAGCCCACGTGTGACCAGACAAACCGCGCCTTGGGGTTGTGGGTGAGCAGGCGCTTGAAGGCTTCGGCGTTCTCGGCCAGGGTGTCGGGGTTGAGCGGGTTGGCACGCAGCGTCGGCGGCAAGGGCATGGTCTCGGGCACCAGATCCATGTGCAGGTCAATGGGCAGCCCGCGCTCGGCAGCCAGATCGGCCAGCAACAGGTACAGCGGGTGATCTGCCGGCACTGACTCGTAAGCATGCTGGCTGCCCATGGCCGGGATCGACACGTGGTGGATGCCCATCTCACCGATGCCCACCGCCCCCTGTGACACGATCTCTTGGAAGCGCGCGCGGAAGCGGGCCCGGACAGACTCCGTCACCTCCGCCGCCGGCGTGCTGTGGATCATGACGTTGAGCGAGCTGCCGCCCATGACGGCCACGCGACCTGGGTGCTGGTCTGCGGCAAAGCGCAGGTGCTCAATGTCGTAATAGTTGGGGGCCACGTGTACCAGCGGTGGGGGCATCAACACGGTCTGGCGGATGCCCAGCTCGTCCATTTTGCTCAACGCCGTCTGCAGGGCTGCAGCGAAATTTTGCTGACGCCCGCCAGCCTGGAAATGCGTGTGCACGTCCACCATGGGCACGCGCGCGGCGGGAGGCGCCTCGCCCTGCGCCCATGCCGTGCTCAGGCAAGCCGCCAAACACCATCCCCACACGCCACGGCCCAGGTTCCCATTTGTCATGATGCCCTCGTTTCCCGTCGTTCAAAGCTTGATCAAGCGCTCCAAGGCCTGCTCCAGCGTCGCCGCCGATTTGGCAAAGCAAAAGCGGATCACGCCGTGGTCTGCGCCATCAGGGTAGAAGGCCGACACGGGGATCGCGGCCACGCCGTGCTCGCGGGTCAGGCGCTCGACAAAGGCGCGGTCGCTCTCGTCGCTGAGGGCGGCGTACTTGACGCACTGAAAGTAGGTGCCTTGACAAGGTAGCAGCTCAAAACGTGAGCCTGCCAGGGCTTGCCGGAAGATGTCGCGCTTGCCTTGGTACAGGGCCTTGAGCTGTTCGTACCAACCGGGCTTTTTCATGAAGTCGGCCAGGGCGTACTGCGAGGGCGCGTGCACGGTGAAGACGATGAACTGGTGGGCCTTGCGGAACTCGGCCATCAGCTCGCGCGGGGCCAGACAGTAAGCCACCTTCCAGCCGGTGATGTGGTACGTTTTGCCGAAGCTCGACACCACGATGCTGCGCTCGGCCAGGCCGGGGTAGCGCAGCACGCTTTCGTGGCGGGCCTGGTCGAACACCATGTGCTCGTAGACCTCATCGCTCAGCAGAACGATGTCGGTGTCTTTCACCAAGGCTTCGAGCCGGGCCATGTCCTCGGCCGTCCACACCGTGCCGGTGGGGTTGTGCGGCGAGTTGAGGATGATCATGCGCGTGCGCGGCGTGATCAGGCGGGCCACCTCGTCCCAGTCGGGGCGGTAATAGGGCAGGGTGAGGTGGGCGTACACCACCTTGCCGCCCTGCAGCTCGACCGAGGGGGCGTAGCTGTCGTACACGGGCGTGAAGACAATGACCTCGTCGCCCGGATGGACCAGGGCCGCAACTGCTGTGAAGATCGCCTGCGTGGCCCCGGCCGTCACGGTGATCTCGGCGTCCACGTCATACGCGGCGCCATACAGCGCGCTCACCTTGGCCGCAATGGCCTCGCGCAGCACCGGCACACCGGTCATGGGCGCGTACTGGTTGTGGCCGGCGCGGGCGTGCTGGTCAAGCAGCGCCAGCAACTCGGCGGGCGCATCAAAGTCCGGGAAGCCTTGCGACAGGTTGAGCGCGCCGTGCTGCTGCGCCAGGGCCGACATCACCGAGAAGATGGTGGTGCCGACCTGGGGCAGGCGGGAGGTGAGGGGGCGAGGGTAGCTGGGCATGACAGCAAGGATAGCGTGCAGGCCCAAACATCCACAGACCACGAAGGCCTGGTCTGTGCCCATCAACGCCCGAAAGAGTCGGGCAGCCACTCTTGACGGTAGCCGCCCGTCCGGATTCAGGGCAAGGCTACCACCGGATCCAGCGGGTTACCAGGCTGGATGCTGGCGCAATTTTGCGGCACCGGCTTGTTGCGGAAACGGTCATTGACCCAGCCAATCGCTTGTGGCAGCCACACGGCCATGCTGGTGAAGTGGCTCAGTGCATATTCTTTGTGCTCGATCTGCACGCCCTTGGCGCAGTACTGACGCGCCAGGGTTCGGACATCGCCCGCCAGCATCACGCCGTCGCCTTTGCCCCAGATCGGCGAAGCCTTCGTGCCCTCAAGTTCGCCGCCGGTACCTTGGCCGATGAACAACGGGATCGTGGGGGTGCCACCCGTGCCCATGATGACCTTGTTCACGCTGTCCACGTAGACACCCAGCTTCAAGCGGTTTTCGTACTCGGGCTTGACGATGTCTTTCCAGTACAGGTCTGGGTACTGGCCCAGCACGTTCACAATCGACTGGCTCTTCATCTTTTCGTGAAGCGCCAGCCCTTTTTCGGAGAGGTACTGTGGCAGGTTCAAGTCGAACGAGCGGCCCACGCCGATGAGTGCCATGCCAGCCACACCGCCCCAGATCGGCGACCCTTGAATGTAGTCCAGGTTGTGGTCAGGGTGCACCAGCACGCCGCCGATGGCGCTGCCAATCAGCTTTTGGTTCACGTCAGGCGCATAGGTCGGTGCCAACTCTGCAGCCCATTCCGAGGCGATGGCACCGCCCGAGTAGCCGATCATCGCTACTTTGGTGTTGCTGGGCAGGCCCAGCTCGGGGGACTTGAGCGCGGCCCGGATCGAGTTGAGCGTGTGGTAGCCGTACTCCGGACCGGCGGCGAAGTTGGCTTTGGGTCCCTCGGTGTCAGGGATGATGATGGTGTAGCCCTGAATCAGGAAGGGGGCGAACAGTGCCGTTTCAACCCCTGGGATCAGATCGGGCAGCCGCTTGCCGCCAGCAATGGAGCGCGAAGGGGAGTCTTCAGGGTTCAGCGAGTCGTAAAACGACTGGTAGGAGACAACCTTGTTTTTGTTCAGGCAGAGCAGGCACCAGGGCTTGACCACTGTGGTGACATTCGCCACAGGCCGCATTTGCACATCGACCGAGCGATACAGCAACTGTGTGGCTTTCAGCGGTGTCGCCAAACCCACGATACGGTAAGTGATGGTGCGGGTTTTGAGAATCGTGCCTGGCGCGTAGTTGGACAGCGGGGTACTGTCTGTGTACTCATAGAACGGGTCCGGCGTCACCGTGGCGGCGATCGCGCTGGATGCGCCCGGGAGCGTGACTGCGGCAACGGCTACACCGGCCAGGGTGCGCAACAGGCGTTTGGCTTGTGAGTGGATGGGCATCAGAGATCCAAGAAAGATGGGTTGAAAAGGCTTGCGGTCGTGTGGCCCATGCCCATCCTGTGTCGTGTGGCTGCCTTGCTGCCCGATGGCTTATCACCAGGAGCGGGAGCCGCACGACACGACATCTTTCGTGGTCATTGTGCGCACAATGACCGAATATCTTTGCCTTAACGTGTAAGGCGCACTGGCGTTTCCCCTGTTGTAGGGATTTCATGGGGGCGATGGCGCGCCATGCGGCGCCCTCGCCAACTCAGCCCGCATCGCGTCAATGACCGCCTTGTAATCCGGCTTGCCAAAAATCGCGCTGCCGGCCACAAAGGTGTCGGCACCGGGGTCGGCAACGCGGCGGATGTTGTCCACGGTGATCACTCTCGAATCCCGCTGCATCAAAAAGCAGCAGAGTAGGTTGAACACCTGGCTCAGTTTTCGGTCGGCGTCAACACGCTTGGTTTGTTGCAGTGTTTTGCTGCGGTGAATGTTTCAATCCACGCGCCCGTGATGGGTGCGACTCTTTCAGCATGGTTTCCTTCGTGCCGATGGCGCAGAGCGTGCTTCCACCTTGATGAACCGCAAAGGAAAGGTTACTGCACCCTTTCCTGTTGCATATTTACCCGCCCCCTCTTTCGGGCGAGAGACTTTGCCGAACGTCGAAATGTCGATTCCGAGCGACACAACTGACGCGACGGCAGGCGGGGTGACATGGTCACATCTCTGTTGCACCATAAAATTATTTCAGTCCGCAGCACGCGGATTGCTGGTTTGCATTTCAAAAGGTCGAGATGCATTCTCGTCTCAACGATACCGAAAGAAGTAATGAATATCCGTAAGCAAATGGTCGTTGGTGCCCTCGTCGCACTGTGTTCTATCGGCGCTTATGCACAGGATGCCAGCAAGGCTCCTGGTGCCGGCCCGAACCCCTTTGTTGAATGCGGCATTGGCGCAGCGCTGTTCCCTGATACCCACTGGGCAGCCGTCACGTCGAACGTGATCTGGGACCTGGGTACCACCGCAGTGACCTCGGCCACCATGAGTCCCCAGACCTGCAACGGCAAGAAGGTCGCGACGGCACTGTTCATCCGGGACAGCTACGAGCAACTGGCTGAAGAAACGGCTCAAGGTCAGGGCGAACACTTGGCAACCGTGCTGGGCATGTTTGATTGCACCGGGGCGCAACAACAGGCAGCTGCCGCACTGACACGTCAGCACATGGGCAGCGCAGTGAGCCAGCCCGGCTTTGGTGCGACGCCTCGTATCGAGAAGGCTGCTCGCTTCTATGACGCTGTGCAGTCGGCTGCTGTGCAAAGCTGCGCCGCCTGATCTCAGTCGGTCGGTCTGACAAACCCACCGCCCTTGCGAAAGCCGGGGCGGTGTTTTATTTTGAGCAGTGAACATGATGGGTTGCAGCGGCGCTATCGGGCGCCAAATACTGCTTGGCTTGATATGGTGCTTCGGCTTGACGCACTCAGCGCAAAGTACGGAGGTTGATGACACCACCATTCATGCAATCGCCAGCATGCCTGGATGGCTCAAGTTGTTGCATTACGAAGCAGACCGCATCAGTCCATCCGGCTGGCGCGGTGCCATCCATAGCAAAGGTTTTTTCCTCGCGCCAGAGCAAGGCCCTTCCTCGCCCACGGTAGAACTGGTAGCCAATCTGCGTGCGATGACCTCAGCGGTGTCGGATGAGTCTGCGGCTGACGAGCATGCCAGTTGCCGCTTTCCGGCCAGACGGCAATGGCTGCAGAGGGTCCTGGGTGAGGCCTTCAAGCCGGTGGTGCCGCCATGTACGGCATGGCAGACGTGGTCTCGCGGTGAACGCATCCGGGGGCTGAGCATTGTGCTTGCCACGGGCTACCTGGGTAATCCAGCGTCTTATTACGGGCATACCTTCCTGAAATTCGACTTTGGCATACCGCAGTACTCGAACCTGCAAGACCTGACTGTCAACTACGGTGCGATTGTCGAGTCACCCGACGATCCCGTCACCTACATCCTCAAGGGTGTGTTTGGCGGCTATGACGGGGGCTTCAGCGACATCGCCTATCACTTTCATCGGACGCAGTACGGAGAAAACGAACTGCGAGACTTGTGGGAGTACCAACTGAATATCAGCGCTGAAGAAGCGCGATTTGTCGCCGCGCATGCATGGGAAGTGATCGGCCAGCGTTACGACTACTTTTTCTTCCGTCGTAATTGCGCTTACCGAATGGCAGAGATCGTGGAAGTGTTGGATGGGGTGGGGCTCATCCCACAGAGCAGGCCATGGACCCTGCCTCAAGCCACCATTCAACTGGCTGCACAAACGAACCGTGCCGATGGGCAGGCTTTGGTGCGCAAGATCACACATGCCCCCTCGCGTCAGAAGCGGTTCTATGACAGCCACGATGCACTCGGCCCTGCAGAACGACAGGTCCTTCGCGAGGTCGCCCTGCTGGAGCAGCTATCGGGTCATACGGGCTACGACAAATTGCCTGTGGCGGGCAAACAAGCCACCCTCGATGCCTTGATCGACTATCACCTCTTTGTGGTGGACACGGCGGACAAGGAGGCGGGCCGGATGCACCCGATGTATACCGCGGCACTGGCCGAACGCTACGCCTTGCCCCCAAGCCAACGAGTGGCGCAACCCCAGTCTCCGCCTCCACCTCATGAAAGTCGTCCGCCTAGCTACGCTCAGGTGGCCTTGGTGAAACATCCAACGGATGGTTGGCAAACGCAATTTCGCTTCAGAGCCGCGTACTACGACGCACTTGATGCCGATGCGGCCCATGTACGCTACTCCTCACTGAGCATGGGGGACTTGACCTTGCGCCATAACGGCCGTCGGTTGCGCTTGCACCAACTGGACTTGATTGACATCGAAAGTGCGAACCCCGGCATATCGGGACTGCCGGGAGATCAGGGTGAGGCCTGGCGGCTGCGTGCAGGCTGGGAGCCCCAGTACGCGACCTGCATTGATTGTCTGACTGCGAGAGTGCAAGCGGATCGGGGGCTGGGCCGTCGCTTATCCCGCAATTTCCACGGGACCATGCTGGTGGGTGGTGCATTGCAAACGCGCAGTCACCAGCACGGAATCGGATTCGGTCGACTCACAGGCACCTTGCTGTGGCAGCCCTCTCCAGATACAGGCGTCCGACTTCAACTAGAGCGGCGGTTCCCAATGCAAAGCACGCAGGAGGGCTATTGGACTCGGCAAGTAGACCTTCGATGGCGCGTGAGGCCGGCTATGGACGTGCGTGTGAGCCTGCAGAATGACAGCGTCAGGCCGCACGGCACTGCATGGAGCGTGGGTGTGGGCGGCTATTGGTGAGCGGCCAGGCAAGCGCCGCTCACCCGCACTCCCTAGGTCAGCGGGCCAGCTCAGCGCGCATCGCGTCGATCACCGCCTTGTAATCCGGCTTGCCAAAAATGGCGCTGCCGGCCACAAAGGTATCGGCACCGGCGTCGGCAATGCGGCGGATGTTGTCCACCTTCACACCGCCGTCGATCTCCAGGCGGATGTCGCGGCCGGATGCGTCGATGATCTTGCGCACCTTCTCGGCCTTGCGCAGCGTGCTGTCGATGAAGCTCTGGCCGCCAAAGCCAGGGTTGACGCTCATCAGCAGGACCACGTCCACCTTGTCGATGACGTACTCCAGCACGTCCACCGAGGCGGCGGGGTTGAACACCAGGCCCGCCTGGCAGCCTTCGGCCTTGATGAGCTGCAGGGTGCGGTCCACGTGGGTGGAGGCGTCGGGGTGGAAGGTGACGATGTCGGCGCCGGCCTTGGCGAAGGCCTGGGCCAGGGCGTCCACGGGTTGCACCATCAGGTGCACGTCGATGGGCACCTTGGTGCCGTCGGCCTTGACGCTGTGCTTGCGCAGGGCTTCACAGATCATCGGCCCGAAGGTCAGGTTGGGCACGTAATGGTTGTCCATCACGTCGAAGTGGATCCAGTCGGCGCCCGCATCGATCACGTTGCGTACCTCTTCGCCCAGGCGGGCGAAATCGGCGGAGAGGATGCTGGGAGCGATGCGGAAGGTACGCGACATGGAGGGTCTTTCGGTGGAGAGGTCCACCATTGTAGGAAGACAGCCCCAGGGTTTGCCAGGGTATGTCACAGAGTCCATGCAAAGGGATTGCCTAGAATGGGTCGCATGAGCAAAGCCCAATTCACCTGCGCCGTGGTCCCTCAGTACCTGGAGGACCAGAGCAATCCCGTGCGACACGAGTACGCCTTTGCCTACACGGTGACCATCGTCAACAGTGGCGAGGTGCCGGCGCAGCTGATCGGGCGCCATTGGGTGATCACCGATGCCACTGGCCGCACCGAGGAGGTGCGCGGCCTGGGCGTGGTGGGTCAGCAGCCCCTGCTCAAGCCGGGCGAGCGCTTCGAATACACGAGCTGGACCCGCCTGGACACGCCCCACGGCCTGATGCAAGGCACCTACTTTTGCATGACCGACGCCGCCGAAGCCTTTGAAGCGCCCATTCCGGCCTTCACGCTGGCGCGTCAACAATCCCTGCACTGATTGATGAAGAGGCTTTCCCGCATCACCCAACTGTGGCGACGGGGCCCCTGGTGGTCCCGCCCCGGACAAGACATTGAACTGCAGACCCTGCTGGACGGGGCCGACCCCGAAGCGCCCCAGGCCGTGCGGCATCTGTGGCTGATCCGGGTGCTGGGCTGGGTGCGGCGGGCCGAGCCCGTGCAAGGCACCCGCACGCTGGTGGCCACGCTGCAGCAAGACCCCGTGCGCCGTGCCCGGGTGGTCAGCATGCTGGCCAGCATCTGGCGCGATGGCGACGTGGCCGCGCTGCTGGCCGATTTCGGGTTTTCGCCGCGCACGTCCTTTCTGAACGAACTGGGCGAGCGCCTGCGCCGCCGCGTGCTGCCCCTGAGCCCGGACACGGACGACCTGGGCACGCTGTTCAACCTGCTGTTCGACGACCCGGCCGACGCGCAATGGCTGGCCGAGCTGGATGAGCCGACCCTCCAGGCGGTGGGCGAGCTGTGGGCTGACGCCATGCGGGAGCTGGACCCGGCGCGCTGCAACGGGGAGGCCTGCCCGCTGGGCTGGCGCGAACCCTTTCACGATGCGATGCTGTACCTGGCCACGCAGATCCGGGCGGCGGGCTTTTCTCCGGCGTTTCGCTCGCGCATGGGCGTGCGGGTGGACATCGACTTCGATGCGAAGGCGTCGCAGCAAGAGGGTCAGGCGGCCGAGGCCAGTGCACGGCACGCCTTCCGTCACCTCTCGCAAACGACCGAGCGCGTGCACGAACTGGCGCTGGCCCATGTGCAGGAGGCCGGGCCCGATGCGCCCCCTTCGACCGCGTTGCTGCACGAAGCCCAGTACCTGCGCGCCCTGCTGGACACCTGCGCCCACGCCGCGCGCGGCCTGCACGGCCATCTGGAAGCCCACGGCATTTCGCTGGACCTGGTCTTCCAGATCGACCAGTTGTGCGAGCGCTGCCACCGCATGGAGCGCCTGCTCGAAGCCGTGCTGAGCCCCAAGCCCGGCCCGGTGTTGCGGCGCTTTTTGATCGAGTTGCTGCAGGTGAGCGAAGAGCGCCGCAGCATCCGCGCCCTGTTCACGCAGCATTACTCGATGCTGGCGCGCAAGGTGGCCGAGCGCAGCGCCGAAACGGGCGAGCACTACATCACCCGCACGCGCGGCGAATACCGCCAGATGCTGCGCAGCGCCGCCGGCGGTGGCGCGGTGATGGCCGTGACCACCTTCATGAAGTTCCTGATGCTGGGTCTGGGGCTGCCGCCTTTCTGGGGCGGCATGGCGGCCGGCCTGAACTACGCGACCAGCTTTGTGGTGGTGCAGTGGCTGCATTTCACGGTGGCCACCAAGCAACCCGCCATGACAGCACCGGCCATGGCCGCCAAGCTGGAGGACACCCGCAGCGAGGCCGGCGTGGAAGGCTTCGTCGACGAGGTGGCCAACCTGATCCGCTCCCAGGTGGCCGGCATCGTCGGCAACCTGATGGTGGTCACGCCCCTGGTGATGGCCGTGCAGCTGGCGGCCATCTGGGCCTTCGGCGCCCCCCTCATCTCGGCCGAGAAGGCCCACCATGTGCTCGAAAACATGACCTTGCTGGGCCCGAGCCTCTGGTACGCGGCCTTCACCGGGGTATTGTTGTTCTCGTCCAGCATCATCGCGGGCTGGGTCGAGAACTGGTTCGTGCTGCACCGACTGGACAGCGCCCTGCGCTGGAACCCGCGCATCCGCGCCCGCCTGGGGGCCCACCGTGCCGCCCGCTGGGCGGTGTGGTGGCGCGAGAACATCTCGGGCCTGGCGGCCAACATCTCGCTGGGCTTCATGCTGGGCGTGGTGCCGGTGGTGGCCAGTTTCCTGGCCCTGCCGCTGGACATCCGCCACGTCACCCTGTCGGCCGGGCAGACGGCTGCGGCGGCCGTGGCGCTGGGCTGGGACGTCGTGCACAACCCGCAGCTGTGGTGGTGCGTGGCGGCCGTGCCGCTGACGGGCATGCTCAATGTGGGCGTGAGTTTCGCGCTGGCGCTGCGCGTGGCCGTGCGTTCACGCGGCGTGCGCCTGGGCGACCGGGCCCGCCTGTGGCAGGCCATCCGGCGCCGGATGTGGCGTCAACCCTTGAGTTTCTT
>MESA01000027.1:50819-113741 GCA_001770775.1 Burkholderiales bacterium RIFCSPHIGHO2_12_FULL_63_20
GGCAGCTCGCCCTGGCGGCGCCCTGAAAACATCGTCCACCAGACCAAACCCACCAGCACGGCCAGGGCTGCAGCGGCTTCCAGCACAATCAACCACATGATCGTTCGTCCGTTTTCCAAGTTGAGGTGGGCCATCCCGGCTCTGATTGTAGGCAGCCTGATGGGCTGTGGCCTGCTGTCTCCCACGCCCCGCGAAACCCCAGCGCCGGTGGAGGCGCCAGGCATGGCACCCAGCATGCCGGGGGCAGCGCCCGTGACTTGGCAGCGTCCCAAGGCCACCTGGACGGCGGCCAGTTGGGCCGACTTGCCCGGTTGGGACAAAGATCCGGTGCAGGAGTGGTGGCCGGCGCTGTGGCGGGGCTGCGTGAAGCCCGCTGCGGCCTGGGCCCCCGTGTGCGCCGAGGTGCGCAAGCTGGGGCCCCAATGGGGCACCCAGGTGCAGGACGGCTTCGTGCGCCAGTGGGTGCAAAGCCGCTTGCAACCCTGGCGGGTGAGCGCCCCCGATGGCCGCACCTCGGGCCTGCTGACCGGCTATTTCGAGCCGCTGCTGGACGGACGGCGCATGCCCGATGCGCGCTTTCGCTACCCGCTGCACCGGGCGCCGCAAGGCCTGGGCGTGCGCAAGCCCTTCCTGAGCCGCAACGAGCTGGAGCGCACGCCGGAAGGCCGTGCCGCGCTGGCCGGTCGCGAGCTGGTCTACCTGGCCGACCCGCTGGATGTGCTGCTCATTCAGGTGCAAGGCTCGGGCCGCATCCGCCTGCAAGACGAGCGCGATGCCCAGGGCCTGCCCAAGGTGGTGCGCCTGGCCTTCGGCGGGCACAACGACCAGCCTTACGTGTCGGTGGCCCGCTGGCTGGTGGACCAGGGGGCGTTCTCGCTGGAGCAGGCGTCCTGGCCGGCCATCCGCAACTGGGCCACGGCCAACCCGGCCCGGGTGGACGAGATGATGCATGCCAACCCGCGCGTCGTCTTCTTCCGGGAAGAGCCTTTGCCCGACCCGACCGTGGGGCCGAGTGGCGCGCAAGGCGTACCGCTGACGCCGGGCCGCTCGATTGCCGTGGACCGCGAGAGCGTGCCGCTGGGCACGCCGGTGTGGCTGGACAGCACGGTGCCGCAGGTCTGGTCGGCCAATGGCAACGGCGCCCCCACACCGCTGCTGCAGCGCCTGGTGATGGCGCAGGACACCGGCGGGGCCATCCTGGGCGCTGTGCGCGCCGACTACTTCTGGGGTTGGGGCGACGAGGCCCTGGCCATGGCGGGCCGCACCAAACAGAGCCTGGCCCTGTGGGTGCTGTGGCCGCAAGGCGCCGGGCCCGCGCGCTGACTCAGGCCGCGAAGGCCTTCTTGAGCGCCTCGGCCAGGGCCGTGTGCGCCTGGGCGGCCTCGGGCAGGAAGCGGCCCATGTTGATGAAGTCGTGGATCACGCCGGGCCACACCTGCAGCTCGACCGGCACGCCGGCGGCGCGCAGCTTGTCGGCGTACAGGTAGCCGTCGTCGGTCAAGGGGTCACACTGGGCCAGCCCGATCCAGGCCGGTGCCACGTCGCGGTGATCGGGCGCATGCAGGGGCTCGCGGTGCCAGCGCTCGCTGAGGTGGCCGCCCTGGGCATGGTTTTCAAACCACTTCATCAGCTCGGCATTCAAGAAGGTGGCGCGTCCGTAGGTCATGAAGGACTCGGTGCGCACGCCCACCTGCACGGACGGGTAGAACAGCGCCTGCAATTTGAGGGGGATGTCGGCATCGCGCGCCAGCACCGCGAGGATGGCCGCCAGCGTGCCACCCGCGCTGTCCCCGCCGACGGCCAGACGGCTGGCGTCGAGGTGCTTGGTGTGGCCGTGCTCGACCAGCCAGCGCAGGGCCGCCATGCAGTCTTCCAGGCCCGCGGGGTACTTGTGTTCGGGCGCCAGGCGGTAGTCGATGGCGACCACGGCCGCGCCGCTCTGGTGAGCCACCTGGCTGCACATCGCCGCGCAGGTGTCGATGCCGCCCACCACGAAGCCGCCGCCATGCAGGTAGAGGAACACCGGCAGGTCCTTGTCGTGCGTGCTGGCCCACAGGCGCGCTGGGATGTCGCCCGCCGGGCCGGGAATCGTGAAGGGCTCGACGCGGGGCAGGGGCACCGGCGGGTGCGCCATCGCGCCCACGCCAGCGGCATAGGCCTTGCGCGCCATCTCCACCGGTTGCTGGCTGATTGGCGGGAATCCGGCGCGCCGGATGCTGTCCATCAGGGCCTGTGTGTGGGCGGCAAAGGGCAAGGGCTTGTCGTCAGCCATGTCAGGGGTCTCCTGCCGATGAGCTCGGCTTGTGGGGTCACGGTGCACTGATGCGGATTTCCAGCTGCTCGGACTGGGTGTCGTCGATTGTGTCGGTGGACAGCGTGCCGCTGCGCGTTGCCTGCGCACGGCGGCCACTGCGGGCCACCACGGTCCATTCTCCCAGAGGCACGGACACCGTGCTGGCCACCTCGCTGTGGCGGATCTGGCCATCGGGCTCGTAAGCGCTTTGCTGGCTGGCGCTGGCTTCCAGCTCGACCGTCACAGGGGCCTGTCCGCCCGGCCAGCGCGGACGCACGTTCAGGCCCTGGCCCAGGTCCAGCCATTCGGTCTGCCCCCAGACCTGCGCCTGCGGCCCCGGGTGGTGCGGTCGATGACGCGGTGTCTGGGCGGGCGCATACGCCCACTGCCACACCGTGTAGGGCTGGCTGCGCCCCACGAACAGGCGGGCACGACCGCCATTGAGCACCTGCACCTGCTGCACCGAACGGGTCTGAGACTCGGTCTGCCAGGTGCCCAGGCGCACGTCGCCCTGGGCCACCACGCCACGTTGGCTGTCGATGATGACGCGGCCCTGGCGCACCCCGGCGCCACTGTCGCGGGTCTGCCCCTGGCCGTCGATACGCCACTCGACCACCAGGTTGCGCAGCGGCAGGCTGGGGTCGCTGCCCTGGGCCTGCCCGGGCAGCGAGAGGCTCAGCAGGCTGATGCCCAGCGTCCAAGCCACCTGACGCCGCCCCCATGGACGCGAACGGGTTTGAAAATACGGGAAATCAAGCATGATCCGGACTCCTCTGCGATGCGCCAAGCGGCTTGGCTCGTGCTCCAATGTGAGCGCCACTGCACCGATGTTCACGTAATCTGCCACAGAGTGGCGTGAACCGGTTTCGCCGCTCCCGACACCTTACTGCGCCCTTGCACAAGGCGCCCTACCTTCATGCAGCTCGACGAACTGTTCCAACAACCCCAGGCCCTGCCTGCCGTCCCCAAGATCGTTCACGAACTGATCGACAGTTTCAACAACGAGGACATCTCGATCGAAGAAATGGCCCGCAAGCTGGCCGCCGATCCAGTGCTGTCGGCCCGTTTGTTGCGCCTGGCCAATTCGGCTTACTACCATGTGTCGCGCACCATCGGCACGGTGCCCGAGTCGATTGCGATGCTGGGGTTCGTGACGGTGCGCACCCTGGTGATCAGCTCCGGTTTGACGGGGGGCTACAAGTCCATGCCGGGTCTGGATTTGAACCAGTTCTGGCGCTATAGCATGCACGCCGCCGCGGTGTCGGGCTGGGTGGCGCAGCAGGTGCGCGTCAACCGCGACCAGGCGTTCACGGTAGGCCTGATGCACGCGATTGGCGAGCTGGTGATGCATGCCGGCATGCCTGCCCCGATGTTGCAGCTTGACCAGCAGTCTTCTCCGATGGACGACGACCGGTTGGCGCTGGAAGAGCGCACCTTTGGCTACCAGTTCGCGACCGTGGGCTCGGAGTTGGCACGTCAGTGGCGGTTCCCGCAGTCCTTCGTCGAAGCCATCCGCCAGTTCCCGGCGCCGCTGGCCCAGCCCAAGTTCGACCCGGTCGCGGGCGTCCTGCATCTGGCCGCCTGGCGCGCCCGCGCCGAGCTCCACGAACTGGATGCCGCTGCAATGGCCGCCCAGGTGCCAGCCGAGGTCTGTGCGGCCTTGGGCCTGGCCACCGATGTGCTGCTCAAGGAGATGCCGCCCCTGACCGAGATGTGTGAGGGGCTGGAAGCCTTGATCGGCTGACGCTGGCCGTCAGATCGACAGCGGATCGACGTCCACCGCCCAGCGGATCAGACCGCTGCGGCGGTGCTGTTGCGCCAGCATGAACCAGGGGGTCTGCGCGGCCGACAGGAAGCGCTGCAGCGGCATGCGCTGGGCGCTTTCGATCATCAGCTGCGCCCGCTCGACATTGGCCACGCGCTGCACGGGCGTGGGCACCGCCGGGTAGAGGGTGACGCCCACGGCCTGGGCCTCGGCCATCACAGCTTGCGCGGCAGCCTCCAGAAAGGCCTGGGCGGCCTCCTGCGTCTTGCCCTCGGCGCGCAGCATGGCCAGGTGGGCGTAGGGTGGCAGGCCCGCCATCTCGCGCTCCTTGAGCTGCTGCGCGGCAAAGTCGACAAAATCGTAGCGGCGCAGCGCCTGGTAGAGCGGGTGCGTGGGGTGCCAGGTTTGCACCCACATCTCGCTGTGGCCCGCCACCTCGGCATCGCGCCCGGCCCGGCCTGCGGCCTGCAATAGCAGGGCGAACTGGCGCTCGGCAGCGCGGAAGTCGCTGGCAAACAAGGCGGCATCGGGGTTGATGGCCGCCACCAGCGTGATGCGGCGGAAGTCATGCCCCTTGGCCACCATCTGGGTGCCCACCAGCACGTCCACCTCGCCGGCATGCACGCTGGCCAGTTGCTCCTCCAACGCGCCCTTGTGCCGGGTCACATCGGCATCGATGCGGCCCACGCGCGCGCCGGGCAGGGCCTCGGCCAGTTGCTCTTCCAGGCGCTCGGTGCCCCGGCCCACGGGGGCGATGTCCTGGTTGCCGCAGTCTGGGCAGGCGCGCGGCACGCGTTCGGAGAACCCGCAGTGGTGACAACGCAGGGTGCGGTCGGCCTTGTGGAAGACGCGCCAGGCGCTGCAGTGCGGGCAGCCGCTCTTCCAGCCACAGTCGCTGCAATGGAGCACCGGCGCGTAGCCGCGGCGGTTGAGCAGCACCAGGCTTTGCTCGCCGCGCTCGATGCGCTGTGTGATGGCCGCCAGCAATTCACGCGCAAAGGGCGGCTGGTCCTGGCCCATGGTGGGGCGCAGCAGGCGAGACTGGTCGAGCAGGCGCACCTGCGGCATGTCGCCCGCGCCAATGCGCGAGGGCATGGCCAGGCGCACGTAACGACCCGCGCCGCCTTCGGCCACCGGCAAGGCGTTGTACCAGCTCTCCAGGCTGGGCGTGGCCGAGCCCAGGATGATGGGCACCTTCTCCTGCTTGGCGCGGTAGATGGCCAGATCGCGGGCGGAGTAGCGCGCCCCGTCCTGCTGTTTGTAGCTGGGGTCGTGCTCCTCGTCGACGACGATCAGGCCCAGACGCGGCAGCGGCGTGAACACCGACAGGCGCGTGCCCAGGATCAGGTCGGCATGGCCCGTGTGCGCCATCAACCAGTTGCGCAGGCGCTGGGCCGGCGTCAGGCCGCTGTGCAGGGAGACAATGCGCCGGCCCACAAAGCGTTCGGCCACACGGTGTTCGAGCTGCGGCGTGAGGTTGATCTCGGGCACCATCATCAGCACCTGCTGGCCCGCGTCGAGCGCACGTTGGGCCTGGCGCAGGTAGACCTCGGTCTTGCCGCTGCCGGTGCTGCCCCACAGCAGGTAAGGCTGATCGCCGCCCTTGGCCAGGCGGTCGAGCACGACCTGCTGCTCGACGGTCAAGGTCGGGAGCACCGGCGCCGGCACAGGCGCGGTCGCCAGCGAAGGCGACGTAGCCTCATCCGCCACGACCGATGAGGCGCTCGGCGCAGGCACGCCGGCCGTCGTCTTCGCGCGAGCTCGCTTGGGCTTGGCAGGCGGCGGCGCCACGGCCTTGTCCAGACGCTTGAGGCGACGCTCCCACTGGGTCGCATCCAGCTGACGCAGCTCGGGCGGCAGCACCATCAGGGCCATCTCACCCAGGCTGCGCTGGTAATAGGCGGCCGCAAAGCGCACCAACTGGCGCCAGGCAGGCGGCAAGGGCGGCAGGCCGTCGAGCACCTCGGTCACTTCCTTGAGCTGGGCCGGCTCCACCGTGGCCTCGGGCGCGACCTCGTCGCCCCCCCACCACACCACGCCGGTGACCACCCGTCGCCCGAACGGGACGCGCACCAGGGTGCCTGCCGGCAAAGGCCGGTCACACAGATAGTCCAAGGGCCCCCACAGCCCCGCGTGTTGGGGGGCCTCCACGACCACGCCGATGCGGCACAGCGGGGCAGGATCTGGGAGGTCTGATGCGGGCATGGGGGGCGTCAAGGTGCCTGAGATTCTGACAGATGCATGAGTTTGCGGCCGCAAGTGCTTGATTCTGCAGGGGGTCTGTGGCCATGCCCTCAAGTTGTGGATAACTTTGTGGGGAATTCAGACATACCACAGTCCAGGGCGCCTCAGAACGGGGCGTGACGCCCACGCGCCCCCTGATGCACATCAATGGTGATTGACGTTGTGAATCAATGACTTAGCAGCATGTGGCGTTTTTTTCACGCTGTGAATAAGCTGTCCGGATGTCCGATCCCTGACTGCCCCCGACATGGGGATAACTTTGTTCGTTTTGTGCAAAACACGGGGATTGTCCCAGTTGCTGGCAGCGCATCGGCGTTTGTCATCCTTGGTTGTCGCGTCGGCTCCCTTCGGCGATTCGGACAGCGTGACGCGCAGGCGTCCTCACTTGCCGGAAACACCCAAAGTGCCACTCGATAAGACAGGTGTAAGTCCTTGATTCATATGTGCCGCCAACTTACCCACAAAATCTGTGGATAACTTTGTGGGCAAACCATGCACAGGTGCGCTAAGTGCTTGTCAGATCGGCGCTTCGGCCGGGATGCTTCAACTTGCATCAATGTCTGATATGCAATATGAATCAATCACTTACGACGAAAATGCGTGATGTGGGGCTTGCCTTGACGCGCACAGGCCAGTGCGTCACTCGCTCGCACTTTTGTGGGGATAACTGACGTCGGTTAACACAGAAATCGCCCCGATTCGGGGCAAAAAGAGCGGCGGTTTTGTGCTAACGACGTGTGGCAGCACCGCAATCCAGGGAAGGGTAAACCTTACCTATACGTCAAGAAGCTTTCAGACGATGTATGCTTGTTCGTGTGCCCGTTCTGGTCGCCTTTTGACCCATCTGGGGCGCCCTTTCATCATCTTTTTCTTTGTGAGACACGCAATGAGCTTCTCGATCGAATCCAAACTCGGCGACCTGCTGGACAACGAAACCACCAAGGCCATCTTGGAAAAGCACATGCCTGGCATCTCCACCCACCCGCAAATCGCGATGGGCAAGGGTTTCGCGCTGTCGATGGTTGCCAAGTTCTCCGGTGGCCTGATCACCGAAGACCTGCTGGCCAAGGTCAACGCCGAGCTGGCCGCTCTGGGCTGATCGAGGCGCTTCGCCCCGAGAATGCCAGCCTCCTTCGGGAGGCTTTTTTGTGCCCGCAACCTGAGGCCTGCGAGAAAAGGACGTGCCCATGCGAAGCCAGATTGCCATGCACCTGCTGCTGGCCTTGATCGGATCACTGGGGCTGGGTTTCAGCACCACCTCTGAAGCGACCGAAGCCGCGGGCTGGCGTGCGCGCCTTCAGGCGCAGCGCGAGAGTACAGCGCCTCGACCTGCCTTGACGGCGCCGGGCACCCACCGTGTCGAGTTGCGGCACGATGGGCTCACGCGCCATGCGCTCGTCCACCTGCCGCCGGGTTTTCGGCCGGGGCAGGCCACCCCTGTGGTGCTGGCATTTCACGGCGGCGGCGGCGATGCGGCCTACATGGCCGATGACGATCGCTACGGTCTGATTTCCTTGGCCGACCGGGAAAACTTCGTCATCGTGTTTCCCAGCGGCTACAGCCGTTTGCCGCGCGGCAAGCTGGCCACTTGGCATGCCGGCGACTGCTGCGGCGACGCGCGCGACCGGCAAATCGATGACGTGGGCTTTGTGCGAGCGCTGCTGCAGCATCTCGGGCAGCAGATCCCCATCACGCCCCAGCGCACCTTTGCCATGGGCATGTCCAATGGGGCGATGATGAGCTACCGGCTGGCCTGCGAGATGTCAGACGCCTTTCGGGCCATTGCGGCAGTGGCCGGCACCGAGGCGATGACGCCGTGCCAGCCCACACATCCGGTCGCCATCCTTCACATCCATGCCCGCGACGACACGCATGTGCTTTTTGACGGTGGGGCCGGCCCCGATGCCTTCCGAGATGCCAGCAAGGTGATGGATTTCGTGTCGGTGCCGACGACGATCTCACGCTGGGTGACGCGTCAGCATTGCACGCCCACCGCACGCCGCACGCTGGATGTGCCCGGCGCCTATTGCGAAACCCACGTGGGTTGCGAGGGTGGGACCGAAGTGAAGCTGTGCGTCACCGCCAGCGGAGGGCATTCATGGCCGGGTGCGCCGGGTGCCCGGCTGGGCCGCAAGGCACCGCCTTCGCAAGCCCTCTCGGCCAATGCGCAGGCCTGGTCGTTTTTTCTGGCCCAGGGCGCGCGCCCTCGCTAAAGTGAGGCGCCGCCCCAGCGTGGCGCTGGGTCAGAGCCGGCCCTGGCAGCCCGGGGCACCACAGCGGCAGGTGAGGCGCCCGGCGTGGTGCGTTTCGCCGTAGCGCGCGGTGAGTTCTTCACCGGCGTCGATGTCCCGCAGCGCGTAGAACGCCACCCGGCCCTGCTGCACTTTCAGCACCATGTTGGGCTGGCACGAGTGGTTGGCAAAGCGCAGCGGATCGGTGGAGGCGGTGGCGTCCACCGCGCGCTTGTCGGAAATCGCGACCATGAAGATGCGGCCGCTGGCCTTCTCGGCGGCACGGGCGCGGGCGCGGGCCTCGGCCATGTCGACGAATTCCCCGCGCATTTCGCCAATCTTGCGGCGCGCCGGGATGGGCTCGCCGGCAAAGGCGCCCTGTCCGTCGATGGCACTGGGGCCGACCATCACCTTGAATTTCTGTGGGTCGGCGGGCTGACCGCGAGAGACGGTGCCCGGCTGGGGAGCGTCCCCAGAGGCAGGGTGAACAGGCGCAGGCCGCACCTCGGCAGGTGAGGTGGACGGAGCCGGTGGCGTCACAGGGCGCAGGGTGGGCATGTCAGACAGCCGTGGGGACCGGGTGAGTGCGGAGAGCCTGAGGGATCAGAGCGTCGGGAGGGCGGGCCCGGCCGCTCAGGCCGGCAGCAGGCCATCGGCCCGCAGCAGCTGCTCCAGACACTGTTCCTGAATGCCGTAGAAGGCCTTGATGTCCTGGATCTGGCGCACGACCTCTTCCGACGAGGTGGCCTTGGCGCGTTTGACCGCCAGGATCATCTTGTTCTTGTTGGTGTGCTCCAGCGAGATGAACTCGAAGACCTGGGTGTCGTAACCCGCGGCTTCGAGCAGCAGGGCGCGCAGGCCGTCGGTGAGCATCTCGGCCTCCTGGCCCAGGTGAATGCCGTGCTGCAGGATCGGGCGCAGCGGGCTCGGGCTGAGCAGCTGGGGGCGGATCTGCTTGTGGCAGCAGGGCGAGCACATGATGATGTCGGCCCCGGCGCGGACGCCTAAGTGGATGGCGTAGTCGGTGGCCACGTCGCAGGCGTGCAGCGCGATCATGACGTTGAGCGCCGACGGGTGGTAATCGCGCACGTCGCCCTGCTCGTAGTCCATGCCGTCGAGCTTCAACTTGCCGATGACGCGCTGGCACAGTTGCACCAGCTCGTCGCGCAGCTCCACCCCGGTCACGTGGGCGTCGCGGTGCATGGTGTGGCGCAACCAGTCGTGGATGGCGAAGGTCAAATAGCCTTTGCCCGAGCCGAAGTCCACCACGTGGATGGGTGCCTGGTCACGCGGTGGCTGGCCCAGGGGGGAGCGGGCCAGGGCGGCGGCGAACACCTCGATGAACTTGTTGATCTGCTTCCACTTGCGCGACATGGTGGGCAACACCTGGCCCCGGGCGTCGGTCACGCCCAGTTCGTGCAGGAAGGGGCGCGAAGGGTCGAGGAAGCGGTGCTTGTCGCGGTTGTGGCCACTGGTGAGTGGCGTGGGGGCGGCGACGGCCGCAGGCGTGCCAGGTGCCGCCAAGTCAGCAGAACGGGCAGGACGGGTGTCCGCGGCGTTCGAAGGCTTGCCCACGCGCACGCTGGCCTTGCCCTTCTTGCTGAAGGCCAGTTGCACTTCCTCGGTGGGGGTGTGCAGGTGGGCGTTGCGAAAGGCCCCATGCGCGAACCAGGCTGCCAGCAGCGCCAGCGCGTCGGGCACGCTCAGGTTCTTGGTGATGTCCTTGGTGGGAAAGCGCAGCAAGAAGCTCAGGTGCGGCTGATCGCGCAGCTGCACCGGGCGCACCATCACGCGCTGCAGGCTTGTCCCCAGCTCGTCGATGTCGGGCACGCCGCCCTGGTAGGCCACCAGCAGCAGCTGTTGCAGTCGCCCGCTGGCCTCGGCCTGGCGCAGCAGGTCGGCAAAGCGCGCCAGGTGCGGCGCGTTGAACTCGGTCACATCGCGGTCCGCAGCCATGGGCGCTCCGCTCACGAGGTCTTGCGCGGCGGCCGGTTGTCCGGACGGCCGCCTTCGCGACCGCCACCTTCACGTCCACCCTCGCGGCGAGGACCACGGCCTTCGCGCGGGGCACCCTCGGCACCTGGGGCGCGGGGGCCACGGCCTTGCCCTTCACGCGGACCACCACGGTGTTCGCCACGCGGGGCATCGCGGTGATCGCGGCGGCCTTCGGGGCGTGGACGCAGGGCGTCTTGCTTGGCTTCCTCGCGGGCCTGGGCCAGGATGGCTTCGAGCGCGTCGGGGGCAATGCCCTTCAAGGCGCAGAAGTTGGCGGCCGTCAGGCGGGTGGTGTCGAAATCGCGCAGCAGCTGGGCGCGGTTGCGACGCTCTTGCTGGGCTTGCTGGTCTTGCTGCTGGGCGGCACGGTCTTGCTTGCGCGCTTCGCGGTGGGCCTCGCGCTGGGCCTGGATGGCCTCTTCGCGGCGGGCCTTGGTGATGGCACGGCGGCGCGCCAGCTCGTCGGTGGCCACCTGACGGTGTTCTTCGGTCAGCTCGCCGGCCGGCTGGCCGTCCAGATCGAAACGCTGGGTGCCTTGCGACACAGCCGTCAGGTAGGACGTGGTGCCCGTGTGGCGGCGGAAGAAGGCCGACAGGGCCTGCTTGCTGAACTCGCCGGGGGCGCGTTCCTGGATGTCGACCTGGATGCGCAGCTTGAACGGCTTGGCCGGCCCCTTGAACAGTCCGGGGAACAGCTCGGCCAGACGCGCGCCGGTGGCGGCGGGCGAGATGTCGGCCTTGGCAGCGGGGGACTCGGCCGTGGACGCATCGGCCGGGGCCTCAGCGGCATCGGGGGCCGCCTCGACCACCTCGGAGGCATGCTCGGCAGACGTCACCGGCGCAGGCGCGGCTGGCACCGCGGTCACATCAACCGGGGGGGTGGCAGGGGCTTGGGCTTCGGTGGCGGCCTGAGCGGCAGCTGAATCGGCAGGAGCCGAAGGAGTCGAGGACATGGGTCGGACGCAGTGAGACGAAAGGGTCTATTGTCGCCGGTCTGGGCGATTTCAGCCAGCCTCGGCCTCACGCTGCCTGAAGACGCCGCGCCAGCAGGGCGCCGGCAAAGCGCGCGTCCAGCGGCACGCGCACGTGCAGCGGGCTGCCGGGGGCGGCGGTGATGGGCTCGCCGTCGAGGTTGTGCATCTCGCTGAGCACCATCTCAACGTTGCCCGAAGGGTGGATGACCTCCAGCGTGTCGCCCACGTCGAAGCGGTTTTTCACGATCACCTCGGCCCAGCCGCCTTCGATGCCCTGCACCTCGCCCACAAACTGGCTGCGCTGGAACTGCGAGTGGCCGGTGATGTAGTTCTGGTAGTCCTGGGCCGGGCGGCGCTCCAGCAGGCCGCCGGTGTAGCCGCGGTTGGCCATGCCTTCGAGCTGCAGCAGCAGGTCGGGGTTGAAGGGGCGACCGGCCACGGCGTCGTCGATGGCGCGGCGATAGACCTGGGCCACGCGGGCCACGTAGTACAGCGACTTGGTGCGACCTTCGACCTTGAGCGAGTCGATGCCGATCTTGGCCAGGCGCTCGACGTGTTCCACGGCGCGCAGGTCCTTGGAGTTCATGATGTAGGTGCCGTGCTCGTCTTCCATGATGGGCATCAGCTCGCCGGGGCGGCCGGCCTCTTCCAGCAGGTAGACCTGGTCGGCGGCGGGGTGGCGCTCGCCGTTGCCGCAGGCCGAAAACGCCTTGTCAGCGCTTTCCTGCTCCTGGGCGAAGTTGAAGTCGCCCTCCAGCTGGATGGGAATGACCTCGCCCGTGTCGCTGGCCTGCACGCCCTCGTGGGTCTTGTACTCCCAGCGGCAGGCGTTGGTGCAGGTGCCCTGGTTGGGGTCGCGGCGGTTGAAGTAGCCCGACAGCAGGCAGCGGCCCGAGTAGGCGATGCACAGCGCGCCGTGCACGAACACCTCCAGCTCCATGTCGGGGCATTCCTGGCGGATCTTCTCGATCTCGTCCAGGCTGAGTTCGCGCGACAGGATGATGCGCTCCACGCCCAGCTTCTGCCAGAACTTCACCGTGGCGTAGTTGGTGGTGTTGGCCTGCACCGAGAGGTGGATGGGCACCTCGGGCCATTTTTCGCGCACCAGCATGATCAGGCCGGGGTCGGCCATGATCAGCGCGTCGGGCTGCATGGCGATGACGGGCTCGATGTCGCGCAGGTAGGTGCGCACCTTGTCGTTGTGCGCGATCAGGTTGCTGGTGACGTAGAGCTTCTTGCCACGGGCATGCGCCTCCTGGATGCCCTGCTGCAGCTGTTCCAGGCGGAACTCGTTGTTGCGCGCGCGCAGGGAGTAGCGGGGCTGGCCGGCGTAGACGGCGTCGGCACCAAAGTCGTAGGCGGCGCGCATCTTCTCGAGCGAGCCGGCGGGCATCAGCAGTTCAGGGGTTCGGAGCATGGGTGAGATTGTGCCGCGGCGGAAAGCGCTGTGCCAGACCTGCGCACAGCACATCCAGCATGGCGTCGAGGTGCTGCTCGGCGGGCATGCTGGGCACCCACTGGTCGTCTTCGCCCATGACCAGGCGGCGGGCGGTCAGGCCGTGAATGCCTTCCCAGAGGATCTGCACCATCAGGTCGATGTCATCGGGGTGCGGGGACAGCAGGCCCAGGTCTGCCGTCTCGCTGACCAGTTGGCGGGCGCAGGCATAGGGGTCCTGGGCGGGGTTGCCGTGCTGCACGCGGGCGGCCTCGTTGGGCGCATGGGGCCTGCGGGTCATGAAGACGAAGGCGTACTCGTCGGGGTGCTCGATGCCGAAGCGCACATAGGCACGCCCCAGCGCACGCAGACGCGGCCAGCCCGGCTCGGCCTGCGCCGCGGCCAGTTGGATGAGGCGGGTGAGTTCCAGCAGGTCTTCGTCCATCGCCTGGGTGATGAGCGAGGCCTTGTCGCCAAACAGGGTGTACACAACGGTGGTGGAGTAGCCCGCCAGTTCGGCGACCTTGCGCAGTGAGATCTCCTCCAGGCCCCCTTTGCGGATGAGCTTGCGCACGATCTTGATGATGGCCTTGCGACGTTGCTCAGCCTCGCGGGCTTTGCGCTGTTCGGTGGGGGACAGGGTCACGAACGGGGTCTCCAGGGTTCAGGGTTTGTCTGGGTCGGCATGTCGTCAGCTTGAGCGTATCTTAATAACACTGTTATTTTTCACTGCAGTGTTTTATTAAATGTCCTGGTTTCACACCTTACGGTTGCTGGTCGGCACGATCCTGATGGCGGCGCTGGCCGCCTGTCAGAACGGCACGCCCACCCTGCCCAGCGATGTCGATGTGCTCGCTGCTGAAGCGCTGCGCCCGGCCCGGCCGGAGCTGGCGGCCATTTATGAGCGCAGCTGCATGGCCTGCCACGGGGTGCGCAGCACCGCGCCGCTGACAGGGCACGCCGCTTCGTGGCAGGCGCGGCTGGCCAAAGGCGGTGACACCCTGCTTCAGCACACTCGCGACGGCCTGGGCGGCATGCCCGCGATGGGCCTGTGCCCCGATTGCAGCGAGCAGGATTTGCGCGACCTGATCTCCTTCATGAGCATGCCCCGATGAGCCACGCCCCCGCTTCCCGCTCGCGCCGTCAGTTGCTGACGGGCACCGCCGCCCTGGCCTTGTTCGATGTGCTGCGCGGCGGCACGCTGGCACCGTGGCTGCTGTCTGATGCCCAGGCTCAGCCCAGCGCCGCCCTGGCCGGTGCTCGGCGCTGGCAGAACTGGTCGGGGCTGCAGCAGGCCACCCCCGCCCACTGGGCCACCCCGGCAAACGAAGCCGAGGTGCAGCAGCTCATGCGCCGCACGACGGGCAACATCCGTCCGGCCGGCTCGGGGCACTCGTTCACGGCGTTGGTGCCCACCTCGACCACGCTGGTGTCTATCGATCGGCTCGCCAGCGTGGTCCACATCGACCGCAAGGCCATGACGGTGACGGCGCAGGCGGGCATGCGCATCGGTGCGCTGGCACGCGCCCTTGACGCTCAAGGTCTGGCGCTGCGCAATCAGCCCGATGTCGATGTGCAGACCCTGGCCGGGGCCATCGCCACCGGCACCCACGGCACGGGTGCGCAACTGCCCGCCTTGCATGACGATGTGGTGGCCATGCGCCTGGTGCGCCCCGATGGCGAGATGGTCGAGATCAGTGCCGACCGCGATCCGGATCTGATGGCCGCGGCGCGCGTGGCGCTCGGCAGCCTGGGGGTGGTCACGCAGCTGACTTTGCGCGTGGTGCCTGCTTTTGATTTGGCGCGGCAGGTGTGGGTGCAGCCGCTCGACAGCCTGCTGGCCGATGCCCCCCGGCTGGCCGCCCAGCACCGTCACTTCGAGTTCTATGTGCTGCCTCACACGGGTTACGCCGCTGGCATTCGTCACGATGTGTACACCGGCCACGATCGCATGCTGCCCAAGTCGGCCGACGAGAACGTGCTGCACGATCTCAAGATGCTGCGTGACTGGCTGGGGCGCTTTCCGAAACTGCGCCGCTGGGCCGCGCAACAGGCCATTGACCCGAACCTGACCGAGCAGGCGCGCCACCGCTCCTTTCGCCTGTTGTCATCGGTGCGCCCGACCCGCTTCCAGGAGACCGAATGGCACCTGCCGCGTGAGCGTGGGCTGGCCTGTCTCAAGGAGGTCGTGGCCAAGCTCGAGTCGCGCAACGAGGTGTTTTTCCCGCTGGAGTTCCGCTTCATCCGCCGTGACACGGCCTGGCTCAGCCCCTTCCATGCGCGTGACTGCTGCTCGATTGCCGTTCACACCGCCGTGGACGAAGCCTGGCAGTACCTCATCGACGATTTCACCCCGATTTTTCGCGCCCACCAGGGGCGTCCGCACTGGGGCAAGTTGCATCCCTTGAAGGAGGCTGATCTGGTCCAGCTCTATCCACGCTGGGCCGACTTCCAGGCCGTGCGTCGCCGATTCGATCCGCAGGGCCGCCTGCTCAACGCCCACCTTCGCCAGGTGTTCGGCGAACACTGAGGACGCTGCAGCATGCTCCCCATGTCCCGACGCCGTTGGCTGGGTCTCACTGCGATGGGTGGTGTGGCCACGGCACTGGCGCTGCGCCCCGCCGAGGTCGGCGCGCCTCACGATGCCTTCTTCAGCCGCTTGTCAAAGGCGCTGCGCCATGCCGGGCTGCATCAACCCACCCTGGTCATCGACCGCGAACGCCTGCATGCCAATGCACGCCAGGTGAAGGCGAATCTGGCCCCGGGTCTGGCGCTGCGTCTGGTCAACAAGTCCCTGCCCAGCCTGGACCTGCTCGACGAGGTGGCGGGCCTGACCGGCACGGCACGGCAGATGGTCTTCAACCTGCCCTACCTGCAACTGCTGGCCGAGCAGCGTCCGGACAGCGACGTGCTGCTGGGCAAGCCCTTTCCCGTCCATGCGGCGGCACAGTTGCTGGCCCGGCCACCCCGTAGCGCCTTTCAGGTGCCGCGGCAGGTGCAATGGCTGGTGGATTCGCCTGCGCGATTGGCCCAGTACCGTGATCTGGCCAGGGGGCAGGGCGTGCCTTTGCGCATCAACCTGGAAATTGACGTGGGGCTGCACCGCGGGGGGCTGCCCGATGAGGCGTCGCTGCAGCAGGTGATCGCCTTGCTGCGCGAAGAGCCGCTGTTGCGCTGGTCGGGCTTGATGGGCTATGACGCCCACACCCAGCGGATTCCCGATGTGGCCGGTTCGCGTGCTGCGGCGCACGCGCATGCGCTGAGGGTGTACGCCGAGCGGTTGAACGCCCTGCGCGCCGCTGCACTGCCAGGGGCCGACGGCGCGCAGACGCTCAACACGGGCGGCTCACCCACCTACCGTCTGCACCGTGCCGATGGTGCAGCCAACGAGGTGGCGGTGGGCTCGGCGCTGGTCAAGCCCAGTGACTTTGACTCGGCGTTGCTGGCCGATCTGCAGCCTGCTGCGTGGATCGCCACGCCGGTGCTCAAGGTGCAAGGCTTTCGCGCCCCTCAGGGGGTCGAGCCGGTGGGGCAACTGGCCCAAGGCTGGGACCGCAATCAGCGTGTCGCGCACTTCATTCACGGGGGCGCGTGGCTGGCCCAGCCCGCCTCACCTGTCGGACTGCAGGCCAGTGGCCTGATCGGCACCTCCTCCAACCAGCAACTCTTCCTCGGCTCGGGGCGTCAGGGCCTCAAACCCGACGATCTGGTGTTCTTGCGCCCCACACAGAGCGAGGCTGTGCTGCAGCAATTTGGCGATATCGCCGTGGTCGAAGGTGACCGCGTCACGGCGATGTGGCCTGTCTTCCCGGCGCGCGCCTGACGCGGCCAGCGCCATTCGGTGGCCCTGTGAAGCGGGGCTGATGTGCTTGTGCTCCATCCGTCCTGCGGAGGTGTGAACGTGCCTGTTGCCAAGTCTTTCCTGATCGGACCCTTCCAACGGGTCGGGTGTGCCCTGTTGCTGACCTGGGCCCCGCACGCCGTACAGGCCGCACAGGCCGCACAAGCGCACGGTCTGTGGCGCAGCGCCGATCAGCGCGCCGTCATCGCCTTCGCCCCTTGCCACGACCGCGCCGAACAGCTGTGCGGAACCATTGCCTGGGATGCGGATGCCGGCACCCCCGCCGACACCTGTGGCGTCCTGATCGCGCGACTCAAACGCCACGACGGTGAGGCCTGGCGCGATGGCTGGGCCTACGACCCCCGCAGCCACAAGCACTACAAGGCCGTGCTGCGCGTCCAGCAAGACACCCTGAATCTGCGCGCCTTCATCGGCACCGAACTGCTGGGTGAAACCGAAGAGATGAAGCGGGTGAGCCAGCTGCCACCGGGCTGCGCCGCCCAACCTTGAGTCGTCACCAAAGGAGACCCCCCATGAAGTTCACCCAGCCTCGCACGTCCGCGCTCTTGCTGAGTACGGCCGCCCTGTGGGCCGGCCTGCCGAGCGCACAGGCGGCACCGGCCACCCAGGACGAACCGTCCATGCAGTCCTACGCGGTCGACATCGAAGCCAAGCTCACCACGGATCGTCGTACCAACGGCCTGTCCGACACCTACCGCCGCCCCGGTGCCGAGCTGACCCTGAGTGCCGCCCACGAATCAGGCTGGATCGGGTATGTGCAACTCGGCACGGTGGCGCGCGAGAATTTCCCCGGCGGTGACCGCTGGACTGCCGTCGCCGCCACTGGCTACCGCTGGGGTCAGGCCGATGGCTGGCACTTCGGGGTCGGACTGGCGCAGGAAATGTTCCCCAACGCGCGTGTTGAAGCCCCGCGCCACTATTTCGTCGACCCTACCGATACGGTGAAGACCCGCTTTGACACCAGCTTTGCGGTGCTCGAGTTCGGCTACGGCATCATCGAAGCACGCTATATGCAGGTGCTCAGCCGGGACTTCCGTGGCAACAACACGCCGGTGGTCTGCGGCAGTGCGCTGCAGGTCGGTGCGCTGGATGGGGATGTCAGCGAGGCGCTGAATTGCTACGAGCGCGGCGACCATCACAGCCGCGGCTCACAGCTGCTGCAGGTCGAGACCCGCCTCCCGGTCACCGACACGCTGCAGGCGCTTATCCACGTGGGCTACACCCGTGTGAAGAACTTTGGCTTCCTGAACACCTGGGACTATCGCCTTGGTCTGATCCACCAACGCTGGGGCTACAGCTTTCAAGCCGATGTGGTGGGCGGGGTGATGAACAACGACTACTACGGGCAGGTCACCAACACGGAGGGCACCCGTGCACGTCGCATGGACCGTCCCGCCCTGGTGCTGAGCGTTTCGCGCAAATTCTGATTCTGACGAAAGGACCGACCATGACCCACCATCCCCTCACGCGTCTGGCACGCGCCACGCTGTTGTCCCTGGGCCTGCTGGCCACCACCTGCCACACGGCGACCGCACAGGGTTGGCGCGTGGGCGTCGGCATGAGCGATCTGACGGGCGAAGCCGCCGAGGTCGGCATGATGGGCTACGCCGAGCTCGCGCAGAAAACCTCTGGTATCCACCAGCGCCTGCGCGCCCGCGCCTTCATCACGGAAGACCCGCGTACCGCCCGTGCGGCCGTCATCGTGGTCACCGACACCGGCCTGGTGACACAGGCGGTGCAGCAAGCGGTGATGAAGCGCCTGGCGGCGAAGTTCGGTCAGCGGTACACCGAACGCAACGTCATGCTCACAGCCACCCACACGCACGCGGGCCCCGGCGGCTACTCGCATTACGCGCTCTACAACATCACGGTGCTGGGTTTTCAGCAGCGCACGTTCCAGGCCATCGTGGACGGGATCGTCGAGGCCATCGAGCGCGCCCACGCCCGCCTGGCTTTCGGCGAGGTGCGGCTCCAGCAGGGTGAGTTGAGCAATGCCAGCCGCAACCGCTCGCCTCTGGCCTTTCGCCTCAATGCCGCCCAAGACCGTGCGCAGTTCCCGCAAGAGATCGACCCGCTGATGACGGTGCTCACCTTCCGGCAGGGCGGGCAGGCCATCGGTGCCCTGAGCTTCTTTGGCACGCATGGCACCAGCATGACCAACCGCAACACGCTCATCAGCGGGGACAACAAGGGGTATGCCGCCTGGCACTGGGAGCACGAAGTCGAAGGCGTGCGCCACCTGCACGACGCGCAACCCTTCGTGGCGGGCTTTGCGCAAACCAACCCGGGCGACCTCTCGCCCAACCTCAACCTCAAGCCTGGCAGCGGCCCCACCGAGGACGAGTTCGAGAACACCCGGCTCATCGGCCTGCGCCAGGCCGACAAGGCGCGCAGCCTGAGCCAGCAGGCCAGCGAGACGCTGGGCGGCGACATCGACTTCCGCATGCGCTACGTGGACATGAGCCGGGTGCAGGTCAGTGGCGCCTACACGCCCGATGGCCGTCCGACCCAGACCTGCCCCGCGGCCCTGGGTGCGAGCTTCGCCGCTGGCAGCACGGAAGACGGACCGGGCCCAGGCATCGCCCAGGAAGGCCAGCCCAACCCCTTCCTCAGCGCAGTGGGCGGCCTGGTGTTCTGGCCTTCGCTCACCCTGCGTGAATGCCAGGGTGCCAAGGAGGTGGTCATCCCGGTGGGGGAACTCAAGCCCTATCCCTGGACCCCGGAGGTGCTGCCCATCCAGTTGCTGAAGATTGGCACCATGGTCTTCGCGGGCCTGCCCGCCGAGCCCACGATGATGTCGGGCTGGCGCATCCGCCGCCAGATCGCTCGCACGCTGGGTGTGGACACAAGCCGCGTGATCGTGGTGGGCTACAGCAATGCCTACACACAGTACGTGACCACCCCGGAGGAGTACAGCCTGCAGGATTACGAAGGTGGCAGCACCCTGTTCGGCCCCGCCACCCAGCCGGCCTACATGCAGGAATTCGACCGCCTGGCGCAGGACCTGGCCACCGGCCGCCCCACGCTCAACGCCCTGGTCCCACGCGACCTCAGCCAACAGCAGTTGAACTTCCAGACCGGCGTGGTGCTGGACCTGCCCGGGTGGGGCAAGAGCTTCGGCCAGGTGCTGGTGGAGCCCAACGCCCAATACACCTTGGGTCAGACCGTCAGCGTGCGCTTCCAGACGGGGCACCCCAAGAACAACTTGCGCAGGAATGGCAGCTTCCTGCTGGTTCAACGCTGGAACGGCCAGATCTGGCAAACCGTGGCCGACGACAGCGACTGGGCCACCCGCTACCGCTGGAAGCGCACGATGGGGGCGGAGTCCGTGGCGGACATCGAATGGCGGATTCCCACGAACGCGTCGACGGGACGCTATCGCATCGTCCACCAGGGGGACGCGCGCAACCTGATCGGGCGCATCACCCCCTTCAGTGGCGAAACCCGCAGCTTCGACGTGCGATGAAGGCCTGACATCACCTTCGCTTGACCCGCGTCGGTCTCACCGCGACGGCGGGCCGGGAGGCTGCGTGGCGCGTGGGACCACGCCGCCTCCCGCCAGCATCTCGCTGAGCACGGCCTCGGTCACCGGGCGCGAGATCAGGTAGCCCTGGAACTCGTCGCAGCCCTGGCAGCGCAGGAAATCGAACTGCGCCTGGTTCTCCACCCCCTCGGCCACCACGCGCTTGCGCAGGCTCTGTCCCAGCGAGATGGCGGCGCGGGCGATCAGGGCGCCTTCTTCCTCGCGCTCGATGCCGGTCACCAGGGAGCGGTCGATCTTGATGATGTCCAGCGGGAAGCTGCGCAGGTAGCTCAGCGAGGAGTAGCCCGTGCCGAAGTCGTCCATGGCCAGGCTGAAGCCGTGGTGCTTGAAGGCGCGCAGGCTGTCGATGGCGCCCTGGCTGTGGTCCAGGAACACCGTTTCGGTGATCTCCAGCTCGATCAGCTGCGGCGCGATGCCGGCCTCGCGCGCCAGCCCGAGCACGTGGCTGACGATGTCGGCGCTCATGAAGAGGCGGGCCGAGAGGTTGACGGCCATTTTCAGCTGCGGCTCGCCCGGGGCGTTCCAGCGGCGGGCGGCGGCAAAGGCCTGGCGCAAGATGGCGGTGGTCAGCGGCGCGATCAGGCCGGTTTCTTCGGCGATGGGGATGAAGCGGTCGGGCCCGATGGGGCCCAGGGTCGGGTGGTGCCAGCGCGCCAGGGCCTCGACGCCGACGATGCGACGGCGGTGGTCGACCTTGGGCTGGTAGTGCACGTCGAAATCATCGCCCTCCAGCGCCTCGCGCATGGCCGCTTCCAGGTGCAGCCGCTCTTCGGCCATGCGGTTGAGATCGCGCGTGAAGAACTGGAAGTTGTGGCGCCCGCGGTCTTTGGCCGCGTACATGGCGATGTCGGCATGGCGCAGCAGGCTGGCGGCGTCTTCGCTGTCATCGGGGTACAAGGCCACCCCCAGGCTGGCGCCCACCTGCAGGCTGCGGCCGCACAGGGAGATGGGCTGGTGGATCTGGTGCAGCACGCGCTCCAGCAGGGAGATGATGGTGCTGACGTGGTAGTGGTCGTTGAGCACCAGCACGAACTCGTCGCCGCCCAAACGGGCCACGGTGTCGGACTGGCGCAGGCAGGCGCTCAGGCGCCGCGACACCTCTTGGAGCAGGTGGTCGCCCGCTGCATGGCCCAGGCTGTCGTTGACGAACTTGAAGTGGTCCAGGTCGATGAACACCACGGCCAGGTAGTAGCCCAGGCGCTGCGCACGCGCCAGGCCTTGCGAGAGCCGGTCGCCCAGCAGGACCCGGTTGGGCAGCCCGGTGAGCAGGTCGTGGTTGGCCTGGCGCTCCAGTTGTTCCTGATAGTGCTTGCGCTCGGAGATGTCCTGCACCGTGCCTTCGTAGCAGATGAACTCGCCTTGGGCGCCGCGCACGATGTGGGCGTTCTCGGAAATCCACATGCGCGAGCCATCGTTGCGGTACACCTCGGACTCGAAATTGCGCACCGAGCCGTGGGTTTCCATCATGCGGCGAAAGGCCTCGCGGCGGCCCGGCAGCACATACAGACGCCGCCCGATGTCAGACAGGTCGGTGATCAGCTCCTGCGGGGTGGTGTAACCGTAGAGCCGCGCCAGCGCCGGGTTGGCAGCCAGGTAGTGGCCCTCACGGGTGGTCTGGAAGATGCCCTCGGAGGCGTGCTCGAAGATGCTGCGGTAGCGCAACTCGGCCTGCTCCAGCGCCTCGATCATGGCGCGCTGCTCAGTGACGTTCTCGATGAAGCCCTCGATCACCGTGCTGCCTTGCTCATCGGCCACCGGCACCCCGCGCTCCAGCACCCACTTGATGTCCCCGTCACGGGTGGTGATGCGGTACTGCTGGGCGAAACGGCGGCCGCAGCGCACCGCCTCGTCAATGGCGGCGCGCACCCGCGCCCGGTCGTCTGGATAAGTCAGGGCTTCCCACGAGGTGCGCGCGGAGGCGACCAGCTCGGAGGGGGTGTAGCCGGTCAGCGCCGTGCAGCCCTCGCTGACGAAAATCATCGTCCACGCCGCATCGTGCCCACAGCGGAAGGCCATGCCGTCGAGGTTGTTGACCAGCGTGTCGAGCACGCGGGCGCGGTCCAGCACTTCGCTGGAGAGCAAGCTGGGGGTGCGGGCGCGTTCGGCACGATCAGAGAGAGCAAGCAGGGACACGGTGAGAGGCGAAAACAGCGATGAGATCCTCATGCTGTGCAAGGGGCGTGCCGCACCAGTTTGGTGCTCATTAAGTTCACCCAAATGACGTGCATCGCCGTCAAAATGATGGGCATGCCTGCTTCACGCCCACTTGCCCCTGAGGACGCCCACTGGAAACACGCGGCCGAAAGTGCCGGTGATGGCGTATGGGACTGGTCGATCGACGACGACGCCATCGAACTGAGCCACGGCCTGAGCCACATCTGGCAGGAGGTGCTCGGTCACCCAGGGACCCTGTGCGGCGCACGCAGCACGGTCTGGGCCTCCCACATTCACCCCGACGATCGCGCCCGGGTCGATGCCGCGCTGCGCGCCCATCTGGCCAACGAGACGCCGTCCTACCAATGCGAGTACCGCCTGCGCCAACCCAACGGCCAGGCGCGCTGGGTGCTGAGCCGCGGCACCGTGGTCGAGCGCGACGCCCAAGGCCGTCCTGTGCGCATGATCGGCACGCTCACCGACATCCACTGGCGCAAGCACGCCGAACAGTTCGAGCAGTTCCGCAGCCGGATCCTGGAGATGCTGGCCGGTGGTGAAGACCTGCCCACCGTGCTCGATGCCATCGTGCGGGGGGTCGAGCAACTGGACCCCATCGTGCTGTGCAGCATCCTGTTGCTCGACCCCGATGGGGTCCACCTGCGCCATGGCGCTGCCCCCAGCCTGCCGGACTTCTACAACGAGGCCATCCACGGGGTGCCCATCGGACCGAACACAGGGTCCTGCGGCACCGCCATGCACACCGGCGAGCGGGTCATCGTGGCCGACATCCAGCAGCATCCCTACTGGCGCGACTACAAGGCGCTGGCCGCCCGGGCCGGTCTGGGTGCCTGCTGGTCCCAGCCGGTGCGCACGGCCTCGGGCAAGGTGCTGGGCAGCTTTGCCATCTACCACCGCCAGCCGCACGCGCCCCAGGATCAGGACATCCAGCTCATCGAGCAGACGGCCCGCCTGGTCAGCATCGCCATCGAGCGCAAGGAGGCCGAAGAGCGGCTGCACCTGGCTGCCAGCGTGTTCACCCATGCCCGGGAAGGCATCATGATCACGGCCCCCGACGGCACCATCATCGACGTCAACGACGCCTTCACCCGCATCACAGGCTACCCGCGCAGCGAAGCCGTCGGTCACAAGCCCAGTCTGCTCAAATCCGGCCGACAGGACCGCGCGTTCTACACCGGCATGTGGCAGGCGCTGGTGAACAAGGGGCACTGGCAGGGCGAGGTATGGAACCGCCGCAAGAACGGCGAACACTACGCCGAAATGAAGACCATCAGCGCCGTGCGGGACGCACAGGGCCGGGTGGGCCAGTACGTGGCGCTGTTCTCCGACATCACGGCGCTCAAGACCCACGAGGAGCAGTTGCAGTACAACGCCCAGCACGACGCCTTGACCGGCCTGCCCAACCGCGTGCTGCTGGGCACCCGCATGGACGAGGCCATGACCCAGGCCCACCGACGCGGACAACGCCTGGCCGTGCTCTACCTTGATCTGGACGGGTTCAAGGAGGTCAACGACCGCCATGGCCACGAAGTGGGCGACCAGTTGCTCATGGCCCTGGCCGTGCGCATGCGCGATGCCATGCGCGAAGGCGACACGCTGGCGCGGCTGGGCGGCGACGAGTTTGTGGCCGTGCTGCGCGACCACGACGAACCCGATCCCACTCACTGGTTGCCCGCCGTCAACCGCGTGCTGGCGGCGGCGGCGCAGCCCGTGCCCGTGGGGCAACTGAGCCTGCAGGTGTCGGCCAGCGTGGGCGTGACCATCTTCCCGCAGCCCGATGCCGTGGACGCCGACCAACTGCTGCGCCAGGCCGATCAGGCCATGTACCAGGCCAAGCTGCTGGGCAAGAACCGGTTCCACGTGTTCGATGCGGAGCAGGACCGCAGCGTGCGGGGCCACCACGAGAGCCTGGAGCACATCCGCCTGGGGCTGGCCCAGCACGAGCTGGTGCTGTACTACCAGCCCAAGGTGAACATGCGCAACGGCCAGGTCATCGGCGCCGAAGCGCTGATCCGCTGGCAGCATCCCGAACACGGGCTGCTCCCCCCCGCCGCCTTCCTGCCCGTGATCGAGGACCACCCGCTGGCCATCGAGGTGGGTGAGTGGGTGATCGACACCGCCTTGGCGCAGATGGACACCTGGCGCGCGCAAGGCCTGCGAGTGCCCGTGAGTGTCAACCTGGGCGCCCGCCAACTGCAGCAAGGCGATTTCGTCGAGCGCCTGCGCACCATGCTGGCGGCTCACCCCGACACCGCGCACGGTGACCTGGAGCTGGAGGTGCTGGAGACCAGCGCCTTGGGCGACCTGGCCCGCATCTCCCTGGTCATCGAGTCCTGCAAGGACCTGGGCGTGGGCTTCGCCCTCGACGATTTCGGCACCGGCTATTCCTCGCTGACCTACCTCAAGCGCCTGCCGGTGGACCTGCTCAAGATCGACCAGAGCTTTGTGCGCGACATGCTGGACGACCCGGATGACCTGGCCATCCTGGAGGGCATCCTGGGCCTGTCCACCGCCTTCCACCGTCAGGTCATCGCCGAGGGGGTCGAAACCGTCGACCACGGCGAGATGCTGCTCTACATGGGCTGCGAGCTGGCCCAGGGCTATGGCATTGCCCGCCCCATGCCCGCCGAGGCCTTGCCCGACTGGGTGCGCGCGTGGCAGCCGCCCGAGCGCTGGCAGGAGGTCAGCCAGGTCACGCGCGACGACGTGCCCCTGATGGTGGCCATCGTGAAACACCGTGCCTGGGTGCAGGGCATCGAACGCTTTCTGCGCCAGGAACGCGACGCCCCACCGCCCTTGAGCGCGCAACACTGTGACCTGGGGCACTGGATGGCTCAGCGCCTGTGGCAGACGCTGACGACCCCGGCACAGCGTGCCCGGATCGACGCGCTACACCACGAGATCCATGTCCTGGCTGAAACCCTGTGCGACCTCCATGCCCTGGGCCGTACGGACAACGCGCTGGCCCGCTTGGGCGAGTTGCACGCGTTGCGCGACGCGATGATGTCGCAACTGCACGCCTTGCAAGGCCGCCGAGACGCGTCCCTGGTCTGAGCCTCAGCCCTTGCGTGCCACCAGCCTCCCGTCCTGCCAGCTGGCCACGCCCGTGCGCACCAACTGAGCGGCCAGGCTGGCCGTCAGTGCGGCCACATCGTCCGACAGGTGGGCCCGCACGCCCGGCATGGCATCGTGCGAGGCCTGCACCACCGTCGTCAGATCAGCCAGGCTCATGTGACGCGCCTCCAGCAGCTTGAAGGCCAGCAGCACCTTCAAGGCATGGTCGGTGTGGCGGCGCGGCTCTTCCTGCAACCACTGCAGGCGCGAGCGGGCCGCGGCGAGCGACGGCGCCACCTCGTGAAACGGTGCGCCATGCCCGGGGATGACCCAGCGCGGGTCCAGGTCGGCGATCAGATCGAGCGTGGCCCCCTGCTCGGCAAAGCCCGACACCCCGGCCAGCTCCGGGAAGATCACGCCAAAGCTCTGTTGCCACAGCGCGTCGGCCGACACCAGGACGCCCAGGCGCTCGCACCACAGCATCACCATGGCATGGTCGTGACCCATGGCCGGCAGCACCGCCCAGTCTTCACCGGCCAGGCGCAGGGTGTCGTGTGGCTGGAAGATGTGGTCGGGGTGAAAACGCGGGCACAGCTGGCTGGTGGCCCGGTAACTCAGGCGGTCCTCGTCCCACTCGGCCACGGCCTCGTGCTCGCCAGGCGGAATCCAGATGGCACAACCGTGCCGTGCCTGCAACACGGCATTGCCCCCGGCGTGGTCGGAGTGCAAGTGGGTGTTGACGATGCGCCGCAAGGGACGGCCCTCCAGCGCAGCATCAATCAGGCGCACGGTCTGGTCCCCGTCGGTGACGTAGCCGGTGTCCACCACGGTGGCGCCTTCCTCGTCGAAGCACAGCACGTTGTTGGACGACAGCCAGCCGCGCTCAATCACCCGCAAGGCGGGACAAGGCCATGTTGGGGACATCTCGGTGCACACCTCCTGCTGCCCAGTCTGCCTGAAAGGCCGCCGCGCTACACTCGGATTCGTCCCCATTTCCTTGGCACGTGACCGCGCGCAGCCCACCCGCATGAACCCCTCTGGCTTGATCGGTATCTTCGCCACGGTGCTCTTCCTGGCGATCATCGTCCTGTTTGGCGCCGACAGCCCCATGCGCTTTGTCGACCCGGTGGGGCTGGCCGTGGTCGTGGGGGGCACGCTGGCGGCCACCTTCATGAGCTACCCACCCGGCGAGGTGCTGCGCAGCTTTCGCCTGGCCTCTACCGCCTTGAAGCAGGACCGCCTGCACAGTGCCCAGCACATCGAGGAGCTGGTGCACATCTCGCGGCTGTGGATTCGCGGCGAGCTGCAGGCGGTCGAGAAGGCGCTGACCACCGTCACCAACCCCTTCCTGCGCACAGGCGTGCAACTGGTCATCGACCGCACGCCCGACGAGTACATCCAGGACCTGCTGCACTGGCGCATGCTGCGCCTGCAACAACAGGAAGCCGCCGAGGCACAGATCTTCAAGGTGATGGCCACCTACGCCCCGGCCTTCGGCATGCTGGGCACCCTGCTGGGCCTCATCAACCTGATGGACTTGCTGGGCGCCGGTGACGTCAAAGGCATCGGCACGCAGTTGGGCATCGCCCTGCTGACCACCCTCTACGGCGTGATCCTGTCGAACATGGTGTTCAAGCCCCTGGCGTTGCGCCTGGAGCGCCGCACCGAACGCCGGCTGGCGCTGATGAACATGATCTTGGAGGGCATCTCGATGATGAGCGCCGGCCACAACCCCGGCCTGATGCGCGAGACGCTCAAGTCCTTCGTGGCCCAGATCGACGACGAGTTGTCGGACGCCCGCAGCGGCCCCAAGACGGCGGCCCGCAAGCGCTGAACCACCGCCCCGCGATGACGCCGCCCCCTTTGCCCGAGATCCCCGAGGTCCCCGAAAGGCCCCCCGCCACAACGCCCCCCAGTGGCCGAGGCCGCTTCGGGCGCTGGCACATCCAGGCCGCAGGCGAGGGCGAAGAAGAAAGCTGGCTGCTGACCTACCTGGACGTCATGACCCTGCTGCTGGTCATGATGGTCGTGATGCTGGCCTTTGCCAAGCCCGCCTCAGAAGACGCAGGCCAGGGCGACGGCACGGGCGGCCCTGCGGCCCCCCGCGCCCAGGCGCCGCTGAGCCTGCGTCCGCAGCTCAACCAACTGGTCGAGACCCGCGAGAAAGACCCGCTCGCCGGCCTGCCACTCGACCAACTGGGTGACGGCGTGGAGGTGGTGGTCAGCGACGGCGTGGTGAGCTTTCGCATCAGCAGCGAGATGCTCTTTCCTTCAGGCCAGGCGGACCTGATCGGCGCCGGTGCCGACGTGCTGGCCACCTTGGTGCCGGCGCTCAATGCCATGCCGAATCAGCGCATCGTCGTTGAAGGGCACACCGACGACGTGCCCATCCGCAACGAGCGCTACCCTTCCAACTGGGAGCTCTCCGGTGGCCGTGCGGGCAGTGTGGTGCGTCAGCTCATTGCCCTGGGCGTGTCGCCGGAGCGCATCCGCGCCACCGGTTTTGCGGACACCCAGCCACTGCAACCCAATGACAGCGAGGCCCACCGCGCCGCCAACCGGCGCGTGGAGCTCGTGCTGGAAACCGTCACACCCGCTCAGAAATGACCCTGCTCGCACCTTTCTTCCACGCCGCCATCATCGACCTCGACGGCACGATGGTCGACACCCTGGGCGACTTCGTCGTCGTCCTGCACCACACCCTGGCCGACCTGGGTTGCCATCCCGTTGAAATCGCCCGGGTGGACCGCGCCTTTGTCGAGCTCACCGTCGGCAAAGGCACCGAAGACCTGCTGCGCCGCACCCTGGCCCACGCCTGGGGCCTGCCCGACGACGACCCCGAAGCGGTGGCCGCCGTGCCCGAGGCCTGGCAGCACTACCAGGGCCACTACACCCGTCTCAACGGCCTGCATGCCGATGTGTACCCCGGCGTACCCGAAGGCCTGGCGCAACTGCGCGCCCTGGGCCTGCCCCTGGCTTGCCTCACCAACAAGCCCACCGCGTTCGCCGAGCAACTGCTCGAGCGCAAGGGCCTGCGCGGGCACTTCCAACACGTGTTTGGTGGCGACGCCTTTGCGCGCAAAAAGCCCGACCCGCTCCCCTTGCTCAAAACCTGCGAAGCCCTGGGCACGTCACCGGCCCACACCGTCATGGTCGGCGACTCCAGCAACGACGCGCAGGCCGCCGGCGCGGCCGGCTGCCCCATCATCCTCGTCACCTACGGCTACAACCACGGCCACCCCATCGCCGAGGTGCCCGCGCTGGCGCATGTCGACCGGCTCGACGCCGTGCCCTGGTCCCGCTGGCAGGGTTGAGGCGGCCAGGGCCTCACGGCCTGAGAGCGCCGGGGCTCACTCCAGCGCGCTGAGCACCGGCTGGGCCTTGTGATCCAGCAACGCGTTCTTCAAGTCGGTCGTCGCGGGGTCACTCCCCAGCCACACCTTGAGGATGGCCGGGAAAAACTGCGGATCGGCGATCGCTGCGCCCACCGGGTCGTCGTTGACCAGGAACACCGTGCCCCGCTCCGGCATGTAGGCGATCGTGAACACATCCTGCGCATTCAGCCGCTTCATCCGTGAGAACTGCTCGCCCATCGCGCGGATGGCCGGAATCAGCCGAAAGAACTCCTGGCGGCTGGAGTTGTGCTCGATCCCCCGGGTGATCAGTTTGCCCACCTCGTCCACTCGCATGCTGCGCAACAACACAAAGCGCAACTGCTTGGGGCCGCTCTGGGCCAGCGCCTCCGAGGACTGGTGGGCCTTGGCGGGCAGGTACAAGCCCACGGTATAGAGCTTGACCAGGGCGCGGTAGGCCACACCGGTGCCATTGAGGGTCAGATCGCGCCCCTCCACGTTCAGCGTGGGTGCGTAGTGCACCCCGAACGCCTCGGCCGACTGGGCACGCACGGCGGTGGCACTCAGCAGGGCCATCATCACGCAGGCACCCAGGCAGCCCCGCATCAGGGCGGCACCCAGGCGTTGAGCAACATCGGCAGGCAGTGACATGGCAGTACAGCAGAGTTCGGGACACGGCGATTGTTGATCGCCGGGCGTATCAGGGGAAAGGTGGTTTGCCCTTGCCGCAAGTCAGTGAGAGGCCCATTGGCCCCCCTCACTTCGGGGCCCCCCCCCGCTGCTACACTGACCCGATGTTCATCTCTCGCAAACAGATCAAAGGTCCGCACGACCGGGGAGCCTGGCCCTGGCGTCGCTGCGCTGCGCCTGCCTGAACCGGCGCACCTGCCCTGATCGGGCTCGATGGGTGCCGCCGACCGCTGTTTGCCTGTCCCCCGCACGGTGTCATCGCGCACCGCGTCGATGAGGGACCCCACCGAGATCACACCCATGCTGACCGAACAAGACTTCAACGCCCTGGCGGCCCAAGGCCACAACCGCATCCCCCTGGTCGCCCAGGCTCTGGCTGACCTCGACACCCCGCTGTCGCTCTACCTCAAGCTCACTCAGGGCCAGCCCCTGAGCTTCCTGCTCGAATCCGTCGTGGGCGGCGAGCGCTTCGGGCGCTACTCCTTCGTGGGCCTGCCGGCCCGCACCCTGCTGCGCGCCACCGACCGTCAGGTCGAGGTCGTCACCGACGGGCAGGTGGTCGAAACCTTCCAGGGCAACCCGCTGGACTTCATCGCCACCTACCAGCAACGCTTCAAGGTCGCAGTCCCTCAGGGCCTGCCACGTTTCTGCGGTGGCCTGGCCGGCTACTTCGGCTACGACACCGTGCGCCTGATCGAGCCCCGTCTGGCCCAGCGTCCCAGCACCCCCAGCATCGGCACCCCGGACATCCTGCTGCTGCAGTGCGAAGAGCTCGCCGTCATCGACAACCTCGCCGACCGCCTCTTCCTCATCGTCTACGCCGACCCCAGCCAACCCGGCGCCTACGCCCGCGCCCAGGCCCGCCTGAGTGAACTGCAAGCGCGCCTGAACAGCGTCGTGCCCGTGCCCCCGGTCGCCCCCACCGAATCCTTCTCGGTCGAGCGCCACTTCGCCAAAGACGACTTCGAAGCCGCCGTCCTCAAGTGCAAGGACTACATCGCCGCCGGCGACTGCATGCAGGTCGTCATCGGCCAGCGCCTGCAAAAGCGCTTCACCGCCTCACCGCTGACGCTCTACCGCGCGCTGCGCTCGCTCAACCCCAGCCCCTACATGTACTACTACGACATGGGGGACCACCATGTCGTCGGCTCCAGCCCCGAGATCCTGGTGCGCCAGGAAAAGAACAAGGACGGCAGCCAGACCGTCACCATCCGCCCCATCGCCGGCACCCGCCCGCGTGGCGCCACACCCGAGCTGGACGTCGCCAATGAAGCCGAACTGCTGGCCGACCCCAAAGAGCGCGCCGAGCACGTCATGCTGATCGACCTGGCCCGCAACGACATCGGCCGCATCGCCAAAACCGGCACCGTCAAGGTCACCGAGGCCTTCGGCATCGAGCGCTACTCGCACGTCATGCACATCGTCAGCAACGTCGAAGGCACCCTCAAAGACGGCATGACCGGCCTGGACGTGCTGCGCGCCAGCTTCCCGGCCGGCACCCTCAGCGGTGCGCCCAAGATCCGTGCCATGGAGATCATCGACGAACTCGAGCCCGTGCAGCGTGGTGTCTACGGCGGCGCTGTCGGCTACCTCAGCTTCGCCGGTGACATGGACGTGGCCATCGCCATCCGCACCGGCGTCATCAAGGACCAGACCCTGTACGTGGCGGCCGGCGCCGGCGTGGTCGCCGACTCCGTGCCCGAGCTCGAATGGCAAGAAACCGAAGCCAAAGCACGCGCCGTGATCCGCGCTGCCGAGATGGTCGAGCAGGGATTGTGAGCACTATGTCCTGATTCGAAGCGGTTTGTGGCCGCTTTGCCTCAGTGAAAGTCGGGGTGCTCAGGCGCCTTGACCTCTGGCACGATCAGGAGCTCATCCCCACCTGTCGCCTTGTGCCGTACGTCTTCTCCGTCTACATCGCCGTCACCTTGGCCACCGGCGTGGCCTTGCTGCTGGTCTGGCGTCATGACCGCAAGCAGTCGTTCACGGCGCTGTTGGGTCTGTCGCACCTGATCTGGACCGCCTACCCGCTGTCCTATCTGGCCGCGCGCAGTCCCCAGCCCGTGTGGCAGGTCATGGGCCTGATGGGCCTGTCCGTGGTGCCCTCCCTGTGCCTGATCCTGATGGTCAAGGGGATCGGCCTGCTCTCGGGGCGCCACGTCAGCCGGCGTCACCTGCAAATTCTGTTCGTCGCCCTGCTCTTGGCGCATGGCGCCATCATGGGCCACGACATGGGCCTGGCCCAGGCCGGCTCGGCCACCATCAACATCACCATCAGCTTCATCGTGGCCAACTGGCTGCGCAAGCAAGGCCCGGGTGAGCGGTTCACCGGCGTGCTGCTGGTGCTGGCCGGTCTCAACCAGTTCAACTTTGTTTTCCAGCCCGGCGACCAAGGGGCCATGACCCAGACCGCCGTGGCCACCGTGTTGCGGCTGATGCTGGCCATGTCCCTGATGTACGCCGCGCTGACCCGTTCCGCCGAAGCGGGTCGGCGGGTGCGTGACCGCTTCTTCCAGCTCACCGACCGCTCGCCACAAGGCGTGGCCGTGGTCATTGCCGACCATGTGGTCTACGTCAACCCGGCCTTCCGCAGCATCTATGGCATGGACCGGGTCGATCAGGCCCCCCGCGTGTTCTCGCCCGAGTGGCTCAACCTCACCACGCCCTCGACCGCACGCAAGCCGATCCAGCAACTGCTCGCGCAGGTGAACAATGGCTCCCTGCCGCTGGCCGAGTGGGAAGGCGAGCGCACCTCGCTCGACAACCGCCAGCTCTACTTGCGCTACAAGGCCTGGAATGTGGAGTGGGATGGCGAGCCCGCCTTGCAGGTGGTCGTCTCCGACGACACCGCCCAGCACGAGGCGGCCCGCGCGCTCATGTGGCACGCCACCCACGACGAACTCACTGGCCTGCACAACCGCAGCGCCCTGCTGCAGCGCCTGCGCGATCTGTTCGACGACCCGCAGCAGCCCGCCTTCGCCCTCATCCTGCTCGACGTCGACCGCTTCAAGCTCTTCAACGACGCCCATGGCCCGGCCGTGGGCGACGAGGTCCTCAAGGCCTTGTCGACCCAGCTCCTGCAGACGCTGGGCGAGCGCGCCGACCTGATGCGCCTGGGCGAAGACGAGTTCGCCCTCTTGCTGGTGGCCCCGGACACCGAAGCCGCCGCGCGCCAGCTCACCGAAGACATCCAGGCCCTGCTGACCCAGCCCCTCACCCTCAGCGCGCACCGCTTCTTCCTCGACGTGTCCATGGGCGTGGCCCTGCACCCGGGGGCGGCCAACAGTCCCTACGCCTTGCTGCAGGCCGCCAACGCCGCCATGCTCGACGCCAAACGCCTGCCCGGCACCTCGGTGCAGTGGGCCACCGAAACGGCGCGCAACGGCTTGGCCGCTTTCTTCGATGCCGAACAGGCCCTGCGTGCCGGCTTCGAGAAAGACGAGTTCGTCCTGGTCTACCAACCCAAGGTGGCCGCCCAGGGCCACCGCCTCGTCGGCTTCGAGGCCCTGGTGCGCTGGGACCGCCCGGGCGTCGGCCGCATCAGCCCGCTGGACTTCATCCCGGCTGCCGAGCGCAACGGCCTCATCGTGCCGCTGGGCGCCCTCATCCTCACCCAGGCCTGCCGCCAGATGGCGCAGTGGCGTGAGCAGGGGCTGCCACTGGTGCCCGTCGCCGTCAACGTCTCGCCCCTGCAACTGCTCGACGTCCAGTTCCCGGCGGCCGTCATGAAGACCCTGCAGCAGTTCCAGCTGCCACCGCAGTGGCTGACCCTGGAGATCACCGAAACCGCCGCCGTCGCCCACATGGACCAGGCCCGTGAGCAGATCAGCCAGCTGCGTCAGCAGGGCGTTGACGTCGCCCTCGACGACTTCGGCACCGGATTTTCCTCGCTCAACATGCTGCGCAGCCTGCCGCTGCACACCGTCAAGATCGACCGCAGCCTCATCGACCCCATGCCCGAGTCGCATGCGGTGGCCGTGGTCAAGGCCATCTGCGACCTGGCCGCCGTGCTCGATCTCGACGTTGTGGCCGAAGGCGTCGAAACCGCTGCCCATGCCGAGGCCGCCCGCGCAGCCGGCTGCCACGCCCTGCAGGGCTACCACTTCGCCCGCCCCCTCGATGTCCCGGACGCCACACAGTGGCTGCAGGCGCACGCCTGAGGCCTGGCACCCGCCTTGGCGCCCATGTAGAATGAGCGCCATGCAGCAACCCTCGGATCTCTTTCGCCTGAATGCCCGTTGGTGGCGGTGACGCCAGCCACACTGCATGACCCTGCGCGCGCGGCACCCCACCGCAGCTGACGCCTCCAAAGGGTCTCCGAGGGGGACACACTGAGGGATGGTGCAAGGCCATTCCATGAACCACATCCCGACACAGGATCGTGCCCATGCTGCTGATGATCGACCAGCCCCAAGGTCGTTTTCTGGCGTCCCATGCAGGCCCAAAATCCAGCGTTCTCCTGGGGAGCTTGGCTCTTGACGTCTCACCAAAGCCCCTCTCATCCCGGAAAAAAGCGGGTATCAAAGCGGGTATCGATTTTGGGCCGTTTCCATGGCCAAAGTACCCGTCTGACGGTGCCTTGTAAGCAGCATTGCACCCACTGATCTTGACGCGCCAGGCATGGCTGCAAAGATGAATTCAGGTCGGCTCGCACGTGCGCGCCGGGGAATTCAGCGGAGCAGCCATGCCACTCACCGACATCAAGATCCGTCAGGCCAAGGCCAGCGAAAGGCCGCTGAAGCTCTCTGATGGCAATGGCCTGTACCTGGAGGTCAAGCCCAACGGCTCGAAGCTCTGGCGCTACCGGTATCGCATCGATGGCAAAGAGAACCTGTTTGCGCTTGGAGACTACCCGACCATCACCTTGTCCGAGGCGCGCAAGGTCCGCGACGACGCGCGCGAACTGATCAAAAAGGGGCAGCACCCCGCGCATGATCGACAGAACGGGCGCCGCCAGACCATCGCGAGCAATCGCGACACCTTCAAGGCCATCGCGCAGGAGTGGATCGAGAAAAAGCGTGGTGGCTGGACGCCCTACTACCTGCTGCAAATCGAGCGGGGCATGAAGACGGACATCTACCCGCGCATCGGGCGACTGCCCATCCGAGCCGTGACATCGGCAGACGTCCTGGCCATCCTGGACCGCGCGTCGAAGCGCGGCGCGGAAACCGTGGCGCTCAATTTGCGCCAGTGGTGCTCGGCGGTGTTTCGCTATGCCGTCGCAACGCTGCGCGCGGACCTTGATCCGGCAGCGCCTTTGCGTGGTGCCGTCATTCGGCCACCCGTTGAGCACAGCAAGCCGCTGTCACGAGAAGACATCGCAGACCTACAAAAGCGACTCGCTGTGTACGGCGGGCACCGCACCACCATCATTGCTGTGCGACTCTTGCTGCTGACCTTTGTTCGCACCACTGAAGTGAGGCATGCCGAATGGGCTGACTTCCATCTGGAGGAAGCCGAGTGGCGCATTCCTGCCCAGAGGATGAAGATGCGCCGCATGCACATCGTGCCACTGGCGAGGCAGACCATTGAGGCCTTGCGAGAATTGAAGACAGTCACTGGTGAAGGACGTTGCCTGTTCCCGAACACCCGACGCCCGCATGACGTGATGAGCGGCACCACGATCAACCGGGCCCTTTCCATCATGGGCTTTGCGACCGGGGAAGTCTCCGGCCACGACTTCCGGGCCACAGCCTCGACGCGCCTGCACGAGATGGGCTATCGATCCGAAATCATCGAGTTGCAATTGGCGCATACCGAGCGCAACCGCGTGAAGGCCGCCTACAACCATGCCGACTATTTGCCGGAACGGCGGCAGATGATGCAAGCCTGGGCTGATTGGTTGGACGGAGTGGTGTCGGACAAAGGTCAGTTGCCGTGAATTTCTTGCACAGCATTGGCGTTCACGCTGTCGTATATCCAAACCTACTCGCGTGGATTGGTTCGATCAGGGAACGTGTGGTCAAAGGCGCGTTTGGCGGAGCACCTTCAGTGACTGCTAGTCCCGTTTAGCTCATCGTGGAGTTGGGCAAAGATCTGGTCGGCGCCCCAAGCCTGCGCCGCTGTGAAGGCCACTTGGCGGCATTGCAACGGTGTCAATGGGTCGCTGGGCTTGTATGCGAGATCGTGTTCGGCTTCGCTCCAGGCGTGTTGGAAAAGCGTTTTGACCTGCAACTCGAAGAATTGCGGTGTCTTTCCTCGATCCGCACCATCGTCAAACAGATCTTCCGGGAATGCCAAGATGAAGTGCTTGCCTACATATCCGAATTCGTTGACAGAGTCTGGGATGAGCTCTTTGCTTTCGATTCGACGGAAGTAGCGATCAATCTCCTCGCTGACCACCTCCACATCTTGCTTGTAAAAGACGATGACCCGAGCGCCCACAAGATCTTGTATCTGATCGAAAGGGTGCTCGTATTTGCGCCCCCCATCAGGTTGTAATTTGTTGGCCTTTGCCAAGAACCTGTCCGGGCTTTTGGCACGAGCTGAGACCCTGTCGATGCGGGGTATGTCCTTCAGCATGTCTTGTAGGTGCGAGGTGAGTCGCTCGGCCAACGATTGCAGTATCCCGATGTGGCGAGCGCGGTATTCCGCAAGAAGTTCCTCGTCGGTCATTTCGTCTTCTTCAAGCGTTCATCAACGACTGCGCCGGTCGTGGAAAAAGTATGAACGTCTTTGCGCTTCGTTTCTTTAAAGCATTCTTCGAATTTGTCGGCTGGAGCAGTGAGTACGGCGCCATTGTCGAGTTCGACTTGCTTGTAGGCAAGGTGACGCGAGAATTCAGCTGCATCGAACCGAAACTTCTCGTGGACAAGGCGTGCTGGATTGACCTTGGACAAAATCGCCTGCTTTGTCCGTTCAGAGAAGTGAAAGCTGTCGCAAAAATCTGCAATGGTCATCGCTTTCTTGGGGAGGTTGCCAGCCAGATGAGCTGCTGAAGTGATCTCGCTCTTGATCTCCATGGTCGTCGTGGCCGCTATGGCTGCCCGTAATGCGCTTGCCAAGCGCTTTGTTCCCTGTGCGGCGGTTGTTGAGAACTCGGAGCGCAGGAAGTCGACGATCCAGTAGTCAGCGACGGCTTTGCTGCCGTGGTTAATTTGCTTGTCTACAACGTGCCCGGACCAAAGTTGGTTCGGCTTGCCGTTCGACGTATAGGTTGCAGCTTTGTATGAGAAGGCACTCTTGAGAAACACTTGCTCTACGAACTGGACGGTAAGCTTACTGGTCGATTTTTCGGCAACTACCCCCTCGTCGGCGGGGAAGCGAGAAATGACGACGCGTGTGTGGTCGGCGCCCTGGCCCATACAAATGAACAATAGCCCCATGCCGGACGTGCCAGAGGTAGCATTCTGAAGTCGGCTGGCGAGTGGCGCGGCAGTCGCCACACCAGGGGTCTCCAGCAGCGCAAGCAGCTCACTGCGGACTGCATTTTCCTGCTTGTCTCCGTCGGATGTGAACATGACGGGAACATTGCAGTCCTTGCCAGCGTTGTCGAAGATGTCTCGAAGCATCTTGCAAAGCTTGCCATCATCTAAAGGGATCTCCGTGCCGGACATGCTCGCTTCTTCGGCATGGCTCCTCTTCGGGTACGTGAGAAAGCTATATATCGCCTCGACTGCCATCGAATCCCCTTCCTGCATCTGATTTTCAAAGATGATAACTGCAACTAAAGGTAAGGCAGTGTGCGATGAGCGCAGATGGCGGGGCATGGGTTCTCCTCGGTCGTGATGGGTGCAGGGTGCGATGCTGAACCACCTGCTGACGATGAGGAGGCCGACGATCCGAGGTAGGCGTTGACGATCTGAGGTCTCCCATGGCCCAATTTCGCTGCAATGTCTTGCCTTGCAGCCATGTCTACCGTGCGGTCCACCGCCTCGCCGCCATTGACCGGCGCAGCCGATCCCGTTGCATCCCGATATTCATCCGCAGCGTATTGGTGCCGGAGGCCATGCGGCACCACGCCCAAGGCCTTCTTGGTCACGCCGAAGCGCTCCATTACATAGCGCAGGTGACGGATCGCCTGAACCAAGGTCAGTTGTGGATCACTGATGCTGTCGCTCTGCCCAATGACCAAGCCTTGCGCCAGCTTGATGGCCTGCAGGCGTGCGTCGGTATCGATGGGCACGTAGCGTTTGCGCCCGCCCTTCGTCCCCCTGTGCGTGAAGAGGTACAGCGCCGTGTCGCATCCTGCCTGACCAGCCTGCACGGCAGTCAGCACGTCCGCATGGGGGCGCAGCATGCAGGCTTCCTTGAACCGCAATCCAAACGCCTGCATCAGCCGCAGTGAGGCCGCTGCATGCAGATCATGGCGTTCGACCTGGCCCAGCACCTGATCGACATCCACGCCGCGCTCTCGCCAGCCCTTTGGCACGGTCGCAATGTAGCTGCGCGTGATCAACGCCGGGTCGGCGAAATAGGCGCTCAGTGGTTTGACCAGCTTGGGCTTGCCGATCCATCCCGCAAAGGTCGTGAGGAAGCTGTGGTACTTCTGCAGCGTCGCCGCGCCAAGCTCGCCACGCTCAGCCCGCTGGCGCCAATCTGCCATCAACAGGTCAACATGCCGCCCGCTGAATGAGCGCGGATCAAGCTTGAAGCATTTGACTGGGTTGTCTCGCAGGAACGAAAAGATGCGGAAGCAAAACTGCCTGCGCTCCTCCATCGTGGCGTGCGACACCCCTTTGCTTTTCGTGGAATGGCGCCAGTTGTGGCGCTCCAGGATCAGCGCCAGAACGTATTTCCAGCGCTGTGGCTGAAGGGGTAGCCTGTCCAGTTCAACAGGCGGCGTTTGAGTCTTGGTCATGATCAGTCCATTTCGTGCAGTCAACGGTTGAAGGGGTTGAGAGAGGCGCGTGCATCCCATCGCACGCAAGGTCAGCATTCGGTTGCGAACAAAGCCGCCGCCAGGCCAGTCGTAAAAGTGAACGCCGTGCACACGGTGTCAGGCACACGTGGCTGCTCGCTCGGGGCGAACCGCAGATCGACCGGTCTGGCCGGAAGGCTGCGCAGCAAAGTTGCACGGGCGTCACCCGTACGGGATGCCAATCAAGGCACCCACATCGAACGCCGCCGCCAGACCGTCTGATGGCACCGAAGCCAACGCGGTGCAGGGTCTGTTCACGCCAATCCGCAAGCTGTCGGTCGGGCCGACATAACAAGGGATGCTCGAAGCAATGCGTGGGGCGGGGCGAAGGGGATCACGGGCGTCGCGAGAGCGCGCGCCGTTTGCCAGGGCCTCTATGGGCGCAAGGCAAGCATCGTCGGTTCAAGACCGACGTGGATCCACGTTGACACGCAGGCATGCGTGCCGCAAACAAGCTGACCACCATCTTGGTGATGGCCAGCGGGGACACTTCGGACTCAAGGTCCAGCGTGACATCGCGTCACGACTCCAGGGCTTCCTTTGGCGACCGATGCGCCCGGTGTGGAAGCTACCGGCTTGACGCCATCAAAGCATGCGCTAGGCGGCACCTCAATGCAAGCGCAAAAAGTGCCGTTATCCCGCCATTACCCCGGATCGCCGATGACTTGCCCTGCGCGCCCTTGGGGTTGACAAGGCTTCGCGATACCTCTCTCTCCGAAACCGGTCTGGCCAAGCGAAATGCGCCCGATTACAGGCTGACCGCAATCAGACCATCTATGCGCTTGACATCGCCCTGGTTGAGCGTGGTCCGTGCGTATTTGGGGCTGAGCCAGACTGGGTCCGATGCCATTGATCAGGCTGATGCCGAAATCCACCCCATTCAGCGTCCATTGCCAGTGGCTGGCTGACCCGCCTTTGCGCACCCTCATCAGCATCTGTTCTTCTTTGGGGACTTTCATGAGCATCGTGCGCGCTATTGATGTTGGATACGGCATCACCAAGTACATCCGCCGAGTTGATGGCGACTGCATTGAATGCGGCAGCTTTCTATCGATGGCTGAGTTCTGCTCAAGCGACACCACCATGCAAGGGTTGGGTGGTCGGCGCGACACCGTCGCGGTGCCAATGGGCCCTCACTTCTACGAGGTTGGGCCAGACATTGAATTGGCCCTTGAGCCATGGCGGTCAACGTTGAAGGGCGAGGATTTCATCACCACGCCTGAGTACCTGGCCTTGATGCGCGGCGCGCTGTATTACATGAACGTCGAGGTCATCGACCTGCTCGTGGTGGGCCTGCCGGTGGCCTATTTCGCGGACAAGAAAGACAGCCTGGTCAAGCTGGCCGAGGGCGAGCACGCGGTTGGGCGGGGCCGCAAGGTTCTGGTCAAAAGGGCGCTTGCCGTGGCGCAGCCGCAAGGGGCACTGGTCACTTACGCAGCACAGCAAGGCGTGCTCGATCAGATTCAGCACCAGGACAGCTTGATCATTGATGTGGGCACTCGCACCTTTGACTGGGTGTCCACACGCGGCATGAGGCTGTTGATCCGCAAGAGCCATTCGGTGGATCGTGGCGTCAACAACATGCTGCGCATCATCGCGCGCGAGATATCGCATGACATCGGTGCGATCTACCTGCATCTGGATGCCATCGACTTGGCGCTCCGCAAGGAACGTCCACTGACCTTGTATGGCAAGCCCTATTCCATCGAGAAGTTCAAGCCTTTGGCCATGACCGTGGCTCACCAAGCCGTGGGCGCGATGCTCAGTCAAATCGGCGATACACAACGGTTTGACAACGTCGTGCTGACAGGCGGGGGCGCCCAGATATTCAAGAAGTACATCAAGGAAGCGCTCCCCCGGCACAGCTTGCTGGAGTTGGCCGAGCCCCTTTATGCGAACGTGCGCGGCTTTCAGCTTGCGGGACAGGGGCGGGTTGAGGCCGAGGCAGGACTTGATGCCGTGGCCCAGGTGGAGCAGCGGCGGTGACGCGCCGTACCGATGAATCCGAGCTGGTGATCTACGTGGCGATTGACCAAGACAGTGCGCCGCTGCTACATGCCGACCTGGTGCGCTTTCGCAAGGGCCCCAAACGCGTCCAGCGGCTGCGCATGCTGGCGCTGCAAGGGCTCATCTTTGAAACTGGCGCACAGCCCAAGCCGCCGCGCCCGCAAGGCGGCACCTCCGCCGCTGGTGGCGTCTTCAGCGAGCCAACCGACGACTGATGTGTGCCCGGCATCGCTGATGACCGGGGTTGACTCGCCAAGCTTGCGTGTGACCGTGGTCGGGTCAATGCAAGGAGGCCCGACATGCGCAAGTTTTGGTACATCACAGGCGAGTTGGCCGAGGTGCAGCGGTACATCAATGTGCCGATGCGGTGGTGCGAGCAATACCCCGCCCGCGAACGGCGCGAGTTCTGGATCGCCGCCGATGATGGCCGTGACATCAAGCTCGTTGTGCACAGCCGGGTGATGCCCGCCAGGCGGGGGCATCAGGTCAATGTGCTGCTGCTGGGTGATTGGGTGGTCGGGCTGGCCAATCTGACGACGGGGCGGCAGGTGAACTTCGTGTCAGAGGATCCACCACTGTTGCTGCGCAAGTGCGATGCGCTGGCGGTGCTGGTCATCTTGGCTGGCGGCCTGGCCGCAGCGGTTGCCTGGGACGCTCGGAGCCTCTTGCTCACAGTGCCGGTGGTGCTGATGTACCTGCCCTTGCGCATTTTGGGCCGTTGGCTGGCGACGTGCCGACTGCGTTGGCAGGTGAGCCATTGGCTGGCATCTAGCGCCCTGGAGCCGCACTCTAGAGGTGAGGCCGCTTTGGCTCCGCCGTCACCGATGGCTCACAACGTCTACAGGTTCTGTCCGAAAAGGCGGCAGCCAGTGGATTGAACTTTGCGGCCACGGCGGTCAACACGTCGAGTGGTGTGACCACATGCAAAACATTGCGGGCAAGTCGCCTACTGCTCGGTGCTTGACGTTGCCAGACACCGCTCAAGGCGCACGGCAAGTCGTTCGGCCGCTGCGGGCTCTACAACGCTTGCTGCGGCCAGCTTGCCCTTGAGGCTGTCGGCTTGAGCTTTGTCCCCGGCGGCAACGGCATCAATCATCTTCACGATCGACTGGTGTTGCTTGTTTCTGAGCCGGAGTTTGTCACCGTCAATGGCTATGCCTGTGACCAGTCCCACAGTGCCTGGCGCAATGTACTTGTCTTTGTGTGTTTCGAGGTTGCGCCGCCGTATTCGGCCTTTTATCTCATGCAGCAAAGCCTTTGAGGCACGAGCACCTGACAAGGTGATGTCATCGACATAAAGGGTCATTGTCACGCCCTGCTCAACACACAGTTGCTCTATCCCAGCAAAGAGGCGTTTGTGGACAAAATATGAAAGTAGCGGGCTGAGGCAACTGCCTGTAGGCAGATGACCATCTACAGTGCACGCGCTGGCCAGCATTCTGGCCAGGTCAAGCGGCCACCCCAGATCCGTGTGGAAGAACGCCTTGACGTGCGAGTAAGTGGTGTGCTCGTAAAACTTGCGGATGTCAGTTTTCACGATCACGTGGGTTGGCCCGGATGATCGATGCCTTTCCGCGTTGGAGACATTTGATCGGCGTCGTGTCGCTGAGTGCAAGAAAGCTGGCCGCTGAATGCTGTCCAACAACCTTGCCATGCGGTAGTGCAGACGCATAGTGCTGCCGACTGGCTCTTGAATATCCCGTGCCTTTTCTGTTCCCGGTTGCTCAACAAATCTGTTGTACACAGGGGATCCGGCAAGTTTCTTCAAGCTGTCAGGTTCAACGCGCAGCAGCCGTGCCAAGACATGCAAGCTTGTCAGCTTCCACAACGGCGATTTCTCCAGCGGGTATCGGGCTGACTGGTTTTTTCGGTAACCGCGCTTGAGCGCGGCTTTCAGTTTCTTATGGGGCGTGTTCGGCATGCTCATCGATCCAATCAAGTACCTTCAAGAGCTTTGCTGCCAATGCAACGCGCAGCTTTTCACTGCGCTTGCCGCTGTCGATCTGCTCTGAGAAAAGCATGATGCTAGACACAGGCACATCAAAGACCTCTGCATAGCGGGTCAGCAAATCAACCGTGATGGCGTGAGCCTTAACGCCCGACTCGATTTCTGAAAGATAGGTGTTCGAAATTCCGAGCCGCACAGCTAGATCCTGCTGACGCATCCCGTGAAACTTACGAAGATGACGAAGAGCTGAGTGCAACATGATGATCACCACAAAGTTGGAAAAAGCAGGGGGTCGAACTTCCCACGTTGCCCTCAATCAAAAAGTCGAAAAATTGCTACTGCAAGCTTCAACCACATCAAGAGAACCTTTGGTGTCAAAGGGCGCATTAAAAGAAGCCCAAGCTTCTTCAGCCCTCTTTGCCAAACAGCATTGCTCGACCGTCGTCCCCGGTTGGTGGTACGGGTATCCATACAAAGTCCTTTCGTCGCGCCTGACAGCGAAATTGCTGCAGGTCCAGCTCGCAACGAGGAATGAAGAAGGACGACTTTTTTCCCTGCATATCCACACGCGCGGAGCCGCTCCAGCGGGCTCCGCCTATGACCTCTGCCGTACGTTCATCAGCGCGCTACCGCCGAATCGCGTGGCCGGGGTTCAGGTTGGGGAGTTGCCTCCCCGCAGACCAAATGGTCCGGGTACTACTCTGGAATTGTCTTCCTCACCAACACGCCCGATGATAGTGTAAATTTCGCTGTCAGCGAAATAGTTGACTTGCCGCTGCGGTTTTCCAGTGGCAGAGAAATCGGCACCTGACGATGGCGGAGCCCTGGTTCGCCCTGCTCAATCACCTATGCCAGAACGCCCGATAAGATCCCAGCCATGATCGACGACATCAAAAAGACACTTTGGGCCACCGCCGACAAGCTGCGCGCCAACATGGACGCAGCTGAATACAAGCACCTCGTGCTCGGCTTGATTTTTGTGAAGTACATCTCGGACACCTTTGCCGCTCGCCGTGCCGAGCTGAGCACCCGCCTGCGCGACCCCAACGATGAGTACTTCTATGGCGATGCCAGCCAGGAAGACATTGATGCCGAGCTGGAAGACCGCGACTATTACCGCGAGGTCAACGTGTTCTGGGTGCCCGAGCCTGCCCGCTGGGAAGCCATCCGTGCCGCTGCCAAGCAGCCCGACATTGGCAAGCGAATTGACGACGCCCTGAGCCTGATCGAAGCCGAGAACCCCAAGCTCAAAGGCATCCTCGACAAACGCTATGCCCGGGCCCAGTTGCCCGATGGCAAGCTGGGCGAGTTGGTTGACCTGATCTCCACCATCGGCTTTGGCACCGACGCCAGCACCGCCCGCGACGTGCTGGGCCAGGTGTACGAATACTTCTTGGGCATGTTCGCCAGCGCCGAGGGCAAGCGGGGCGGGCAGTTCTACACGCCCGCGAGCATCGTCAAGACCTTGGTGGCTGTGCTGGCCCCGCATCAAGGGCAGGTGTACGACCCGTGCTGCGGTTCAGGCGGCATGTTCGTGCAATCCGAGCGCTTCATTGAAGCGCACGGGGGCCACCTGGGCGATGTGTCCATCTACGGGCAAGAGGCCAACCCCACCACCTGGCGCTTGGCCGCCATGAACCTGGCCATACGCGGCATCGACTTCAACCTGGGCCGCGAGCCCGGCGACACCTTCACTAAGAACCAGCACCCTGACCTGCGGGCCGACTTCATCCTGGCGAACCCGCCCTTCAACATCAGCGACTGGTGGCACGGCAGCCTGGAAGGCGACCCTCGCTGGCACTACGGCGATCCACCGCAAGGCAACGCCAACTACGCCTGGCTGCAGCACATGCTGCACCACCTCAAGCCCACCGGGCGCGCTGGCATCGTGCTGGCCAATGGCGCAATGTCATCCAGCCAAAACAATGAAGGCCAGATCCGCGCGGCCATGGTCGATGCCGACGTGGTCGAGGTGATGATTGCCCTGCCTGGCCAGTTGTTCTTCAACACCCAGATCCCGGCTTGCCTGTGGTTTCTGGCCAAGCAGAAGCAGCGCAAAGGCGAAGTGCTGTTCATCGACGCGCGCAAGCTGGCCCGCATGATCAGCCGCGTGCAGTGCGAGTTCACCGACGAGGTGATTGAGCGCATTGCAGGCACGGTGGCTGCATGGCGAGGCGAGGCCGATGCCGCCGCCTATGAGGACGTGCCCGGCTATTGCCGCAGCGTAAAGCTGGCTGAGATTGCCCAGCACGGCCATGTGCTGACGCCGGGCCGCTACGTGGGCGCAGAAGAGGTGGAAGACAACGACGAAACATTTGCCCACAAGATGCAAAAGCTCACGGAGAAGCTGGGTGAGCAGATGGCCAAGGGCGCGGAGCTAGATGCGCTGATTCGGCAGAATCTGGGGAGGCTGGGGTATGGGTTCTGAATGGCGCTCAATCACCATTGGTGACTTGGTCAAAAGCGGTGAGGCAATTGTCCAAACTGGTCCGTTTGGCTCGCAACTGCATAGCTATGACTATGTGACCAATGGAATTGCCGTCATTCCAACCGAGGCAATTGGTCGAGGACGCATTCTCGATGTGCCCGTGCCACAAGTGACTGCAGACAAGGCGGCGGAGCTTGCAAGACATCGACTAAGTATCGGTGACATCTTGTTTGCCCGTCGAGGTGCCCAGGCGACTGGGTTGTCAGCGATTGTTGATGAACGATATGAGGGTGCGCTATGTGGGACCGGGGCGTTGCTGCTACGCGTTCAGTCGAAGCGAGTAGACACGCAATTCCTAGCCATGTATCTGTCCAGCGAGGAGGCATTTAGCTGGCTCAGAACTCATGCGGTCGGCGCTGTGATGCCGAACATAAATACAGACATCATCAAGACGCTACCTATTTGCCTTCCGAGTATCGAAGAGCAACGGGCCCTTGCAAGCTTCTTGGGGGCGATTGATGAGCGTGTTTGCCTTCTGCGCGAAACCAACGCCACGCAGGAAGCCATTGCCCAGGCCCTGTTCAAGTCCTGGTTCGTCGATTTCGATCCCGTGCGCGCCAAGCAGGCTGGCCTCGCTCCCAACGGCATGGACGAGGACACCGCTGCGTTGTTCCCTGATGCGTTTGAAGAGTCGGTGCTGGGTTTGGTGCCGAATGGGTGGAAGCAGATGCCGTTGATGGATGCGTTCGAGTTCAACCCTTCTCGCCCATTGAAGAAGGGGACGCTTGCCCCCTACCTGGACATGGCCAGTGTGGCTACCAGTGGCCATCGCACCGATGTCCCGATTCAGCGGGAGTTGGGATCTGGAACGAAGTTTCGCAATGGCGATACCCTTCTGGCGCGCATCACCCCGTGTTTGGAGAACGGCAAGGCCGCCTTTGTGGATTTCCTTGAGGATGACCAGATTGGTTGGGGTTCAACGGAGTTTCTTGTGCTGAGACCCAAGGGCTCGCTGCCTGATTACTTTGCGTACCTGCTGTGCAAACATCAGCCCTTCTTGGACTTCGCTGTTCAGAGCATGGTGGGCACGAGCGGTCGGCAGCGCATTCAGAACGAAGCGCTGGGGCGGTACCCCATCGTGGTTCCTTCAGATTCCGTTGCGCAAGCCTTTGGCCGATTGGTCTCAGCGGTGCAATCCAGCATTGCAGCCAATGATGGCCAGGCGCAAACCCTGGCCGCACTTCGCGACACTCTCCTTCCCCATTTGATATCCGGCAAACTGCGCCTACCCGACGTGCTAAAGCCTGCTGAATGCCATTGAGAATATGCCATGAGCGACGACAAGAAATCGACAAGCACAGGTGCCAACACGCGGTGGTGGGAGTCCTACCTCGTACGATATTTTTCCGGTGCCATCGTTGGAGCCATGTGTCTGACTGCGATCTTGCTGTACGCAGACTGGCGCTTGTATAGCGGTGCGCACACCAGCTTATCTGACAGCAAACAGCCACTGCCTATGTCGGCCGTGGCGTTCATGTTGATTGCTGGCGGCTTAGTGTATTCGTACATCATCAGCGCGCCCATCACGGTCATCCATTTCGGCCGATCAGGTCGGTCTGCGCTAGAACAACACGTTCGGTATTTCTGGCTGGGCTGGGTCATCACATTGTTGGCCTTGCAAGTGATTTCCGTCACAGTGGGTCTGCGAGAAATGGCTTGCAGTTTGGTCATCTGGCTGATGTTGATGATGGTGTCGCTGAGTTACCTGCTCGTGTCTTCTCAACCCGAGGGCCCCAAGCCTGCGGCCACCGACCTGAACGTCGCACGGCCAATCGGACGCAAAGCTAAACGATCACGAGAGGCCTGGCGTAATGGCCTTGGTGCGATGGCGTGGGCGGGCATGTTGTTGTCTGTGGTGATGCTTGCAGCTCGTGCCTTTGGCTTGCAAGGTCGTCCTGCTGTAATGTCTCTCATGGCGTTTGCCTTGCCTACCCTGTTTGTGGGTGGTATGCAATACGTCACCCTGTTTCGAATCTTCGACACCGAGCGTGCCTTGCACCGGTTCTACCGGCTGCTGACACGAGCCAGAACGATGAACAACTCGAAAGATGTGCGTGAGACCTACACGCATCTCCGCGAGCATTCCAATGCGACTTTCATCGTGCTGTTGGAGTTGTGCTTTTCAGCGTTCCTGATCTTCTGTGTGGAGGTCTTTGCGGGGCATCCTGCTGCTGGCAGCGCGTCAGGCAAAATCGGTGTGGTGAGCGAGAGCATGGTCAATGCCGTTTTGCTGCTCATCGCGTTCTGGATGACGCCCAACTTGTTTATGTGGTCGAGGGCCAACCAACTGGAGAAGGACTTTGCCAAGCGGCCTTTGCTTTACGCCGCTCAAGCAAAGTCCCCTGCCGCTGACACCGAGCCTGCTTCTCGAGTGATGGTGTCCAGGAGGAGGGACTGATGATTGATCTAAAGACGCTCGAAGATCTGGATTTGCTGCGCGAATCCCAGGAGCTCGAATGCAAGCTCGCGCAAGGGCAAAACGGCCAGGGCGAGGTGCCCAAGGATTTCTGGCCCACTTACTCAGCCATGGCCAATGCCCACGGCGGCGTCGTGTTGCTGGGCGTGCGTGAGAAGGCCGGTGTGTTCAGTATCGCGGGTTTGACCAACCCAGCCAAGGTGCGGACCGATCTGTTCAACAACCTGAACAACCCGGGCAAAGTCAGCTTCAACCTGTTGACCGATGCGGATGTTCAGGAGGTGGTGATCGACGGCCATGTGATTCTTAGCATCCAGATCCCGCAGGCTACACGCAAACAACGTCCCGTTTATCTCAATGGCCAGCCGCTGGGCCACACCTACAAGCGGCTGAATGATGGCGACCGACTGTGCGACGAAGAAACGGTCAAGCGGATGCTCGCGGAGCAGGTGGAAGACGAACGTGATGCTCGCATCCTCTCGGGCTTTGGCATGTCAGACATTGACATGGACAGCCTGCGCATCTACCGCCAGATGCTCAAGGATGAAAAGCCTGGGCACCCCTACTTGGAACAGAACGATCTTGCTTTTTTGACGAGTTTGCGCGGCTGGCGCCGCGACCGCATCACAGGCGAAGAGGGTTTGACCTTGGCAGGGTTGCTTATGTTCGGGTGCTGGTCGGCCATTCAAGAAGCCGTGCCTCATTACTTTCTGGACTACCAGGAACGACCGGAGGCCAAGACAGAGCTGCGCTGGGTAGATCGTCTGGTGCCAGATGGTACTTGGACAGGCAATCTGTTTGAGTTCTATCGGCGGGTGTACCGCAAGCTGGTAGTGGATCTGAAAGTTCAGTTTTCGCTCAAAGGTGGGCAGCGTCAAGATGACACACCGGTACATGTGGCTTTGCGCGAGGCCCTGGTCAACACCTTGGTGCATGCGGATTACACGGGGCGTGTGTCCGTGTTGGTGGTGAAGCGGCCTGACATGTTTGGCTTTCGCAATCCCGGTCGGCTGAGGCTTCCGTTTGAGCAAGTGATTCGGGGCGGTGAGAGTGACTGCCGCAATCGTATCCTCCACCAAATGTTTCTGCTGATCGGCCTGGGTGAGCGCGGCGGCTCTGGCATGCCAAAGATTTACAGTGGCTGGCAGAGCCGCCATTGGCGGCAGCCTCTATTGCGGGAGAAGGACCAACCCGAGCAGACCTTGCTGGAATTGCACATGCTGGACTTGCTGCCGCCAGCCGTGCTGGAGGCGTTGCGGGCACGGTTCGGCGAGTCGTTCGACCGGGTGGAGTCGCTCGACAGGATGATCCTGGCCACAGCCATGATCGAGGGCGTGGTCAACCACTCGCGCATGACGGAAATTTGTCTGGATCACCCTCACGACCTGAGCCTGGCATTGGCGCGTCTGGAGCGGGACGGGATGTTACTGTCTCAGGGGCAATCCCGAGGAAAGGTCTACCACCTGCCCGGTGCTGCCCCCGTTTCCCCGGAGCAAGTGTTTCCGGCGGCGTTCAGCTCCGGTAGTAGTGGCGACAGCTTCGGTAGTAACGGTATCAGCTCCGGTAGTAGCGTCGATAGCTTCGGTAGCGACCGAGGTGTCCCGATGGTGCCGCCCGTGGAGGTTGTCGCTGAGGTGGGTGGAGAGGGATCGCGTCGAGACGAGCACGGTTGCTTGATGTCGCACCTGCTTGACGCACCCATTTTGGACGACCTGGCAGTCTTGTCTGAGTCACTTAGGGCTGACCTTTTGGAGCGGGCGGCGCTTCCCAGGGCCAAGGCACGACTGGAGCGTCAGGCCATGGTCGAGGTAATCTTGGCCGTCTGCGAGGGCAGGTATGTCCGGCTGAGTGTGTTGGCTGAACTGCTGAACCGCGATCCGGACGGTTTGCGCAAGGGCTATTTGGATGCCTTGGTCAAGGAGCACCGGATTCGGAGAGCGTTCCCAGGTACGCCAACCCACGAGTTACAGTCTTATAAAAAGGCTGACGGGGCGTGAGCATGGGCTTTAAAAGCGAAAAGCCCGGTGACTCACCGAGGCTGTAGCGCCGACCAGGAACCCCCAATCCCTTCGCACTACATTTGAACTAACTCGTGTCAAGCAAGCAGTAAAGAATCAGGGTGCCAATGACCGAAGACCAACTCGAACAAGAAGCACTGGGCTGGTTGGCCGAGGTGGGCTATGCGGTTCACTCTGGCCTGGACATTGCGCAAGACGGCAGCAACCCTCAGCGCGCCGACTACCGCCAGGTCATCTTGCCCTTCCGGCTGCGCGAAGCCATCCAGCGCCTGAACCCGAGCATTCCCACAGCAGCGCGTGAAGACGCCCTACAGCAGGTGCTGGACCTGGGCATTCCCTCGTTGCTGTCGGCCAACCGGGCTTTACACAAGCTGCTGGTTGGCGGCGTGCCGGTGCAGTACCAGAAGGATGGCGAAACACGAGGTGACTTCGTTCGCCTGGTCGATTGGTTTGACGCGTCGCGCAACGAGTTCTGGGCCGTCAACCAGTTCACCATCAAGGGACCGCATCACACCCGCCGCCCCGACATCATCCTGTTCATCAATGGCCTGCCGCTGGTGCTGCTGGAGTTGAAGAACCCTGCCGACCAAGTCGCCGACATCTGGAAGGCCTACGACCAGATCCAGACCTACAAGGCCCAGATCCCCGATGTGTTCCAGTACAACGAGGTCTTGGTCATCTCGGATGGCACCGAGGCACGCCTGGGCTCCCTGTCGGCGGATGCCGAGCGCTTCATGCAATGGCGCACCATCGATGGCGTGAGCCTTGACCCGCTGGGCGAGTTCAGTGAGCTGGAAACCCTGGTTCGTGGTGCCCTGGCGCCGCAGTATCTGCTGGATTACCTGCGCTACTTCGTGCTGTTTGAGGATGACGGCGCTCTGATCAAGAAGATCGCCGGGTACCACCAGTTCCACGCCGTGCGCGCCGCCATTGAGCACGTGGTCGCCGCGTCGCGCACCGACAGCCCGGCAAGCATCCAAGGCAAGGGTGGCGTGGTCTGGCACACGCAAGGAAGTGGTAAGAGCATCACCATGACCTGCTTTGCCGCCCGGGTGATGCAAGAGCCCGCGATGGCCAACCCCACCATCGTGGTCATCACGGATCGCAATGACCTGGATGGCCAGCTCTTCGGTGTGTTCAGCCTGGCGCAGGATCTGTTACGCGAACAACCCGTGCAGGCCTCCACGAGGCAAGAACTGCGTCAACTGCTGACCAACAGGCCATCCGGCGGCATCGTCTTCGCCACCATCCAAAAGTTCATGCCAGGTGAAGACGAAGACATGTTCCCGGTCTTGTCCGACCGCCGCAACATTGTCGTGATCGCTGACGAAGCGCACCGCACGCAATATGGCTTCGAGGCAAAGCTGAAAACCCGCAAGCTCAAGCCAGAGGCTGGGAAGAGCTACGCCACCGCAGTCGTCACGAGCGATGGCGACAGCACTGTGGTGGCATCCACGGCTGACTTCGCGCAGCCCGAATACAAGATCAGCTACCAGGTGGGCTATGCCCAGCACCTGCGCGATGCCTTGCCTCAAGCCACCTTCGTGGCCTTCACCGGCACACCCGTCAGCAGCACCGACCGTGACACCCGCGCTGTGTTCGGCGACTACATCCATGTCTATGACATGCAGCAGGCCAAGGAAGATGGCGCCACGGTGGCCATCTATTACGAGTCTCGCCTTGCCAAACTGAGCCTGAAAGAGGACGAGCTGGCCCACATCGACGACGAGGTGGATGAGCTGGCCGAAGACGAAGAAGAGAGCGACCAGGCCAAGCTCAAGAGCCGTTGGGCGGCACTGGAAAAAATCGTTGGCGCCACACCGCGCGTGGCCAGTGTGGCCAGCGACCTGGTCAAGCACTTTGAAGAGCGCGACAAGGTCCAGCCAGGCAAAGCCATGGTGGTGGCCATGAGTCGCGACATCTGCGTGCACCTGTATGACGAGATCACCAAGCTGCGCCCCGATTGGCACGATGCGGACCCGGAGAAGGGCGCCATCAAGATCGTGATGACCGGCTCGGCCAGCGACAAGGCCTTGCTGCGCCCACACATCTACAGCGCCCAGGTCAAGAAGCGGCTTGAAAAGCGTTTCAAAGATCCCACCGACCCGCTGCGCTTGGTGATCGTGCGCGACATGTGGCTGACCGGGTTCGATGCCCCTTGCGTGCACACCTTGTACGTGGACAAGCCCATGAAGGGCCACAACCTCATGCAGGCCATTGCCCGCGTGAACCGTGTGTTCAAGGACAAGCAAGGCGGCCTGGTGGTGGACTACATCGGCATCGGCAATGAGCTGAAGGCCGCGATGAAGGAATACACCGCCAGCAAAGGGCGGGGCAAGCCTACGGTCGATGCCCACGAGGCCTACAGCGTGCTGGCTGAAAAGCTCGATGTGTTGCGCGCCATGCTGCACGGCTTTGACTACAGCGGCTTCCTCACAGGTGGCCACAAGACCCTGGCAGGTGCCGCCAACCATGTGCTGGGCATCAAGACCGAGCAGGGCCGCGAAGGCAAGAAACGTTTTGCGGATACGGCATTGGCCATGAGCAAGGCCTTCACCCTGTGCTGCACGCTGGACGAGGCCAAGGCAGTGCGCGAAGAGGTGGCCTTCATGCAGGCCGTCAAGGTGATCCTGACCAAGCGAGACATCTCTGCGCAAAAGCGCACCGACGAACAGCGAGACCTGGCCATCCGCCAGATCATCAGCTCTGCCGTTGTTTCTGAAAGCGTGGTCGATATCTTCGACGCGGTGGGCCTAGACAAACCCAACATTGGCTTGCTGGACGACGACTTCCTGGCCCAGGTGAAAAACCTGCCCGAGCGCAACCTGGCGGTGGAGTTGCTGGAGCGCTTGTTGGAAGGCGAAATCAAGAGCCGCTTTGCCACCAACATCGTGCAGGAAAAGAAGTTCTCCGAGCTGCTGGGCAACGTAATCAAGCGATACCAAAACAGGTCCATCGAAACCGCGCAGGTGATGGAGGAGCTGGTCGAGATGGCCAAGAAGTTCAGGGAGGCGGCATCGCGCGGCGAGACCCTGGGCTTGACCGACGACGAAGTGAAGTTCTACGACGCACTGGCCATGAACGAATCAGCCGTGCGCGAACTGACCGACGACACGCTGAAGAAAATCGCCCACGAGTTGACGGAAAACCTACGCCAGAACATCAGCGTGGACTGGTCACAGCGCGAAAGCGTGCGCGCCAAGCTGCGGTTAATGGTCAAGCGAATCTTACGCAAGTACAAGTACCCGCCTGATGCTGCGGATGCGGCGGTGGAGCTGGTGCTGGAGCAGGCTGCGACATTAAGTGGTGACTGGATTACCAGATAAACAAAAATCAGGATAAAAATGCCAATTAGCATCCAACAACTTGTTGATGAAATCGTCCCAGAAAAGACGGTTCTCTTATTCGGGGCCGGCGCATCGATCCCTTCCGACGCGCCATCTGTTCAGCATCTAATAAATCGAATTGACTCCGAGTTTAAGGTTCTCGGTGAGAACCTTACTCTTGCAGAAATTGCAGGATTGGCCGAACGGAAAAGAAATCGTGCGGATTTGATTCGCTGCTTGAGGGCGGAGTTCAAGGGGGTTCACCCTAAAGGTGCTATATTAAATTTGGCCCTATACGGCTGGAAGAGCATTTTCACAACAAATTACGATGAAATCGTTGAGGAGGCATATGCAAGGAAGGGCAAAGAGTTGACGGTTTTTTCGTCAAACTTTGACTTTACTATCCATGGATCCCCAAACTCAACCAAGTTGTTCAAGCTGCATGGGACAATTGGGAAAGATGTTGCAGATGGCCATGCCTCTAGGATGATCCTAACCGATCTCGATTACGACTTGACCCAAGATTATAGGGAGGCGCTCTATTTAAGATTTGCCTCAGACTTAACAGATGGGAGTCATGTCATTATTATTGGGCAATCTTTGGCAGATCCAGATCTCCGAGAGGTGGTGCAAAAAGCCATATCAGTACATCAGAAGGCGATGTCAGGTGGGCGGATAACGCTGCTTCTTTATTCTAAAGATGAAAATAGGGCTGCTCTGTTTGAGGCCAGGGGGTTGCGCGTTGCTTTTGGAGGGCTTGATGAGTTTTTCATTGCAATGGCTAAGCGCCAGCCTGATGCAATTTTCGCGCAAAAGCATAGCGATGATTTGCTTGATACGGCTGCGAGTCTCCGGCCGGTCACAATTAATGTTGCGGAGGAGGTTAATCCAGAAAAGGCTGACCTTAGTGCGATATTTAATGGATGGCCTGCAAGATATGCCGATATTTCGCGAGGATTTACTTTTGATAGATCAGTCGCGCAAGGCATATCGGAGTCGCTTAAGCAAGACGCAAAAATTTGCGCAGTTCTGTTGGGGGCTAGTGGCGTCGGGAAAACTACGGCAGCTAGGCAGGCAGTATTGCGCCTTAAGGATTCAGGTTTTCTTGCTTGGGAACACAAAACAGACCATCCGCTGATTGTCCAAGACTGGTTTGATGTTGCTAATAAGTTAAACAAATCATCCAGGAGAGGCGTTCTGTTAATTGATGATGCACATACGCATCTTTACGCAGTGAATGACATTGTTGATCGAATGTCTGCGGCAGGGATTTGTGCACTAAAACTTGTACTGGTCTCTACGAGAAATCATTGGGGCCCACGTGTAAAAACGCCGAATATTTATGGCTCGGGTTCTGAGTTGATTTTGCAGCAGTTGACTGGACAAGAAATAGATGGGCTCTTGACTTTGGTTGAATCCGTGCCAAGTGTGCGTTCATTAGTTGAAAGTGGGTTCGGTGGATTTTCTCGATATGAACAACGGCGCCGCCTCGTCGATCGGTGTGAGGCAGACATGTTTGTTTGCCTAAAAAATATCTTTGCATCCGAGAAATTTGACGACATTATTTTGCGTGAGTTTTCTGGGCTTGGTGCAAATGAGCAAGATATTTACAAACTGGTTGCTGCCATGGAGCATGCAGGCATTCGCGTACACCGGCAGTTGGTCATGCGACTAATATCCATTCAGGCAGGGCAGGTGTCGGCTACATTAAGCAATCTTGCAGACATTATTCACGAGTATGAGGTCAGCGCGCGTGAGGGTATTTATGGTTGGCGGGTTCGTCACTCAGTCATCGCGGGAATTGTTTCGAGATATAAATTCTCGGAAGTTGATAAACTTGTGGAGTTGTTCGGTAATGTGATTGATCAAATATCGCCGACGTACGACATCGAAATTAGAACGATTCGAGAGTTGTGTAATATTGAATCTGGCCTTTCGATCATTCCAGACAAGCGCATTCAGAATAAATTGCTGAGAAGGATGATGTCTATCGCTCCGGCTGAGCGGGTTCCCAGACATCGGCTCATAAGAAATCTTATTGATCTGGGTGAGTTTGAGGTTGCGGAATCAGAGATTCGAATATTTGAAAAAGACTTCCGTCGAGATGGCCCGGTGGTTCGGTACAGAATTCTTCTCATGATTGCGCGAGCAACGGAGACGCCGGGCTTAATGAAGGAAGATAGATTGGTAATTCTTGAGCAGGCCCGGGAGCTTGCTGTGGCAGCTTGTGACCAGTTTGCAAACAATAAGACAGTCTTGGGTGCTTACTGTGAGTTGGGTGTTGAAACATTTAAAATATCAGGCAAAGCTGATGTTTACGATGCTGCTATGGAGAAATTGAAAAAAGCAGAGGGGCGCCTTGGTGATCCTGACATCACAAAAATGGTCATACGATATCAGCGGCGACTATCTGGGCAAGCGCCAGCTCCTGACGAGACTGGCTTTTCGAGCGGAGCGAAGTGATGCCAAAGCAATGGGTCATCATTTCAGGTAAGGCGCACGCTATTGACCGCCAGTTCTCAACGCGCAATTTTCTGGCTGAGAGATCAATTGCCGCGCTTCAGGGCTCGCGCGTGAGAGCTTTTGTGTGAGTTGCACGTGAAAAGTGCGTGGCCTGACCCCAGTTGCTTACAGCGGCCTACCGGATTGGCTAAAATGATTGCCCATGCGTGCGTTCTTGTCTTCCTCAGCAGACCTCTACCGTCAGCGTTGGCGTAAGCCAGCGACCTGATTGACCTACTGCGCCCACCCCAGGCGCCAGACTCCCCACCCGCATGTGACACTGGCTGTCCAGTGAGCAAAAAAGCGGGTATCAAAGCGGGTATCAAAACGAGGGCTGCCAAGAAATCCCTCATGAAATCAATAGGATAGAGCGCATATGCTGCTGATGATCGACAACTACGACAGTTTCACCTTCAACCTGGTGCAGTACTTCTGCGAGCTGGGCGAAGAGGTCAAGGTCGTTCGCAATGACGAAGTCACCCTCGACGAGATCGCCGCCTTCCAGGCCGACCGTTTGGTGCTCTCCCCCGGCCCCTGCTCTCCCGACGAAGCCGGCATCTGCGTGCCCGCGCTCAAGCGCTTCGCTGGCCAACTGCCCATCCTCGGCGTCTGCCTGGGCCACCAGAGCATCGGCGCCGCCATGGGCGGGCGCATCATCCGTGCGAAAGAACAGATGCACGGCAAGACCAGCGTCATCACCACCGACGAGCAAGGCGTCTACGCCGGTCTGCCCAAGCAGTTCACCGTGATCCGTTACCACTCCCTGGCCATTGAGCGCGCCTCGCTGCCTGACTGCCTGGCCATCACCTCCTGGACCGACGACGGCGAGATCATGGGCGTGCGCCACACAGGCCCTCAGACCGATCCGAACTTCGCCCCGTTGGAGGGCGTGCAGTTCCACCCCGAATCCATCCTGAGCGAGCACGGCCACGCCATGCTGGCCAACTTCCTGAAGATGTGAGGCGCGTGACATGAGCCAGTTGACCGATCCCCAAGCCCTGCAGCGCGTCATCGAACACCGCGAGATCTTCCACGACGAGATGCTCGGCCTCATGCGCCGCATCATGACCGGCGAGATGTCGCCCGTCGTCATGGCTGCCCTCATCACCGGCCTGCGCGTCAAGAAGGAAACCGTCGGCGAGATCACCGCCGCCGCCCAGGTCATGCGCGAGTTCGCCACCCCGGTTCACGTGGCCGACAGGGCGCACCTCATCGACCTGTGCGGCACCGGTGGTGACGGTGCCCACACCTTCAACATCTCCACCACCGCCATGTTCGTGGCCGCCGCCGCGGGCGCGCGCATCGCCAAGCACGGCGGCCGCAGCGTGTCCTCGTCCACCGGCAGCGCTGACGCGCTCGAAGCCCTCGGCGCGGCCATCATGCTCAATGCCGAGCAGGTCGCCCAGTGCCTGGCCGACACCGGCGTGGGCTTCATGTTCGCCCCCAGCTTCCACGGTGCCATGAAGCACGCCGCCCCCGTCCGCAAAGAGCTGGGCGTGCGCACCCTCTTCAACATCCTCGGCCCCTTGACCAACCCGGCGGGCGCCCCCAACCAGCTCATGGGCGTCTTCCATGCCGACCTGGTGGGCATCATGGCCCGCGTGCTGCAGCGCCTGGGCTCCGACCACGTGCTGGTCGTGCACGGCAGCGACGGCCTGGACGAGATGACCTTGAACGGCGACACCCTGGTGGCCGAACTCAAGAACGGTCAGGTCAGCGAATACACCGTCCACCCGTCCCAGTTCGGTCTGGCCGAACACGACGGCACCCTGCTCAAGGCCGGCAACCGCGAGGCCTCCATCGCCATCATGCGTGCCGTGCTCGACAACCAGAGCGGCCCAGCGCGCGACATCGTGTTGCTCAACGCCGGTGCGGCCATCTATGCGGCCAACGTGGCCGACTCGCTGGCCGACGGCATCGAGCGGGCCCGTGAGGCCCTGAGCAGCGGCCGCGCGGCCGAGCGTCTGCTCAAGTTTGTTCAGACGACACAGGCTCTGGCGGCCTGAGCTGCGACAGGGCCGTGGGCTGCAGCACACAGCGGTTGCGCCCCTCGGCCTTGGCCTGGTAGAGCAGGCGGTCGGCCAGCTGCAGCATCATCGCCATGGCCGTGCGTGGTCCCGGTGTCGTGCAGGCCACCCCGATGCTCACCGTCAAGGGAATCCGCTGGCCGCCATGGGTCACCGTCAAGGCGCTCACCTCCTGGCGGATGCGCTCGGCCATGTGCATCGCACCGGCCGCATGGGTCTGCGGCAGCACCACTAGGAACTCCTCCCCCCCGTAGCGCATCGCGTGGTCCCCTGGGCGCCGCATGATCCGCGAGATCACCTCGGCCACCGCCTTCAGCGCCACATCACCGGCGGCATGGCCGTGCCGATCATTGACCTGTTTGAAGTGATCGATGTCGATCATCAGCAGGCCCAGGGGCTGCTTCCAGCGCACCGCTGCGCCCCAGATCTCGGGCATCCGCTCAGCCAGAAACTGCCGGTTGTGCAAGCCGGTCAGCGCGTCCCGTTGCGACAGCTCCTGCAGGCGGCCATTGGCCGCCCTCAGATCGCCCAGCGCCTTGTCCAGGTCCTGCGTGCGCGCCAGCACGCGGGCCTCCAGTTCGGCCGCATGCGCCGTCTGCAAGCGCACGTGGGCGTCCTGTGCCAGCTTGAGCCGGTGCGCCAGCGCCAATGACAACAGCACGAACTCCAGCACCGAGCCAATCTGCAGTCCATACGTCGTCAGCACGTTGGGCTTGACCAGATCGAACATGCTCAGCGACGCGGCGGTCAGCCCGATCAGCAGCCCCCCGAACGCCGCCAGGAAATAGCGAGCCTGGTGATGGCCGCGCTGCAGCATCACCGCCGTGATGCCCAGCAGAACGATCGGTGCCACCATGGTCATCACAGTTCCCAGCTTCACCGCATTGGCGTAATGCCCCAGCCACAGCACCGGCAAGATCGACAGAAACAGCCACTGCAGCCCCTGCATGAGCCGATCGGCGCGTGGTGCGTGGGTTCTCAGCCCCAGAAAATCCCGGGCGAACAGCGACAGCAAGAGGCCTGCCGTACTCATGCACACGGGCACGGCCCAGTTGCCCCAGTCTGGGTGCATCGGCCACAGATGCTGGAACGCCATGCCATTGAGGGTCAGCTGCGCCAGGCCAAAGACGCTCAGATAGCCGACGTAGTACAGGTGGCTGCGATCGCGCAGCGACACGAACAGCATCAGGTTGTAGAGCAGCATGGCCAGCAGGGCACCGCCATACAGCCCCATCCAACCGAACTCCTGCCGCGCCAGGTCCAGCCGGGCCGTGGGTGTGGTCACCACCAGTGGCACCTGCAGCGAGCCCTGGCTGCGCAGCCGCACGTACACCGTCCCCGCTTCACCTGCGCGCAAAGGCACGTCCACGTAAAAGTGCGGATGCGGGATCGGTCGCGTGTCAAAGCGGCGCCGGTCGCCCGTCGCATGGTGTTGGCGCACTCGCCCCTGGGCGTCGACCACATACAGGTCCACCTCGTCGAGCAAGGGGTACAACACGCCAAACTGCCAGGCCGCCTGCGTCGGGTGACGGTTGAGCAGGTCCACCCTCAGCCAGAAGGTCGAACGGCTGTAGCCAAAGCTCGGCTGTTCCGACGCCAGAGGCTGCCAGGCCCCCGTGCGGGCGGCGGCCTGTACCTGCGCCAGGGCCCAGCTGCCGCTCGCGTCTTCGAGCACCTGCACCTGCGCGCCTCGGGGTTGCACGGCGACCAGGGTGTCCAGCACCAGCGGCTCGGCCCGCGCCACGCCGCCGCACAGCAGAGCGCACAGCCACCACGCCATCAGCCAGCCGCCCCATCCGATCCGCCCCAAATTGCTCTCCTGCATCCGTGTTCACCATTGTCACCGTCTGTCACAGCCTTGCCAGCCCGGAAAAGCCCTTTTGCCTCGCCCGCTGCGCACCGCAGGCAAACACCGATAATGTTGACAACTCCTCGCAAAGCGCTCTCTCATGTCCGACATCCTTCAGAAAATCGTCGCCGTCAAACACCAGGAAATCGCCGCCGCCTTGCTGCATCGGCCCCTTGCCACCGTGCGTGCCGAAGCCGAAGCCCGCAACCGCGACCTGGCCGATGTGCGCGATTTCGTCGGGGCCCTGCGCCGCAAGATCGCCGCCGGCCAGGCTGGCGTCATCGCCGAGGTCAAGAAAGCCAGCCCCAGCAAGGGCGTGCTGCGTGAGCACTTCGTGCCTGCCGAGATCGCCGCCAGCTACGCGCGCCACGGCGCCGCCTGCCTGAGCGTGCTGACCGACGCCCAGTTCTTCCAGGGCAGCGCTGCCTACCTGCAGCTGGCCCGCGCTGCCTGCGACCTGCCCGTGCTGCGCAAGGACTTCATGGTCGACGCCTACCAGGTCTACGAGGCCCGGGCCATGGGTGCCGACTGCATCCTCCTGATCGCCGCCTGCCTTGACGACGCCCAGATGGCCGACCTCGAAGCCTGCGCCCACAGCCTCGGCATGGCCGTGCTCGTCGAAGTCCACGACGGCGCCGAACTGGACCGCTCGCTCAAGCTGCGCACGCCACTGGTGGGTATCAACAACCGCAACCTGCGCACCTTCGAGGTCACCCTCGACACCACGTTGGGCCTGCTGCCCCGCGTCCCGGCCGACCGTCTGCTGGTCACCGAGTCCGGCATCCTCAGCGCCGCCGACGTGCAGCGCATGCGTGCTGCCCACGTCCACGCCTTCCTGATCGGCGAGGCCTTCATGCGCCAGCCTGATCCCGGTCAGGCCCTGTCGGCGCTGTTCGCCTGAGCGCGGCCGTGCCGGCGCCCGCCCGTCGCCTGGCCGGCGACCCTGCCAGTCTCGCCGACCAGCTCGGCCTGTTTGCCCCGGAGCTCGCTGCGTTCGCGGTCACGGGGGCACCGCCGGGATCGGGCTCACCCAGCTCGGCGCCAGCGGGTTTGGCGCAGCCCCTGTCCAGCCTGTTCGACGCCGTGCCGGCCGACTGGCGTGAGGTCACCGAGCCCTTTCGCGCCAGCGCCCTTGGCCAGGCCCTGATCGCCCGCGTTGACGCCGCCTGCCGCCAAGGCGCCACCGTCTACCCTGCCGATGTGTTCTCGGCCTTGCGCCACACCCGCCGCGACCAGGTCAAGGTCGTCATCCTGGGCCAGGACCCGTACCACGGACCGGGCCAGGCCCATGGTCTGGCCTTCTCGGTGCCCCCAGGGCAAGCCATCCCACCCAGCCTGCGCAACATCCGCAAGGAGCTCGCGCGCGACCTCGGCCTGACCCCGCCGGCCCACGGCTGCCTGCAAACCTGGGCCGAACGCGGCGTGCTCCTGCTCAACACCGTCCTCACGGTCGAGGCCGCTCAGGCTGCCAGCCACGCCGGCTGGGGATGGGAGGCCCTCACCGACGCCCTGATCGCTGCCGTGGCGGCCGACGCCCACCCCTGCGTCTTCCTGCTCTGGGGCGCGCATGCCCAGCGCAAGCGCGCCTTGATCGAGCAGGCGACGCCGCACAGCGAGGGCAGGGCGGTGCACCTCATCCTGCAGGCCAACCACCCCTCTCCGCTGTCCGCCACCCGGGCCCCGGCGCCCTTCATCGGTTGCGGGCACTTCGGACAGGCTCAGGCCTTCTGGCGTGCCCAGGGTCACGCCCTCGACTGGTCCCTGACCTGACCCGCATCAAGGGGACGCCGCCACGTCTGACCTCGTGGACAATGCGGCCTCCCCTGCTGTTTGCTTTCCTCAAGGTTGTTGTCCATGCGCCTGGCGCTGCTGTCCACTCTGCCGCCTGATCCTTCTCGCCTGGCGCACCATGCCGCGCAATTTCGCCGAGCCCTCAACCTCGGCGGCATCGACGTTCTCACCCCGCTCGTCGGACAGCGCCCGCTGGAGAGCCTGGAGGCCGCCCGCGCCTGGGTGGCCGAGCGCGACTGGCGCGGTGTCGATGTCGTGCATGCCGAACTGGCGCCCGGCCAACGCACTGTCTACTGGGTCATGCAGGCCCTGGCCCGCCTGCCCCAAGGGCCGACGCTCACGGCCACCGTTCACACGCCCCCCGGCCTGCTGGGAGAGCCCCTCCATGCCCCCTTCGCAGGCCTGTACCACGCCCTGTGGCTGCCGCGCCTGATCCGCCAGGCCAGCGCCTGGCTGGCTTCACCGCTCACCCGCCACAGTGACCGACGCCTCGCACGCCGACTCTCGGGCGTTCTGTGCGCGAGCGAAGCGGGCGCGGCACGGCTGGCCCGCCGCCTGCGTCTGCCCCGCGAGCGCATCGCTGTGCTCCCACAGGGACTCCCCGAGGCGGGCTGCCCACCGCTGCCCCCCGGCCCGCTCAAACTGCTCTGCCTGAGTGGCCCCGGTCAGGCCTTGCGCCCCTTGCAAGACCTCGTGGCGGCCTTGACCCAGCTGCAAACTCAGGCTGACAGCGACCTGCCCCCGTGGCAACTCACCCTGGCCGGCGCCACCGCCGCCTCCTGCTTCGACCCGCCTCGCCACGATCCGCTCACGCGCCTGCAGGCCGACGCGCGCCTGAAGGTGCTGGGCGAGCACATCGCCTGGCAACTCGATCCGGACCCTCAAGACCTGCCCGCCCTGATGGCGACCCATCACGTCTTGGTGCTGCCCGAACGTGACCTGCCCTGGGGGCTGGGTGGCACCGAGCCCGGCCCCACTTCGCCCCAGGCGGCGTGCGAACTGGCCCTGTCTGTTGGCCGTCCCCTGCTGGTGGCGCAGCAAAGCGGGCAGGCCGAGCAGGTGGCCTCGGGCAACGGCGCCACCTACCCCGGTGGCGATGCCGCCGCACTGGTCAACGTGCTGCATGACCTGCTGACGGATCCGGACCGCTTGTCCGCCTGGGCCACCCAGGCGCGGCGTCAGGCCACGAGCCGTCAATGGCCGCAGATGAGCGCCCGCTACGTCGGCTTTTTCCAACAGGTGATGGCGCGCTCGACACGCGCCGCGACAAAATAATTGCCACGGGGCTTGTGAGTCGCAAAAAAGCTCTGCTATAGTTGCGGTCTTCCCTGGAGGGGTGCCCGAGTGGCTAAAGGGGGCAGACTGTAAATCTGTTGGCTTACGCCTACGCTGGTTCGAATCCAGCCTCCTCCACCAGGGAAACCTAATTTAGAGAATCACTCCCGGGCGGGAGTAGTTCAATGGTAGAACCTTAGCCTTCCAAGCTAATGACGCGGGTTCGATTCCCGTCTCCCGCTCCAAGGTCACGGTTCTGTCAATTTAGGCGTGGTAAAGTCGTGGTCTTCGTTGATGCGGAGGTCGCAGTGTCAAGTCGGCACAGGTTTGGGTTTCATCCCAAGTCCAGACCTGTGTCGATGCCCATGTGGCTCAGTGGTAGAGCACCCCCTTGGTAAGGGGGAGGTCGGCAGTTCGATCCTGCCCATGGGCACCACACCTTTCTTCTTCAATTCTCTCGGCTGACAAAAGCCGCTAGGAGCGCGAAACATGGCAAAAGGCAAGTTTGAACGGACCAAGCCGCACGTCAACGTCGGCACCATTGGCCACGTGGACCACGGCAAGACGACGCTGACGGCAGCGATCACCACCGTTCTGTCCAAGAAGTTTGGCGGCGAAGCCAAGGCTTACGACATGATTGACGCAGCGCCTGAAGAAAAGGCTCGCGGCATCACCATCAACACCGCCCACGTTGAGTACGAAACGGCCAACCGCCACTACGCTCACGTGGACTGCCCTGGCCACGCCGACTATGTCAAGAACATGATCACCGGCGCCGCCCAGATGGACGGTGCTATTTTGGT
>MESA01000027.1:113779-113891 GCA_001770775.1 Burkholderiales bacterium RIFCSPHIGHO2_12_FULL_63_20
AACACATCCTGCTGTCCCGCCAAGTGGGCGTGCCCTACATCATCGTCTTCCTGAACAAGGCTGACATGGTGGACGACGCCGAACTGCTGGAGCTGGTCGAAATGGAAGTGCG
>MESA01000028.1 GCA_001770775.1 Burkholderiales bacterium RIFCSPHIGHO2_12_FULL_63_20
GCCTCCTCCGGGCTGACGCCGGTGTAGCGGCTGATCAGGTGCAACTGCGACACCGGCACGTACAGCGTGGCCTTGTCGGCATATTCCAGGTGCAGGAACTCCGACGGCCCATCGCCCAGGTCCAGATTGATCAAACCCTGGTAGCGCCCGATGCCATGGTTGTTGTGCACCACCGGATCGCCGACATTCAGCTCGCTCAAATCCTTGATGAGCGAGTCGACATCCGTGGCCTGTTCGGTCTTGCGGCGTCGACGCGTGGCGGGTGTGGCATCGAACAGTTCCGTCTCGGTGACGAACTGGATGCCGGCGCTGGATGCACTGCCGTCATGCCAGATGAAGCCCCCGGCCAGCGGCGCGGCCGTGATCGCGTGCCGGTGGTCGCCACGCACGAAGGCATCGAGCGTGTCCACACTGGGCAGGTCGATGCGGTGGTCGCGCAGCAATTCCATCAGGTTTTCGCGGCGGCCGGCGCTCTCGGCCACCACCAGCACCCGCTGGCCGGCCGAATCAGTCTGCTCGATGTGCTTTTCCAGCTTGCGCAGCGGGTCCTGGCCGCCGCGCTCTACGCTCAGATCCGGCAGCGGACGGGCCCACTCGTTCGGCTCCTTGCCACGCATGGCCAGCTGCGCGTGCGCATTGGCATGGGTGAAGAACTCCTCGGCCTTCAGGTAGATGTCCTCCGGTGCCAGCAGCGGGCGCTCCGGGTCGTGCTGCAAGAAGCGATGGCGCTCGCGCGTTTCGTTCCAGAAGCGCTCCAGCGCTTCGGTGATCTCACCATGCAGCACCACCGTGGCCTGCTCGCCCAGGTGCTGGAACAGCGTCGAGGTTTCGTCAAAGAACAGCGGCAGGTAGTACTCGATGCCACCCGTGGCCACGCCCGTGCCCATGTCCTTGTAGATGCGGCTCTTGGACGGGTCGCCCTCAAAGCGCTCACGCCAGCGGTTGCGGAAGGCCAACCGCGCGGCCTCGTCCATCGGGAACTCGCGGCCGGGCAGCAGCCGCACTTCGGGCACCGGGTACAGGCTGCGTTGCGAGTCCGGGTCAAAGGTGCGGATCGAGTCCACCTCGTCGCCAAACAGGTCCACCCGGTAAGGCACCAGCGAGCCCATCGGGTACAGGTCGATCAAACCGCCGCGCACCGCGTACTCGCCTGGCGAAACCACCTGGCTCACATGGTTGTAGCCCGCCAGCGTCAGCTGCGACTTCAGTGCGGCTTCGTTGAGCTTCTGCTTCTGCTTGAAGTGAAAAGTGTAGGCAGCCAGGAAGGAGGGCGGTGCCAGACGTGTCAGCGCCGTCGTGGCGGGCAGCAGCACCACGTCTACGCCCGTCTCGGCCCTCACACCCTGCTGCATGCGCCACAGCGTGGCCAGCCGCTCCGAGATCAAATCCTGGTGCGGCGAGAACGTGTCATAGGGCAGCGTTTCCCAGTCCGGAAAGATCGCACAGCGCAGATCCGGCACAAAGAAGGCCATCTCGTCCATCAGCCGCTGCGCATCCGCCGGGTCGGCGGTGAGGATGGCGGTCAGCTGCCCCAGCGTCTTGCGCGACTGGGCAAAGTGCGCCAGCAGCAGCGCATCCCCGGAGCCGGCCGGGCGAGGCACGGTGTAGCGTTTGCCGGGGGCGATCGAAGGCAGGGGCAGGGCAGGCAACATGGCGTTCAGAAATGACAAAGCGCCCGTTCACCGAGGTGGGCGGGCGTGTTGAATCCAAAACACACATTCTAGGTGGGGGACAATCGCCCCATGTCTTTCCCGATTGCTTCACACGAGTTCAAACCCCGGGCGTATGCCCTTGTGCCCTGCGCCGGCGTGGGGGAGCGCGCCGGTGTCGGCGGCCCCAAGCAATACCACCCGGTGGCCGGTCGTGCCGTGGTCGCCCACACCCTGGCTGCGCTGACGGCCGTGCCGCGCCTGGAGGCCACGCTGGTGGTGCTGTCGCCCGACGACATCCAGTTCGAGCACCACGCGCCCGACTTTCTGGGTGATCGCGCCTGGGTGGCTCGGGTAGGTGGCGCCTCACGCGCCGAAAGCGTGTCCAACGGCCTGCAAGAACTGCTGACCCGTGGCGCCCAGCCCCACGACTGGGTGCTGGTCCACGACGCCGCCCGCTGCCTGATCCAGCCTGACTGGGTGCAGCGCCTGATCGACGCCTGCGAAGACGACGAAGTGGGCGGTCTGCTCGCCTTGCCCCTGGCCGACACCCTCAAAGCCGCCGTCAGCGGCCCCAGCGGCGAATCCCGCGCCCAGCACACGGTCGATCGCGCGGGCAAATGGGCCGCCCAGACCCCGCAGATGTTCCGCCTGGGCCTGCTCGCGCCGGCGTTGACATCGGCCCTGGCCGACCCCGACACGGCAGCCGCCATCACCGACGAGGCCAGCGCCATCGAGATGCTGGGCCATCAGCCCCGGCTGGTGCCGGGCGCCTACGACAACTTCAAAGTGACTTGGCCTGGCGATTTCGCCCTGGCCAAGCGCCTGTTGTCCACCCGGTCCTGATCACCAGGAAGCTTCCTGCTCGGGGGTGGCCTTGATGCGGTGCACCGACAGGTCGGCACCATCGAACTCTTCTTCCTGAGACAGGCGTAGGCCCATCCAGCGGTTCAGCGCGCCATAGACCACAAAGCCGCTGGTCAGTGCGAACAGCACCACGCACAGCGTGCCCAGCAGCTGTGTGCCAAAGTGCACGCCCCCGGCACCGCCCAAAAACGGTTGCCCGAAGATGCCGGCCGCGATGCCGCCCCAAGCGCCGCACAAACCATGCAGGGGCCACACCCCCAGGACATCGTCGATCTTCCACTTGTTCTGCACCAGGGTGAACATCAGCACGAAGATGGCCCCGGCAATGGCGCCCACCGCCAGCGCGCCCGCCGGGTGCATGATGTCCGAGCCAGCGCACACGGCCACCAGGCCGGCCAGCGGGCCGTTGTAGGCAAAGCCCGGGTCGTTCTTGCCCATCATCAGGGCCACCAGCGTGCCACCCACCAGGGCCATCAGCGAGTTCACCGCCACCAGGCCCGAAATCTTGTCGATGGTCTGAGCGCTCATCACGTTGAAGCCAAACCAGCCCACCGCCAGGATCCACGAACCCAAAGCCAGAAACGGGATGCTCGAAGGCGGGTGGGCCGACATTGCGCCATCCTTGCGGTAGCGGTTGCGACGCGCACCCAGAATGAGCACGGCCGGCAGCGCGATCCAACCGCCAAAGGCATGCACCACCACCGAGCCAGCAAAGTCATGCATGGTCCCGCCGGTGACTTGGCTCAGCCACGCTTCGAAGCCAAAACGGTCACCCCAGATCGCGCCTTCGCACAGTGGATAGAGCACGCCCACGATCACCGCCGTGGCAATCAACTGCGGGTTGAACCGCGCACGTTCGGCAATCCCACCAGAGATGATCGCGGGGATGGCCGCCGCAAACGTCAGCAGGAAGAAGAACTTCATGAGTGCATAGCCATTGGCTTCAGCCAGCGTGTGCGCATCCACGAAGAAGTCGACGCCATAGGCCACCGTGTAGCCCACGAAGAAGTACGCGATCGTCGAGACACAAAAATCCACCAGGATCTTCACCAGCGCATTCACCTGGTTCTTGCCGCGCACGGTCCCCAGTTCCAGAAAGGCAAAGCCCGCGTGCATCGCCAGCACCATGACCGCCCCCAGCATGATGAAGAGGGTGTCTGCACCTTGTTTGAATGAATCCATTTTTCCAACTTCCGCAATCCAACGGCCTGATCGCACTGTTTTGAACCGTGCGCCGCATCTCGGTTCAAGGCGCACCAATGTGAAGCATGAAGCGTGCCCACATTTGGAATGTCGAAAGTCAGGTGTGTGCACCGATCTGGCGCCTGGTCGAGCCTGCTTGGTGCATGAATGCGCCGTGCAGCGGGGGGGGGGGCCTGTCTTGGTGCGCCGGCCCCACAGTGACATTGACCCGTCTTCTTGTGCTTTCGGGCGACAATCGCACACTTGCTCACTCTTGCCTTGCGAGACCATCCATGACTGTGCCCGCCTTTCGCGTGGGAGAGGGTTGGGACACCCATGCTCTGGTGCTCGACCGCCCCCTCATCCTCGGTGGTGTGACCATCCCTCACACCCACGGACTCCTCGGCCACTCCGACGCCGATGCCTTGCTCCACGCCATCACCGACGCCTTGCTCGGTGCTGCAGCGTTGGGAGATATCGGACGCCACTTCCCCGACACCGATGCGCAATTCAAAGGGGCTGACTCGGTCGTGCTGCTGCAAGAGGCGGCGCGGCGTGTGCGTGCCAACGGTTGGGACATTGGCAACCTCGACACCACCATCGTGGCACAGGCGCCCAAAATGGCACCGCACATTCCCTTGATGCGCACCTGCATCGCCCAGGCCCTGGGTTTGAGCGAGGAACAGGTCAACGTCAAAGCCAAGACCGCCGAGAAAATGGGGCCGGTGGGGGAGGGCCGAGCCATTGAGGCGCGTGCCGTCTGCCTGCTCTACAAGGCTTGACGCGCCCCGGCGTGTGACCACGCCGCTCAGGTCACGGCGCGCGTTTCAGTTTGATGTGTGCCACCAGGCCACCACCCGCCGCATTGGCCAGCTCGAAATCGCCTCCCATGCGCTGCAAGGCCTTCTCCACAATGGCCAGGCCCAAGCCAGCGCCAGTGGCTGCCGTGCGGGCAGCATCACCCCGGAAGAAGGGCGTCGTCAGCTCGGCCAACTTTTCCGCCGCCACGCCCGGGCCGTGGTCGCGCACGCTCAGCACCACCCATGAGCCCACGCGTGTATAGCTCACCTCCACATTCGTCACGCCGGTGTAGGTGTTGCGTCCATAGCGCCGCGCGTTTTCGAACAAATTGGTCAGCACCCGGCCCAATTCAGTCTCGTCGGCCATCACCCGCGTGTCGATGGGTAGCTTGCTGGTGATGCGGATACGCTGTGTGTCACGGAACTGGCTGATTGCCTTGTCCACCACCGTGGCCACGTGCACGGGCACCAATTCCACCTCACCCGGGCGGGCGTAGTCCATGAACTTGTCGATGATCGCGTCAAGCTGCTCGATGTCGGCCACCATGTTGCGCCGCGCCTCCTCATCAGCCACGCTCATCTCGGTTTCCAGGCGCATGCGCGCCAGCGGTGTGCGCAGATCGTGCGAAATGCCCGCCAGCATCACCGCCCGGTCTTCCTCCACCTTGGCCAGCTCACGCGCCATGCGGTTGAAGCCCTGGTTCACCTCGCGGATCTCGCGTGTGATCATCGACTCATCCAGGCGCGAGTCGTATTCCCCTTCGCGGATCCGGCTGGCGGCAAACGACAGCTCTTTGAGCGGTTTGTTGATCAGCCGCGCAATCACGATCGAACCCAACAGTGTGGCGACCAGCGCGATGCCCACCCAAACAAACCAGGTCCGCCCCGTCATGGCGCCCACGCGTCGGCTGTCGGTCTGAAGCCAATAAAGATCGCGCTCAATGGCAAAACGCACCCACAGCCCGGGTACCCCGTTGACGCTGCCCGCCACCACGGTGTCACTGCCCAGACGGGCGCGCAACTCTGCTGCGATCGTGCGTGTGAAACGATCTTGCTCGAACGGCAGATAGGTGTCAGCGGGCTCGCTGGGCTTGAGCGTGATCGACTCGGCTTCAAACAAAGCCTTGATCAGCGTCACCCGGTTGATGCTGTCGGCATAGCGCAGGCCCGCACGTGACAGGTTCACCAGACTGGCTACTTGCTGCGCAGACTGCACCGCACGGGGTTCAAACTCCAGCGCCCGAAAGGTCTGTACCCACGCCACGATGCCCACTGTCAGCAAGAGCCCCAGCAGGATGAAGGTGCGCCAGAACAGGCTGAGAGCCAGGCGGTTTTCCGGCATTGATCAGGATCCGCCGTCCGGCACGAACACATACCCCACGCCCCAGACGGTCTGGATGTAGCGGGGCTGCGCCGGATCGGGTTCGATCATCTTGCGCAGACGCGAAATCTGCACATCCAGGCTGCGGTCGAAGGGCTCGAACTCGCGGCCACGGGCCAGTTGGGCCAGCTTGTCGCGCGACAGCGGCTGACGCGGATGGCGCACCAGGGCCTTGAGCATCGAAAACTCGCCCGTGGTCAAGGCAATCGGCTCGCCATCCTTGCTCAGGCGGCGCAGCGTCAGGTCAAACTCGAACGGGCCAAAGTTGACGCTCTGTGCATCCTTGGCGGGCGCGCCGGGAGCCTCTTGTGCAGGGCGGCGGCGCAGCACCGCATGGATGCGGGCCAGCAACTCACGCGGGTTGAAGGGCTTGGGGAGATAGTCGTCAGCGCCCACTTCCAGGCCCACGATGCGGTCCACATCCTCCACCTTGGCGGTCAGCATGATGATGGGAGTGACGTCATTGGCCGCACGCAGGCGGCGGCAGATCGACAGGCCATCTTCACCGGGCAGCATCAGGTCCAGCACGATCAAGTCGACGGTTTCCCGCGTCAGCAAGCGGTTGAGTGCCTTGGCATCCTCTGCCAACAGCACCTCAAAGCCTTCCTGGCTCAGATAACGGCGCAGCAGGTCGCGAATGCGTGCATCATCATCGACCACGAGCACGCGATCCGGACGCTGATTGGGGGCGGGAGACGACATCGGCATTCCTCGGAATTTGTAACAGAGGCGGATTGTGCGCAGTTTCTGACTTGCAAAGTCGGGATCCTGACCAGCTGTTACAAATCTTGCGGCTCTGTCTCAGTCTCGTCAATCCCGTGAAACCTGCGGTCGGCCGAGGCGGATGCTCGCGCGTTCATTCAAGGCCCACCACTCTCAGAAAGAGAAGTTTTCATGAATCTGCACGCCATCACTCCTCGTTTGCGTCACAGCCTGAGCGTTTTGACGCTGAGCCTGCTCGTGGGCGCTGCACATGCCGAGGCGCCCCGACAAAATGCCTTGTCCTTCAGTGCCAGCGCCACCGAAGAAGTCACGCAAGATTTGCTCGTGGTCACACTGCAAGCCACCCGCGAGGGCAATCAGGCCGCCGACGTGCAGACCGCGCTCAAGCAGGTCATGGAGTCGGCGCTGACCGAGGCACGCAAGGCCACCCAAGGGCAACCCGGCATTGAGGTGCGCACAGGATCGTTCTCGGTGCAGCCCAGCTATACCAACGCCGGGCGCATCAGTGGCTGGCAAGGTTCGGCGCAACTGGTGCTGGAAGGCACCGACACCACCCGCATCTCACAGACCGCCGGCAAGCTCACCCAGCTCAATGTGGTGAACATGCAGTACGGCCTGTCTCGCGGCCTGCGCGAGCGCCATGAAGCGGCCCTGACCAACGAGGCCATTCAGCGCTTTCGCTCGCGAGCCAGCACCATGGCCTCGGCCTTCGGCTTCAAGGGCTACACCCTGGGCGAAGTCTCGGTGTCTTCAACCGAACCAGGGTTTGAACCCCGCCCCTACATGATGGCTGCACGTGCCAAGACCATGGAAGCCGCCGACGCGGCCTTGCCAGTCGAGCCGGGCAAAGGGCGCCTGTCGGTCAGTGTCAACGGGCAGGTTTACCTGACACCCTGATCGACGCCAGGGCTCTGCCACACCCCGTCGCGCAAGACCTGATGGGGGGTGAATTGGGCCTTGTAAGCCATCTTGGGGCTCTCGGCGATCCAGTAGCCCAGGTACAGGTGAGGCAAGCCCAACGCCTGGGCTTGGTGGATTTGCCACAGCACGTTGAAGGTGCCATAGCTCGCGTGGTCATCGGGCTCGTAAAAGGTGTACACCGCCGACAGCCCATCGCTGAGGATGTCCACCACCGACACCATCTTCAAGTTGCCCAGGGTGCCTTCGCCATGCCCGGGTTCGTGGAACTCGATCAGACGTGAGTTCACCTTGCTCTGCAGCAAGAACTGGCTGTACTGGTCGATGGAATCGAGGTCCATGCCCCCCCCCGGGTGACGTTGCTGCTGATAGCGCAGGTACAGATCGTAGTGCTCGGGCAGGAAACTCAGCGGCAGAACGCGCGCCAGCAGATGCGCATGGGATCTCCACGCCCGCTTCTGGCTTCGGCGCGCCACAAACTGCGCCACCGGAATGCGCAAGGGAAGGCAGGCCTGGCAACCATCGCAATACGGGCGATAGGTGAACAAACCGCTGCGCCGAAAGCCATTGATCACGAGTTCGGAATACACATCGGCGTGGATCAGTTGGCTGGGCGTGGCCACTTGCGAGCGCGCCTGCCGCCCACTCAGGTAGCTGCAAGGGTAGGGGGCAGTGGCATAAAACTGCAGGGACGCCAAGGGAAGTTCTTGGAGACGGGTCACGGTGCGGGGCCCGTCGGCGGGGCATCCAAGTAAGACCAGAGGGCCTCATCATAGGTCCAAGGGCCAGGCCGTGGCAGGTCGACCACCGCACGCAAATGGGCTTCAAAACGCGCGCGCGGCCAGGGGCGAGCTCCCAAAGAGGCCAGATGCGCGGTCTCCTGCTGGCAGTCGATCACCTCGATGCCATGCGCCCGGCAGAAGCACACCAGCGCCGCCAGGGCAATCTTGGAGGCGTCACTGCGGCGCGCAAACATCGACTCGCCGTAGAACATCCGCCCGATGCTCACGCCATACAGACCGCCCACCAACTCCCCGTTCATCCACGTTTCGAACGAGTGCACAGCGCCTTCTGTGTGCCACTGTGCGTACACCGTGCGCATGTCCGGCACGATCCAGGTGCCGTCTTGGCCGGGGCGGTCGGTGGTGGCGCAGGCACGCATCACCTGTGTGACATCGTGGTCAACGCGCACTTCGCAGCCAGGCGTGCGGCGAAAAGCCTGAATCGTCTTGCGCAACGAACGCGTCAGCTTGAACTCGGCCACGGGCAGTACCATGCGCGGGTCAGTGGTCCACCACAGCACGGGCTGACCAGCACTGAACCAGGGGAAGATCCCGCGCCGGTAGGCCTCGGTCAGCCGTTCCGGGCTCAGATCCTGACTGGCGGCCAGCAGGCCGGGCGCATCAGAGTTCGATCCCAGCGCCTGTGCGGTGTCGGGAAGGGGGGCGTCGGGTTCCAGCCAGGGGATCATGGCCACATCATAAAAAAAGCCCGATGGCGAACCATCGGGCTTGAAAGGTACCTTAGAAAAGGTTCATGGGGTACCGAGGAGACAACCTTTCAGGAGGACCGTCCGTCCAAAACGGTCCACTGGCTGATTGCAGCAGAGTGGCAAAGTTCCACGCCCAACGTTTCCAACTTTGTAAAGTTGCGTCAGACGCGGTCACATGGCCGCGCTGCGTGTGTTCGATCAGGCCGACTTGCGAGCCTTGCTGGTAGCAGCCTGAGTGGCCTTCACAGCGGAGCTGCTGATGGCTTGGAAGTTGGCTTCGGCAACGTCAGCAGCTTGCTTGGCGGCCTTTTGCACCGACTCGAAAGCGTTGTTGGCAGCGGCGACAGCCGACTTGACCAGCACAACGGCGTTCTCGGTGCCGGCGGGGGCGTTCTTCACAGCGTTGTCCACCACGGAGGCGAACTTGTTCTGGGCTTCAGCCAGTTGCGATTCAGCCAACTTGCTGACTTCGGCGCTGGTGCCCGAAGCGATGTCATACAGGTGACGGCCGTAGGCAGCAGCCTTTTCGGCAGCAGGTTGCAGCAGCGAGGCTTGCAGGGCCAGCAGCTCTTGGGCATCCTTGATAGCCAGAACAGCCTTGGTGTGCTCGGAAGCTTCTTCCAGGGAAGTCTTGGCGACTTGCAGATTCAGTTCCATCACCTTTTCGACGCCTTCGAAGGCTTTTTGGCCCAGTTCGAACAGGGTGGCGAGGTTGGCTTTTTGTGCGGCGAGCAATTGTTCAGCGGTCAGCATGTCTAGATCTCCAATGAGTGATGACAGAAAGGTAGATTGCATTTTGCGGCTGCCTGAATTTGGCTTTGCTGCGGTGCAACATGGCTCTAGTATAGGCAAGCCGCAATCGATTGCAAGCGTTTTTGGTGCGCCGCAGCAAAATAGACGTATCGGTCTGTAAAAGTCCCTGTGTCGCATCGCCTACACTTGCGCATTTCCCCCTCCTAACCTTGTGATCGAACCATCATGAGCCTGCTCAATGTTCCTGCCGGTGCCAAGGCACCCGACGTCTTCAACGTCATCATCGAAATCCCTGCCAACGCTGATCCGATCAAGTACGAGATCGATCACGAAACCGGCGCGGTCTTCGTCGATCGTTTCATGGGCACGGCCATGCACTACCCCTGCAACTACGGCTACGTGCCTCAGACCATCGCCGACGACGGAGACCCCGTTGACGTGCTGGTCGTGACGCCTTTTGCCCTGCAACCGGGTGTGGTCGTGTCCTGCCGTCCGCTGGGCATCTTGCAGATGGAAGATGAGGCCGGCGGCGACGCCAAGCTGGTTGCCGTGCCGACCGAAAAGATCTGCCCGATGTACAAGAACATCCAGAAGTTGGAAGACCTGCCTGAATTGCTGATCCAGCAGATCAAGCACTTCTTCGAACACTACAAAGACCTGGAGCCTGGCAAATGGGTCAAGGTCACGGGCTGGGCCGGCATTGATGCCGCCAAGGCCGAAGTCACCTCCGGCCTGGCCGCGTTTGCCAAGTCCCACTGACGTGGGGCTGCGCTGATAAGCCTGACCGAGAAGCCGCTCTGGTGTCACCGAGCGGCTTTTTTTAAGGCGACGCGCGTCACGCTTGCCCTCAAACAGGGTGGATGTTGCCAAATCGCGTCACCGTGTCACCTCATGCCAGCCGCCTCATGAAAAGTTATGTCTTATATAAGACATAAGTCTTTGCCAAGACCCGCAAACCGCGTTAGACTGGCAACTTCTCGCACCGTATCACCAACACTCCCCCGGAGATCTCGTCATGACGAAACTCACCCGTGAACAGCAAATCGCTGCCCTGGAAAAAGACTGGGCCGAAAACCCCCGCTGGAAGCTTGTCAAGCGCGGCTACTCCGCTGCTGACGTCGTCCGTCTGCGCGGCAGCCTGCAGCCTGAGTACACCCTGGCCAAGAACGGCGCTGAAAAGCTGTGGGAAAAGGTCAACGGCGGTGCCAAGAAGGGCTACGTGAACGCTTTCGGCGCCATCACCGCCGGTCAAGCCATGCAACAAGCCAAGGCTGGCCTGGAAGCTGTGTACCTGTCGGGCTGGCAAGTTGCCGCTGACGGCAACACCTCCGAAACCATGTACCCCGACCAGTCGCTGTACGCGTACGACTCGGTGCCCACCATGGTTCGCCGCATCAACAACACCTTCAAGCGCGCTGACGAAATTCAGTGGGGCCGTGGCATCAACCCCGGTGACGAAGGTTTCGTGGACTACTTCCTGCCCATCGTCGCTGACGCTGAAGCCGGTTTCGGTGGCGTTCTGAACGCTTTCGAACTGATGAAGAACATGATCGCTTCGGGCGCTGCTGGCGTTCACTTCGAAGACCAGCTGGCCGCTGTCAAGAAGTGCGGTCACATGGGCGGCAAGGTGCTGGTCCCTACCCGTGAAGCCGTTGAAAAGCTGATTGCTGCTCGTTTCGCTGCTGACGTGATGGGCGTGCCCACCATCGTTCTGGCTCGTACCGACGCTGAAGCTGCCAACCTGCTGACTTCCGACTGCGACGACAACGACAAGCCGTTCGTCACCGGCGAGCGCACCCAGGAAGGCTTCTACCGCGTCAAGAACGGTCTGGAGCAAGCCATCAGCCGTGGCGTTGCATACGCTCCGTACGCTGACCTGGTGTGGTGTGAAACTGGCGTGCCTGACATCGGCTTCGCCCGTGAATTCGCCCAAGCCGTGCACGCCGCCTGCCCTGGCAAGCTGCTGTCGTACAACTGCTCGCCTTCCTTCAACTGGAAGAAGAACCTCAACGACTCGCAGATCGCTTCCTTCCAGGAAGAGCTGTCGGGCCTGGGCTACAAGTACCAGTTCATCACCCTGGCTGGTATCCACATCAACTGGTACAACACGTTCCAGTTCGCCCACGCTTACGCTCGCGGCGAAGGCATGAAGCACTACACCGAAATGGTGCAAGAGCCCGAATTCGCAGCTCGCGAAAAGGGTTACACCTTCGTGTCGCACCAACAAGAAGTGGGCGCTGGCTACTTCGACGACGTGACCACCGTGATCCAAGGTGGTTCGTCTTCCGTGAAGGCCCTGACCGGCTCGACCGAAGAAGAACAGTTCCACTGATCGCCCTTTGAAATCCGCCACGCTGCGGATTTCAACGGATCAAAAAAAGCCACCCTCCGGGGTGGCTTTTTTTTTGCTCACGCCCCCCTGAGTGAGGGGGTTGGTCAATGTTTGTGAATTTGTAACGGAGTCGTCACTGGCGATCCCTAGAGTCCGCCTGCGCCCCCGAATCGCAGGCCAGTCCTGGAGCGGCACGTGAGGGTGTGAATTTTGTCCATCACCTCTCTCTGACTTGCCACACCCATGCTGACCAGAACTCATGCTTCTCCGGCTCCGCGGCGTCTGACTGCTGCTTTGGCTGCCGCTCTTCCTCTGTGCCTCCTTGGGCACGTTTCTGCCTCACAGGCCGCCCTCGTCATCAGCCAGGTCTACGGTGGTGGCGGCAACTCTGGCGCCACTTACAAGAACGACTTTGTCGAGTTGCTCAACAACGGCTCCGCGTCCGTGTCAGTGGGAGGGTGGTCGGTCCAGTACGCGTCTGCCACGGGCGGGACGTGGCAGGTCACCCAGCTTCCGGCGGGCCTGGTGGTGCAGCCAGGTCAGTACGTGCTGGTTCAGATGGCGGCCGGAACGGGTGGTACGACGGCATTGGTTCCAGATGTCCTGGGAACCACAGCCATGTCTGGCACGAGTGGCAAGGTGGCGCTGGTCACGAGCACGGCTGCTTTGTCCGGGTCGACCCCGGTCGGCCTGCTGGACATGGTCAGTTACGGCTCGGCCACGCCCATCGAGGGAACGCCCATGCCGGTGCTGAGCAACACCACGGCCGCCCTGCGCACGGACGCTGGCTGCACCGACACGAACAACAACGCAGCTGATTTCGTCGTGGGCAGCCCTTCGCCACGTAACAGCGCTTCGCCCTTGGTGAGCTGTGGCAGCACCTCGACGCCCCCGCCGGTGACGCCGGTAGCGCCTTCGCTGGAGATCCCCGCTATTCAGGGAATGGGCGCGACCAGCGCCTACGTGGGACAAGTGGTGCGCACCTCCGGTGTGGTGACCCGGTTGACCAACAACGGCTTCTATCTGCAGGCCTTGCAGGGTGATGGCCTGGAGGCCAGCTCTGATGGCTTGTATGTGTTCACCAACACGGCTCCTGGCGTGAGCGTGGGGCAGCTGATCGCGCTGACCGGTACCGTGGCTGAGTTTGCTGGGGGCGGCTCGACCGTCACCCAGTTGACCTCACCGGCAGACATCGTGGTGCAAGGCTCCGGCTACAGCGTCACGCCGACGCCGATCACCTTGCCGGTCTCTGGCGGGTTGGAGCGCTACGAGGGCATGGTGGTGACGGTGAATGGCCCGCTGACGGTCAACCAGAACTACTTCCAGGCCCGCTACGGCCAGCTGACGCTGTCGGCAGGTGGGCGCCTCGAAACCCCGACCAATCGCCACCGCCCTGGCACGCAGGCGGCCGCCCTGGCGGCTGACAACGCCAGCCGCCGCATCGTGCTGGAAGATGGCAACTCCCGCCAGAACGTCAATCCGACCCCATTCACGGGGCCGACGGGGGCTTTGCGCGGCGGTGACACCCTGGGTTCGGTCACGGGCATCATTGACTACGGTCCATCGACTGCCACGGTCAGCGGGCCAGGCGACTATCGGATCGTGCCGCTGAACCCCGGAGCCATCAGCTACACCATCACGCATCCTCGCCCGACCTACGTGCCTTCAGTTGGCGGCAACTACAAGGTGGCCAGCTTCAACGTGCTGAACTACTTCACCACGTTCACCAACGGCGAAACCATCGTCAACGGGCAGACGGGCCAGACGTGCGTGGCAGGGCAGACTGCCGCGGCAAGCTGCCGCGGCGCCAGCAACTACACGGAGTTCCTGCGTCAACGCACCAAGATCGTGGAGGCACTGAGCAAGATCGATGCAGATGCCGTCGGGTTGATGGAGGTGCAGAACAACACGGTTGCCGCTCAGAACCTCGCCGACGCCCTCAACGGCAAGATGGGGGCTGGGACCTACGCGGTCGCGCCCGGGCCTGCTGCGGGGGTGATCGGCACGGACGCCATCAAGGTGTCCATGATCTACAAACCTGCCAAGCTGCAGCCGGTGGGCTTGTCTCAGATTGATGCGGCGCCCATCAACAACCGCCCGACACTGGCTCAGACCTTCCGGGTGGCCAACGGTGAAGCCTTCACGCTGGTGGTCAATCACCTCAAGAGCAAAGGCAGTTGCCCGACCTCAGGGCTCGACAAGGATCAGGGCGACGGCCAAGGCTGCCACAACGATACCCGTCTGCAGCAGGTTAAGCAGTTGCGCAACTTTGTCGGCTCGCTGCAGGCTGCCTCGGGCGCATCGGATGTGCTGTTGGTCGGGGACTTCAACGCCTATGCCAAGGAAGATCCCATCCATGCGTTGACCAGCAATGGTTACGTCGATCAGATCGGTCGTTTCAACACCTTCGGCTACTCCTATGTGTTCGATGGGGCCGCCGGCCGTCTGGACCATGCCATCAGCAGCGCGTCCTTGTCGCCCAAGGTCTCGCATGCCCTGGATTGGCACATCAACGCCGACGAGTCGCTGGCCCAGGACTACAACCTGGAGTTCAAGCAGCCGCTGTGCACCACCTGTGCGCCCGATCCTTACACCACCACGCCATACCGTTCGTCGGATCACGACCCGCTCGTGGTGGGGCTCAACCTGTACAACCAGTACATCACGGCTTCGGCCACCAGCACCTCGGTGGTCGGCACGACCGGTGACGATCTGATCACGGTCGGAGCGGGGCGTCGCACGCTGACAGGTGGGGCTGGGCGCGACCAGTTCGCCTTCCGCTCAGACTTCACCGGCGGCGCCACCATCACCGACTTTGCCCCCAGGGCGGATGTGATCAGCCTGAGGGCAGTGCTGCAGGCCCTGCGTGTTCAGGTGGCCGACCCGATCGGCCAGGGCTACGTCAGCTGCGGCGCATCCGGGGCCACCGATGCCCTCGTTTATATCGATCCCGACGCGAATGGTCCGTCGCCCCGCCGCCCGCTGATCTCACTCAAGAACATCGCCTGTGATGCGCTGAGCCATACCAACTACATCTTCTGATGTGGTGCATCCCCTGACTTTTGACCCCATTCAGATCATGATCACACTTCGTACCTCTCTCACGTCGCGTGCCACGGCCGTACGCAGCGTCGCCGCAGGTTTGCTGCTGACAGTGATGGCCACGTCCGCCTCTGCCGCGCTGTTCACCCTCAACGGCGAGGTCTCATTTGGGCCCTTGACAGGCGCATCCATCACCGGGAGCTTTGCCTACGATGAACCTCTCGGCGGTGGTTATGCCGAGGCTCCCTTGAGCAAGTTCATCCTCGACTTCATGGGGCAGACCTACACCCTGGCCTTGCCGAATGCATCTGGCCAGGCTTGGGTGAGCGATGGTGTCTTTGCGGGTTTTCAGTACGTTCTGAATGCCGATGAGGCCCATCCCGACGTCGGCATATCACTGCTCTCAGGTGATGCCATCTTCGGGCCTTGGTCGGAGGGGTACTTTGCGTTCACGACCAACCCACTGGACGACATTCAGGCCCAGACTTCATGGGGCGCCTTCACGGTGAGTCCATCTGCGGTCCCTGAGCCTGGTCAGCTTGCGCTGTTGCTGGCGGCCGGCGCCGCTGCGATGGTGGCTTCCGGGCGTTGGCGGGTGTGATCGGTTCCGCCCGGGGCCTCCACAGGCGTCGGGTGGTCAGCACATCGGCGTCAGAACTTGAGCTTCACGCCGGTGCCGATGGCCCAGGCTCGATTTCGCGGCAACGCGGGCTCCGAGCGTGGCCAGAAATGGCCCACGATGACCTCGCCAATCACGAAGTCCTGGTGAATCGGCTGGGACCACTTCATCTGCAAGCCATAGTCTCGAACGCCGACGGGTTGCCCGATCACGCCGTTGAACAAGGCCTCCAGCGACAGTTGCCGCTGACCCTCGAAGGCCTTGAATACGCCCGCGCTGCTGGACCAGCCCGCATCCTTGCTTTTGGCTGTCGCCGTGATGGCATTGAGCCAACGTGCGGTCAGGCTTGGCGTCAGGAAGTGCTCGTACGTCAGCGCGGTGGTGGAGCCGAGTTGGTCTGCCACGCTGTAGAACAAAGTTTCGCGAAACTCGACGCGGTCCTTCGGGCTCACCTCCCAGATGTGGCGGTAGCGCACCTGGCCATAGGGCTTGAGCCCCCCACGGAAGCCCAGCCGCACATCCAGGTTGTCACGCAAGGTGGCGCCGATACCGGCGAAGAACGCGTTGTCACGGTTGTCGCCGCGCAGCAGCTGTTGCTGTCGTGTGAAGGTGTCAGGTTGGTCGGTGACGATTTCTCGCCGGTCGTCGTTGCCGACGAACAGATACTGGTACGAAGCCAGATTGGGCAGGCGAAAGCGCGCCCTGAAGCGCACACCCAGGCTGGCTGAGTCATCCTCACGTTTGTACAGAGAGAGCCCCAGCTCGCCGTTGGTGACCTTGCCGCCTTCGGAAAACGGGATGTCACCAAACCAGCCATCAACACCACTGGCCAGCCATTCCACAGACGACCGCACGCCGGTACGCGTTCGGTTCATGAACGACTCGTTTGGCGTTGGCGACGACGCTGGATCAGTGCCCATCTGGGTGCTGACTGGGCTGACGCTGGAAGGTGTCGCCTCAGTGCTTTGCGCGCCAGCAGCCCAAGGCAGGCAGGCGCACAGGAGCAGCAGGCGTGCAGGCGGCGCAGGGCGGTTCATCCGCGAGGTGGTGCGAGTGTTCATCCAAGCTTCCAGAGTGGCGTGAGGCTGCCCAACGTCACCAGAGCGACCCTCGGGCCACGCCAGCATACATCCGACCGGGCGGCGCAGGCATCGGTACAAGGCACAGGTGCGTGCTCGCCGCTACAATATGCGGGTTGGCGCCAGGTTTGGGTGCGCCCTGTACAACAGGTAAGAAGCGTAGAAAGGCAGATCCGGTTATGACACCGCGAACTTCGACCACTTCCTCTACCTCGACCGAGGTCTAGTCGGCTGGCCGCTGCTTTCGTCTTCCTGTTGTCATTCAGAAAGCGCGGCGTCCACCGCGCTTTTTTCATGTCCCTCGCGGCCTGGCTGCGGGCGCACTCCAGATACTGAAGGTTCCCTCATGATTTCCATCCAATTGCCCGACGGCTCCAAGCGTGAATTTCCAGGCCCCGTGACCGTGGCCGAAGTGGCCGCGTCCATCGGTGCCGGTCTGGCCAAAGCCGCGCTGGCGGGTCGGGTCGGCCGGGGCGAAGCCGCCCGCCTGGTGGACACCAGCTACCGCATCGAGGCGGACGAGTCCCTGGCCATCGTCACCGAGAAGGATGCCGACGGTCTGGACGTGATCCGTCACTCCACCGCCCACTTGCTGGCCTATGCCGTCAAGGAGCTGTTCCCCGAGGCGCAGGTCACCATCGGCCCCACCATCGAAGACGGCTTCTATTACGACTTCGCCTACAAGCGCCCCTTCACGCCCGAAGACCTGCAGGCCATCGAAAAGAAGATGGCCGAACTGGCTAAGAAGGACGAGAAGGTCGAGCGCAAGGTGCTGCCCCGTGACGAGGCGGTGAGCTATTTCAAGGGCCTGGGCGAGCACTACAAGGCCGAGATCATCGAAAGCATCCCGGCCGATCAGGACGTGTCGCTTTACAGCGAGGGCGCCTTCACCGACCTGTGCCGCGGCCCCCACGTGCCCAGCACTGGCAAGCTCAAGCACTTCAAGCTGATGAAGGTGGCTGGCGCCTACTGGCGTGGCGACCACCGCAACGAGCAGTTGCAGCGCGTGTACGGCACTGCCTGGACGACCAAGGAAGACCTCGCCCAGTACCTGCACCGCCTGGAAGAAGCCGAGAAGCGCGACCACCGCAAGCTGGGCCGCGAACTCGACCTGTTCCACATCGACGACCACGCACCCGGTGTCGTGTTCTGGCATCCCAAGGGCTGGACCGTCTGGCAGGCCGTGGAGCAGTACATGCGCCAGGTTTACCGCGACAACGGCTACCAGGAGGTCAAGGGCCCACAGATCATCGACAAGACCCTGTGGGAGAAGACCGGTCACTGGGACAAGTACCGCGACCACATGTTCACCACCGAGTCGGAAAAGCGCGACTACGCGCTCAAGCCGATGAACTGCCCCGGCCATATCCTGATCTTCAATCAGGGCATCAAGAGCTACCGCGACCTGCCAGTTCGCTACGGTGAGTTCGGCCAGTGCCACCGCAACGAGCCCTCGGGCGGCCTGCACGGCATCATGCGCGTGCGCGGCTTCACGCAGGACGACGGTCACGTCTTCTGTACCGAAGACCAGATCCTGCCTGAGTGCGTGGACTTCACGGCGCTGCTGCAAAAAGTCTACAAGGACTTCGGCTTCACCGACATCATCTACAAGGTCGCCACGCGCCCTGAGGCCCGCATTGGCTCGGACGAAGTCTGGGACAAGGCCGAGCAGGCGCTGATGGAAAGCTTGCGCGCCACGGGCAGTGAGTTCACCATCGCGGTGGGCGATGGCGCTTTCTACGGCCCCAAGATTGAGTACACGCTGAAGGACGCGCTGGGCCGCCACTGGCAGTGCGGCACCATCCAGGTCGACTTCTCCATGCCGCAGCGCCTGAACGCGGAATACGTGGCCGACACCAGCGAGCGCAAGCACCCGGTCATGCTGCACCGCGCCATCCTCGGCTCGCTCGAGCGCTTCATCGGCATCCTGATCGAGCAGCACGCCGGGGCCTTGCCCGTGTGGCTGGCGCCCGAGCAGGTGGTGGTGCTCAACATCACCGATGCACAGGCTGATTACGCGCAAGAGATTGCCAAAACGCTGCAGAAGCAGGGCTTGCGCGTTCAGTTGGATTTGCGCAACGAGAAGATCACGTATAAAATCCGCGAGCACTCGATGCAGAAGGTGCCGTACTTTATCGTTGTCGGTGACAAGGAGAAGGCTGACGGCACCATCGCCGTGCGCGCCCGGGGTAACCAGAACCTCGGTGTGATGTCACTCGACGACTTCTCCCAGAAGATCTCTCAAGACATCGCCAGCAAGGCCTGAGGTGGGGCTGCGCTTTGTCCATGTGGATGAGGCGCAGACTTGCCGGGTTTGCCTGGGTGCGTGATCAAGGTTAACCGGTGCAGGCGTCCAGAGCCTGTGGCCAAAAGGAATTCAACATCGCTAACTTCTTTGACCGCCGTACGCGCAATGACGAGCGCAAGCATCGGCTCAATCGTGAAATCATGGCTCCCGAAGTCCGCCTGACAGGCGTTGAGAACGAGCCCCTTGGTATCGTCAGTGTCCAGGAAGCCTTGCGGATGGCCGCCGAGCTTGACGTGGATCTGGTGGAAATCTCTGCCACGGCTGAACCGCCGGTCTGTCGTTTGATGGACTATGGCAAGTTCAAGTACCAAGAGCAGAAGAAGGCTCACGATGCCAAGCTGAAGCAAAAGGTCATTGAGGTCAAGGAAGTCAAGTTCCGCCCTGGTACGGATGAAGGCGACTACCAGATCAAGCTGCGCAACCTGCGCCGCTTCCTGGAAGAAGGCGACAAGGGCAAAGTCACCCTGCGCTTCCGTGGTCGTGAAATCACCCACCAGGAAATCGGGATGCGTTTGCTGGAGCGTGTTCGCGACGATCTGACCGATGTGTCAGTGGTCGAGAACATGCCCAAACTGGAAGGGCGCCAGATGATCATGGTGCTCGGCCCGAAGAAGAAGAAATAATCACCCGGCTTCGGCCGTGTGATTTGCCAAGGTGGCGGTTTGGTCGCCACCACCATTGGCTCAAAGTGCCTGCAGGCCATCAAGACACGGAAGTGGTATTTCGTGGCGCCTGGCAGGAACAACTTAAAAGGAGCAGAACATGCCCAAAATGAAGACCAAGAGCAGTGCGAAGAAGCGTTTTCGCGTTCGCCCGGGTGGTACCGTCAAGCGCGGTCAAGCCTTCAAGCGCCACATCCTGACCAAGAAGACCACGAAGAACAAGCGCCAGCTCCGCGGCGCCGTCAGCGTGCACGAAACCAACATGGGTTCCATCGCTCAGATGTTGCCCATGGCCGGTCTCTGATCTTTTTGTCCTGATTCATCGCTGAAGGAGTTAATCCATGCCTCGCGTCAAACGTGGTGTAACAGCCCGCGCTCGTCATAAGAAAGTTCTCGCCCTGGCCAAGGGTTTCCGTGGTCGCCGCAAGAACGTGTTCCGCATCGCCAAACAGGCTGTCATGAAGGCTGGGCAGTATGCCTACCGCGACCGCCGTGCCAAGAAGCGTGAGTTCCGCCGTCTGTGGATCGCACGTATCAACGCCGGTAGCCGTGCTTTGGGCCTGACCTACAGCAAGTTCATCGCTGGCATCAAGAAGGCATCGATCGAGATCGACCGCAAGGTGCTGGCCGACATGGCCGTCAACGACCCGGCAGCTTTTGCCAGCATCGTTGAAAAGGCCAAGGCTCAACTGGCTGCTTGATTTTCAAGCAATCAGCAAGATGCTGCGCCCGGCTGCATCGGTTCAGGGCAACCTGAGCGGGCAGGCGGGTGATTCAAAGGCCAACCGTGTGTTGGCCTTTTTTTTCGACACAAGACAATGAACGATCTCGACGCACTGGTTCTGTCCGCCCAAGAGGCTTTCTCTGCCGCCACGACCCCGGCCGACCTGGAGAACGCCAAGGCGCGCTTCCTGGGCAAGTCTGGCAGCGTGACCGAGCTGCTCAAGGGCATGGGGGCACTCACTCCCGAAGAGAAGAAGACCCGTGGCGCCGCGATCAACCAGGCCAAGCAGCGGGTCGAGGCTGCGCTCACCGAGCGCCGTCAGGCCCTGTTGGATGCCGAACTGGCGCAGCAATTGCGCGCCGAGAGCTTGGACGTGACCCTGCCGGGTCGCCGTCGCGGTGAAGGCGGTCTGCACCCGGTTTCGCTGAGCATTGAGCGCATCGAAGGCATCTTCGGCTCGATGGGTTTTGCTGTGGCCGATGGACCGGAAATCGAGACCGACTGGTTCAACTTCACGGCCCTCAACACGCCGGAAGACCACCCTGCGCGCTCCATGCACGACACCTTTTATGTGGACGGCGGTCACCTGCTGCGCACGCACACCAGCCCGATGCAGGTGCGCTACGCCGTGCAGCACGTCCAGCGTCACGCCCAGGCCATGGCCCAGGGCGAGCGCATGCCCGATCTGCGCGTGATCGCGCCGGGCCGCACCTACCGTGTGGACAGCGATGCCACGCACTCGCCCATGTTCCACCAGTGCGAAGGCCTGTGGATTGGCGAGAACGTCAGCTTCACCGACCTGAAGGCCATGTTGGGAGACTTCTTCAGCACCTTCTTCGAGACCGACGAGCTGGACATCCGCTTCCGTCCGTCCTTCTTCCCCTTCACCGAGCCTTCGGCCGAGGTGGACATCGCTTTCGCGTCGGGTCCGCTCAAGGGCCGCTGGCTGGAAGTGGGCGGGGCAGGGCAGGTGCACCCGAACGTGGTGCGCAATTACGGCCTGGACCCTGAGCACTACATCGGTTTCGCGTTCGGCCTGGGCCCGGATCGCCTGACCATGCTGCGCTATGGCGTCAACGACCTGCGCCTGTTCTTCGAAGGCGATCTGCGCTTCCTGCAGCAGTTCCAGTGAGGGACACGCCATGAGTACCGCCACACCGATCCGAGCTTGGGCTGCGCAGGCCTTGAACCAGCCTGTGGTGCCGTTCTCTTACGACCCCGGTCCCTTGGGGGCGGAAGACGTCGAGATCCGCGTCGAGCATTGCGGCCTGTGTCACTCTGACCTGTCGGTGATCGACGGCGAATGGGGCCCGGCCGCCTATCCCGTCGTGGGTGGGCACGAGGTCATCGGCACCGTGGTGGCTCTGGGTACCCAGGCGCGTGGCCTGAAGTTGGGCCAGCGTGTGGGTCTGGGCTGGATGAGTGGCAGTTGCATGGCCTGTGCGTCTTGCCTGAGCGGGCAACCGCAGATGTGCCGTGCCGGCGTGCCCACGATCATCGGGCACCACGGTGGCTTTGCCGAGCGCGTGCGTGCGCACTGGCTGTGGGTGGCGCCGATTCCCGAGGGGCTGGATCCGCAGGATGCCGGCCCGCTGCTGTGCGGCGGTGTGACGGTCTTTTCGCCTTTCCTGAATTTCGACATCAAGCCGACGCACCATGTGGGCGTGGTGGGCATCGGCGGCCTGGGTCACCTGGCCTTGCAGTTTGCTCGGGCATGGGGCTGCGAGGTCACGGCCTTCACGTCCAGCGATTCCAAGCGCGACGAAGCCTTGCAGATGGGCGCGCATCATGTGGTCTCCAGCGTGGATGCGGCTGCCATGAAGGCCCTGCGCGGTCGCCTCGATATGGTGCTGGTCACCGTGAACGTGATGCTCAACTGGAAAGCCTTGATGAGCACGCTGGCGCCCAATGGCCGCCTGCACCTGGTGGGCGTGCTGCCTCAGCCCATGGAGGTCGAGGCCGGCCCGCTGATCGGTGGCCAGCGCAGTGTGTCGGGCTCGCCCACGGGGTCGCGCCAGGACATCGACACCATGCTGGCGTTCGCGGCCCGCCATGGCATCAAGCCGCAAACCGAACATTTTCCGATGAGCCGCCTCAACGATGCGCTGGATCACCTGCGCGCAGGCAAGGCTCGATACCGTGTGGTGCTGGACGCGGATTTCGAGCAGGCCTGAGCCCGCTCTTCGTGACCCTTCCTCACCCTCGCACGGTTCACTGAACACAGATACCCAAGGATCCCTGACATGCAATTCCCCGAGTCCTGGCTGCGCAGTTTCTGCAACCCCGACCTGAGCACCCAGCAACTGGCTGACCTGCTGACCATGGCCGGTCTGGAAGTGGAAGAGCTGCAACCCGTGGCCCCGGCATTCACGGGTGTGGTGGTGGCGCAGGTGCTGGAAGTGGCCAAGCACCCGGATGCCGACCGCCTGAACGTGTGCAAGGTGGACGCGGGCACCGGCGAGGTGCTGCAGATCGTTTGCGGTGCCCCCAATGTGCGCCCGGGCATCAAGATTCCGTGTGCCACGGTGGGGGCCGAACTGCCTCCGGGCGCCGATGGCAAGGTCTTCAAGATCAAGCTGGGCAAGCTGCGCGGGGTCGAGAGCCAGGGCATGCTGTGCTCTGCCCGTGAACTGGGCGTCTCGGAAGAGTCCAACGGCCTGCACATCCTGGCCGAGGACGCGCCCATCGGCGTGAACATCCGTGAGCACCTCAAGCTTGACGACACCCTGTTCACCCTCAAGCTCACCCCCAATCTGGCACATTGCCTGAGCGTGGCCGGCATCGCCCGCGAGGTCTCGGCCTTGACCGGTGCGCCGCTGACCCTGCCGAGCATCGAGTCGGTTAAGCCGGGTGTCGATGCGGCGCTGAAGGTCACCGTGCAGGCGCCCGAGCTGTGTGGTCGCTTTGCCGGCCGCGTCATCCAGGGCGTCAATCCGCAGGCGGCGACGCCTGATTGGATGGTCGAACGCCTGGCGCGTTGCGGCCAGCGTCCTGTGTCGGCGCTGGTCGACATCTCCAACTACGTGATGTTCGAGCTAGGTCAGCCTTCGCACGTGTTCGACCTGGACAAGATCCAGGGCGAGTTGCAGGTGCGCTGGGCGCAGCCTGGTGAAACGCTCAAGCTGCTCAACGGCAACACCGTGACCCTGGACGAACAGGTCGGCGTGATCGCTGCGGGCGCCCAGGTCGAGTCACTGGCCGGCATCATGGGCGGGGACGAGACCGCCGTGGGTGACGACACCCGCAACGTCTACCTGGAAGCCGCCTTCTGGTGGCCCAAGGCGATTGCCGGGCGTGCCCGCCGATACAACTTCTCGACCGATGCGTCGCACCGGTTCGAGCGGGGCGTGGACCCGGCGCCTACCGTGCAGTATCTCGAGCGAATCACCCAGCTGATCCTCGACATCTGCGGTGGCCAGGCCGGTGCGGTGGATGATCAGGTGGTCAAGGCAGTCGAGCGCAAGCCGGTGACCTTGCGACTGTCGCGTGCGCAGCGTGTGATCGGCATGCCGGTCACGCTGACCGAGTGCCAGACCGTGCTCCATCGCCTGGGCCTGCCTTACAGCACGGTCGCGCGCGGTGGGGACACCGACCTCATCGTGACGCCGCCGAGCTGGCGCTTCGACCTGCAGATCGAGGAAGACCTGATCGAAGAAGTGGTGCGCGTGATCGGCTTTGACAAGCTGCCCAAGCGTGCGCCTCTGGCTCCCGTGACCCCCTTGGTGCTGCCGGAAGCGCGTCGCAGCCTGCACACGGTCCGTCATGAGGTCGCCGCGCGCGGCTACCAGGAAGTCATCACCTTCAGTTTCGTGGAAGAGCGCTGGGAAGCAGATTTTGCCGGCAACACCCAACCCATCCGCGTGCTCAACCCGATTGCCAGCCCATTGTCCGTGATGCGCTCGACGCTGATTGGCAGCCTGGTCGAGGTGCTCAAGACCAACCTGTCGCGCAAGGCCGAGCGCGTGCGCCTGTTTGAAGTGGGCCGCGTGTTCAAGCGCGACGCGACGGTGCCCGACAGCAACCTGACTGTGGCCGGCTTTGACCAACCCGTGCGGGTGAGCGGTCTGGCCTACGGCCCCGCCGATGCCCTGCAGTGGGGTGCCGCGGCGCGCAACGTCGATTTCTTCGATGTGAAGGGTGATGTCGAGGCGCTGCTGGCGCCGCGTCAGGCCATGTTTGTCGCGGCCGAACATCCTGCCTTCCACCCGGGTCGTTGTGCCCAGGTGCTGGTGGCAGGGCAGCCGGTGGGTTTCGTGGGTGAACTGCACCCGAAGTGGCGTCAGGCCTACGACCTGCCTTTGGCGCCGGTGCTGTTTGAATTGGATGCCAGCGTGCTGAGTCAGCGTGTGGTGCCGGCCTTCCAGTCGGTGCCGCGCATGCAGTCGGTGTACCGTGATCTGGCCCTGGTGGTCAGCGACACCACGGCCCACGATGCCGTGATTGGTGCCATCACACAGGCCGCGACCGATGGCCTGGTGCGTGGCGCGCGCCTGTTCGACATTTACAAGCCCAAGACCCCGGTGGCGGGCATGGCCGAGCAAGAGCGCAGCCTGGCCGTGAGGGTGGAGTTGCGTGACGACGAGCAGACCTTGACCGACGAACGCATCGACGCGGCCATGCAGGCGGTGTTGGCGGCGGTGGGCTCGGCAGTGGGTGCGCGCGTTCGCGCTTGAGGCCGGGGAGGGCCGTGGACATGAATGACAAGATCAGCGACCTGACCGTGCTGCTGCCGACCATTGAAACGCCCACGCTGACCAAGGCCGAGCTGTCGGAGATGCTCTTTGACAGGCTGGGGCTCAACAAGCGTGAGTCCAAGGACATGGTCGAGGCCTTCTTCGAGTCGGTGCAAGGCGCCCTGGTTGAAGGGCAGGATGTGAAGTTGTCGGGTTTTGGCAACTTTCAGATCCGCCGCAAGGCCCCTCGCCCAGGGCGCAATCCGCGTACGGGCGAGGTCATTCCCATCAAGGCCCGCAACGTCGTGACCTTCCATGCGAGCCAGAAGCTCAAGGGCATGGTGCAGGGTGACGTTCCTTCGGACGACGACTTGGAGTAAAGTCTGAAGCCTTTGCCCGCTGTAGATGATGCGGGCAAAGTTCTTCATGCTTTAGGGACACATGGACCGCGTCGACAGCGCTTTGCCGCCCATTCCTGCCAAACGCTACTTCACCATCGGTGAGGTGAGCGAGTTGTGTCTGGTCAAGCCCTATGTGCTGCGGTACTGGGAGCAGGAGTTCGTCCAGCTCAAGCCGATGAAGCGCCGGGGCAACCGCCGCTACTACCAGCACCATGAGGTCTTGCTGATTCGCCGCATCCGCGAACTCTTGTACGAGCAGGGCTTCACGATCAGCGGCGCGCGCAATCAGCTGGCCGAGGGCGGCGCCCATCGGCACATCCACGAGTCAGTAGAAGAGGATCTGCCACTGGACCCCGCTCAGGCGACGTCACCCGTTGGTCTGCTGGCCCAGGCGGCGATGGCGGGCACTGCGTCGTCGCCGACGTGGAGTGGTGGGGCATCCAGCCGCGCCTTGCAGGCCAGTGTGTCAGCAACCGCGGGGGCGGCTTGGGGGGCTCCCGACCTGGCTGACATGCAGTCGCTAGATACACAGACGGTGATGGCTTTGCGCGAAGCCCTGGTGTCGATCCGCGATTTGTTGGCTTGATGTAAAAAAGTTTGGCGGTCTTGCAAAACAGCAGGTTTCCATCATATAATTTAATTCTTGTCGGGGCGTAGCGCAGCCTGGTAGCGCACTTGCATGGGGTGCAAGGGGTCGCGAGTTCGAATCCCGCCGCCCCGACCAAGAAATAGCCGAAACCCGGTATCGAAAGATACCGGGTTTTCTGCTTTCTGGGACCAAGGCAGGCTCACGCTAGTGAGAGCAGTCCTGAGCCAAGTGGGTCAAAGGTCAGTGGGTCAAGGGGACGAACACCACCGGCAGCACATCGCGCTCCACCAACTGACCGTCGGCGCCTTTCCTGATCAACCTCAGGCTCTGCCCGAAGCGACTATCGCCCACCGGCATCACGAGCACGCCACCGGGTTTGAGTTGCGCGATGAGGGCTGTGGGCACCTCATGGCTTGCAGCCGTCACGATGATGGCGTCATAAGGCGCATGCTCGGGCCAGCCTAGGCTGCCATCCCCGGTACGAACGCTGACGTTGTGATAACCCAGGCGCAGCAGCCGCTCTTTTGCCTCATCGGCCAGTGGGGTGACGACCTCGAGCGAATACACATGCTTGACGAGCCCCGACAAGACTGCCGCCTGGTAGCCTGACCCCGTGCCGATTTCCAGCACCACCTGATCAATTTGGGGCTCAATCAACTCGGTCATCAGGGCCACGATGTAGGGTTGCGAAATCGTCTGCCGGTGCCCGATGGGCAAGGGCACGTTCTGGTAGGCCGCGTCTTGAAGATGGACGGGCACAAAGGCATCGCGGGGCACCTGCCGCAAAGCCTGCATCAGGCGCCCGGACAGCGACGCGCAACCTGTCAGGTTCTGCGTCTCGCGCACCTCGGCCTCGATTTCCTGGAGCAGGGCATCGTGGGCACGTTGATGGATGGTGCTCAAGATGCCTCCCCACGGTCAGTCAGTCACGAAGTTTGCGCTGTTTTTGGATGCTGCGGTCGAATTCCTGCTGCAGCACTACGGGAAATGCGGCACTGATAGAGCCGATGGCCAGGGGGCGCAGGCGCTCGAACAAGGCCTTCAAGGGCTCGACCACGCTGCCTTCTGTGGCTGTGCCCCGGGCGCTCTCAGCCTTGGCCGCCACATCCTTGGCCAGGCTCAGAAAAAGCTGTTCGACGTAGGCCTTGGCAATGATGCGGGTGTGCTTGATCAGTTCATCTTGCAGGTCCAGCACCGTGTCCAGCGGCACATGCAGTTCGGCCAATTGGATGCCGATGCGCTCCAGTGCGGGGCTGAGAATTTCGACCTCGTCCGGCCCAAGGCGGCGATAAAGGCCGTTCTGGCTCAGACGCTCTTTCTGTTCAGGTGTGGCTGGGGTGGCCCAATGCGAGGCCATTTCCGACAAGGCCTTGCGCTTGGGCGCTTCTACTGTGAAGAACGTGGTTGAGAACAGCCCACTGATCAGCGAATACTCGGACCAAGCCCCTTCTGGTGTGTTCTCCAGCATGTCTTTGATCGTGTCGAGCCGGAAGCCTTGCTGACGCAGATCGCGGATCAACTCCAGTTTGCCTTGGTGCTCGTGGTCATACAGGCCGAGGCGGCCTTTCAGACGTGGCGGGGGCATGAGACCGGCTGTCTGATAGGCGCGGATGTTGCGCACACTCACCCCGGTTCGTGCCGCCAACTCCTCTACGGTGATTTCCGGGTCGGTGCTGTCGGGCGCACGGGTGGGGCGGGCGCGTGAAGAATTGGCAGATTTTGGATGCATCGGCTGGGCGAACACTGAATGGACCACATGATACCGATCGCATATTGCAGAGTTAATGTAACATTCGGCTTGTTGTGTTAATGCGGCTGGTCGTGCACGCGCCGTCGTCCGAGGTGTTCATGGAAAAAATCTGGTTGAAGAATTACCCTGCCAACATGCCGCAGGAAATCGACGCAAGCCAATATGGTTCGTTGGTGGCCCTGCTGGACGAGGCCATGCGCAAGTACAAAGACCGAGTGGCTTTTCGCTGCATGGGCGCGTCGTTGAGTTACGGTGAGCTGGACCAGCTGTCGGCACAAGTGGCGTCTTGGCTGCAGGCGAAAGGCCTGAAGAAGGGCAGCCGCGTGGCGGTGATGATGCCCAATGTGTTGCAGTACCCGGTGGTCGTTGCAGGCATCTTGCGTGCGGGCTGCGTGGTGGTCAACGTCAACCCGATGTACACGCCGCGTGAGCTGGAGCACCAGTTGCAAGACAGCGGTGCGGAAGCCATTTTCATTCTCGAGAATTTCGCGACCACCTTGCAAGCCATCCATGCGCGTGGCCATCTCAAGCATGTGGTGGTGGCATCGATGGGCGATTTGATGGGCCTGATCAAGGGGGCCTTGACCAACTTCGTCGTGCGTCGTGTGCGCAAGATGGTGCCCGCTTGGTCGCTGCCAGGACACCACGGATTTGGACAGGTGCTGGCCGAGGGCGCGCGCCAGGCCTACCAGCCGGTGTCCTTGACGCCCGATGACGTCGCGTTCCTGCAGTACACCGGTGGCACCACCGGCGTGTCCAAGGGGGCCACCTTGCTGCAACGCAACCTGCTGTCCAATGTGCTGCAGTGCGAAGCGTGGTTGATGAATGGGGTGGACCGTCAGGCTTTTCCGCAGCTCAATGTGGTGTGTGCCTTGCCGCTGTATCACATCTTCGCGCTGACGGTGTGCGCGCTCATGGGCATCCGTAACGGTGCCTGCATGTTGCTGATCCCCAATCCGCGTGACATTCCCGGCTTCATCAAGGAGCTGTCGCAGTTCCGATTCCACCTGTTCCCGGCCGTCAACACGCTCTACAGCGGCCTGATGAACAACCCCGAGTTCGCCAAGCTGGACTTCTCCAGCCTGCAGGTGACGATCGGCGGTGGCATGGCCGTGCAGCGCGCTGTGGCCGAGCGCTGGAAGGCGATCACGGGCAAGCCCATCATCGAAGGCTATGGCCTGTCGGAAACCTCGCCGGTGGCCACCTGCAACCCCAACAACATCGAGGTGTACACCGGCACCATCGGTTTGCCGCTGCCGTCCACCGAGGTCTCCATCCGTGACGATGACGGCCAGGAGCTGGCGTTGGGCCAGGCGGGCGAAATCTGCATTCGCGGCCCTCAGGTGATGGCCGGTTACTGGCATCGCGCAGAGGAAACCGCCCAGGTCATGACGCCGGATGGTTTCTTCAAGACCGGTGACGTGGGCATCGTGGACGAGCAGGGTTACGTCAAGATCGTGGACCGCAAGAAGGACATGGTCCTGGTATCTGGCTTCAATGTTTACCCCAATGAGGTAGAAGATGTGGCCGTCCTGCATCCGGGGGTGTTGGAGGCGGCCGTGATCGGTGTGCCTGACGCCCATTCAGGTGAGGCGGTGAAGCTGTTCGTCGTGCGCCGAGACCCTGAGTTGACGAAAGAAGACCTGGCCGAGTTTTGCAAGGAACAGTTGACCGGCTACAAGCGCCCCAAGTACATTGAATTCCGCGATGACTTGCCCAAGTCCAACGTGGGCAAGATCCTGCGCCGCGAACTGCGCGACGCCGACCTGAAGAAAGCAGCCTGACCATGAACTCCTTAAGCAAAAAACTGGCCGGAGCGGTTCTGTCTGCCTTGCTGCTGGCAACCTGGTCTTCGGCGCATGCCGCCCGGGATGTGGGCGGTGTTCGTTTCGAGGACCAGCTCACGCTGGCCGATCAGGCCCTGGTGCTCAATGGCGCCGGCATGCGCGTCAAGATGATCATCAAGGTGTATGCGGTGGGCTTGTATGTGCCACGCCGCGATGCATCCGCGGTGTCCGTGTTGAACCAGCCAGGTCCGAAGAGCGTGCGCATCGTCATGCTGCGCAATGTGTCGGCCGAGCAGCTGGCCGATAGTCTGGTGACCGGCATCGAAGACAATGCGTCGTCGGCTGAGCAGGCGGTCCTGCGCAAGCGTCTGGAGGCGCTGCAGGCCACGATGCTGAAAGTGGGTGAGGCGCAGAGGGGCTCCGTGATCCAGTTGGATTACGTGCCTGGCCAAGGCACCCACATCACCCTGGGGGGCAAGGCGCTGGGGCAAGACATTGCGGGCGAGGACTTCTATCGCGCGTTGCTCAGGATCTGGTTGGGCGAGCACCCTTCGGACAACGCGCTCAAGCGAGATCTGCTGGGCGTGTCCTGAGGCAGGGCGCCTGCGGGCACCAAAGAGAAAAGGCCGGTGATCGAACCGGCCTTTTTTGCGCCTGCATGAATGGCAGGGTTGGCAGTCAGGGTGCGATCAGCACTTGATACCCATGTGCAGGGCCACCACACCACCTGTCATGTTGTGCACATCGACGTGGCCGAAACCGGCTTCCTTCATCATGCCTTTGAGGGTGGCCTGATCGGGGTGCATGCGGATGGATTCAGCCAAGTATTGGTAGCTGGCCGCATCGCCTGCCACGAACTGACCGATTTTGGGCAGGACCTTGAAGGAGTACCAGTCGTAGACCTTTTCCAGCGGCTTGGCGACCTTGGAGAACTCCAGCACCAGCAGGCGTCCGCCGGGCTTGAGGACGCGGCACATTTCGGCCAGGGCCAAGTCCTTGTGCGTCATGTTGCGCAGACCGAAGGCCACCGTGACGATGTCGAAGGTGTCGGTGGGGAAGGGCAGCTTCTCGGCGTCGCACAGCGTGGTGGGCAGGGCCACGCCACTGTTGAGCAGTCGGTCACGGCCGGTGCTCAGCATGGCTTCGTTGATGTCGGTATGCACGACCATGCCACTGGGGCCCACGCGCTTGGCGAAGGCCTCGGACAAATCGCCCGTGCCGCCGGCGATGTCGAGCACCTTGTGGCCTTCACGCACGTCGCTGGCGGCGATGGTGTAGGTCTTCCACAGGCGGTGCAGACCCATCGACATCAGGTCGTTCATGATGTCGTACTTGTTGGCGACGGAGTCAAACACACCGCGAACGCGTTGTGCCTTCTGGGACTCGTCTACCTGCTGGAAACCGAAGTGCGTGCTGCTCATGTCAGCATCTTACTACCGGGTTAGCCCGCTGCTGCCACAGGGGTGGGGGAGAGCGCCCGGCCGCAGGCCACGCCGCTGGCCCAGGCCCACTGAAAGTTGTAGCCCCCCAGCCAGCCGGTCACATCGACCACCTCGCCAATAAAGTACAGGCCCGGCACTTTTTTGCTTTCCATGCTTTGGGAGCTGAGCTCGCGGGTGTCGACGCCCCCGGCGGTGACCTCGGCCTTGGCGTAGCCCTCGGTGCCGTTGGGCACGATGGACCAGGCATTGGCCGATTGGCCCAGCGCGTCGAGATCCTTGTCCTTGAGTTCGGCCAGGGCTGCGTCCGGGCGCAGGGACGGCGAGATGCGAACGGCCTGCTCGGCCAGCCAGGTTTGCGCCAGGCGCTGCGGCACGGCCTCACCCAGGGCGCGGGCCCATTCTGTGGAGAGTTGCTTGCGCGAGCCCGTCTTGGCCTGCTTGAGGCTGCCTGCGAGGTCGCGCTGCGGGGTCAGGTTCAGGGTGAGCGCCTGACCGGGCTGCCAGTAGCTGGAAATTTGCAGGATGGCCGGGCCGCTGAGGCCCCGGTGGGTGAACAGCAGGTCTTCCAGAAACAGCGCCGCGTTGCCCTTGGGGCGCTTGCCTTTGGCGTTGGGCGCCGCAGGGGTGCTGACTTCCACCTCCAGTGAGATGCCGGCCATGGGCACGAACGGGGCCCAGGTGTCGGCGGCAAAGGTCAGGGGTACGAGGGCGGGGCGAAGGGGCACGATCTGGTGGCCCAGTTGGGCGGCCAGCTTTTGCCCGAAGTCGGTCGCGCCGATCTTGGGGATCGCGAGCCCACCGGTGGCGATCACGACCTGGTGGGCGCGGATGGGGCCGCGATCGGAGTCGATTTCAAAGCGCACGGCGTCGGAGTCGGCGGCGCCCAGGGGACGGACAGCCTGCACAGCGCAGGGCTGCCAGCGGGTGACGTGGCCGGCGTCGCACTCGCGCAGCAGCATCTGGATGATGTCGTTGGCGCTGTGGTCGCAAAACAGCTGGCCGCGGTGCTTTTCGTGCCAGGCAATGCCGTGGCGCTCGACCAGGCGCAGGAAGTCTTGCGGGGTGAAGCCGGCCAGGGCGGAGCGGCAGAAGTGCGGGTTCTCGCTGAGAAAGTTGGCGGGCGTGACCTCACGGTTGGTGAAGTTGCAGCGCCCGCCCCCGGAGATGCGGATTTTTTCGGCGACTTTGGGGGCGTGGTCCAGCAGCAGCACCTTCAGGCCACGTTGGCCTGCGACAGCTGCACACATCAGACCGGCTGCGCCTGCGCCGATCACCACCACATCGTAAGAAGACATGCCGCGATTGTCGCCGCTGAGAGCAGGCTACCGCGCTTGCATCAGAAGTTGCTGTGACCGAGCGTCTGACTGGGGGCAAACACGGGCATGCCGTCGTCGTCTTCGGCCGAGACGAAGCGGGAGTCACCCTGGCTGCGTGCTTCATCCAGGGCCAGCAGGGCGCGGCGGATGGCGTCGGTCAGCTTTTCGTCGGGTTGCACCTGCACCACCCCAAAACTCAGACTCAGGGGCTGTTGTTGCAGGGCTTGGCGGCTGCGTTCAACGTGGCGGACCATGCGCTGTGCCACGTGCAACGCATCTTTGACGGTGGTGTCGGTCAGCAGGGCCACGAATTCGTCGCCACCGAGTCGGCCCATCAGGTCGCGGGTGCGCAGCAGGCGTCGGGCACTGCCGGCCACCAGCTTGAGGGCCTCATCGCCAGCAGCGTGGCCGTGTTTCTCGTTGATGGTTTTGAAATGGTCAATGTCAAACAGCATCAAGGCGGCTGAACCCGGAGTGCTCAGCCGCAGGGCCTGGGTACCCATTTCGGTGAAGTGCCGGCGGTTTGGCAACTGCGTGAGCATGTCGAAGTCGGCCATGACGCGCAGTTGCCGGTGGGACTCACGCAGGTCGTGTTCGGTGCGCTCATAGGTGAGCAGCAGGCAGATGTAGACCGAGAAAATGACGCCGGCCACCAGCGCCACGAGCACGGCCGGTTGCTGGACGTGGTCAGGGGTGGTGACGGGTGCCCCCCAGCTGCTCAGTCCCGACACAAGGCGAGGGACCTGGATCAGGGCGGCGGACACCAGGTACAGCAGCAGGGCCTTGAGATAAGGGCTTTGACGCCAGTCGCGGATGGCGTGGATCTGCCAGCCGGCATACACAAAGAAGCCGATGCTCACGAAACTGAAGCTCGCTACGCGTGCGCCAAGATCGTCGGGCAGGTTGTGATCGAGGGTGAGCAAGGCCCAAAACCCCAGCGCCAACAGGGCCGCGTCCATCCAGTGCGGGGTGCGGAAATTGGTGCGGGCGTAGAACTGCCGCATGCCGGTCAGCATGGTCATGGGCCATTGCAGCCACAACAGGACTGACAAGGCGGGCAGCCAGGGATGGGCCTCTCGCAGCAGCAGGCACACAGCGCTGAGCAGGGTCAGGCCTTGGGCGGCGGTCCACCACCAGTAGCCGCGGTAGGTGCGCTGGGTCAGGCCGACCAGGGTCATGATGACGGTGGTGGTCAGGAGCACCACGCAAACCACCAAGGCGAGGGTCGGGAGATGAAGCGACATCGAAGCGGGTGTGAGGCGGTTGGCGTGGGGCGGGCGACTTCAGGGTGTGTTGATCTCGGCCACAATGGCCAAGCCTCAGCTCTGCGGCCTAGCTTGCAGAGCATTGTGCGCCCCACTGGAGGGGTGCGACACCCCACTTCCTGGGGTGCGAAACTTTGTGGAGTGTTGAGTCATGGCCATGGATGTGGTGGATTTCGAGATCAAGGGTGCCGAAATGCAGTTCGTAGAGGTCGAACTCGACCCCGGCGAAGCGGCCATCGGCGAGGCTGGCAGCATGATGTTCATGGAGGCCGGCGTCGAGATGGACACGGTTTTCGGTGATGGCTCGGCGCAGCAGAGCGGCGGCCTGTTCGGCAAATTGCTGGGTGCCGGCAAGCGCTTGATCACCGGCGAGAGCCTGTTCACGACTGTCTATACCAACCAGTCCAGTGCCAAAAAACGGGTGGCCTTTGGCGCACCGTATCCGGGCAAGATCCTGCCGATGGACCTGCGCCAACTGGGCGGCACCCTGATCTGTCAAAAGGACTCTTTTCTGTGCGCCGCGCGCGGGGTGTCCTTGGGCATTGCCTTGCAGCGCAAGCTGGGGGCGGGCTTTTTCGGGGGTGAAGGCTTCATCATGCAGAAGCTGGAAGGCGACGGCATGGCGTTCGTGCACGCGGGCGGCACAGTGGTGCGACGCGATCTGCAACCTGGCGAGACCTTGTACATCGACACGGGCTGTGTGGTGGCCTACACGCAAGGCGTGGATTTCGACATCCAGTACGTGGGCAAGATCAAGACGGCTTTGTTCGGCGGAGAGGGCATCTTCCTTGCGCGCGTGACGGGGCCCGGACAGGTGTGGCTGCAAAGCCTGCCCTTCTCGCGCCTTGCTTCGCGCATCTTTGCCGCGGCACCCCAGGCCGGGGGACGTGGCCGTGATGAGGGCTCCTTGTTGACTGGCGTGGCGGGCGGCTCCTTGCTGGGTGGTCTGCTGGGCGGGGACGAGGAGTGAGCGGGAACGTGCCACCGCTGGGCCGCATGCTGGACGCAGGCTGGCGCGCGCTGGTCTATTGCCTGAGGCCGCAGGTGATCTGGCTGTCGTTCTTGCCCTTGCTCCTGGCGGCGGCGGTGCTGGGCAGCCTGGCCTGGTGGGGTTGGAGCGACGGCGTCGCCTGGGTGCGAGCCATGCTGGATGGCTGGTCGGTCAGCCAGCACGTGCTCTCGGCCCTGGACAGCTGGGGCTTGCCGCAATTGCGCATGGCGGTGGCCCCGTTGGTGTTGGTGTTGGTTGTGATTCCACTGGTGGTGGTGATGTGCCTGCTGCTGGTGGCGGCCTTGATGACGCCGGCCCTTGTCAAGCTGGTGGTGCACCGGCGTTTTCCGGCGCTGCAGTCGCGCCACCAGGCCTCGGTGTGGCAAAGCCTGTGGTGGTCGTTGCACGCCACGGTGCTGGCGCTGCTGGCCCTGATGGTGAGCCTGCCTCTGTGGCTGGTGCCCCCGCTGGCGGTGGTGCTGCCGCCTTTGATCTGGGGCTGGTTGACCTACCGCGTGCTGGTGTTCGACACCCTGGCAGATTGGGCCACCCCGCAGGAGCGGGAGCACCTGCTGCGCACGCACCGCCCGGCCTTGTTGACCATGGGCGTGATCGCGGGCTACCTGGGGGCAGCCCCGGCCGCGCTGTGGGCCCTGGGTGTGCTGGCGCTGGCCCTGGCGCCCTTCATTTTGTTGTTGTCGGTGTGGATCTACACGCTGGTGTTTGCGTTCGCTGCGCTGTGGTTTGCGCATTTCCTGTTGCCGGCACTGAGCGCGTTGCGTTCTGAATCTTCTTCTCCTGAACCTCTGGCGCCGCTTCTCGCGGCAGGTGAACCTTCATGATCGGACTCATCATCATTGGCGACGAAATCCTCAGTGGACGTCGCCAAGACAAGCATCTGAGCAAAGCCATCGAGTTGCTCGGCGAGCGCGGCATGGCGCTGTCGTGGGCGCGTTACGTGGGCGATGATCCCGAGCGGATCACGGCCGACCTGCGTCATGCTTTGGACAGCGGCGATGTGGTGTTCTCGTTTGGGGGCATCGGCGCCACGCCGGACGACCACACGCGCGCCTGTGCGGGCCGTGCCATCGGGCGCTCCCTGGCGCTGCATCCGCAGGCGCGGGAACTCATCTTGCAGCGCAGCCAGGAGATGGCCGACGAGGCCGGGCAGGCATTTGATCCGTCCGCGCCTGACAGCCTGCGCCGCCTTCAGATGGGTTTTTTCCCGGAGGGCGCGGCCATCATTCCCAATCCGTACAACAAAATCCCAGGTTTTACGCTGGAAGGCCGTGTGCATTTCCTGCCCGGTTTTCCCGTGATGGCCTGGCCCATGATGGCCTGGGCTTTGGACCATTTGCACCGAGACCTTCATGGCAAGTCTCAGACTCGGGAGAAGGCCGTCGTCGTGTACGGCGCCATCGAGTCTTTGCTGACGCCGTTGATGATCTCGATCGAGGATCGCTTCGCGCCGGTCAAGGTGTTCAGCCTCCCCAGCGTCGACCATCCTGTGCATGGTCGACACATTGAGTTGGGGGTGAAGGGCGCCCCTGAATTGGTGGATGCCGCATTTGAGGCGTTGCAACAAGGCTTGTCCCAGTTTGGTGCGTCAGTGGGCCCCATATCGGTGCGTTGACGGCTGGCGCTTGTGTTTTGCACTGTTATGGTGCGATGCGTGGTTGCGCCAGAGGCAGGTGTGGTCAACCAAGGTGACGCCGTGTACATTCATCCCCTGTTTCAGTGCGCATGCGCCCGGTGGGCGGCGCCTGACCCTGCGTTTGCCTGCGTGATCAGTCTGTGTTTGCGATGATGGGCACGCTTTCTGCTAGTAAACTGAGCGCTGTTTCCGGACCCCTTGAAACAGCTTCAAATTTCTCGCTTTTACATTCAGCCTCTGGCTAGGAGCATCTGATGGCCAACAAGACCGTCGCCGACGTGATGAAGATGGTGAAAGACAACGAAGTCAAGTTCGTTGATTTCCGTTTCACCGATACCCGCGGCAAAGAGCACCACACCACGGTGCCCGTTTCTCACTTTGACGAAGACAAGTTCGAATCGGGTCACGCCTTTGACGGTTCGTCGATTGCCGGTTGGAAGGGCATCGAAGCCTCCGACATGCTGTTGATGCCGGACCCAAGCACCGCCAACATCGACCCGTTCTTTGAAGAGCCGACCCTGCTGCTGACATGCGACGTGATCGATCCGCATGACGGCAAGCCTTACGAGCGCGATCCTCGCTCGCTGGCCAAGCGCGCTGAAGCCTATCTGAAGGCTTCGGGCCTGGGCGACACAGCATTCTTCGGCCCTGAGCCTGAATTCTTCGTGTTCGACTCGATCCGCTGGGGCAACGAAATGTCCGGCAGCTTCTTCAAGATCGAATCTGAAGAAGGCGCCTGGAACACCGGCACCAGCTACGAGCACGGCAACAACGGCTACCGTCCGACCGTCAAGGGTGGCTATTTCCCCGTGCCTCCCGTTGACTCCGGTCACGACATGCGCTCGGAAATGTGCCTGATTCTGGAAAGCCTGGGCATTCCCGTTGAAGTGCACCACCACGAAGTGGCCAACGCTGGTCAGATGGAAATCGGTACGCGTTTCAGCACGCTGACCGAGCGCGCTGACTGGCTGCAGCTGCAAAAGTACGTGATCGTGAACGTGGCCAATGCCTATGGCAAGACCGCCACTTTCATGCCCAAGCCCATCGTCGGTGACAACGGCTCTGGCATGCACGTGCACCAGTCCATCTGGAAGGACGGCAAGAACCTGTTCGCTGGTGACGGCTATGCTGGCCTGAGCGAATTCGCGCTGTACTACATCGGCGGCATCATCAAGCACGCCCGTGCGCTGAATGCCATCACCAACCCGGGTACGAACTCGTACAAGCGTCTGGTGCCTGGTTTCGAAGCCCCGGTGAAGCTGGCTTACTCGGCCAAGAACCGCTCGGCATCGATCCGTATTCCTTACGTGGCCAACCCGAAGGGCCGTCGCATCGAAGCGCGTTTCCCCGATCCTTCTGCCAACCCTTACCTGGCTTTCGCAGCCCTGATGATGGCCGGTCTGGATGGCGTGGAAAACAAGATCCATCCTGGCGAAGCCGCCACGAAGGATCTGTATCACCTGCCGCCCGAAGAGGACGCACTGGTGCCGACCGTCTGCCACAGCCTGGATCAGGCTCTGGAATACCTGGACAAGGACCGCGCGTTCCTGACCAAGGGTGGCGTGTTCACCAATGAGTACATCGATGCCTATATCGAGTTGAAGATGCAGGAAGTCACGCGTTTCCGCATGGCCACCCATCCGGTCGAGTTCGACATGTACTACAGCCTGTGATCCTTCGGGATTGGGCCTGGGAGTGACATCCCGATACAAAAGGGCGGCGTGAGCCGCCCTTTTTTCTTGGCTCTGGCGAACACGCTGGCGGAACCGCTGGGGCATACTGGGATCGCACCTCAGGCTCAGCATTTCAGAATCAGGACATGACGCATTTCACCTTGTCACCTTCGCCCGATTTTTCACGGCTGTGGCGCCCCGTCGCCTGCCTGGCATTGGCGTTGGCGCCGGTGGGCGGCGTGGCATACGCTCAGGTCTACCGTTGCCCGGGTAATTTGTACACCGATGCGCTGTCTTCGAAAGAGGCCGCGGCCAAGGGTTGCAAGACGCTGGATGGTGCGCCGATCACGGTGATTCAGTCGATGACGCCGCGGGCGTCTTCCACCAGCAACCGCGGTACCGGAACGTCGGCATCAAGCAGTTCGCCCGAGAACAAGGTGGCATCCGAAGAGCAGAAGGCGCGTGACACCGATGCACGCCGCATTCTCGAGGCCGAGCTCCGCAAGGAAGAGGCTGCGCTGGAGTCGCTCAAGAAGGACTACAACAACGGGCAGCCCGAGCGCCGTGGCGACGAGCGCAATTATCAAAAGTATCTGGACCGCGTCAATGAAATGAAGGCTGCCTTGACGCGCAAGGAAGCTGACGTGGCCTCTTTGCGTCGAGAACTGAGCAAGTTCGGCGGCGCGAAGTAACGCATCCATTGGACCCCGGGATGGAGAGATCCCTGAGAACGAGCGACCCACAGCGGCATGGGCTGGCACAACACAGCCTGCCGGCCCATCTGGAAACCCTGGATCACCTGGCCACCATGGTGTCGGTGGTGACGCCAGACGGGCTGTGCCTGTTTGCCAACACGGCCTTCGAAGAGGCTCTGGGCCTGTCCAGGCGTGCCATGCTGGGCATGTCGATGTTCGACTGGCTGGTGGACGCGAGCTTGTTGCGCGATGTTGTGGCCGCCGTGGCGCGCAACGACTACGCGACCAGCCGCCTGAACGCCGAGTTGAAGCGGCACCTGCATTTGCAGGTGGGCGAAGTCATGTCTGTGCAGGTCATTGCCACCCGGCTGGAGCATGGCGACCTGGTGCTGGTGGAGCTGGTCGAGGCCGAACAGCAGACACGCCAGGAGCGCGAGGAGCGCGTCCTGGATCAGGCGCGGGCCAACAAGGAGTTGATCCGCAACCTGGCCCATGAGATCAAGAATCCGCTCGGGGGCATCCGGGGGGCAGCTCAGTTGCTGCAGATGGAGCTGGAGTCGCGCTCGCTGACGGAGTACACGCAGGTCATCATCCATGAGGCTGATCGGCTGCAGTTGCTGGTGGATCGGCTGCTGGCGCCGCACCGGCGTCCGCATGTGGTGGGCGATGTGAACATCCACGAGGTGTGTGAGCGGGTGCGTTCGCTGATCCTGGCCGAGTTTCCCAGGGGCTTGCGCGTCTGGCGTGACTACGACACGTCCTTGCCTGAGTTCCGGGGCGACCGCGAGCAGTTGATACAGACCGTGTTGAACATTGCGCACAACGCGGCCCAGGCGCTCACTGAGCGGGTGGCGGCGGGGGATGCCTTGTTGACGCTGCGCACGCGGGTGGCGAGACGGGTGACGATCAACCGCCAGTTGCATCGCCTGGCACTGGTCTTGCATATCGAAGATAACGGCCCGGGGATTCCGGAGTCCATCCGTGATCGCATTTTTTACCCGCTGGTGTCGGGGCGTGACGGGGGCTCTGGCCTGGGTCTGACTCTGGCTCAGACCTTCGTTCAACAGCATCAAGGCACCATCGAATGCGAAAGCGAGCCCGGACGCACGGTATTCAAGATTCTGATACCGCTGCCTTGAAGTCCGGTCTTGCGTTCCATGCGGTTCGGGATGCCCTAACCAGTCAGTAGCATGAAACCCATCTGGATCGTTGACGACGACCAATCCATTCGCTTTGTGCTTGAGAAGGCACTGGCGCGCGAAGAACTCCCCGTTCGCAGTTTCACCAACCCCCGCGATGTGCTCCTGGCGCTGGAGGACGACGAGCCTCAGGTACTGGTGTCGGACATCCGCATGCCGGGGGGCTCGGGCATTGATCTGCTGAGCAAGGTCAAGGAGCGTTTGCCCGGGCTGCCGGTCATCATCATGACGGCCTACTCCGATCTGGACAGCGCCGTGTCGGCCTTCCAGGGCGGGGCGTTCGAGTACCTGCCCAAGCCGTTCGACCTGCCCAAGGCGATCGAGCTGATTCGCCGCGCGGTGGACGAGAGCGTGCGGGAGGAAGTGATCGATGAGCGTGTCACCCAGATGCCCGAGATGCTGGGGCAGGCCCCGGCAATGCAGGATGTATTCCGGGCGATTGGCCGCTTGAGTCAGAGCAATGTGACGGTGATGATCACCGGCGAGTCGGGGTCGGGCAAGGAATTGGTAGCGCGGGCGTTGCATAAGCACAGTCCGCGGGGCAATGGCCCCTTTGTGGCGATCAACACTGCAGCCATCCCGAAGGATTTGCTGGAGTCGGAACTGTTCGGCCATGAGCGCGGCGCCTTCACGGGCGCGCAGACCATGCGTCGCGGGCGTTTCGAGCAGGCCGATGGGGGCACGCTGTTCCTCGACGAAATTGGGGACATGCCGTTCGATCTGCAGACCCGGTTGCTGCGGGTGCTCAGCGATGGGCAGTTCTACCGCGTGGGCGGGCACCATCCGATCAAGAGCAATGTGCGGGTGATTGCGGCCACGCACCAGAACCTGGAAGAGCGGGTGCGGCAGGGCGTGTTCCGCGAGGACTTGTTCCACCGTCTCAATGTGATTCGTCTGCGTCTGCCCGCGCTGCGCGAGCGCCGTGAGGACATCCCGACGCTGACGCGGTTTTTCCTGCAAAAGAGCGCCAAAGACCTGGGCGTGGAGGCCAAGCGCATTTCCGAGGCGGCGCTGGCCCGCTTGGCCGCGTTTGACTTTCCGGGCAACGTGCGCCAACTGGAGAACGTCTGCCACTGGTTGACGGTGATGGCGCCCGCGCAGGTGATCGAGAGCAAGGATTTGCCTCCCGAGTTGCTGGACGGGGCAGCCGATTCGCTGGCGCCTTTGGCGCCCTTGAATGGCATGCCCTCGGCCTTGTCTAGTCCGATGGTCGCGGATGTTGCGGGCGGCGCTGTCGCGCCAGTGTCTCTGGGCGATGCCTTGTCCGGCGTGGCCGGCGTGCCCCTTGGCACGCCCGGTGGTGCATTCCAGGGCTTGCAAGATACAGGCGCCCCCCCGTCGCTGACCGAGGTGCTCGGCGTCCCGACCACACCGACCTGGTTGCGCGATCTGGAGCGTGACGCGCGTCAGCGCCTGGAGCTGGGACAGCCGGATGTGTGGGATGTGTTGACCCGCCAGTTCGAGGCCTGCCTGATCCACACGGCACTGGAGTTGACGCGGGGCCGTCGCATCGAGGCCGCGCAGAAGTTGGGCATTGGGCGCAACACCATCACCCGAAAGATCCAGGAACTGGGCATGGATGAGTGAGGAGGAGGCCCACGTGGCCTCTTCGCCTCGGCTACAGTGGCGTCATGGTGCAGCGCCGCAGGGCGCTGCGTGCCCGTTCTGCGAGTCGAGGTTTCTCATGAAGCAAATGATGTGGTTGGCCGCCAAGGCCATGTCCGTGGTGTCGTTGTGCGTGTTGGCGGCGTGTTCCACCACCAGCCCCGATGTGATCAAACCGGGTGATGCGCAACGCCTGTCTCAGGTGGCCGACGGCGTGGTGCTCCATGTGCGCCCGGTGGTGGTGGAGGGCAGCCAGAGTGGCATCGGGGGCGGCAGTGGTGCCGTGATCGGTGGCATCGCGGGTGCAGGCGGCACCAGCAACCCCCGTGGTTCGGCGATGGCCGGTGTGGCGGGGGCGGTCGTGGGGGCCGTTGTGGGCAATGCTGTGGAGCGTTTTGGCACCCGCGAAAGTGCGGTGGAAATTTTGCTGCAGTTGTCGACGGGCGAGCGCCGTGCGATCGTGCAGGCCAAAGGCCATGAAACCTTCAACCCCGGCGATGCCGTGATCCTGGTGACCACCGGTGGCAAGACGCGTGTGATGCGCGCCCCGAGGGTGGGCATCCAGCGTTGAGCACTGGTCAGGTCTGCATGCTGCTGACGGTGCTGCGAAAGCGCGTGAGCGCGGCCACGAAGAAGGCCGCGCCGATCAGGCCGATGGCGGCAAACTGCGGCCACACGATGCTCAGGTCGGCCCCTCGGTAGAGGATGGCCTGGGCAAAGCTGACGAAGTGCGTGGTGGGTGCGCCCATCATGAGGTAGCGGACCAGGTCGGGCATGCTCTCAGTCGGGGTCATGCCGCCAGACAGGATCTGCAGGGGCAGCAGCACCAGGATCATCAGCAGGCCCAGTTGCGGCATGGAGCGCGCCACCGTGCCCAGGTAGATGCCCATCGAGGTGGTGGCAAACAGGTGCAGGGCGCAGCCGGTCAGGAACAGTCCGATGGAGCCACTGACAGGCATGCCCAGGCCGTCGCGCAGCACGAACTGCAGAGCCAGTGCGGTGGCCAGCAACACCACCGCCCCCATGGCCCAGACCTTGGCCAGCATGATTTCAGACGGTTTGAGTGGCAGCACCAGCAGGTGCTCGATGGTGCCGTGCTCGCGCTCGCGGATCAGGGCGGCGCCGGTCAGCACGATGGAGAGCATGGTGACGTTGTTGATCAACTCCATCACGCCCATGAACCAGGTGTTGTCCAGGCCGGGGTTGAAGCGGTTGCGCATGGCCAGGTCCACGACCGGGGTGCTGACGACGCGATCACCGGCCAGAAACTCGGCCACCTCGCCCAGGGCGATGCTCTGGATGTAGCCTGCGCCCAGGAAGGCCTGGCTCATCTGGGTCGCGTCCACATTGAGCTGGATGCTGGGCTGTTTGCCCGCCAGCACATCGCTCTGGAAATCGGGCGGGATGTCCATCACGAAGGTGAAGCGGCCGGCGTCCATGCCCGCGTCCATGTCCTGCAGCCCGATGGCCGTGGGCTTCATGAAGGTGGGCGGGTAGAAGGCGGTGACGATGCGCTGTGACAGGGGCGACTGGTCTTCGTCCACCACGGCGATGGCGGCACGGTGCAGGCGGTCCGGGGCGGCCTTGGCGGCGGTGTAGAGCGCGCCCGAGAAAGCCCAGATGACGAAGAGCAGCAGCAGACGGTCGCGCCACAGGCTGCGCAGTTCCTTGATACCGAGTTGCCAGATGTGGCTCAGCGAAGTGTGCAGGCTGTTCATGTGTCCTGCTTTTTCAGAAGGAGGACGCTGGCCAGGGTCAGCACCGGGATGATGACGAGCAGGGGGATGAAGTAGGTCCAGAGGTCGGGCAGGCCCAGGGCCTTGGAGTAGGTGCCGCGGCTGATGATCAGGAAGGGGCCGGTGGGGTAGATCTGGCCCATCAGGGCCCCCATGCCTTCGAGGGAGGAGACGGGGTTGATCAGGCCGGAGAACTGGATGGCCGGCAGCATGGTGGCCAGGGCGGTGCCGAAGATGGCAGCGATCTGGCTGCCCGTGAAGGTGGACATCAGCAGGCCAAAGCCGGTGGAGGCGGTGACGTAGAGCACCGCGCCGATGAAGAGGGTGAGGAAGCTGCCCTTGAGGGGCACACCAAAACCCCAGATGGCCATGGCGGTCATCAGCAGGAAGCTGAGCAGGGCGGTGCCGATGTAGGGCAGTTGCTTGCCGAGCAGGAATTCGAGCTTGGTGACGGGGGTGACGTAGAGGTTGATGATGGAGCCGAGCTCCTTCTCGCGCACGACGCCCAGGGCCGTCAACATGGCCGGGATGAACATCAGCAGGATGGGGATGACCGCCGGCACCATGGCGTACAGACTCTTGACGTCGGGGTTGTAGCGGTAGCGCACTTCGACCGAGGCGGGAGTGGGCACCGAAATGCCGTGCAGCGTGAGCTGTTCAGTCAGGTAGCTGGCGTGCAGGCCTTGCACGTAGCCCGCGACGGTTTCGGCGCGCTGGGGCATGGCACCATCAATCCAGACGCCGATGGTGGTGGGGCGGCCGCGTTGCAGGTCGGCAGAGAAATTGGGTGGGATCTCGACGGCCAGGCTCAGTTCGCCGCTGCGCATGCGTCGGTCGAGGTCGGCTTCGCTCTGCAGGGGGGCTTCTTCGAGGAAGTAGGGCGAGCCCGAGAGGTTGAGCACGTAGTCGCGACTGATGGCGGTCTGGTCGCGGTCGAGCACGGCAAAGCGCAGGTCTTGCACGTCCATGCTGATGCCGTAGCCCATGATCACCATGAGCAGGGCCGAGCCGACCAGCGCCAGGGTGAGGCGGATGCGGTCGCGTTGCAGTTCCAGCGATTCGCGATGGGCGTAGCTCAGCAGCCGCGCCAGGCTGAAGCGAGGCGGACGCCGGTGGGCGGTGGCGGCGGCCTGGGCGGGTTCGACCGGTGGCGTGATGGCCCCGCTTGGTGCGTTGGTTGGGATGTGCGGTGAAGGTGAGGGCGAAGGTCCGGGTGCTGCGGCGCTGTCCTGCGTGCCCTGGGCCTTTTCCAGCAATTCGATGAAGGTGTCTTCCAGCTTGTCGTGGCCGTGGCGTTGCATGAGCTCGGTCGGCGTGCCACTGTCGAGGACGCGTCCGGCGTGCATCAGCGAGATGCGGTCGCAGCGCTGGGCCTCGTTCATGAAGTGGGTGGAGATGAACAGGGTCACGCCATCCTGGCGTGAGAGCTGGATCATCAGTTCCCAGAACTGGTCGCGCGCGATGGGGTCCACGCCGGAGGTGGGCTCGTCCAGGATGAGCATGTCCGGCCCGTGCACCACGGCGACGGCCAGCGACAGGCGTTGGCGCACGCCCAGGGGCAGCTTGTCGGGCAACTCGTCGGCCACCTCGGTCAGCTCGAAGCGGGTCATCATCTCGGTGATGCGCGCGTTGCGTTGCGCAGCGGGTACCTGAAAGATTCGCGCGTGCAGGTCGAGGTTCTGGCGCACAGTCAGCTCGCTGTAGAGCGAAAACGCCTGCGACATGTAGCCCACGCGGCGGCGCACGGACAGGTCGTGCGCGTTCACCGACTGGCCGAACAGCTCGGCATGGCCCTCGCTGGGGGGCAGCAGGCCGGTGAGCATCTTCATGGTGGTGGTCTTGCCACAACCGTTGGAGCCCAGGAAGCCGAAGATCTCGCCACGGTGGATGCTGAGGTTGACGTGGTCCACCGCGGTGAAGTCGCCAAAGCGGCAGGTGAGGTCGTGGGCCTCGATGGCGATGTCGCCGTCGGCGCTGTTGCGAGGGGGCACGATCAGCTCGCGGTGGCCTTCGCGGCGTTGTGCTGGCAGCAGGGCGATGAAGGCGGCTTCCAGTGTGTCGCGTTGGGTGCGTTGGCGCAGCTCGGCCGGGGTGCCGGTGGCGAGCACCTTGCCCGCATCCATGGCGATCAGGTGGTCGAAGCGTTCGGCCTCTTCCATGTAGGCCGTGGCCACCAGCACGCTCATGCCTGGGCGGCGGGTGCGGATGCGATCGATCAGCTCCCAGAACTGGCGACGCGACAGCGGGTCGACGCCGGTGGTGGGCTCGTCGAGAATGAGCAGGTCCGGGTCGTGGATGAGGGCGCAGCACAGGCCGAGCTTTTGCTTCATGCCGCCGGAAAGCTTGCCCGCCGGTCGGTCGGCAAAGGGGGCCAGGCCGGTGGCGTGCAGCAGGTCGGCCATGCGCGCTTGACGTTCGGCGAGGGCGTGGCCGAACAGGCGTCCAAAGAAGTCGACGTTCTCGGCCACCGAGAGCGTGGCATACAGGTTCTTGCCCAGACCTTGTGGCATGTAGGCGATGCGGGGGCACACGTCGCGGCGGTGAGTGGCTTGCGCCATGTCGCCGTCCAGCACCTGAACCTCGCCGGCCTGGATGCGCTTGGCGCCGGCCAGCAAGGCCAGCAAGGTGGACTTGCCTACGCCATCGGGGCCGATGAGCCCGACCATGCCGCCGGCGGGGATGCTCAGCGTTACATCGTCGAGCGCCGTGGTCCGCTTGTAGCGGTGGGTGAGGCCCTGGACCTGGGCCACGGACCGGGTCGCGGAAGGGTTCACGGTGCGGACGCAGGAGCAGGTTCGGCGGGCAGCTTCACATCCAACTGGGCAGGCCAGGGCTGATCGGGCTGGATGCGTACATAGGCCATGCCCGGCATGCCGGTCTTGACCTGGCTGGTGTAGCGCGCCAACAGGCTGGGGTCGATGTGCGCGCGCACCTTGAACATGAGTTTCTGACGCTCGACGGCGGTCTCCACCGTCTTGGGCGTGAACTGCGCGACGCTGGCCACGAAGGTGACCTTGGCAGGGATTACGTACTGCGAGGCCGCGTCCAGCACCAGGCGAGCCTCGCTGCCGATGGCCACGCGGCCTGCGGCGGTTTCAGGCAGGAAGAAGGTCATGTACACATCACTCAGATCGACCATGGACAGCACGCGGCCGCCGCCACCCAGCACCTCACCTTCCTGGGCTGCTCGCACCTGGATGCGTCCGTCGCGCGGGGCCCGCAGCGTCGCCTCGTTGAGGTCGGCTTCGATGCGCCTGACCACGGTTTGTGCCGTGTCGATGGCCGAGCCCGCTTCAATGCCTTGGGATTCGGTGGTGGTGATGGCGGTGCGCGCTTCAGCCACTTGTGAGCGTGTCGCGCTCAAGGCTGCCCGGACGCCCTGCAGGCGTGCGCTGGCTTCGTCCAGCTTTTGCGGGGGCAAGAAGCCTCGGGCGACCAGCTCTTTGGCGCGTTGCCAGTCCTTGGTGGCCAAAGCCAGCTCGGCCTCGCGTTGGGCGACCATGGCCGATGCGGTGGTCACGGCCTGGTGCCGCTGTGCCAGCAAGGCCTCGGCGGTGGTGCGGGCTTGCTGAGCCTGCCGAACCTGGGCCTGGGCGCGTGCCAGTTCGGCTTCGAGTACAGCGGTGTCCATGATGACCAACACCTGACCCGCTTTCACGTTGTCGCCCTCACGCACCAGCACCCGCAAAACGCGACCGCCGGTCTTCGTGGCGATGTCGGTGTCGGTCGCCTCCAGCCGGCCGTTGCCGCTGGCAATGCCGGGCGGCAGTCCCTGAGGCTTGAGGTGTTGCCAAGCCAGTACACCGCCCACCACGGCCAAGGCCACCGCGCCCCAGATGAGCATGTGTCGGAGTTTGGCGCGGGAGGCAGGGGCGAGTGTCGGCATGGTTTCAAGGTTCTTGTCAGAGTTCATCAGGAGGATGGCCCTCTTTGACTTGCATAGCAGTCATTCTGACCCTGTCTGGTGCTGTCGGGAACCTTTCAGCCCTCGCTCTACACTCATCTGATGGGCGCGCCGGTCGATGGGCTCGCCGTTTGTCCTGAATTCTGTGTTTACCCCGACACTTCTCACCTCATGCGCATGCCGACACGATTGAAACTCGCCCTCTTGAGTCTCCTGGTGGCCTCGACCCTGGTACCTGCCGCCCATGCCGCCAACACCACGGCCAGCCCACCCGGCGTGCAGGTGTCCAAGGCCGCGCTGCAGAAGGTCACCAGCGTGGAGGGCATCACCGAATACCGCTTGCCCAACGGGCTGCAGGTGCTCTTGATCCCCGATGACACCAAACCCACCACCACGGTCAACGTCACCTACCGGGTGGGGTCGCGTCATGAAGGCTATGGCGAAACTGGCATGGCCCACCTGCTGGAGCACCTGATCTTCAAAGGCAGTCCGCGCCATCCCCAGGTCTGGTCCGAGTTCAACAAGCGCGGTTTCAGTGCCAACGGCACCACCTGGTATGACCGTACCAACTACTTTGCCAGTTTCGCGGCCAACGATGACAACCTGAAGTGGTACCTGAGCTGGCAGGCCGACGCGATGGTCAACAGCTTCATTGCCCGCAAGGATCTCGACAGCGAGATGACCGTGGTGCGCAATGAGATGGAGATGGGCGAGAACAACCCCGGCCGCATCCTGCTGGAAAAGACCCTGGCCACCATGTACCAGTGGCACAACTACGGCAAGTCCACCATCGGGGCGCGCACCGACGTCGAAGGCGTGGATATCCGCAACCTGAAAGCCTTTTATCAGCGGCACTACCAGCCGGACAACGCCACGCTGATCGTCTCGGGCAAGTTCGACGCCGCCAAGGTGCTGAGCTGGGTGCAGCAGTCCTTTGGCGCCATTCCCAAGCCACAACGGGTACTGCCGCCGCTCTATACCCTCGACCCCGTGCAGGACGGTGAGCGCAGCGTGACCGTGCGCCGCGTGGGCGGGGTGCCCATGCTGTTTGCCGGCTACCACGTGGTGCCCGGCTCGCATCCCGACTTTGCCGCCGTGGAGTTGCTCTCCATCATCCTGGGGGACACACCTTCGGGCCGCCTGCACCGCCGCCTGACCGAGCAGCAGCTGGCCGCATCGGTGTTCGGCTTCTCGCTGGCCTTGGCCGACCCTGGGCACATCGTGCTGGGTGCGCAGCTGGCCAATGAGCAAGATCCAGACAAGGCGGCGCAGGCCATGCTCACCGAGATCGAGGCCGTGGCCCGCCAGCCCATCACCGAAGCCGAACTGGCGCGCGCCAAGTCCAAATGGCTCAATGGATGGGATCAGGGCTTTGCAGATCCACAGCACGTCGGGGTGGCTTTGTCCGAAGCGGTGGCACAGGGCGATTGGCGCCTGTTCTTCCTGACCCGTGATCGCATTCAGGCGATCGGCCTGGCCGATGTGCAACGTGTGGCCGCGCAGACCTTCTTGCCGTCCAACCGCACCCTGGGGCGGTATGTGCCCACGGCGACACCCGAGAGGGCGCCTTTGCCAGCCCGGGTGGACGTGGCTGAAGCCTTGAAGGACTTCAAGGGGCGGGCCGCCGCCTCAGCGGCCGAGGCCTTTGACGCCAGCCCCGCCAACATTGACGCCCGCACGCAACGCCTGACCCTTCCTTCGGGCATGAAGGTGGCGCTGCTGCCCAAGTCCACACGCGGCCAGGCCGTCAAGGTGTCCATGACCTTGCGTTTTGGGGATGAGGCATCACTGGCCAACTGGGGTGAAGCGCCATCGGCGCTGGCGGCTTTGCTCGACAAGGGCACGCGCCAGTTGAGCCGCCAGCAAGTACAGGACCGTCTGGATGCGCTGCAGGCAGAATTGGCGTTTGCCGGTGCGCCGGGCCAGATCACGGTGCAACTGTCGACGCGGCGTGACAAGCTGCCAGCGACCATCGCCTTGCTCGCGGAGATGCTGCGTCAGCCCGCACTTCCGGCAGAGGCATTGGAGGAGGTGCGTCGCCAAGCCTTGTCGGATCTGGATGCGCAGCGCAAAGAGCCCGAGGCCGTGCTGGACGAAGCCTTGGCGCGCCACGGCAATCCTTATCCCCGTGGTGATGTGCGTTATGAGCGCACCTTCGATGAAATCGAAACCGACTGGAAGGGCTTGCAACTCGAACGCGTCAAGGCTTATTACGAGCAGTTCTTGGGCGCCAGCCATGCACAGTTTGCTGCCGTTGGCGACTTGGACACGGCGGCGACGGTGGCAGCGCTCACCGCCGCTTTTGGGGATTGGCGCAGCCCGGCGGCTTATGTTCGCGTGCCCGACCCTTTCCGCGCAGTGAAAACCACCACCTTGCAATTGACCACGCCCGATCGGCAAAACGCCGCCATGACGGCCAGCGTGTCGCTGCCTTTGAGCGACACGCATGCCGATTATCCGGCGCTCATGCTGGCGAATCACCTGCTGGGTGGTGGTGGGGATTCCCGGCTGTGGAACCGGATTCGCGAAAAGGACGGCCTGTCATATAGCGTTTACAGTTCCATCCAGTGGAATCCAGAGGAGCCCCATTCTCATTGGGTCGCGGCTGCCAATTTCGCACCTCAAAATCGTGACAAGGTGCTCGCGGCGTTCCATGAAGAGATCGCGCGGGCGCGCAAGGATGGTTTCTCGCAGGCCGAGTTTGAAGCCGGCAAGCGGGGCTTGTTGAGTTTCCGACGTTTGAGCCGCGCGCAAGATGCCCGTTTGGCAGCTGGCTGGGCCAGTAATCTGTATCTCCAGCGCACCTTCGCGCTCTCGGCCCAGGTGGACCAGGCTTTGGCGAGCTTGACACTGGCTCAGGTGAACGAGGCCCTGCGTCGCTACATCCAGCCTGAGCAATTCGTGCTGGGCGTGGCCGGGGATTTCAAGACACCGTGATCTGCAGTGGACCGACGTCGCTGTGAAAGCGGCGTCGGGATGAAAAATGTCCGCTGTCAAGTCTTTGATGCAGACAGGCAGTGGCGCGAAAGGTCTTACGGAGCAACAAGTTAGGCCAGATTTCGGCCATCGAGTGCTCTTGCTGCTTTTCTCGCTAGGTGCCGCATAGGCGCTTCGCGGTAGCAAGCCCAGGGGCGGCGCAGCGGGCAAGGTCGCACTGTCATCATAGCCGCGGCTTGTCGCAAGCAGCCTCTCAAAGCGAAAGCGCAGCCGGTAGGCTGCGCTTTCATCGTGGGTGACAGCGGATGCGTCCGCATCGTCAGGACTGTTTCGGTGGCGCGGCCCTGGGCGCCGCTCCTTTCCTGAATCCTCGGTCGCCGGCGATGAACGCCTCCAGCATGTGCGGGATCAACTTCTCTGCATCGACGGCCTCGCCATACGCCTGCGCGTGCAGGGCGGCGTAGCGGTCGAGGTCTGCCTTCAGGTTGACCGGGCAGGCGAAGGTCAGCTTGAGGTTCTCAGTCTTGGGCAGCGGCCCAAGCCGCAGCTTCTTGGTCGCGTTCATTGCGAAGCTCCCCGATTGAAGAACAGAGGCTGGTACGGCCGCAGCACCAGATCCCGGTTGACGATAATCCGCACCGGCAGGCCCGGTCGCTCGGTCAGCGTCGGCTGGATGTTCATGTTGCGCCGGGTGATTTCCTGGCCGACCTGGTTGATGCTGTCCTGGGCGCTGTCACGGCCAGCGATGACGATGCGGTTGCCGTCCTGGCGGTTCTCCGGCGCGGCCAGTTCTGCGCCGACGCCCAGCAGCGTCGTCAGCACCGCACCGGCAAAGATGCGGTTCCAGTGCCAGTCCACGTCGTCCTCCAAGCCCGCGTAGCCGGCCGGGTCGGTGCCCACTAGGTTGTCGAGCGTCAGCGAGGACGTGTCGGGCAAGATGATCCGGTTCCACACCACTTGCACGCGGCTCTGCCCGTAGCTGACCTGACTGTTGTAGCGCCCGAGGATGCGCGACCCCTGTGGGATCAGCAGGAACTTGCCGGTGGCCGTGTCATAGACCGGCTCCGTCACAGTGCCGATCACGTCGCCCGGCAAGTCCGACTTGATGCCTGTCACCAGCGCGCCGGCGATCACCGTTCCGGCCATCACTTGATAAGGGGACGCGGGCAGCGCCAGATTGCCGGAATTGCGGGTTTCCGTAGAGCCGGCTTTCAGGAACGCCTCCTTCTGGTCTTGCCGGTTCTGCACGGCGTTCGGGTCGGCAGGCTGCGCCGCCACCGACGCCGGCCCGGCAGCGAGCGGGTCGAAGGCCGCGAGCGCGCTTGCACCGCCAGGCACACCCGGCGCTGCCTGCGCCACCGTGGTGGCGGCTTGGCCTTGGCCGCCCGAGCGGAAGAACACCGACGAAGCCGCAGCGGCTTCCGCCTCCTTACGCAAGGCATCGTTGGGATCGTGGCCGGGGGCCGCGTAGGCGGCCACGGCCGGCTGCTGCGAGTTCACGATGGCAGGGCCGAGGTCGCCCGGCAGCGGAGGCCCCAACTCGGGCACTTGCGGCGGCAGCTTCGAGTAGTCGGCCGGCAGGCCGTCCAGCCCCTCGGATTTCGAGACGCGATCGACGTTGTAAAGCTCGGTTTGCTCGTCGGCGCTGCGCCGCTGCGGTTGCAACGACCAGATCGTGGCGCCGAGCACGGCAACCGACAGACTGCCGACGAGGATAGCCAGCGTGCGTCGGTTCAGGCGCGTGACCGGGCGCGGCTGGGCGCGCAGCACCACCGCCTCGGGCGCGACCTTGCCCGCCTGCGGCGTGGCGAGGTCGGGGGTGTCGTCCTGGCTCATGGTCAATTCCTCCGTGCCACGCCATCCGTGCGCTCGATCCGCACCACGTCGCCCTTGTCGCCACCCAGGCGCAGCTCTGCCGCGCCAAAGAGGCGATCCACGATGTAGTACGGCGAGCGGAAGCGGTAGTTCACCAGTTGCCCGTCGCCTTCCGGCCCTATTACGAACAGCGGCGGCAGTTCGCCTTGCGCGATGCCGGCGGGGAACTGGATATAGACCTTCTGCCCGTCGTCGAAGGCGCGCAACGGCTTCCACGACGGACTACTGCCGCTGATCGCGTAGCGGAAGCGCAGGTTCTCCAGCGCCAGCCCGGTATCGACCGGCGCGGCGGCGCTGGCCGCCTGCGCCTGACGCTGCAAGGCCAGCATTCGGTCGCGCGGGTACTCCCAGGACACCGATGCCATCCACGTCTTTTCCGTCGAGGACAGCTCCAGCAGGTACGTCCTGCGGCTGGTGGTGATGACGAGATTGGTCTTGAGGCCAGAGCGGATGGGTTTAACCAGCACGTTCACGCGCAAGTCGGCGCCGTTACCGCTGGACGTGTCGCCCACGATCCAGCGCACGGTATCGCCGGCGGCCACCGTCACCAGTTCCTCGCCCGGTTGCAAGGCAATCACGGTCACGCGGCCCACGGCCGCATAGACTTGGTAGAGCGCGCCATCGGTGAAGGGCCACACCTGAATCGCGTTGACATAGCCCTCGCGCGTGGGCGCGACGCGGGCCTCGGCATTGGCGCGCGAGACGCGCACCTTCTCGTCTGCCGGTTCCGGCGCGGGTTTGGCATCTTCCGCCTCGGGCACGGGCTTCAACTGGGCTGGCATCGGCAGCACCTCGGGCACGGCCACCACCTCCACCGGCGCGGGCGGCTCTGGCAGCGGCTGGGCCTGCACCGGCTCATCGAGCGAGATCACAGGCGGCGGCTTGCCTTGCGTGGCGCAGCCCGCGAACAAGACCGTCGAGGCCAGCAGGATCACCGGCAAAGCGGTTTTACGGAAAAGATCATTCATGGCTTGGCTCCTTCGGAAGAATCCAGTTCGCGGCTCCACGACAGGCCGTTGACGTAGATGCCCAGGGGGTTCTTGCGCAGGCGTTCTTCGGTGCGCGGCGGCTGAAGCACGATGGACACCACTGCCGTCCACCGCTCCAAGCCCGCCGCGGCGCCGTTGACGTAGCGGCGTTCCGTCCAGCGAACGTTGAAAGACGTGTCGCTGGCGCGCACGACGCTGGTGATCTGCACCGTCACCGACTCCTTGCCGATGCGCGCGAACGGGTCGTTGACCCGTGCGTAGTCGTTGAGCACGGCCGCGCCCTTGTCGGTCGTGTAGTCGTAGGCGTCGAGCCAGTTCTGCCGCACCACGATGGGGTCGATGGACAGCGAGCGCACCAGCGTCACGAAGCGCGCGATGTGGTACGCGGTCTGCGCATCGTTGGGCCGGTACGGCGTGGCGGCTTCGCCCACGGCGCGCACTTGGCCCGCGTTGTCCACCTCTACGACGTAGGGCGTCACGAAGGACTGCGCCGAGCGCCACACCAGGCCGCCGGCCATCAACAGCGCGAGCGTGAGGCAGCCGAAGGCCATCAGCCGCCAGTTCTTCGCCTGCACGCGCGGCGTTCCGATACGGTCGTCCCACACCTGGCCGGCAGCTTGGTACGGCGTGGCAGGCTGCGGCGTGTCGGCGTAGCGCACCTGCGGTTTCTTGAATCGCATGGTCGGTTCTCCTTATGAATCGGAATCGCGCAGGCTCGGCCCCTGGCCGGAGCCGCCGCCATCGCCACCGCGCAGCGCGTGGGCGGTGGTGGTCGCGGCATGGGTGAGTTGCTGGCGACGATGCAGGCGCTTGGCCCAAGCGGGCTGTTCCTGCGTCTGCGCAGTAGCGGCGCCGGATGCGGCCTCGCCTGCGGCGCCCTGACCGGATGCCGCGCCCGCGCCGCCATCGGCGGCAGCGCCATTCCAGCCAGCGCGGAAGGGAGCGGCCATGCGTTGCCCGGCAGCGGAGGCGCGGGATGCAGCCGCGCGTCCGGTGGACTGCGCGCCGGTCTTGGCGACGTTGCCTAGGCCCGCCATCGCGCCCTTTGCGCCGCCGCCAGCGGCGGCGGAACCGGCCTGGAACGCCGACTTCGCACTGCTGGCCGCCGACGTGGCGGCGCGCGCACCGCTACCGGCCAGCTTGGCGGCAGCCGGGGCCATGCGCGCGCCAGCAGCCACGGCGCCACCCACGCCCGTCGCGGCGGCGCCGATGGCGACGGCCGTGCCGGCAGCGCCGACAGCAGCACCGGCCATTGCGCCAGCGCCGAGCTGCGGCGCACCGGACACGAGGCCCGTGGCGATGCCGGGGCCGAAGATCCCGAGCGCCAGCAAGGTGAGCGAGGCCAGCATGATGACCAGCGCGTGGTCGATAGACGGCTCGGCGGGATGGACTTGGAACTGAGCGAACAAGCCCGAGCCGATACCGACGATCACGGCCAGCACCAGAACCTTGACGCCGGAGGCCACCACGTTGCCCAAGACCTTTTCGGCGAGGAACGCGGTCTTGTTCCAGAGCGCGAATGGCACCAGCACGAATCCGGCGAGCGTGGTCAGCTTGAACTCGATCAGCGTGATGAACAGTTGGATCGCCAGCACGAAGAAGCACAAGACCACGACCAGCCACGCGAGGAACATCACCACGATGGGGTCGAGGTTCACGAACACTTCGGGAAAGCCCGCCATCTCGCCGATCTGCTCCAGAATCGGCGCCCCGGCGTCGATGCCGGTTTTCGCCAACCGGCCCGGCTGCAGGAAGTTTTCCATCGTGATGGCCGAGCCGGTGGCGGTGATGCCCAATCCCGCAAACGAGCGGAACACGATGCTGGCCAGCCAGTTGAAGTTATTGATGATGTAGGCGAAGGCACCGACGTAGAGCACCTTGCGCAGCAGCTTGGCGATCACGTCCTCGCCCTGGCCGGTGGCATGGCTCATGGCCCAATACAGGCCGGCGATCGTCATGTCGATGACGATCAGCGTGGCCGTGAGGAACGCCACTTCGCCCCGCAGCAGCCCGAAACCCGAGTCGATATAAGCGGCAAAGGTGTTGAGAAATTGGTCGATGATGGTCACGTCATTCATGGCGTGTCCTCCGGTTCGGCGGGAACGGCCGGCGCCATGCCATCGGCCGGTTCATCGAAGCTCGGCGGGATCGGCGGCAGGTCGGCCAAGGTCTGGTATTCATCCGGCCCAGCCTGGCCGGAGAAGAAGCGCCGCCGGAAGGCTTCGGCGGCGGCGCGGCAAGCGTCCTCGCCCGCGGCCTGCCGGTCTGCCGCGCATTGCGCGCGCAATGCCTTCAGCCGCACGGGATCGGCGGCCAGAGCATCGGCAAGGTTGTCGGCCGGCTGCTTGCCGCAAGCGGCCAGCAGCACGACAAGCACCACAACAGACGGGGCGAGGACGCATCGCATGGCGGCCTCCCGTCAGTTGCCGTAGAAGTTCACTGACTGGGGCGTGTACGGCGTGCCTTCGCCCAGGAAACGCCGCCGCACTTCGCGGGCGCGCTCCGTGGCTGCCGCCTGCCGCGCCAGCTCCAGCGACGCCGCCCGGTCTTGCGTGATCTGGAGCCGCTGCGATTGGATCGACTGCTTGGCCTGCAAGGCCAGCAACTGATTCATGGCCTGCATCGCCTGCAACGCACCTTCGGCCGACTGGCTCTTGCCAACGAGATCGGCCAGCACGCTTTCGTCTTCGCCCAGGTTCTGCGACACCTGGGCCTGCATCTGCATAGTGGTCTGCAAGCCGTTGAGCGTGTTCCGCCAACGCTCCTGCGCGTCGCGGTACATCTGGTCGCCGCTGACGGTGGCGGCGTACTGCTCGGGATAAAGGCGCGCGAACTCCCGATCGAGGTTCGTCACGTCGTAGGCCAAGCCGCGCGCCTGGGCGATCAGCCGCTCGGTCGTCGCCAGATTGGCGCGCAACTGGTTCACCACGCTGGACGGCAGGCTGGCGAGGTTGCGCGCCTGGTTCATCAGCATCTGCGCTTCGTTCTGGAGCTGCTGGATCTGGTTGTTGATCTGCTCCAGCGTGCGGATCGCGGTCAGCGTGTTCTGCACGAGGTTCGTGGGATCGACCACGACCCATTGCGCATGGGCGGTGGCGGTGCAAAGCATGGCCGCGATGGCGGCGGCGACAAGACGCTTTTTCATGGCAGGTTCTCCAGAGGTTGGTCAGCGAGGGAACCCGGCGCGAGGCCGGGGAACGAGGGCAGCAGGTCGGCCGCCCAATCGAGGCCGCGATGGCGCAGCCAGGCGCCCGCGAAGCCGGGTGCGCCGGCGTCCAGCAGCAGGCGGTCTATGTCGCGCTGGTCTTGCGGCGTGGACGCGCCCGCGAAGGCCAGCGCCGCCGGCCCCAGGTCGAGGTCGAACAGGCGGTTGCCGAGACGGGATTGGTAGTAGTAGTCGCGCTTGGGCTGCGCGGTGGCGACGATTTCGATCTGCCGCCTGTTGAGGCCGAAGCCCTGGTAGATCGTGCGAATCTGCGGCTCGGTCGCCTGCGGGTTCGGCAAGAAGATGCGGATGGCGCAGCTCTCGATGATCGCGGACGCGATGCTGGAGTTCTGGATGTCCGCCAGCGACTGCGTGGCGAAGATGACGCTCACGTTTCGTTTGCGCAGCGTCTTGAGCCACTGGCGGATGCGCGCGGCGAACATCGGGTCGTCCAGGAACAGCCAGGACTCATCGAGAATCAGCAGGGTCGGTGCGCCGTCGAAACGCTCATCGAAGCGCGCGAACAGATAGCCCAGAACCGACCGCACGGCGGCCGGGCTGGCCATCAATTCCTCCATCTCGAAACACTGCACGTCGGCCGTACCCAGCCGGTCGTGGTCGGCGTCCAGCAGCTTGCCGTGCGCGCCACCGAGCACGTAGGGCGCGAGTGCCTGGCGCAGCGCGTTCGATTGCAGCAGCACCGACAGGCCGGTCATCGTGCGCTGCTCCAGCGGCGCACCGACAAGGCTGCCCAGCGCCGACCAGATGGCCGCCTTCTCGTCGGGTCCGACCGCCACGCCTTCATGCAGCAGCCGGCCTTCCACCCACTCGGCCGCCCAGGTGCGATAGCCATCGCGCTCGATGCGCGCGAGCGGCTGGAACGCGATGCCGCCATCGACACCCAGGTCGTAGTGCTCGCCGCCCAGCCCGAGGATCGTGGCGCGCATCGAGCGCCCCATGTCGAATGCGAAGATGCGCGAACGCGGATAGCGGCGAAACTGCATCGCCAACACGGCTAGAAATGCGGATTTGCCCATGCCGGTCGGGCCGACCACGGCCATGTGCCCCACGTCGCCGATGTGCGTAACAAATCGGAATGGCGTGGCGCCATCGGTGCGGGTGACGATGGCCGGCGGGCCGTCGAGGTGTTCGTTCTTCTCTGGGCCAGCCCATACCGCCGACAGCGGCATCATGTGCGCCAGGTTCAGCGTCGAGACGATGGGCTGGCGCACGTTCGCGTATGCATTGCCGGGAAGGGACGACAGCCAGGCATCCACGGCGTTGAGGGTTTCGGGAATGGTGACGAAGCCCCGGCCCTGGATGACGCGCTCCACCATGCGCAGCTTCTCGTCGGCTACGGCCGGGTCGGCATCGAGCACCGTCACCGTGGCGGTGAGGTAGCCGAAGGCGACTTGATCGCTGCCCAGTTCCTGCAAGGCGGCATCGGCGTCAGCCGCCTTGTTGCTGGCGTCGGTATCGACCAGCGGGCTTTCCTGCTGGAAGATCGTTTCGCGCAGCAGCGCGACGACGTTCTTGCGCTTGGCGAACCACTGGCGACGAAGGCGGGAAAGTTCTTTTTCCGCCTCGGCTTTGTCCAGGCAGAGAAAGCGCGTACTCCAGCGGTACGCAAAACCGAGGCGGTTGAGGTCGTCCAGAATCCCCGGCCAGGTCGAGGTCGGGAAGCCCCGCACCGACACCACGCGCAGGTGCTGGTCGCCAAGCATGGGCGCCAGGCCGCCGACCAGTGCGGAGTCGGTCAGCAGCGCGTCGATGTGGAACGGCACTTCGGGCACGCCGACGCGATAGCGCCGCGTCGAGATGGTGGCGTGCAGGTAGGTCAGTGTCTGGCCGTCATCGAGCCAGGCGATTTCCGGCATCACGCCATCGAGCAGGTCAAAGACGCGATCCGTTTCCGCGACGAAGGCTTGCAGCCGCTCGCGCCAGTCCACGCCGTCGGTGGGCCGGTTCTCGTACAGCATCCCCGCCGCACGGGCGCGCGATTCCTCGGGCGGCAGGTACACCAGCGTCAGGTGATAGCCGCTCTCGAAGTGGTTGCCTGATTCCTCGAAGGTGGCGCGGCGTTCCTCGTCCACCAGCCACGACAGCGGCTCGGGAAACTCCGAGTGCGGATAGTCGGCAGCGGGCCGGCGCTCGGCCTCGATGAACAGCGCCCAGCCCGACCCCATGCGACGCAGCGCGTTGTTCAACCGCGCCGACGTGGCGATCAGCTCGCCTTGCGTCGCGCTGTCGAGGTCAGGCCCACGAAACCGGGCCGTGCGCTGGAAACTGCCGTCCTTGTTCAAGACGATGCCCGGCGCGACCAACCCGGCCCAGGGCAGCCAGTCGGCGAGCAGCGCCGGGCGCTGGCGGTATTCGGCGAGGTTCAGCATCGCGGCGTCCTCCCCTCACACGTCCAGCAGCGGGCGATGCTTGATGTGTCGCGCAAAGACCTGCATGAACTGCGGATCGACGCGTGCTCCCCACACCGCCAGCGAATGGCCGACGATCCAGAGCACGGCACCGGGAATCCAGAGTTGCAGGCCCAGCCCCACAGCGGCAGCCAGCGTGCCGTTGGCAATCGCCACGGTGCGCGGCGCACCGCCCAGCAAGATCGGCTCGGTGAGCGAGCGGTGCAAAGGCACCTCGAACCCGGCCGCGAAGGTATCCGGGGCGCTCATACGACAGCCCCGCCGGAGAAGCTGAAGAACGACAGGAAGAAGCTCGAAGCCGCGAATGCGATGGTCAGACCGAACACGATCTGGATCAGCTTGCGGAAGCCGCCCGACGTGTCGCCGAAGGCGAGCGCGAGGCCGGTGGCGATGATGATGATGACCGCGACGATGCGCGCCACCGGCCCCTGGATGGATTCAAGGATGGATTGCAGCGGGCCTTCCCACGGCATCGAGGAACCGGCGGCCTGCGCGGTTCCGGCCAGGAACAGCAGCAGCGCGGCCAGCAGCAGCCCTTGCGCCGCAGGGCGGGCCAGACTGCGCAACCGCGCGAAGCCGGACAGCTCGGCCAGGTGGGAAGGCGGATTTACGGAAACACGGAAAGCATGGGCGTGTGTCATGGCAGTTCTCCAAGAGAGTCAGGGGACAGGGATGTCGCCGCAGCAGGTGCGGCATTGGGGATCGGCAGCAGCTCGGGGAACGGCGTTTCCAGGGCATCCGCCAGTTGGTAGCCCACGCCGTCGAAGCCGACGACGCGGGCAATGCTCTCGATGCGGCGCTTGCGCCCGCGCCCGGCGATGTGGATCACCACGTTGACCGCCTCGGCGATCAGCGCACGCGGCGGGTTCACCGCCACTTCGAGAATCAGTTGCTCCAGGCGCAGCAGCGCGCCGAGCGCGGAGCCGGCATGGATCGTGGCGATGCCGCCGGGGTGGCCCGTGCCCCACACCTTGATGAGATCCAGTGCCTCGGCGCCGCGCACCTCGCCGACGACGACACGATCCGGGCGCAGGCGCATGGACGAACGCACCAGCTCCGTCATGGACACCACGCCTGCGCGCGTGCGCAGCGGTACGTGGTCGCGAGCCGCGCATTGCAGCTCCACCGTGTCTTCGAGCACCAGCACGCGGTCGCCCGTGGCGGCGATCTCCGCGAGCAAGGCATTGGCGAGCGTGGTCTTGCCGCTGCTGGTGGCGCCGGCGATCAAGACGTTCTGCCGCTCGCGCACCGCGCGAACGAGAAAGCCCGCCTGGGCGCTGGTCATCATGCCGTCGATGACGTATCGCTCCAGCGGGATCACGCCGATGGCGCGCTTGCGCAACGCGAAGGCCGGCCCCGGTGAGGCGGGCGGCAAGATGCCCTCGAAGCGTTCGCCCGTTTCGGGCAACTCGGCCGACAGCAGTGGTTGGCCGCGATGCACCTCCGCGCCGACGTGGGCGGCCACGAGGCGGATGATTCGCTCGCCGTCCGCTTCGGACAGCTCCACGCCCATCGGCGCGCGGCCCGACGACAGCCGATCTACCCAAAGGGTGCGATCGGGGTTGAGCATGATTTCCACCACGTCCGGGTCTTCGAGCGCGGTGGCGATCAGCGGCCCCATCGCTGTGCGCAGCATCTGGATGCGACGGTCGAGCGACGTGGCGCTCATGGACTGCGGAGCGGCGCTCATGACGCACGCTCCTGCGCTTGCGCGGCTGCCGCCGCGTCCTCCATCCGCATCGGGTCGGGATGCAGTTCTTCCACCACGTCGCGCACCAGGCTGCGCCCGCGCAGCAGGTGGCGGCCCAACTGTTCAACGAACTGCTCGAAGCGCGCCTTGCCCTGGGCGCGGGCGGCCTCTTGGTGAGCCTCGGGGACTGGTGTGCTGACCGTGAGGTAGTAGCGGATGAACAGCGCCAGCGTCTCGATCTGGATGTTCTGGTCGCGCTCCAGGCGCTCGGCTTGGCGCGACAGGCGATCAAGGCGCTTGGCGACTGCCGCCTCGCGCTGGTCTGCTGCGTCCGGCGACAACCAGGACGCCAAAGCAGCGGCTACGATGCTGGACTTGGATACGCCTTTCTTGGCGGCCAGCTCGTCCAGGCGCTTGGCGTGCTCCGGCTGGATGAACAGGTTGAGGCGGTAGTGGCTCATAGCTCGATTCCGTCGTTGGGGTCGAGGGAAGCCAGCCGGGCCGTGCGCTGCATGGCCGGATCAAGCTGGCGAGGAAGGGGAAGCGGCAGGTCGTCGTCGTCATCGAGCAGCGCGAGGTCGGCCGCAGGCGCGGCCAGGTCGGGGTCATAGGCGACGGTTTCCGAGAGTTCGGGCTGACGGCGTGGGCCGCCGTCGTCGGTCGATGCGCCGAAGCCTTCGGCGGTATCGGTCACAGGCGCGGCTGGCACGACCGGAATCGCCAACCCGCTCCAGTCGTCGGGGCGCAGCGGCGGCGCGTCGGCGTACTGCCCATCCGCCAGCGTGGGCGGCGGCAGCACGCGCTGCTTGAAATTGCTGTCCGCGTAGTAGCGCAGCTTCCTGGCCTTGATCGGCGCCACGCTGGACACCATCACTACTGCCTCGTCGGGCGGAAGCTGCATCACCTCGCCGGGCGTCAGCAGCGGGCGCGCTGTTTCTTGGCGCGACACCATCAGATGCCCGAGCCACGGCGCGAGCCGGTGGCCAGCGTAGTTGCGCTGCGCGCGCAACTCGGTGGCCGTACCCAGCGTCTCGGAAATGCGCTTGGCGGTGCGTTCGTCGTTCGTCGCAAACGTCACGCGGACGTGGCAGTTATCGAGGATGGAATGGTTCTGCCCATACGCCTTGTCGATCTGGTTGAGCGACTGCGCGATGAGGAAGCTGCGGATGCCGTAGCCGGCCATGAAGGCCAGCGCCGTCTCGAAGAAATCCAGGCGCCCCAGCGCCGGGAACTCATCGAGCATCAGCAGCAGCTTGTGGCGGCGCGCGATGCCATCGGAGCCATCGAGCGATTCGGTAAGGCGTCGCCCGATCTGGTTGAGGATCAGGCGGATAAGCGGCTTCGTCCGCGAAATGTCCGAAGGCGGCACCACCAGATACAGCGACACCGGATGCCCGGCCGCGATCAGGTCTGCGATGCGCCAGTCGCAGCGCGATGTGACTTCGGCCACGGTCGGATCGCGGTACAGGCCGAGGAACGACATGGCCGTGGACAGCACGCCCGAGCGTTCGTTGTCGCTCTTGTTGAGGACTTCACGCGCCGCCGATGCGACGACCGGATGCGGCCCATCGCCGAGGTGCGGCGTGGTCATCATCCGGTGCAAGGTCAGCTCGAACGGGCTGGCCGGGTCGGACAGAAAGTTGGCGACGCCGCGCAGCGTCTTGTCTTCGCCCGCGTAGAGGACATGCAGGATGGCCCCGACCAGCAGCGCGTGCGAGGTCTTTTCCCAATGGTTGCGCTTCTCCAGCGCGCCTTCGGGATCGACCAGAATGTCCGCGATGTTCTGCACGTCGCGCACTTCATGCGCGCCGCGCCGAACCTCCAGCAGCGGGTTGTAGGCCGCTGACTTCGCATCGGTCGGGTTGAACAGCAGGCAATGCGAGAAGCGCGAGCGCCAGCCGGCGGTGATCTGCCAGTTTTCGCCCTTGATGTCGTGGATGACGGCCGACGCGGGCCAGGACAGCAGCGTCGGCACCACCAGACCGACACCTTTGCCCGAGCGCGTGGGCGCGAAGGTCAGGACGTGTTCCGGGCCTTCGTGGCGCAGGTACTGGCGGCCGTGCTGGCCGAGGAAAACGCCGGCCGGTTGCGTCAGGCCCGCCTTGTGAATGTCATCCGCGTTCGCCCAGCGGGCCGAGCCGTAAGTCGTGACCAGGCGCGACTGCCGCGATCGCCAGATCGACATGCCGATGGCGACGACCACCGCCAATAACCCACTGCCGCCCGCGATGGCGCCGCCGGTATCGAACACGCGCGGCGCGTAAGCATCGAAAACGAACCACCACTCAAACAACTTCCACGGGTGGTAGATCGGCGTGCCAAGAAAATCGAACCAGGGCGAGCCAAGGCGTACTTGATAGCCAAGGGCGGCTGCTGTCCATTGTGTGGCGCCCCACACGCCGGCGATCAAGATGCCGAATACCACGGCAATCTGACCGAACAGCACGTTCGTCCCTTGCATGACCTGGCCTCCGATTTCTCCTGCGCTGATTCCTCATGGAAGAAGCGGCACAAGGGCGTGCCGCAGGCGTCAGGATCGGTGCCGGGTCAGTGCCGGTCAAAGACCGTTTAGAGCAGAAAGGTCGAGGAAAAAGAAAGAATGAGTGCGGTGGCGAGCCAAAGAAAAACGCCGCAAGCGCGGGCGCATTGCGGCGTGTCGAGAAAAAAGTGAAGGCGAATCGGCGAACGGCCAACAATCAGAACTTTGGCGACTCTTTCGGCGGTGTGTAGGGCGTTTCTCCGTCGCCATAGAACCGTTTGCGCGTGGCTTCTGCTACCCGGTTGCACAGCACGTCGCCCAGCTTGGAGCGGTCGGTCTTGCATTGCTGGCGCAGTTCCTTGAGCCGGTCGGGGTTGGCCGCCAGTTCTTCCACCGTCGGAATGCTTGCCTCCGAATCGGCAGCTTTCTGAGGTGCCTCTGATTGGCCGCAAGCGGCCAAGGTAGTCACCAGCAAGAACGGAATGATCTTCTTCATGGCATCAATTCCTCCGGGGGATCAGGGTTGCGGCCTCGTATGGGCCTGGGAGTTTCCGGCAGTTCGATGGCCTGTACGCGCTCAATGAACCGTGTCAGTTCGTCGGACGGATCACCGTCAAGACGAAGCAAGTAGGTCGTAAGCGGCGGAACGCGCGACGCCAGCGGCCGGGCCACGACACCTAGCTCACGGCTGGTGGCAATGTGTGCAGCGCCCGCCAACCCGAGCGCGAAGCCGGCCGATACCAGTGCCATCATCAGATCGCACGTGGCAACTCGTTCTGCGATGAGCGGCTCCATGTCAGCACGACGCAGCACTCGTTCAACGTGCTTGGCATGGCCTTCACACACTTGCGGATCGCACAGGACCAGCGGATAGCGCAGCAACTCGTCCAAGGGAATGCGCTTGTGGGCCAGCAGCGGATGGCGGGCGGGAACCGCCACCATGAGCGCATCGCTCCAAGCGGGCACGGCGACGATGCCATCGCCTACTTCGTCGGATTGGGCAAACCCCACGTCGTACAGATCATCATGAAGCCCTTTGATCTGCTGTGATAACGGCACCTCGAAGAAGCGAATTTCGACCTCGGGTTCTTCCTGACGACACAACGCCAGTAAGGCCGGCAAGCGCGACGGCGTGATGCCATCCGACATGGCCACACGTAATTGCCCATGAAAGCCATTAGCCGCCGCTTTCACGCTGTCACGCGCTTGTTCCAGGGCAGCGAACACACGACGCACATGCTCCAAGAACAATGTTCCGGCATGGGTTAGCCGCGTGCTGCGCGTGGTACGGGCAAACAGCGCCATGAGGTTGCCCCTGGAAAGTGGAGTTCTTAGCTCATGACCACAATGCTGGAAAGGAGCGAAGAAATGGTCGACAAACAGGTACGGGGTA
>MESA01000029.1 GCA_001770775.1 Burkholderiales bacterium RIFCSPHIGHO2_12_FULL_63_20
TTCGCGGATGTCCACGAAGATGTAGGCAGACAGCAATGCGTTTTCGGTGCGGATGCCCGGCGCCCCCTTGGCGACTTCCACTCTGGCCACCTGTCCTAACGGCACCATCGCCCCATCCATGGTTGGCACCAATACCTCTCGGGCGATTTGCTGTGGGTCGGAGCGCAGTTCGCGCGGATATCGCACCGTGACGCCGAAGCGTTCACGCCCCTCCACTGTGGTGGTCACCATGTCGCCACCCAAGGCGGTGCCGATCACCTCCTGCAAGTCTCCCACTGCCAGTCCGTAACGCGCCAATTGGCCGCGATCAGGTTCGATGTTGAGGTAGAACCCACCCGTGATCCGCTCCGCAAACGCGGAGGTCGTTCCGGGGACCTGCTTGACCACCGTCTCGATCTCACGTGCCAAGCGCTCCATCTCATTCAGGTCTTTGCCAAACACCTTGATGCCAATGGGCGTACGGATACCGGTGGAAAGCATGTCAATGCGTGCCTTGATCGGCATGGTCCATGCATTGGACACACCGGGGAACTGCAGCGCCTTGTCCATCTCGGCAATCAATTTGTCAATCGTCATGCCTGAGCGCCACTCGGCCTCTGGCTTGAGATTGATCACCGTCTCGAACATCTCGGTGGGCGCTGGATCGGTGGCGGTGTTGGCTCGTCCCGCCTTGCCATAGACCGACGCGACCTCCGGGAAACTCTTGATGATCTTGTCCTGTGTCTGCAATAACTCGGCCGCCTTAGTGATCGACATGCCCGGCAGCGATGCGGGCATGTAAAGCAGCGTGCCTTCATTGAGCGTCGGCATGAATTCCGACCCCAGTTGGCTGGCGGGGTAGATCGAGATACCCAGAACCAGAGCCGCAGCTGCAACGGTCAGCATCTTCCAGCGCATCACACCGGCAATGATGGGGCGGTACACCCAGATGAGGAAACGGTTCACCGGGTTTCTCGCCTCCGGCAGGATCCGTCCCCGGATGAAGATCATCATCAACACCGGCACCAGTGTCACCGACAACAGGGCGGCCCCCGCCATGGCGAACGTCTTTGTGTAAGCCAAAGGCGAGAAGAGGCGCCCCTCCTGAGACTCCAGCGTGAACACCGGCAGAAAGGACACGGTGATGATCAGCAGGGAGAAAAACAGGGCTGGACCGACCTCTTTGCACGCAGCGATCATCGCGTCCACTCGCTGTGTATTGTCATGCTCGGCAGGTAAGCGCTCCAGGTGTTTGTGAGCGTTCTCGATCATGACAATCGCGGCATCGACCATGGCCCCGATGGCGATGGCGATACCCCCCAAGCTCATCAGGTTGGAGTTCATGCCAAGCAGGCGCATGGCGATGAAAGCAATCAGCACCCCGACCGGGAGCATCAAGATCGCGACCAGGGCCGAGCGAACGTGCATCAGAAACACGATGCAAACCACCGCGACGATCAGGCTTTCTTCCAACAGAGTGACTTTGAGGCTGTCAATGGCACGGTGAATCAGGTCTGACCGGTCGTACACCGCCTCAATGCTGACCCCCTCAGGAAGCCCAGCGGACACCTCGGTGATCTTCTCTTTCAGGTTGTGAATCACCTCCAGCGCGTTCTGACCATAGCGCGACATGGCAATACCCGAGACCACTTCCCCTTCGCCGTTGAACTCCGTCACGCCACGTCGCTCGTCGGGAGCAAGTTCGACACGGGCGATGTCGCGGATCAGTACCGGTGTACCCCTCTCTGCCTTGACGACCAGATTCTCAATGTCGGCCACGCCGCGAAGGTAGCCCTTGCCCCGCACCATGTACTCGGTTTCCGCCATCTCCACGACGCGTCCCCCGACGTCGCGATTCGATTCGCGCACCACCTGCGACACCTTGGCCAGCGGAATGTCATAGGCTCGCAGCTTCACCGGGTCAACGGTGATCTGGTAGGTTTGAACGAAGCCCCCAATGGAGGCCACCTCGGCCACGCCGTGCGCCTTGGTAAGTTGGTAGCGGAGGTACCAGTCCTGCAGCGTGCGCAGTTCAGCCAAGGTCTTGTCTTTGGCAAGCAGCACATACTGGTAAACCCAGCCAACGCCGGTCGCATCCGGACCGATCTGAGGTGTGACCCCCTTGGGCATGCGCCCAGCAGCAAAGTTAAGGTACTCCAGCACGCGTGAGCGTGCCCAGTAGATGTCGGTGCCATCTTCAAAGATGACGTAGACGAACGATGCACCGAAGAAGGAGAAGCCCCGCACCACCTTCGACTTGGGCACCGACAGCATGGCTGTGGTCAACGGGTAAGTCACCTGGTCCTCGACCACCTGAGGGGCCTGGCCTGGATATTCGGTGTAGACGATGACCTGTACGTCTGACAGGTCGGGCAAGGCGTCCAGAGGCGTCCTGAGCACGGCGAAGACGCCCCCGACGATAACGAACAGGGTGGCCAACAGCACCAGGAAACTGTTTCTCCCCGACCAGTCAATGATCTTCGCAAGCATGGTGTCTCCCGAAAATCAGTTGTGGCCGGCGTGCGCACGGGCCGGTGATTGATTCATGGGTTTGATCGCCGTGATAACCCACTCACCTTGCCCACGCTCCACAAACTCAAACGAAACGACAACTCCCGGCTTGAGGCCGGTCAACAGCGCGCTGTTGGCGACCTGGAACTCCATGGACATGGCCGGCCATTTAAGACTGGGCACTGGGCCATGGGCGATGGACAACGTTGAGGCCTGAACATCTACTTCCTCGACCTTGCCTTCAGCTTGATGGCCAACAGTCGCCGCAGGCTTGGCAGCGGCGGCCCCACTTTGCGCTGGCTGCGTGCCGTGCCCCTCGTGCCCAAACCCCCCGATGGCAGCCTTGAGGTTGCTCTCGGCATCAATCAGGAAGTTGGCGGCGACCACCACCATTTCACCGTCCCGCACACCGTCCATGATCTCGATGTGATCCTCGCCGCGTGCACCGACCTTGACCTCACGAGGCTCGAAACGCCCCTCCTTTAGCTGCACCAGGACGATTTGACGCGTCCCACTGTCGATCAGCGCGGACGTCGGCACCGTGAGCACGGCGCCTTTGGAGGCAGCGGGTAGCTCAACCTGGGCAAACATGCCCGGTTTGAGCAAGCCCCCCGGATTGGGCAACTCGACGCGCACCGGCACAGTACGTGTTTCAGCCTTGAGCGTCGGATAGACATAAGTGATGGCGCCCGCGAACACCTTGTCAGGGTAAGCATTAACACGTACCGTGGCCCTCATGCCCGTCTGGACCAGGCCAATGTCCTGCTCGAAAACATCGGCGATCACCCACACTGAGTCCAAATTGGTGATTTGATAGAGCATCTCACCAGGCATGAAGCGCATGCCTTGCACGGCCTTCTTTTCCGTGACGATGCCTGCAACCGGGGAACGGAAGGTCAGCGTGCGACGAGCCGATCCAGATTGAGTCAACGCCCTGATCTGCTCGTCAGAGATGTCCCAGTTACGCATGCGCGTCAGGCTGGAATCGGCCAATTGCCGCATGCCACGCTGCGCCTCATCACTGGCGCCTTTCAATGCGTCAACGCCCTGAGCGGCAATCGCGTACTCTCGTTGCGCCGAGATCAGTTCGGGGCTGTAAACCTCGAACAGCGCCTGGCCCTTGCTGACCGCCTGTCCCGTCACATTGACATGCAGACGCTCGACATAGCCCTCAAACTTGGGTGCGACGGTATACGTCTGCCGCTCGTCGGGCTCAATGCGTGCAGCGGCGCGCACCACTTTGTCCAAGGTCCTCAGGCTGGCCGCTTCAACGCGCACGCCAAGCTTTTGCACCTTGTCCGTGCTGATTCTGATTTGCGTGGGATTGGCCGCGTCCTGTTCCTGCTCACCGGCGTAGACTGGGATGTAATCCATGCCCATCGGATCTTTCTTGGGCGTGGGCGACGTATCCGGCAGCCCCATCGGATTACGGTAATAAAGGATTTTGCGCTCCTTCTCTCCGCCCTTTGAAGACGCCGCCGTTAACGCAGTGTGTGAGCCAGGTTCACTGGACTGCCGCTTGCCGTACCAAAAGCCCCCGCCTGCAGCGAGCCCTGCGACCACCATGATGATCGCACCTGACTTCAGTCGTCCCGTCATAGATCGTCTCCAACGATGCGCTCAATGTCTGCCAGGCGCATCTGCGTACTCATACCCGCCTTGACCTGGTTGAGTTTGGCTTGGCGGATTTGTTTTTGTGCATCCAGCAAGGTGGCGAAGTCAACCTTGCCCGACTCATAACCCGCCAATGCCGAGCGATACGTCAGCTCGGACTGCGGCAGCATGCTTTCGGTGGCCAACTTCAACGAGCTGCGGGCGGCCTCCAACCCCGCGACGCTTTCGTACAGGTCGGCCAGAACTTGATTGGTGACCCCCTCTTGGCGAGACCGGGCGGACGCGAGCATGGCTTCCGATTCACGCTCCTGGGCTCGCCGTGCGTCTTGCTGCAAAGGAATGTTGATCTCGACCATCAGCTCCCACTCGCGGACCGCGCCGCCATACTGGATGGGTGAGACGCCCACCGAGAAATCTGGATAGCGGTTTTTGTAGGTCAGCTCACGATTCTTTTCGGCAGTGCGAATCTGCGATATCTCTGTTTTGAGCAAGGGACTGCTGGACCGTGCACGCGGCTCCAATGCGGCAAAGCTGACGCTTTCGGGCGTGGGCAGTGGTCGAAGCTGAACGGGCGTTGCCAAAGGCTCGTTCGAAGGTCGACCCACCAGCGCATTCAACCTTGCACGGAGCTGTCGGCGCTCAGTCTCGATGGTGATCAATTCGTTGCGCATCGCCGTCTGCTCTAACTGCGCCCGGATCACATCCTGCTGTGCCGTGAGGCCGCCAGCGTAGCGAACCTGGGCCACTTGTTCGAGCCGAATCATCAGGTCCAGGATCTCCCTGGCCAAGCGTTCGCTCTGATCCAGGTAATAGAGCTGCGCATAGGTGGTCTTGATCTTGGCGGCCAGCTCGCTCCAAGACCCTGCAGCGCGCCCTCTTGCGGCATCCGCCTGCGACTCGGCGACTTCACGTTTGAGATCGCGTTTGCCGGCCCACGGCAAATCCTGCATCAGCAGATAACGGGTACTGCCCACACGGGCAGGTAAGAGCGTGGGACTTTGCTCGCCCATGCGCGTGATATCGCGCCATTCGGTGCGGAACTTCGGATCTGGCAGAGCACTGGCAGAGACGACTCGCTCTGTCGCAGCAGCGGCATCAAACCGCATGCTGGCGAACTCCGGGTTGTTGTCTTTGGCGGACTTCAACAACCCCTCAAGACTGGCCCCCAGTGGAGCCTCTTGTCCGTAGCTGACTGAGCCGAGAGCCAGGGACAGGCAAGCCACACCAAGGGACAGGGCCTGGCGCATGGTGACCATTACCTGCCGCCCACACCACGCAATGCGGCATTCAGCTGATCAACGATTTCCGCCCAATCAGCGTCTTTGAGTATTTCATCGCGCAACAAGGTCGCCTGGGACGCTGTCCAAAAAGACGCATCTTCCAGTCTGATGGATGCGTCAAGTGGGCTGTGGCTCGACAAAAAGCCTTTGATGCTCTCGACGTCAGACGGCAGCCCCAACTGTTGGAAAAGCTCCGTAAAGCGGTGATACGTTGAGTTCATTGCACATGTCCTTTCAGTTCAATGCATCTGAAAAATCGTTACGTCTAAAGCCATTCTCATCACACGAGCCTGATAGCAAGATGAGGCGTAGATTACGTTTCCGTCATCTTTCTTGCCCACCCCATCGCGCTCAAGCTCGCCCCAAGGCCAGGGTCAACCACAGTGATATGCCGCCACCAATGAGCGCGATCAGGTAGCTGCCCACCACAGTCTTGCCGACCTGGCGTCCTCCTGTTGTCCACGCTATACCTGCCTTAGTCAGCATATTGGCCAACGTGGCGAGACCCAACGCAACGGCGGCAGTCCCCGTTGCCATATCACCGGCACCGTGCAACCGAGACAGTGAAATCAGAATCGCATCCACTGGTGATCCGATCCTGAGTCGTTCCGATCGTTCGACTCTGCGTGCCTCTCATGCTTCGACTGGGTGATAAGCGGCCAAGTACGGGATCAGTCCAAACACCCCCGCCACAAATTTTCTGGCAGCTTTGGGTCGAATTGCCTCGATGACGACCTGTCACTCCCGGCCAAGAGCGGCACGTCGTGGATCAGCTTGATGACCTCCCTCGAAGCCGCCGTTCAGGTCCGAACTCGGACGTGATGAGCTCGATGAAAGTCGGGGAGGTTCAGTCACACCGTGCCGGCGTCAGGTGAGCGCAGCGCGGCATTGAGCCGATCGACGACCTCGGCCCAGTCGGCATCCTCTAGGATCTCTTCGCGCAGTAAGGCGGCTTGCGACGCCGTCCAGAAAGGCGCTTCCGCCAACAGGACATCTGGCGCGAGTGGAGAGTTCGCCGCCAGGAACGCACGAATCCCGGCCTCATCCATGAGCAGGCCCAATTGGGCAAACAGTTCAGAGAAACGATGAAATGACTTTTCCATGCCGAAAATCCTACTCCTGTAAAACACACAAGTCCCGACAACAGCGCCGGGAACCTCTCACGTCAGACCTATGCTGACCACCAGCGAGGCCGCCCCGCAGGCAATCGCCACCAGGTAATCGATCACCAGGAACTTGCCGACCTGCGCCCGCCGGTCGACCACGCGATGCCGGCCTTGGGCACCATCGCTGACTGCGAGCCCAGGATTGGCATGAGCAGCCTAGATCTACGATTGGCAAGCAAAAAACTGATTATGACGACTGCTCTCGGCTGAGCCTGTGTGAAAACGCACCCAGCCCGAGAAGGTTCAGACCAAGGCTGAACGCCTGCAAGAGAAGATCGCCAGGTCTGTGCTCACAGCCGCTGCGAAATCTCGAGGATCGGCTTGATCCCCGAACCAAAGCGGGCAATGGCATCACGGTGCTGCTGCAATTCACCGTAAGGCAGGTAGCGGATCCCCAACTCGGAAACGCGGCTGAAGGCAGGACGGGCCAACTGCTGGCGGACCTCGTCCCGTCGGGTGTCGGGCGCGACGAGAAACAGGACGCTGGAGGCGCCCACATCGCTGCCCAGGGCAAGATCTAGCATGCGCACGATCCCTGAGTAAATGGACGTGGAGTGTTCCACCTCAAAGGCCGCCGCGACGCTGGCAGCCCCGTTTTCCAGCCAGATCACGTCGATGAGGCGAACTGAATCGCCTCGCGCGCTCACGTTCGCAGGCAGATCGGCCAGGCAGCCATCGCCCAGCCGGCCGTCGCCATGAGCACGACCACGGTCATTGGCCGCGATCCAGACATCAAATCCCAACGCTAGGCCCAGGTCTCGCAATCGCCCCTGGATATCGGTGTGGGTGGCATCGCTTTCTGCGTCACGCTGCCACTGCATTTGCGCAGCAGACGACTCCTCGCGTACCTTGTTGAGATCAGCTTCCCAAAGCGCCCTGGATTGCGCCATCGCATCTGGGTCGTCCAACTTGGGCGGGGCAACATAACGGCCGTTGCCCACGTCGAACATCAAACCAGCCAGCGCCCCCAGGTCATTCGACAGTTGTTGACGGTGTGCCTGGTTGAGTCGAACCAAACCCTCACGCATGGACAGGTAGTGGTCCCAACGCCCGAGCTTGACATTCGCACCAGTCACCGCGTTATAGCCTCTGACGATGGCCGTGTTGAAGGGGGACACCAGCGTGGGGTGGATGAAGTACAGGAGGTTGGCCACGGCGGGGCCCAATCCTTTGATCTGCAAGGCATCAATGCGCCGAATGGCCTCAATGATCGATTCGATCGTGTCGCAGCAGTCGCAGGCGTCTAGCAGGCGGGCAAAGGCTTTTTGGTTGGCCGCGTTTTCGTAGATATCGGGAATGCGCAGCTTGGGCTTCCACAGGAAGGCGTGGTCGGCCCCCTTGAAAATTTGGCGCTGTTCGGCCACCGAGCCCACCACCGTTTCCAGAGACGAGCCTCGGTAGGCGTTGCCAAAGGTGCCCCCGTCGATGTCACGCACCACCTGTCCGATGCCACGGCGTATCGAGCGGAAATTCTTGAGGCGCTCCTCCCACAGAAACCAGGTGTTGTAGGTGCTGTGTGGATCGGTTTTCCAATGGTCGATCAGGACGGTCAGGGTGTCATGCATGTGATCAAACAGGTAGCTGATGTTGTGGCTGTGGGGATGGCTTGCACGCCCACCAGGTTGGGCGAGCAAGCACCAACGCCGGTATCGCCGCAGACGGCACGATCGTAACTGCCACGATCAGGCCTTGGTGATGAAGGAGTCTGAGCAGACGGAGAGGCACAGTCCAGATCTGTGCCGGCAATGGTAACGGCGCCTTGCAAGGTGGATAGCAGCACAACGACCAGGGGAGCAGACACCTCGCGCAAAGCACCATGGCTGATCCAGGCATCAGCCGCAATCAGCCAGGGGCCAAACAGAAAGCCAATCAGTGACACAGAACCGAGCCAGGCGAAACGCCGCGCACGCTGCCATGGGTGGGTGGCGTGCTCCGCGACCAAGGCGGACACCACGCGGATGAAGGTCGGCAGCTTGGCAGGTGCCAGCCAGTTTGGCCGCAAGGGCATCAGGGCTCCGTAGCCCGTGGACGCCACCTGGGCAGCGGCGGCAAGCCACCCAGTTGAACGCGCCCTAACTCGCCTTGGACAGTAGAAGTTTCCGAGAAGTGGTGCTACATGCCGAAAATGTAATGTTGGTGTCATGCTCCGGATAGCTGAGCAGCCCCATGCTGCAACCGTAATGCGTGGACACGTTGTTCATCGCCATCTTTTGGAGTTTGAACATGAACACAATTGATCTTGAAGTCCAGGGTATGAGTTGCAACTCGTGCGTCAAGCACGTCACTCAGGCCCTGCAAACACTGAGTGGCATCCAACAAGTGGACGTAGATCTGCAGTCCGGCCACGTCAAGGTAAGCGGTGCTTTGCCTGCAGATGCTCAGGCCCTCATCACCGCCCTGGATGCGGCAGGTTACCCCGCCAAGCTGACCACCTCGGCCGAGCCTCTTGCTGGCAAGCAATCTGGCGGCCGTGGCAGCACCGGCAAGGCCAAAGGCGGGTGCTGCTGTGGCTGAGTGCGAACGCTGAACGCGACTCACAGCAAGACCACCAGCGCGTCCGGTAGCTCGTTATGGGCGGACCCTCGCGAAGGAAAATGCCGAGAGAGATGCTGCGCCACTGCGTCAATGCACTTGATGGCACCTTGTTCGTATTGGGCACTGCGAAACGAAGCCTCCATGTCACGGCACAGGGCCTCCCATCCGCCCGGTCCGACCCGGGCATGGATGCCCCGATCTGCAACAATTTCGACGCGCCGATCAGCCAGCAACAGGTAAATCAGTACACCGCTGTTGTGCTTGGTGTCCCAGATGCCCAGGAGAGAGAAGACCTCGATAGCCCGCTCACGCGCGGACTGGCCTTTCAGCAAAGGCCAGCCATCCAGCGCGCCTTCCACCACAAAGCGAATTTCGCCTGCATGACCGACTTCGGCCGCCTTGATGGCTTGCTCAATGGCTTTCATGGACTTGGGCGGAAAGGCACGGCGGACGCAACCGCGTGTGTTCGTCAAGTGCGACAAGATCCTGGCGAATTTGTTCATCACCATCTCCCGGACGCGCCGCCGCCGCCAAAACCACCGCCGCCACCTCCAAAACCACCGCCGCCGTGGCCACGGTGGCCTCGGCCGCCCATGGCAGCCAACAAGCCCACGCCCCCAGCGAGCGTGAACACAAGCGCCATCAGCCCAGCAGCCAACGCCAGCGACAGTGCGCCCGCCATGAACCAGGTCACCCCTGCCACCACTCCGCCCGTGACCACCGCACCAGGCAAACGCCCAATCAACGCTCGCAAAATGCTGCCCAAGCCAAGTACCAAAATGATCGCCACTGGCGCAAATTGCTGCACGTCGTTGCCCCCCGGTTTGGGCCGCTCCTGCGGGGCAGGCAGGGGTTCACCATCGACCACGCGGATGATCTGATCGACACCGGCAGCGATGCCGCCCACGAAATCCTGTTGCTTGAAGCGCGGCACGATGACCTCGCTGATGATGCGCTTGGACGTCGCGTCGTTGAGCGCGCCCTCCAGGCCATAGCCCACTTCGATGCGCAAGGTGCGGTCGTCTTTGGCTACCACCAAGATGGCGCCATCGTCCACTTTCTTGCGCCCGATTTTCCACTGCTCGGCCACACGCAAGGCGAACTGCTCGATGGGCTCAGGGGCCGTGGTGGGCACGATCAGCACGGCCAATTGGGTGCCCTTTCGGGTCTCAAAGGCAGCCAGCGTTTGCGTAAGGCTGGCTTGTTGCTCAGCGCTCAGCGTGCTGGTTTGATCCACCACGCGCCCGCTCAAGGGCGGCACGGGCACTTGCGCACCAGCCAGTGCCGTCCACCAAAGCGCAATGGCAAGCAGCAGCGCCCTTGCCATGGAGGGTGTCACTTCGATGCCCCGGCCGCGGCGCCAAAGTCCACGGCGGGTGGCTTGGCGATTTCCTTTTCGTTTTCAACAGCGAAGTTAGGCTTTTCCTTGTAGCCCATGACCATGGCCGTGAGATTAGAGGGGAAGGAGCGCACCGTCACGTTGTAGTCCTGGACCGACTTGATGTAGCGATTGCGCGCCACGGTGATGCGGTTTTCCGTGCCTTCCAGCTGAGCCTGCAGATCCCGGAAACCCTGGTTCGCACGCAGCGTCGGGTAGTTCTCGGTCACCACCAGCAAACGGGACAAGGCGCCAGACAGCTCACCTTGGGCCTGCTGGAATTTCTGGAAGGCTTGCGGGTCGTTGACCAGCTCGGGCGTGGCCTGAATGGACGTGGCCTTGGCCCGCGCTTCCACCACCTTGGTCAACGTGCTTTGCTCGAAGTTGGCCTCGCCCTTGACCGTGTTGACCAGGTTGGGCACCAGATCGGCTCGCCGCTGGTACTGGTTCACGACCTCCGACCAGCTTGCCTTGATCTGCTCGTCGGTGGTTTGGAAGGTGTTGTAGCCGCAACCGCTCAGGCTCAGGGCCGCTGCGGTCATCGTGATGGCGATCAGCTTGCGCATGTCATTACTCCAGACTGGATGGTGATTCAAAGGTCTTGAACGTCTTGGCAAAAGTACGTCTGGAACAGGGTCTCGCCCATGGCATCGCGGAGGTGTCGCCCGTTGTCCAGGACGTCGGCCACGCTATTGGCTGCTTGGGCCTGGGCCTTCAGGAATGCATTGCCGGGCTCAACAGGCTGTCTGTTGTCCTTGACCCAGGCCGCCCAAGGCGCTAGTGAGGCGGTGATCGGGTTGAGCGCCGTCGCCAAGGCATAGCGCTGCACACGCATGGGATGCATCCACTTTTGGACCGCTGCACCCCAGGGGTTCGCCCCGGCGCGTACCCATGGGCTGACCCAGCTGGCATACACTGACTCGTTGATTTCCGACACCTGCCGCACCTTCTCGAAGGCCTGTTTAGGATAGGCGTAGTGCACGTCCTCCACTTGCCGCTCCTCGTAGTGCACACGGGTCGCATCGCGAGACCCTTCTGCCTCATCAGCGGAATCGATGACCATCTGGTAGAGACCTGGTGGCAAGGTTTCGAGGCGCCCCAACTCCTGCAAGATGGCGTGGTGCTCATGACGCGCGACACTGGCCGACACAAAGATGCCCAGGTGCCCCACATGTCCGTTGATCAGGTACACGATGCGTTGCCCGGCATCCTTGAGTGCCTGGGTGGTGGGGTAGACCGCAGGAATCCAATTCAGCGCCTGATGCGGCGGGGTGATGTTGTCGGCGCTGGAGGCGAAGATCACCACCGGCTGACGGATGCGGCGCAGGTCGGCTACACAGTGCTCGCAGATGCGCATCAGGCCTTGTTCAAGTTGGTTCCCGATGAACAAATTCTCCACGATGGTCTTGATCTCTTCACGGCTCAAGAAGTAGTAGCCGCTCCACCAGCGCTCGAAATCCAGGAAGCGCTCACGCTCGGTGTCAACCTGAGAGAACAACTGATAGTTCTTGGTGAAATACGAGTGCGCCGGGTTCAAACTCTCAAAATTCTGAACCAGCCAGGCGCCGTCAAACAGGCCGTTGCCCAGGTCCGACGTGAAGTGGGACAACCAGGCGCCTCCCAAAAAGGCGCCAGCCAGCCGCATGGGGTTCACATCCGAGGCTCCCGCCCAATACGACAGCGGCGAGCCGTTCATCACCACCGGGCCGGCTGTACCTTCGCAGTCAGCGGCCAGCAAGGCTACCGCCCAGCCGCCCTGGCAGTTGCCGTACAGAACCGGCGCCACACCGTCATGCAACTCGCACACCTTCGCTACGAAGCGGCGCAAGGTGTGGTGGACGTCGGCCAGCGTCTGCTCAGGACGAGGTTCGGGGAAGAACACCACGAAATAGACCGCCCGGCCATCGGCCAAGGCCATGCCCACTTCAGAGTCGCGCTTGAATCCCCCGATGCCTGGGCCATGGCCTGCACGCGGGTCGACCACCAGAATCGGCCTGTGGTCGGGCGAAACCTTGGTCGGCCCGTCGTCTTTGGAAGGCAGGATACGCAACAGCGCGTAGTTCACCGACACAGCGAACTGCCTGGCATCCAGCACCACTTCATGCGCGAAGTCCAGCAAGGGCGGCATCCCAGCCGCTTCGTGGGCAAGCATGTTGTCGGCACGCTGACGCATCACGTCCAGGAACAAAATTGAGCGCTGAACCACATCGACTTGGTAGCGAAACAACTGCTCAGCCACGCTTTGATGACCGCCTGTAACGTGAAGTTCAGGTTCACTGGCGGCGCTGGCCTTGGCACAATCTTCACCAAGCACCAGCCCTTTACCATTGGCGACTAAGGTGCCCGCTATCGTTGGGAACTTGCGAGATTTTAATATAGTCTTCATGACGAACTCACACTTTGGCCGTGCGCAAGCGAAGGGCATTGCCGATCACCGAAGCCGAACTGAAGCTCATCGCCAGCGCAGCAATCAGCGGCGACAGCAGCCAGCCCGTCAGCGGGTACAGCACACCGGCCGCAATCGGAATGCCCAAGGCGTTGTACAGGAAGGCGAACATCAGGTTCTGCTTCATGTTGCGCACGGTGTCCTCCGACAGAGAGCGGGCCACCGCGATGCCGCGAAGATCGCCCTTGACCAGCGTGACCTGGGCGCTGTTCATCGCCACGTCAGTGCCTGTACCCATGGCAATCCCAACGTCGGCTTTGGCCAGCGCCGGCGCATCGTTGATGCCATCACCGGCCATTGCCACAACTCTGCCTTCCTTCTGTAATCGAGCTACCAGCTCCAGCTTGTCTGCCGGCTTGACCTCGCCGTGCACCTCGTCAATGCCCAGCCGCGCGCCGACCGAGCGCGCCGTGGTCAGACCATCTCCGGTCGCCATCACGATACGCAGCCCAGCTGCCCTCAGCGTGGCAAGTGCCTCAGGCGTGCTCTGTTTGATCGGGTCGGAGACCGCCAGCAAGCCTGCTAACTGACCATCGACTGCCAGGTGCATCACACTCGCACCCTCTGAGCGCAGCGCCTCGGCCTGCGGCACCAGAGCCTGAACGGACACACCGAGTTGATCCATCAACGCCGTGTTGCCCAGTGCCAGTTCGCGGGTACCTACCTGGCCCCGCACACCGATCCCCGAGCCCGACTCGAAGTTCTCCGGCTTGTCCAGGGACAAGCCGCGCTCGCGTGCCGCGCGCACGATGGCGTCGGCCAGCGGATGCTCGCTGCCCTGGTCCAGGCTGGCAGCCAGGCGCAGCACCTCGGCCTCGTCGAACCCCGGTGCGGCCACCGCGCGGTCGAACGCCGGGCGCCCCTCGGTCAGCGTGCCGGTCTTGTCGATGATCAGCGTGTCGATTTTGCGCAGGTTCTCGATCGCAGCAGCGTCGCGGAACAGCACGCCTTGCGTGGCACCGCGACCGGTGGCGACCATGATGGACATGGGAGTCGCCAGCCCCAGCGCGCAGGGGCAGGCGATGATCAAAACTGCCACGGCGTTGATCAGGGCATAGACCCAGCTCGGTTGTGGGCCGAAGACGCCCCAAACGAAGAAGGTCAGCAGGGCAATGGAGACCACTGCAACAACAAAATAACCGGCGACCAGGTCGGCCATGCGCTGCATCGGAGCCTTGGAACGCTGCGCCTGCGCCACCATCTGCACGATCTGCGACAGCATGGTGGCCGAGCCGACTTTCTCCGATCGCATCACCAGCGCGCCGTTCGTGTTCAGCGTCGCACCAATCACACTGTCGCCAACGCGCTTGGTCACCGGGACCGGCTCGCCCGTCAGCATGGACTCGTCTACCGCACTGCTGCCCTCGGTCACCGTGCCATCGACCGGGACCTTCTCGCCGGGACGGATCCGCAGCACGTCCCCCACATGCACATGGGTCAGCGGCACATCCTCCTCAGTGCCGTCAGGACGGATGCGACGCGCCGTCTTGGGCGCCAGACCTAGCAGCGACTTGATCGCAGCCGAGGTCTGCGAGCGGGCCTTCAGTTCCAGCACCTGCCCCAGCAAGGTCAGCGAGATGATGACAGCGGCCGCCTCGAAGTAGACCGCGACCCTGCCCATGGAGATGAACGAGTCCGGAAAGACCTGTGGAGCCACGGTGGCGACCACGCTGTAGACAAAGGCGGCGCCGGTGCCAAGGCCGATCAGGGTCCACATGTTGGGGCTGCGGTTAACAACCGACTGCCAGCCGCGCGAGAAAAAGGGCCAGCCAGCCCACAGCACGATCGGCAGCGACAGCACGAGCTCAATCCAGCTCTGCACTGCCATATCGAACCAGTTGAGCCGATGGCCGGCCATCGCAAGGATCGTCACCACCACTGTGAGCGGCAGCGTCCACCAGAATCGGCGGCGAAAGTCGCTCAGCTCGGGGTTCTCGTCCTCCTCCAGCTCAGGGATCAGTGGCTCCAGTGTCATACCGCACTTGGGACAGCTGCCTGGATGGTCCTGCCTGATCTCGGGGTGCATCGGGCAGGTGTAGATCGCCGCGGGCGTCGACGGCGCAGGCGCAGTGGACGCCGGCGCAGCATCGGGCGACTGCACATAGCGCAGCGGATTGGTCGCGAACTTACTCTGGCAGCCAGCGCTGCAGAAATAGTAGGGTCGTCCTTCGTGGACGAGCGTGTGAGCAGACTGCTCGGTCACTGCCATGCCGCAGACAGGATCCTTCAGTGACGGCGCGACCTCCGCCCCTTCAGGCGGGTGATCATCACCGTCAGAACCTGCGTGATGGTGGTTATGGTGGGCGTGTTCGTGCATGGTCTCGTTTTCCATATTCATTCTTCTGCATTGGCGCCCAAACAGGTGCGCCATGGTTGCCTTGTCGGCCCTTTGCCGCCACCATCGTCCGCCGGTAAGCCTGTCAAACTGACAGGCTCAGTGTCCGCAGCAGCACCCTCGACCTGTACGAGCGCCACTGCCACAGCTGGTTGCGGCGTCTTCGGGTTCACTGTGCAGCCCGTCCAAGGCCACCGCAGCCGACTCCACTGGGTAACCTGCCGCCGCGAGGGCTTTCAACAGCGCTGGCTGCACCGTGTCAGCCGCATCGACGCTGGCGCGCACCAAGCCACTTTCAAGCTCCACCTCGGCGCTGTGCACCCCTGCCACGCCCAACGCGGCCTTGCTGACACGCGAGACACACGCGCCGCAAGTCATGCCCGTCACCTTCAGTTCGATCTGTTCCATGCTCTGCTCCATTCAGCCAAGATCATCTGGCTGGCGGCTACCAGACAAACGTTCGTTTTGCCCCCTTCATGAGGGACACACCCGCCAATCGGTCATTTCAACTTCAGTCGAGGAATGAACCTGGGTGTCTTCTGTGCATAGCGTTCGTACTCATCGCCAAAACTTGCACGCATCTCTGCCTCTTCTGTGATGGCAAGACGCCCATACATGGCCAACAGAATCGGGAACATGATCAGCGTCAGCAAGGTGGGCCACTGCAACAAAAAGCCAAGCAGGATCATCACGAAGGCGACGTACTGGGGGTGCCGAATGCGTGCATAGGGCCCAGATGTGGCCAACCCGTGGCGGCGCTGTGCGTGGTACAGCACATTCCAGGACTTGGATAACAAATAGAAGCCATAGCCCAGAAAAATGTAGCTACCGATGTGAAGGATGCCGAAATGCGGATCCCCCTTCTCGCCCAGGAGCGTGGACCATAAATGGCCGGAGTTGTGGGAGAGAAGGTCAAGACCAGGGAATCGAGTCTGGAGCCATCCTGACAACAGGTAAATCGTCAGAGGGAAACCATACATCTCCACAAACAAGGCAACGATGAACGCGGAAAAGGCACTGAATGAACGCCAATCCCGCGTTGTCGCAGGCTTGAAGAAGCTGAAGGCGAACATGATGAAGATCGCCGAATTGAAGATGACCAGAGACCACAGGCCATACGCAGGATCAGCATGATTCATGATGGCTCTCCTGGCTTGCGTGACTTCGCGCTGCTCGGTTTGTCCGGCTGGCCCGGGTGCTGATTCTGATGACCATGCCCGCCATGCATGAAGACGTGCATCAGCGGACAGGCCAAAAGAAGCAGATATGGCAAAGCGCCCACCACATGGGCCAAATGCTCCGCCAGCAGAAAGTAGGCTGTGACGCCACCAATCACCACCAAACCGATGGCATAGCGTGTCGTCCAGAAGTTCGGGGGCGAATCATGGCCCTTGTGTTGGTGGTTCATGCGATTCTCCGATCAATTGATGCGAATCAGTTGGCTGGAGCCGGGGGCATACGATCCATCATCATCTGCATCATGGACTCCATCATGTCCATGCGTTTTTCCATCATTTGCTGACGGCTGGCCATGTCACCCTTCATGCCATTGCCGCCCATCTGCTTCATCATGGTCATGCCTTCCTGCATCGTCTTCATGTGCTCGGCCATCAGTGCCTGACGCGCTTCAGGGGTTTGGGCTGACATCATCTTTTCGTGCATGGCTTGCATCGACTTCATGTGCTGGTCCATCGCCGCCATCTTGTCCGCCCTCATGGCTTTCCCAGGCGCTTTTTTGACAGGCCCTGCCGCCGAAGCTGCGCCCGCTGGATGGTGGGCTTGATGTTCCTCGGCAGCCTGTGCGAAGGCCCCCATCGATGCCGTAGCGGCACAGAGTGCAATCAGAGTCTTGCGAATGTTGGTCATGGTTTTCTCCTGTCAGGTTTTGAGATCAGCCGATGCCCGTCCTGGATCCATGAGGCATGGCGGCTACAGCACGCAGGGTCAGCGCTTTTTATTGGGCAGGCTGGATATCGGTGACCACCAGCTTTCCGCCCTCGTTCAGTACCATGAACTTGATCTTGTCTCCCGGCTTGAATTGGGACAGCAAGCTCTTGTCCTTCACCGTGAACACCATGGTCATGCCTGGCATGTCCATGTGCAAGATGTCGCCATGTTTGATCGTGACCTTGCCGTTGGCGACGTCCAGTTTCTTAATTTCTCCGTCGGTCATGGCGGCCGGATGCGACATGCCCATCTTGCTGTGATCCATGGCTGTTTGAGCAAAGCTGCTCACAGGTATGACCACACTCAGGGCCAACGCAGAAATAGTCAGCAGTTGGTTGATTTTGTTCATGGTTTCCTCTGATGAGTGCAGGTAGCTGTCTGTGCCGATGCTGTCGCAGCCGAACGTGCCAACAAGCCTAAGAGCACCGTTCTGGCCTGATGGAATGGGATCGACATGGACTCCTCGTCGGCGACGCTTCGATTTCAAGGAGCCATTCTGAAGAGTCTCTCCTGACAAAAAGCCATCTAAAAAATTACAAATTTGTTATCTACATGTCAGGGGCGCTAAAGCTCGTCACACTATCGTCACGCCAGTGAGAGGGGAGACAAACATGCGAATCTTGATCGTCGAAGACGAGCCCAAAACCGGTGAGTACCTGCGCCAAGGCTTGCGTGAAGCCGGGTTCGTTGTTGATCTCGCCCAGAACGGGACCGATGGCTTGCATTTGATGGAGCACAGCGAGTTTGCCTTGGTGATTCTGGATGTGATGCTTCCGGGCCTGAACGGTTGGCAGGTTTTGCATGCCATGCGCGAACGGGGGCTGCAGATGCCGGTCATGTTCCTGACCGCGCGAGATCAGGTGGAGGACCGCGTGAAGGGCCTGGAGTTGGGCGCCGAGGACTACCTGGTCAAGCCCTTCTCATTTGCCGAGCTGTTGGCACGCGTGCGCATCATCTTGCGGCGAGGTCGCAGCGGGAACGAGCCCACAAGACTGAAGGTCGCTGACCTGGATTTGGATTTGCTGCGTCGGCGTGTCTCGCGCGCGGGCAAGCGCATCGACCTGACTGCCAAGGAATTCGGGCTCCTCGAACTCCTGATGCGACGTCAGGGCGAAGTCCTCCCTCGCTCGCTGATCGCGTCGCAGGTGTGGGACATGAATTTCGATAGCGACACCAATGTGATCGAGGTGGCCATGCGGCGTCTGCGCGTGAAGATCGACGAGGGGCACGATACCAAGCTGATTCAGACGGTCCGTGGCATGGGCTATGTGCTGGAAGCGCCGGAGGACCAGTAAGTGCTGCGCCATCTTTCGCTGACCAGCCGCCTGACTGTGTTTTTCACGATCGTGGCGGCCACCGTTGTGCTCGGTTTGGGTTACTTGCTCTTGCTGGCAACGGATCAGCATTTCCAGGAGCTTGACCGTACGACCTTGGAAGACAAGCAGCACTTGATCGACGAAATTTTGACCAAGTCCAATTCACTTGGAGACGCGCGCTCCCGGCTGAGTGAGGCACTGAATCATCATCATGGACTCTATGTGCTGGTCAAGGTACCAGGTGGTGACGTGATCTTCCAAACCAATGGTTTCGGCGATCTAGCCAAGGACTTCAGCGCAGACAGCATTCAAGGCGGCCACGCGCAGCCCACCAGGGAACACAGGGAGGGCGACTTTCACGCGGTCCACTCTCGATCATCACCCGGGTACGATCAGGTCAATCGCTTAGATGTCACGGTTGCGATTGAGACTGCACACCATCAGCAGTTTCTGGCCGAATTGCAAGGCAAGCTGGTGATCTACGCCGTCATTGCAACACTCATCAGTGGTGTTCTGGGTTGGATCGCTGCGCATCAAGGCATGGCCCCGCTTCGCGATATGAAGGCACGGGCGGCTGGGGTGACGGGCCAACAACTGGAAAGGCGCATGCCTGTTGAGGCCGTACCGATTGAGATGGCTGACCTGGCACGGGAGTTGAACCAGATGTTAGGCAGGCTTCAAGAGGACTTCCTGCGCCTGTCAGAGTTTTCATCGGACTTGGCACATGAGTTGCGCACCCCCATCAGCAACTTGCTCACACAGACGCAGGTGACGCTGTCGGCCGACCGGGATGCGCATACCTACCGAGACATCCTCGCATCCAACGCCGAAGAGTTGCAACGCCTGGCTCGAATGGTGTCGGACATGTTGTTCTTGGCCAAGACGGAACGAGGTGTTGACCTGCCCAACAAAGAGCGCTTCTCGGCGGCCCGTGAAGTGCAGGCATTGTTGGAGTTCTATGACGCCGTCGCCGATGACAAACGCATCCGCTTAAGCGCTCACGGCGACGGACAGATTTTCGGTGACCGGTTGATGTTTCGTCGCGCCGTGAGCAACTTGCTGTCGAACGCACTCCGCCATACGCCGGGCGAGGGCGTCGTTCAAATCGCCATTGTTGCGTCAGCAAAGACCACCGAGATCACTGTTGAGAACACGGGACAGGATATTGATCCCCATGTGTTGCCAAGGTTGTTTGACCGCTTCTATCGCGCAGATCCTGCAAGATCGCATCCGGACTCTGATGGAACTGGGCTGGGCCTATCGATTACAAAGGCCATCGTTGAAGCCCACGGCGGCAATGCCTCGGCCCGATCAGGAGAAGGTAAAACGCGATTCACTTTATCGTTTCCACACTGATAGGAGTCAGACCCAAGTAGCTTTGGACGGAATGGGTTGGCGTCCACTTTGACGCCCAGTCATGACCCTGAACTTGAAAGGAGTGACGAGGCACGGTTTGATATTTGTCGAGATTACCAACGTGCTCACCGAGGCCTTCCACAAACGGTTTGAAACTCAAACCAGCTCCTGTCCACGGAGTCGGGTCACCTCCAGGTGTCCTCTGATGGGCAAGTTCGTTATGCGACCGTCAATTGGCTGGAGAGAGAACGCCTAGCCATGCAACACATGCGATAACGAGGACCACCATGCATGCCTCAATGACCAGGCTGCGACGCAACAGCACGGCCGCTTGCGCATGATCTCCGCTGCTCAGCGCCACTTCGAGTCGTGGGCTCAACTGGAAGCGATTGGCGGCTGCCAATCCGAGCATGCCGATGAACAATGCGATCTTCAGCGCGAGCAGGCCGCCATAGAGCGTCGTGAAGATCGGCTTGACCGACGCACCCACGATCAGCAGGTAGTTGACTATGCCCGTCACGACCAGCGTTGCCACGATAACGGTGCCAAGCTGCGCAAAGCCATTCGACAGCCGGCTCAGAATCTCGACCGATTCGTTTGTCGTTGCAGCCCGATGCATCGCCAGCATGACGAAGGCAAAAAGCGCCCCAACCCATGCTCCCGCCGCCAACAAATGGGTGATGTCAGACGCCAGGTGCACATAGCCCTGAGCCCCTTCACTCATTGCACCGTGTCCGGACCAAGCCATCGTTGCGAGTGCCAGAGCGCTCAAGGCGGCCGAGCCGATCAGCCGGTACACGATACGCAACTTCGACATGGCGAGACCAACGCATGCAGCAAGAGCCAGCAGACGAACCGACCAGGCAATGCCCACAGCCGTCTCCGAAATGATCATCTCGAAGGTGTTGCTGTTCAACTCTCCATAGCTGTCAGCGCCGGACATGGCCTTGGCGAGTACAGCCATGGCTCCAATCGATAACATGATGCCCACAAGCGCACCGGCAGCGACGACGCGTGCGTAGCGCTGCGCGATGGGGGGCGAACGACTGTCCAGACGAAGTGCGTACACACCGAACAGGGATACACCAAAGGTCGCGCCCAGGTCCATGTACACCGCGAAGCGCAGCGCAATGTTGATCCATTCGTCCGCCATGGCTCACTTCACCTGGAAGGTAAAGCTGCCCTTGACTGGGTGGGTGTCCGAAGAGACGGCCCGCCATTCCACACGGTAGTCACCGGCGGCCAAGGGACTGGCGGGGGTGATTACCATCGTCTTGCCATCGCTGGCGCCAGCGACGCTGGCATTGATCTTCATCGCGCCGTGATTCGGCATCCCCGGCATGCCGGTCATGATGAGATTCGCGCCCGAGAACTGCGTGGTCAGCGTTTCGGAAAACTTCAATTCGATTTTCGCGGGAGCCGGGCCCTGGGACTTGTCCGCCGGTGAGCTGGACAACAGTGCCGGATGGGCAAATGCTGCCGTTGTAGCGAACAAGGCGGAGGCGACAGCGAGGGTCGCTTTGGAGAAGAGGTTTGAGAGCGTCATGAATAATCCCATGCAGTGGGAGTGATGGAGGGAAAAGCAGAACGTGGGACTTGAAGGTCCTTCGAATTCTTCAACATCGGAAACCGAGGGGGGAGATATCCACCAAATCATGATTGGCATGCCGCTCGGTCAGGCAGCAAATTGCTGGCTGAGGTGTCACGGTGAGTTTTCATC
>MESA01000030.1:0-26475 GCA_001770775.1 Burkholderiales bacterium RIFCSPHIGHO2_12_FULL_63_20
CAGCCAGAACACGCCCCCGCCCGTCCAGGCTTCCCCCAGCGCGGCCCTGATCGACGGCGACCAGCTGACCGACGCCTTCTGGCAGCAGCAGTTCGACACCCCGCAGGGCACCCCACTGGCCTGGACCGCCCTGAAAGGGCGACCCATCGTGCTGAATTTCTGGGCCACCTGGTGCCCCCCTTGCGTCAAGGAAATGCCCGAACTGGACCACTTCCAGCGAGAATTCGCCGCAAAAGGTTGGAAAGTGGTGGGCCTCGCCATTGACGGCCCGACCCCGGTGCGCGAATTTCTGGCCAAAGTACAGGTAGGATTCGACATCGGGCTTGCCGGATTTGGCGGCACCGAACTCGCCCAGACCTTGGGCAACACCGTGGGCGGACTGCCCTTCACGGTCTTGATCGACGCGCAGGGCCGCGTGCGCCATCGCCTGATGGGCGCCACCGATCTGGCCCAGTTGAGCGAACAGGCTCGGCGCATCCAGCCGGACTGACCGAAAACCCCACGCATGGCGCAGACTGAAGAAATATCTAGGCACCAAGCCATTTGTGGCTAAAATCCGCCTACTTTGATTTTCTTGGCTTAACTTCGCGCACCGTTGCAGTATCGGTGTAAGGGTTTGCCAGAAGCACATGCAGATTCTTGTCCTCCACGGTCCCAACCTCAACCTGCTGGGCACCCGCGAACCTGAGGTTTACGGGTCCACCACCTTGGCGCAGATTGACAGCGGCCTGGCCGAGCATGCCGCCCGGCGCGGCGCCACGCTCACCTCTTTTCAGAGCAACCATGAAGGTGCGCTGATTGACCGCGTGCACGCGGCCCGCACCGACGGCACCGCCTTCATCGTCATCAATCCCGGGGCTTTCACGCACACCAGCGTGGCCCTGCGCGATGCCTTCGCGGGCGTCGCCCTGCCCTTCATTGAAGTGCACCTGTCGAACGTTCACCGGCGCGAGCCCTTCCGGCACCACTCTTATTTCTCCGACCTCGCCGAAGGCGTGATCGTGGGTCTGGGTGCGGCGGGCTATCGCCATGCCTTGGACGCCGCCCTGGACCGCCTGGGCGCCCCGTCACGCGGCTGACCGATTCCACACGGATCGGGCCACCGCCCTCCCTTTTTTGAGCGTCAATCGCTCGCTGCTTTGCTGGAGTACCTACATCATGGACCTGCGTAAACTCAAAACCCTGATTGACCTCGTGTCCGAGTCCAACGTCTCTGAACTCGAAATCACCGAGGCCGATGGCAAAGTCCGCATCGTCAAGGCTGGCGCTGCCCCCGTGGTCATGATGCAGGCCGCGCCGCAAGCCGCCCCCGTCGCAGCGCCCGCACCGGCTGCCGAAGCCGCACCGGCCGCCGCCCCCGTACCGGCGGTGGAAACCGGTCACATCGTCACCTCGCCCATGGTCGGCACCTTCTACCGCGCCTCCAGCCCCGGCGCCAAGTCGTTTGCCGAAGTCGGCGACGTGGTCAAGGAAGGCCAGCCCGTCTGCATCATCGAAGCCATGAAGATCATGAACGAGATCGAGGCGGACAAGGACGGCACCATCACCAAGATCCTGGTCGAGAACGGCCAGCCTGTCGAATACGGCCAGCCTCTGTTCGTCATTGAATAAGGCGGAGGCTTCGCCATGTTCAAGAAAATCCTGATCGCCAACCGCGGCGAGATCGCCCTGCGCATCCAGCGCGCCTGCCGTGAGATGGGCATCCAGTCCGTCGTCGTCTACTCCGAGGCCGACCGCGACGCCAAGTACGTCAAGCTGGCCGACGAGGCCGTGTGCATCGGCCCGGCGCCGTCTGCGCAAAGCTACCTGCACATGCCGGCCATCATCTCGGCCGCCGAAGTGACCGACGCCGAGGCCATCCACCCCGGCTATGGCTTCCTGTCGGAGAACGCCGACTTCGCCGAGCGTGTCGAGCAGTCCGGCTTCACCTTCATCGGCCCGACCCCTGAGTCCATCCGCATCATGGGTGACAAGGTCTCGGCCAAGCAGGCCATGATCAAGTCGGGTGTGCCCTGCGTGCCCGGCTCGGAAGGCGCCCTGCCTGACGACCCCAAGGAAATCATCAAGATCGCCCGCACGGTCGGCTACCCGGTCATCATCAAGGCAGCCGGTGGCGGCGGTGGCCGCGGCATGCGCGTGGTGCACACCGAGGCGGCCCTGCTGCACGCGGTGCAAACCACCCAGAACGAAGCCGGTGCCGCCTTCGGCAACCCGCAGGTCTACATGGAAAAGTTCCTGGAGCACCCGCGCCACATCGAGATCCAGATCCTGGCCGACCAGCACAAGAACGCCGTGTGGCTGGGCGAGCGCGACTGCTCCATGCAGCGCCGCCACCAGAAGATCATCGAAGAAGCGCCGGCCCCGGGCATCCCCCGTCGCCTGATCGAGAAGGTGGGCGACCGCTGCGCCGCCGCCTGCAAGAAGATCGGCTACCGCGGTGCGGGCACCTTCGAGTTCCTGTACGAAAACGGCGAGTTCTACTTCATTGAAATGAACACCCGCGTGCAGGTGGAACACCCGGTGACCGAGCAGGTCAGCGGCGTGGACATCGTGCAGATGCAGATCCGCGTGGCGGCCGGCGAGAAGCTGCCCTTCACGCAACGCCAGATCGAGCTGCGCGGCCACTCCATCGAGTGCCGCATCAACGCCGAAGACCCGGTCAAGTTCATCCCCTCGCCCGGCCGCATCACGACCTGGCACGCACCCGGCGGCCCCGGCGTGCGCGTGGACTCGCACATCTACACGAACTACTTCGTGCCGCCCAACTACGACTCGATGATCGGCAAGATCATCGTGCACGGCGACACGCGTGCCCAGGCCCTGGCCCGCATGCGCACCGCCCTGTCGGAAACCGTGATCGAGGGCATCAACACCAACATCCCGCTGCACCGCGAGCTGATGGTGGACGCCAAGTTCGTCGAAGGCGGCACCGACATCCACTATCTCGAAAACTGGATGGCTGCGCGCAAGCGCTGAGGTCGGATTGCACATGGCATTGTTTGAACTGACCCTGCTGGCCAAAGAGGCCGAAGTCGAAACCCTGAGCGATGCGCTCATGGAGATCGACGCCCTGTCCGTGTCGGTGGAAGACGCCGACGCCGACACCGAGCACGAAGAGGCCCTGTGGGGCGAGCCCGGCATGCCGGTGGCCCGCGAGGCCTGGCAGCGCTCGACCCTCAAGTGCCTGTTCCCGAGCGAGGCCGAGGCATTGGAGGCCGCCACCCTGATCCTGTCGCAGGACTGGGCCACGGACATCCACGTCCAGGGCATCCAGCCGGTGGACGAGCAGGACTGGGTGCGTCTGACGCAGTCCCAGTTCAAGCCCGTGCCGATCACCGACAGCTTCTGGATCGTGCCGACCTGGCACGAGATCCCCCCTGAAGCGAAGACGGTGATGCGCCTGGACCCGGGCCTGGCCTTTGGCACCGGCACACATCCCACCACCCGCATGTGCCTGAAGTGGATCGCGCAAAACGCGGCCGCTTACCAGGGCCAGCGCGTGCTGGACTACGGCTGTGGCTCGGGCATTCTGGCCATTGGCGCGGCCTTGCATGGCTCGGGCGTGGTGGACGCGGTCGACATCGACCCGGCGGCGGTGGAGTCCACCGTGGCCAATGCCCAAGCCAATCTGGCCCATCTGAAGGCCGCAGACGGCAGCCTGCCCATCGTGGCGGGCCTGCCCGATGTCGTGGGTCAAGCCCAGGCCACCTACCCGGTGGTGCTGGCCAACATCCTGGCCACGCCGCTGAAGATGCTGTCGCCGCTGCTGGCCGGCCATGTGGCGCCCGGAGGCCATCTGGTGCTCGCCGGCATCCTGGCTCGCCAGGAGCAAGAGCTGAAAGATGCCTACGCGGAAGTGGGCCTGCAGTTGCAGGTCGCCAACGCCGAAGAGGGGTGGATCCTCATGACGGCGCAAAAACCAGCCAAATCAATGGCATAAACGGGCCTTATGAGCCTGGCGACCCGATGCATCCACTGTGGCACGATCTTCAAGATCGTCGAAGACCAACTGAAGGTCTCTGAAGGCTGGGTGCGTTGTGGCCGCTGCCACGAGGTCTTCAACGCACTGCCCACGCTGTTCGACATGGACAGCGAGGCGCCGCCCCCGCGTCGCGCACCGGATGCAGCGCTCCTACGCGAACCCGTGACGGAGGCCTTCACGCCCCCCGCCCCGGTCCGGTCGCCGCCCGCCCCCGATCCCCAGATCGAAGACGAGTTGCCGCCCGAGCCCGCTCGGCCCGTGCGTGGCACCACCGATTTCGAACTCGACACCAGCGTGCCGGCGCAAGAGATGAGCTGGACGCGGCGCCATGATGCGCCCCCCGCATCGACTCCGCTCGCAGCCCCGTCCCGTCCGACCCCCTCCCCGCTGGCTCCCCCGCCGATCCCCGAGGCCGAGCTGCCCAGCACCGACGAGGCCGATGCGCTCGACTCGCGCTACCTGATGCCCTCGGATCGGGAGCGACCCGCCCCGCGCCGTCGCACCCGTGGCCCGGAGTTCGCCGACGCCGAGTTCCCCACCGATGCCTTGCTGGACGCCGAAGCCGATGCGCTCGGCTTGGCGCAGCCGGAACCCGCGCCGCCCGCCGAGACGCGCCCCTCGGCACGCTTTGCAGCACCCTCTGCCGAGCCCGCGGCCTCTCGCGCCGCAGCACCGGCAGCAGCCCCCCCGCGTGCGACGCCTGCCAAGAAGACGAGCAAAAAGCCCGCTGCCGCCCCCACGCCGGAATTCATCCGCCGCGCACAACGACAGGCTTTCTGGCGCCAGCCTTCCGTGCGCGGCGTGCTCACGGGCCTGTCGCTGGCCCTGCTGCTGTCGCTGGGTGTGCAAGCGGTGCACCAGTTCCGCGACACTTTGGCCGCCCAGCACCCCAGCTGGCGCGACGCCCTGACCCGATGGTGCGAGCTGGCGCACTGCACGCTGCAGCCCCCCTTGCGCATCGACGACCTGCAGGTGGACAGCGCAACCTTGCTGCGCGCCGACTCGGAAGGTCCTGACCGCTACCGCCTCACCGTGGTCGTGCGCAACCGCGCCGCGGTCGCGCTGGCGTGGCCGCATGTGGACCTGACGCTGACCGACACCGCAGGTGCGGTGGTGGCCCGCCGCAGCTTCTCGCCGACCGATGCCCAATGGCGCGACGGCAGCGAGCCCGACGCGCGCGCCACCCCGCGCCCGAGCGCCGTGCCGCCGCAACGCAGCACCACCCTGGTCTGGCAGCTGCGAGCCCCAACTTTGCAGCCCGCCGGCTACACGGCCGAGCTGTTCTACCCCTGAACCCCTTACCCGAGACTCACCATGTCCGTCCTGATCTGCGGCTCCCTGGCCTTTGACACCATCACGACCTTTCCCGGTCGTTTCGCGCAGCAGATCCTGCCCGACCAGGTGCACATCCTGAACGTGTCCTTCCTGGTGCCCTCGATGCGCAAGGAGTTCGGGGGCTGCGCCGGCAACATTGCCTACAGCCTGCAGCAGCTCGGCGGCGATCCGCTGATCATGGCCACCCTGGGCAAGGATGGCGTGCTCTACCGCAACCACCTGGAGAACCTGGGCATCAGCCTGCAGCACGTTCGCACCGTGGACGATGACTACACCGCCCAGGCCATCATCATCACCGACCAGGACAACAACCAGATCACGGCCTTCCACCCTGGCGCGATGGGTCAGGCCCACATCCAGCACATTGAAACCGACCCGCGCATCGGGCTGGCCATCGTGGCCCCGGATGGGCGTGACGCCATGATCCAGCACGCCGAGCAACTGCAGGCCGCGGGCATCCCCTTCGTATTCGATCCGGGCCAGGGCCTGCCCATGTTCAACGGGGAAGAGCTCCAGCGCTTCGTCAGCCAGGCGAGCTGGGTGGCCGTCAACGACTACGAGGGCAAGATGCTGGCCGAACGCACGGGGCAAAGCCTGGCCGAGCTGTCGCGCGGTCACCTGCGCGGCCTGATCGAGACCCTGGGCGCCGAAGGCTGCAACGTGTACGTGCAAGGCGAAGTCACCCACGTGCCCGGCGTGAAGGCCGAGGCGGTGGTGGACCCCACCGGCTGTGGCGATGCCTTCCGCGGTGGCCTGCTGTTCGGTCTGTCGCAAGGCTGGGACCTGGTCAAGTCGGTGGCGCTGGCCAACCGCATCGGCGCCATCAAGATCGCCGTGGCCGGTCCGCAGAACTACACGCTCGACCGCGCCGCGCTGGGCGTCTGATCCTGAGCCTGAGACACCAACGTGCGTCGCATACGCGGGGCTCGCCCCCGCCGCTGGCTCGCTGCGCTGGCCCTCGCGGCCCTGGGCGCTTGGTCGGCCCATGCTGGCTGGTTTGACGGGGACCGCAAAGCTGCCACCGGCACCGGCCTGAGCCTGGCCACCTGGAATCTGGAGTGGCTGATGACGCCCGCCACCCAGGCCGAGCTGAGCGCCCGCTGCCAGCGCCAGCAACCCCGCAGCCACGAGCGCGCACTGCCCTGCACACCGGGCCGCACGCCGCCGCCTGCCCGCACCCAGGCCGATCTGGATGCGCTGGCCCGCACGGCCCAGGCCCTGCACACCACGCGCCGCGTGGACGTGGTAGCCCTGCAAGAGGTGGACGGCCCCGAGGCCGCCCGGCAGGTGTTTCGCCAGGGCTGGAAGCTGGACTGCTTCGAGCGCCGCGCGCATCCGCAAAAAGTCGGCTTTGCGATCCGCGAGGGGGTGCCCTACCGCTGCAACAGCGAGCTGAGTGACCTGGATGTGGACGGCAGCTCCCGCGCGGGCGCCGACCTCACGCTCTACCCGGGCACCGCCAGGGAAGTGCGCCTGCTCAATGTGCACCTGAAAAGCGGGTGCTTTCGGGGCGACCTGGACCGCTCCTTCAGCCCCTGTCGCGGCTTGCAACGCCAGGCCCCGGTGGTGGAAGCCTGGATCGACCAGCGGGTGCGCGAAGGCGTGGCCTTTGCCATCCTGGGGGACTTCAACCGCCACCTGGATCAGGACGAACGCCGCTCGGCCGGACCTGACGAGAGCGCCCCGCTGAACCTGCTGCCCGCCTGGAGCGATGACCAGCCTCGCGGCGCGGTGCTACACCGTGCCACCGCCGGGCAGCCTTATCTGCCCTGCGATGCCGATGACCGGCACAGCCGCTACATTGATGACATCCTGCTCAGCGACAGCTTGAAGGCCCGCCAAGACAACAGGCGCGCCACCTTGCGGTTGACGCGCCTGCCTTATGAGCCTCAGGACCACGGTCGGCAACTCTCCGACCACTGCCCCTTGATCTGGTCAGCCGAGTGAGGCTGACCTTCACCGCCTGATCAGGCCTTGCCTTGCGTGGCCACTGCGGCTGCGGCCTTGGCAGCGGCTTCGGCGTCGCCCAGGTAGTAGCGCTTGATGGGCTTGAGGTCGGCGTCCAGCTCGTACACCAGGGGGATGCCGTTGGGGATGTTCAGGCCCACGATGTCGTCATCGCTGATGTTGTCCAGGTACTTGACCAGGGCGCGGATGGAGTTGCCGTGCGCGGCGATCACGACGCGCTTGCCGGCCTTGATGGTCGGGGCGATCTCTTCATTCCAGTACGGCAGCACGCGAGCCACGGTGTCCTTGAGGCACTCGGTCAGCGGGACTTGATCGACCGGCAGGCCGGCGTAACGCAGGTCCTGGCGCTGGCCCATCGGGTCGTTGGCGTCCAGCGCGGGCGGCGGGGTGTCATAGCTGCGGCGCCACACCAGCACCTGCTCGTCGCCGTGCTTCTTGGCGGTCTCGGCCTTGTTCAGGCCCTGCAGGCCACCGTAGTGGCGCTCGTTGAGGCGCCAGCTCTTGACCACCGGCAACCAGATGCGGTCCATCTCGTCGAGGCAGTAGTTCAGGGTGTGGATGGCACGCTTGAGCACCGAGGTGTAGGCGATGTCGAACTCGTAGCCCTCGGCCTTGAGCAGCTGACCTGCCGACATGGCCTGCGACACGCCGGTGGGCGTCAGATCGACGTCAACCCAGCCGGTGAAGCGGTTTTCGAGGTTCCAGGTGGATTCGCCGTGGCGAATCAGGACGAGTTTGTACATGACGTGCGATCCCATCGAGGTGAAAGTGGGCCAGTCGAGACCAGCCGGGCAACCAGCGATTTTATAATCCCCAAACCCGTGGCTTCCTGATCGCGGGCATACGAGAGAGCACTTGCATGAATTCTTCGAGCTTCATCGCTGACAACTGGTACTGGATCGTGGCCGCAGCCGCATCGGGCGGCATGCTGCTGTGGCAGCAGGTCAAGTCGGGCGGTGTGGGTGGTGGCATCACGCCGGCACAGGCTGTCCAGCTCATCAACAAGCAAAAGGCCCAGGTGATCGACGTGTGCGAGCCCGCCGAATTCGCGGCCGTCCATGTGAGCGGTGCCAAGAACGTGCCGCTGGGGCAGTTGGGCACAGGCAAGGGCCTGCCCTCCAACAAGGCCATCCCCCTGGTGGTGGTGTGCGCCGCTGGCAATCGCTCGGCGCGCGCCGTGGCGCAGTTGAAGACGATGGGCTACGAGAACGCCCAATCGCTGGCCGGTGGCCTCAAGGCCTGGCGCGAGGCGAACCTGCCCACCGAAAAGGCCTGATCGGGCAGCCTGAAGCATCGGGGCTTACACCACGCGCCGATCTCCACACAGATCAGGCGGACTTGGGACCGCGGAGACAATGTCTCTGCCGTCCCATTTTTTTGATTCCAACGGATCCACGACACCATGCAAGCCGTCAAGATGTACACCACCCTGGTCTGCCCTTACTGCCAGCGGGCCAAGATGCTGCTCAAGCAGCGGGGCGTCGAGGCCATTGACGAAATCCGCATCGACCTGGACCCCGCTCAGCGCGACCAGATGATGAGCCTGACGGGCCGCCGCACCGTGCCACAGATCTTCATTGGCGAGACCCATGTGGGCGGCTGCGACGACCTGATCGCCCTGGATCAGCAAGGCGGCCTGCTGCCGCTGCTCAACGGCGCCTGAGCCACGGCGCCACGATACGTGGCGGGTCGGCACCCGCCTGTTTGGGGGCTGCGCCTCCACTTCCTGGTATGCCATGGTGCGGGTGGCGCGGAGGCGTCATCGGGCTGGTTCATAATCCTTTGCGATTGCCTGGCTGGCCTGAACTTCTTGCGCCATGCGCAGCGCCCTGGATTGATCACCCGCACATCACCGCACACCAAGGATTTCTCATGAGCGACCAAGACCAAGCCAACCAACCTTCGTTCAGCATTCAGCGCATTTACCTGAAGGATCTGTCGCTGGAGCTGCCGAATGCGCCCCAGATCTTGCTGGAACAAGGCCAGCCCCAGGTGGACGTGCAGCTGAACCTGCACGCCGAGCCGGTGCAGGAAGGCCTGTATGAAGTGTCCGTGACGGCCACCGTGACCACCAAGGTCAATGACAAGACGCTGTTCCTGGTCGAAGCCAAGCAAGCCGGTCTGTTCGAGATCCGCAACGTGCCGGAAGACCAGATGCAGCCGATCATCGCCATCGCCTGCCCGCAGATCGTCTACCCCTACCTGCGCGCCACCGTGGCCGACGTGATCAACCGCACCGGCTTCCCGCCCGTGCACCTGACCGAAGTCAACTTCCAGGCCATGTACGAAGCCCAGCTGCAGCAAGCTGCTGCCGCCGGCAACGCCTGAGCGGATGGGCACCCGGCTCGCCATTCTGGGAGCGGGCGCGTGGGGCACGGCGCTGGCCGTCAGCGCCGCGCGGCACCACCGCGAGGTGCTGCTATGGGCCCGCGACGCCGCGCAGGTCGCCGACATGCAGGCGACGCGCTGCAACGCACGCTACCTGCCCGACGCACCGTTTCCTGAGGCGCTGCGGCTGACCCACGACTTCGACGAAGCCGTGGCGTACGCGCGCGGTCCCGAAGGGCTGGTCATCATCGGCACGCCGATGGCCGCGTTGGGCAACATGCTGCAGAGCCTGCCTGACGATGCCGCCGCGCTGTGGCTGTGCAAGGGCTTCGAAAAGGGCTCGGGGCGCCTGGGCAACGAGATCGCTCAGGCGCTGCGTCCGCAGGCCCGCAACGGGGTGTTGTCAGGTCCCAGCTTTGCCCACGAGGTGGCGCTGGGCCAGCCGACCGCCCTGGTGGCGGCCAGCACGGACACCGCCCTGGCCGAACAGGCCGTGGCCGCCTTCCACTCCGACAGTCTGCGCGTCTACACCTCCACCGACCCGATCGGTGTGGAGGTGGGTGGCGCGGTGAAGAACGTGCTGGCGATTGCCACCGGCATTGCCGATGGCCTGAACCTGGGCCTGAATGCCCGCGCCGCGCTGATCACGCGAGGTCTGGCCGAGATGACCCGCCTGGGCGTGGCCCTGGGCGCGCGGGCCGACACCTTCATGGGACTGTCGGGACTGGGCGACCTCGTCCTGACCGCCACAGGCAACCTGTCGCGCAACCGCACAGTGGGGTTGCAGCTGGCCTCAGGCAAGAAGCTCGCCCAGATCCTGCAGGACCTGGGACATGTGGCCGAAGGGGTCTACAGCGCCGCCACAGTGCTGCAGCGTGCGCAAAGCCTGGGGGTGTCCATGCCCATCACCGAAGCGGTGGTGGCCGTGCTGGACGACCGGCTCAGCCCGGCGCAAGCCGTGGGCGCTTTGATGGGCCGTCAGGCCAAGGCCGAAGGCAGCGCTTTCTAAGCAGATGCCAAAACCACGCGGGCCTGCTCAGACGCTGCCCGCGTAACCGTTTTGCCGCCAGGCCTCGAACACGGCCACGGCCACCGCATTGCTCAAGTTCAGGCTGCGCTGCTCCGGGCGCATCGGCAGGCGCACGCGCTGAGCCAGCGGAAAACCATCGCGCAGGGCCGGATCAAGCCCGCGGGTTTCGCAACCGAACACGAACCAGTCACCGCTCTGCCAGGCCACCTCACCAAAAGGGCGGCTGCCACGCGTGGTGAAGGCGAACATGCGGCTGGGGTCCGGCTGCATGGCCTCGATGAACGCCTGCCAGCTGGCGTGGCGGCGCACCGGGGCGTACTCGTGATAGTCCAGTCCGGCGCGGCGCAGCAGCTTGTCGTCCATCGAAAAACCCAAGGGCTCGATCAGGTGCAGCTCGCAGCCGGTGTTGGCCGCCAGGCGGATGACGTTGCCCGTGTTGGGCGGGATTTCGGGTTCGACGAGGACGATGCGGAACATGGCCCGCATTATCCCCGCACGCACTGTTCGAATGCGTCTGCCGACATGGGGCGACCAAACAGATAGCCCTGGTAGGACCGGCAGCCATGCTGGTACAGGAACTCGCGCTGGGCCTCGGTCTCCACACCTTCGGCGATCACGGCCAGGCCCATGGCATCGGCCAGTGCGACGATGGTGCGTGCGATCGACGCATCGTGCGGGTCGCTGAGCACGTCGCGCACGAAGGACTGGTCGATCTTGAGCTGGTCGAGCGGCAGGCGCTTGAGGTAGGCCAGCGAGGAGTAGCCCGTGCCAAAGTCGTCGAGCGAGAAGCCCACGCCGTGGCCTTTCAAGGTGTCCATGCGCGCGACGACCGCCTCGATGTCATCGATCAGGACGCTTTCGGTCAACTCCAGCTTGAGGCGGTGCGGGTTGGCGCCGGTGCGCGCCAAGATGCCCAGAACCAGGTCCACGAAGTCGGGCAGACGGAACTGGCGCACGCTGACGTTGACCGACACCGTGAGGTGGGCCAGGGAGGGTTGGCGCGACCAGGCGACCAGTTGCTGGCAGGCGGTCTCCAGCACCCAGGCACCCAGCGGCAGGATCAGGCCGGCGTGCTCGGCCACCGGGATGAACTCGGCGGGGGAGACCATGCCGCGCTCGGGGTGGTGCCAACGCACCAGGGCTTCGGTGCCGAACACGCATCCTGCCGCGTCCACCTGGGGCTGGTAGTAGAGCTGGAACTCGTGGCGCTGCAGGCCGCGACGCATGTCGGCCTCCAGGGCCGAGCGACGGTGCAAGACGGCTTGCATCTCGGGGTCGAAAAAGCGCAGGGTGTGACGCCCGGCAGCTTTGGCTTCGGTCATGGCCAGGTCGGCTTGCCGCATCAGTTCGTCCAGACTGACGGGCTGAGACGTGCCAAACAGGGTGATGCCGATGCTGCAGCTGATGTGGTACTCCTGCCCGGCGAGATCGCAGGACTGGGACAGCAGGCTCAGGCAACGCGCCGCCAGGGCGTGGGCCTGGCCGGTGGCCTCGGCCGGCACGGGGCTCAAACCCTGCATGACCACGACGAACTCGTCGCCCCCCCAGCGCGCCAGGGTGTCGTGTTCGCCCAGACAGGTCTGCAAGCGGGCGGTCATATGCTGCAGCAGCAGGTCGCCCATGTCATGACCCAAGGTGTCGTTGAGCGTCTTGAAGTCATCCAGATCGATCAACAGCACGGCACCGGCCCGGCCCTGTCGATGGCAGCCCGCCAGCACCTGCTGGAGCTGGTCTTGCAACTGGCGCCGGTTGGGCAGGCCGGTGAGGGTGTCAAAGAAGGCCAGGTGCTCGATGCGGGCCTCAGCGGCCTTGTGCTCGGTGACGTCGGTGAAGCTGCCCACGCACAAGGTGGGCTCTTGGCCACGACCGCGCACCAGGGTGAGGCTCAGGCGCAGATCATAGACCTCACCGTTGTGGCGCTGGCTGCGCACGTCGCCCAGCCAGTGGCCGTGTTGCCGCAGTTGCTGCTGGATGTGGGCGGTGAGCGGCGCGGGGCAGTCGGGCGCGCGCAAGATGTCACTGCGCTTGTCCTGCACTTCCTCGAAGGTGTAGCCCGTGATGTCGGTGAAGGCCTGGTTGACGCGCAGGATGGCTCCGCGCTCGTTGAGCACCATGATGCCTTCCTGCGACTCGAACGCGGTGGCGGCCAGGCGCAAGGCGGCGTCCGAGCGTCGAACCCAGTCTTCGGCGGCGCGCACGCGCAGAAAGAGCACGCCCATGAGCAACGCCACGATGGCGGTGCCCGCCGCAGCGAGGTTGAGGCGCTGGTGGGCTTCGTCGGCACGCTCGGGGGCCACGTCGCGCAGCACAGCCAGCGAAGCCATCTCGCGCCCGCTGTGGTCGGTGAGGGGGCGAATGGCCACTGACCAGGCCTGACTGGCGTCGCTGAGGTCCAGCACCCCGCTGCCGGCCCGCAAGGCCAGGTCGCGCCAGGCCGGCAGCAGGCCGCCTGGCAGATGCGGCAGGGTCTGGCCCAGCACCACCACCTTGGCATCGTCCGTCCAGTGGCCGGGCAGACGGAACACGCGTTGGCCGGCTCGGTAGCGCACTTCGTTGGTGTGCCGTTTGTCGATGAGCAGCGCCATGTCCTGCTGCAGCAGGCGCTTGAGTTCGTGGATGAACCAGTCGGCGTCCGAACCCAGTTCGAGGTAGCCAATCAGTTGCCCGTCGAGGTACCAAGGCTGGATGTGCCGCAGCGTGAAGGTGGACAAGGCACCCAGCTCCATGCCACTGACGGGCTTGCCGGTGGAGATGGCATCGAGCAGGGTACGGCGCTCAACCAGGTCGCCCCGCTGGGCGGGGTTGTGCGCGCGCAGCAGCACCTGGCGCTGCGGGTCGATGAAATAGCCGTGCGAGACGCCATGCGTCTGGCGGAGCTGGGCGAAGCGCTCACGGGTGAGGGCCTGCAGACGGACCGCATCGCCTTGTTGCATGGCTTGCGCCAGGACACGGTCTTCGGCCAAGGCGGCGGTCAGTACCTGCAGTTGCCCGAGCTGCTGCTGGCGCAGGTGCTGCCACAGGGCGACCGCGTGCTGGGCCGAGGCCTCGGTGCGACGCACCTCGACACTGTGCAGATAACGCGAGACGCCGAACAGGAACAACAGGAGCACGACCATGAGGGCGATGGCCGCCGGACGCAGCACCTGCAGGATCAGACGCACCGGCTGGTTGCAGACGGCAGACAGCGACCCGTGCGCAGGGCCGGCCTCGACAGGGAGCACGGGAGCAGACACGCGGGCGGCACGCGGCCAACGCCAAGCTGCGTCACTCATGACGCGCCCCAGCGCCGCATCCGCCCCTGCACCGATATCCCAACCCATCAAACTGCAAGATCAACCCCGTGGATGTGCCCAAAACTGCCCCGGGAACCCCCCAGAAGAGGGGGTGGATCGTAGCGGAAGGTCCCCCGTTAGATTTGATCTGGCACAAGGAAACCTCGAGAGATCGATGGTGAGCTCAGCCGCTGGCGGCGTGGCGGAAGGCCATGACGGCCTGGTTGCGCAGGGTGCGCAACAGGGAGAGCTCTTTCTCGCTGATCTGCAGGCTGTCGGCCTGACCCTTGTCGGCGTAGATCAGGCCCAGGACCATGTCCGCCTGGCCAGCCCGCTTCATCACCAAGGGCAGCACGAGGAAGGTGGGGGCCTGCACCCGGTCGCGGAACCAGGTGGGCAGCCGGGTGACGATGTTGGGCGCGCTGGCGTCGGCGATCAGGGTGTCGACCTGCTTGAGGCAGACGGCCGAGAACAGATCCGGATTCTCACCGGGTCGGATGACGAGCGGCACCTTGAAGAGGTCGCGGACGACATCGGCCCCCTCGCCCAAGCCGAGGCGCCCGGTGAGCTGGCCGCTGCGGGCATCGCGCAGGCAGAACACCACGCGACGGCAGTTGAGCGCCCGCAGCATGGTCTCCAGGATCATCTGCAGCACGTCGTTGAGGCGGAAGGACTCGACCAGGGAGTTGGTGATGTCCTGGATGCCATTGGTGAGGATGCTGGTGGCATCGACGGCGGGCGGCGGCAGATCGGGCGCGAGGGTGCCCGTGTCATCGCCCAGCCCCAGGGCATCGGGCGTGGGCCCATCGGTCTGCCCGCTGTTGGGGGCGTCCACGTAGAAGGTGTCGAGCAGGCGCTCACCCGGCGACTGCGCGGGCACATTCAGGTTGAGTGCCTGGGTCAACTCGGTGAGGCGTTTGCGGGCGCGCGCGGCGGCCTGGCTGACGTCATCCGAGGTGAGGTCAAGCGGGGTGGCATAGCTGCGCGCCAGCTTCGTCAGGGCATCGCCCAGGTTGACGGGCTCGGTGTCGAGCATGGTCTGCGCCACCTCATTGGCCAGGCTGGCCAGCCACCACAGGCGTTCCGGGCGCGCGGCCAGGGAGCGCGTGGGGACCCGTCCCTCGGGGCTGCGCATGCAGGCCAACAAGCCGTCGGGCAAGCCCCAGCTCTGGCCAATGTGGCCCGCCAGTTGTTCGTGGCTGACGCCCAGCACTTTCACCGAGGCCTGGGCATCGCTCAGGGGTTCGGGCTGCTCGGCACTGACCGTGGTCAACGCACGGATCTGCTCGGCGTCTTCAGGCAGATAAAAGGCCACCAGCAAGCGGCCAAGGTTGCGGAACAAGGCGCCCAGGAACGCCTCTTCGGAATCGCGTGACTGGTGTGACAGCTCGCTGGCCAGGGTGCCGGCCATCACGGTGCGCAGGAACTCGACTTTGAGCAGCTGTGCATGGACCTTGTCCTCCATGTGCTCCAGCAGCATCAGCGACAAGGCCAGATTGCGCACACCGGCCAGACCGATCAGGCTCACGGCGCGCGAGACGGTGCTGATGGGATCGGTGCCCGCACGGCGGTAGTGCGCGGTGTTGACCACGCGCAAGAGCTTCTGGGTCAGGGCGACGTCCTTGAGGATCTCGTCGCACAGGGTGTGCAGGCTTTCGCTCTCGGAACCGGACAAGGACTGGATGCGCGTGATCGACGTGGCCAGAGCCGGGAAGTCGCTCTTGAAGCGCATGCGACGCAGGAGGTAGTCCAACGTCAGATGGGCTTCGTTGTCGACAGAAGGGGATGGGGTGGGCGGGCTGACCGGCATGGTGGGAAATGTCCTCGAAACCCAATTAGACCTCAAGGCGGTGCATCACCATCTCATCATCTCCGTGTCATGGGGATTTCATGAGGGTTACGCAGTATCGACGAATCCTTACAAAAGCTTTCATCACGCTGTCTCATGAAACTCCACACCTCTCTCCTGTTGACCCTGTCGCTGGCTGCGCTGACCGCCTGCGGTGGTGGTTCGGACGACCCCGCGCCCGCGCCCACCTTCGCACCGGTGGAGGTGACCTTGGCGCACATCAATGACACGCACTCGCAACTCGATCCCATCGCCGCAACGGAGTTGACGATCGATGGGGTGGCCACACAGGTCGATCTCGGGGGCTTTGCCCGGGTGACGAGTGCCTTCCAGCGCTACGCCAACCGCACCGATGTGATCAAGCTGCACGCAGGGGATGCCATCACGGGCACCCTGTACTACACGCTCTTCAAGGGCCAGGCCGATGCGGCCCTGATGAACACCATCTGCTTTGATGCGATGGTGCTGGGCAACCATGAATTCGATGATGGCGATGCCGGCCTCAAGGTCTTTCTGGATCACCTGCGCGCGGGCACCTGCCAGACACCGATCGTGGCCGCCAACGTGCAGCCGAAGCTCGGCACGCCCCTGGCCGGACTGAGCCTGAATGAGTACATCCAGCCCTACACGATCAAGACCATTCAGGGCGTGCGGGTCGCCGTGATCGGGCTGTCGGTCAAGGGCAAGACCACCAACTCCTCACGCCCGCTGACGACCACGGTGTTCGAAGACGAAGCGACCGCGGCCCAACGCACCATCAATACCCTGAAGGCTCAAGGTTTGCGCCACTTCGTGGTGCTGAGCCACCTGGGCTACGAGGCCGACAAGGCGCTGGCCGCCCAGCTGACCGATGTCGACGCCATCGTGGGCGGCGATTCGCACTCGCTGCTGGGCGACTTCCAGGCCTTGGGGCTGAGCAGCTCGGGGGCGTATCCCACCCAGATCACCAACAAGGACGGCAAGCCTGTGTGCGTGGCCCAGGCCTGGGAGTATGCCAAGGCGGTGGGTGAGCTGAATCTGCACTTCAATGACCGGGGCGAGATCAGCAGCTGCAGTGGGCAGGCCTCCCTGCTCGTGGGCTCCAGCTTCAAGCGCAAGGGCCTTGACGGCAAGTTTGTGGCCGTCGATGACACGACGAAAACCGCCATCGTTCAGAGCCTGCAAAGCATCCCGGCGGTGCGCGTGACCGAGCTCGACGTGGCAGCCAGCGCGCTGCTGACGACCTATGCCGATCAGGTGACGGCGAAGAAGGCAGAAGCCATCGGGACGGCCTCGGAGGCGCTGTGTCTGGTGCGTGTGCCGGGTGAGTCGACCAACCGCTCAGCCGGCGTGACCGGCTGCGAAGCGGCCAACACACTGGCCCGCGGCAGTGATGCCGCCCAGATTGTGGCCGAAGCCTTCCTGGCTGGCAGCCTGGTTGCCGATGTGGCTGTCCAGAATGCGGGCGGTGTGCGCATTCCGGTGCAGGCCGGCACCCTGAGCATGGACACCGCATTCACGTTGCTGCCGTTCACCAACGTGCTGGTGGAGCTGAAGGTCAATGGCCAGCAACTGAAGGATGTACTGGAGGATGCGGCGTCCGCCCACCTGGATGCCGCCGTTGCCTCGACCGGTGCCCACCCCTATGCTGCCGGTCTGCGCTGGGATCTGGACATGAGCCAGGCCAAAGGTTCACGCTTCAGCAACCTCGAAGTGCGTGACCGACAGACGGGCACCTGGTCGAACCTCAGCCTGATCAAGGTCTACACCGTGGCCACCAATGACTTCATTGCCAGCGGCAAGGATGGCTACTCCACCTTCGGCCCGATCTATGCCAGCGGCAACTACGTCAACAACTACTTGCTTTACACACAGACCTTCGTGGACTATGTGCAGACCAAGACGGCGTTGGCGCAGGCCATCAGCCGCCCGGCCCGTAGCGAGTACTCGCACAAGAGCGTGATCACCAAGGCAGGTGCGGCGCTGAACGTGAACTGACTTCCCGCCCCCGAGCCCGCCCTGTGCGGGCTTTTTTCATCCTTTCACCCGATGGTTGCGCCGTCACGTCGTCGTCATGTCGAGCGTGCAAGCTGGATGTCTTCGATTTGACTGTGCCTGCCCATGTCTCACTCTTCTTCACGTCGCGATTTCGTCATCAAACTAGCTACCCTCTCTGCGGTGGGCACATCGGGCCTGACCCTGTCGGCTTGCGGCGGTGGGGACGATGATGCCCCGCCGGCTTTCAACCATGGCGTGGCCAGCGGCGATCCGCTGGCGGACCGGGTGATCCTCTGGACGCATGCCCGCTATCCGGATCGCAGCGATGCCGTGGCCCTGACCTGGGAGGTCGCCACCGACAATGCGTTCACCCAGATCGTGCGCCAGGGGCAGGCTCAGGCCAGCGCCGGAACCGACTTCACGGTGAAGGTCGATGCCACCGGCTTGTCGGCAAACCGCGAATACTTTTACCGCTTTCGCCAAGGGCGCCACCTGTCCCCGATCGGCCGCACACGCACCTTGCCCACGGGCAACGTGAGCGAGGTCAAGCTGGCGGTGTTCTCGTGCGCCAACTACCCGGCAGGGTTCTTCAACGTCTACGCCGAAGCGGCGCGCTCGGATGTGCAGTTCGCCGTGCATCTGGGTGACTACATTTATGAGTACGGCGCAACGAATGCCGATGGCAGCCCGGCCTATGCCTCTGCCAATGCCGCGGCTTTGGGCCGGGTCTCACAACCGACGCAAGAGCTGACGCTGTTGAGCCACTACCGCCAACGGCACGCGCAATACAAGTCCGATCCTGACAGCAAGGACCTGCATGCGCGCATGCCGATGATCGCGGTCTGGGACGATCATGAGATCGCCAATGACAGCTACAAGGATGGCGCGGACAACCATGATCCGGTCACCGAGGGCAGCTTTGCCACACGCAAGCAGGCGGCCTTGCAGGCGTATCACGAGTGGATGCCAATTCGCACGGGCACCGACCCCAGCATCATTTACCGCAGCTTCAACTTCGGCCAGCTGCTCAGCCTGCACATGCTCGACACGCGCCTGATCGGTCGCGACAAGCAGGTGAGCTTTGGTGAGCTGCTCAATCCGGCCACCGCAGCCACCGCCCAGGCCACGATGGCCTCGCCCGCACGTCAGTTGCTGGGCAACACGCAACTGGGCTGGCTGCAGGGTCAGATGCAGGCCTCGACCGCCACCTGGCAGGTGCTGGGACAACAGGTGCTGATGGGCAACATGGCGTTTCCGGTGTCGGTGCTGAGCACGCTGGAAGGGGGTGATGTGAGCGCCGCACAGACCGCCGTCACCGCCTACCTGACCGCCAAAGCCACCCCAGCCAACTTGCGCACCCCGGAGCAGGTAGGCTTGATGAGCCAGACCAAGCTGGGCTACAACCTGGATGCCTGGGACGGCTACCCGGCCGCCCGAGAAACCCTGCTGATGATGGCCTACGGCCTGAACAAGCAGCTCATCACCCTGGCAGGTGACACGCACAACGCCTGGTTCTCGGACCTGAGGTTGGCGGGCTACGCCAACAGTGCGCTGGCCGGCACGCAGGTGGGCGTCGAGTTCGCGACCGCCAGTGTCAGCTCGCCCGGGCTGGAGGACTACCTGTCGGCGATCCCCCCCGCGCAGGTCAAATACATCTTCGAGAACGTGGTGGACGACCTGAACTGGATGGACCCGTCACGACGCGGCTTCCTGAAGATGACCTTCACCCCGACCACCGTCACCGGTGACTGGGTCTTCATCAGCACGATCAGCGCACGCGGCAACTACACGATTCTGGAGACCGTGCAGCGCAGCTACCCGGCTGCGTCGGTCTGATCACACGTGCACGACGAGGGCTGCGACGGTCAGCCCTGCGTGCGCAGATAGGCCAGCACGTCCGAGGCCCCACCCGCAAACACGATGCGCGCGGCGTGCTTCTGGCGCTGGAAGGCGTACATCGGGTCGTAATAGCCGTGCAGCAGGGCTTCGATCCACTCGCGGTGCAGGTCCACATCGCCCGGGCCCGGGGCTGCCAAGGCCGCCTGCATGATGGCTTGCAGACGCTGGTAGCGCTCGCCGCCCAGCCGCTGCGCAATCTTCGCCAGACTGCCCAGCAGGTGCTCGCGGAAGGCCACCTCACCCGGCCCTTCACCGTACACCGCCACGAAGTCGGCCTGCTGCGCCACGACGTAGTCGCTGAGGATGCGCTCGACGCGCTCGGCAAACGGCACCTCCAGCCACACCAGCGGGGCCTGCGCCATGGTGTGCCGCAGCGCCAGCGGCACCGAACAGCGGCCGATGTGGGTGCCCTCGTCTTCGACCACAAAACAGGCATGGCCCTGCGCACGCTTTTTGAGCACATCAATCGCCAGCGCGTCCTCGAAATCGATCTGCGCGGGCTGGCCGGTGGGGCGGCTGCCAAAGCCCGAGCCGCGGTGGTTGGCGAGCCCCTCCAGGTCCACGCTGTGCGGCAGCTGGTTCAGCAGCTCGGTCTTGCCCGAGCCCGTCAAGCCACCCAGCACCACGAAACGCGAGTGCGTGACATCGTGCTGCAGCGTCTCGATCAGGAAGCCGCGCATCGCCTTGTAGCCGCCGATCACCCGCGGGTACACGATGCCCGCCTCGCTCTCCAGCCACTGCTGCACGATCTGCGAACGCAGCCCCCCGCGGAAGCAGTAGAGCAAGCCATCGGGATGCGCCTGCGCAAATTGCGCCCAGGCTGCGATGCGCTCGGCCTTGAGCTCGCCCGCCACCAGGCGATGGCCCAGCTCAATCGCCGCCTGCTGTCCTTGCTGCTTGTAACAGGTGCCCACGGCCTGGCGTTCGGCATCGTTCATCAACGGCAGGTTGACCACGCCGGGGAACGCGCCTTTGGCGAACTCGACCGGCGCGCGCACGTCCATCATCGGGACGTCATTGAGGAAGATGGCGCGGTAATCGTCCCGGTTGTTCGCCGTACTGGCAGTCATCAACGCACCTCCACCGCGAAGGCTTGACGCGCGGTCAGCTGCCCGATCGGCTGCAGATTCATGCCCAACTCCATCGCCACCGCGAGGAACTCGGCCTCCCCTTCCGGGGCCACCGCCACCAGCAGCCCGCCGCTGGTCTGCGGATCACACAAGAGCTGCTTTTGCGCCTCCGTGATGGCGCCCACCTTGTCGCCATAGCTGTCGAAATTGCGGCCGGTGCCGCCCGGCACACAGCCCTCGGCCAGGTAGTGCTCGACACCCGGCAAGCGGGGCACGGCCGCATCCTGAACCCAGGCGCTGAGCCCGCTGCCATCGGCCATCTCCACCAGGTGCCCCAGCAGACCAAAGCCGGTCACATCGGTCATGGCTTTGACGCCGGCCAGCTTGCCAAAACGGCTGCCCGCCCGGTTGAGCGTGCACATCCAGTCGCGCGCCAGGCCCACATCCTGCGGCCGCAGCTTGGCCTTCTTTTCGGCCGTGGTCAGGATGCCGATGCCCAGCGGCTTGGTCAGATACAGGCGGCAGCCTGCCGTGGCCGTGTCATTGCGCTTGAGGTGGCGCTTCTCGACCACGCCGGTCACCGCCAGGCCGAAAATGGGCTCGGGCGCGTCGATGGAATGACCACCGGCCAGCGGAATGCCCGCCTCGTCGCAGATGGACCGGCCGCCGCGCACCACCTCACGCGCCACCTCGGGCGGCAAGACATTGACGGGCCAGCCCAGGATGGCAATCGCCATCAAGGGGTCGCCGCCCATGGCGTAGATGTCGCTGATCGCGTTGGTGGCGGCGATGCGCCCGAAGTCGAACGGATCGTCGACGATGGGCATGAAGAAGTCGGTCGTGGACACCACGCCTCGCTCGTCGTCCAGCGCATACACCGCCGCATCGTCACGCGAGGCGTTGCCCACCCACAGCTTGGGGTCGAGGTGCTGGGCCCCGCTGCCCGCCAGGATCACGTCCAGCACCTTGGGGCTGATCTTGCAGCCGCAACCGGCTCCGTGGCTGTATTGGGTCAGGCGAATGGGCTCGGACATCGACGGCTTTCTGGAAAGGGAGAACAGTGGCGTACTGTAGCAACGGGATCCTCAGGCGCGTTGCTACCCGCTCCCGGCAACCACCACAGCTTGGCCTACTTGCGGCCTATCGCAAACAAAAAAGCCACCCGGAAGGTGGCTGAAGTGCTTGATTCATATGGCGCTCATATGGTGCGCCCGGCTGGGATCGAACCAGCAACCCCTGCCTTCGGAGGGCAGTACTCTATCCATTGAGCTACGGGCGCAGCAGCGCGGATTCTAGCAGGGCTCTGTGTGCATCCAGCTGTGTGAAAGCCGATGCACCACCTATAATGGCCCTTTCAGACGACCGGTCTTGCCGGTCTGATGTCATCCCCCTCACCAACCAGCGCCTCCTGAACACCCCATGAGCCAAGCGCCCCAATCCCAAGAGTCCGGTCATCAAGGCCCGATCAGCACCCCCCAGCAACTGATGGTTGCCGTGGCAGCCGCGTTCATCATCCCGGTGATCATCATCGTGCTGTTGGTCATGTACGTCTCGTCGCAAAGCCAACATGCTGCGGGCTCCAACGCCCTCAGCGCCCAGGCTACCGCCGACCGCATCATGCCCGTGGGCACCGTGCAGATCAAACTGGTGTCGGCCAACGCTGGCCCACGCAAGGGTGAAGAGGCCTATAAGGCTCAGTGCGCTGCCTGCCACGACGCGGGCATGCTGGGCGCGCCCAAGTTTGGCGATGCCGCGGCCTGGAGCGCCCGCATTGGCCAAGGCTTGGCCACGCTGGCCTCGCATGCCATGAAGGGTTTCAACGCCATGCCAGCACAAGGCGGCGCTGACTTGACCGACCTCGAAATCACCCGTGCCGTCGCGTTCCTGGCCAACGCTGGTGGCGCCAAGTTCGAAGAGCCCGCAGCACCCGCCGCCGAGGCTGCATCAGCCCCTTGAGCGTGTCTTCACGCTGATCGCTCCGATCAAAAAAGCCGGCTCTTGCAGCCGGCTTTTTCATGGCGCCATCGCTGATCGCGGATGGCGATCCAGCCAGGCAGATCACACCGACGCAGGCACCGGCTCCCGCACAAAGCCAAAGCGGACCGGCATGTCGGCGAACGCCACCTCCTGCGGCTCGCCCCACACGCCCGAGGCCACCGCATCGGCGGCCGCGTCCATGTCCATCGAGCGCACCCCCCCCAGCCCAGCCTCGGTCAGCAAATAAAGCCGTCCCTGCTCGTCCAGCCAGCAAGAGCGCACCGCACCCACGTCCTGACCGGTGTGTGCCTGCACCTCATACCCAGCCGCGGTGCCCACATCGGCTTCGTTCACGTTCAGGCGGCGCACGCCCAGCACCAGCGGCGCCAGCTCCAGCTGCAGGTACACCCGCTGCGGGCCGTTCTGGAAATACCACGCCCCCCGCTCATCGGGCGCGTAGTTGCGGTGGATGAAGGCCTTGAGCTTGTCGTGTTGGATCAGGCTGCCCTTGAGCTGCGGAAACGGCCCGGCCGCCTGGGTGGGCTCATCGCGCAGATACCAGTCGCCGCGCGCATCCAGCGCCAGCCAGCCATAGCAGTTCGGCACATTGGGCCATTTGAGCATGGCAGCTTTGACGATGTCGTCCATCACAGTCCTCACAAATGTTGCGCGAGCCAGCGGCCCACCGCACGCGGCAGATCGGCCACATGCCCCGGAAAGCGGCCTTGCGGAAAGCCGACATGCCCGCCCTCGTCTGGCTGCCACAAGGTCACCGCCGGCCCCACTTCATCAAGACGCGGCAGGCTCTCGGCCGGCACAAACGGGTCATTGCGGGCATTGAGCACCAGCGCCGGCACATGGCGCATGGCACGCAAACCCGGTTTGGCCGAACTGCGCTGCCAATAATCCTCGGTGCTGGCAAACCCATGCACCGGGGCCGTGTAGGCATTGTCGTACTCGTACAGATCCCGCGCGGCCAGCAGGGCATCAACCTTCACCACGCCGGGGTGCGCCCGCGCCTTGGCCAGCGCCTTGGGCTTGAGCGTGCGCAGGAACATGCGCGTGTAGACATGGCGATTGAAGCCCAACCCCAGCGCGTGCCCGGCCGCAGTCAGGTCCACGGGCGACGAAATCGCCACCACCGCCCTCACCACAGCCCCAGCTTGGCTGCCCGCCTCCTGCGCCCAGCGCAACAGGGCATTGCCACCCAGCGAGACACCCACGGCCAGCATTGGGCCCGTGTGGCGCAAGGCCAGCCGACGCAACACCCAGTCCAGCTCTTCGTGATCGCCCGAGTGATACGCCCGCACGGTGCGGTTCATCTCACCGGAGCAGCCGCGGAAATGCGGTACCACATAGTCCCAGCCCTGCGACTGCGCCCAATGGGCAAAGGCCCGCGCGTAATGGCTTTGCGACGAACCCTCCAGGCCATGAAACAGCACCAGCAAGGGTCGGTGGGCGCCATGCCCGTTGGCGGTCTGCAGCCAGTCCACATCGATGAAATCGCCATCGGGCGCATCCCAGCGCTCACGCTGGTAGTTCACCGCCTCACCGGCCTGATCGGCGCGCGGATGGCTGTAGAGCGCCGGCCAGATGGTCTGGACGTTGCCGCCCAACGAGCCCGGCCCCCTCAACCACCGCGGCGCCTGGTAGTGCAGCATGGCCCGCTCAGTGCAAGGTCGAGTGCGGCTCGGTGATGTCCGGCAGGTCCTGCGGCATGCCGGCGCTGGCGTGGTGCGCCACCATGCGCCAGCCCTGCGGCGTGCGCAGGTACACATTGGTGGCGATCACGAAGGCCGTCTGCAAGCCCTCCGTCGTCATGGCCTGCACCTTCTCAGTCACATGGTGCACGGCACACACCGCCGTCTCCATGCGGCGCACATGCTCGATGGTGATGTGCACCGGCCCGGTCGCCAGCGTGGCCGCGAACGCCGCCCGCACGGCCACCGTGCCCACCGTGCGCGGCCCACCGGGCGACACACAGGCGATCTCCTCGTCCTCGGCCCAGCACGCCATCACCTTGTCCACATCGCCATGGCGCATGGCGTCGTAGAACGAGGCCTCGGTTTCATCGGCCGATGTCATCAGGGCCTGGGTCGCCTTGAGTGCGCGCGGATCTTTCATGGCATGCGTCCTTACTTGAACACCACGGTCTTGTGACCGTTCATCAGCACACGGTGCTCGGCATGCCACTTCACGGCACGCGCCAGCACGACACACTCCACATCCCGCCCCACGGCGGTGAAGTCTTCCGGGGTCAGGGTGTGGTCCACCCGCTCCACGTCCTGCTCGAGGATCGGGCCTTCGTCCAGATCGGCCGTCACATAGTGCGCGGTGGCCCCAATCAGCTTCACGCCACGGTCATGCGCCTGATAGTAAGGCTTGGCGCCCTTGAAGCTGGGCAAGAAGCTGTGATGAATGTTGATGGCGCGGCCCTTGAGGAAACCGCAGAACTCGGCGCTGAGGATCTGCATGTAGCGCGCCAGCACGACGAGGTCGATGCCTTCCTGGCTGACCAGGGCCTCGACCTGCTGCTCCTGGGCGCGCTTGACCTCGGCACTCGACCCGGTGGGCAGCGGCAGGTGATGGAATGGGATGCCATAGCTGGCGGCTAGCTCGGCGTAATCCGGATGGTTCGAGACGATGGCGGGGATGTCGATGGGCAGCCAGCCCGAACGCCAGCGGAACAGCAGGTCGTTGAGGCAGTGCCCATGCTTGCTGACCATGATCAGCACGCGGGGCTTGCGCGCCAGCGCATGGATGGCCGCCGTCATCTGGAACTGCTCGCGCACGTGCGAGAACAGGCTCTCCAGCGTGCGGGCATCGGCCAGGTGGTCGGGCGCCGCAAAGTGCACGCGCATGAAGAACAGGCCAGTACTGTCCTCGCTTTGCACATCGCCAAACTGTTGCGAGTCGATGATGTTGCACCCGGCCTGGTACAGCAGGCCCGACACCGCGTGAACGATGCCAGTGGTGTCCCGGCAGGACAGGGTCAGAACGAATTCGTGCGTGGTCTTCATGATGGAGAACGATTGTAGGCGGCTCGCATGACGGCCGACTGAAGGGGCTCAACGCGCATACAGGCGCTCGATCTCGGCCGCAAAGCGGCTCATGAGGTTGTTGCGCTTGAGCTTGAGGGTGGGGGTCATCATGGTGTTCTCGATGGTCCAGGGCTCCAGCGTCAGCCACACCTTGCGGGGCACCGCGTAGTGCGGAAAGCTGGCTGCGGCCTGCTGGATGCGCGCCAGGGCCGCTTTCATCGCGGCCGGGGCCTGCAGGCTGGCCGGGTCCTTGGGGTCCAATTGCAGGCTCTGCGCCAGTTGCGCCCACACCTGCGGGTTCATCACCACCACGGCAGCAATGAAGGGGCGCTGCTCGCCCAGCACGAAGGCCTGCTCGAACAGCGGATCGCCCATCAGCGCCAGCTCCAGGTCACCGGGTGGCACCTTCTCACCGGTCGAGGTGACGATGATCTCCTTGATGCGACCCAGGATGCGGATGCGCCCCTGCTCGATCGCCGCCTGGTCGCCGGTGCCCAGCCAACCCTCGGCCGACAGCACCTTGGCCGTGTCCTCCGGGCGGTTCAGGTAGCCCTTCATCACACTGGGCCCGCGCACCTGCAGTTCGCGGTTCTCGCCGATGCGCACCTCCACACCCGGCAAGGCGCGCCCCACCGTGGCCGGATCGTTGTCACTCGGCAGGTTGCAGGCCACCACGGGCGAGGTCTCCGTCATGCCATAGCCCTGCACCAGCGGCATGCCCACACCCAGGAAGCAACGCGCCACGGC
>MESA01000030.1:26499-38538 GCA_001770775.1 Burkholderiales bacterium RIFCSPHIGHO2_12_FULL_63_20
CCACTCACGGCCACGCGCAGGCGTCCGCCAAACTGCGCCAGCAAAGGCTGCGCGGCCAACTTGTCGAGCAACGGCCAGACCAGCCCATCAAACACCGACCACGGGGAAGACGGCACCGGCAGGCCTTGCTGACGGTAAAAACGCCGCCACCCCACCGCCTCGGTCCAGGCAAACAAGCGCGCTTTCAGGGGCGAGGTGGCCAGCACCTCTTGCAAACGGGCCTGCACCCGCTCGTAGATGCGCGGCACCGACACCAGCACGGTGGGCCGCACGGTGCGCAGGTCTTCGCTCAACAGCGCCACCGAACGGGCGTACACCACACAGGCACCCGCCGCCATGGGCAGGTAGTAGCCGGCGGTGCGCTCGAAGGTGTGCGACAGCGGCAGGAAGGACAGGAACACGTCTTCAGGCTGCGGCTGGATCACCGACATCACCGCCTTGACGTTGCTCATCACATTGCGGTGGGTGAGCATCACGCCCTTGGGCTTGCCGGTGGTGCCCGAGGTGTAGACGATGGCGGCCAGGTCATCGGCCTTCGGGGCCACCGGCGCACGCACCGTTGCAGGCGCTGCGCCGCCCGCCAACCAGTCACGCAGGCTCAGCAAACGGGGGCCGGACGACACGGGCACTTCGGGCACAACGTTGTCACACACCACCACCGCACGCAAGGCCGGCAGGTCGGTGCCGACCCCGGCAATGGCCTGCCACTGGTCCAGGCTTTGCACCACCAGCAGCGCGACCGCACTGTCGGACAGGATGTAGGCGATGCTGGCCGGGTTGTCGATGGCGTGCAGGGGCACGGGGGCCCCGCCCTGCACCAAGGTGGCCAGGTCGATGCTGATGGCATCCAGCCCATTGGGCAGCAAGATGGCCACGCGCGCACCCTGCGGCAGGTCCATGGCCTGCAAGGCCGCTGACCACTGGCTCACCCGCTGCGCCACCTGCGCCCAGTCCAGCGTCACCCAGCTCTGGCTCGCGGTATCGAAATGTCGGTAGGCGGCGCTGTGCTGCGTCAGGCGTACCCGCCACGCCAACAGCTCAGGCAAAGTCTGCAGGGTGTACAGATCGGAGAGCACCTCAGCCATGGTCAGCTCCTGACAGGGATAAAGCAGATCGCAGCGGATCAGAAACAACAAAGCCCGGGGCGTACCCGGGCTTGCACCAGCACATTCAGCAGCCTGGCACCTCAGTGCGCGTGCACGTGCTCGCCGTCTTTGAGCTTGTAGACGGTGCCGCAATACGGGCACTTGCCTTCGCCGGTGGCCACCACATCAATGTAGACGCGGGGGTGGTTGCTCCACAGCGCCTGCTTGGGGTTGGGGCAAAACACCACGCCCGGTCCTTGCAGATCGGCCGCGCCCACTTCCACCACAGCCTTGGGAGATTGTGCGTTCGTGCTCATGTTCCAGATCCTCGGCAATCAGACCAGGGTCAGCCAGTCAGCGTACTTGGCGTTGCGGCCATAGACGATGTCGAAGTAGGCCGACTGGATCTTCTCGGTGATGGGGCCACGGGTGCCCTCGCCGATCTGGACACGGTCGAGCTCACGGATCGGGGTCACTTCAGCGGCGGTGCCGGTGAAGAAGGCCTCGTCGGCGATATAGATCTCGTCGCGGGTGATGCGCTTTTCCTTGAGCTCCAGACCCAGGTCCTTGCAGATCGCCGTCACGGTCTTGCGGGTGATGCCGTTCAAGGCGCCAGCCGACAGGTCGGGGGTGTAGACCACGCCTTCCTTGACCACGAACACGTTCTCGCCCGAGCCTTCGGAGACAAAACCAGCGGTGTCCAGCAGCAGGGCTTCGTCGTAGCCGTCTTCGGTGGCTTCGAGGTTGGCCAGGATGGAGTTGGTGTAGTTGCTCACCGACTTGGCCTGCGTCATCGTGATGTTGACGTGGTGGCGGGTGAAGCTGGAGGTCTTGACGCGGATGCCGCGGTTCATGCCGTCTTCACCCAGGTAGGCGCCCCAGGGCCAGGCCGCGACCATGGCGTGCACCTTGGCACCCTTGGGGCTGACGCCCATTTTCTCGGAGCCCAGCCAGATCAGCGGACGCAGGTAGCCGCTTTCCAGGTTGTTGGCCTTGATCACGTCGATCTGCGCCTGCATCAGCTCGTCAAGCTTGAAGGGCATGGGCATGCGCAGGATCTTGGCGCTGTTGAACAGACGCTCGGTGTGCTCACGCAGACGGAAAATCGCGGTGCCCTTGTCGGTCTTGTAGGCGCGCACGCCTTCGAAAGCGCCGCAGCCATAGTGCAGCGTGTGGGTCAGCACGTGGATCTTGGCGTCGCGCCACTCCACCATCTTGCCGTCCATCCAGATCTTGCCGTCGCGATCGTCCATCGACATGGGGGGGAATCCTTCTCAAAGGTGTCGCCACCCGTGTGGCGCTCATCGAACTTGAAATTGTAGCGCCTGGGGGCTCAGGCGGAGGTGGCTTCCACAGGCTGAATCAGGCGCTCGCTGCCCTGCTGACGGAAGTCAGGCACCCGCAGGCGGGTGTGGCGCGCAATCATCAGCTCCTCGTTGGTCGGAATCACCCAAACACTGACCCTGCTGTCCGCCCGGCTGATGCGGTACGGCTGCCCCGACTCGGCGGGTCCGTGCGTGTTGGCGCCCTCGTCCAGCGTCACCCCCAGCCAGGCCGCGTCGTGGCAGACGCGCGCGCGGATGGCCGACGCGTGCTCGCCAATGCCAGCGGTGAAGACCAGGCTGTCCAGCCCGCCCAAGGCTGCCGCCAGCGAGCCCAGCTCGCGCTGGATGCGGTACACGTAGAGATCGATGGCCTCGCGCGCCGCCGCGTGGTCACTGGCCAGCAGGGTGCGCATGTCCGAAGACAGGCCCGAAACCCCCAGCAGGCCCGATTGCTTGTAGAGCAGGGTCTCGATCTGGCGGGCATCCAGGCCCCGCTCGTCCATCAACCACAGCAGCACGCCCGGATCGATGTTGCCGCAGCGGGTGCCCATGGGCAGCCCGTCCAGCGCGGTGAAGCCCATGGTGCTGGCCACACTGCGTCCGTGCTGCAATGCGCACATGCTGGCGCCATTGCCCAGGTGCAGCACCACGGTGCGGCCCTTGGCCGCGTGCCGGTCCACCTGCGGCAGGCGCGAGGCAATGTACTCGTACGACAGGCCATGGAAGCCATAGCGCTGCACGCCCGCATGGTGGAACTCGCGCGGCAGCGCAAAGCGCTGCGACACCTCGGGCGCACTGGTGTGAAAGGCCGTATCGAAGCACCCCACCTGAGGAATGCGGGGCGCCAGCTTCATCAGCGCGCGCACCGGCGCCAGGTTGTGCGGCTGGTGCAGTGGCGCCAGCGGCACCAATTGCGCCAACCGCTCCACCACGTCGGGCGTCAGCACCACCGGCGCCTGAAAGGCCACGCCACCGTGCACGATGCGGTGCCCCACCGCCACCACCTCGATCCGGTGCAGGAACTGCGGCATGATTTTCAAGAGGTGGGCCAGGGCCGCCTCGTGGTCAAACCCCGTATCGCCAGACCACTGCTCGTCGAGCAGCACCTCGCCGCGCACATTGCAGACCTTCAGGTGGGGCGCCGTGCCGATGCCTTCGATCTGCCCATGAAACAGGTGGCGGAAAATCCGCGCCGTGAACACCGAGAACTTCAGGCTCGACGAGCCTGCATTGAGCACCGCAATGGCGTCGGTCGTCATCGTCAGGGCCCTTTCGTCACTCGGCCAGGGCCGCGGCCGCCGCTTGCGCACGCGCATGCGCCACCAACTTGAGCACCGCCGTGGACGCCAGGCGCATGCGCACCGAGTCGGCCCGGCTGGTCAACACGATGGGCACCCGCGTGCCCAGCACGATGCCGGCGCTGTCGGCCCCGGCCAGATACTGCAGCTGCTTGGCGACCATGTTGCCCGCCTCGATGTTGGGCACCACCAGGATGTCGGCCAGGCCCGCCACCTTGGACTCGATGTGCTTGGTACGCGCCGCCTCCACGCTCACGGCGTTGTCAAAGGCCAGCGGCCCGTCGACGAGGCCCCCCGTGATCTGACCGCGATCGGCCATCTTGCACAGCATGGCCGCATCGATGGTGGCCTGCATCTCAGGGTTGACCATTTCCACCGCCGCCAGGATGGCCACCTTGGGCTCGGGCACACCCAGCACGTGCGCCAGGTCGATGGCGTTTTGCACGATGTCGACCTTGTCGCGGATGGTGGGAGCGATGTTGACCGCCGCATCTGTCACCAGCAGCATGCGCGGGTAAGCGGGCACGTCCATCACGAACACGTGACTGATGCGCCGCGCCGTGCGCAAACCGGTGGTCGAGGCCACAACCGCCGCCATCAGCTCATCGGTGTGCAGACTGCCCTTCATCAAAGCCTGGACCTCGCCAGAGCGCGCCAGGGCCACGGCCACATCGGCCGCCTCGTGGCTGTGCTCGGTATCGACGATGCGCCAAGGTGACAGGTCCCAGCCACCCTCCTTGGCCACGGCCCGGATCTTGGCCTGTGGCCCCACCAGCACCGGCTCGATCAGCCCACGCAGGGCCGCAGCCACGGCCCCACCCAAAGAGTCCGCGTCACAAGGATGGACCACCGCACAGCGCACAGCCGGCAAATGCTCGCACGCACGGAACAGCCGCCCGAACACGTCGTTGGGATGCTGGGCGTCACCTGTGAGCGCGTCGGGCTTGGCGGTAGGCAGGGAGAGATTCGTCATCGCAGAGGTTGGTTGGGCCAAAGATGTCAGATGTTCCAGGATCAAGATGACAAGCATAGGTCGGAAACCCACGGAAACCCTGTGGGCGCCCGGGCTTCATCCCCCCAATTTCACCCCCATTTGCAATTTAAGACGACTGGTCATATTATTCACCCCATGGCCCGCACCGCAGACAAAACCGACATCCCCCGTCGCCTCACCGAGGCGGGCTACCAGCTGTTCACCCGCTGCGGCTATCACGCCACCGGCATCCAGCAAATCACCGACCAGGCCGGCGTCCCCAAAGGCTCGTTCTACAACCACTTCGACAGCAAGGACGCCTTTGCCGCCGCGATCATCGCGCACTACGCGCAGTGGGTCGACGAGTCCTGGGAACGCTGCCTGCAAGACGCCCCCGCCCCGGCGGTGGACGCGGTCCGCCACGTTTTCACTCGTTTCATTGCGCACCACGAACAACAAGGCTGTCAGGGTTGCCTGGTGGGCAATTTCGCCGCGGAAGTGGCCGAAACCAGCGCCCTGTGCTGCGGCGTGCTCAACACCGCGCTGGCGGGCTGGCGCACGCGCCTGGCCGAGCTGCTGCGCCGCGCCCAGGCCGAAGGCAGTGTGCGCAGCGATGTCGATGCCGACACCCTGGCCACTTTCTTCTGGGATGCCTGGGAAGGGGCGCTGCTGCGCATGAAGATCGAACACCACACCCAAGCCCTCAAGGACACGGTCGCGCTGATGCTCGACCACCTCTTGCGTCCTTGATTTTTTTCTTCCACGGAGACCTTTGCATGAGCGACCTGTTCCAGCCCTTCCAATTGGGCCCCACCACCTTGGCCAACCGCGTGGTCATGGCCCCCTTGACCCGCAGCCGCGCCGAAGCCGGCAACGTGCCCGGCCCGCTGACGGTCGAGTACTACACCCAGCGCGCCAGCATGGGCCTGATCATTGCCGAAGCCACCCAGGTCTCGGCCACCGCCCAGGGCTACCCCAACACCCCCGGCCTGCACACTGCCGAACAGGTGGCCGGCTGGCGCAAGGTGACGGATGCCGTTCACGCCCAGGGCGGCAAGATCTTCGTGCAGCTGTGGCACACCGGCCGCATGTCGCACACCGCCTACCAGCCGGGTGAGCAGGCCCCGGTGGCCCCGTCGGCCATTGCCGCCAAGGCTAAGACTTTCGTGGCCGGCCAGGGCATGGTCGATTGCTCCTTGCCGCGTGCGCTGGAAACGGCCGAGATCGCCGGCGTGGTCAACGACTTCCGCACCGCTGCCCGCAATGCCATCGACGCTGGCTTTGACGGCGTGGAAATCCACGGCGCCCACGGCTATCTGATCGACGCCTTCCTGCGCGACGGCTCGAACAAGCGCACCGACCAGTACGGCGGCAGCATCGAAAACCGTGCCCGCTTCCTGTTGGAAGTGATGACCGCCGTCACCGCCGAAATCGGTGCCGACCGCGTGGGCATCCGCCTGTCGCCCGTCTCGCCCGTCAATGACTCCAGCGAGAGCAACCCGCAGCCGCTGTTCGAGTACGTGGTGCGTGAGCTGGAGAAGCTGCACCCGGTCTTCCTGCACGTGGTCGAAGGCCACACCGGTGGCCCGCGTGACAACGCCCCGTTCGACTACGACGCCCTGCGCAAGCTCTACAGCGGCGTCTGGATGGTCAACAACGGCTACTCCAACGCGATGGCGCAAGAAGCGGTCACCAGCGATCACGCCGACTTGGTGTCCTTTGGTCGCCCCGCCCTGTGCAACCCGGATCTGGTGCGCCGCCTGAAGGAAAACGCCCCGCTGAACGAGGCCTTTGCCGACACAGGCTTTTACGGCGGCAGCGGCCCGCACGGCTACACCGACTATCCGTTCCTGCCAGCGTAAACGCGATGGCCCGCACCCCTCGCCTTCAGCGAGGGTGCGGGGTGCCAGCGGCCCGGGGCGGCATCCAGCGGTTAAGTGCCAGTTTGATGGTGTAAAACACCACGACCGAACCCAGGAAATCGCCCGTCGCCATCACGAAAAATCCCGACCAATCGTGCCCCACCGGGTCGCGCAAATGGAACCAGATGTGGTGCATCAAGGGGCTGGCCACCGAATACCCCACGATACAGATCAGCAGCTTGCCTGCCGTCAGATTGGCCAAGCTGCCGCGCAAGCCAAAAAAACGCCGCGCCATGACGTACACGATGTAGGGCGCCACAGCCGCGATGATCCCGCCCACGAAGGCACGGGGAAAATCGTCGGGAAAGAAGATCCAGAAACTGGCGCACCAACTCGCCAACAAGAGCCCGATCGCGCCAGACAAGCCGAACAACAAGGTCGCCAACAGCCGGACCCCTGCCGGCAGATAAACCCAGTTGATGCCGGGTATAAACTCAACCGTCCTGAACAGCACCTCATTGACCCCCACCATCGTCAAGAAGGCGACAAAGGTGACCAGGACCATGCCCAAGTGCAGCCGAATTTGTGACAGGATTGTCATAAAATATATACGCTAGAGGGTATCTATCATAAATCAAGGGCCCCAGATCTGCTCCCCCGAACAAGGACCCCCGTCGTGACCCGTCCCGCCGACATTTACCTGCGTTTTTTGAAGCTGGCCGAAGCCGTACGTGGTCTGCCCAGCTTGCCGCCGCTCGACCCGCTGGAAGAGCAGATCCTGCAGTTGGTCGCACGCACCAACCAGGCCCAGCAGCGTCTGTGCGTGCGCGACCTGATCGGCACCAGTGAACTCGGCTCCCCGGCCACCCTGCATTCGCGCCTGAAGTCCATGCGCGCCAAGGGCTGGATCACCCTGGCCGACACCGAAGACGCCCGCCGCAAGCAGGTCGAGCTGACCTCGGCGGCCCTGACGCATTTTGACAAGCTGTCAGAGTGCCTGGTGCAGGCCACCCGCCCGTGAAGCGGTCGGCGCCCCCTGGCGCCCCCAACCGCGTTGACACGGTCACCATGAGCCCTGCCCGCGCCACGCCCCAGCCCATCGCCAAGGAGACCCTGCGCCAGCGCTTGCGCCTGGCGCTGCCCTTGCTGCTGCTCACGGGACTGATCGGGGCCATGGGGGTGTTCGCCTATCGGTCGCTGGCCGATGAAATCCGCCGCGAAACCCATCGCACCCTCACCGTCATTGCCGAGCAGAAGACCCAGCAAATCGAAGACCTTCTGGGCGAAATCCGCACCGATGCGCGCGTGACCTTCTCCGGCCACTCGCAGCTGGAAGCCCTCTTTGCGCGGTGGCTGTCCAGCCCAAACGGCAACGACCCGTTGCTGGCCGAGATGCAGACCGTGGCCCGCGATGGCGTGCGCGTCAAAGGCTGGCAAGGCATGGCCGTGCTCGACGCGCAGGGGCGTCCAGCCTTTGTCGCCGGCCAAGTCGACCTCGCACCCCACACTGCCCTGATTGCCGACGTCCTGCGTCGCCCGCGCATCGAGCTGGTTGACCTGCACCGCACCTGGCAAGGCACCGTGCAGTTCGGCGTGCTTGCGCCCATCGGCCCTGGCCCCCAAGGCACCCTGGGCGTGGCGTACCTGAGCTGGAGCGCCGCCAAGACCCTCTACCCCTTGGTGAGCACCTGGCCCGTGCCCACCCGCACGGCAGAAACCTATCTGGTGCGGCGCGATGACGCTCAGGTGCGCTTCGTGACGCCGCTGCGTCACCGTGCGCAGGCCGAGCTGTCCCTGACCGAGCCCCTGAACACCCCCACCCTGCCGGCCGGACGTGCCGCACAAGGCGAGCGCGGCATCTTGTCAGGCGGGCGGGACTACCGCGACGTGCCCGTGCTGGCCTACGCCTCGGCCGTGCAAGGCACCCCTTGGTTGATGCTGGCCGAGATCGATGAACGCGAAGCCTATGCCGGCATCCGCAACATGGCCTGGGCCACCAGCATCGTGATGGGCCTGGGCCTGCTGCTGGTCTACTCATTGGCCTTCCAGGCGTGGCGCCGCTCCCACCAGCGCCAGGAAGTGCAGACCCTGCGGGCACGCCAGCTCGCCGAGTCGCGCTTTCGCGTCATTTTCGAGCAGGCGCCACTGGGTGTGGCCCTGGTCGACTCCCAAACCGGGCTGCTGCTGGAGGCCAATCGCCGCCTGGCCGACATCATCGGGGTGCCGCCCGAGGATCTGATCGGCGCCGATCCCCTGCGCTACACCCACCCCGATGACCATCAGCTCTCGCAGACGCACATCGCGGCCCTGAAGTCGGGGCGTCTGGCCAGTCACACCTTCACCAAGCGTTATGTGCGTCCCGACGGCACGGTCGTGTGGGCCAGCGTGACAGGCGCCCCCATCCAGGTGGACACCTCCGATGCGCCACGCCACCTGTTCATCGTCGAAGACATCAGCGAGCGCAAGCGCCACGAACGCGAACTGCGCGAAGCGACCGAGGCCGCCAATGCCGCCAATGCCGCCAAGAGCGAATTCCTGGCGCACATGAGCCACGAGATCCGCACCCCCATGAACGCCGTGCTGGGCCTGGCCCAGGTGCTCGAGCGCGAGCCCCTGCCCGAGCACCAGCGCGACATGGTGGCCCGCATCCGCACGGCCGGCCAGTCGCTGTTGGCCATTCTCAACGACGTGCTCGACCTCTCCAAGATCGAAGCAGGTCAACTGAGACTGGAGCCGCGGCCCTTTGACCTCGCCAGCTTGCTGGCCAACCTCGACAGCCTGATGGGCCAACTCGCCCGTGCCAAGGGCCTGACGCTGCGCCTGGTCACACCCACCACCCCGCTGGGGCCTCTGCTGGGCGATGGCCTGCGCCTGGAGCAAGTGCTCTTCAACCTGACCGGCAATGCCATCAAGTTCACCGAGCGCGGCGAGGTCACCGTCACCGTGCGCGTCAGCGACGAGACCCCCCACGACCTGCGCCTGCGATTCGAGGTGAGCGACACCGGCATCGGCATCACCCCGGAGGCGATCGATCGCCTGTTTGCCCCCTTCATGCAGGCCGATGGCGGCATTGGCCGCCGCTTTGGTGGCACTGGCCTGGGCCTGTCCATCTGCAAGCGCCTGGTCGAGTTGATGGGCGGCGAAATCGGCGTACGCAGCGAGGCCGGCCACGGCAGCACCTTCTGGTTCGCGCTGCCGCTGCAACGCGCCAGCTCCGACGCGATCGATACCCTGCGCGCGCCGCCCTCAGCGGCCGCCTCGGGCCCGCGCCTGATCGGTGCCCAGTTGCTGGTGGTCGACGACAGCGCCATGAACCGCGACCTGGTCGAACGCGCTCTGCGCCTGGAAGGCGCGCACGCCACCTTGGCTGCCGATGGTCAGCAAGCGGTACAGATTCTGCGCACCCGCCCGCAAGGTTTCGACGCCGTGCTCATGGACGTGCAGATGCCCGTGATGGATGGCCTGACCGCCACGCGCCTGATCCGTGAAGAACTGGGCCTGTGCAACTTGCCCATCATTGCATTCACCGCCGGGGTGCGCGACGACCAGCAAGCGGCCGCCCGCGCGGCCGGCGCCAACGACGTGCTGCCCAAGCCCATGGACCTGGACCAGATGGCCGTCGTGCTGGCCGCCTGGATCCCCCCGAAACCCACCGCCACGCCCCTCCCTGCCGCCCAGACCGAGATGCCCCCCGAACGGCCGGAGTTCCCCGACATTCCGGGCATCGACCGCAAGCGCGCCGCCCAGCGTCTGGGCGATGACCGTGAGATGTTCCTCGACCTGCTCAAAATGTTCGTGGCCGAGTACGCCGATGCCATCGCTCAAACCCGCGCCGATCTGGACGCAGGCGACCGCGTGAAAGCGGCCCGGCGCATGCACACCCTGCGCAGCAGCGCCGGTTTCCTGTGCGCCCTCGACCTGATGGATGCCGCCGGCGACCTGGAAGATGCCATCGACGCCCACGACGACAGCCTGGCGCCCGCCCTGCAAACACTCGAACGTCGGCTCCAGGACCTGATCGAGACCAGCGCCCCCTGGCGTTGACCTGCATTTGGCCCATACTTACCCTGTTTTCCTCGAATCAGAAAGAGTCCTCCATGCAAGTTTTGCTGCACACCGACAAGAACATCGACGGCGGCGTCCGCACGGCCGAGTACCTCGAAACCCTGGCCCAGGACGAGCTGCACCGCTTTGGCGAACACATCACCCGCGTGGAAGCCCACCTGGCCGATGCCAACAGCCATGCCAAGGCCAACAAGGACGACATCCACTGCACGCTGGAAGCCCATGTCAAGGGCCTGCAGCCCGTGGTCGTCAAGGACCATGCCGGCAGCGCCCACCAAGCCATCCACGGCGCCATGGACAAGCTCAAGCGCGCCGTTGGCACCGCCCTCGAAAAGCACGCCCCCCGTCGTGACGCGACCCTGGCCGACGCCCTCGCCCCGGACACGGACGACGCGCCCAGCGCATGAGTGACCACTACGCCGCCCTCGGGGTGGCCCCCAGCGCCCCTCTGGCCGAGATCAAGAAGGCCTTTCGCCAGCAGGCGGCGCTGTACCACCCTGACCGCAACCCCTCGCCCGATGCACCGGCCCGTTTTCGGGCCGTGCAACAGGCCTACGACGTGCTGTCCGACCCGGACAGGCGCCAGGCCTACGACGACAATCGGCGTCGCAACCTGCTCGATGACCCGCTCGACACCGCGCAAGACATCTGGCAAGCCTATTTCCGCACCCTGATCTGACCCCGACGTGAGCCTCTCCCCCTTCTTCCTGCAACTGCGCTCGGCCTACCAGGCTGAACTGGACGACCTGACCTCCGACTCCGAGGGCCGTGGCGTGCTGCGCCAACGTCTGGCCGAAAAGCGCCAGGAACTCGGCTTCCTGGTCAAGATGATCGAGATCAGCCCCGAGATGGTGGCAGTGGTCTTCCACCAGGCCTTCCGCTTCGTGCAGCCGGCCGTGCTCGAACACCTGATCTGCCAGGACGCCGACGACCTGCCCGACTGGGACGCCATCGCCGACGCCGTGGAGCTGGCGCCCTGGGCACAAGAATTGGTCGACACCATCCTGACCGAGCCCGCCGGCCCCTGGTTCATGACCCTGGCCGCCGCGCTGGAGTACATGCACGCCCGGCCCGGTCGCGCCAGCGACGAGGGCGGCGACGACACGGACGATGAAGACCGCGCAGACGCCGACGAAGACCAAGACGACGATGGCGACGACGCCGACCAGCGCGCCCGCGACGAAGCCGGCGCCGACTGGCTGTCCGACCAAGGCTTCGACCGCAAGGACTGAGACATGAGCCAACACCTTGCCCTCATCACGAAAACCCAGAGCCTGATCGCCGCCGGTGACATCGTCGGTGCCGAATCGGCCCTGGCCGAACTGGCCGACACCGAAGGCGACGGCGCCCTGATGGTCGTGCTCGACCAGCTGCCGCCCAAGGACGTGCTGGCCGTGATCCGCGAGTTCGACACCTCCAAGGAGTCGGTCG
>MESA01000030.1:38559-67381 GCA_001770775.1 Burkholderiales bacterium RIFCSPHIGHO2_12_FULL_63_20
ACAAAGACCTCAGCCACACGCACCTGCGCGGCATGGTCAACTCGGTGATCTTCCGTGAAGACGCCGACCCGCTGGCCTTCCTCAACGCCCTGGCCGCCATCGAAGGCGGCGCCGAGGCCCTGGCCAACTACTTCTCCGAAAAGTGGAGCCGCATCGAGGCCTTCGCCCGCACCGGCCGCTTTGACGCGGTCGACGACGATGGCGAGATCCTCAGCGAGAGCGATCTGATGGCCTCGGCCTACGCCCGCCCCGTGCTCGACCACGACGAAGTCGCCGACCAGGACTGGATGGAGCTGGCCTGGCTGATGCGCTACGAGTGCCCCGACCTGTTCACCGAGATGCTGCTGGTGCTGCGCGCCAAAGTGCGGGCCTTCGAGTCCGGTCGCCCCGAATTCGAGGACGACGAGGACGAAGACGGCAACAAGGTGGAAACCAGCGAGACCGATTTCGGACGCGTCACCACCGTGGTGCTGGACTCGGACGACGAATCGGCCATCTGATGTCGGACACCCCGCTCGCCCCACCCGCTGGCGTCTCGCTGTACGACGCCCGGCCGTTCTTCGAAAAAGCCCTGCAGTACGGCGTGCAGCACGGCCTGATCAACCAGGCCAAGCTCGACGACATCGCCCGCAGCGCGCCCAAAGGCATGGTGCAGATCGCCGCCTACTTCGGCAGCGAGTTCCTGCGCCCCGAGCTTGAGCGCGCCCGCGACCGCATCGTCAACCTCGTGAGCCTGTATCTCGAAGACAGCTGCCAGGGCGACCTGCGCCGTGCCGCCGAATCGCTGCGCGACCACAGCTTCCTGTCGCGCTCCAAAGGCGGCTCGGACATGCTCAAGCGGCTCATCGTCATGCCGCAGACCAGCCACTTCGGCATGAACGAGCGCCAGGAGTTCTCCGACGTCCACATCCCGCAACTGGCCAAGTGGACCCTGCGCCCCCTGGCCGACTACCGGACCGAGCTGGCACGCCGCAGCCACGCCGCCCAGCTGATGGAAGCCGCCATGTGGCTGGCCGACGACCTGGGCCTGGACGACGACGAGCTGACCGACGCCGGGCCCGAGGCCGAAGCCGTCATCCGCACCGCCTTGCTGGTGCTGAGCACCGGTCACACCGAAATGCCCGACTGGCGCGCCCTGGGCCACATCGTGCTCAAGTTGCGCCAACGCCATGGCAGCGACGCCAGCGCCCTGCGCATCACCGTGCCGCCCGAGCTGCCCGCCCCGCTGCACCCGGTCGTGGAAGAGGTGCGCCAAAGCCTGCTGGCCGACCTGCCGAAAATGCTCGATGCAGCCGTGCCCATCCGCAAGCTCTTCCAGCAGACCCCGGCCTTCATGGGCCGCTATTTCTGGCTGAACAGCGGCCTGGCCGAAGTTGACCAGCACGAGCGCAGTGCGTCGGCCACCTGGAAAAAAATCACCGCCGGAAACGACGATGAGCCTGCGCTGCTCACCCTCTTCCTGTCTGTGGCCGCAGGTAGCCCGCCCAAGACCTTGCTGACCGATCGCACCGCCGGCACCCTGATCCGCAAGATCCGCAAGAGCGGGCTGAACCCGGAGCTGGCCACCCAGTACATCCAGGCCCACGCTCCGGTGGCCTACCAGGCCGACTACCTCAAGCTGTGGCACGGTTTCCTCGACGAAGCCACAACCACCCTGACTCGCGACGTGGACGACGGTATCCAGAACGCCTTGGCGCTGTTGCGCCGCGAATGTCACGTCAAGGCCAGCTAGCGTTCTGCGCATGTCCACCGGGCACCCAGGCTGCGCGTTCAATACCATGTTCGTCACTCTGATCACCCCCTGCCATGCGCCTCCTGAGCCTGCTCCTTGCCAGCCTGACCTTGACGGCCAGCGCGCTTGCCGCGCAGCCCTCCAGCGACGCGGCCTTCTACCTTGAAGCCTCGGACTGCACCGCTGGCTTCAAGGACCGCGTGGTGCAACACCTCAAGCAGCCCCCCTCTGACAAGCGCAACCAGGCGATCCTGAAAGACACTGAACACGGGTTCGTCTTCATCGGCGTGGCCTACAAAAAAGGCCTGCGCAACCCTGAAGCGGACCAGATGCTCAAGGCGGCAGAGGGCCGCTGGAGCCAGCTCGCGCCCGCCCAGCAAGCCAGCCGCCTGAGCCGTTGCACCCTGCAAGCCGATCACCTGATGGCCGATGTCACCAGTCTGGAGCGCTTCCTGGTGCGCAACCGCGCCCAGGCCCGCGTGGACAAGCTGCTGGCCAAGGAACAACGCCCCCCGGCGCCTTGAAACATTCCCTCCTCGCTCCAAGCTTGCTTTATGCGCTTAGCGCATAAAGACATTGCGAAATCGTCGTTCGTGACATGACGCATTGTCGGTACAGTCGGGCCCTCGACACCCCAACCCGTACCCGTACAAGCTCCCAGAGGATGACGTTCATGTCCCAGCTCTTCCCCGCTTCGCCCTTGCGTGCCGCCGCCTTCGCTGCCCTCTGCGCGACCGCCCTGCCGCAATCGGCCCTGGCCACCAACGGCTACTTCTCGCACGGCTACGGCGTCAAATCGCAAGCGATCGCTGGCGTGGGCATCGCCTTGCCGCAAGACGGCCTGACCGCCGCCACCAACCCGGCCGGCACGGCCTTCACGGGTGATCGTCTGGATGTCGGCGTGAACCTGTTCAATCCAAGCCGTGGTGCCGAGATCACCGGCAACGGCGCAGGACTGAACGGCAAATACAGCGCTGACGGTCGTGACCTCTTCCTGATCCCTGAGTTCGGCTATACCCGCCAGATCAACCCACAGCTCAGCGTGGGCTTGGCCGTGTACGGCAACGGTGGCATGAACACCAGCTACAACACCAGTCCTTTCGGTTTCGGCGGCTTCGGCGAGCAAGGCCCCACCAAGATGAACCTGGAGCAGCTGTTCATCTCGCCTTCGGTGGCCTGGAAAGCGACGTCCGATCACGTGTTCGGCGCGGCCTTGAACCTCGCGCATCAACGCTTCTCTATCCGCGGCCTCACTCCCTTCGCTCAGCCGGCTGCCAGCGAGTCCTCCGGCAACGTCCACAATCAGGGCACCGACACCTCGAACGGCGTCGGCGTGCGCCTGGGCTGGATCGGCCAGATCGCCCCGCAATGGCGCCTAGGCGCCACCTGGGCGTCCAAGATCCAGGGTCGTTTCGACAAGTACAAAGGCCTGTTCGCCGAGCAAGGTGGCTTTGACATCCCCGCCAACTACGGCGTGGGTGTCTCTTGGCAACCTGCCAAAGACTGGACCCTGGGCCTCGACTACCAGGTGATCGAACTGAGTGATGTCAAGTCGGTCGGCAACCCGTTGAGCCAGCTGACGGCTCAGGGCCAGCTCCTGGGCTCCACCAACGGCCCCGGCTTCGGCTGGAAAGACGTCAAGGTGGTCAAGCTCGGCGTCATCCACCAGCTCAACGACGCCTGGACCCTGCGCGCCGGTTACAGCCACGCCACCCAGCCCATCCCCAAGAGTGAGGCTTTCCTCAACGTTCTGGCCCCCGGTGTGGTGCAGGACCACCTGACCGCCGGCTTCACCTGGCAGGCCAGCGCCAACAGCGAGTGGAGTGCCCACTACACCCACGCTTTCGAGAAGACCGTCAAGGGCACGAGCGCCATTCCTGATGGCTATGGCGGTGGTGATGCCAACATCCGCCTGAAGGAAGACATCATCGGCGTGTCTTATGGATGGAAGTTCTAAAGCTCACCCGCTGAGCCTCAAACTCTGACACACCGGCAGGCTGCCACAACGGCCTGCCGGTTTCCTGGTTTCCTGTATTTCTTTCACATGAGCAATTTCACCCCTGTTACCGGACTGATCGGCGGCCTGCTGATCGGTGCCTCGGCCGTGGTGCTGCTGGCGGGCACGGGCCGCATCGCCGGCATCAGCAACATCGCGCACGGCCTGATCGATGCCTGGCGCACCCACCAGGCCCGCCGTCTCTGGCTGTGGCGCCTGTTGTTCCTGCTCGGCATGGTTGGCGGTAGCTGGGCCTGGTTCACGCTCACCGGCCGCACGGCCAACCCTCGCGCCGACATCTCCCCCGTGCTGCTGATCGTGGCCGGACTGCTGGTCGGCTATGGCACCTCCCTGAGCAACGGCTGCACCAGCGGCCACGGCGTGTGCGGCTTGGGCCGTCTCTCGTTACGCTCGCTGGCCGCAACCGGCGTCTTCATGGTCACCGGCATCGCGACCGTCTTCCTCACCCGCCACCTGCTCGGCCTGTGAGCCCCCCTGAGAAACTCATCATGATGCAACCCCTTGTGAGCCTGGTGGCCGGTGTCGTGTTCGGCCTCGGCCTGGCCGTGGCTGAAATGACCAACCCTTTGAAGGTGCTCGATTTCCTTGATCTGGCCGGCAATTGGGACCCCAGCCTGGCCTTTGTCATGGGTGGTGCGGTGATGGTCACCCTCGTGGCCTTCCGCTTCGTCCTGCGCCGTCCAGTGCCCCTGTACGGCGATCGCTTCCACCTGCCCACGTTGACCCAGCTCGACCGCAAACTGCTCGGCGGCGCTGCGCTGTTCGGCATCGGCTGGGGGCTGGCCGGCTACTGCCCCGGCCCTGCCCTGGCCACCATCCTGTCCGGCAACAGCGAGACCTGGCTGTTCGTCCCTGCCATGCTGGTGGGCGGCGCCCTGCAGCGTTGGCAAAGCCGACACACCTCAAGCTGATCTCCAAGCACAGTGCGCTGAGCGCCCAAGCGGGAGCCTGAGGACGGAAGACGGTACGTTGCCCGCCTCAGGGGCCACCTGCGCACCACAAGCGAATGCGCACCGGGTTTCGCAGACCCACATGGGCTGACATACTGGCAGACATCCCCGTCGACATGCGCCCTTCAGGGCGCCTCGTCACATCCTTGCCCAGGAGACGCTCATGCCCGCCACACTCACCCCCAGCACCGACCCCATCGTCATCGTCAGCGCCGCCCGCACGCCTTTGGGAGGTTTTCAAGGCAGCCTCGCCAGCCTGACGGCGCCGCAACTCGGCGCCCAGGCCATCGCCGCCGCCCTCACCCGCAGCGGGCTCCCCCCTGAAGCCATCGACGAAGTGCTGATGGGCTGCGTGCTGCCCGCCGGACTCGGCCAGGCGCCCGCGCGGCAGGCCTCCCTCGGTGCCGGCCTGCCCCTGTCCACCGGCTGCACCACCATCAGCAAGGTCTGCGGCTCCGGCATGAAGGCCACCATGCTCGGTCACGACCTGCTGCTGGCCGGCAGCGCCCAGGCCGTCGTGGTCGGCGGCATGGAGTCCATGAGCAATGCGCCCTACCTGCTCCCCAAGGCGCGCAGCGGCCAGCGTCTGGGCCACGGCCAGATGATCGACCACATGTTCTTCGATGGCCTGGAAGACCACTACAGCGCCGCCACCCGGGGCCGCCTCATGGGCACTTTCGCCGAAGATTGCGCGCGCCACTACGGCTTCACCCGCGAAGCCCAGGACGCCTACGCCGTGACCTCCACCACCCGTGCCCAGGCCGCCATCCGTGACGGTCACTTCAACTGGGAGATCACACCCGTGACCGTGGCGGGACGCCAGGGTGACACCGTGGTGCAGCAAGACGAACAACCACCCAAGGCCCAGATCGAGAAGATCTCCCAGCTCAAACCGGCTTTCGCCAAGGACGGCAGCGTCACCGCCGCCAATTCCAGCTCCATCTCCGACGGTGCAGCCGCCCTGGTGCTGATGCGCCTGTCTGCAGCGCAAGCTCAGGGCCTCACGCCGCTGGCCGTGATCCGCGGCCACGCCACCCACGCGCAAGAGCCAGCCTGGTTCACCACGGCCCCGGTGGGGGCCATGCGTGCGCTGCTCACGCGCCTGAACTGGACCACCCAGGATGTGGACCTGTGGGAGATCAACGAAGCCTTCGCCGTGGTCACCATGGCCGCCATGCACGATCTGCAACTGCCCCATGAGCGCGTCAACGTCCATGGCGGAGCCTGCGCCCTCGGACATCCCATCGGCGCCTCCGGGGCCCGCATCATCGTGACACTCCTGGGGGCACTGCGCCAACGTGGCTTGCAACGCGGCGTGGCCAGCCTGTGCATCGGCGGCGGCGAGGCCACGGCCATCGCCATCGAGCGTCTGTGAAAGCACCCGCACCATGATCCTCAACCACGAACAAACCCTGCTGCGCGACACCCTGCGCGCCTTCGCCCGCGAGCGCCTGGCTCCCCATGCTGCCGACTGGGACCGCCACCACACCTTTCCCGCCGAAGCACTGAGAGAGCTCGGCGCCCTCGGCGTCATGGGCATGACCGTGCCCGAGGCCTATGGCGGCGCCGGCCTGGACTACATGAGCCTCGTGCTGGCCATCGAAGAGATCGCGGCCGGTGATGGCGCCACCTCCACCATCGTGAGCGTCCAGAACTCGCTGCCCTGCGGCATCACCGCCAAGTACGGCAGCGAAGATCAAAAGCAACGCTGGCTGGTCCCGCTCGCCAAGGGCGAGGCCCTGGGCTGCTTCTGCCTGACCGAACCTCACGTGGGCTCCGACGCTTCGGCCATCCGCACCAGCGCCACACAGGACGGCGATCACTGGGTGCTCAATGGCGTCAAGCAGTTCATCACAACCGGCAAACACGCCGATGTCGCCATCGTGCTGGCCGTCACCGACAAGAGCGCAGGCAAGAAAGGCATCTCCTGCTTTCTCGTGCCCACCGCCACCCCCGGCTACATCGTCGCTCGCGTCGAAGACAAACTGGGGCAACGCGCCAGCGACACCGCGCAAATCATTTTCGAGAGCTGCCGCGTCCCGCTCGACGCCCTCATCGGTGCACCCGGGGAAGGCTATCGCATCGCCTTGTCGCAGCTCGAAGCGGGGCGAATCGGGATCGCTGCGCAGTGCATCGGCATGGCCCGCGCCGCGCTGGAAGCCGCCCTCGCCTATGCACGTCAACGCGAGTCCTTCGGCAAGCCACTCATCGAACACCAGGCGGTCAGCTTCCGCCTCGCCGACATGGCCACCCAGGTCGACGCCGCGCGCTTGATGGTCTGGCGTGCCGCTCAACTGAAAGACGCCGGCCAGCCCTGCCTGACGGAGGCATCCATGGCCAAGCTGTTTGCGTCCGAGATGGCCGAGAAAGTGGCCTCCGACGCCATCCAGATCCACGGCGGCTATGGCTATGTCAGTGACTTCCCGGTCGAGCGCATTTACCGGGACGTGCGGGTCTGTCAGATCTACGAAGGCGCCAGCGACATCCAGCGCCTGGTGATTGGGCGGGCACTGGCCCAGTCGGGCTGACCGCCTCGCCGCGCACTGCGCCGATGACGCGGCGCCAACGAAAAAAGGCCCTCTTGCGAGGGCCTTCAAACTTGGTTGCGGGGGCCGGATTTGAACCGACGACCTTTGGGTTATGAGCCCAACGAGCTACCAGACTGCTCCACCCCGCGACAGAGGTGACGCGCCAGAAGCAACTTCTGACTTCATGCTGACAGCCGAAGCTGCAACATGCACTGGAAACGAAAAGCCGCTCTGAGACAACAGGCTTTTCTAGGCTTTCGCCAAATTTTGGTTGCGGGGGCCGGATTTGAACCAACGACCTTTGGGTTATGAGCCCAACGAGCTACCAGACTGCTCCACCCCGCGACAGAGAAAGCTATTATGGCACAACTTATCCCGCTTGACCAGTAGCATCCGCAAAAAGGTCGAAAAGGCCCCGCGCCGTGTGCGAGCCGAGCGCTCACTCACCCACTGATGCGCCCATCACTCCGTTCAAAAGCGTTGACCAAAGAAAAAACCCGCCACGCTTGCACGTGACGGGCTTGAGGGCGTCGAACGCCAGGCTGCTTATTCAGCAGCGCCTTCGACAGCAGCTTCTTCGGTGCGCTCAACCAGTTCCATGTAGGCCATCGGGGCGTTGTCGCCCACGCGGAAGCCCATCTTCAGAATGCGGGTGTAGCCGCCAGGACGCTTGGCAAAGCGCGGGCCCAGCACGTTGAACAGCTTGACGACGTTGTCGCGGTTACGCAGACGGTCGAAAGCCAGACGCTTGTTGGCCAGAGTCGGCTCCTTGGCCAGGGTGATCAGCGGCTCGACAACGCGACGCAGTTCCTTGGCTTTGGGGACGGTGGTCTTGATGGCTTCGTGCTCGATGAGCGAGTTGGCCATGTTGCGCAGCATCGCCAGACGGTGCGACGAAGTGCGGTTGAGTTTACGGAGTCCGTGTCCATGACGCATGGTGCTAGTCCTTTCTTACTTATAAAAACCGACGGCCGTTTCAAGGTACCGCCGGGTGCACCGCGTGACCCAAGATGGGATCACGCACTTTCAAAAATCAGCGCTTGTCCAGGCCTTGAGGAGGCCAGGCTTCCAGGCGCGAACCCAGAGCCAAACCACGGGAGGCCAGCACTTCCTTGATCTCGTTGAGCGACTTGCGACCCAGGTTCGGGGTCTTGAGCAATTCGGTCTCGGTACGTTGGATCAGGTCGCCGATGTAGTAGATGTTCTCGGCCTTGAGGCAGTTGGCCGAACGCACGGTCAGCTCCAGCTCGTCCACCGGACGCAGCAGGATCGGATCGAACACGGCGCTGGACTTCGGTGCATCGATCAGCGTCTGCAGATCGTTGCCTTCCAGGTGCGCGAACGCAGCCAGCTGCTCCACCAGGATCTTGGCCGAAGCACGGATCGATTCTTCAGGCGTGATGGCGCCGTTGGTTTCGATTTCCATGACCAGCTTGTCCAGGTCGGTACGCTGCTCCACACGGGCGCTTTCGACCGTGTAGCTCACGCGACGAACCGGCGAGAACGAGGCGTCCAGCACGATGCGGCCAATGGCCTTGCTGCTTTCCTCGCCATAGCGACGGATGTTGCCCGGCACGTAGCCACGGCCCTTTTCAATCTTGATCTGCATGTCCAGCTTGCCGCCTTGCGACAGGTGGGCGATCACATGACCAGGATTGATGATCTCGACGTCGTGCGGCGTCTGGATGTCAGCGGCCGTGACCGGGCCTTCGCCATCCTTGCGCAGCACCAGCGTGACTTCATCACGGTTGTGCAGACGGAACACCACACCCTTGAGGTTCAGCATGATGTGAACCACATCTTCCTGAACGCCATCAATGGCGGAGTACTCGTGCAGGACGCCAGCGATCGTGACTTCCGTAGGCGCGAAACCGACCATCGACGACAGCAACACGCGACGGAGCGCGTTGCCGAGGGTGTGGCCGTAGCCGCGCTCGAACGGTTCGAGCGTGACCTTGGCACGGTTACCGCCCAGCGGTTCCACCTGAATGGCTTTGGGTTTCAGCAAATTGGTTTGCATGAGGTCTTCCTGTCAATACCCTCGGCTCGTTACACCGATAAGGCCGCTGGACCAACCGGAGCGGCTGCTCCGGCCCTGAAATAAAAATGCACAAGGCCGCACGGCACGACACAACGCCGTGCAGTGCAGCCTGTAGGGTGCATTAACGAGAATACAGTTCGACGATCAACGATTCGTTGATGTCGGAGCCGAACTCGTCACGGTCCGGGCTCTTCTTGAACACGCCTTCAAGTTTCGTGCCGTCAACCTGAACCCAACCAGGCATGCCGATCGACTCGGCCAGCTTGAATGCTTCCAGAACGCGGACTTGCTTCTTGGCCTTTTCACGCACGGCAACCACGTCGCCGGTCTTGACCAGGAAGGACGGGATGTTCACGACTTGACCGTTCACGACCACGCCCTTGTGACCCACCAACTGGCGAGCTTCCGCACGTGTGGAGGCAAAGCCCATGCGGTACACCACGTTGTCGAGACGCGATTCCAGCAGGGTCAGCAAGTTGGCACCGGTGTTGCCCTTGCGACGCTCGGCTTCAGCGAAGTAGCGGCGGAATTGCTTCTCCAGCACGCCGTACATGCGCTTGACCTTCTGCTTTTCACGCAGTTGCAGACCGAAGTCAGAGGTGCGCGAGCCCGAAGTGCGGCCATGCTGGCCAGGCTTCGTGTCAAACTTGGCCTTGTCGCTGATGGGGCGACGGGCGCTCTTCAAAAACAGGTCGGTGCCTTCACGGCGGGCCAGTTTGGCCTTGGGTCCGAGGTAACGTGCCACTTTTCGTGTCCTTGTAATCTTTCTGACGTCAGCATGGGCCGACGCGAGTCTGGCGGCGATGAACACCAGCACAGACGGTGGGCTTATCGGTCACGGCCCGAGCGCAAAAACGCCACAGCCGCAAAACCGCAAAGAGCCTGCCATTATAGCAAGCGAGTTGCTCACTCTGAAACACCCTGAGGCGCGTCAGAAATACGCAACGAAACAACCTCGCCGGCCATGTCACCATGACCCGCGAGGTGTGGAGCGGCCCGCCTGAAAGGCAAGCCAGCAAATCACATCAGATGCGACGACGCTTCTGGGGACGGCAGCCGTTGTGCGGCACAGGCGTCACGTCAGAGATCGAAGCGATGCGGATACCCAGCGAAGCCAGGGCGCGCACCGACGATTCGCGACCAGGACCGGGGCCCTTGATCTCGACATCGAGGTTCTTGATGCCTTGCTCCTGAGCTGCGCGACCTGCCACTTCAGCAGCCACCTGGGCAGCGAACGGCGTGGACTTACGCGAGCCCTTGAAGCCTTGACCACCAGACGAAGCCCAAGCCAGGGAATTGCCCTGACGGTCCGTGATGGTGATGATGGTGTTGTTGAAGGATGCGTGCACGTGGGCAATACCGTCAGCAATGTTCTTGCGGACCTTCTTGCTTACACGACGTGCAGCGCTGTTCGCAGGTGCTTTAGCCATGATTTATCTCTCTTGAACTCAGTCGCTTAGCCTGATCACTTCTTGCCAGCGATCGCCTTACGCGGACCCTTGCGAGTGCGAGCGTTAGTGCGAGTGCGTTGGCCACGAAGGGGCAGACCACGACGGTGACGGAAGCCGCGATAGCAGCCCAGGTCCATCAGTCGCTTGATGTTCATCGAGAGCTCGCGGCGCAGGTCACCTTCAATGGTGAGCTTGCCTACTTCTTCCCGAATCTTTTCCAAATCGCCGTCGGTCAATTCCTTGATCTTCTTATTGAAGGGAATGCCGGCCGCCGAGCAGATTTTCTGCGCGGTGGTGCGACCAATGCCGTAGATCGAAGTCAGACCGATTTCGGTATGCTTGTGCGGCGGAATGTTGATGCCAGCAATACGTGCCATAACTGTCCTCTGAACGCTTGTGTCGTCGCCAGGTCAGGCGGTTAGCCTTGACGCTGCTTGTGACGCGGGTCGGTGCAAATCACGCGAACCACGCCCTTGCGGCGGATGATTTTGCAATTACGGCACATCTTCTTGACGGATGCCGAGACTTTCATGGTCTTCTCCTGAACCGCTGATCTCTCAGCGGAAATTCGCCCACGTTTCCGGGGTCAACTAATTCAAGCTCACTTCGCCCGGAACACGATGCGAGCACGACTCAAAACGTACGGCAAGCAGTCAACGTCACTTTTGGCCAGAGCAATCCGCGATTGTAATGCAAAAGCGCGACGCTTGGAAGTGATGCAGCCTGCCGGCCTCATCAAAACTGTGCTGAAGGAGCACGTCCACCTGTTTAAGGTGTCGCAGCCCTGACTCAACCGGGCGATCAGGTCACCTGATCCTTCTTCATCACACCAGACCAGCTGGTGCGGTTCAGTTCGACTTGAAACTTGCCTTCTTCAGCAGCGAGTCGTACTGCTGAGACATGACGTAGGACTGAACCTGTGCCCAGAAATCCATCGTGACAACGACGATGATGAGCAGGGACGTCCCACCAAAATAGAACGGAACGTTGTACTTGAGCACGAGGAACTCGGGCAGCAGGCACACGGCCGTGATATACACCGCACCCACCAGAGTCAGACGGCCGAGAATCTTGTCGATGTATCGGGCAGTCTGGTCACCAGGACGGATACCAGGAATGAAAGCACCGCTCTTCTTCAGGTTGTCTGCTGTTTCACGGCTGTTGAACACCAGCGCCGTGTAGAAGAAGCAGAAGAAGACGATCGCAACAGAATACAGAAGCACATAGATCGGCTGGCCTGGCGACAACATCCCGGCGATGTCCTTGAGCCAACGCATGCTGTCACCGGTGGCGAACCAGCTCACTGCGGTCGTCGGCAGCAGGATGATCGACGAAGCGAAGATCGGAGGGATCACGCCAGCCATGTTGATCTTCAAAGGCAGGTGCGAAGACTGACCACCGTAGACACGGTTGCCGACCTGTCGCTTGGCGTAGTTGACCAGGATCTTGCGCTGACCCCGCTCCACAAACACCACCAAATAGGTGACCATCACAACCAGCGCCAGGATGAAGATGGCTGCCGGGATGCTCATGGCACCGGTGCGGATCAGCTCGAACAGGCCACCCAAGGCAGAGGGCAGACCCGCAGCGATACCGCCAAAAATCAGGATCGAAATACCGTTGCCCAGACCGCGTTCGGTGATTTGCTCACCCAGCCACATGAGGAACATGGTGCCGGCAGTCAGGCTGATCACCGCAGTCATGCGGAAACCAAAACCAGGGTCGATCACCAGACCAGGCGTGCCCTCCAGTGCGACGGCAATGCCGAAGGACTGGAACAAGGCCAAGCCCAGCGTCGCAAAACGCGTGTACTGGGTGATCTTGCGGCGACCGCCCTCGCCTTCCTTTTTCAAGGCTTCGAGGGTGGGTACCACATAGCCCATCATCTGCATGATGATGGACGCAGAAATGTAGGGCATGATGCCCAGCGCGAACACGGTGAAGCGCGACAACGCGCCCCCCGAGAACATGTTGAACAGACTCAGGATGCCGCCTTGCTGGCCCTTGAACAACTGTTGCAGCTGCGCCGGGTCGATACCGGGCACGGGGATATGCGCCCCGATGCGGTAGACAACCAAGGCGAGCAGCAGGAAGATCAAGCGACGTTGCAGGTCGCCATACTTGCCGCTTTGAGCCAGTTGTGTGGGAGAGGTTGCCACGCTGAGTCCGTTCTCTGTCTTAAGTTCGCGCCGTGTTCGTTGGCTTATTCAGCCAGCGAGCCACCTGCAGCTTCGATTGCGACCTTGGCGCCGGCAGTAGCGCCGATACCCTTGAGCACAACCTTGGCCGACAGTTCGCCAGACTTGATGACCTTGACCACCTTGGCGATCTGGGGGATCAGGCCGGCTTGCTTGAGCGACAGGACGTCGACTTCAGCCGCGCCCAGAGCTTGCAGCTCGGACAGGGTGATCTCGGCGTTGTACTTCAGCAGATGCGACTTGAAACCGCGCTTGGGCAGGCGACGTTGCAAAGGCATTTGACCGCCTTCGAAACCCACCTTGTGGTAGCCGCCCGAACGCGACTTCTGACCCTTGTGACCGCGACCAGCGGTCTTGCCCAGGCCGGAGCCGATGCCGCGACCGACACGGCGCTTGGCATGCTTGGCGCCAGCGGAGGGCTTGATGCTATTGAGTTCCATGGTATTCCCCAGTGTCAAAGTGCTTACAGCACCACGACCATGTAGCTGATCTTGTTGATCATGCCGCGGACAGCAGGTGTGTCTTCCAGGACAGACGTGCTGTTCATGCCACGCAGACCCAAACCACGCACGGTGGCGCGGTGATCGGCACGGGTGCCGATCGGGCTACGCACCAGCTTGACGGTGACAGTTTTCTTTTCGCTCATCTCAGCTCTCCCGCGATCAGTTGAAGATGTCTTCAACGTTCAGACCGCGCTTGGCAGCGACTTCGGCCGGGGTCGTCGCCTTGTTGAGGGCGTCGAACGTGGCGCGAACCATGTTGTAAGGGTTGCTCGAACCGAGGCTCTTGGCCACGATGTCGGTCACGCCCATCACTTCAAACACAGCGCGCATCGGGCCGCCAGCGATGATGCCGGTACCGGCGGGAGCCGGAGCCAGCAGCACCTTGGCTGCACCGTGTTCGCCACGGATGTTGTGGTGCACGGAACCGTTCTTCAGCGAGACCTTGACCATGTTGCGACGAGCTTGGTCCATCGCCTTTTGCACGGCCAGGGGCACTTCACGCGCCTTACCCTTGCCCATGCCAACGCGGCCATCGCCATCGCCTACCACGGTCAGTGCTGCGAAGCCCATGATCCGACCGCCCTTGACCACTTTGGTCACGCGGTTCACCTGGATCATTTTCTCGCGCAGACCGTCGTCGCGACCTTCGTCCGCTACCTTGGGTTGAAACTTAGCCATTTGAAATTCCTTCCGGTTGCAGACGCGGCTTAGAACTGAAGACCGGCTTCACGCGCGGCTTCAGCCAAGGCCTTCACACGACCGTGGTACTGGTATCCAGCGCGGTCGAAAGCGACCTTCTCGACGCCAGCAGCTTTGGCCTTCTCGGCGATGCGCTTGCCAATCAAGGACGCTGCAGCAGTGTTGCTGCCGGAAGCCTTGAGTTGTTCGCGCACTTCCTTCTCGGCGGTCGAGGCGGTGGCCAGGACCTTGCTGCCGTCGCCAGAAATCACGCTGGCGTAAATGTGCAGATTGGTGCGGAAGACCGTCAGACGCACTGCGCCTTGCAGGGCGATGCGGGCACGCGTCTGGCGTGCGCGACGCAGGCGCTGTTCCTTCTTGCTTGTTGCCATGATGAATCAGCTCCTTACTTCTTCTTGGTCTCTTTGATGACCACACGCTCGTCTGCGTACCGGATACCCTTGCCCTTGTAAGGCTCTGGCGGACGGAAAGCACGAATCTCGGCGGCAATCTGACCAACCACCTGGCGATCGGAACCCTTGATCAGGATTTCGGTCGGGGTGGGCGTCTCAACCTTGATGCCTGCTGGCATGTCTTTCACCACGGGGTGAGAGAAACCAATTTGCAGGTTCAGTTTTTGGCCCTGGGCCTGGGCACGGAAGCCCACGCCAACCAAGTTCAGCTTCTTCTCGAAACCCTTGCTGACACCATTGACGGTGTTGTTCAGCAGGGCACGGATCGTGCCGGACATGGCGTTAGCGGCCACGGAATCATTGGCAGGCGCCACCTTCAACACGCCGGCGTCGTTTGTCACGACAACCAGGCTGTTGGAGGGCAGGCTCAGCGTACCGAGGCTGCCTTTGATGGTGACTGCGGCTGGGGTGATCTGGACGTCCACACCTTGAGGGACGGAGATCGGCATTTTTCCAACGCGGGACATTGCGATTCCTCCTCGATTAGGCGACGTAGCAGAGCACTTCGCCACCGATGCCGGCAGCGCGAGCCTTGCGGTCGGTCATGACACCCTTGGGGGTGGTCACGATCGCAACACCCAGGCCATTCATGACCTGAGGGATGGCGTGACGACCCTTGTAGATGCGCAGACCGGGGCGGGACACACGCTCGATGCGCTCGATGACCGGACGGCCAGCGTAGTACTTCAGCGAAATTTCCAGCGTGGGCTTTGCAGCCTCACCGGTGACGGCGAAACCGTCAATATAGCCTTCGTCCTTCAGGACCTGGGCAATCGCGACTTTCAGCTTTGACGACGGCATGGCCACGCCGGTCTTGGAGACCATTTGGGCGTTGCGAATGCGTGTCAGCATGTCGGCGATGGGATCACTCATGCTCATGGGATAACTCCTGTTCGTGACCTGCTGGGATTACCAGCTCGCCTTGGTGACACCGGGGATGTCGCCAGCGAAAGCCAATTCACGGATCTTGCTACGACCCAGACCAAATTGACGGAAGGTGCCACGTGGGCGACCAGTCAGACCGCAACGAGCGCGCAGACGGGTCGGGTTGGCATTGCGGGGCAGCTTTTGCAGTTCCAGACGGGCGAGGTAACGCTCTTCGTCGGACTTCTTGGCATCATTGCTGATGGCCTTCAGTTCGGCGTACTTCTGAGCGTACTTGGCAACCAGTTGTTCGCGCTTTGCTTCGCGCTGCTTGAGGGATACTTTAGCCACGATGTACCTCAGTTCTTGAACGGGAACTTGAAAGCAGCCAGCAGAGCCTTCGCTTCGTCGTCGGACTTGGCCGTCGTCGTGATGCTGATGTTCAGACCACGGATGGCATCGATCTTGTCGTACTCGATTTCCGGGAAAATGATCTGTTCCTTGACGCCGACGTTGTAGTTACCACGACCGTCGAAGGAGCGACCAGAAATACCGCGGAAGTCACGAACGCGAGGCAGCGAGATGGTGACGAAACGGTCCAGGAATTCGAACATGGTGGCACCGCGCAGGGTGACCATGCAACCGATGGGCATGTTTTCGCGGATCTTGAAGCCGGCGATGGGCTTGCGGGACATGGTGACCACAGGCTTTTGGCCAGCGATCTTGGTCAGGTCGCTAACGGCGTGCTCCATGACCTTCTTGTCCGACACGGCTTCCGAGACACCCATGTTCAGGGTGATCTTGGACAGACGCGGCACTTCCATGATCGACTTGTAGCCGAACTTGGCCATCAGGTCGGGAACGACCTTTTCGCGGTAAAACTGCTGCAGGCGAGCTTGTGTTTGAGCCATGTTTGACCTCAAGCCTTGATTTCTTCGCCGCTGGACTTGAAGACGCGCACTTTTTTGCCGTCAGCCAGGAGCTTGATACCGACGCGGTCAGCCTTGCCAGAAGCAGGGTTGAAAATTGCCACGTTGGACTGATGAATTGGCATGGTCTTGTCAACGATGCCGCCGGTGGTGCCCTTCAGAGGGTTAGGCTTGACGTGCTTTTTGGCAACGTTCACACCTTCGACCAGCAGATGGTCGACGTCCACGCGAGCGGACACGGTGCCACGCTTGCCTTTGTCACGGCCGGTCAGAACAATGACCTGGTCGCCTGTCTTGAGCTTGTTCATAAAAGCGGTCCTTTGCGTTGCGCCGAGGGGTTACAGAACCTCGGGAGCCAGCGACACGATCTTCATGAAGCGCTCGCTACGCAGTTCACGCGTCACGGGGCCGAAGATGCGGGTGCCGATGGGCTCCAGCTTGGCGTTCAGCAGCACGGCGGCATTGCCATCGAATTTCACCAGGGAGCCGTCAGGACGACGAACACCCTTGGCAGTGCGGACGACCACAGCGCTGTAAACCTCGCCTTTTTTGACGCGACCACGCGGAGCAGCTTCTTTGATGCTGACCTTGATGATGTCGCCAATACCGGCGTAACGACGCTTTGAGCCACCGAGCACCTTGATGCACATGACGCTCTTAGCACCCGTGTTGTCAGCGACGTCAAGTCGCGATTGCATTTGGATCATGGTGTACCCCAACTTGGCCCGATCGGCTGCACAAACAACTGCACAACAACGAACGGTCAGTCTTGGGCCCGTAGAACGGGCGGATCTGAACAAGCTTTCAATTCCGAGAATCCTGCCGCAGCGCGTGCCTGATGCAATTTGAGTCTTGCAGCAGGCCAGCGAGGGTAACCAGGCCAGAACTGATCGCTTGAGCAGCGAAGCCTTGTATTATGCATGAGAACCCGAGCAAGGGTCAAGCACTGTCTGCATAAAAATTACAAGGGGCGAAACATCCCTGCGCCAGGCGACGCAGGGATGCAAAAAATCAGGCGGTACCGCCGACGGTCAAGCCGTCGATCCGCAAGGTGGGCTGGCCGACGCCGACCGGGACGCTCTGCCCTTCTTTGCCACAGGTACCCACGCCCGGGTCGAGAGCCAGGTCGTTGCCGATCATGCTGACGCGGGTCATGGCATCGGGGCCGTTGCCGATCAGGGTGGCACCCTTGACGGGATACTGGATCTTGCCGTTCTCGACCCAGTAGGCCTCGGAGGCCGAAAAGACGAACTTGCCGCTGGTGATGTCGACCTGGCCGCCACCGAAATTGACGGCGTACAGACCCCGGTCGATGGAGGCGACGATTTCCTGCGGGTCCTTGTCGCCGGCCAGCATGTAGGTGTTAGTCATGCGCGGCATGGGCAGGTGGGCGTAGCTTTCACGGCGACCGTTGCCGGTGGGCGCGGTCTTCATCAGGCGGGCGTTGGTGGCGTCCTGCATGTAGTTGCGCAGGATGCCGTCTTCGATGAGGACAGTGCGCTGGGTAGCGTGGCCTTCGTCGTCGATGTTGAGCGAGCCGCGGCGGTCCGGCAGGGTGCCGTCATCCAGGATGGTGACGCCCTTGGCCGCGACGCGCTGGCCGATGCGACCGGAGAAGACGCTGGAGCCCTTGCGGTTGAAGTCGCCCTCCAGGCCGTGGCCGACGGCTTCGTGCAGCAGGATGCCGGGCCAGCCGTTGCCCAGGACCACGGTCATCTCGCCAGCCGGCGCGGGGCGGGCTTCGAGGTTGACCAGTGCGGCGTGCACGGCCTGGTCCACATAGGTTTGGGTGACGGCCTGGCTGAAGTAGCTGAGGTCGTAGCGGCCGCCGCCGCCAGCGGAGCCGACTTCGCGGCGACCATGCTGCTCGGCGATGACAGTGAGGGACAGGCGGATCAGGGGGCGCACGTCGGCGGCCATCGTGCCGTCCGCGCGGGCGACCATGACGACGTCGTATTCACAGCCGAGGCCGGCCATGACCTGCACGATGCGGGGGTCCTTGGCACGGGCGCGACGCTCGACGTCTTCGAGGAGGGCGACCTTGGCGGTGCTGTCCAGCGACGCGATGGGGTCGAAGGACGGGTAGAGGGTGCGACTGGGGGCGACGCGGGGCTCACCCACCTTGACCTTGCGGCTCTGGCCAGCGGCGGCGATGGTGCGCACGGTGCGGGCGGCATCGAGCAGGGCCGCTTCAGAGATGTCGTCGGAGTAGGCGAAGGCCGTCTTCTCGCCGGAGATGGCGCGCACGCCCACGCCCTGGTCGATGCCGAAGCTGCCGGACTTGACGATGCCCTCTTCCAGGCTCCAGCCTTCGCTGCGCGTGTACTGGAAGTAGAGGTCAGCATCGTCGACCCGGTGGTCGGTGATGACCCGCAGGGCTTTGAGCAGGGTGGACTCGTCCAGCTGGTAAGGCGCAAGCAGCAGCTCACGGGCAGTCTGGAGGCGGGCGATGGTGGCGTCAACAGCGATCATGGGCGCATTGTAGGCATGGTGGCCATCAGTCGTCGGCATCATGGGCATCGGTTGCGGTTCGGTAGGCCAAGGCCTGCTCGTACAAGGCCTTGCGCGGCAGGCCGGTGACGTCAGACAGCAGGCCCGCAGCTTGTTTGACGGGGAGGTGCTGCACCAAGGTCTGCAAGAGCGTGGCCTGCGGTGCGGTCAGCAGGGTCTCGGCGGCGGCCTCGGGCTGGGCGTGCACGACGATGACAAATTCGCCGCGCTGGCGGTGCGGCTCGGCGGTGAGCCAGGCGGGGAAGTCGGCCACGGGCAAGGTGGCGATCTCTTCGAACTGCTTGGTGAGTTCGCGGCACAGGGTGAGGCGGCCTTGGGGCAGGACCTCGACCAGATCGCGGGCGAGGGCTTCGATGCGGTGCGGGGCTTCGAACAGCACCAGGCTGCAGGACTGGCCGGCCACTTCGCGCAGGAGGGTCTGGCGGGCGGCGCCTTTGGAGGGCAGGAAGCCCAGGAAGCGAAAGCCTTGGGCGACGGTGTCGCCGGCCACGCTCATGGCGGTGGTGACGCTGCTGGCGCCCGGCAGGGGCACCACGGTGAGGCCGGCGGCCTGGGCGGCCTGCACGAGGTGGGCACCAGGGTCGGAGACGGCGGGGGTGCCGGCATCGCTGACGTAGGCGACGCGCTGGCCGGCCTGCATGAGCTCGATCAGGGCCTGGGCGCCCCCGACTTCGTTGTGCTGGTGCAGGGGCACGAGGCGCTTGTCCATGCCCAGGTGGCGCAGGAAGCCGCCGGTGACGCGGGTGTCTTCACAGGCCACGACGTCGACCAGAGTGAGGGCCTGGACGGCGCGCAGGGTGATGTCGGCCAGGTTGCCGATGGGTGTGGCGATGAGGTAGAGCGCGCCTTTGGGATACTGTTGGCCGCCGGCCACGTGTTGGGCCGCCTGGAGCAGCAGATTGGCATCGATGGTCACAACAAAGTCCCGGGGAGATGAGGCGGAGGAGCGGGCGCTGCAGCATTTGCTGGCGCAGGGCCTGACGCTGGTGGAACGCAATTATCGGGTGGCGCGCGGCCCGAGTGCGCGCGGCGCCGAGGTGGACCTGATCATGCGCGCTCCGGACGCGGATGGCACGCTGGTGTTCGTGGAGGTGCGTCAGCGCAGTGCGCGCACGCACGGGGGCGCGGCGGCCACGGTGACGCGGGGCAAGCAGCGGCGGTGCATCCTGGGTGCTCAGTTTTACCTGTCGAACCTGAAGGTGTGGCCGCCCTGTCGGTTTGATGTGGTGGCGATCGATGGCGAGGATGTCACCTGGCTGCCTGCGGCCTTTGATGCGTCCTGACACCGGTGGGGGCCAACGCTGCCGTATCATCCGCGCCATGCCGGAATCCTCCTTTCAGCAGTCTTATCTGCAGCAACCCTTGCTGGAAACCGCCGACTGGTTGTATCAGTCGTCCGAGCGGTTGGCCCAGCAGTTGAACTACGCGGCCCTGGCCCTCATGCACACCATCACGTCAGGCGGCAAGGTGCTGTGCGCCGGCGAAGGTGAAGCGGCCTGGCTGGCCCAGCAGGCCGCCACATGGCTGGTGCGGGGGACCGGGCGCGAGCGTCCTCCCCTGTCGGCCGTCGCCCTGGTGCCGCCCGCCGGCCCGATGCAGTCCACCTTGACGCAACAGGTACGTGCGCTGGGTCATCCAGGGGATGTGTGGCTGGCGTTTTCGCTGGAGCGCGATGACCCCGATCTGCTGGCAGCCACGGCAGCGGCGGCGGAACTGGATCTGACTTTGGTGATCTTCACAGGAGAGGCGGCCCGCACGCTGGGGCCGCAATTGCGTGACACGGATGTGTGGGTGCCCCTGCCGGGCACGCGCGAGTCCACCTTGTTTGCGATCGCCTGGCTGGCCCTGGAAGGCCTGTGTGCGGCCGTGGACACCCACCTGCTTGGAGAGGATGCCTGATGAGCCGTTCGACTTTCACCCCCACTGTGTTGCGCTGGACTGCGGCCCTGGCCGCCGCCCTGAGCCTGTCGGCCTGCGCGCCGCTGGTGCTGGGCACCGCCGTGGGTGGCGCCTTTGTGGCCACGGATCGCCGCACCTCGGGCATGCAGCTGGAAGACCAGACGATCAAGATCAAGGCGGGCAACCGCATCCGGGACGCGCTGAAAGACCGCGGACATGTGAATGTGCATGCCTACAACCGCATGGTGCTGCTGACCGGCGAGGTGCCGACCGACGCCGATCGTGCGGCTGCCGCCGCTGCGGCTGAGCAGACCGAGAACGTGTCGGGCGTGGTCAATGAGCTGATCGTGGGCCTGAACAGCACGATCTCGTCGCGCTCGAGTGACCTGTTGGTGGCCACCAAGGTGCGCGCCACACTGGTGGACGCACGCGACGTGATGAGCAATGCCTTCGACGTGGTGGTCGAGCGCGGTGATGTCTACCTGATGGGCATGGTGACCGAGCGCGAGGCCAACCGGGTCGCCGAGCTGGTGTCGACCATCTCAGGCGTGCGTCGGGTGGTCAAAGTATTCCAGATCATCAGCGAGGATGAGCTGGCACGCAAGCTGCCACGCCCGGCCAGCCCGGCCAGCCCGGCCAGCCCGGCGGCCAGCCAGAGCAGCACCCAGCCTTGACGTTGCCGAGCCTGGGAAACCAGGCGGGTGCAACCGGTGTGGCAGAGCACAAGCCGACGATTTAACGCAGGCGCTTGATCAGGCTGGACGTGTCCAGCCGGCCGCCCTCCATCGCCTGCACGTCTGCATAGAACTGATCGACCAGCGCGGTGGCGGGCAGGCGTGCGCCCAGGCGACGGCCTTCGTCCAGCACCAGACCGAGGTCCTTGCGCATCCAGTCGACAGCAAAGCCGAAGTCGAACTGGTCGGCGATCATGGTGGGGCCCCGGTTGACCATCTGCCAGCTGCTGGCGGCGCCTTGTGAGATCACGTTCAGCACCTGGGTCATGTCCAGTCCGGCTTTCTGACCGAAGGCCAGGGCCTCGGCCAGGCCTTGCAGCAGGCCGGCCACGGCGACTTGGTTGACCATTTTGGCCAGTTGACCGGCGCCGCTCTCGCCCAGGTAGGTGACGGCGCGCGCGTAGGCGGCAATGACAGGCTGGGTGCGGGCGTAGGCCTCTGCATCGCCACCGCACATGACCGTGAGCACGCCATTGATCGCGCCCAGGTTGCCGCCCGAGACGGGGGCGTCGATGAAACTGAAACCGCGTTCGCGGGCAGCCTGCGCGAGTTCGCGGGCGACTTCGGCCGAGGTGGTGGTGTGGTCGACGACGACGGCGCCGGGGGCGAGGCCGTGGAACACGCCTTGCGGGCCGGTGCAGACCTCGCGCAGGTCGTCGTCGTTGCCCACGCAGGTGACGACGATGTCGGCGCGCTGGGCGGCCTCACGGGGCGTGGGCGCGGAATGACCGCCGTGCGCCTGCACCCAGTCGGCAGCTTTGGATGCCGTGCGGTTGTAGACGGTGACGGTGTGGCCGGCGCGCTGCAGGTGGGCGGCCATGGGGGCGCCCATTGTGCCCAGCCCGATGCAGGCGATGCGGCGGGCAGGCGTGGGATCGTAGGTCTTGTCGGCGACGTTCATCGGGCTCTCCGGGATGGAGAACCGATTGTGTCAGACACCCCTGGCCCGAGGCCCGGGATCAGACGATCTGGAAGTGCTCGGTACCGGCCGACAGGTCCTGGTTGCGAGCGCGCTGGCTGTGCAGCTTGATCTGCAGGCGCAGGTCGTTGAGCGAGTCGGCGTTGCGCAGGGCGTCTTCATAGGTGACGTAGTTGCCCTCGTAGAGGTCGAACAGCGCCTGGTCGAAGGTCTGCATGCCCAGTTCGCGCGACTTCTTCATGATCTCCTTGATCTCGCCCACCGCGCCCTTGAAGATCAGGTCGGCGATGAGTGGCGAGTTGAGCATGACTTCGACCGCAGCGATCCGACCCTTGCCCGCTTCGCGCGGCAGCAGTCGCTGCGACACCAGCGAGCGCAGGTTCAGCGAGAGGTCCATCAGCAGCTGGTCGCGGCGGTCTTCGGGGAAGAAGTTGATGATCCGGTCGAGGGCCTGGTTGGCGCTGTTGGCGTGCAGGGTGGCCATGCACAGGTGACCGGTTTCGGAGAACTGGATGGCGTGCTCCATGGTCTCGCGGTCGCGGATTTCACCCATCAGGATGACGTCGGGGGCCTGACGCAGGGTGTTCTTGAGGGCTTGCTCCCAGCCTTCGGTGTCGATGCCGATTTCGCGCTGCGAGACGATGCAGTTCTTGTGCGGGTGCACGAATTCGATCGGGTCCTCGACGGTGATGATGTGGCCGTAGGAGTTCTCGTTGCGGTGGTCGACCATGGCGGCCAGCGAGGTGGACTTACCGGAGCCGGTGCCGCCCACGAAGATGACCAGACCACGCTTGGCCATGGCCACATCCTTGAGGATCAGAGGCAGGCCCAGGCCGTCGATGGTGGGCAGGTGCGCCGGGATGACCCGCAGCACGATGCCGACCTGACCTTGCTGGATGTAGGTGTTGACGCGGAAGCGGCCAATGCCCGTGGGCGAGATCGCGAAGTTGCACTCTTTGGTGCGCTCGAACTCGGCGGCCTGCTTGTCGTTCATGATGGCGCGCGCCAGCGCCATGGTGTGTGAGCCACTCAGGGGTTGGGGGGAGACCTTGTTGATCTTGCCGTCGACCTTGATGGCGGGCGGGAACTCGGCCGTGAGGAAGAGGTCGGAGCCGCCCCGTGAAATCAGGAGTTTGAGCAGGTCGTTGATGAATTTGGATGCCTGGTCGCGTTCCATGGTCGTGTCCTGATTTTTTTGGGGAAAGTCGGTGAAGGTGGCGCGCGTCTTGAAGCTCAGCCCGGGAAGTTTTCGGGAATCTTGGCCTTGGAGCGGGCTTCAGCGGGCGAGATGATGTTGCGCCGCACCAGGTCGGTGAGGTTCTGGTCGAGCGTCTGCATGCCCAGGCCACTGCCGGTCTGGATGGACGAGTACATCTGGGCGATCTTGTTTTCGCGGATCAGGTTGCGGATCGCGGAGGTGCCGATCATGATCTCGTGCGCGGCGACGCGGCCGCTGCCGTCCTTGATCTTGCACAGCGTTTGAGAAATGACGGCCTGCAGCGACTCGGACAGCATGGCGCGCACCATTTCCTTTTCGGCAGCGGGGAAGACGTCGACCACACGGTCGATGGTCTTGGCGGCGCTGGAGGTGTGCAGGGTGCCGAAAACCAGGTGGCCGGTTTCGGCGGCGGTCAGGGCCAGGCGGATGGTCTCCAGGTCACGCAATTCGCCCACCAGGATGCAGTCGGGGTCTTCACGCAGGGCCGAACGCAGGGCGTTCGAGAAGCTCATGGTGTGCGGGCCGACTTCGCGCTGGTTGATCAGGCACTTCTTGGCCTCGTGCACGAATTCGATCGGGTCTTCCACCGTGAGGATGTGACCGTATTCGGTTTCGTTGAGGTGGTTCACCATGGCCGCCAGCGTGGTGGACTTGCCCGAGCCCGTGGGGCCCGTGACCAGCACCAGACCGCGCGGCTTGAGCGCGAGGTCACCGAAGATCTTGGGGCAGTTGAGCTGCTCGAGCGTCAGGATCTTGGACGGAATGGTCCGGAACACGGCGCCGGCGCCGCGGTTCTGGTTGAAGGCGTTGACGCGAAAGCGCGCCAGGCCCTGGATCTCGAACGAGAAGTCGCACTCGAGTGTTTCTTCGAAGTGCTTGCGCTGGGCGTCGTTCATGATGTCGTACATCATTTCGTGGACCTGTTTGTGGTCCAGCGCATCGACGTTGATGCGGCGCACGTCGCCGTTCACCCGGATCATCGGAGGCAAGCCTGCCGACAAGTGGAGGTCAGAGGCCTTGTTTTTGACCGAGAAGGCCAGCAGTTGGGTGATATCCATGGATGATGTCGACCTGTCATTCGTTACAGACCCATTATGGCGACGATCGCGAACAACCTGCAACTCGTACGAAACCGGATTCAGGCAGCGTGTGCACAAACGGGGCGTCCAGCTGACAGTGTCACGCTGCTGGCCGTCAGCAAAACGTTTCCAGCCGTAACGGTGCGCGACGCATTTCACGCCGGGCAGCGTTGGTTTGGCGAAAACTACGTGCAAGAGGCCCTCGACAAGATCGCCGAGCTGGCGGACCTGCGCGAGCAGATCACCTGGCACCTGATCGGCCCGCTGCAGAGCAACAAGACCCGTGTGGTGGCCGAGCACTTTGACTGGGTGCAAAGCGTGGACCGGCTCAAGATTGCCCAGCGCCTGAATGAGCAGCGTCCGGCGCATCTGCCGCCTTTGCAGGTGTGCATCCAGGTCAACACCAGTGGCGAGGACAGCAAGAGCGGTGTGGCGCCGGGCGAGGCCCTGGCGCTGGCACAGGCCGTGGCCGCGCTGGCCCGACTGCAACTGCGCGGCGTGATGGCTTTGCCGGCGCCTTCCCCCGATCCGGCCGTGCAGGCCGAAGCGCTGGCGCAGGTGCGTGTGGTGTTCGAGCAACTGCGTGCCGCCGGGCTGCCGCTGGATGTGCTGTCGATGGGCATGAGCGCCGACCTGGAAGCCGCCGTGGCGCAGGGTTCGACGATGGTGCGGGTGGGCACGGCGCTGTTTGGTCAGCGTTGAGGCGGCAGCGGACCGCGGGTGGCCCGGGGCCTGGCGCGATTGCGGCATGATGGCGGGCATGAGCACTTCCATCGACATCGCATTCATCGGCGGCGGCAACATGGCCACCGCCATCATTGGTGGCCTCTTGCGTCAGGGCGCCACCCCGGCCAGCATCCTGGTCATTGACCCGGTGCCCGAGCAGCGTCAGCGCCTGACCGACACGCTGGGGGTTCAAACCGCCGCCGGCCCGGACGACGCGCTGCGCACGGCGCGCACCGTAGTGTGGGCGGTCAAGCCGCAACAGTTCAAGGACGCGGCGCAGAGCTATGCGCCGCTGACGGCGCAAGCCCTGCACTACAGCGTGATGGCGGGTCTGCGCACCGACGACATCGCCCGATGGCTGGGCACGCCGCGCATCGTGCGGGCCATGCCCAACACGCCAGCGCTGGTCGGCCAAGGCATGACCGGTCTGTTCGCCCGCGCTGAAGTGAGCGCGGACGAGCGTGCAGCCATCGAAGGCATGGTGAGCTCAACCGGCGCGCACCTGTGGGTGGCCCAGGAGGCCGACCTGGACGCCGTGACGGCCTTGTCGGGCTCGGGCCCGGCCTATGTGTTCTATTTCATCGAAGCCATGATGCAGGCCGCGCAGGACATGGGCCTGAGTGCCGAGCAGGGTCGCTTGCTGGCGCAGGCCACGTTTGCCGGCGCCACCGCCCTGTCACAACAGTCGGACGTGAGCCCGGCGGTGTTGCGCGAGCGGGTGACGTCCAAGGGCGGCACCACGTATGCGGCGCTGACCCACCTGGAATCCAAGGGCGTGAAGGACACCTTCGTGGCGGCGATGCGGGCCGCGCAACAGCGTGCGGCCGAGTTGGGTGACGAGTTCGGGCGTTGAACGCAGGCGCAATGGCCTGAGCGCCGCGACGTCGGGGCTCAGCCCCGCAAGGCCAGGTCGGCGACCACGCCCACCCACACGGTGAGGCCGAGCCAGTGGTTGAGGCGGAAGGCCTGGAAGCAGGCCAGGCGTTCGCGGCCCTTGATCAGCGTGTAGTGGTACAGGGCTTGTGCGGCGGCCACGAGCAGCGACAGGTCATAGCCCCAGCCCATGCCGGTCAGTTGACCAGCCTGCCACCAGCAGGCGATGCAGACCGCGTACAAGCTCATCACCCCGGCCACATCGAAGCGCCCCAGCGTGATGGCCGAGGTGCGGATGCCGATCTTGAGGTCGTCGTTGCGGTCGACCATGGCGTATTCGGTGTCGTAGGCGATCACCCAGGCCAGCTTGCCAGCCAGCAACCACCCCACCACCGGCGGGATCTCGTTGAGGACGGCCGTGAAAGCCATGGGGATGCCGAAGGCATAGGCCACGCCCAGCACCGCCTGCGGCATCGCGAAGAAGCGCTTGGTGAAGGGGTAGACGATGGTGACGGCCAGCGCCCCGAAGGACAGCGCCACGGTGTAGGCGTTGGTGGTGAGCACCAGCGCGAACGAGACCAGCGCCAGCAACACCCCGATGAGCACGACCTCCTTGACGGAGATGCGGCCACTGGTGAGCGGGCGCTGCGCAGTGCGCTCGACGTGGCGGTCAATATCCTTGTCCGCGAAGTCGTTGACGGCGCAGCCGGCGCTGCGCATCAGGATGGTGCCCAGGGTGAAGACCGTGAGCAGGTGCCAGCCCGGAAAACCACCCGCTGCCATCCACAAGGCCATCAGGGTGGGCCACAGCAGCAGCAGCCAGCCCTGGGGGCGGTCCCAGCGGATCAGGTCGAGGTAAAGCGACCAGCGGTCGCGCAGGGACAGGGTGGTGGCGGTGTTCACACCGGAATTATGGCGTGACGGTCGAGGCTGCGGCCACGGCGGGCTGTGCCACCCAGCCACCACCCAGCGCCTTGTAGACACCGATGTGGGCCTGTTGTCGCGCCAGTTGCGCCGCGATCAAGGCCTGCTGGGTGTTGAACAGGGCACGCTGGGCATCGAGCAGATCAAGCTGGCTGGACACGCCGTTGTCGTAGCGCAGGGTGGACAGGCGCAGGCGCGTGGCCTCGGCCTGGGCCTGGGCCAGTTGCGCCTCGGCCTGCTCGGCGTAGCTGCGACGGGCGACGAGGGCGTCGGCCACTTCCTTGAACGCGGTCTGCACGGCCTTGTCGTACTGGGCCACGGCGATGTCGCGCTTGACTTCGGCCACGGCCACACCTGCCTTGGCGCGGCCGGCGTCGAAGATCGGCACGCTCAGCGAGGGCGCAAAGCTCCAGGCGGTGCGGCCGTCGTTGAACAGGCCGGACAGGGAGTCGCTGACGACGCCCGCACTGGCCGTCAGGCTGATGCGCGGGAAACGGGCCGCGCGGGCCGCACCGATGTTGGCGTTGGCAGCGATGAGTTGCTGCTCAGCCTGCGCGATGTCGGGGCGCTGCAGCAGCACCTCGGACGACAGGCCCACGGGCAGCTCGCTCAGGCCCGGCCACAGCGCGGCCAGCACGGCCTGGCTGGCCGCTTTCGAGTCGGCACTGCGGCCCACGGCCTGGGCATCCAGCTGCGGCACGGGCGGCAACAGGTCAGCCGGTGCGGTCGAGCCCAGCAGCAGGTTCAGGGCGTTGAGGTCTTGCGCCCACTGGCGTTGGGCCTGGGCCCGGGTCACGCGAGCGGCTTCGACCAGCGACTGGGAGGAGCTCAGGTCCAGCTCGTTGAGCACGCCGTAATCGAACTTCAGCTTGAGCAGCTTGAAGGACGCTTCGCGGGTCGCCAGGGTCTGTTCGGCCAGGGCCACCTGCCAGCGGTCGGCCCACAGCGCGTAGTAGGCATTGGCCACCGCCGCGACCAAACTGATGTGCGCGGTCTTGCGGGCTTCTTCCGAGGCCAGCACCTGGGCGCTGGCCGCTTCGCTGAGCGCCTTGACACGGCCGAACAGGTCCAGCTCGTAGGCGGAGACGGTCACGCCACCGGTGGCGGTGGTGGTGAGGTCGTTGGGGGGCGTCGACGACGGCCCCCGCGAGCCACTGACAGCACCGCTGAGCGTGGGGAAGCGGTCGGCGTTCTGGATCTGGTAGGTCGCACGCCATTGCTCGATGGTGAGCATGGCCACGCGCAGGTCCCGGTTCTGATCCAGGGCCTGACGGATCAGGCCTTGCAGGCGTGCGTCAGGAAAGTACGTGGCCCAGGGCAGTTCGGCCACGCTGGACACAAGCGTCGCCGCCGCCGTCGCAGGCGGCACTGGCAGCTGATCGGGCACGGCCAGAGCAGGGCGCTGGTACTCCGGCGTGAAGGAGCAGGCGGCCACGCTCAACAGCGCGGCCACGGTGATGGCCGGGCGCAGCAGGCGGGTGATCTTATTCATGAGCGGTCTCCACATCGGAAGCGGGGGCAGCGGCAGGCTTGCCCGGGAACAGGCGGCGCACCACCACGAAGAACACGGGCAC
>MESA01000030.1:67389-93420 GCA_001770775.1 Burkholderiales bacterium RIFCSPHIGHO2_12_FULL_63_20
ACGGTGGCCGCGATCATGCCGCCCATCACGCCAGTACCGATGGCGCGCTGGCTGGCCGAGCCGGGGCCAGACGACAGCACCAGGGGCAGCACGCCCAGGATGAAGGCCAGCGAGGTCATGATGATCGGGCGGAAACGCAGGTGACAGGCACGCAACGTGGCTTCGATCAGACCCATGCCCTTTTCATGAAGCTCCTTGGCGAACTCGATGATCAGGATGGCGTTCTTGGCCGACAGCCCGATGATGGTGATCAGGCCGACCTTGAAGTAGACGTCGTTGGGCATGTCGCGCAGGTTGGCCCCGAGCAGCGAGCCCAGGATGCCCAGCGGCACCACCAGAAGCACGGCCACCGGGATGGTCCAGCTTTCGTACAGAGCCGCCAGACACAGGAACACGGCCAACAGCGAGAACACCAGCAAGATGGTGGCTTGCGAGCCCGACAGGCGCTCTTCACGCGACAGGCCCGTCCACTCGATGCCGACGCCCGGTGGCAACTGTTCAGCCAGGCGTTGCAGCTCGGCCATGGCGTCGCCTGAGCTGTAGCCCGGCGCGGCTGCACCCGAAATCCGCATCGACGGATAGCCGTTGTAGCGCACGGCTTGCATCTGCCCGGTCACCCAGCGGGTGGTGGCAAACGCCGACAAAGGCACGGTCTGACCACTGCTGTTGACCACGTTGATGCGCAGCAGGTCTTCGGCCTGCATGCGGTCCTTGGCATCGGCCTGGACGATGACACGCTGCATGCGGCCCGCGTTGGGGAAGTCGTTGATGTAGGCCGACCCCAGCGAGGACGACAGCGAGGCGCTGATCACGGCAAAGTCCACGCCCAGGGCGTTGGCCTTGTCACGGTCGATGTCGATCTGCAGCTGAGGTGCGTCTTCCAGACCTTCGGGGCGCAGGCCCGTCAGGATGGGGCTTTGCATCGCCATGCCCAGCAACTGATTGCGTGCGGCCAGCAGGGTCTCATGCCCCAGCGAGGCCCGGTCCTGCACGCGCACGGCGAAACCGGTGGCGTTGCCCAGCTCCATGATCGGAGGCGGCACCAGCGGGTAGATGAAGGCATCGCGCACGCCCATCAGCGCACCGAAGGCACGCTTGGCCAAGGCCTGTGCGCTGTGCGCGTCGCCCTGGCGCTCGCTGTGATCCTTCAGGGTCACGAAGGCCAGGCCGGCGTTCTGCCCGGAGCCCGAGAAGCTGAAACCGATCACGCCCACGACGGACTTGACCTCGGACTGCTTGAGGTAGAAGTCTTCCACCTGCTTCATCACCGTCTCGGTGCGCTGGGCCGTGGCGCCGGCCGGCAGTTGCACCAGGGTGATCAGGCTGCCCTGGTCTTCATCGGGCAGGAAGGAGGTGGGCATGCGGACGTACATCCAGCCCACGGCCCCCACAATGACGGCGTAGATGACCAGGGTGCGGCCACCGCGCTTGACCAGGCGGGCCGCCCAGCTTTCGTAGCCATGGGTCGTCGAGCTGAAGGCACGGTTGAACCAGCCAAAGAAGCCTTTCTTCTCGTGGTGATCTTCGGCAGCGGGCTTGAGCAGGGTCGCGCACAGGGCCGGGGTCAAGGTCAGCGCCAGGAAGGCCGAGAACAAGATGGAGGCCACCATCGACAGCGAGAACTGGCGGTAGATGTTGCCCACCGAGCCCGCAAAAAAGGCCATCGGGATGAACACCGAGACCAGCACCACGGTGATGCCGACGATGGCGCCACTGATCTGGCCCATGGCCTTGCGCGTGGCGGCCAGGGGCGGCAGCCCCTCTTCGACCATGATGCGCTCGACGTTCTCGACCACCACGATGGCATCGTCGACCAAGATGCCGATGGCCAGCACCATGCCGAACATGGTCAGCACGTTGATGGAGAAGCCGAACACCGACATCACCCCGAAGGTGCCCAGCAAGGCGATCGGGACCACCAGCGTCGGGATCAGGGTGTAGCGCCAGTTCTGCAGGAACAGGAACATCACCAGGAACACCAGGATCACCGCCTCCACCAGGGTCTGTACGACCTGGGTGATGGACAGCTTGATGAAGCCGGAGGTGTCATAGGGCACGGAGTAGTCCACCCCCGTCGGGAAGTACTTGCGCAGCTCTTCCAGACGCGCCTTGGCGGCCGTGGCCGTGGCCAGGGCATTGCCGGTGGGCGACAACTGGATGGCCATGCCCAGGGCGGGCTTGCCGTTCAGACGGGCGTAGGCGCTGTAGGTCTGAGCGCCCAGCTCGATGCGGGCGACGTCCTTGAGGCGCACGGTCGAGCCGTCGGCCTTGGCGCGCAGCACGATGTTGCCGAACTGATCGACGTTGCTGAGCTGGCCGGACACCACCACGGTGGCCGAGATGGTCTGCTTGCTCAGATTGGGAAGCTCACCCAGCCCCCCCGCGGGCACCAGTGCGTTCTGCGCGCGGATGGCGTTGTTGACCTCGGTCACGCTCAGCCCGTAGGACACGAGCTTGGCCGGATCGACCCAGATGCGCATGGCACGCTCGGTGCCGAACATGGTGACCTGGCCGACACCGGGCACGCGCAGCATCTCGGGCACGAGGCTGCGCGACGCGTAGTCGCCCAACGCCACGGGATCGTACGCCGGATTGCTCGACGACAGCATCGCGAACATCAGGATGTTGCTGCGCGATTTTTCAACCCGCACGCCTTGCTGCGTCACGGCACTGGGCAGACGCGGGGTGGCGCGCGAGAGGCGGTTCTGCACCTCGACCTGGGCCAGGTCGATGTTGGTGCCCGACTCGAAGGTCACAGTGATGGCGGCGGTGCCGTTGGCCTGGCTGACCGACTCCATGTAGGCCAGACCGGGCGCGCCATTGAGCTCTTGCTCGATGACGTTGACCACGGCCTCGTCCAAGGTCTTGGCCGAGGCGCCCGGGTAGGTGGCGTTGATGACCACGGAGGGCGGCGCCACCGTGGGGTACTGGGCGATCGGCAACTTGGTGATGGACACCGCGCCGAAGACCAGGATGAACAGGGCGATCACCCACGCAAAGATGGGCCGATCAATGAAGAAACGTGACATGCTCGCGCCCCTTTACTTCGATGCTGCAGCGGAAGCGGCCGCCGTCGGGACAGGCGCCGCACCCATGCCGGCTTGTGCGCTCGGCTGCTGCCATGGCACCGCCTTGACGGGCGCCTTGGGGTTCATCATTTTCTGGAAGCCATCGACCATGACCTGCTCACCGGTCTTGAGGCCGCCAAGCACGACCCAATCATTGCCCTTGGCGCCGCCCAGCTTGATCTGACGCGGCGAGACCATGCCCTTGTCGTCCACCACCATCACGGTATCGGCCTGAGCGCCACGGGTGACGGCCTGCTGGGGCAGCAAGATGCCGCCCTCGACCTGAGCCTGGGACAGGCGCACCCGCACATACATGCCAGGCAACAACAGGCCTTCGGGGTTGGGCAGCTCGGCCCGCAGCGACACCTGGCCCGAGGTGGCGTCCACGCTCAGATCCGAGAACAGCAGCTTGCCGGGCAGCGGGTATTCCTTGCCATCGTCCAGCACCACGCGGATCTCGGCGGCGTCGGCACCGGCGCGCTGGATGACCCCGGATTTCAGGGCTGCACGCAGCTTGATGACCTCGTTGGCCGGCTGGGTGAAGTTGACGTACAGCGGGTTGACCTGCTGGATCAGCGCCAGCTGGGTGGCCTCGCCCTGCCCCACCAGCGCCCCTTCGGTGACCAGGGCGCGGCCGATGCGGCCCGAGATCGGCGCGGTCACGCCGGCATAGCCCAGGTTGATGCGCGCGGTCTGCACCGCCGCCTTGGCACCGGCCACATCAGCCTGTGCCTGACGTTGCGCCACCTGGGCATTGAGGAACTCTTGCGGGCTGATGGCCTTGGCGGCTTGCAGCGGCTCGTAGCGCTTGACCAGGGCGCTGACCTGCGCCAGATTGGCCTCGGCCTTGGCCTGGGTGGCCTGGGCACTGTCGAGCGCGGCCTGGAAGGTGGCCGGGTCGATCTGGAACAGGGGCTGGCCGGCCTTCACATCGGCGCCTTCGGTGAACAAGCGCTTTTGCAGGATGCCGGCGACGCGGGCGCGGACCTGCGCGGTGCGCACGGCTTCCAGGCGACCCGGCAACTCGCTCATCACCGGCACGCTTTGCGGCTGCACGGTGATCACGCCGACCTGGGCCGGGGGCATGCCACCGCCCGGTGCACCGGCAGGCGCTGCCGCCTTGTCATCGCCACAGCCTGCCAGCAAGGCCAGCGTCACGGCACACAGCGCCAGCCCCACCTTCGAGCGGGCAGAACGTGTGGGCCCCGCTTCGCCGTGTTGCTGGTGAGAAAACGCTGTGAGATCTTGGCTGGCCATGGGCACCTCTTGGAAGACGGGTCGGATCGACAATACAGGATGGAAATATACATACATTCTTGTATGTATGTGTCCGAATGGACGATAATCCCCCATACAGTCCACTGGTTTTATGTCCCCCCCATGCGCCGCACCAAAGAAGATGCACAACACACCCGCGAGGTCCTGCTGGACGCCGCGGAAGTGCTGTTTGCGCAGCGCGGGGTGTCACGCACCTCACTGCAGGAAATTGCCAGAGCAGCGGGGATGACCCGGGGCGCCGTGTACTGGCACTTCAAGGACAAGGCGGAACTGTTCAATGCCATGATGGCACGGACGGCCTCCCCGATGGAAGAGGCCGCGCAGGCCCTGGCACACAGCCCTCAGCCGCCCCTGGTCGAACTCAAGCGGACAGCCATGGACGCCTTGAACCGCATCGCCCATGATCCGCGCACGCGCCGGGTGTTCGGCATCGCCACCCAGAAGGTGGAGTACGTGGACGACCTGATGGGCGTGCGCGAGCGGCATCTGGAAATCCACCAGACCTGCCAGCTCTGCGTGAAGATGGCCTTCGAGCGGGCGCAGGCCCTGGGCGATGTGTCGGCGCACCTGAGCGCACAGGTGATCGCGATGAGCTACCAGGCCATGCTCAATGGCCTGATCAACCACTGGATGCTCGACCCCGAGGCCTTCGATCTGGTGCATTGTGGCGAGCAGAGCCTGGACCTGTTCATGAGCGGCCTGCAGCAAAAGCCGGCGACCGCGCCCTCAGCAGGCTGAAACACCCCAGGCGCGACAGGCGACTCAGGCCGCGCGCACCACCCCGTCACTGTGTTCGTCCAGCGTCTCGCCCAGGTGCTGGTCGTCGGCCCAGCCCACCATGGTGAACCCCTCGGGGCTGTAGAGCAGGCGGTTGATGGCCGCGTTGCCCACCTTCCAGGCTCGTGGCGCATCCAGCGGCAGGCGGTTGGCCGCGCGGTAAAAGCAATCGAGCACCCCGCCATGGGCCACCACGGCAATGCACCCACCGGGGTGGCGACGGGCGAGGCGGGCCAGCGCGCCCACGACCCGGTCGTAGAAGGCCTGCAGGGTTTCGCCACCGTCCGGCCCGAAAGCGGGGTCGCGCTCACGCCAGCGGCGTGCCTGCTCGGGCCAGCGGGACGTGATCTCCTGGTGCGTCAAGCCTTCCAGATGACCAAAATGCCGCTCGCGCAAGCCGGGGTCGAGACTCAAGGTCAGTTGCTGCGCCTGGGCAATGGCTTCGGCCGTGGTACGGGCCCGCTGCAGATCGCTGCTGTAGACAGCTTGCAGCGACTCGCCCCGCAAGGCGTGCGCCACCCGTTCGGCCTGCCACAGGCCGGTGTCGTTCAAAGGAATGTCCGTGTGGCCCTGGATGCGGCTTTCGGTGTTCCAGGCGGTTTCGCCATGGCGGATGGCGAGGATGCGGGTGGCGTGCTCAAGCATGCGCCCATGATGCCTCAATCGTGCTGCAGCGCACAATCCCCTTGGGCGCTCAGGGCGACCCGATGGGCACGCCCCGGATCACACGCCCCAGACAATCGGTTTGTCGGCCGCGTGGGCCTTCTCCAGCATCTGGATCAGCGGCCAGGCCCGCAGGCGCAAGCTGACCCGCTCCCCCAGGAAATCCGGCTCGCGCTGCCCCCCGTCCTCGCGCTCGTCCTTGTCCTCGTCTTCGTCCCGCGCACGATCTGCGGCGCTGGCCCCTTCGTCCTCAGCCACCTCATCGCCCAGCGCGCGCAGGATCTCCAAAGCGGCCGGCATGTCTTTCGGCTCGATGATGCCTTTCGCCGCGGGCGCCTTGCCCAGCAGCTTCAACAAGGATTCAGCATGGGCCTGGACCATGAACAGGTCGCCCGTGGCCTGGGATTTGAACGTGATGGACATGGTGTAGGACCCCTTTTTTGACATTTTCTGAGATTATTTGGAACACGGCATCTGGCACCCCTGGGCAGACACGCCCGTTGATGCAGCCGCGCCTGCACGCGGCATACTGACCGGTGCATGCCTGCACCGTATCACGGCGCAGCCCTCGTGTCTGCCAGAAAGTAGCCCGCCATGTCCACGCCGACTCACCTGCTGTACCTGCACGGGTTTCGCTCCTCGCCCCAGTCGGCCAAGGCGCGCCAGCTCGGTGCCGCCATCGCCCAGCTTCAGCAGCAAGGCCACGACCTGACCTGGCTGTGCCCGCAACTGCCGCCCTCGCCCGCCGAGGCCATCGCCGAACTGAAGGCACTCGTCGTTGACTGGCCGCGCGAGCGGATGGTGGTGATCGGCTCCTCGCTGGGGGGGTTCTACGCCACCGTGCTGGCCGAGGCGTTCGATTGCCGCGCCCTGCTCATCACCCCCGCCGTAGCCCCCGCGCGCGATCTGGCGCGCCACATCGGCGAGCAGACGAGCTTTCACAACCCCGCAGATCACTTTTTCTTCCGACCCGAGTTCATCGCCGAATTTGAGGCGATGGACCCCTACCCCATCACGCGGGCCGAGCGTTACCACGTGCTGGTGGCCGAGGGCGACGAGGTGCTCGACTGGCGCGAAATGGTGGCCCACTACCTGGGCACGCAGCTCACCGTGCTGCCCGGCAACGACCACGCCCTGAGTGACTTCGCCACCCATCTGCCCACGGTGCTGGGCTGGCTCGGCCTGCCCGTGCCCCTGGCCTGAACCCCTCGCTCCGGGGTGCGGCCGGTCTGCCCAGAACGGCTTCTGACACCGGGGCCCACGCCGTGGCCTGTCTCAATGGGACAATCACGCTTCCACCCTCGCGAGATTCCATTTCGATGTTTGCCCTTTTTGATGACGCCGGCAAGTTCCTGGCCGGTCGTGTGATGTCCGAAGCCGACAGTTCGATGCAGATCGAGCTCGATTCGGGCAAACGCGTGAAGGTGAAAGCCGCCAACGTGCTGCTCAAGTTTGCCAAGCCCAGCCCGGCTGAATTGATCGCCCAGGCTGCCGCGCAATCGACCGACATCGACACCGACTTGGTCTGGGAAGTGGCCCCCGAGGAAGACTTCGGTTTTGACGAACTGGCCCGCGAGTACTTCAGCGACAACGCCGACGCCGTCCAGCAGGCCGCCATGCTGATGCGCCTGTTCGAGACCCCTCACTACTTCCACCGCCGCGGCAAGGGTCGCTTCAAGAAGGCGCCCGAAGACATCCTCAAGCAGGCCTTGGTGGCCATCGAGCGCAAGAAGCAGATCGCCCTGCAGATCGAGCAGTGGGCGCAGGAGCTGGCGGCCGGCCAATGCCCGGCCCCCATCAAAGAGCAGCTCTACAAGATCCTGTTCAAGCCCGACAAGAACGGCGCCGAGTACAAGGCCGTGGTCGAGGCCGCCAAACAGGCGCAGCGTGCACCGCTGGACCTGTTGAAGGATGCGGGTGCCATCGACAGCCCTTACCAGTTCCACTGGAAACGCTTCCTGTTCGAGAACTTCCCCAAGGGCACCGGCTTCCCGGCCCTGGAAGCCCCCCCGATCAAGGACGAGCTGCCTGTGTCAGCTGCACAGGCCTTCTCCATCGACGACTCGATGACCACCGAGATCGACGATGCGCTGTCCGTGCAGGGCCTGGGCAGTGGCACCGTGGTGTTCGGCATCCACATCGCGGCGCCCAGCCTGGCCATCTTGCCGGGCAGCCCGATCGACGGCGTGGCGCGCGGCCGCATGTCCACCGTCTACATGCCGGGTCACAAGATCACCATGTTGCCCGACGACGTGGTGCAGACCTACACGCTGCAGGAAGGGCGCGACTGCCCGGCCGTGTCGCTGTACATCACGTTCGACGAGGCCACGCTGGCCGTCCAGTCCAGCGAAACCAAGCTGGAGCGCGTGCCCATCGTCTCGAACCTGCGTCACGACCAGCTCGACGGTGTCATCACCGAGCCGACGCTGACCGGCGAAGCCCCGGCCCCCTACGCGCACGCGGCCGAACTGGCCTTTGCCTTTCGCCTGGCCAAGCACCTCAAGGCCCAGCGCGAGGTGGTGCGTGGCAAGCCCGAGAACTTCAACCGCCCCGACTACACCTTCAAGCTGGTGAGCGAGGCCGGCGCCAACACGATGAGCGACGGCATCGAGCCCACCGGCGTCGAGCAGGTGCTGATCGGCACGCGCCAGCGCGGCGCCCCGCTGGACCTGATCGTGGCCGAAGCCATGATCCTGGCCAACAGCACCTGGGGCGGCTGGCTGGCCGAGCTGGGCGTGCCCGGTATCTACCGCAGCCAGGCCAGCCTGCAGCCCGGCATCAAGGTGCGCATGAGCACCAAGCCGGCGCCGCACGCCGGCATGGGCGTAGCGCAGTACACCTGGGCCACCTCGCCGCTGCGCCGCTATGTGGACCTGGTCAACCAGTGGCAGATCGTGGCCTGCGCCAAGAACGGTCGCACCGCCGCGCTGGCCGCACCCTTCAAGCCCAAGGATGCGGAGCTGTTTGCCGTCATCTCCAACTTCGATACGGCCTACAGCACTTACAACGGCTTCCAGTCGGCGATGGAGCGTTACTGGACGCTGACCTACCTTGGCCAGCAAGACCTCACCGAGCTGGACTGCGCCGTGATGGTCAACGGCCTGGTGCGTGCCGACAGCCTGCCCCTGGTTTTCAAGGCCATCGGCGCCGACAACCTGCCGCGCCATGCCCGTGTGCGCGTGCGCATCACCGGTGTCGACCTGCTGACCCTGGACGTGCACGCCAGCGTCATCGCCCGCCTGGACGAAGCCGGCAGCACCACGGATGAGGGTGACACCGAGGGTGAAGGGGACGAAGAGGTGCTCGACAATGCAGGACCGCTGACCCTGGCCATTGACGTGAGCGATGCCGATGCCCCGACGGGCGAGGCACCGACGGCCTGAGGCCGATTGACTGAACGCTGACAACTGGACGTGCACCGGATGCTGGACCGCCTTCGATCTCTGTGGAGCCGCCTGACCCTGCTGCAGATCTGCCTGGGGATCTCGGTGCTGGTGCACGTGGCCCTGCTGGGTTTTCGCTTCGTGGATCCGGAAGGGTTCAACCGCACGTTCAAGGACACCCCTCTGGAGGTGATCCTGGTGAACGCGGCGAGCGAGGAAGCGCCCGAGAAGGCCCAGGCGCTGGCACAGCAGAACCTCAGCGGCGGTGGTGAGGCCGACAAGGGGCGCGCCACCTCACCCCTGCCCCCCTCGCAAGACGCCACGCTGGGCGACGCGATGGAAGACAGCGCGCGCATGATCCAGCAGATGCAGCGCGAGCAGCAGAACCTGCTCACCCAGGTGCGCCAGGAGCTGGCCGCCTTGCCGCCACCTCAGCCGCGTGACCAGGCCGACACCGCCCAGAGCCGCGCCGAAGAAGAGCGCCGTCGCCAGTTGACGAAGCTGCTGGCCGAGATCGAGAAACGCATCCACGACGAGAACGCCCGCCCCAAGAAGCGCTACCTGAGCCCCGCCACCCTGCGTTCAGTGGACGCGCTGTACTACAGCGCTTTCCGAACCCAGGTGGAGCGCGCGGGCACCACCTACTTCCCCATGGAAAAGGGGCAAAAGCTCTATGGTGAGCTGGTGATGGAAGTGTGGCTCAACCGCCAGGGCAAGGTCGTGGACGCCATCGTGCTGCAAAGCTCGGGCAATGCCTTGCTCGACAAGCGCGCCCGCGCCATCGTCATGCAGGCGGGCCCCTTTGGGGCCGTCCCGACCGAGGTCAGCGCCGGCAACGACCTGCTGCTGATTTCCTCTCGCTTTCGCTTCACGCGCGATGCCGGCATGGAAGCCACCACCACCAAAGCCGTCTCGCACGACGCGCCCTGATGACCCCGTCCTCTCACGATGACCTCCTTCGCCCCTGACCGCTACGCCGTGGCGGGCAACCCCGTCGCTCACAGTCGCTCGCCGCTGATCCACTCGCAGTTTGCAAAGCAGACCGGCCAGGCCATGCTCTACGAGCGCCTGCTGTGCCCGCTCGACAACTTCCCGGCCACGCTGACCCACTTTGCGCAAGAAGGCGCCAAGGGCTGCAACGTGACCGTGCCCTTCAAGTTCGAGGCCTTTGAGATGGCCGCGCGTCGCACCCCACGTGCCGAGCTGGCCCAGGCTGCCAACACCCTGCGCTTCGATGCCGCCACAGAGGGGGGCTGGCTGGCCGACAACACCGATGGCGTGGGCCTGGTGCGCGACATCTTGGTCAACGCCCGTGTGACGCTGGCGGGTACGCGCGTGCTGCTGCTCGGCGCCGGTGGCGCCAGTGCGGGCGTGCTCGGCCCCTTGATCGAGGCTCGCCCCGCCGAGATCGTGGTGGCCAACCGCACGGCCGACAAGGCACAGGCCCTGGTCGCGCGCCACGCCGACTGGGCGCGTGAACATGGCGTCACCCTGAACGCGCGCTCACTGAGTGAGCCGGGCCAGGCCTATGACGTGTTCATCAACGGCACGGCCGCCAGCCTGTCGGGAGGGGGGGTGCCTGTGGGCCCCGAGGTGCTGCGGCCCGGCGGCCTGGCGCTGGACATGATGTACGGCCCGGCTGCTCAGGCCTTTCTGGACTGGGCCCGTGCCCACGGCGCCATCGCCCGCGATGGGCTGGGCATGCTGGTCGAGCAAGCCGCCGAATCCTTCGCCCTGTGGCGCGGCGTGCGCCCCGACACCACCCCGGTACTGGCCGCCATGCGCGCACTGGTGGACGGCACGGCCGACCACTGAACCCTCACGCCACCCAAGCCCACCCCATGACCTCCCCGATGCGCGCCGTCTGGCGCATCCTGGCCCTCATCGTGCTGGCCGGCCTGAGCTTGCAGCTCTACTTCGTCGCCCGCGTGGCGCTGATGGCCGTGCTCGCCCCCGAGTCCACCACCTTTCAGCGCAGCGAAATGCGCCGCATTGTGGTCGACGCCGGCACCCTGATGTGGAGCCAGACCTGGCGCGATGCCGACCAGATCTCCGACCACCTCAAGCGCGCCGTGATCGCCTCGGAGGACGCTAACTTTGTAGACCACGCCGGCATCGAATTCGAGGCCCTGCAAAACGCCTGGAAGAAAAACAACCGTGCCGAGGAGCGTGTCGAGCGCGCCCGTCAGGCCGCCCTGGCACGCCATGAGCGTGCGGTGGCGCGGGCCCTGAAGCGAGGCCGCACCCCACCGCCGCCCCCGGCGGCCGCGCAGGCGGTGCCCAAGGTGGTCGGGGGCTCCACCATCACGCAGCAGTTGGCCAAGAACCTGTTCTTGAGCAAGGAGCGCAACTTCCTGCGCAAGGGGCAGGAGGTGCTGATCACCTTCATGCTCGAAGGCCTGCTGAGCAAGGAGCGCATCCTCACCGTTTACCTCAACAACGTCGAATGGGGCGAGGGCGTGTTTGGCGCCGAGGCGGCCGCACAGCATTACTTCCACGTCGGGGCCGACCGGCTCGCCCCGATCCAGGCCGCCCGACTGGCGGTGATGTTGCCTGCACCCAAGCGCTTCGAACAGCAGCCGCGCTCAGGCTATGTCATGGGCCGCGCCGGCACGATTGCGGCGCGGATGCGGGATGCCGAGCTGCCGTGAAGTCGAAGGTGTCGCGAAACGCTGCCGCAGGCACAGCCCCCAGGGGCTGACACAACCGGTGCCCTCAGGCCTCAGTTTCGCTTCAGGTTCAGTGCCTATATTCATCCTCAGGCGAAGCAGGTTGTCGGGTAGGCCGACTTCACTTCAGCCACAGGATCCCACATGCAAGCATTCCTCCATCGTCATGGTCTGATCCTCACCGCCGTGACTGGCGCCGTCATTTCCCTGGCTGCCTGCGGCGGCGGTGGTGGCAGCCCCTCGTCCACCAGCACGGCCAACACGAGCGCAAGCTACTCAGGGACCGTCACGGGTCTGGGCTCTATCGTCGTCAACGGCGTACGCTTCTCGACCGTAGGCGCAACCACCACCGACCCCGATGATCCCAGTAGCTCCTACGGTAGCGCGCTCACACTGGGCTCGTCCGTGACCTTGCAAGGCAACATCGATCCGGCCACCGGCACGGTCGGGCAGGCCACCCGCATCGTGGTGCACGGTGGCGTGCGAGGCATCGTCGGCGCTGTCAGCGGCAACACCTTTGTCGTGGCAGGTCAATTGGTGCAAGTCGATGCCAACACGCTGTATGCCAATGGCGCCAGTTGGGCTAGCGTCAACGGCATGTCGGTGGAGGTCCACGGCACTCTGAGCACCAACAATGTGCTGCTCGCCACCCGTGTCGAGCAAGAAAGCCAAAGCGGCACCTACCCCTACGCCGTGGTCGGTCAGGTGAGCGCACTCGACACCGACGCAGGCACCTTCCAGTTGGCACTGTCCACCAAGACACTCACCCTGCCGATCCCTGCTGGCATGACACTGAGCAACGGTCTCACGGTGCGTGTACTGAGCACCATCGACCCCACCGGGGTCACCCCGCTGACCACCAACAACACCAAGGTCATCGTCAAGGGTGATCGCAGTCTGTCGGGCAAAACCAAGCTCCGCGGCGCCATCACCTCACTGTCACCGCTGACCATCAACGACATCACCGTTGATGCCAGCCAGAACCCCAAGTGGGATGACGGCCTGAACTTCGGCGCCCTCACGGTTGGACAGGTCGTCAAGGTCGAAGGTACGCTGAGCAACGGTACGCTGGTAGCCCGCGAGATTGAAGCAGACGAGTACGAACACAAGAGCGGCACCGGCGAATACCTGGACCGGATCAAGCTCTATGGCCTGGTCAGTGCTACCAATGGCACCACCTTCGTGGTGCAGGGCGTGTCCGTGTCCCTGAGCAGCGGTGCCTTGCCTGCCGTGGGCAGTTATGTCGAGGTCAAGGCGAGACTGGTCAATGGCGTCCTGACGGCGCATGAGGTGTCTGGTAACACCACCACATCCTCATCTCGCTTCGAAACCTACGGCACCGTCGCGTGCAACAACGGCTTGAGCGATCTGCAGGTCAGCAGTTTCAACCTGCTGACGACGACCCAGGGTACCTTGGCGGTCAACGGCAGCAATGCCAGCAAGGTCGAATACGACGACGATGTGCGCACGACCAGCGTTGGCAGCTACAGTTGCTTCCTCGAAGTCGAGGGCAGCGTGAGCAACGGCGTCATTCAGGCCACCAAAATCGAGGTCAAGCGCCGCACAGCACCGGTGTGACCCGATGTGCGCCCTGACGGCGCACAAGACAAAGGGCTGCCCAAGGGCAGCCCTTTGTCATCCGGTCACGCTTACCACTCTGGGTCAGGCCTCGCTCAACGGCGGTTGGTGCCCGTGCCGCCCAGCAAGGCCGCGACCTTGCGCTTGGGCTTGAGGAAGCGCGACAGACCCGAGCCACCCGCGGGGGTAGCCTGGCCTGCTGCGCTCTTGGTCTCCCAGGCTGGGTCGGCCGAAGGATCGGCCTCATAGGGCTTGTCGAAGAAGGGGTCGGACGATGGGCGACGCTGCGGTGCGGCGCGCACGGGGCGCGGCTCGCGTTCCTCACGGACCTCGCTTGCACGCGGGCGGCTCTCGACGCCCCCCTCTCGGGCTTCGCGACGGTAGCCATCACGGTCACCACGTTCGGTGCGCTCACCCCGGTCGCTGCGACGGTTGCGCTCCAGCTCGAAGGGCTCAACCTCGGGCTTGTTCTTGAGCAGCTTTTCGATGTCGCCCATCAGGCGCGCATCGGAGCTCGTCACCAGCGACACGGCCAGGCCGCTGGCGCCGGCGCGGCCGGTGCGGCCAATGCGGTGCACGTAGTCTTCAGCGTTGAAGGGGATGTCGTAGTTGAACACCGCCGGCAGGGCCGCGATGTCGATGCCGCGCGCGGCCACGTCGGTGGCCACCAACAGGTCGAACTCGCCACGCTTGAAGGCGTCCAGCGCCTTCATGCGCTCGTCTTGCGACTTGTCGCCGTGCAGCGCGGTGGTGCGCAGGCCGTCGCGCTCGAAGGTGCGCGCCAGGCGGGCGGCGCCCAGCTTGGAGTTGACGAAGACAATGGACTGCGTGATGCCCCGATCGCGCAGGATCTGGCGGATCACGTGGCGCTTGTCGTCGTCATCGACACGGTAGAAGCGCTGCTCGACGTTGGTGGCCGTCTGGTTGGGACGGGCCACTTCGACCAGCACCGGGTCTTGCAGGTAGCTTTGCGCCAGTTTCTTGATCTCGGGCGAGAAGGTCGCCGAGAACAGCAGGGTCTGGCGCGTCTTGGGCAGGTAGCTCAGGATGCGCTGCAGGTCGGGCAGGAAGCCGATGTCGAGCATGCGGTCGGCTTCGTCGAGGACCACGTACTCCACCTGCGAGAGGTTGCAGTTTTTGGCCTCGATGTGGTCGATCAGGCGACCCGGGGTGGCAATCAGCACCTCGACCCCGCCCTTGAGCTCGAGCGTCTGCTCTTTCATGTTCATGCCGCCAAACACCACGGCCGAGCGCAGGTTGCACTTGCTGGCGTAGGTCTTGACGTTCTCGGCCACCTGGATGGCCAGCTCGCGCGTGGGGGCCAGCACGATGGCGCGCACGGGGTGGCGCGCCGGCGACATGCTGGCGTTCTCGTGCTTCATCATCTTCTGAAGCAGCGGGATGGAGAAGGCGGCGGTTTTGCCGGTGCCGGTCTGGGCGGCGCCCATGACGTCGCGACCGGCCAGGACCAGCGGAATGGCCTTGGCCTGGATCGGCGTCATCGTGGGGTAGGCAATGGCGCTGAGGATCTTGGGATCCAGGGGCAGCGTGTCAAACCGGGCGGGGGCTTCAGGCGCGACCTCAGGGGCGGCGTTCACCTCGGCCGTCACGGCCGCATCTTGGGAGATATTTGAATTCATCGAAGGCGGATTATCCGCTTGTTGCTGCTTTTTTGCGCAGTTTTCTTGCGGACGGGGTTTCAGAAGGTGTAACCGACCTGGGTCTGGGTGCCGCCGTGGGCCGCTTCGGCCTGCTCCAGCAGGCGTGCCAGCGGGCCCAGGCCCTGGTAGCGCGAGGCCACGCGGTGAGCATAGGTCCACACGCGGGGGATGTCGTCGAGGTACTGGCGCTTGCCGTCGCGCAGGCCCAGGCGGGCAAAAATGCCCAGCACCTTGAGGTGGCGCTGCAGGCCCATCCACTCGAACTGGCGCCAGAAATCACCGAAATCGTCGGCCACCGGCAAGCCGGCCTTGCGCGCCTTTTCCCAGTAGCGCACGGCGTAGTCCAGCTGGATGTCTTCGTCCCAGATCACATAGGCGTCGCGCAGCAGCGAGACCAGATCGTAGGTCAGGGGGCCGCGCACGGCGTCCTGGAAGTCGATCACGCCCAGACGCGCCTTGGGATCGGCCGGGTCGGCCATGAGGTTGCGGCTGTGATAGTCGCGGTGCACGAAGCCGGTGGGCTGGGCCAGCGCCTCGGCCTTGATGAGGGCGAAGGTCTGGGCCAGCATGGTGCGGGTGGCGTCGTCCAGCGTCAGGCCGCGCAGCTGCGTCAGGTACCAGTCGGGCAGCAAGTCGAGCTCGCGCTGCAGCAGGGCGTCGTCGTAGGGTGGCAGGCTGTCGGCCGGCACGGCCTGCAGGCGCACCAGCTCGTCGATCGCGCTCATGTAAAGGGCACGGTTGTGGGAGGCGGGGCCATGGTCGTAGTCGGTCGCCTCCAGCGTGGCCAGGAAGGTGTGCTGCCCCAGATCGGACAGCAGCATGAAGCCCTGGGCCTCGTCCCATTCCAGGATGTGGGGCACGCCCACGCCGCCGGCCTCCAGCAGCCGCGCCACGGCGACGAAGGGGTGGCAGTCTTCCTTCTCGGGCGGGGCGTCCATGATGATGAGGGTGCCTCGGGGGGCCTGCGGCGCGGGGGTCACGTCCACCCGGAAGTAGCGGCGAAAGCTCGCATCGGCGCTGGCCGAGCGCAGGCTGTCGGGCTGCAAGCCATGGCGGCCCGCCTGCGCGGCCAGCCAGGTCCCGAAGGCCTGCTGACGGGCGGGATCGGCCCAGTGGATGTCGGAAGCAGGCGAGGCCGAAGCCGGTGTGGACGACGTGGAGGTCATGGCGGAGTCAGAGAACGGTCAGAAGGCAGAGGGACATGAAATAATGCACTGATTTTAGGCAAGGCCAGCCTGCACCTGCGCAGGCCCCGCCGCCGCCCCTTTAGCGACGCGCCATCGTGACCGTGAATCCCATCCTGGCCTGCCCCCCTCGACGCCCCGGCGTCCTGCCCACCCGCTGGACCCCGACCGCTTTCGCCGCCGGCCTGGCGATGGTGAGCCTCGCCCTGACCGCGCCTGCCCGCGCCCAGGCGGTCGACCCATCGCCGCCCAATCTGCTGGCCCAGGCTGCGGCTTCTGCGGGGTCTCCCGCCTTGGCGGCTTCCGCCCCCACCGCCCTGTCCTTCTCGCTGCCCAGCGTCGTCACGGGTGGCAAGCAGGGCAAGGAGCCGATGTACTTCGAGGCAGACCACCTCGAAGGCGAAGCCGGCGAGCGCACCCGTGCCACCGGCAAGGTGCGCCTGCGCCAGGGGGATCTGTCACTTCAGGCCGATGAGCTGACCCACACCCAGATCGACAACACGGCCCGGGCCGTGGGCAAGGTGCGCATCGAACGCCAGGGCAATATCTTCATGGGCCCGGAGCTGTCGCTGCAGCTCGACCGCCTGGAAGGCGAGTTCGTGAGCCCGCGCTTCTGGTTCGCACGCCCTCAGGCCGGCGGCAGCGCCGAACTGGTCGAGTTCCTGGGTGAAAAACGCCTGCGCGCCACCCGCACCACCTACAGCAGCTGCACGCCCGCCAACACGGCCGAGGGCCTGCCCGGCGAGCCCGACTGGTCGCTGCAGACCAGCAGCGTCTATATGGACATGGAGGCCAACGAGGGCATCGCACGCAACGCCGTGATCTGGTTCAAGGGTGTGCCGATTCTGGCGACGCCCTACCTGAGCTTTCCCTTGAGCGATGAGCGCAAGTCCGGCCTGCTGCCACCGAGCTTCTACTTCGACAGCAAGAGTGGTTTCGAGTTCTCTCTGCCGTATTACTGGAACATCGCCCCCGACCAGGACGCGACCATCGCGCCGCTGCTGTCCACGCGCCGTGGCGTGGGCCTGGATCTGGAGTACCGTTACCTGCGCCCCCGTGACAAGGGCGTCCTGAACCTGTTCGGCTTGCCGGACGACCGGGTGGCCGGCCGCTCGCGCGGCATGGTCGACTTCACCCACCAGGGCAGCCTGCGCATGGGCAACTCGCCCTCGCAAACCGTCTACGACATCCAGCTGCTGCGTGTGTCCGACGACGAGTACTGGCGCGACTTTGCCCACGCGCTGCCCACCAAGACACCACGCCTGTACGACAGCCACCTGACCATTGAGCGGGTACTCAACGAGCGCAACTGGGGGCTGGGCGACAGCCAGACCTCGCTGTACGCCGGGGTGCAAAGCTGGCAGACCCTCAAGGACCTGGACCCCCAGTCCGACCCGACGCTCAGCGCCATCGAGGCCCCCTACCGGCGCACGCCCCAGGTCGGCATCCGCAGCCGCAGTGGCGTGGACCAGATCCTGAACTGGCAGCTCCAGGGTGAGTTCAATCGCTTCACGCACCCCGATGCGCAAAAGGTGTCAGGCAACCGCCTGCACGCCGTCGGACAACTGGACCGGTCGTTCGACATGGGGCCGCTCACGCTCACGCCCCGCTTGGCGCTGCACAGCACCAGCTACGATCTGGATCAACCTCTGGGCAGCGGGCCGCGCAGCGTCACCCGCACCATTCCGACCTTCAGCCTGGACGCCCGCACCGAGCTGGAGCGCCCGCTCGAGCTGTTCGGCCGCCAGTTGACGCAGACCCTGGAGCCGCGCGTGCGCTACGTGCGCACGCCCTACCGCGACCAGAGCATGCTGCCGCGGTTCGACAGCGCGCCGCGGGACTTCAACCAGTACGCCATCTACAACGACAACGCCTTCACCGGCGTCGACCGCATCTCCGACGCCAACGAGATCACGGTGGGCGCCACCTCACGCCTGCTGGACGAGCGCGGCGCCGAAGCCCTGCGCTTCGGGGTGGTACAGAAATGGCTGCTGTCCGAACAGCGCCTCAACCCCTACGACGACAGCAAGCCCATCAAGAAGGGCCTGTCTGACACGCTGCTGCTGGGCTCCACGAACGTCATCCCGAATTGGTACCTTGACGGCACCACCCAGCTGGGCGCTGACAACCAAGCCACGCAGCAGGCCACCTTGGGCGTGCGCTACTCGCCGGGGGCCTGGCGCACCATCGGGGTCACCTACCGCTACAACCGCGAAAAGAGCGAGCAGATCGAAGTGGGTTGGCAATGGCCACTGAGCGGGCGCAAGCCGCCGCTGCAGGAAGTGTTTGCCCAAGCCAGCTCCCCCGATGTGCCCAAGTCCGGTCAAATCCTGGGCGGCGGGGGCAACCAGTGCGGCGGCGCCTGGTATTCCGTGGGCCGCGTGGTCTACGACAAGCGTGATCACCGTTTCACCAACACCCTGGCGGGCTTCGAATACGACGCCGGCTGCTGGATCGGGCGCTTCGTGATGGAGCGCGTGGCCATCGGCCAAAGCGAAGCCACCACACGCCTCATGTTCCAGCTTGAACTCATCGGTCTGTCCCGCCTGGCACTGGGTTCCAACCCGCTGCGCACCTTGCAGGACAATATCCCTGGCTACCGTCTGCTGCGCGATGAAGCACAGCGGGCTCCGGCCCTTGCCCCCCAGCCATTCCTCAACGATGACACACCCCTTCCGTAAGCCCCGTCTGCGCCCCCTGGTCCAGGGTCTGTGCCTGAGCCTGCTGCTCACCAGCCTGACCCCTGCCCAGGCCCAGTTGCGCAACCCGGACGCCCCTTCGGTGGTGCCGCGCATTCCTGGCGCCCGCCAGTTGAGCACCGATCTCCAACTCGCTGGCAAGCAGGCCACGGCGGATTACATCGTGGCCGTGGTCGACCAGGAGCCGATCACCCACGTCGACGTCGACAAGCGGGTGGCCCGTATTCAGGAAACCGCCCCGGCGGGCAGCCGCCTGCCGCCCCCGGATGAGCTGCGCCGCCAGGTGCTCGATGCCCTGATCGACGAGAAAGTGCAGATCTCGCACGCGCGCACCGTGGGCCTCAGCGTCCCGGACGCCGAGGTCGATGCGGCCATCGAGAACATTGCCGCCCAGAACAAGCTGAGCCTGCGTGAAATGCAGCGACGCATGGAAGCCGACGGCCTGGACTACCCGCGCTACCGCGCCAGCCTGCGCGAGCAGATCGTGCTCCAGCGCCTGCGTGACCGTGAGGTCAATGCTCGCATCCAGATCAGCGACAGCGACATCGAGGCCTTCTTGGCCACCGATCCGGCGGCGCAAGCCGAGGTGGGTCTCAATCTGGCCCACATCCTGATCCCGGTGCCCGAGCGGGCCACACCTGCCCAGATCGAGGCCCTGCAGACCAAGGCGACTCAGGTGCAGGAACAGGCCCGCAGCGGCGGCAACTTCAATCTGCTGGTGCGCACGCACTCGGCCGACACAAACACCAAGGAACAAGGCGGCGCCTTCGGCATGATGCCGATCAGCCGCCTGCCCGACCTGTTCGTGTCCGCGGCCCGCGACCTCAAGGTCGGCGAAGTGGCCCCGCTGGTGCGCTCCAACGCGGGGTTCCACATCCTCAAGCTGATCGAGCGCGAGAACAGCGCCGAAGCGACCTACACCCAGCAACGCGGCCGCCACATCCTGCTGCGCAGCAACCCCAAAGAGCCCACACCGACCCAGGTGGCCCGCCTGGCCGAAATCCGCAAGGAGATCGTGAGCGGCGGCGGCAGCTTTGCGCAGATGGCCCGCCAGTACTCGCAAGACGGCAGCGCGGCCAACGGGGGCGACCTGGGCTGGGCCTCACCCGGCCAGTTCGTGCCCGAGTTCGAGCGTGCTCTGACGGCCTTGCAAGCCGGTGAAATCTCGCAGCCCATCGTCAGTCGCTTCGGGGTGCACCTGATCCAGCTGATCGAGCGCCGCGAGGTCAAGCTCACCGACGCGCAAAAGCGCGAGGCGGCCCGCTCGGTGCTGCGCGAGCGGCGCTTCGAGTCGGCCTACGAAGACTGGGCCCGCGAACTGCGTGCCGCTGCCTGGGTGGAAATGCGCGATGCGCCCTGACCCCCGCTCCAAGCCCGCCCGCCCGGGCGGCAAGCGCGCCGTGCAAGGCGGCGGCGGACACATCGCCCGCAAGCGCTTTGGCCAGAATTTCCTGGTTGACCATGGCGTCATCGACGAGATCGTGCGCGCGATTGCGCCGCAGCCCGGACAGCACCTGGTCGAAATCGGCCCTGGCCTGGGCGCCCTGACCAACCCGGTGGTCGAGCGCAGCGAAAAGCTCACCGTGATCGAGCTCGACCGCGACTTGGCTGCCCGCCTGCGCAAGCGTCCCGAGCTGAACGTCATCGAGTCCGATGTGCTGCGGGTGGACTTCGGCGCCTTGGCGCAGGAGGCTGGCCAAAAGCTGCGCCTGATCGGCAACCTGCCCTACAACATCTCCAGCCCCATCCTGTTCCACCTGTTGCCCTGGGCCGATCAGGTGATCGACCAGCACTTCATGCTGCAAAAGGAAGTGGTGGACCGCATGGTGGCCACACCGGGCAACAAGGACTACAGCCGCCTGAGCGTGATGCTGCAGTGGCGCTACCGGATGGAGTGCGTGGTGGACGTGCCGCCGGGCTCGTTCGACCCGCCCCCGAAGGTGGACTCGGCGGTGGTGCGCATGGTCCCGCTGGCGACGCCGCCCGAGGTGGACCTGCCCGAGTTCACCAAGATGGTGGCCGTGGCGTTTTCGCAGCGTCGCAAGATTTTGCGACACACGCTGGGCGCCTGGATGGCCGAGCACGGCATCGAGACCGAGTTCGATCTGCAACGCCGCGCAGAGGAAGTGCCGGTGGCCGACTACCTCGCTCTGGCGGCGCTGAAGAAAGCGAAAACTCCCTCAGCCTGAGCAGCTTGATTGCACGTTGCGTGCCAGCCCAGATGCACTGTGACCGTGCACAACGGCATGCGTTAAGCAGTGAGAGCACGAGGCGCCGAAGGCTCCCCGTCACCACATCAACCCAGGGTGGCGGGGTTGTAGGCTGCAGCGCAGTGCACCGCATCGACCCAGGAGGCCACTGCGGTGGCAACTTCCACCAGATCTGCATTTGGTGGCCATTGCTGAATGCTGCGGCGCAGCCCTCGATCCAATTCCTTCGCGCCAACTAACCGTGATGCCAACGGTGGACGGCCAATCAACCTCGACCAGTAAGCCCCTCCGGCCGCGCCACGGCCAAACATTTGAAGATCCCAGCCTTTCGTGCCCACAAACAAGTCAAATGCAATCTCCGGCGCATCGTCTTGCTTGGACACCGACAAACACTTCGACAAGTCAAGAACGATTCGATCGGTTGCATAGAGATAGGGCCCCTTGTCGATCTTTTCATTCACCAGCGGCGAAAGAAGGGTCAGCAGCTCAGGCCGACGGGCCGAAAGCTTTGCCAGAAAAGCCTGTCGTGTGGCGATCAACTGATCAATGGTGTCGCTGTGGTCGACAAAAAACTGCTCTACTGCCTTAAGTTCCACGTTATCCCCTGCGAGGTTGCTCATGCTTTGCATGAACTCCAATAAGTAAGTCAACCACTTGAGCTCGGCATTCCCTGCATAGTCTCCCAGCAGGGAACGCACCTCTTTCCACAAGACCGTGTGCGTAACGTTCTGCCACCCCTGGTGCTGCCGAGTCTCGTACGCTGGTGTGAGGCTGAGCACGACCTTGAGGGTCTTTTTGTTGGCACTGATAGACGCCGCGTAACCATCGACAGTCTTGGCATAGTCATCCAGGTCGTTGTAGACCTCTGCGTAGACTTTGTGTTCGATGCCAATGGTGACTACCTCTGTATCAATGAGTAGATCAAGTCGCCCGCCGCTGAAGGTCATACGCTCCCGCTCGACGATGGTCTGTCCCAGTGAGACGTCAGGCTGACCCAATGTACGGAGCAAACTCCGGAGCACCAGATTGCCCAATCCATGCGCCTCCGTGGGGTTCAGGTAGAACGCCAGAATGTTGCTGCAGACATTTTCATAGTGCGGATATCCTGCGACGTCCATGAAGGTTGAACGTGGAACGACATCTGGCAGGGCGCGGAACTTCGTCACGAGATCGCTGAAAGGGTCGAGCACTTCTATCTGTTGTGATGTGTCCAATTGCATGGCCATGAAAAGTGAATCCGAAAAATGAAAGGCACGATTCCTCCCGCCAAGATCGACAGCGACGTCAGTCTTGCTCATAGGGTGAGAGTGCCCGCTCCAACCGTTGGCGAATATCCAACCGCACCGCCACCGGCTCCTTGACTTCGATGTTGCCCCCCAGCCCGAGAATCCACCAGATGAGTCGCTCGCTGTAGCGCATCTCGGTCGTCAGGATGCTGTAACCAGCGGAGTCAGGCGCGCTCCAAAGGTCATCCACACCCACCGGCTGCTCACGAAGATGCTCTGCCAAATCTGACGACACACGAAACACCCACCGGATGGCTTGCGGCTCATGGTCGGAGTCGCCGTAGGCGGTCAGCCAGAGATCCGGATCGAAGTTGGCCCGATCACATCCATCCTGCCAGGCCTCTGCCTGGTTCATGCGATGAAGCGCGAACTGCTTGATGGCTTCCCTGTGCCTTGCCACGAGATAAACCAGGCCATCTCGGATTAGAAGCAGCAGTGGGTGCACATGGCTGTACAGCTTTGGTATTTTGACTCCACGGGAGGTGTAGGTGAGCAGCAGTTGCCTATCTTCAAAGAGTGCTTGCTGAACAACCTGAAGCATCCCCGGGTCGATGCGGGGCGGAGCAGGAAGCCACATTCTGGAATGCAGCCGAACCTTCGCACTCCAGTTTCGTTGCGCCTCTGTGAGATGCCTGACCGTCTGCCGCGTTCTGCGCGTAGCGTCCTTGACCACCAGCGGCGGAATGGCCAAAGCGCCCAACTGCGACAGCGTCTGCCAAATGACCGTCAGATCGGGATCCTGACCGGGCAGGACCAAGTCGGCATCAAGTGAGTAGAGCGGTCGTTGCCGCATGGATCGCTCGCAATGCAGTACGTCGGGCCCCAGCAATTGCTCCAGGCGCAAAAGGTCTCTTTGCAAGCGCTTGCGTGCCGTCTCCGCCGAAACCTCAATCGGAAGGTAAGCCTCGATCTCAAAGCGCTCGGCGATGCGCTGAGCCAACTGCTGAGGGCTCAGCGCATCCGGTGTGCGCGGCAGGCATTGAAGCAAAGCGAACAGTCGATGAACAGCCATTGGGTGCGTATAAGTGCTCAGCCCAGTAATGGACAACCTGATTGCATGACTGTATGCGAACCCACCTCATGCATGGGACAAATTTGGTCCCGTGCTCAACAAGGAAGTGATGAGACTGGAAGGCAGGCACCAACTCGCCCACCCTATGTCATCTTCATCTTTCACTTGTATGGGCGGCCGCCATCTGCCATGGTCCCAAGAGGAGTTCGATACTCCGGCGGCACACCACCAGTTTGATCTTTTTGCGCTCGACCCATGGGGCGGACAGTGCGGCATCGTCGAGCTGCCGCACCCCTCCCATGCACACATCCGGGCCGTTCTCCCGTGCATCGGGCTGCATGGCTTTGCCCCGGAGGATCGCCTCATCGGCGTGTGGTGTGTCCTGCTGGATATGCAGATGCCAGCTGCCCTGCGAATTCGCATTCCATATGCGAGCCTTGATGAACCAGATCAGCTATGGGCAAGCCTCGACAAGGTCTGGGCGACCACGCGCTCACTGATCGAAGCGAGTGAGTTCGCCCCAGATGCTTTCCCCCCGGAGGGCCTACATGAATGGCTGGACGCTGACCTGTGGGCACCGCTCGAAGAGGATCCAGTTTGGGGCGCCCTTCAGGCGGGATCGGTGCATCTGCAGCAGAAGGGCAAACCAGCCCCCGGGGAAGGCGACACGAGACAGCAACTCCCGAGGGACGTGTGTACGGCACATGGCAGACACGTGATGGCAGTAATTAGCGCACATTGCATGGCCATGCCACACGAGCTCATTCAGCCTCTGCGTAACATAAAAGGGCTCGGATGGACCGTGCTGGCCAGGCTCAACTGGATGGTGGCAGCGCATGGGAGAGTCGGTCGAACTCGCTTGCTTCAGGCGCTCCGCACGGAGCCCCTCGCCATGCTGAAGCGCATGGCCGCGACCCCATACCCTGCCCCACCCTCATCGCCATGCGGAATTCTGCTGGGCACGGCCCGAGCCAAGGATGACTGGCGCGCGCAAGGCTTGCCATGGTGGCTTCACCGCCTCGCGTGGAAAAAGGTACCAGCACTCTTCACGTACCAGGGCACACATCAGCAGTGGCTAGAGTTACTCAGGTTGATGGACCGACTCCGTATCAGCAGTGCAGTGGTCGCGAATCATGTCAGCCGCGCGTGGGCTTGCGTCGAACAAGCTAACAGCGTTGACTTCGAGACGTTCGAGCAGATGGTGCAGACGCTGATACCTCATTATCGTGACGCCCATGATCTAGACGAGATCTTGCCGAGATGTGCATCCAAGCTGTCCAAGCTGGCTCTGATGACAAGCTACGCAGCCGCGCCAGAGAAGATTCTGCGGCTTTTGTCCGAGGCGTTTGCTGATTTGCGCCGCCAATTTCTTGACATGCTGGCGAGCGCCGAACCATGTTTAAGGCCAACGGATCAAGCTCTGGCATTGCTCGCTGAACTGGGTGATCAAGAAATTCGCGACCAACTGAATGGCCTTCTGAGCCTGCAACCTCCGGTACCAGCCAACCTGCAACTACCTCACGGACTGTCAGTTCATTGCCTACTGAGTCTCGAGCTCGCACAAGAGAGCGGCCATCGCCTGAAGAATTGCCTTCAACAGGCAAGGACGATGTTCTCAGCGCTGCCCGCTGCACGGGCGTTCTATGTTGTGTCTCGCCTGGACGAGCCGCTTGCAGCGCTTGCCATTCAGTACGCTCCCCATAGCCATGACTCCTTCGATCTTGTCCAGTGCGAACTGGCTGGGGTCTCAAATGCCCAACCATCAAGAGAGGCCGTGCAGGCAAGTGAGACCTTGCGGCAAGCCCTCTCCCGACAGCAACAACAATGGGCTACCTATGCAAATGCTTGCACTCAGTTTGCTCAGGCACTTGCGCAATGGGACGAACATGCTTTTACTGCGGGGAGTCACCCCATATTGCAGGCAGGGGGACTGGCCGACATCCTGCGCCATATCGCCAACCGATCGGGGACAAGACTGATGACGGATGCACGGCATATTGTTCTCGCGCATAAAACGGCCAGCGTATCCATGCTCCAACGACATCTGAGAGTGGGGTATCAGGTTGCGTGCACGTTAATGGCCCAACTTGAGAACGAACAACTGGTCTCGGCGCCAAATGCAAATGGTCAGCGTGTCTTGCTGCAACAAGCACCAGACCTGCCTCATGGCGATTGCATCATCGACGAGTGAGTCCGAGACGCTTGCGTGCCTGAAGGCAGCCACGCGCGACAGGTGCATCAACACACCTCCGCAGCATCTGCGCCAACGAATCTGGCATTGCTGACAAGTGCCACTGGCACAATCCCCGCATGCAGATCTATCTCGTTGGCGGCGCCGTGCGCGACCGCTTGCTGGGCCGCCCGGGCGGCGACCGCGACTGGGTGGTGGTGGGCAGCACGCCCGACGCCATGGTGGCGGCTGGCTTTCGTCCGGTGGGCAAAGACTTCCCGGTGTTCCTGCACCCCGACACCCAGGACGAGTACGCCCTGGCGCGCACCGAACGCAAGCACGGTCACGGTTACCACGGCTTTCAGGTCTACGCCGCCCCGGACGTCACCCTTG
>MESA01000030.1:93452-150748 GCA_001770775.1 Burkholderiales bacterium RIFCSPHIGHO2_12_FULL_63_20
CGCCATGTCTCGCCCGCTTTTGCCGAGGACCCGGTGCGCATCCTGCGCGTGGCGCGCTTTGCGGCCCGCTTCCCCGATTTCACGGTGGCCGAGGAAACCCGGGCGCTGATGCGCCAGATGGTGGACGCTGGCGAGGTGGACCACCTGGTGGCCGAGCGCGTGTGGCAGGAACTGGCCCGCGGTCTGATGGAAGAACGCCCTTCGCGCATGTTCGAGGTGCTGCGCGATTGCGGCGCCTTGGCCCGCCTGCTGCCTGAGCTGGACCGCCTGTGGGGGGTGCCCCAGCGTGCCGATTACCACCCTGAGATCGACACCGGCGTGCACGTGATGATGGTGCTGGACATGGCCGCCCAGCTGAACACCCCGTTGAGCGTGCGCTATGCCTGCCTGGGCCATGACCTGGGCAAGGGCACCACCCCGGTCGACATCCTGCCGCGCCACCTGGGCCACGAAGGCCGCAGCGTGCAGTTGCTGCAGGCGGTCAACGCCCGCCTGCGCGTGCCCAACGACTGCCGTGAACTGGCCGACGTGGTGGCCCGCGAACACGGCAATATCCATGGCAGCGGCAACTTTGGTGCTAGCGCCGTGCTGCGCCTGCTCGGACGCTGTGATGCGTGGCGCAAACCGCAGCGCTTCGCCGAGGTGCTGCTGGCCTGCGAATGCGATGCGCGTGGCCGACTGGGATTCAGTGATCAGCCCTACCCCCAGGGGGTGAGGCTGCAGCGGGCGCTGAGCCTGGGCCAGGCCGTGGACACGGCCCGCGTTTCGGCCGAGGCCCTGGCACGGGGCCTGAAGGGACCGGCCATCGGCGAGGCCATCGAGCGCGCCCGTGAAGCGGCCCTCGCCGCGCTGGACAACTGAGCCGCAGCGTCGCGTTTTCCCCCTTCACCGCGGAAAACGCACGGCTTTAGCTGGCCCGCACCACGGCGGTGCCACCTAGACTGGCCCGATGACTGTATCTGCCTCCGACCGGGCGCCTGCGGCGCCCAACACCATCGGCCTGCTGGACTGGATTCCTGCCGCTTGGCGCACCGTCCGCACCGATGCCCTGTTGCTGCTGAAAGGCGTGGGCGGGCTGTTGACCCTGCGCCCCACCAAGCTCGGCTCCATTGGGCAGACCTTCGCCAACCAGGCGGCTCGCCATCCTGAGCGCCCCGCCCTGGTCTGTGGTGATCGTCGCTGGACCTATGCCGAGCTCAACGCCTGGGCCAACCGCTGCGCCCATGCTCTGAAGTCCGCCGGCGTGCGCCCCGGTGACGCCGTGGGTGTGTTGCTGGACAACCGCGCCGAGGTGCTCGCCTGGGTACTGGGCACGGTCAAACTGGGCGCCGTGGCCACCCTGCTGAACAACCAGCAACGCGGCGAGGTGCTGGCGCATAGCATTCGCCTGACCCGCCCGACCCTGGTGGTGGTGGGCGAAGCCTGTGCCGAGGCCTTGCACAGCCTGCCCCCCGCAGAACGCGCCACCCTGTCTGCGCACTGGTGGTGGGAGGGCGAGACCTCGCCACCGGAAGGCCTGGGCTGGACCCGCGATCATCTGGCCGTGGCACCCAGCCACAACCCACCGGAAACCGCCGCCATCCGCCTGCATCAGCCGGCTTTTCACATCTTCACGTCCGGCACCACGGGCTTACCCAAGGCCTCGGTGATGTCGCACTACCGCTGGCACCGCTGCATGTCCGGCATGGGCATCATGGGCCTGCGCCTGCGCCCCGAAGACATCCTCTACTGCCCGCTGCCGCTGTATCACAACAACGCGCTGACGGTGTCCTGGGGTGCGGTGGTGGGCGCCGGCGCCTGCCTGGTGCTCGCCCCCAAGTTCAGCGCCTCGCGCTTCTGGGATGACATTCGCCGTCATCAGGCCACCTCGTTTTGCTACATCGGCGAGCTGTGCCGCTACCTGCTCAACCAGCCCGCCCGCCCCGATGACCGCCAGCACCGCGTGCGCGCCATGATCGGCAACGGGCTGCGCCCGGAAATCTGGGACGCGTTCCAGCAGCGCTTCGGCATCGACCACATTGCCGAGTTCTACACCGCCAGCGAGTGCAACCTCGCCTTCATCAACGCCCTGGGCCTGCCCCGCACGACCGGCCTGTGCCCGCTGTCCTTTGCCATCGTGCGCATGGACCTGGACACCGAACAGCCGGTGCGCAGCGGCCGACGCCAGCACATGAGCCGGGTCAACCGAGGTGAGGTGGGGCTGCTCATCACCGAGATCACCACCCGCGCCCCACTGGACGGCTACACCGATGCCAAGGCCACCGAAGCCAAGGTGCTGCGCAATGTATTCAAGAAGGGGGACGCCTGGTTCAACACCGGCGACTTGGTGCGCCACCAGGGGCTGCACCACATGCAGTTCGTCGACCGGCTGGGGGACACCTTCCGCTGGAAGGGGGAGAACGTGGCCACCACCGAGGTGGAAGGCGTGCTTGCGCACCAGAGCGAGGTGGCCGAAGCGGTGGTGTACGGGGTAACGGTGCCGGGGGCGGATGGGCGTGCCGGCATGGCGGCGCTCACGCTGAGCGACGACGCGGCGCCCTTCGATGGCGCGGCTTTGGCTCGGGTGCTGTGCGCGCAACTGCCGCGCTATGCGGTGCCGCTGTTCCTGCGGCTGCGCGATGACCACGTGGTGACCGCGACGTTCAAGTACAGCAAGGTGGCGCTCAAACGGGAGGGCTACGATCCCACCGTGGTCCACGATGCCATGTATGTGCTCACACCGGACGGCTATGTGCCGATGACGGCCACGATCTGGCTTGCCTTGTCAGCAGGCACGCATCGTTTCGACTGAGAGACAAAAGACAAACGGCCAAAAACCCCCTGCGACCGGCAGGGCGCAGGGGGGAAAAGGCAACAACGAGAGAGAGATGAAGATCAGTCAGCCTGGCGACGCAGGAAAGCCGGGATCTCGATCTCGTCCATGCCGTTGCTGGCCAGCGCGTCGACCTTCGCCGCCGCTTGCGTGCGGCCACTGCGCCACACGCTCGGGGTGTTCAGGCCACTGAAGTCACCACCGGCCGTGGCGCGGCCCATGCCCAGGCCACTGGGGTGCGGGGCCACTGGGTCGGTCAGCACGGGGATGTTGTCCGTGCCGGTGCGCAGGGCGCTGTGCACCACGGTCATCGGGGCGGCGGCACGCTTGGCCGAGCACAGGCCCGTGGCGATCACGGTCACGCGCAGCTGGTCGCCCAGGCTTTCGTCGTAGGCCGTGCCGTAGATCACATGCGCGTCTTCGGCAGCGTAACGGCGGATGGTGTTCATCGCGTTGCGCGACTCGCTCAGCTTGAAGGTGGCCTTGGAGGCCGCGATCAGCACCAGCACGCCACGGGCGCCCGACAGGTCGATGCCTTCCAGCAGCGGGCAAGCGACAGCGGCTTCAGCAGCCTTGGTGGCGCGGTCCGGGCCGCCAGCGGTGGCGGTGCCCATCATGGCCTTGCCCGGCTCGCTCATCACGGTCTTGACGTCTTCGAAGTCGACGTTCACCAGACCAGGGATGTGGATGATGTCAGAGATGCCGCCGACGGCGTTCTTCAGAACGTCGTTGGCCTTGCCGAAGGCTTCTTCCTGGGTGACGTCATCGCCCATGACTTCCAGCAGCTTCTCGTTGAGGACGACGATCAGCGAGTCAACATTGGCTTCGAGCTCGGCCAGACCGGCGTCGGCCTGCTTCAGGCGACGGTTGCCCTCGAAGTCGAAAGGCTTGGTCACCACGCCCACGGTGAGGATGCCCATCTCCTTGGCCACGCGTGCGATCACGGGCGCCGCACCGGTGCCGGTGCCGCCGCCCATGCCCGCGGTGATGAAGACCATGTGCGAACCGTCCAGCGCGTTGCGGATCTGGTCCACGGCCTCTTCGGCGGCGGCCTTGCCCGCTTCGGGCTTGGCGCCAGCGCCCAGACCCGAATTGCCCAGCTGCAGCAGCACCTCGGCGCTGGAGCGATTGAGCGCCTGCGAATCGGTGTTCGCGCAGATGAACTGCACGCCTTGCACACTCTCGCTGATCATGTGTTCGACGGCGTTGCCGCCACCGCCGCCCACCCCGATCACCTTGATCTGTGTGCCCATGTCAAAGTTGTCGATCATCTCGATGGCCATGTCGTACCTCTCTCTTGTCTAACGGTTGCCGGTTGAATTGGGTAAAACTTTTTTTTAGAAACTGCCTACAAACCAGTCGCGCACGCGGCCGAACAGGGTCTGAACCGACCCCACCTGCTGCGCCGCCTTCATCCCGCGCGAACGCGCGAGCCTTGCCTCTTCAAGCAAGCCCATGACGGTGGCCGAGCGCGGGCTGGCCACCATGTCGTGGAGGGGGCCCGCGTACAAGGGCGTCCCCTTGCGCACGGGCTTGAGGAAGATGTCTTCGGCCAGTTCGACCATGCCAGGCATGACCGCCGAGCCGCCCGTCAGGACAATGCCCGACGACAACAGTTCCTCGTAACCAGACTCGCGGATCACCTGGTGAACCAGCGAGAAAATCTCTTCGACGCGCGGCTCGATCACGCCGGCCAGGGCCTGACGCGAGAGCATGCGCGGGGCGCGGTCCCCCAGACCGGGGACCTCGACGTGTTCGTTGGGGTCGGCCAGCAGTTGCTTGGCCACGCCGTAGTCCACCTTGATGTCTTCGGCGTCTTTCGTGGGCGTGCGCAGCGCCATCGCGATGTCGCTGGTGATCAGGTCACCGGCAATCGGGATGACGGCGGTGTGGCGCACCGAGCCATCGGTGAAGATGGACACGTCGGTGGTGCCGGCACCGATGTCGACCATGGCCACGCCCAGGGATTTTTCGTCCTCGGTCAGCACGGCCGAGCTCGACGCGCTGGGGTTGAGCACGAGTTGCTCGGCTTCCAGGCCGCAGCGGCGCACGCACTTGATGATGTTTTCGGCCGCACTCTGGGCGCCGGTCACGATGTGGACCTTGACCTCCAGGCGCCCCCCGCTCATGCCGATGGGCTCCTTGACCTCGTGCCCGTCGATGATGAACTCTTGCGGTTCGACCAGCAGCAGGCGCTGGTCGTTGGGAATGTTGATGGCCTTGGCGGTCTCCACCACGCGCTGCACGTCGATGGGCGCGACTTCCTTGTCGCGCACGATGACCATGCCGGTGCTGTTCTGGCCGCGGATGTGGCTGCCCGTGATGCCGGTCCAGACACGGGCGATCTTGCAGTCGGCCATCAGCTCGGCCTCTTTGAGGGCTTGCTGGATGGACTGCACGGTGGCGTCGATGTTGACGACCACACCGCGCTTGAGGCCGTGGCTGGGCGCCATGCCCAGGCCAGCCAGGCGCAGGTCACCGCCGGGCATGACTTCGGCCACGACCGCCATCACCTTGGCAGTGCCGATGTCGAGTCCGACAACCAGATCCTTGTATTCCTTGGCCATGGTGTGTTTGCGTTAACGGGTTGAAGACAGAGGTTTTTTGGGAGGAACGGCGCCATCCTGCAGGGTCGTCAGGCCACGGAGCTTGACGGCATAACCCTGCGGATAACGCAGATCGGCTTGTGACAGGGGCGCCGGGTAGTAACGGCGCAATTCAGGCAGGGTGGCGACGAAGCGCTCGGCGCGCGCGAGGATGTCTGCGTCGCTGCCCCGGCCCAGCACGATCTGGGCCTCGTCATCGAGCTGCAACGACCAGGAGCCCCGGTCGCTGAGCTTGAGCGTGAGCACCTCGCCCAGGGGTTTGAACACCGCTTGCAACTGATGCAGCATCTGCAGCATGTGGGCAGCCTGGCTGGCGTCGGTGCTGGCGGGCGCCTCCAACGTGGGCAGGCGCTCGTCTTCGACATCGCCCAGGTTGGCGTCAAACACCTCACCAAAGGTGTTCACCAGTTGGTCTTCGCTGTGCGCTTGACGCCAGTACGCGGCGGGCTGGTGTTCTTCGAGCGTGACGCGCAGTTGGTTGGGCCACACCCGGCGCACGACCGCCTTGCGCACCCAGGGCACCGACTCGAAGATGGCGCGGCTGCGGATCAGGTCGGCCTGGAAGAAGCTGCCGTACAGGCGCGGCACGGTGTTGGCCCGCACGGTGGCCAGGTTGTTGCGCGACAGATCACCCTCGATCTGCACACGCTGCAGCTCGAAGTAGGGCAAACGGCCCAGCTTGATCAGGCCCACCGCCAGCAACATGAGCGCCGCCACGACCACCAGCGCTGCGGCGGCCGCGTTCATCCAACGGACGTCTTGCGGCGTCTCATCGGGTGAGCTGTAACGGTTGAGGGCGGCGGCGGCCAACATGGCGGTGGGCGGAGGTGAAAGGTGAGGTGAGGTGGGTCAGCGGATCTGGGCGTCGAGGCTGGCCGAGGCCAGCAGGTGCAAGCACAGTTGCTCGTAGCTCAAGCCCGCAACCTTGGCCGACATGGGCACCAGCGAGTGCCCGGTCATGCCGGGCGAGGTGTTGATTTCAAGCAGGAAGGGCTGGCGGTCGGTCTTGCGGATCATCACGTCGGCACGCGCCCAGCCACGGCAACCCAGGGTTTTGAAGGCCCGCACCACCTCGCGCTGGATCTCGGCCTCTTCGTCCGCGTCGAGTTCGCTGGGGCACAGGTACTTGACCTCATCGGTGAAGTACTTGTTCTGGTAGTCGTAGTTGCCGCCCGGGGCCACGATGCGGATGACGGGCAGCGCCTGAGCCTGGCCATCGACGATCAGCACCGGGCAGGTCGTTTCCTCGCCCTCGATGAACTGTTCGCACAGCACCTCGGGGTCATGCTGGGCGGCGGCCGCGTAGGCGGCGGCGCACTGCGCGGGGTCGGTCACCTTGGTCAGGCCGATGGACGAGCCTTCGCGGGCAGGCTTGACGATCATCGGTGCACCCAGGGCCACCAGCGCCTGCTCGCACTCGTGGGCATTGGCCACCAGGCGCCATTCCGGCGTGGGCAGGCCCTCGAAGCGCCAGATGCGCTTGGTCATGACCTTGTCCATGGCGATGGACGAGGCCATCACGCCGGAGCCGGTGTACGGGATCTTCAGCAGTTCGAGCGCACCCTGCACGCTGCCGTCTTCGCCACCACGCCCATGCAGGGCGATGAAGCAGCGGTCCACGCCCTCGGCCTTGAGGTCTTGCAACGGACGCTCCGCCGGATCGAAGGCAAACGCATTCACGCCTTGCGATTGCAGGGCTTGCAGCACGCCGGCACCCGACATCAGCGAGACGTCGCGCTCGGCCGAGGTGCCCCCCATCAAGACGGCCACCTTGCCCAGGTCAGCAGGGTTCACCGTCGGGGCGGTGAGGTGAAGGGTGCTCATGATTCAGTCTTCTCTTTCAACAGTTCGGCGGTCTTGCCGGCCACGGTGCCGATCGAACCGGCGCCCATGCAGATCACCACGTCTCCATCGCGGGTGTTGGCGGCAATGGCCTCGGGCAACTCGTTCACGTCATCGACGAACACCGGCTCGACCTTGCCGGCCACACGCACGGCACGGGTCAGGGCACGGCTGTCGGCGGCCACGATGGGCGCTTCACCCGCGGCATAGACGTCGGTGAGCAGCACGGCATCGGCGGTGCCCAGCACCTTGACGAAATCTTCAAAGCAGTCGCGCGTGCGGGTGTAGCGGTGCGGCTGGAAGGCCAGCATCAGGCGCTGACCAGGGAAGGCGCCGCGCGCGGCCGCGATGACCGCGGCCATCTCGACCGGGTGGTGACCGTAGTCGTCGATCAGGGTGAAGCGGCCACCGTCAGCGGCGCGGTGCTCGCCATAGCGCTGGAAGCGGCGACCCACGCCGGTGAAGGCGCCCAGGGCATGGATGATGGGCTCCTCGGCCACTTCGATTTCGGTGGCGACCGCGATCGCAGCCAGGGCGTTGAGCACGTTGTGCACGCCCGGCAGGTTCAGGGTCACCTGCATGTCGGGCATGACGATGCCATTGCGGCGCTGCACAGTGAAGCGCATCTGGCCGCCTGGCAGAGCCTCGACATCGATCGCCCGCACCTGCGCGTCTTCACCGAAACCGTAGGTGATCACGGGGCGCGAGATCAGCGGGATGATGGAGCGCACGCCCGGATCGTCACCGCACAGGATGGCCGAGCCGTAGAAAGGCATGCGGTGCAGGAAGTCCACGAAAGCCTGCTTGAGGCGGGCGAAATCGTGACCGTAGGTTTCCATGTGGTCGGCGTCGATGTTCGTCACCACCGCCAGCACCGGCATCAGGTTCAGGAAGGAGGCGTCCGACTCGTCGGCCTCGACCACGATGAACTCGCCCTTGCCCAGGGCAGAGTTGGCCCCGGCGCTGTGCAGCTTGCCGCCGATCACGAAGGTCGGGTCGACCCCGGCTTCGGTCAGGATGTCGGTCACCAGCGAGGTGGTGGTGGTTTTGCCATGCGTACCGGCAATCGCGATGCCCTTGCGCAGGCGCATCAGCTCGGCCAGCATCACGGCACGAGGCACCACCGGGATGCGCTTGGCGCGCGCGGCGATGACCTCGGGGTTGTCGCCCTTCACGGCGGTGGACGTCACCACGGCTTCGGCGCCTTCGATGTGCGCGGCATCGTGGCCGACATGGACGGTGATGCCCAGCGAGGCCAGGCGGCGCGAGGTGGCGCTGTCTGCCTGGTCGGAGCCCGAGACCACATAGCCCAGGTTGTGCAGGATTTCGGCGATGCCGCTCATGCCGGCGCCACCGATGCCCACAAAATGGATGTTCTTGACGGCGTGCTTCATGGGGACGCCTTTGCAGTAGAAGGTTTCACGTTTTCTTCGATGGCATCGGCCACGGCGGCGGCCGATTGGAGACGGGCCAGGCGGTGCGCCTTTTCGGCCATGCTCAGCAGCTCACTGCGTTGCAGGCCTTGCAAGCGCTGGGCCAGCGAGGCGGGCGACAGCTCGGATTGCGGCAGGTGCACGGCAGCGCCGTGCTCGGCCATGTAGGCGGCGTTGTCACGCTGGTGTGCCGTGGTGGACACCACCAGCGGGATCAGCACGCTGGGCACGCCCGCGGCGCACAGCTCACTCACGGTGATGGCGCCTGCACGGCAGATGATGACGTCGCACTCGGCCAGACGCTGCGCCATGTTGTTGATGAAGGGCAGCACCTCGGCATCGGTAGCGGGGTTGAGGCCAGCTTGCGCGTAGCTGGCCTTGACCGCTTCCAGATTGGCCATGCCGGTCTGGTGCGTGATGCGGGGGCGCTGGTCAGCCGGGATCAGGGCCAGGGCCTGCGGGATGACCTCGTTGAGCGCGCGCGCGCCCAGGCTGCCACCGACGATCAGCACGCGCAGCGGGCCGGTGCGCCCGGCAAAGCGCTCGGCCGGCGGCGCGATGGCCTCGATTTCGGCACGCACGGGGTTGCCGGTGACGCGGGCCACCTTGTGACGGGCGGCCGGGCCATCGAAACCGCAGGCCAGCACATTGGTCAGCGGCAGCAAGGCCTTGTTGCTCAGCAGCAGGGCGGCATCGGCGTTGACCATCACGAGCGGCAGGCCACGGGCCTTGGCCATCAGACCGCCAGGGAAGCAGACATAGCCACCCATGCCCAGCACGGCGGTGGCCTGGCGGGTTTTCAGGATGCGGGCGCACTCGGCAAAGCCCTTGAGCAACTTGAAACCACCCAGCAGCGTGCCCTTGGCGCCCTTGCCGCGCAAGCCGTTGAAGGAGATGGTGTCCAGCGGGATGCCGGCAGGCGGCACCAGGCGGTTTTCCATGCCACCTTCGGTGCCCAGCCAGCTGACGGTCCAGCCGCGGCGCTTCATTTCATCGGCCACGGCCAAGCCGGGCATGATGTGCCCGCCGGTGCCAGCCGCCATGATGACGAGGTGACGAGGTGACGTGCTCATGCTCGGCCTCCTCGCATCAACTGTCTGTTTTCCATGTCCACCCTCAGGCAAATGGCCAGGGCCACGGCGTTGAGCAGCAGGCCCGAGCCGCCGAAGCTCATCAGCGGCAGGGTCAAGCCCTTGGTGGGCAGCACACCCAGGTTCACGCCCATGTTGATGAAGCCCTGCCCCCCCATCCACACCGCCACACCTTGCGAGACCAGGCCTGCAAACACGCGGTCGAGCGCGATGGCCTGACGGCCAATGTTGAACAGGCGCACGACCAGCCAGAAGAAGGTCAGGATCACGGCGGAGACGCCCACAAAGCCGAGCTCTTCGCCAATGACGGCGAGCAGGAAGTCGGTGTGGGCTTCTGGCAGGTAATGCAGTTTTTCGAGGCTGGAGCCCAGGCCTTCGCCAAAGATCTCGCCACGCCCGAAGGCGATCAGCGAGTGGGTGAGCTGGTAGGCCTTGCCCAGCGCGTTCTGCTCGGACCAGGGGTCGAGGTAGGCGAAGATGCGCTCACGCCGCCACGGGCTCAGGCCCACCATCAGACCGAAGGCCCCGATCAGCACCGCGGTGATCAGCGCAAACATGCGGCCATTGACGCCGCCCAGGAAGAGAATGGCCATGGCGATGGTGGCGATCACCATGAAGGCCCCCATGTCGGGCTCGGCCAGCAAGAGCACGCCCACCAAGCCGACGGCCAACGCCATCGGGTAGACCGCCTGCACAAAGCGCTCCTTCACGTCCATCTTGCGCACCATGTAATCGGACGCATACAGGACGATGGCCAGCTTGGCCAGCTCGGAAGGCTGGAAGTTCATGATGCCCAGTGGCAACCAGCGCCGCGCGCCGTACACCACCTTGCCGATGCCCGGAATCAACACCAGTACCAGCAGGAACAGCGACAGCAGGAACAGGGGACGCGCCAGACGCTCCCAGCTGGCCATCGGAATCTGGGTGACCACGGCCCCCAGGGCCACGGCCATGACCAGCGAGATCAGGTGGCGCTGCAGGAAGAAGGTGGGCGTGTAATTGGCAAAGCGTGGGCTGTCCGGCAGGGCAATGGTGGCGGAGTAAACCATCACCAGGCCCAGCAGCATCAGGGCCAGGGTCACCCAGACCAGGGCCTGATCGAACCCCATCATCCGCGTCGGCTGACCGGCGTTGACGTTCACATGGTCGCGCACCGGCAGGCTGCCGACGACGTCGGCCGAGCCCCGGCCCAGACGGGCGCGCACGGCGTCCATCAGGGCGGTCCAGGGCATGCGGCGGACGTTGGTCTGGCTCATGCCATGTCTCCCCGCTCAATGGCCAGTTCGCGCACGGTGCCCACGAACACCTCGGCGCGGTGGGCATAGTTGCGGAACATGTCGAGGCTGGCGCAGGCCGGGCTCAGCAGCACGGCATCGCCCGCCTTGGCCTGCTCGAAGGCCCAGCGTGTGGCCGCCTCCAGGCTGTCATGGCGAGCCATCGGCAACACTTCACCAGCGGGCGTGCGGACCTCGGCCAGCACCGCCTGCAAAGCGGCGGCGTCCTGACCGATCAGGGCCACGGCACGGGCAAAGCGGCCCACGGGCTCGGCCAGCGGACCGAAGTCCTGGCCCTTGCCATCGCCCCCCAGGATGATGACCAGCTTGCCCGGCGACAGGTCGGCGCCCAGGCCCAGCAAGGCCGCCACGGTGGCACCCACGTTGGTGCCCTTGGAGTCGTCGATCGCGTCCACGCCGCCCACGGTGGTGACGTGCTCGACGCGGTGCGGCTCGCCGCGGTACTCGCGCAGGCCGTGCAGCATCGGCGCCAGCGGGCAGCCGATCGCCGTAGCCAGCGCCAGCGCGGCCAGGGCGTTGGACGCGTTGTGACGGCCGCGGATGCGCAGCGCATCAGCCGGCATCAGGCGCTGCAGGATGATCTCGGGCGACTCGCCCTTCTTGAGCTTGATCGTCGGATCGGTTTCGCGGGCGCGCACCAGCCAGGCCATGCCACCCTCGGTCACCAAACCGAAGTCGCCGGGATGATGCGGCGTGTCCAGCCCGAAGCGCACCACCTGACGGTGGACCAGCTTGGCCGGTCGGCCGCGCACGCCCGACTTGATCACCTCGGGCGGCGGCACCATGGCGGCCACTTCGGGGTCGTCGCGGTTGATCACCATCACGGCCTGCTTGCCGTAGATGCGGGCCTTGGCGGCAGCATAGGCAGCCATGGAGCCGTGCCAGTCGAGATGATCTTGCGTGATGTTGAGCACCACGGCCGCATCGGGCTCGAAGTTGCTCACGCCATCGAGCTGAAAGCTCGACAACTCCAGCACCCAGGCTTCGGGCAGCACCTCGAAGGTCGGGGCGGCGGGCGGCGGGGGGGCCAGTTCAATCAGGGGCGCATCGGCCTCGTCGCTCAGAGGGGACGCAGCAGGGGCTTCCTCATCGGCCGGCGCCACGTCGGCGTGGGCAGGGTCAACAGCGGCCAGGGTGTCTGCACCCGGCAGGGCATCGCCCTCACCCAGATCGGGCTCGACCTGCACCTCCGCAACGCCCGACTCGGCCTCGGCGGGCAGCACGGGATCGCGCCCCTCGAAGGCCATCTCCAGCTGTTCACTGGCAGGTTCACGGGCTGGCTCGGCGTCCAGCGCGGTGCGCAAGGTGTCCAACAAGGTCGGGCCGATGTTGCCCGCCATGCCCACGCGCAGGCCCGCACGCTCGATGAGCTGGGCGGTCAGCGAGGTGGTTGTGGTCTTGCCGTTGGTGCCGGTGATGGCCACGACCTTGGGCGCATAGCCCAGATCGGTCTTCAGGTCGGCCAGGGCCGAGGCGAACAGCGACAGCTCGCCCCGCACCGGAATGCCCAGCGCGTCGGCACGGGCCGTCAGGGCGGACACCGCCGGATCGTTGGGCATCAGGCCGGGGCTCTTGAGCACGAGCTGCACGCCGTCCAGCAAGGCCACATCGAGGCCGTGATGCAGGGTGGCGGTGGGCACATCGGCCGCCAGGGTGGCGGCTTGCGGCGGGTGGGCGCGCGTGTCGGCCACGCGCACGCTGGCGCCACACCGGGCGCACCAGCGCGCCATGGCCAGGCCCGAGTCACCCAGACCCAGGATCAGCACGGTGAGGTCACGAAGGTAGTGCATGGTCTCGTTCAGCGCAGCTTGAGGGTGGACAGGCCCAGCAGGCACAGCAGCATGGTGATGATCCAGAAGCGGACCACGACCTGCGTTTCTTTCCAGCCAGATTTTTCGAAGTGGTGGTGCAGCGGCGCCATCAACAGGATGCGACGGCCTTCGCCGTACTTGCGCTTGGTGTACTTGAAGTAGCTGACCTGGGCCATGACGGACAGGGCCTCGACCACGAACACGCCGCCCATGAAGGCCAGCACGATTTCCTGACGCACGATGACGGCGATGGTGCCCAGGGCACCGCCCAGGGCCAGCGCACCCACGTCACCCATGAAGACCTGGGCCGGATAGGCGTTGAACCACAGGAAGGCCAAGCCGGCCCCACACAAGGCGGCACAGAACACCAGCAACTCGCCCGCACCGGGGATGTGCGGCAGCTGCAGGTACCGGGCGAACACCGCGTTGCCGGTGACATAGGCAAAGATGCCCAGCGACCCCGAGACCATGACCACCGGCATGATGGCCAGGCCGTCGAGACCGTCAGTCAGGTTGACCGCGTTGCTGGTGCCCACGATCACGATGTAGGTCAGCAGCATGAAGCCCCACACGCCCAGCGGGTAGCTGATGGTCTTGAAGAAGGGCACGATGAGGTCGGCCTTGGGCGGCAGCTCGTTGGAGAAGCCCGACGCCACCCAACTGCCAAACAACTCGACCACCCGCAAGGCGTTCACCTCGGAGACGCTGAACGCCAGGTAGATGGCCGCAATCAGGCCGATCACCGACTGCCAGAAGTACTTCTCACGCGAACGCATGCCCTCGGGGTCCTTGAGCACGACCTTGCGCCAGTCATCGACCCAGCCGATGGCGCCAAAGCCCGTGGTCACGATCATCACGATCCACACGAAGCGGTTGGCCCAGTCGAACCACAACAGCGTGGACAGGCCGATGGCCAGCAGGATCAGCACCCCGCCCATCGTGGGCGTGCCGCGCTTGGCGAGGTGGCTTTGCATCCCGTACTCGCGGATGGGCTGGCCGACCTTCAGCTCGGTGAGCTTGCGGATCACGAAGGGGCCCAGGACCAGGCCGATCAGCAGCGCCGTCACGGCGGCCATCACAGCCCGGAAGGTCAGGTACTGAAAGACGCGCAGGAAACCCCATTCGGGGTTGAGGCTTTGCAGCCACATGGCCAGGTTAAGCAGCATGGGCAGCTCCTGTCAGGGCGGAGACGACTTGTTCCATCTTCATGAATCGAGAACCTTTGACCAGTACCGAGCCCACCACAGGGGCCTGGTCCGGGGTCGGCAGCGCCGCGACGATGTCGGCGCCAGTGTGGAAATGACGGGCGGACGGACCGTAGGCCTGCGCCGCGTGGGCGCACAGCTCACCGGCCGTCCAGACGTGTTCGATGCCCCGCTCGCGGGCGTAGTGGCCGACCTCGGCGTGGAAGGCCGGGCCTTGGGAGCCCACCTCGCCCATGTCGCCCAGTACCAGCCAGTGCGGCCCGGGCAGGCCGGCCAGCATGTCAATGGCGGCGCGCACGGAATCGGGGTTGGCGTTGTAGCTGTCGTCCACCAGGGTGAGCGAGCGGCCATGCAGCGTGAGCGAGCGCAGCTGCGAGCGGCCCTTGACGGGCTCGAACGCCTGCAGGCCCTGGGCGATGAGCGTCAGCGGCACGCCCGCGCCCAGCGCCGCGGCCGTGGCGGCCAGGGCATTGCGCACATTGTGCTGACCGGCCATGTGCAGGCTGAACGTGGCCTCGCCCATGGGCGTGTGGACGCGCAGCTGCCAGTGTGGGGTCGGCTCGGCCACCCAGTCGCAGGTCGACACGGTCACGGCCGCCTCACCCTCGGTGGCAAAGTCGATGACCGCGCGACCCTGAGCCAGCTCACGCCAGATCGGGGTGTAGGTGTCATCGGCCGGGAAGACCGCCACGCCGTCACGCGACAAGGCCTGCAGCACGGCGCCGTTTTCACGCGCCACGGCCTCGACCGTGTGCATGAACTCCTGGTGCTCGCGCTGGGCGTTGTTGACCAGGCCCACGGTGGGCGCAGCCAGGGCGGCCAACTGGGCGATCTCACCCGGGTGGTTCATGCCCAGCTCGACCACGGCGCAGCGGTGCACGCCCTCGCGCAGGCGCAGCAAGGTCAGCGGCACACCGATGTCGTTGTTGAAATTGCCAGCGGTGGCCAGCGCCGCGTCGGCATCGCCTTGTGCCGCCATCCAGGTGCGCAGGATGGCCGCAATCATCTGGGTGACGGTGGTCTTGCCATTGCTGCCGGTGACGCCGATCAGCGGCATCTCGAAGCGCGCACGCCAGCCGGAGGCCAGCCAGCCCAGCGCGGCTCGGGTGTCAGACACCGTCAGGCCCGGCAGGCCGCATTCGGCCACGCCACGCTGGCCGATGACGGCCGCTGCCGCCGATTGCGCCACCTGCGGCAGGAAGTCATGCGCGTCATAGCGCTCGCCGCACAGGGCGACGAACAGGTCACCGGCCTGCAGGGTGCGGGTGTCAGTGTGCACGCGGGCGATCGGCGTGGCGGGGTCCCCCGTCAACACTGCATCAGGCAGCAGGCGGTGTGCCAGGCCCAGGGTCATCATCGGTGCGCTCATGCGTCCCCTCGCTGCGTCAGGGCGGCCACGGCCTCGCCCACATCGCTGAACGGGGTCTTGACCCCGGCGATCTCCTGCGTTTCTTCGTGCCCCTTGCCGGCCAGCAGCACCACATCGCCGGCGGCGGCTTCGCTCAGGGCATAGCGGATGGCTTCGCGGCGGTCGTCGATCACGTCCACACGGTCGCGGCCGGCCACACCCGCCAAAATCTGCGACAGGATGAAGGCGGGCGACTCGCTGCGCGGGTTGTCGCTGGTCAGCACGACCTGTTCGGCGTACTGCTCGGCCACGGCCCCCATCATCGGACGCTTGATCGGGTCGCGGTCACCGCCACAGCCGAACACGCACCACAGCTTGCCGCCCCGAGCCTCGGCCACCGGGCGCAAAGCGTGCAGGGCCTTGAGCAGCGCATCGGGGGTGTGGGCGTAGTCCACCAGCACCAGCGGCTGATGCGCGTGCGCCGGCACCAGTTGCATGCGCCCCGGCACCGGCTGCAGGCCGCTGCAGGCCTGCGCCGCATCGGCCAGCGACACGCCCAGCGCGCGCAAGGCGCCGAGCACGGCCAGCAGGTTGGACACATTGAAACTGCCGATGACGGGCGCATGCACCACGCCACGCGCGACCACGTCATGCAAGGATTCGGAGCGCTCCACCACGGTGAAGCGCACACCTTGCGCCTCGTAGCTCAGATCTTGAGCCTGCAAGCGTACCGGTCCTTGCAAACCATAGGTCCAGACATCCAGATGGCGGCTGCGTGCGTGCTCGCTCAAGCCCTGGCCCATCGGGTCGTCCTGGTTGATGACGGCGGCTTTCAGGCCCGGCCAGTCGAACAAGGCGCGCTTGGCCAGCCAGTAGGCTTCCATGCTCTCGTGGTAGTCGAGGTGGTCCTGGGTGAAGTTGGTGAACTGGGCCACCGCGATGTGCGTGGCGTGCAGGCGCAGCTCTTCGATGCCGATGGACGAGGCCTCGATGGCCGCGGCCTGCAGACCTTGGTCGACGAAGCGACGGAAGGTGGCATGCAAGGTGATGGGGTCGGGCGTGGTCAAGCCGGTGGACACGACCGCGCCCACTTCACCCACACCCAAGGTGCCGACGACGCCGCAGGGCCGACCCAACGCGGACAAGGCCTGTGCCGTCCACCACGAGGTCGAGGTCTTGCCATTGGTGCCGGTGACGGCCACCACCTGCAGCGCGGCGCTGGGTTCGCCGTAGAAACCATGGGCGATCTCGGCGCTGCGGGCCTTGAGGCCCGGCACGGCGGCCACACGGGCATCGGCAAAGCCAAAGGCCTCGACGCCCTCGGCCTCGACCAAGCAGGCGCGGGCCCCATCGCGCAGGGCCTGCGCCACAAAGGCACGGCCATCGCGCGCAGCGCCCGGCCAGGCGATGAAACCCAGGCCGTCGGCTGCACCGACTGCCACCTGGCGACTGTCCACGGTCAGGGACGTCACGCCCTGCGCGCGCAACCAGGCCAGCGCCTGTGCGGTGTCTTGAAGATGAAGAAGGGCGTGACTCATCAGAAGCTCTCCAGCTCGCCGGGCTCGGTCGAGATGATCTGGGACTGCACCTCGACGTCGGGCAGCACCCCCAGGCGATTGAGAGTTTGCTGCACCACCTGACTGAACACGGGCGCGGCCACCAGGCCGCCGTAGTACTGACCGTTGCCGGGCTCGTCCACCATCACCGCCACGATGATGCGTGGCTTGCTGATGGGCGCGATGCCCACGAACCAGGAGCGGTATTTGTTGCTCGCGTAGCCGCGGCCTTCCTGCTTGTGCGCCGTGCCGGTTTTGCCGCCGACGCTGTAACCCAGGGCCTGCGCCCGGGGAGCGGTCCCGCCCGGCCCGGTTGTCAGCTGCAGCATTTCGCGCACGGCACGGGCCGTTTCCGGCGAGATTACCCGGGTGCCGCGCACTTGCACCGGCTCGGTCTGCGCAGCAGACGCCGGATGTGACGCGACCGCCTCCGGTCGGAAGGCGGTCTTGAAGGCCAGCGTGGGGCGAGGGTCGTCGCCCTCGGCGGTGAGCGTCGGTCGCTCACCCTCCCCCTGATCGCGCTTGATCAGGGTCATGGGGATGAGCTCTCCATCGGAGGCAAAGATGCTGTAGGCCTGTGCAATCTGGAACAGGCTGGAAGACAGGCCGTAGCCGTAGCTCATCGTGACCTGCTCAATGCGGCGCCACGATTTATAGGGACGCAAGCGGCCGGTGACCGCCCCCGGGAATCCCAGTTGCGGTTTCTTGCCCAGGCCCACGGCCGAGAACATCTCCCACATTTCGCGGGGCTGCATCATCAAGGCCATCTTGGCCGTGCCCACGTTGCTGGATTTCTGGATGACCTGGGCCACCGTGAGGTCACCCTTGGGGTGGGTGTCCGAGATGGTTGAGCCGTCGATGGTGAGGCGCCCCGAGGCCGTGTCCATCACGGTGCTCGGCCGCACACGCCGCGTTTCCAGGGCCAGCGCCACGGTGATGGGCTTCATGGTCGAGCCGGGCTCGAAGGTGTCGGTCAGGGCCCGGTTACGCAGCTGGGCGCCGGTCAGGTTGCGGCGGTCTTCGGGGGTGTAGCTGGGCACGTTGGCCAGGGCCAGCACCTCGCCACGCACGGCGTCGAGCACGACCACGCTGCCGGCCTTGGCCTTGTGAGCCTTCACGGCGTCGCGGATGCTCTGGTACGCGTAGAACTGGATCTTGGCGTCGAGCGAGAGCTGCACGGCCTGCCCGTTTTCGGCCGGCACCAACTCGCCCACCGATTCAACGGCGCGGCCCAGGCGGTCCTTGATGACATGGCGCGAGCCATCGCGGCCGGCCAGCTGGTTCTGGTAAGCCAGCTCGATGCCTTCCTGGCCTTCGTCTTCGATGTTGGTGAAGCCGACCACATGGGCCGCCGCCTCGCCTTCGGGGTACTGGCGCTTCCACTCGCGCAGCTCGTACACGCCCTTGATCTTGAGCGCGGCCACGGACTGCGCCACCTCGTCGTCCACCTTGCGGCGCAGCCACACGAAGTTGGGGTTGGACTTCAGGCGCTTTTGCAGATCGGCCTGCGGCATCTTCAGCAGGCGGGCCAGCTCACGCACCTGCTGGGGCGTGGCTTTCAGGTCTTTGGGAATGGCCCACAGCGAAGGCGAGGGCACGCTGGAGGCCAGCAGCTCGCCATTGCGGTCGAGGATGCGGCCGCGGTTGGCCTGCAGCTCGATGCGGCGTTCGTAGCGGTTGGCGCCCTGCTCCTGGAAGAAGTCGTTGTGGATGATCTGGATCCAGGCGGCACGCCCGATCAGCACGGCAAAGCCCAGGCCGATGCCCCCGATCAGGAACTTCACGCGCCACACGGGTGTGCGCGAGGCCAGCAACGGGCTGGTCGCGTAACGCATGGTGGGCATGGCCGCCGGCCCCTGCTTGCGCGGGCGACGGAACACGCGACGCCACAGGTCGGCCAGGCGGCTCATGGGGCCACCTCCTGCACCTTGGCAGGCGAGGACGACAGAACCTGACCCGACTCGGACAGCGCCACGTAGTGGGTGCGGGCCGGCGAGTTGTCGAACATCTTGAGCTTGTCGCGTGCCAGCTTTTCGACGCGCAGCGGCGTGGCCTGGGCGCGCTTGTCAACCTGCAGGCGCTCGAACTCGATCTGCAGCTCGCTGGCCTGGGCGCGGGCTCGGTCGAGCGCGACGAACAGGCGGCGTGATTCATGGCTGCTGCCGATGAGCCAGAAGCTGCTCAGCAGCAAGGCGACCACCAGGGCGATGTTGAGGCGCTGGGTCATCGGCGCCCCCCGCGACCACCGACCTTCGCGCCGCCACCCTTGGCGCCACCCGCCTTGCCGCGCGATGCACGACCGGCACCGGCTTCGGACTCGGGCGACCAGGGCACCTCGGTGCGCTCGGCCACGCGCAGCACGGCGGAGCGCGAGCGGGGGTTGCCGGACACCTCGGACTCGGATGGCTTGAGGCGACCGATGGCATGCAGCATCAGCGGCTTGGGCGCCGCAAACGGCACGCGGCGGTCGACCTCGTCCTTGCTGTGCTTGGCGATGAAGGTCTTGACGATGCGGTCTTCCAGCGAGTGGAAGCTGATGACGGCCAGACGCCCACCGGGCGCCAGCATCGTCAGGGCAGAGGCCAGCGCATCTTCGAGCTCGCCGAGCTCGCGGTTGACGTGAATCCGAAGAGCCTGGAAGGTGCGGGTGGCGGGGTCTTGCCCGACTTCACGGGTTTTGACCGTACGAGCCACGACCGCGGACAACTCGCCTGTGGTGCGCACAGGCTGGCCTTCATCGCGACGAGCGACAAGCGCCTTTGCAATGGGCCAAGCAAACCGTTCTTCTCCATAGGTGCGAATCACTTCCGTCAGTTCGTCGACCGAGGCGTGGGCCAGGAAATCGGCCGCACTCTCGCCCTGGGTGGTGTCCATGCGCATGTCGAGCGGCGCATCAAAACGGAAACTGAAGCCCCGCGCGGGGTTGTCGATCTGGGGCGAGGACACGCCAATGTCCATCAGCAGGCCCTGCACCGGCCCCAGACCCAGGTCGGCGATGACCTCGGCCCACGAGGAGAACGGCGCGTGCACGATCTGAAAACGCGGATCGGTGATGGCATCCGGCCCTTGCGTGGCGTGGGCAATCGCGTCGGGATCCCGGTCGAGCGCGATCAGGCGAGCCTCAGGGCCCAGCCTGGACAGGATCAGGCGCGAGTGACCGCCGCGGCCAAAGGTGGCGTCCACATAGACGCCCTGCGGGTGCGGACCTTCGGCCGCATCCCACAAAGCCTCAACGGCCTCGTGCAGCAAGACCGTGCGATGCTGCAAAGGTGATGGAGCCTGTTGCATCGCGTCAGAAGGTGAAGTCCTGCAAGGCGTCGGGCATGGCTTGCGCCATGACTTCGGCCTCGTGCGCGGCGTAGCGCTGCGCATCCCACAACTCGAAGTGGCTGCCCATGCCCAGCAGCATCACGTCTTTGCTCAGGCCGGCGGCGGCGCGCAACTCGGGCGCCACCAGCACGCGGGCGGCGCTGTCGATCTCGACGTCCTGGGCGTTGCCCAGAAAAATGCGCTTCCAGCCCGAGGCGGACATGGGCAAGGCGGCCACCTTATCCCGAAACAGCTCCCACGCCGGGCGGGGGAAGACCATCAGGCAGCCTTCAGGGTGCTTGGTGAGGGTGAGCTGGCCGCTGCACAGGGCTTGCAGGACGTCGCGATGGCGCACCGGGACGGCCAAGCGCCCCTTTGCGTCCAGCGACAACGCTGATGCCCCTTGAAAGACCAGACTCACACAAAACCCCACGAATTTGCACTAAATCCCACTTTACCCGATGGCGACGCTCCCGAACAGCATGGAAGCGAAAAAATTCCAATGAAATCAAAGACTTACAACCGATTCGAGGGCAAAATTCGAGATAAAAAGTCCTTATGAATCAATGACCTGCGGAAGGGTCTGGAAGTGCTGCATGAGGAGCATCCCCCATCAGCGTGGGGTAAACACCCCCCGTGATCGGGTCCTGTCAAGCCCGGCGATCTGACCTGGATCAAACCCTCTTATTGCGAATGGTTCGCATTTGTCAATAGAATGGGGCATGAGTGCACACCCTCCTTCCTTGTCGGACCCGCTGGCCACCACCCTGGACCAGCTGCCCGTGCGCACGTTCGCCACGATCCGCGCGGTGCGCAGCAGCCACCACGATGGCGGTGCGCTGAAGCGTCGCTTGATGGAGCTGGGTTTCGTGCCAGGCGAACGGGTGCAGGTGCTACGACGGGTGTTCCACGGGCACGGCCCTTTGGCCGTGCGGGTGGGCACGAGCACGTTTGCGATGCGCCGGATGGAGTCCTCGTTGATCGAGGTGCTGCCCGCCTGAACGGGCGGGCCCCGGGCTGACAGCTTTTTTGTAGTTTGCAGGAGCGACGATCATGGCGGCTGCGACACCCCCTGTGTCAACCACACCGCTGATCGCGCTGGTTGGCAACCCCAATTGCGGCAAGACCGCGCTGTTCAACCGCCTCACCGGCGCACGTCAGAAGGTCGGCAACTATGCCGGCGTGACGGTGGAGCGCAAGGAGGGGCAGTTCATCTCGCCCGCCGGCCAGACCTGGCGCGTGCTGGACCTGCCCGGTGCCTACAGCTTGCTGGCGGCCACCCCCGATGAGGCCATCACCCGCGATGTGATCGCCGGGGTGCGCGCCGGGGAGTCGGCGCCGGTGGGCCTGGTCTGCGTGGTGGACGCCACCAACCTGCGGCTGAACCTGCGCATGGTGCTGGAGCTGCAGACGCTGGACGTGCCCATGGTGCTGGTGCTCAACATGATGGACCAGGCGACGCGACGCGGTATCCACATCGACGTGGTGCGCCTGCGGGCCGAACTCGGCATCCCGGTGGTGGAAGCCGTGGCCGTGCGCAGCGGGGGCGAGCAGGCCTTGCTGGCGGCCCTGGACCAGACGGGCTGGGCGCAGCTGCCCGCGCCCACGCGGCCCCGAGACATGGCGCGCGTGGCGGCCACCCCGGTGGAGCAGAGCCACCGCCGAGTCGGTGAGTTGCTCGCGGCTTGCGTACACATGCCCGAAGAGGGCAACCCGCTGACTGCCCGGCTGGACCACTGGGTGCTGCACCCGGTGCTCGGCCCGGTGATCCTGGCCACCTTGATGTTCCTGGTGTTTCAGGCCGTGTTCAGCTGGGCCGCGACGCCCATGGACATGATCGACGCGGGTGTGGGCCAGTTCGGGGCGTGGGTGCAGGCGCACATGCCCGAAGGGATGCTGCGCAACCTGCTGGTGGAAGGTGTGATCGGTGGAGCCGGCGGCGTGCTGGTGTTCCTGCCGCAGATCCTGATCCTGTTCGGTTTCATCCTGGTGCTGGAAGACTCGGGCTACCTGCCGCGTGCGGCGTTTTTGCTCGATCGCATCATGGGCAGTGTGGGCCTGTCGGGGCGCGCCTTCATCCCGCTGTTGTCGAGCTTTGCCTGCGCCATCCCCGGCATCATGGCCACGCGCACCATTGGCGATCCGCACGACCGGCTCAAGACCATCCTGATCGCGCCGCTGATGACCTGCTCGGCCCGGCTGCCGGTGTATGCGCTGCTGATCGCGGCCTTCATCCCGGATCGCACGGTGGGCGGTGTGTTCAACCTGCAAGGCCTGGTGCTGTTCGGGCTGTACATGGCCGGCATCGTCTCGGCCATGATCGTGGCCCTGGTGCTGCGGCGGGTGCTCAAACAGTCTGAAGCCCAGCCCTTGCTGATGGAGCTGCCCGACTACCACTGGCCGCACCTGCGCAACCTGGCCGTCGGGCTGTGGGAGCGGGCCAAGGTGTTTGTGACCCGCGTGGGCACCATCATCCTGGCGCTGATGGTGGTGTTGTGGTTCCTGGCGAACTTCCCTGGCGCGCCCGAAGGGGCCACGGCGCCGGCGATCGAGTACAGTTTGGCCGGCATGATCGGGCGCGCGATGGCGGTGGTGTTCGAGCCCATCGGCTTCACCTGGCAGATCTGCATCGCGCTGATCCCGGGCATGGCTGCGCGCGAGGTGGCCGTGGCGGGGCTGGGCACGGTCTATGCCATTGCCCAGACTGGCGACGACCTGCACACGGCCCTGCAAGGGGTGCTGGCCCAGGCCTGGTCCCTGCCCACCGCCCTGTCGCTGATGACCTGGTATGTGTATGCGCCGCAGTGCCTGCCGACCTTGATTGCCGTGCGGCGCGAGACCAATGGCTGGCGCGTGCCGCTGATCATGGCGACCTACCTGTTCTCGCTGGCCTATGCGATGTCCTGGGGGGTCTACCGGCTCGCCCTGCTGTGGAGTGCCTGACATGCCTGCTGCTGCCTTCTTCTTCGACTGGCAAAACTGGGTGACGCTGGGCATCGGTTTGGCCGCGCTGATCTATCTGCTGCGGCGTTGGGGGCTGGGGCGAAGACCTGAGCGCGCCAGCGCCCCGAGCTGTGGACAGCTCCCCCCCGGCGAGTCAGCGCCGGCCTCAGCTTGCGGGGGAGGCTGTGGCAGTTGCGGATCGGCGGGCACGCCGCAGCGTGATCACCGCATCACGGTGCAACGCGCCAAGGCCCGTTGAGCGTCGCGCCTTTCGGGTTCGCATCGGCCCCGTGCGAAGCAGGCCCTTTGTCGGTGTCCCGACAACCGACGTACACTGTGCGCTGCTCCGGGGTGTGCCACATGCAATGCATGTGAGCGCTGAGATGGATGTAATCCGAACCCGCTGAACTTGATCCGGCTCATACCGGCGAAAGAAGAGCCGTCCCTGCTAGAGGCCCGTCCTGGTGCCGAAGGTGGGTGCAGCCCTTCAAGCGTGCTGCACTCGGCCGCTTGCGGGACCCGCACACCCCACCCTCGTTGTCATCGGTTGTGGCCCCTTGTGGCGCCCCTCGGAGCTCGTGTCATCCCACACTTGCTGCCCAGGAGAGCCGCCCATGAATGCCCCCGATCCGATCGTCGCCCAGCAGACGCTGGCCGAGCTCACCCGCCTGACGCGCGAACCACTGCCCGCCTCCCGCAAGGTCTATGTGGAAGGCAGCCACCCCGGTGTGCGCGTGCCGATGCGCGAGGTCTCGCTGACCAACGGGGAATGCGTCACCCTGTACGACTGTTCGGGCCCCTACACCGACCCCAACGTCACGATCGACGTGACCCAGGGCCTGCCGCCGGTGCGTGAAGCGGCCGTGGTGGCGCGCGGTGACACCGAGCTGTACACCGGCCGCTCGATCCTGGCCGTGGACGACGGTCTCAAGCCCGATGAACGCCACGACGCGCACATGGCCGCGCTGCGTGACGCGGCCGCCGGCCTGCAACGCACCCCACGTCGGGCCAAGGCAGGCACCAACGTCACGCAGATGCACTACGCGCGCCGCGGCATCATCACGCCCGAGATGGAGTTCGTGGCCCTGCGCGAGAACCAGCGCCGCCTGGACCTGGCTGAGGATTGGCGCAGCCAGTACGGCCTGGACGCCGAACGCGAGGCCCGCCTGCGCGGCAACCCGATGGGCGCGATGATCCCGCGCGAGATCACCCCCGCGTTCGTGCGCGACGAGGTGGCGCGCGGCCGTGCCGTCATCCCCGCCAACATCAACCACACCGAGTTGGAGCCCATGGCCATCGGCCGCAACTTCCTGGTCAAGGTCAACGCCAACATCGGCAACTCGGCCGTGACCTCGTCGATCGAGGAAGAGGTGGAAAAGCTGGTGTGGTCGATCCGCTGGGGTGCCGACACGGTGATGGACCTGTCCACCGGCAAGCACATCCACACCACGCGCGACTGGATCATGCGCAACAGCCCGGTGCCCATTGGCACGGTGCCCATCTACCAGGCGCTCGAAAAAGTGGGCGGTGTGGCCGAGGACCTCAGCTGGGCGATCTTCCGCGACACCCTGATCGAGCAGGCCGAGCAAGGGGTGGACTACTTCACCATCCACGCGGGCCTGCGCCTGCCTTTCATCCCGATGACGGCCCAGCGGCGCACCGGCATCGTCTCGCGCGGGGGGTCGATCCTGGCCAAGTGGTGCATCGCGCACCACAAGGAGAACTTCCTCTACACGCACTTCGACGACATCTGCGAGATCATGAAGGCGTACGACGTGACCTTCTCGCTAGGTGATGGCCTGCGTCCGGGTTGCCTGTCGGACGCCAACGACGAAGCGCAGTTCGCCGAGCTGCGCACGCTGGGCGAGCTCACGCAGATCGCCTGGAAGCATGATGTACAAACCATCATCGAAGGCCCCGGCCACGTGCCCATGCACCTGATCCAGGCCAACATGGACGAGCAGCTCAAGCACTGCCACGAAGCCCCCTTCTACACCCTGGGCCCGTTGACCATCGACATCGCGCCAGGCTATGACCACATTGCCTCGGCCATCGGTGCGGCCATGATCGGCTGGATGGGCACGGCCATGCTGTGCTACGTGACCCCCAAGGAACACCTGGGCCTGCCCAACCGCGACGACGTCAAGCAAGGCCTGATCGCCTACAAGATCGCCGCGCACGCGGCCGACATCGCCAAGGGTCACCCGGGAGCACGCGCGCGGGACGATGCGCTCTCGCAGGCCCGCTTTGACTTCCGCTGGCAGGACCAGTTCAACCTGGGTCTGGACCCCGAGACGGCGCGCGACTTCCACGACGAGACGCTGCCCAAAGACGCGGCCAAGGTGGCGCACTTCTGCTCGATGTGCGGCCCCAAGTTCTGCTCGATGAAGATCACGCAGGAGGTGCGCGAGTTCGCCAAGACACAAGGGGTCAGCGAGCAGCAGGCCCTGGCGCAGGGCATGACCGAGATGTCGGCGCAGTTCAAGGAAGTGGGCGGCCAGCTCTACATCCCGATCAAGTCGGAACCCTCCAACGCCTGACCCACCAAGGAGTCTGTCATGCAACGCACTCTGGGGTCCCACCCTGGCCAGCGTCTGAACATCGGCATCGCTGGTGCCGGGCTGCTGGGGCGACTGCTGGCCTGGAACCTGGCCCACCAGGGCCACCAGGTCAGCGTCTTTGACCCGGCCTCGGGGCCGCAGCCGTCCTTTGACGGCCAGGGGGCGGCCGGTTTCACCGCCGCCGGCATGCTCAGCCCCCTGGCGGAGCTGGAGACCGCTGAACCCGATGTGGCCGAACGCGGCTGGTACGCGATCACGCGCTGGGCCGAGATCCGCGCCGACCTGGCGCGGCGGCTACCAGCCCCCCCGCACTTTGCCCGCGAGGGCAGCCTGATGGTGGCGCACCGCCCGGACCTGGGCGCGGCGCGGCGGGTGCTCTCCCGTCTCGATGCGCTGACGCAAGAGCGGGCGGCACCGTATCGCCCGCAAGCGCTGGATGCGCACCAACTCCAGGCGCTGGAGCCCGGTCTGCACAGCACCCTGGGCCCGCTGCACGCCTGGATGTTGCCTGGCGAAGGACAGGTCGATGCCGTGGGCATGATGCAGAGCCTGCAGGCCGATGCGCCGGGCGTCGTCTGGCATTGGGGACGCGCGGTGCGCCAGATGGGCCCCGGCTACCTGAGTCTGGCCGAGGACGCCAGCTCACCCAGGCTGCGCTTTGACTGCGTGTTCGATGTGCGCGGCGTGGGCGCCCGTCCCGACACCCCGGTGCGCGGAGTGCGCGGCGAGGTCGTCTGGCTGCATGCACCCGGGCTGAGCCTGCAACGGCCCGTGCGGTTGCTGCACCCGCGCCACCGCGTCTACATCGTGCCGCGCCCCGGCGACGTGGTGCTGATCGGTGCCAGCGAGATCGAAAGCGAGGACCGCTCGCCCATGTCCCTGCGCACCGCCGTCGAGCTGATGGCGGCCGCGCACAGCGTGATGCCCGGCCTGGCCGAGGCGCGCATCCTGCGCATGGACACCAACCTGCGCCCCGCCCTGCCCGACAACCGCCCCGACATCCACACCGAACCGGGCCTGGTGCGCCTCAACGGCCTGTACCGCCACGGCTGGCTGCTGGCCCCATCGGTGGTCGACGAGGCCCTGGAGCGCGTCGGACTGGGCTCGCTACAGGGCATCACCGGCGCCACCGTGCATCACCCCCACCCTGTTGCCCCCCTTGCTGTTTGATGTCATGTCCGACCTGATCACCATCCAGACCGACCACGGCCCGCTGCAGTTGCCCGCAGGCAGCACCCTGGCCACCGCACTGACTCACATCCTGAGCCACGCCAAGCAGGACAGCCACAGCGTCGCGACCGCCGTCAATGGGCAGTTCGTGGCCCGCCCCGCACGCGCCAGCTGCCCACTGGCCGACGGCGATACGGTGCTGTGCTTTTCACCCATCACCGGAGGCTGAGCCGATGTCATCCCCAACCCACACCGCCGACGACACCTGGCAGATCGGTGAGACCACATTGAGCAGCCGTTTCCTGTTGGGCACGGCCGGCTACCCGTCCCCGGACACCCTGCGCCTGGCCATCCTGGCCTCGGGCAGCCAGGTGCTGACCTTGGGCCTCAAGCGCACGCTGGCCGTGCCCGGTGGCGGCGACAACGGGTTCGTGCAGATCATCCGCGACACCGCCCGGGCGCACGGGGCCCACCTGTTGCCCAACACCGCAGGCTGCCGCAGTGCCCAGGAGGCCATCACCCTGGCCCACATGGCGCGCGAGCTGCTGGGCACCCACTGGATCAAGCTGGAGGTGGTCGGCGACGAGCAGACCCTGCAGCCCGACCCTTTCGAGCTGGTCGCGGCCGCCGCACAGCTCATCCACGATGGCTTCGAGGTGCTGCCCTATTGCACCGATGACCTGGTGAGCGCACGCCGGCTGGTCGACGTCGGCTGCCGCATCCTGATGCCCTGGGCCGCGCCCATCGGTTCAGGACTGGGCCTGCTCAACCCCTGGGCGCTGCGCACGCTGCGGGCCCGCCTGCCCGACATCACCTTGATCGTGGATGCGGGCCTGGGGGCGCCCTCGCACGCCACGGCCGCGATGGAGTTGGGCATGGACGCGGTGCTGCTGAACTCGGCGGTGTCACAGGCGCACGATCCGGTGCGCATGGCCCGGGCGTTCAGGCATGCGGTCGAGGCGGGTCGGGACGGCCATCGCGCCGGCCTGATGCCCACCAGCGACGTCGCCATCGCCTCCACCCCGGTGAGCGGCCAACCGTTTGTCCTGCCATGAGCGCCAGCATGCATGCCGACAGGCGCATCCCCAAGGATGCTGACCGGGTGACATCGCACCGGGAACGCCCGCCGGTGATCTGGAGCATCGCCGGCCAGGATTCGGCCGGGGGTGCCGGACTGAGCGCCGACCAGCGCGCCGCCGACGCCATGGGCGTGCACCTGTGCCCGGTGGTCAGCGCCTTGACCGCGCAGCATTCACGCGGGGTTGACGCCGTGTTTCCCGTACCCACCGGGCAGCTGGAAGGCCAACTGCAGGCCCTCGCGGGCGATCTGCCGCCGCGCGCCATCAAGACCGGTCTGCTGGGCAGTGTGGCCGCCATCGAAGCCGTGGCGCACTGGGTGGACCACTGGCGGGCCCAGACCCCGGGCGGCGGCGACCCGCATCGGCAACTGGCCTTGATCGTGGACCCGGTGCTGGGTGCCAGCGCGGGCGGCACACCATTCGGCGACGAGGCCATCGTGTCTGCCTACCGGACGCTGCTGCTGCCCCGCGCCACCGTGGTCACGCCCAACCGCGCAGAGGCACGGCGCCTGATGGGCGAGCCCGCCGCGCATGGCGGCCCGTTTGAAGCGCTGCCCGCGCTGGCCCGCGCTTTGCGGGCACTGGGGGCACGCAGCGTGGTGATCACCGGGGGAGATGCCCCGGCGCAGCCAAACGGGCCGGCATCGGCACACTGCCTGGACTGGCTGGACACCCCGCACGCCCAAGGCTGGCTGACGGCCCCTCGCGTACCCACGCCCCACACCCACGGCACCGGCTGCACCTTCGCCAGTGGCGTATCGGCGGCCTGGGCGCTCGGGCACGTCGAGGCCGATGCCATCGTGCTGGCCCGGATGCTGACCCACCACGCTTTGACGCGCTCACATGCGGCCGGCCAGGGCGCCGGCCCGGTGATGGCCGCTGCCGGCTTTGCCGCCGGTGCGCAGGCCGGCGGCGCCCCCCTGCCCTGGCTGGGGCTGGGGGAAGACCTGCCCTGGCAGCTGACCTTGGGTGGCACCGATGCGCCGGTGCCTGCCCCGCTGTTTCAGCCCTTTGAACCGCCGTCTGATGGGCTCTACGGCATCTTGCCGGACAGCGTGCAGCTGGGTCATGCCCTGGAGGCCGGCCTGCGCTGCGTGCAGTTGCGCCACAAGGCCCGCGCCGGCTTGCGGCCGCACCTGGAAGAGAGCGTGGCGCACTGCCAGGCGCAGGGGACCCAGCTGTTCATCAACGACCACTGGCGGGAGGCGCTGCAAACCCTGACGCCCCTCGTCGGCACCGAGACACAGGCCAGCGGCGCGAACGCACCCCCAGCGCCCGTGGGCCTGCACCTCGGTCAGGAGGACCTGCTGGCCCTGGATGCCACCGACCGCCGCACCCTGCTGGATGCCCGCCAGCGCCTCATGCTGGGCCTGAGCTCACACAGCCTGTGGGAGCTGGCACGCGCCGCCGGCTGCGGGGCCAGCCTGATCGCCTGCGGGCCGGTCAAGCCCACAACCACCAAGGACATGCCCTGGGTGCCTCAAGACACCGACAACCTGAGCTGGTGGGTGCGCCACAGTCCGGCGCCGGTCGTGGCCATTGGCGGCCTGCTGACCCCGAACGATGTGCACGAGGTGGGCCGCTGCCACCCAGCGGCGGCCTGTGTCGTCCGAGGACTGGGGAACGATCTGTCCGCCATGCACGTCCAGGTGCCTTGCCTGCAGCAAGCCTGGCAGGCCGCCCGGCACGCCGAGCCGGTGGCGCCGGCGCTCTTGCCCCACCCCTGCCTGCCCACGTCCTTCGCGCCCGCCCACACCCACACCAACAGGACAATCCCTGAGCTCGCAGGGTGCCCAAGGACGCTGGCGATGCATACACTGAGGCCACCCGAGGCAACCGGCCTTCCTGCAGACACCCCGTGTGTTGGCCTGTCCGCCCCCCACGCATGACCTCACGCCACACACCCACCCGCCCCCGCACCTTTCGATGGAGCCACGTCACGCTGCTCGGGCTCCCCCTGCTGGTGCTCCTGGTGGTGGGGGCGCTGGCCATGGTTGCCGTTCAGATCCAGGCAGCCGTGCGGGCCTACGAGCTCAGCACGAACCAGACGGCCAACTCACAGGCACAGGCCATCAGCGCCCTGTTGCGTTACGCTCGCAGCCACGCCGAAGCAGACTGGACCCGCTACCGTGAGGCCATGGCGCTGCCCGACAGTGCACGCAAGACGCGTGACCTTCTGCGACAGTACGGTCCGGAGGGTCTGCCGCAGGTCGAGCAACTGATGATCGAAGCCGGCCGTCACCCTGACGACGTGACGGCCATGCTCCGGCTGTACCGATGGTTCGGCACCCGCTTCATGTCCCCCACCACCCGAGATGCCTGGCGCCAGACCGACACGCTGACGCGGCGACTGGATCAGGAGGCCTTGCGCCTGCGCGTGATCGCCCAACATGGCGCCAACCCGGGCGACATCGACGCCATCCTGCAGCGCATCGATCGGGTGGAGGTGGCGTTGCGCGACACAGCCCACAGCCTGACCCTGTCCTGGGCCAAGGCTTCACGCACGACCACCAACGTGCTGCTGATCGGCATCGGGCTCATCACCACCGTCCTGACGCTGGGCAGCGCGCTGCTGATCCGTCGCGCCCTGAACCAGCAAAGCAGCTACACCCGCTCACTGACCGACGCTCGCCGTCGCTGGGAGCTGGCCTCCGCCGCGGCCGGCCTGGGCCTCTACCAGCTGGACGGCAACACCGGCACCCTCCAGCTTGACGCCGCGGCGGCAGCCATGCATGGCCTGGGCACCCAGGCCATCTCGCTGGCCCGCACGGCGCTGCGCGCGGTCATCGTGGAAGAGGACGCCCGACGCACACAGCAGGAAGTCAACGAGGTCTTGCAGCACGGGCAGGATCACCGGATCACCTATCGCGTGCGCCATCCGGATGGGCAGGTTCGCACGCTGGAGGCCTGTGGCCGACGCCTGCCACCAGACCACGGCAACACTGCCAGCCTGATCGGCGTGCTGAGGGATGTGACCGACGTCGCCAACCAGGCCGAGCAGGCCTTGAAGCGCGAAGCCGCGGAGCGGGTGGCCCAGGAGCAGCGGGCCTTTCTGTCACGCCTGAGCCACGAACTGCGCACCCCGCTGAACGCGATCCTGGGCTTTGCGCAGTTGCTGGGGCTCGGCGAGCGCACCTCCTTGAGCGATGCCCAGCGCCAACAGGTGCAATGGATCTTGACGGCTGGCCAGCAGTTGCTCGCCCTGATCGAAGACGTGCTCGACCTCTCGAAAGTGGAGGCGGGCGAGATCAACCTGAACCTTGAGCGCGTGGACGTGAACGCCCTGATGCGCGAGTGTCTGCCCCTGCTGGATACGGCGCGCCAGCAGCACCATGTCACCCTTTTGAACCGTGCCGCCGCAGAGCCCCTGTGGGTCTGGGTGGACGCCCAGCGCCTGCGCCAGATCGTCATCAACCTGCTGAGCAATGCCTGCAAATACAACCGCCCTCATGGGCATGCCACGATCGACACCCGGCTGGAGGGGGAGGAAGTGGTCATCGACATCAGCGACGACGGCATCGGCATGCGCCCCGAGGATGCTGCCCAGCTCTTCCAGCCCTTCAAGCGGCTGCCCTCGGCCATGACCCACGCCGAAGGCACCGGGCTGGGACTCTACATCGTCAAGCAACTGGTAGAGCGCATGTAAGGTAGCGTGAGCGTGGTGAGCGGGCTGGGCGTGGGCACCCGCTTCACCGTGCGCCTGCCTCGGTTCACCGAGACGGCGCACGCGCCTGCGCCGTCCGTCACGCGCGTCATTCAGTCGTCGTCATCGTCGTGATGGTCGTGGTCATGGACGTGTGACGTTGCGGCGGGGCCCTCGCCGACTGGCGCCTGCGTCCACTGCCAACCCCAGAAGCCCATCACGGCCACCAGCATCAGCGCGGCCAGCCAGCCGTGGTTGCGTTTGACCAGATCGGGGCCCGGGCCGGCGGTACGGCCGGTGAGCATGGGCCAGGCGTGGTTCTGACGACGCCAGGCACTCAGCGCCAGCACCAAGCCAATGTGCCCCAGCACCACCAGCAGCAGGCCATTGCCCAAGGTCTCGTGCACGTCCTCCAAGGCGTCGCCCCACCACTCCTGGTACAGCACATACCCACTGGCGGTGGTCAAAGCCACCAGCACCAGGATGGCAAGCACTGCCAGGGCCATCCCCAGGTTCTGCGTCTGCCGTGCGGGCGGCACCTGCGCCTGCCCGACCTGCTGGAGCCAGCCTGGCAAGGCCCGCAGCTTGCTCAGCAAGGCCGACCAGCGCACGTGCCGCGGCCCCACCAGCCCCCACACCACCCGCCAGGTCAGCAGACCCGCCATCGTGTAGCCGAGGGTGACGTGCAGCCAGCGCCAGTGATCGGACTCGGCGCTGGCATAGGCGCCAGCGAAGCAGCCCGCCAGCAGCCAGTGAAACATCCGTGTCGGGGCGTCCACCGTGCGCCGGCTCACCCTAGGGGTCGCGGCGATCGGTGTGTTCAAACTAGAAACCATCATGTGGCCCTCCATGGCCCCCATGATGAAACGCCAGCCTGAAGCCAAGCTGAACCGACAGGCTCACAGCCCCTCGTCTGACAACCACTGGCGCAGCGTGCGCACCATGTCGCGGTCGTTGTGCAGCCAGGCGTTGTGACGGTAGTCGTTGTAGTAGCGCTCTTCGTCGCTCTGCTCGGCCAGGGCTTCGTACAGGAAGCGCAGCAGCATCTGCCCCGGCTGGGGCTCTTCGATGCGGATGGTCAGGCGGATCGGAGAGGTGTCGCCATGGGCCTCGGGGGTGAACACCAACTCCGCATGAGGCTGCGTCACCACCACATCGTTGAGGATGTGCGGGCCGAACACCACGGTGCGCGCATAGACCCCCGGCTCGGTCTCGCGCCAGGTGCAGGACTCCGGCCCCATGGGAAAACGCTGCGGCTCCTGCACGCGCAGCAGCAGGCCTTGCCAGAGCTGCTCGCGCGTGAAGGTGGGCGCCACGAGTTGCAGGCTCTCGGCCGGGCCATTGACTTCGATGAGGTGTTCAAAACGCATGGGGCGAAGCTTACCTCTGACGCAAATACCCTTTCACGTCAACACATTGCGCATGACGTCAAGACAGTCACCCGCCAAGGAGACTAAACTGGCACCCGCTTGTGTTTCAACTCCAGCCGCGTTCAGGCGCGGATTTGCCCATGTCCCAGTGCACGACCTCTTCCTCTGCGGCCCCGGCTGCCGACACCTCGGCCAAGCCCATCCAGCTCGTGCCCAAGAAGTCCGTGCTCAACAGCCACGGCTGTGGCGGCGACTGCACCGATCCGGATTTCGCCGATGGGCGCTGGCCGCGTGCGAAGGTGCTGGAGCTGTTCAACCTGCCCTTCAATGACCTGCTGTGGCAGGCCCAGCAGGTGCACCGCGCCCACTGGGACGCCAACGAGATCGAGCACGCCACCCTGCTGTCGGTGAAAACCGGCGGCTGTCCGGAAGACTGTGGCTACTGCCCGCAATCGGCGTCGTATGACACCGGCGTGGAAGCCAGCAAGCTGATGTCGCCCGACGAAGTGCGCGAAGCCGTCGTGGCCGCGCGTGACGCCGGCGCCAGCCGCTTCTGCATGGGCGCCGCCTGGCGTGCCCCGAAAGACCGCGACATCGAAAAGGTGGCCGAGCTGATCGGTGTGATCAAGCAAGAAGGCCTGGAAGCCTGCTGCACGCTGGGCATGCTGACCGACACCCAGGCCCAGTCGCTCAAGGACGCCGGCCTGGACTATTACAACCACAACCTCGACACCGCGCCCGAGCTGTACGGCGACATCATCACCACGCGTGACCTGGAAGACCGCCTGGACACGCTGGCGCATGTGCGCAAGGCCAACCTGAAGGTGTGCAGCGGCGGCATCGTCGGCATGGGCGAAACGCGCGAAGGCCGTGCCGGCCTGATCGCCCAGCTGGCCAACCTGCCAGTGTTCCCCGAGTCGGTGCCCATCAACGACCTGGTGCGCGTGCCCGGCACCCCGCTGGCCGAGACCCCGCAGCTCGACCCGCTGGAATTCGTGCGCACCATCGCGGTGGCCCGCATCACCATGCCCACAGCGCGCGTGCGCCTGTCGGCCGGCCGCCAAGCCATGAGCGAGGCCGTGCAGGCGATGTGCTTCCTGGCCGGCGCCAACTCCATCTTCTACGGCGACAAGCTGCTGACCACCGGCAACCCGGAGTTCGACAAGGACCAGGCGCTGATGGCCAAGCTGGGCCTCAAGAGCGGCAAGGCCGTGACGGCCAAGGCCCAGGCGGCCTGAGTCAACCCGCGCATGACGTGACAACGGGGCCCAAGGGCCCCGTTGGTGTTTCTGAAGCGCCGGTCAGGCGCTGTGTCAACGACTCACAGCCAGCCGGCGGTGCGCAGGCGCTGGGTCACGACATCGGCCAGCAACTCGTGGCCACGGGGCGTCGGGTGGAAATTGTCGGCGAACAGGTAGGTGGTCCACCAGGTGGTGCCGGTGGCATTGGCCGACGGCGTGATGCTGCCGGCATAGCTGTCGTTGCAGGCCTGCACCACCGCAGGCGTGTTCAGCGACGTGCTGCCTGCCGTCGCCGGACTGGGGGTGTAAGCCGTGGCCTGGGCATACGTCTCATCACACACCGTGTGGGTGATGTTGGTCAGCCCATACTGAGAGGGCTGCGCCAGTTGCGCGTTGAACGCCGTGTAGATATCGGCCACCACCACCCGCCCGGCCAGTTGCTGAACTTCCTGGTTCAGGGTGCTGTTGTAGGCCGTGATCCAGGCTTGGACCAGCCCGCGCACCTGATTGGCCTGTGTCGAGCCGCCAGGGCCGGCCGCGATTTGCGCCAGTGTGGCCTCGAAACGCGGCGTGCGCGTGACATCCAGGGTGTTGAGGATCAAGACGCGGCGCGCGCCCTGCTGGATCGCGTTCGTCCGCACCGAGGCCACCAGCGTCTTGGCGAGCTCCTGCATGTAGGTCGTGCCGGCCGCCAGACCACCGTCGGTGGCCAGAACGCCCGCACCGGCCACGGTGCCGCCATCGTTGAGCAGCGCGGTGATGACCTGTCTGAACAGCGTCGTGTTCAAGGTGCCCGCCGTTTGCGCGTCGGTCAGGTAGGCCGTCACCAGGGTGGCGGTGTCATTGGCCGAGCCCTCGCCCACGATCAAGAGGTCGCCCCAGGCAAAGCCCTGGGTGCCCAGGTTCACCAACTGACGCAGCTGGGAAGCCGGCGCCGAGGGCACCGCGGTGAACAGGTCGTTGACACTGTCGGCGTCGCTGCTCGAGTCCGAAAACACACCGTAGTTGATGCCGGCACCAGCCACCGCATGGTTGGTGCACCCGGCTTGGGGCGTGAAAGTGCTGGGGGCGGTGAAGCGATAGGCCGCGCACAGCGCCGGCAGGCCGTAGGCGGTCGCCACCCGCTCCGGGTAGACCTGATAGGGCGTGCCGCCTGCGGCCTGCACGGTGAACTTGAAGCCAAAGGTGCCGGAGTCTGCCAGGCTGGCCCCCACCACCTTGACCGCCGTCACGCGGTTGGAGCCGCTGTCGCCGCCGCCACAAGCGGCCAGAAGACTGGCGGCCGCCAGCGCTGCAATCATGAAACGTTTCATTTTGTCGCCCTTGTCGTCTTTGCAAAAAACATCAGGGATTTTCAGGACCGCTGTCGCCCAAAGGCATCAGGGAAAACGTTCAGATGCGTACCGCTTGGCGGACCTTGTCCTATTTTTGTTTCGGCACCCAGGCCCAGATCATCTCGGCCTGGATGGGCTGCTGGCCCGATTCGTCGGTGATGACGACCGGCACGGTCACCTCACCCTTGTCCTGGGCGTGCATCAGGGCGATCTGCTCGGGTCGCAAACTGGCCACGGCCGTCATCCCCCCCACTGCACGTCGCTGGAAATCCACCTTCATCGACTTGATGAGGGGCAGCTTGTCGTCCGGGACGTTCATGCCCACACAGAAGCCGGTGGCCGTTTCGGCGAGCAAGACCATGCCGGCGGCATGCACACCGCGGATGTGGTTCTGCACCTTGCGACGGTTGGCCACACTCACCGCGACCTGCTGGGGCGTGATCTGCTCGAAACGCAAGCCTGCCGTGCCGACCAGGGGCACCGCGTGCCCCAACAGGCGACTGATGGCCCAGGGGCGCAGCCCGGCGGGCAGAACCTGCAAGCGGGCCACGGTGCGGGCCAGTTGATTGGGTCGGGACATGACAGGCTCGGTGATGAAGGGAGACGCATGGTAGGACACTTCATCGACCTTCCCGCCCCCCGAGCCTGCGTCGGCTCGTCAGTCGAAGATCTCACTGAGCCAGGATTTGGGCTTGCGGTAACCCTGGCGGCCGTGCTTGCCGAAGTCAGAATCGTCGAAATCGCGGTGGTGAGGCGGCCGCTGGGCCACCTGAGCCTGCGACGGGTGGGGCGCGTGAGCCCCTGCCTGAGGCGCGTAGGCCGCCTGAGGGACCGAAGCCGGCGCCGCCGCGACGGTGGCGCTGCGCTCGATCAGTTTGTCGAGCTCACCCCGGTCGAGCCAGACGCCGCGGCACTGCGGGCAGTAATCGATTTCCACCCCCTGGCGATCGGACATGACCAAGGTGACATCATGGCAGTGGGGACATTTCATCGCGGACTCCTGAACATCAGACAAGCCCACACGATAGCGCTGCTGACAGTTCGTGAAAATCAGAAAATTTCAGCACCATCATGCGACTGAGTCGACATGTTCAACTCCTTGAAAACCGCCGGGTAGACAGACCGGGACGGCTTAGAATTTCCACGAACACACCACAAGAATAGCAAACATGAACAAGGTTTACGCCTGCATTGACGGCCGCGCCAACACCCCTGCCGTGATCGATGCGGCCGCCTGGTCGGCCCGCCGCCTGTCCCTGCCCCTCGTGCTCGCCCATGTGGTCGAGCCGCAGGTCAGCCTGTCCCTGGGCACCGACGCGAACGGGGCCATCGGCCTGGGGGCGCCCGACGTCTTGCTGCAGCAGCTCAGCGAACTCGACGCACAACGCAACCAGATCGCCCAGGAAGCCGGCCGCCGCATGGTGAGCGCCGCGCAGGCCCACGCCACGCAAGCCGGTGTCTCCCAGGTGGACAGCGTGGTGCGCCAGGACGAACTGAGCGAAGCTGCACTGGCCTGGCAGGACGACGCCCGCGTGTTCGTGCTGGGTCAGAACCGCCAGCCGGCCACCCGCGGTCGTCGCCACCTCGATCACCACATCGAGCGCGTGGTGCGCAGCGTCAGCCGCACGGTGCTGGTGGTGCCCAGCGAGACCTTCACGCCCCCCGACCAGATCGTGGTCGCCTACGACGGCAGCCCCACCGCTCAGCGCGTGGTCGAGCGCCTCGCCGCCAGCCCCCTCCTCACCGGCCTGCCGGTCACTCTGTTGATGGTGGGCACCGACACGCCGGATCACCGCGCCACCTTGCTGACCGCACGCCAGAAACTGGAGGCCGACGGCCGCCACGTCGAGACCTTGCTGACGCCCGGCGTGCCGGAAACCGAGATCCTGGCCTTGCTGGGCCAGCGCCCGCGCAGCCTGCTGGCCATGGGGGCCTACGGCCACTCGCGCATCCGCGAGTTCATCGTGGGCAGCACGACCACCACCCTGCTGCGACTGAGCCCGGTGCCGGTGATGGTGCTGCGATGAGCGCCACGCCCGCCCTGAAATCTGCGCTGTTTGTCGACTTTGACAATGTGTACTCCGGGCTGCGTCGCCTGGACGTGGCCTATGCCGAGGCCTTCGCCAGCGACCCGCTGCGCTGGCTGAACTGGGTCACCACCCAGCTGGCGATGCCGCTGGCCCCCGAAGCCCCGGTGCAGCGACGCATCCTGGTGCGACGCTGCTACCTCAACCCGGTGATGTACCAGCGCTTTCGCTTTGGTTTCAGCAAGGCCGGCTTTGAGATCATCGACTGCCCGCCCATGACCTCGGCCGGCAAGACCAGCACCGACATCCACATGGTGCTGGACATGGTGGACGTGCTGCAAAGCCCCACCCATTACGACGAGTTCATCGTGTTCTCGGCCGATGCCGATTTCACGCCGCTGCTGCGCAAGCTGCGCCGCGACGACCGCCGCACCACCATCTTTGCGGCCGGCGCCACCTCGGCGTCCTACGATGCCTCGTCCGATCTGATCATCGATCCGGATGCGTTCGTCAGCGAAGCGCTGGGCTTTGGCGACGAGGACAGCACGCCCACCGCGCCCCCGGACTTCGAGAGCCTGCTGTCGCAGGCCGAAGCCCTGGTCTGGTCGGTGGTGGACAAGTCGCCCGAGCCCATCATGCTGCCCGCGCTCACCCGCATCCTGGCCACCCAGGTGCCGGGCCTGACCGACTCGCGCTGGGCCGGGCGCGGCACCTTCACCGGCTTTCTGCGCGACCTCACGCTCGACCCGCTGCGCATCGACCGCGAGAACAACTGGCTTTACGACCCACGCCGCCTGCGCGGTGCGGGGGCCGGTGCCCCCGAAGCGCCTCGCGGCGTGCGAGCAGACGCCCCGCTGAGCGCCGCCTCAGTCGCAGCCCCGACCGCCGCCACGCCAGCGTCCGACCCACGGGCGCAGATCGAGCGCCTGCTGGCCGACGCCGTGGCCGCCTCGGCCCGCCCGGTGGCCGTGGCCCGACTGGCTCATCTGGTGCGCCAGCACGTGCCCGGCATCGATACCGACTGGCTGGGCCATGGCACCTTCAAGCGCCTGCTGGAGACCTTGCACCCGCCGGGGGTAGAAATCTCGTGGTCGCACCTGGGCGGGCACGCGCTCGATCCGCAGCGCCACGCGCCCGACTTCCTGAGCCAATCGGCCGCCACGGCAGGTGACCTGCCTTCGCACGATCCGCGCTGGCCGCAGGTGGCCCCCATGCTGCAGGTGGCCAACCTGCCGGCCATGCCGGGCTACAAGTACCGCGCCGTGCTGCAGGCGCTGTCCACCGCGCTGGCCGAAGGGCCGTACGCCCTGGCCAGTACCAGCAAGCGCATCCATGAGCTGTGCCTGGACGCGCACGTGAGTGTGAGCCGCCCCGACGTCCACGCGCTGCTGCGCGCGCTGCTGTTCAACGGCTTTGACCCCACCACCTCGCCCACGTCCTTCGACGACCTCGTGGCCACCACCTGCGGGGTGGCGCTGGCCGCGTGCGAACGCGAAGGCATGAGCATCAGCGATGACGACCGCGCCGCCCTGCTGGGCTGGGTGGTGAGCGAACAGGAGACGCACGATGTTTGAATCGGCCGAAATCGGACACAAGATCAGCAAGGACGCTTACCGTGCCGAGGTGCCGGCCTTGCGCGCTGCACTGCTGGACGCCCAGATCGAGTTGTACGAGCGCAAGAAGATGCCCGTGCTGGTGCTCATCAGCGGGCAGGATGGTTCAGGCAAAGGCGAGACCATCAACCTGCTCTACGAGTGGATGGACCCGCGCTTCCTGTCCACCCTGGCGTTTGCCGACCCCACCGACGAGGAGCGTGACCGGCCGTACATGTGGCGCTACTGGCGCTCGCTGCCGCCCAAAGGCCGCATCGGCATCTTCGCGGGCTCGTGGTATTCCGACCCGATCCGTGAACGCCTGCTGGGCCACATTTCGCTCAAGGAGCTGGACGCGCGTGCCGACCAGATCAACCGCTTCGAGGCCATGTTGGCCAACGAGGGGGCGCTGGTGCTGAAGTTCTGGTTCCACCTGACCAAGGACGCGCAGCGCCTGGCGCGTGACGCAGTGGAACTGGGACCGGCTCAAGACCTTTGACAAGCTGCAGGATGCGGCGGGGCACATGCTGCGCATGACCAACACGCCGCAGGCCCCCTGGGTGGTGCTGGATGGCAGCGACGACCGCTACCGCAACCTGACCGTGGGCAAGGTGATGCTGGACGCGATCCGCGCCCGCCTGGCCAGCCCCGAGCCGGCCCGCCCGCCGGTGGCCCCGATGGTGCGCGTGGACACCGACGGGCGCAATGTGCTGACCGAGCTGGACCTGACGCTCAAGCTGGAAGATCGGCAGTACGAGAGCGAACTGTCGCGCTGGCAGGCCCGTCTGTTCGAGCTGACGCGCGATCCGCGCTTCAAGAACCGCGCCGTGGTCTGTGCGTTCGAAGGCGCCGATGCGGCCGGCAAGGGCGGCGCCATCCGGCGCATTTCGTCGGCGCTGGATGCGCGGCAGTACCAGATCGTGCCGGTGGCCGCGCCCAACGAGGCCGAGAAGGCCCAGCCCTATCTGTGGCGATTCTGGCATCACCTGCCACGCCGTGGGCACCTGACCATTTTTGACCGCACCTGGTATGGGCGCGTGCTGGTGGAGCGAGTGGAGGGCTTCTGCAGCGAAAACGACTGGCTGCGCGCCTACAACGAGATCAACGACTTCGAACACGAGCTCAGTGCCGCCGGCATCATCGTGATCAAGTTCTGGCTGCAGACCAGCCGCGACGAGCAGCTGCGCCGCTTTGAAGAGCGGGCGAAGGTGCCCTTCAAGCAGTTCAAGATCACGGAAGAAGACTGGCGCAACCGCGAGAAGTGGGATGCCTACCAGCAGGCCGTGTGCGACATGGTCGAGCGCACGAGCACCGGCGAAGCACCCTGGACCCTGGTGGAGTCGGATGACAAGCGGTATGCACGGGTCAAGGTCCTGCGCACCCTGTGTGAACGGCTGGAGGCCGAGCTGGAGCGGGGCATCCCCGGGGGCAAGGCCAGCGGACTGCCTGCGGGCATCTGGGACGACGCCCGTGCGCAAGGCTCCTCTGGCGACAAGCCGCACAAGGGCCGCGGCAAGACCAAGTCCAAGTCCAAGTCCAAGTCCAAGTCCAAGTCCAAGGGCAAGGGCAAGAAAAAGAAGGCCCGCAAAGGCTGAGGCTCAGCCCGGGTCGGGCGCGCCGTCGCTGGCCAAGGCGCCATCGACGAGCTCGATCACGCGATCGCAGCGCGCGGCCAGACGGGTGTCGTGCGTGACGACGAGAAAGGTGGTGCCCACCTGCTCGTGGATGCGGCGCATCAGCGCAAACACCTCGCTGGACGAGGCCGTGTCGAGGTTGCCCGTGGGCTCGTCGGCCAGCACCAGCTTGGGTTCGAGCATCAGCGCGCGCGCCACGGCCACACGCTGTTGCATGCCGCCCGACAAGGCCCCCGGCAGGCGGTCCACGGCCTGATCCAGGCCCACGGCATCGAGCAGACTGCGTGCACGCTCGCGCTCTCGCACCCCGATGCGGCCGTCGCGGGACAGCACGGGCATCAGCACGTTTTCAAGCGCGGTGAAGGCGGGCAGCAGGTGGTGGAACTGAAAGACAAAGCCCAGGGTGTCGCGCCGCAGGCGGGTCAGTGCCTCGTCGTCGAGTTCGGCCACCGACTGGCCATCGAGCACGTAGCGGCCGCCCGTGGCCGGCTCCAGCAGGCCCAGGATGTTGAGCAGGGTGCTCTTGCCCGAGCCGGAGGGGCCGATCAGGGCGGCGAACTCGCCGGTGTTCAGGCGCAGGTTCAGGCCGTGCAGCACCTCGGTCTCGTTGGGCTGACCCACGTTGTAGCGCTTGCGCAAGCCGTCGAGCACCACCAGGTCGCGGCCAGAGCCTTCAGGGGGCGCTGGGGACGTCGACGTCTGCACGGACAAGGTGGGCGTGGAGGCGGGCGCAGGGGTGGGCGGTGACTGGCTCATCAAATGCGTCTCAGCTGCGGATGGCTTGCGCCGGATCCATGTAGGCGGCGCGGCGGGCCGGGGCGACGGCGGCCAGCACACCAGCCACACTGGTGAGGAGCACGATCTGCAGGGCCATGGCTGGCGGCAGGGTGATCGCGAACAGCGGCAAGCCGTCGGAGCCCTTGACGAAGGCGGTGAAGCCGGCGATCAGGCCCGCGGCCAGCAAGACGCCCAGCAGCGAGCCCAGCGTAGCCACCAGCACGCCTTGCAGCAGGAACACGCGCAGGATCTGGCCACGGGTGGTGCCCATGGCTCGCAGGATGCCGATCTCGCGCTGCTTTTGCACCACCGAGACCACCAGCACGCTGGCAATGCCCAGCACCACCACCAGCATCACCACCGTGCGGATCACCGCCGTGCTGACACTTTGGGCGCGCAAGGCCGAGACCAGCTGCGCATTGGCCTCCTGCCAGCTTTCCACCTTGTTGGGCAACTCACGCGCCAAGCCCTCGGCCAGGGTCTGGGCGGTCCAGACGTCGTCCAGGCGCAGGTCGATCTGGGTTACGCCGCCGGGCAGGTTCAGCAGGGTCTGCGCCGAGCGCAGGGGCACCAGCACCATGCGGCGGTTGAGGTCCTTGATGCCCAGGTCCACCAGGCCGGTCAGTCGCACGGTGTCGCGACGCTCGTTGATGACCACGGTGATGCGGTCGCCCACGCGCACGCCCAGGTCCTCGGCCAGGGTCTGACCGATGATGGCCTCGCCGGGCGCCAGGGTCAGCGTGCCGGCCACCAGCTTGGCTTTCAGGTTGACGATGCGGTCGTAGCGGTTCAGCTCGACGCCGGACAGGGCGATGGCCCGGGTGGCCTCGCCGCGCTGGGCCAGGGCAGCGCCCGAGGTCATGGGCGAGACGGCGGACACGCCGGGGCGCTGCGCCAGCAAGGTGGCAATGGCCTGCCAGTTGGTGATGGTCTGCAGGCGCTGCGCCCGCGCCTGGGTGTCGCTCCAGCGCACGGTGCCCGCTTGCGGCGGCAAGGCGGGCGTCACGCGCTCGTCCAGTGGGGAAACGCTGACGTGGGCCTGCGCGCCCAGCGTCTTTTCCAGGGTGTTGCGCTGCAAGCCGGTGATGAGGGCCGAGATGTAGGCGACCACGGCCACGCCGGCGGCCACGCCCACGATGATGAGCAGGCTCTGAAAGCGCCCTTCGGTGAGGAAGCGCACAGCCACCCGCCATTCGAAGCCCAGCGAGGGAAGTGTCGGCATGCGCACGGTGGGGTCCGGTTCAGCGGCTGAAGGTTTGCGAGATGCCACCGGCCGCGCGGTCACGCGACACGCCACCCTCGCCGGCGGCCGGACTGGCTTTCGCCGCGGCCGACTCGGCGCTTGATTGCACACGCACGCGGGTGCCGGGCGCCAGGGTGGGATCGAGCACCACCTGCTCGCCGGCACGCAGGCCGCTGCGCACCGCGGCCTGATCGAGGGTGCGCAAACCCAGCTTCACGGCGCGCACCTGGGCGCGGCCGTCGCTCAACACCAGCACCGAGGCTTGGTCTGCCGGGGTGCCCGCAGCCGGCTCGCGGATCGCCCGCAAGGGCAGCGCCAGCACCGAAGCTTCCCGGGCAGTGACCACCTCGATGGACAGGGTCATGTCCTCGCGCAAGAAAGTGGGACGCTCACCCTGCACCAGCAAGGTCACCTCTACCGCGCCGCTTTGGGCATTGACGGCGGGGGCGAGCCGGTCCACCACGGCCTCGAAACGCTGGGTCGGGTAGGCATCGGCCAGCACGGCGGCACGTTGGCCGACCTGCAACTGGCCCAGATAGCGCTCGTCCACCTGGGCCACGAGTTCGGTGGGGCCGGCCACGGACAGGGTCAGCAGGCTCTTGCCGGCCTGCACGATCTGGCCCGGCTCGACGCTGCGCACCAGCACGCGGCCGGCGCCAGGCGCGTGCACCGTGGCCTGGTCAAGCTTGGCACGCGCCACCTCGACCGCGGCCTTCGCGGCGGCCAGCTGCGCCTGGCTGCCAGCCCGCTCGGCGCCTTGCGGCCGGTTGGCCTGCACCTGCACGCGGGCGACGTCACGCTGGGCGCGGGCCACGGCCACGCTGCGCTGCGCCTCGTCCAGACGCGACTGGCTGTAGAACTGCTGCGCGACCAGCTCGCGGGTGCGGGCCAGTTCGCGCTCGGCCTGCCGCAGCGTGGCCTCGGCCTGGGCCAGCGAGGCCTCAGCGCTGGGCAGTGCCAGCGCCTGCACGCTGCCCAACCGGGCCTGCGCCTGTTGCCAGTTCGCCTGGGCCTGCTGCCAGGCGGCCTGCCACTCGTCGGCTTCCAGTTCAACCAGCGGGGCGCCCGGGGTGACGAGGTCGCCCTCGCGCACCCGCACCTGCAGCACCCGGCCGGTGACGGTCACGCCCACGTCCACCCGCGCCGGGGTCTTGACCCGCCCGGTGAACTGCAGGGTGCGCACCAGTGGCTGGGCGCTGACGGTGAACACGGCCACCGGCTGCGCACGCGTCAGCCACCCGGCCACGGCGAGCCCGGCCAGCACCAGGGCCGCAATCAGCCACCAGAGTCGGCGGGTCCACCAGGGACGAGGGGAATCAGGCATGCACGCACTTTCCACAAAATCGAACTCAAAGTGTGCACGAAATCCCCCGGCCCGCCGGGCTCTGCCGTGAGGTGACCGCGGGATGGCCCCAGTTGGCGCCGATCCCGCGTCCGATAACGTCCACAATGTGTCCGTTTTGTTTCGGAGTCCGTCCATGCGTCTGCTGATGCTGCCTGTGCTGAGCCTGCTGTTGAGCGCCTGCGCCACCCCACCCGCCCCCACGGCGGCGCCCCGCCCTGAAACGGTGCTCGCGGTGACCGACCGCGCGGAGCTGATCCGCTTCAACGCCGGGCAACCCGAGCGCATCACGGCGCGCCTGCCGCTGCTGGGCCTGCCCGCGGGGGAGAAGCTGGTTGGCATCGACTTCCGTGTGGCCCGCGGCGTGCTGTACGCCGTCTCCAGCCGTGGCCAGCTTTACACCCTGAACACCGAGAGCGCCCGCCTGACCCGCGTGGGAGATGCCGCACCGCTGGCCTTGCAGGGCAACCGCTTTGGCGTGGACTTCAACCCTGCCGCCGACCGGGTGCGCGTGGTCAGCGACCAGGGGCAGAACCTGCGCCTGCACCCGGACACGGGCGCGGTGGCAGCGACCGACCCGACGCTGACGTACGCCCCGGACGACGCGGCCGCGGGGCGCTCACCTCAGGTCAGCGCGGCGGGCTACACCTACAACCCGGACAACGACAAGCTGACCACCAATTACGCCATCGACCTGACGGCTGGCACGTTGGTGATGCAGGGATCGCGCGAGGGGCAGACGCCAGTGGTGTCGCCCAACACCGGGCAGCTGCGCACGGTGGGCAGCCTGGGCGTGGGCGCGCTGGAAGACGCCTCGCTCGACATCAGCGATGTGCGCAACACGCCGCTGGCCGCCTTGCGTGTGAACGGCCAGACCCGGCTGTATGTGCTGGACCTGGGCACGGGCCAGGCCCGCCTGCTCGGCACCGTCAGCGACGGGCGAGCCTTGTGGGGCATGGCCATCGAGCCCTAAGGCTCAAGCTCGGGCTCAGGCTCAAAACGGCGCGGGGCCCGCGTCGGCTTGGGCGGCCTGCAGACGCGCCTGCAAACGGGCGTTGTCCTGCCGCAGGGTCGCCACCGTTTGCATGAGACGGGCGATGGTGGCCTCAGGTGCCTCGCCGGGGCGGGGGCCATCTTGCTCGGCCGACATCGCGGGTGCGCCTGTACCGGCTTCACCGTCGGCGTCCTGCTGCGGGGCACGTGCCACCCGGGCGGCGGCGCGGGCCTCACGCACCTGACGAGCGGCCTGCTGGAGCTCTTTCTTGCCTCCCGCGACAGCGGCCACCTGCTGTTCGATGGGCAGCGAGGCGACGGTGGCGGCGGCGTTGATGGAGATGGTGCCGGCCTTGACGGCTTCGACCAGTTCGGGCGCGGCGGCCTTCTGGATCTTTTCAATCTGGCTGACCGTGGTGCTGCTCAGGCGGGCCACGCGGGCCAGCTCTTCGCGACTGGGCACCGCGGCCTGGGGCGACTCTGCGCCCCCGCCCTCCCCCGCCTGGCGCTCGGCCAGCGCTGCGGCGGCTTCGGCCTGGGCGGCGGCCACGCCCGCTTGCACGGCCTGGGTGCGGGCACTCAGAATTTCTTTCTTGCGCAACGCCAGCACGCCGCGTTGGAAGTCGGACACGCTGCGCCGGCCCAGGTGCTGGTCGATCATCCACAGGTGCACGTCTTCCATGCAGGTGAAGCGCGGGTTCTGCACCGTCTGGAACGGAACGCCGTGTTTCTGGCAGATGCCGTAGCGGTTGTGGCCGTCCACCAACACCTCGCCCCACAGCACCAGGGCATCGCGGCAGCCTTCGGCCAGGATGCTGCGCTCCAACGAGGCGTGCTCCTCGGGGGTCAGCGGATCGATGTAGGCGCGCAGTTCCTCAAGGACGGTGATGTTCATGGTGGGCAGACAGACAGGTAACGAGGCGACACGCGCCCGGGAAAGCGGGGGCTCGGCGTGACCGACAGGAGTCACGACTGAGGGGGCGCCATTGTAGTGAGCCGCGCCCGCCCCGGTTTGGGGCCGGCCCGCTCAGCCGAGGTCGAACTGCTCGCGCAGAGCGTCGCAAAACGCGGGCGTGCCGCTGAGTGACAGGCTCACGGTGTGGCGTGGGGTGCCGGGCGGCTGCGGCTCGACCATGATGCGGCCGGTGCGCTCGTCAAAGCACAGGGACTCGGCGGCGGTGAACTCGCGCTGGCCCTGCAGGTCGTGGTCCCAGTCGAAGCCCTCGGCCACGGGACCGTGACCGTCGGGGAAGGTGCGAAAGGCCCAGGCCAGCACCTCGGCCACCTCGGCGTGCACGGCGGCCACCTGCGAGGGGCTCACAGAGGCGAGCGTCTCGAAGGTGCCGATGCCCTCGGCGTCTTCGCTGTAGTCAAATTCCAGGTAGTTCAGCGTCATGCGCGCCGAGCTTACGCCGAATTCGCCTCTGAAGCCTGCGCCGCCTGCTCGGCATACCAGCCCAGGCAACCCGGGTTGGACATCGCCTCGGGGTTCACCACCTTGCGGATGTCGTGGCCCAGGAAGAGCTTCTTGATCGGCACCTCCTGCTTCTTGCCCGACAGCGTGCGCGGGATCTCGGGGGCCTGCCACAGATCGTCCGGGATGAAGCGGGGCGACAGCGTGGTCTTGATGGCGTCGTGGATGCGCCCGCGCAAGGGCTCGTCCAACGTCAGCCCGTCGCGCAGCACCACGAACAGGATCATGCGCGAGGGCCGCCCCAGGTACTCCAGGTCGATCACCATGGCGTCGAGCACCTCGGGCAGGGCCTCGACGGCGGCGTAGATCTCGCTGGTGCCCATGCGCAGGCCGTGGCGGTTGATGGTGGCATCGCTGCGGCCGTAGATGACACAGCTGCCATCCGGATGGATGCGCACCCAGTCGCCATGGCGCCAGATGCCGGGATAGACGTCGAAATAGCTCGACAGGTAACGGGCGTTGCCCTCGTCGCCCCACAGGTAGAGCGGCATGGACGGCAGGGGCCGCGTGCAGACCAGCTCGCCCACCTCGTCGATGACGGGCTCGCCGGCCTCGTTCCATGCCTCGACCGCGCTGCCCAGCTGGCGGCAGGCCAGACGCCCAGGCTGTTGCGGCAGCTCGCGGTGGCTGCCAATGAAGACCCCGCAGAAGTCGGTGCCGCCGGAGATGTTGTTCCACCAGACGTCGGACGTGCCCAGGCGCGCGAACTGCGCCGTGCCCCAGCGCTGCACGTCTTCGGACAAGGGCGAGCCGGTGGCGCCCAGGGCACGGATGCGCGAGAGGTCACCGCAGGTGGACAGGTCCACGCCGGCTTTCATGCAGCCGGCATAGAAGGCCGCGCCCGCGCCGAAGTAAGTGACGCGGTGACGGGCCGCAAAGCGCCACAGCACCGACCAGTCGGGCGCATCTTTCGAGCCCGCGGGGCTGCCGTCGTACAGGCAGATGGTGGCGCCATCGAGCAGGCCGCTGACCTGGCTGTTCCACATCACCCAGCCGGTGGTGCTGTACCAGTGAAAGCGCTCGCCCAGGCTGTTGGGGGCATAGCTGCAACCCACATCGCCCAGCTTGCGCGAGGCCGCGCTCACCATGACGATGCCGCCGTGGCCGTGCACCAGGGCCTTGGGCAGGCCGGTGGTGCCGCTGGAATAGACGATCCACAGCGGGTGGTCGAACGGCAGCCACTCGGGCTCGAAGGCGGCGGTGGCCGCGTCGTCGCGGGCGATGGCCTGGGCGAACTCGCGCTCGGCCGGCACCTGGTGGGTGGCGTGCGGGCTGCGCAGCACGATGAGGTGCTCGACCGTGGGCAGGTCGGCGCGCAAGGCCTCGACCACGGCGCCGCGGTCCAGCGCCTTGCCGGCGTAGTGGATGCCATCGACGGCGATCAGCACCCGAGGCGTGATCTGCGCAAAGCGGTCGGCCACAGCCTGGGTGCCCATGTCGGGCGCGCACACGCTCCAGATTGCCCCGACGCTGGCACAGGCCAGGAAGGCCACCACCGTCTCGGGTGTGTTGGGCAGGTAGGCGGCCACACGGTCACCGCGCTGCACGCCCAGCTCGCGCAAGGTCAGCGCCAGCGAGGCCACCTGGCGACGCAGCTCGGGCCAACTCAGCTCGCGCACCTCGCCCAGCTCGTTTTCGCTGACGATGGCGGGGAAACCAGCGGCGTGGGCCGGTGCCACATGGCTCAGCACCCGCTGGGCGTAGTTGACCTGGGCGCCCTCAAACCAGCGCGCACCGGGCATGCGGGCATCGGACAAGGCGGCCGTGTGCGGCGTGGGCGAGACCAGGCCGTCGTAGTCCCACAGGCTTTGCCAGAACGCCTCCTGATCGGTGACAGACCAGCGCCACAGTGCGTCGTAAGAGTCGAAATGCAGGCCGCGCTCGGCAGCCAGCCAATCTTGGTAGAGCCGGATCTGGGGGACGTAAGGAGGCAGCATGGGCAGAGATCCAAGGAAGGTGGTCGTCGCAATTTAGCCCCATGGCGGGCGCCGCGCCATGCTGGATAAGCCTGAGTGCCGCGCGCCCTTGTCCGAAAGACCCAAAAGACCGCCCCGATCCCCGGCGCGCGGGTCACAATGACGCCACGCTCACCCCCCGCGACATGAAGTTCTCGACCCCTTACCTCCGCCTGGTTCTGGAAATCACGCTCGCTGCCGCGCTGATCGAACTCCTGATCATGCGTTTGGTGCCCTTGAGCCTGCCCGGCATCAGCGGCTGGCGCGAGGCGGTGGCCGATGCCGTGCTGTTGGTACTGGCCCTGGGTCCGGTTGCGTGGTGGCGCAGCGTGCGGGCCTTCCAGCGTCATGCACGCCAGGGAGGGCACCCGACCATTGCCATTGATGCCGCAGGCAGCTTGGGCTTGAGCATGATCGTGCTGGTGACCGGCATGCTGCTGAGCCTGTGGGCGGGCCAGCGTGTCGGCGCCACCATCGAGAACCAGGCCCGCGAGCGCTTCGAGCGCATCACCGTGCGTCTGGAGCAGAGCATCCGTCAGCGCTTTGCCATGCCCCTATTCGGGCTGCGCGGGGCCCACGGCACCCACAACGCCAGCGAGAAGCTCGACCGGGCGTCGTTTCGCAACTATGTCCATGCAATCAACATCGACCAGCAGTTCCCGGGTGTGCGGGGCTTTGGCTACATCGTCAAGGTCGATCGCCATGAGCTGAGCGCGTTCGAGCGCACCGAGCGGGCCGACCATGCCGAGTCGTTTTCGGTGGCCACCCAGGGCGAGGCCCGCGATTTGTATGTGATCAAGATGATCGAACCCATGGCCGGCAACCTGCAAGCTCTGGGGCTGGACGTGGGCGCCGATCCGGTGCGGCGGGCCGCTGTCTTGTCCGCCATCGACACGGGGCAACCCACGCTGACGGGCCCGATCACGCTCAAGCAGGACGAGCGTCAGCGCCCGGGTGTCCTGTACCTGCTGCCACTCTACCAAGGCGCGGTGCCGCCCCTGAACCTGACACAGCGTCGCGCCAGCCTGGTCGGCATCTACTACGCCCCCATCGTGATCGACGAGCTGATGCAGGGCCTGTTCGACTCCGGCGACCGGCAGCTCAACATCAGCCTGAGCGACGAAACCGGCGCGGACCCGGTCGAGATGTTCCGCGTCGACGGCACCCAGGCGAGCGAACATGGCCAGCGCTTCGCCACGCAACGCACGCTGTCCATCGCCGGACGGCAGTATGTGTTGCGCACCCAGGCCAACGCCACCTTCGAGCAGCGCGTGGACCGCGCCACGCCCAGCTGGATCGTGCTGGGCGGCTCGCTGCTGAGCGCCTTGCTGGCACTGGCCACCTGGATGCTGGCCAGTGCGCGGGCCCGCACGGAGGCCCTCGCCGCCAACTTGACGGTCGACCTGGAGCGCCTGGCTGAAGTAGCCCGCCGAACCTCCAATGCCGTGATGATCACAGACCCGGAGAAGCGGATCCGCTGGGTCAACGAAGGGTTCACGCGGCAGTACGGCTACAGTTTCGAGGAGGCCCAGGGGCAGGACCTGCGGGCGCTGGTCGGCGCCCCCGATTGCCCTGAAGATCGCCTGACGCAGCTGGACGCCGCCTTGGCGCGTGGCGAGACCTGCCGTGTCGAGTTGCTCAACCGCGGCAAAGATGGTCAGACCTTCTGGGTCGACACCGAGATCCAGCCGCGTCACAACGCGCAGGGCGAATTGCTGGGCTACATCGAGATCGCCCAGAACATCTCTGACCTCAAGGAGGCCACCCACCGGCTGGAGGCCGCGCAGCGCGAAACCGATGCGCTGCTGCGTACGCTCAATGCGCACGCCGTCATCTCGGTCTCTGACCGTGCGGGGCGCATCGTCGAGGTCAACGACGCCTTCTGCGCGCTGAGCGGCTACAGCCGGGACGAGCTGGTCGGACGCAGTCACCGCATCAACAATTCCGGGGTGCATGACCGCGCCTTCTGGACCCACCTGTGGGACACCGTGATCGACGGCAGGGCCTGGCGCGGCGAGATCTGCAACCGCACCAAGAGTGGCTCGCTGTACTGGGTCGACAGCGTCATCGCCCCGTTCATGGATGCCGAGGGCCGGGTTGAGAAGTTCATTGCCATCCGCCACGATGTGACCTGGCGCAAGCTGACCGAGCAGCAACTGCGCTCCAACGAAGCCTTCCTGGAGCGGGTCAGCCGCATCGCCGGGGTGGGGGGCTGGCTGATCAACCTGCAGAGCCGCGAGATCGAATGGTCGGATCAGGCCTGTGCCATCTATGGCCTGCCGCGCGGCCACCGCGGCAGCTCTGACGAAGGCCTGAGCTTCATCGCGCCCGAGTGGCGGCCGCGCCTGGTCGAGGCGCTCAAAGTGGCCCGACGCACCCACAGCCCAGCCGACCTGGAGCTGCAAGCCACCACCGCCGACCACCGACCGGTGTGGCTGCGTGTGGTCGCGGAGTTCGAGTTCGAGCAGGACCAGCCCGTGCGTCTGGTGGGCACCTCGCAAGACATCACCGAGCGGCGGCTCTCGCAAGCTCGGTTGAACGAAACGTCCACCTTGCTGACCAACGTGCTCAATGCCGCCTCGGGCATCGCCGTGATCGCCACCGACGCGGACCTGGTGATCCGCGTGTTCAACACAGGCGCCGAACGCCTGCTGGGCTACCGTGCCAGCGAGATCGTCGGCCACACCACGCCCTTGCGTTTCCATGACCCGGCCCGGATCACCGCCCTGCGAGAGGCCGTGCGCGCGCGCCTGGGCGATGTCGAACCCACACCCGTGCAGCTGCTGATCGAGCCTCGTCTGCTGGGCCAAGTGCGCCAGCTCAACTATGTCCGCCAGGACGGCAGCCTGGTGCCGGTGTCGATTGTGGTCACCGAGATGCGTTCCGAACAGGGCGAGGTCACGGGCTACCTGGGCATCGTTCAGGACCGCACCCAGAGCCTGGAGTACGAGACCTCGCTGCAACAGGCCAAGCTGGTCGCCGAGCAGGCCAGCGCGGCCAAGGGGCAGTTCCTGGCCAACATGAGCCACGAGATCCGTACCCCCATGAACGCCATCCTGGGGATGCTGCGCCTGCTGCACAAGACCACGCTGGACGAGCGCCAGCGCGACTATGCCAGCAAGGCCGAGCGGGCCGCGCAGTCGCTGCTGGGTTTGCTCAACGACATCCTGGACTTCTCCAAGATCGAAGCCGGCAAGATGAGTCTGCATCCGCGCGCCTTCTCGGTGGGTCGCCTGTTGAGCGACCTGCACGTGGTGCTGTCGGCCAATCTGGGCGACAAACCCGTGGCGCTGAACTTCACCCTCGACCCCCAGCTGCCCGAGTACCTGGTCGGCGATGATCTGCGACTGCTGCAGGTGTTGATCAACCTGGGCGGCAACGCCATCAAGTTCACCCATCAGGGCCAGGTGGACGTGGCGCTGGAGGTGCTGTCGCATGACGATGAGCAGGTGCATCTGCGCGTCTCGGTACGCGACACCGGGATCGGCATGAGTGCGCAGGCGCTCGCGCACATCTTCGAGGGCTTCTCGCAGGCCGAAGGCTCGACCACCCGCAAGTACGGCGGCACCGGTCTAGGCCTGGCCATCAGCCGCCGCCTGGTCACGCTGATGGGCAGCCAGATCCTGGTGCGCAGCGAACCCGGCCAGGGCAGCACCTTCTGGTTCGACCTCACGCTGCGTGAGCCCAACGTCGAGGATGCCGACCCCAGCGCTCCCATGCCCCTGGAGGCCCTTGCCCCCATGCGGCGCCTGGCGGGCTGGCGCCTGCTGCTGGTGGAAGACAACCCCAACAACCGCCAGGTGGCCAGCGAATTGCTGGAAGGCGAAGGCGCCGAGGTCAGCATGGCCCACAACGGCGCCGAGGGCGTGCAGGCGGTGCTCAATGGCCCGGACCTGATCGATGCGGTGCTGATGGACGTGCAGATGCCCGTGATGGATGGGCTGGCGGCCACACGCGCACTGCGCGAGGCTCTGGGCGAGGCGGCGCCCCCCGTCATCGCCATGACCGCCAACGCCCTGCCCGCCGATCTGGCCGCGTGCCAGGAGGCGGGCATGGTGGCCCATGTCGGCAAGCCCTTCGATCTGACGCACTTGATCGAGACCGTGCTGACCCATGGGCGGCGCGGGCCTGCCCCAGTCGCCGGCAGCACATCCCTGACGCCGCCTGGGCAGACCCCGACGCCCACCTTGCCGGTACATGCCCAGGTGGAGGCGCAAGCCCAGGGCGTGGCCCTGGACGCCGCACTGGGCCGACTGGGCCATCGTCAGGACGTCTACCTGCGCCTGCTCACCCGGTTCTGCGAGGAGTTGCCCGGCGCGGCCGCGCAGGCACGCCAGGACTGGGCCCATGCCGACGCGCCCGCCCTGCGGGCCTGGTTGCACAGTTTCAAAGGCCTGGCCGGCACCCTCGGCCTGCAGGCGCTGCAAGCGCAGGCGAGCGCCGCCGAGCAGGCCTGCCCCAGTGAGCTCCCGGGCGGCCCGCTGCCCGACTGGCTCGCGCCCCTGCTGCGTGCCATGGACGAGGCTCGCACTCGCCTACCGACCCTGTTGGCGGCGCTGACCCCGCCCTCACAGGCCACCACCGGCGAGCCCCAGCCCCTCGATCGCACTCTGTTGCACACGCAAGTGCAGGAGCTGATTAAACTGCTGCAACGCTCGGACATGACCGCGCTCGACTGCCACGCCCGCCTGCAAGACGCTCACGCCCAGGCATTGGGCGAGGCGCTGATGCCCCTCAACGACGCGATGGCCCACCTGGACTTTGCCGGCGCCATCGAACACGGTCAGCGTCTGCTGACGAACTGGCCCCTGGAGTGACACGGATGCTGCCTGTCGACGCCACGCTGGCGGACCTGTTGAAAGAGCCCGAACGCAAGCCCCGGCTGCTGGTGGTCGATGACCAGCCCACCAACATCCAGGTGCTCTATCGCGTCTTTGCCGACGACTGTCAGGTCTTCATGGCCACCTCGGGCGAACAGGCCCTGCACACGGCCCGCGAGGAGGCCCCCGACGTCATCCTGCTCGATGTGATGATGCCGGACATGGACGGCTACGAGGTCTGCCGTCAGCTCAAGCAAGACAGCGCCACCCGCGACATCCCCATCCTGTTTGTCACCGCCCACCATGAAGCCCAGGAAGAGGCACGCGGCCTGGCCTGCGGGGCGGTCGATTTCATCACCAAGCCCATCCACCCGGCGGTGGTACGTGCACGGGTGCACACTCACCTGACCCTCAAGCGCCAGACCGACGTCCTCAAGCGCCTGGTCTTCATCGACGCGCTCACCCACGTCTTCAACCGCCGCTATTTTGACGAGCGGCTGACCGATGAGTGGGGGCGAGCACAGCGGACGGGCAAACCCCTGTGCCTGATCCTGATCGACGTGGACTTCTTCAAGCAGTTCAACGACATGAACGGCCACCAGCGCGGCGACGACGCCCTGCGCCAGGTGGCTCATGCCCTCAAGGCAGCGACCCTGCGTCCCGGCGATGTGGTCTGCCGCTACGGCGGCGAAGAGTTCGCCTGCCTGCTACCCAACACCGACCTGGACGGCGCCCTGCAGGTCGCCCAGCGCATGAAGCTGGCCGTGCGTGAGCTGGCCATCGCGCACACGGCGTCCGGCGTGGCCGAGGTGTTGACCATCAGCGCCGGGCTGGCCGTGCGCCCCCCCGCCTCCGACCGTGACGCGGCCGCCCTGGTGGCCCTGGCCGACGCCCAACTCTATCGCGCCAAGGCCGAGGGCCGGGCCCGCGTCTGCCACGCGGTGCTGGACTGACAGCCGCCAGCCCCAAAGCCGGCCGCTCAGCGTCCGTCGCGCGCCTTGTCCAGCATGAAATCGATGAAGGTGGACGCCGCCCGCGTGTGATGGCGGTTGGGCATGTAGAGCATGTACATCTGCGTGCCGAAGATGCTGAGCTTCCAGTTGTCGAGCGCGGTGAGCATCTCGCCCCGGCTCACCAGGTCCTGCACCACATAGTCGGGCACCAGACCCACGCCCAGGCCGGCCACGATGGCCTCGCGCAGGAACAGGAAGTTCTCGCTGGTGAGCGTGGGCGACAGCGGCACCTCGTGGCGTTCGCCTTCCAGGTAGGCGGCCAGACGCAGCTGGCGCCCCACCACCGCGGAGGTGATCAAGGGCGCGCGTGACAGATCCTCCAGCGTGGCGGGCATGCCCTGAGCCTGGACATAGCCGGGCGTGGCGCAGGCCACATAGCGCACCGGACCCATGTCGCGCGCCACGAGGTTGTCGGGCGGGTCGGTCATCACGCGCACGGCAATGTCCACCTCGTCACGCATCAGGTCGACCACGCGGTTTTCAAACACCACGTCCAGCACGATGCCGGGGTAGGCGCGCTTGAAGTCGATCAACCAGGGCGCCATCACCAGCTGGCCATAGCCGCTGGGCACGCTCAGGCGCACCCGCCCTTGCAGGGTCTGACCCAGGGTGGTGACGGTTTCGCGGGCGGCTTCGAGCTCATTGCGGATCTGGCGGCCGTGCTCATACAGACGCAGCCCGATCTCGGTAGGCTCAATGCGGCGGGTGGTGCGCCGCACCAGTTGCTGGCCGACGGCTCGCTCGAACTGGTTGAGGTGGTAGCTCACATTGGCCCGACTCATCTTCAAACGCCGGGCGGCCTCGGAGAGGTTGCCAGCGTCGAGGATTTCGACCAACATGGACAAGGACTGCAGTTCCATAGCGCAAGAGGTCAGCCCGTTGAGCGGGTCAACTGTCAAATTTGACTTGACAGTCTGTCAATGCATGAGGGGATTGTCAAGACAGCACCCCTGTCCAACAATCCGTGTCAACCTGCTGGCCATCCGGCCCGGGTCTTTTTTCTGCACAAAAAGAGAGACACCCCATGGAAACCACCGCTGCCGCGCCCGTTGTCCAGACCACCGTGAGCGACCACATCGCCCTGGTGACCCTCTCCAACCCGCCCGTCAACGCGCTGAGTGCCGCGGTGCGTCAAGGTCTGCAAAAGGCGATCTCCGAGCTCAATGCCAATGCCGACGTGCACGCTATCGTGATCACCGGCTCAGGCAGCAACTTCATCGCCGGCGCTGACATCCGCGAGTTCGGTCTGCCCCCGCAAGAGCCTTTGCTGCCTGAAGTCTGCAACCAGATCGAAGCCAGCAACAAGCTGGTGATCGCCGCCATCCATGGCGCCGCGCTGGGCGGTGGCCTGGAGATCGCCCTGGCCGCCCACTACCGCGTGGCCGTGGAAACCGCCAAGCTGGGCCTGCCCGAAGTCGCCCTGGGCCTGTTGCCCGGCGCTGGCGGCACCCAGCGCACGCCCCGCCTGATCGGCGCGCAAGCCGCACTCGACCTGATGCTCAGCGGCCGCCACGCCGGCGCCAAGGAAGCGCTGCGCATGGGCCTGATCGACCACATCGCCACCAGCAACGACATCGCCGCCGAAGGCGTGGCCTACGCCCGCAGCCTGCTGTCGGACGGCGCCCCGGTGCGCCGCAGCGGTGAGCAAACCGACGCCCTGGCCGACAGCGCCGCGCAGCAAGCCGCCATCGACGCCGCCCGCGCCGATGTGGCCAAGAAGAAGGGCCTGTTCTCGCCCGCCAAGATCGTCGACTGCGTGCAAGCCGCTCTGGACCAGCCGTTCACCGAAGGCCTGGCCACCGAGCGCGAACTGTTCGTGCAGTGCCTCAACAGCCCGCAGCGCGCCGGCCTGGTCCACGCCTTCTTCGCCGAGCGCGAAGTGACCAAGTCGCCCGAGACCCAGTCGTCCCAGCCCCGCCCCTTCCAGAAGGTGGGCGTGATCGGTGGCGGCACCATGGGCGCCGGCATCGCCGTGGCCCTGCTGGACGGTGGCCTGAACGTGACCATGATCGAGCGTGATGACGCCGCCCTGGCCCTGGGCCAGTCGCGCGTGGCCAAGGTCTACGACGGCCTGATCAAGAAGGGCCGCCTGAGCGAAGAAGGCAAGGCCGCCATCCTGACCCGTTTCAACGGCTCGACCGCCTATGACGCGCTGGCCGATGCCGACATCGTCGTCGAGGCCGTGTTCGAAGACATGGGCGTCAAGAAGGCCGTGTTCGCCGAGCTGGATCGCGTCTGCAAGAAGGGCGCCGTGCTGGCCACCAACACCTCCTACCTGGACATCAACGAGATCGCCGGCAGCGTCTCGCGTCCGCAGGATGTGGTCGGTCTGCACTTCTTCTCGCCGGCCAACATCATGAAGCTGCTGGAGATCGTGGTGCCCGCCCAGGTGAGCGCCGACGTGGTCGCCACCGGCTTTGCGCTGGCCAAGAAGCTCAAGAAGGTGCCCGTGCGCGCCGGCGTGTGCGACGGCTTCATCGGCAACCGCATCCTGGCCGTGTACCGCACGGCGGCCGACCACATGATGGAAGACGGGGCCTCGCCGTTCGAGATCGACGCCATGGTGCGCGCCTTCGGCTACCCCATGGGCCCGTACGAGATGAGCGACCTGGCCGGGGGCGACATCGGCTGGGCCACGCGCAAGCGCCGCGCCGCAACCCGCGACCCGAAGGCCCGCTACGTGCACATTGCCGACCGGCTGTGCGAGCGCGGCTGGTTCGGCCAGAAGACCGGCCAGGGCTGGTATGTGTACGAAGCCGGCAGCCGCAGCGGCAAGC
>MESA01000031.1:0-5655 GCA_001770775.1 Burkholderiales bacterium RIFCSPHIGHO2_12_FULL_63_20
GTCTGGCCGGAGAGAGGAAGCCGCAGTATCCCAGCTCCCCAACTTCTAAAACAGGTGTTGCACTTCGAATGTGAATCCGCGATGCCTAACAATTCATTCAAGCCGACGCCGCTTCGCGGCTCGGCTTAATTCTGACGTTAGGCCTCATCAAATGCAGCAGTTCTCCTACGCAAAGGCGCTCCTCCGGCACTGGGGAGTTGATGTTGAAGACATACCTACATCAGATGCCGAACAGAAGCAGGAGGCCGATTTTTTGGCAAGTTTCGGCGATGTTCGGGTGCTTATAGAAGAGAAAGCGAAGGAAGACGATCCTACCTACTTGGCACAACGAGCAGAAGAACTTGAGCGCGGTGAAATACATACCACTGCGCTTCCGCTCTCACGTGATGAAACTCTCTCTGGCTTGGTCAGGGATGCATCTCGCCAACTGCGGTCTTCATCGGATAAGCCGCATGACTTTCGCTTGATGTGGTTCACGGCAACTGGCCTGCGTGCAGAAGGGAAATACGAGCAGTTCATAGCAACGCTATACGGGCGGACGAATATTTTTGAGATGAATACCAGTCACTATCGGCGCTGCTACTACTTTCGTAATGCAGACTTCTTTCGCCGAGCTGCTGTCATTGACGGGGCCGTCGTAGCCCACACAGATGGAACATCCATTTCTGCCAAGTTATGCCTAAATTCGTTGTCTCCACGATACGAATCTCTTCGGCGTTCTGCTGTACTTGCACCGTTTGGTAGTGCAATCGAAGATCCAATGACGCTGGAAGCTGAGGGGACAGCCTTTATTCTTGATTGCGCCTTGGACAGGAAGTCCGAGGACCCCTTACTCGCATACCTGCAAGAGAAGTACGCGACAGCCCCACTAATGAAATTCGATCTTGGCTATATTAATGCTTCTATTCTCTTGCCAAAAAATGAAGCCTAACTGGGCGTTCAACGTGGACGCGAAGCTTGTCTGACTTTTGTGGACATTCCAACCTAACGGAGAATGTCCCCTGCGGGCAAGCGTGGCCGCAGACTCGTCAATCGGTACACCCGTGACACAGGCTTCCAACGTGTGCCGGCACCCGTCTTGCGTGGAGGTCTCATGTCTACGTTCATTACATCCCGAGCGTTTTCTGCGTCACCCGCGGAGGTGTTTGCGGCCTTCTCCGCGCCCGAGCGCCTGGCACGCTGGTGGGGGCCGGACGGCTTTCGCAACACGTTCGAGGTCTTCGAGCTGAAGACTGGAGGTCTTTGGCGCTTCACCATGCACGGCCCCGATGGCACCAACTACCCCAACGAGGCCACTTTGGTGTCTATCGAGCCGGATAGGGCCGTTGTGATCAATCACATCTCCCAACCTCACTTTCAACTCTCCATCACGCTGGAGCCCACTGCAACCGGAACCCTGGTCACCTGGGAGCAGTTCTTCGAGAGTCCACAAATTGCTGCCTCCATCAGGCACATCGTGGAACCTGCAAACGAGCAGAATCTGAGCCGTTGGCAGGCAGAGGTTGCCGCGCACGGTCGAGGTGTGGCGTAGTTTTTCGCGAGAGGCGCAAAGCTCTGCTTTCTGCCCCGCGGGCTTCGATGCCAGTTGAGCTGCAGCAGTCCTCTTGTCAAAAAGACTGGATGGGCATACAGTTGTTTGGTAATTACCGATCACGTCGCATCATCAACTTCAGGAGCCCCGCATGCTTGACCATATGACATTCCGCGTAACCGATATCGCGCGAGCCAAGGCGTTTTATGCCGCAGCCCTGGCGCCGCTGGGCTACAGCGTCTGTTTCGAGGGCCATTACGGCGCGAACATGCTTGGGCTCGCCTATCCAGACGCATCTGAACCCGATGGCAAGAAGGCCGATGTGTGGTTCATTGACGGGCCTTCGCCACATGGTGGCCCAGCCGCAACGTCCGGTTGCCACCTCGCCTGGCGCGCTGAAAGCCGTGCGCAAGTTGATGCTTTTTACAAAGCGGCCCTGGCTGCTGGCGGGAAAGACAACGGTGCACCCGGGCTCCGACCTGACTATCACGCAAACTACTATGGAGCGTTTGTCATCGATCCGGAAGGCAACAACATTGAAGCGGTCTGCCATCTGCCAGAGTGATCAACAAATCAGGCGAATGCGAGCCCGATAGCGACCGCATCCGTTGGCTCATAGAGCAGTACCTGGGCCAGTAACCCGCATTCCTTTTTGTGCAGCCGTCACTCCCCATGTACTGCCCAGCCCACTTTCAAGAAGACCGTCCTGCAGAGCTGCTTCGCCTCATCGCGCAGTTCCCCTTGGGCACCATCGTTCGCCATGACGCAGACGGCTTGACGGCCGACCACGTGCCGCTTTTGTTCCAGCCCACACCGGGTGGCATGGGCAAGCTGGTGGGCCATGTCGCCAAGCACAACCCGCTGTGGCAAGTACCGTCTGACCAAGAGCTGCTGGTGGTCTTCCAAGGGCCGTCCACCTACATCTCTCCCAACTGGTACGCCACCAAACAAGAGGCCGGCAAGGTCGTCCCCACGTGGAACTACGCCGTGGTGCACGCCCATTGCTCGCTCCATGCCATCCACAATCCCGAGCAGGTGCGGCAAGTCGTCACCGAGCTGACCGATCAGCACGAGGCCAGCCAAGCTCACCCGTGGCGTGTGGCCGATGCCCCCAGCGATTACACCGACAAGCTGCTGGCCAACATCGTTGGCATCGAGCTGCGCGTGCACCGCATGCAAGGCAAGTGGAAGGTCAGTCAGAACCAGCCCAAGCAGAACCAGCAATCCGTCGTGCAGGGCCTGCTGTCAGAAGGCGATGACGCGCAAACCCAGATGGCATCACTGGTGCAGGCGCGCGGCGGGCTGTGATCCTCAGCGAAACCAAATACCAACCACACAGGGAGCCTCTCACATGTCCAACTCCGACATCCTCCAGCCTTTGTTCGCCTTGGCGTTCTGGACCAGCCTGGTCTTGCTGCTCATTCCCATCACCCGATTTCGGGCCGCCTTCCGCCGCGAGGTGGTGGCCGACGATTTCAAGCACGGTGAATCCGGCAGCGTGCCACCGCACGTCAGCCTGCCCAATCGCAACTACATGAACCTGCTGGAGCTGCCGGTGTTGTTCTACGTTGCCGGCGTGCTCATCTATGTCACGGGCGGTGCCACGCCGGCCATGCTGATGACAGCCTGGGCGTATGTCGGCTTTCGGGTGCTGCACAGCCTCATCCACCTCACCTACAACCACGTCATCCAGCGCCTTCTGGTGTTTGCCGCCAGCAATTTCGTGCTGGTGGCGCTGTGGGTGCTGGCGGGCTTCAAGATCTTTGGCCAATGACTGCCGATCCATTCGACTTGGTGGCCCCTCAAGTCGCCCGCTTCAACGCCGCTTTGCAGCAGTTCTTCTCATCGGCGCGCTGTGTGTCCACTCTCCAGCTGTTGGCGCAGCCGCAGCCGTAACGCCCCTTCGCACATGACACGCTACGTTGCCTTCCTTCGCGGTGTCAGCCCCATGAACTGCAAGATGCCGGCCCTCAAGCGCTGCTTCGAGGCTGCCGGCTTCACGGATGTGAAGACGCTTCTGTCGAGTGGCAATGTGGCGTTCACGGCCCGCCCTGAGGTCGTACCCCTATTGGAAAGTGCGGCCGAAGCGCTGATGCCCGAGCACCTGGGCCGCGTCTTCCAAACCATCGTTCGTCCGTCGGCCTTTCTTCAGTCGCTGGTGGCCGAAGACCCGTTTGCCGAGTTCGCGCTGCCGGCCAACGCCAAGCGCATCGTCACGTTCTTGCGCCGGCCTTGTGAAAGGCCGGTGGCCCTGCCCATTGAGCGCGGCCATGCCCGCATCCTCAAGCTGCAAAACACCGAAGTGTTCTCGGCCTACGTGCCCAACGAAACCGGGCCGGTGTTCATGACCTTGCTCGAAAGAACCTTCGGCACCGAGGTGACCACGCGCACCCTGGAGACGGTCAGAAAGTGTTCCCTGACCTAGCGTTGTGCGGCGTCAGCACCACCCAGTTCGGTGTTGTCCGACAGATGTGAGTTCCATAGACTCGCGCCGACTCCGCCCTGGCTTTTTGCATGGCAGATGCGAGTCGCTTCACCATCACATCAGCATCATCAAAAAATAGGGAGCGTCCATCGTGTTGCAACTCAACAGGCATGCGAGTGCCATCGTCATCTGTGTCGCGGGTTTGGTGGCCGCACAGGACAGTCAGGCCTACGCGGGCGAAACCCTGGCAACGTTTGATTTCTCGGTCTCGCGTTTCTTGATGAACCCCGCGACGCATACCATGTACGCGTCTGTACCCTCGCTCAACAGCGTCGTGGCCATTGACACCCAGAGCCTGGCCATTCTGTCCACAACCTTTGTCGGCTCCAATCCCACAGGAATGGCGCTGTCCAACGATGGCAGCCGGCTCTATGTCGCCAACAGCAGCTCCAATTTCGTGGGCGTGATGGACACCCAAAGCAATCAACTGGTCAACAGCTTGGCGGTGTCCGGTTCGGTGAGAGATGTGGAAGTGGGCCGTGATGGTCGCCTGTACGTCCTGACCGACTCCTCGCTCACTCAGCACGATCCTGAGACGGGTGCCAGCATCGGTCCCAATGTGTCCGCCCATGTGTACGGGGGTGAGCTGGCCATCAGCCCTGACAAAAACACCCTCTACTACGCAGACTACGGTTTGTCGCCGGCCTCGCTTTACAAGTACGACGTGAGTGGCAACACCCCTCAGCTCCTGTGGGAGAGCCCGCACGGCGGCACCAGCGGCAGCAATGGCCAAGACCTCGCCATCAGCCACGATGGCTCCTTCATCTCCTACGCTGCCGGCGCCGGGCAGATCGGCTACAGCATCGCCAAATATCGCACCAGCGACATGCAGATTGAAGGCAGCTTCAACACAGGCGCCTATCCCCGCGAGATCACATTCAGCCCCGATGACGCCGTGGCGTACACGGTCAACACCTCTGGGAACGTCAAGATGTGGGACACCCAGACCTTCTTGTCTCTGGGGCAGTTCTCCATTGGCGGCGAAGCCTCGGAGCTGGCAGTCGACGCATCAGGGCGCTACTTGTTTGCGGCGCTCAATGGGAATTACTGGAATGCCGATGGCACGGGCCGTTTGCTGGTCATTGACACCGGCAGACTCGTCGCGGCAGTACCTGAACCGTCGAGCGTGATTTTGCTTTCGATGGGCTTGGCTGCCATCGCGTACGGACGCAGGCGTGGGCTTGTGGCTGGATGATGGAGAGCGATCAAAGCATCGCTCTTACCCACGGCCACACCTGATCTAACCCAAACGCCACCCCCACCACCAGCGCCGCCACGCTGCTCACCAGCACTGCCCCTGCCGCCACATCCTTGCTCAGCCCAATGGCCGGGTGTTGCTGCGGGTGCAGGTGGTCGGCCAGGGCCTCCAGGGCGGTGTTGAGCAACTCACTGGCCACCACGGCCCCAATGGTCAAGGCCATCACCGCCCACCACAGCGCGGGCGCCCGCGTCAGCACCAGCAGCATCACGATGAGCACCGTGGCCACCGCATGGGTGCGCAGGCTCTTTTCCGAGCGCCAGGCCGAGCGCAGGCCAGCGAGCGCATAGCCCAGCCGGGCTTTGAATGGGTGGCCCTTCATTGGCTGCGCTCCTGACCCAGGTGCAGGCGGTGCGCCACCATCCACACCAACACCGCCCA
>MESA01000031.1:5675-75559 GCA_001770775.1 Burkholderiales bacterium RIFCSPHIGHO2_12_FULL_63_20
CCGCCGCCACGTCCGAGGCCCAATGCACCCCCAGGTACACCCGTGACAGACCCACCAGGGCGCTGACCCCGGCGGCCACGCCAATGGCATACACACGCAGACGGGTACGCGGGGCCAGCCGCGCCACCAGCGTTGCCAGCGTCAAAAACACCACCGCCGACATCATCGCGTGACCGCTGGGGAAGCTGTAGCCATCGGCCAGCGTGCCGTGAAACAGCGCATCGGGCCGGGCCCGCGCAAAGCCGTGCTTGAGCGCAATGCTCACGCCCCAGCCCAGCAGCGATGAGCCCGCCGCCAGCCAAGCCATGTGCCACTGGCCGGCCATCATCAGGTAGCCACACACCGCGCTCACGGTCATGATCAGCACGGTGGGGCTGCCCAGCGCCGTGATGTCGCGCATCACATCGGGCAGCCAGCGCGGGCCCCAGGCGGCGCCGTCCACGCCGCTGGTGCGAAACCAGCTCAGCAGCCACTCGTCCACGGCGTGCAGGTCGCCCTCCATCATCTCGCCGGCCAGGTTCAAAAAGCCCCACAGGCACAGACCCAGCAGCACGATGGGCCACAGCAGGCGCAGTTCGAAATTGCGTTGAATCACCATATCAATGTCTGAATGTCATCAGTCCAGCAGGCCCGCTTGCGCGAACACCTCGCGCCAGGCCGCCAGCTTGCGCTCGAACGACCACGAGGCATTGGCCGGGCTGGTGGAGGGCAGTTTGAACACCGGCAGCCCCAAGGCCTGCGTCACCCGCATGTGGCGGGCCGACTCACCCCCATTGTGCGCAATGGCGCGCAGGGTGGGCACCCGCTGAATCAGGCCGGCCAGGTCATTGAGCTCGCCTTCTTCAATGGCGCTGTCCAGGCTGCCTTCACGCACGCAGCCCGCATACACATCCCAAATCGCCAGGCCACGCGCCTGCACCATCGGCAGCCGCGCCGCATAGGGCAGGGCGCTCAAGGCATCGTCACCCTGCAAGCCCCACAGCGCCGACAAAATCGGCCAGAACTGGTTGCGCGGGTGGGCGTAGTACTGCTGCGCGGTCAGTGAGGCCACCCCCGGAAAACTCCCCAGCACCAACAGCTTGGCTCCGGGCCCCACCACCGGGGCCAGCCCCTGCAGACGTGGCAAGTCAGCGCCCGACGCACCCAGCGCAGCGGGCGCTGAGGGGGCAAAGGGCAGGGCGTCAGCATGCACACGGGGGGCTCGGACCATGGCCATGACTGTGCCACACTCGCTGTCGTGAAAAGAAAACCGACCCTGGCCGAAGCCACGATTTCCGAAGAGCGCGGCGTGCGCTACCTCCACCTGGGCACGCCCTGGATCCAAGGCGCCATGCGCATCCGCCAGCCCCAGAAGCTGGAGCTGGAATACATCCAGCGCATGATGGCCTGGTTGCTGCTGCGCGACCCTGAGCAGCTGCCTGGCACCCGCTGCCTGCAACTGGGCCTGGGCGCCGCCGCCATCACCAAGTACTGCCACAGCGTGCTGCGCTTGCCCACCACGGCGGTCGAGATCAACCCGCAGGTCATCGGCGTGTGCCGCAGCTGGTTCCACCTGCCTGAAGACGACGAGCGCCTCACCGTGGTCCAGGCCGACGCCGCCCGCTACGTGGCCAGCGACGATCAGGTCGCCAGATTCGATGCCCTGAGCGTTGACCTCTACGACCACGAGGCCGCCAGCCCCGTGCTCGATGACGAAGCCTTCTACCGCGCCTGCTGGCGTTGCCTGGACGACGGCGGCGTGATGACCGTCAACCTGTTTGGCCGTGACGCGAGCTTTGAGCGCAGCGCCGCCCGCATCAGCGCGGCCTTCGGGCCGAACCGCGTGGCCCAGCTCAAGCCTACTACCGACGGCAACACCATCGTGCTGGCCTGGAAGGGCTTCGATCTGCCCGAGCGCGAGGTGCTGACCCAGCGCGCCGAGGCTTTACACGCCCGCTGGGCGCTGCCCACCAAAAAATGGGTCAAGCTCTTGTCTCCCTTCCAGCCTGCGGCCACACCATGACACCGTCTGCCCCAGCCTCCAAAGCCCCTGCGCCCGGCCCCATCACCCACCGTGGGCCGCTGGAATGGCGCCTGTTGCTGAACTGGCTGGGCGAAGACGGCATCCTCACGCCGCAGGACATTGACACCGTCATGCAGCGCTTTGCCGCCGGCACCAGCGCCCAGCACCCGCTGGTGCGCCTGGCCAGCCTGGGCCTCAAACGCGCTGACACCGGCACCGCGCTGGAGCTGGAGCCCCTGACCGAATGGCTGGCCCAGCGGGTCAAGCTGCCCTACCTGCGCATCGACCCGCTCAAGGTGGACGTGGCCCGCGTGGCCGATGTCATGTCCATCACCTATGCCGAGCGCCGCAAGGCCCTGCCGGTGTACGTGGGCGCCAACGAGATCACCATTGCCACCAGTGAGCCGCTGGACGTGGCCTGGGTGGAAGAGATTCTCGCCCACACCCGCAAGACCATCCAGCTGGCCGTGGCCAACCCGCTGGACCTGCAGCGCTACCGCACCGAGTTCTACACCCTGGCCCGCTCCGTCAAGGACGCCAAGAAGAAAACCGGCGATTCGGTGGCGCACAACTTCGAGCAGTTGGTGGAACTGGGCCGCGCCAACCGCCAGCTCGACGCCAACGACCAGGGCATCATCCAGGTCGTCGACTGGCTGTGGCAATACGCGTTCGACCAACGCGCCTCCGACATCCACCTTGAGCCCCGGCGCGAGATGGGCGCCATCCGCTTCCGCATCGACGGCGTGCTTCACACCGTCTACCAGGTGCCCCTGTCGGTCATGCAGGCCATGACGGCGCGCATCAAGCTGCTGGGCCGCATGGACGTGGTCGAAAAGCGCCGTCCGCTCGACGGCCGCATCAAGACGCGCAACCCCGGCGGCGACGAAGTCGAAATGCGCCTGTCCACCATGCCCACCGCCTTTGGCGAGAAGCTGGTGATGCGGATTTTTGACCCCGACAACACGATCAAGTCGGTCGAGGCGCTGGGCTTTGCCCCGGCCGAAAAGCAGGTCTGGGAAAAGCTGCTGGCCCAGCCCCACGGCATCATCCTGGTCACCGGCCCCACGGGGTCGGGCAAGACCACCACGCTGTACTCCACGCTCAAGCGCCTGGCCACCGACGAGGTCAACGTCTGCACCATCGAAGACCCGATCGAAATGATCGAGCCCTCGTTCAACCAGACCCAGGTGCAGCCCGGCATCGACCTGAACTTTGCCGATGGCCTGCGCGCGCTGATGCGTCAGGACCCCGACATCATCATGGTGGGCGAAATCCGCGACCTGGAAACCGCCGAGATGGCGATTCAGTCCGCGCTCACCGGTCACCTGGTGTTCTCGACCCTGCACACCAACGACGCCGCCTCGGCCATCACACGCCTGTCCGACCTGGGCGTGCCGCCTTACCTCATCAGCGCCACCGTCATCGGCGTGCTGGCTCAGCGTCTGGTGCGTACCCTGTGCCCCCTGTGCAAACAGGTCGACGAGCCGGTGTCGGGCGAAACGCTGTCGGAGTTCATCAAACCCTGGCGCCTCAATGGGCAGTTCCGGCCTTACAAGCCCGTGGGCTGCCTGGACTGTCGGATGACCGGCTTCAAGGGCCGCGTCGGCCTGTACGAGCTGCTCCCCGTGTCTGAAGCCGTGCGCGACACCCTGCACCCTCAGGTGGACATGGCCCAACTGCGCAAAACGGCGGCCAAGGAAGGCCTGCGCCCGCTGCGCCTGTCGGGCATCATGAAGGTGACCGAGGGCATCACCACGGTTGACGAAGTACTGCGCAACACCCCTCAGTGGGACCGCTGAGCGGCGGGTACGGCCCCGATAAAGCTCGGCACCACCACCTCGCAGCAGATGCCTTGCGGACTGAGCTCGCGCCAGTTCACTTGGCCCTCCAGCTGTTTGACCCGTTTGCGTACCCCTCCCAGTCCCAACCCGTGTGACCACAACTCCGGGGCACGCCCGAAGCCGTTGTCGCTCACACGCAGCGTCAGCAGGTTACCTGCCAGCGTCAGGTTCACGCGCAGCTGACGTGCATGGGCGTGGCTGATCGCGTTGCTGACCAGCTCCCGCAGGATGCGCGTCAGGGCCGACCACTGCACCATGCTCAGGTCCACATCTTCGTCCGCCTGCATCTCCCACACCAGCTCGCAGCCGGCCAACTCCAGGCGATGGTTCAGGTCACGCTTCCACTCAGCCGCTGCGGCGCTCAGCCGGTGGGAAGGCGCAGCCAGGCCTCGCGTCAGCGTTTTGAGATCCTGCAAGGTGTGGCGGATGTACTCCTCCATGTCCGGCGTGGGGGCCTGGTACATCAGCGTCAACAAGCGGGCGCCAATGTCATCGTGCAAGTCCTGGGCGATGCGCAGACGCTCTTCGCCTCGGCCTTGCTCGACCGCCGCATCCAGACGCAAGCTGTCAGATGAGCTGTCTGTGGGTATTTCGGCCAAGGGGCGCACACTGGGCGAAGCCACAGGCCACAACCAGCGCCGCGACACCATATGCCCGGCCAGCGCTCCGAACATGACCAAGGCCTGCGCCCACACCGGCGGAGCTGCCGAGGCCGAGGCGCGCCCCAGCCGCAGCAGGATCACGCCCAACAGCACCCAGCCGGCCAACAACAGGGCTTCGGCCAGAAATCGCGCCAGCCATACCGGGCTACGCCAGCGTACCCGGCGAACCACCAAGGGGGGAAGAGGGCGGGCGGACATGGACTGAAGGGGTGCTCAGCCAGTTGCCCGGGGGCTCAGACCAGACCCTGCTTGCTGGCCAGCACCGCGGCCTCGGCCCGGCTCGATACATTGAGCTTCTTGTAGATGGACTTGATGTGGTCATTGACCGTGAACCACTTGATGCCCATCAGCGAGGCGATCTCCTTGATCGTGAAGCCCTTGCTCAGATAGGTCAGCACCTCGCTCTCGCGCGGGGTCAGCTGCTCATGGTCAGGTTCGACCTGTGCTGGCGAGCCCGACCCGGCCGGTGACAGCGCGCCCCAGCCCGAATGCCCTTCACCTGTGCGGAAGTGGTGCAGCAGGCGCCGCGCAATGGCCGGAGACAGGGGCGGCTGACCGCGCACGATCTTCTGCAGCTCTTCCACCAGCACCTCGAAACGGTCTTCCTTGAGCAGGTAGCCATCGGCCCCGTATTGCAGGGCAGGGAACAGGTGCTCGTCGTCCGAGTACAAGGTTGTGACGATGCGCGTGGCCGGATAGCCACTCAACTGTCGCAGCAACTCCAGGCCGCTGCCATCGGGCAATTCCAGATCCAGCAGGATCAGGTGAAAAGGCGCAGGCCCAGGCACCGCCTGACCACCGGCCACGATGCCCAGCTCCCGCCGCGCCGCCGCCAGATCGCCCGCTTCCACAATGCCACTGATGTCGCTGAAGCTTTCGCTCACGACACGACAGAGAAAGCCTCGAGCCACTGGGTTGTCTTCAAGAATCAGAACCTTGACGGTCATGTCGCTCCTCCCCTAGCCCGCCTCTGGGTGGGCCGGGTTTGATGTGTTCCACACTATATAGTGGATGGCAGCTCCTCCTACAATCCACCCATGCGAATCCTGATTGCCAACGACGACGGTTACCTGGCGCCCGGCATTGCCGCGCTGGTGGAAGCTTGCCAAGGCCTTGGTGAGGTCGATGTGTTTGCGCCCGAGCGCAATGCCAGCGGCACCTCCAACGCTCTGACCCTGCACCAGCCCCTGAGCCTGCACACGGCGGCCAACGGCTTCCGCTACGTCAGCGGCACGCCGTCTGACAGCGTGCACCTGGCCCTCACGGCGGGGCTCATCCCCAAGCCCGACCTGGTGCTGTCTGGCATCAACAACGGCGCCAACATGGGGGATGACACCCTGTACTCCGGCACCGTGGCCGCCGCCACCGAGGGCTACCTGTTCGGCATCCCGGCCATTGCCTTCTCGCTGGTGGACAAGGGTTGGGCGCACCTGGATGTGGCCACCCGGGTGGCCCGTCGCGTGATCGAGCAGGCCCTGGCGCAGCCGCCGGCCGGCCACCCGTGGCTGCTGAACGTCAACATTCCCTCGTCCGCGCAGGCTGACAGTGCCCCTTGGGCCGTCACCCGCTTGGGCCGTCGCCACGCCAGTTTCCCCGCCGTGGCCCAGGCCAATCCGCGCGGCGACCTGTTCTACTGGATCGGTCCGGCCGGTGAGGCCCGCGAAGATGGCGAAGGTACCGATTTCCACGCCGTCCGCCAGGGTCAGGTGTCCATCACCCCCCTGAAGGTCGACATGACCGATCACCAGCACCTGCCCACGTGGCAGCGCTGGCTGGAGCCGCGGTGAGCGTGCCCCCCGACGATCGCAGGCCGCGGCGCTTTCCGCTGCAACTCGATCAGGTGGCATCCCCCCGAGCCGGTGGGTCGCGCACCCCCATTGGCAGCACACCCGCGCCCCGCGTGTCCCGCGAAGTGTTGCGCCCCCAGGCGCCCTTGCACCTCGCCGAGCGCGATCGCCAGCGCTACAGCGCCCCGCAAGGGCTGGGTCTGGACTCCGTTCAGGTGCGCATGCGCATGGTGCAGCGCCTGCAGGCCGAAGGCATCGACCATCCTGGCGTGCTCAAGGCCTTTGCCACCGTGCCACGCCACCTGTTTGTGGACACGGCGCTGGTCAACCAAGCCTATGAGGACACCAGTCTGCCCATCGGCCTGGGCCAGACCATCTCCAAGCCCTCGGTCGTGGCCGCCATGATCCAGCTGTTGTGCGTGCGACCGGGGCAGGCCAGACCGGATGTGCCGAGCGCGCCCGCGGCCACACAGCCCCTGGGCAATTGCCTGGAAATCGGCACTGGCTGTGGCTACCAGGCTGCTTTGCTCGGCCACCTGGCGCGCCGAGTGGTGTCCATTGAACGGCTGCGCGACTTGCACCACAAAGCACGCAGCAACCTCGACCAGCTGCGCGCCGTCGTGCCCACCTCGCCCGATGTGCGTTTGGTGTATGGTGACGGCATGATTGGTCATGCGCCTTCGGCGCCTTACGACACCATCATCGCTGCCGCGGGTGGCGCCGCGCTGCCGCAAGCCTGGCTCGACCAGCTCGCGCCGGGTGGTCGGCTTGTGGCCCCCACCCAAGACGAGCGTGGCGGGCAGGTGCTCGTCATCGTGGATCGCCTGGCCGATGGCCGTTTTCAGCACACCCGCGCCGGCGCGGTCTTGTTCGTCCCCCTAAAATCGGGTACCACCTGATGTTTGACGACCTGAGGCACATCCTGTCTCAGGCACGACGATTGGTCTCATGCAATACATCACACCTTCCTTTCGACTGACCGCTGCGGTGGCCGTTGTGGCCATCCTGGCCGGTTGCGCCTCGCCCATCCACCGTGCGCCGGTGGAGGAGCGCGCCAGCACCACCCAAGCTCAGCGCCTGCCGCCGGGTGCCGAGAACGCGGGCAAGCCGGGCTACTACACCATCAAGCCCAGTGACACCCTGATCCGCATTGGCCTGGAAACCGGCCAGAGCTGGCGCGACATTGCCGCCTGGAACAACATCGAGAACCCCAACCGCATTGAAGTCGGTCAGGTGATCCGCATCGTCCCGCCGGTGGGCGAGGCGGCTGCCACCTCCGCGGCCAGTGCCGGGGGCATGGCCTCCGCCAAGCCCGTGACCACCGCGCGCATCGAGGCCCGCCCGGTCGATGGCAAAGCGGCTTCGACGCCAGCCGCATCTGCGGCGTCGGTGGCTGCGAGCGGCTCCAGCTCGGCCACAGCGGCCAGTGCGCCCGAAACCAAGCCTGACGTGAAGAGCGGCGACGAGCCCGCCTGGATCTGGCCTGCCAACGGCCCCACCATCGCCCAGTTCGAAGAGGGCAAGCGCAAGGGCCTGGTCATTGGCGGCAAGGCCGGTGACCCGGTCGTGGCCGCCGGTGATGGCCGTGTGGTCTATGCCGGCTCGGGCCTGCGTGGCTACGGCAACCTCATCATCATCAAGCACAGCGGTGACTACCTGACGGCCTACGCTCACAACCAGACGCTGCTGGTCAAGGAAGACCAGGCCGTGCGCAAGGGCCAGAAGATCGCTGAAATGGGCGCCACCGACGCTGATCGCGTCCAGCTGCACTTCGAAATCCGCAAGCAAGGCAAGCCCATCGACCCGGCGCGCCAGCTGCCTTCACGCTGATTTCCCGACACTGACCTGCGAGGCCGCACGCAGCGTCTGAAAGAACAGGCCACAGTCCTGAGACAATCGGGGGATGAGTGATGCATCCCCCGTTTCTGTTTCTGGCGACGCCGCCGAGCCGGTCGTGGCCCCCGTTCAACCCCACCTCGAGTGGCTGAAAGTCGAATCCCTGGACCTGGAGGCGCAGGGCGTGGCCCACCGCGCCGATGGCAAGGTCGTCTTCATCGAAGATGCGCTGCCCGGTGAGGAAGTGCGCGTCAGCGTGAACCGCCGCAAGAACAACTGGGAGCAGGCGACGATGACCGAACGTCGTCGCGACAGCTCCCAGCGCGTCGAGCCTGGTTGCACCTTCTTCGGCCTGTGCGGCGGCTGCAAGATGCAGCACTTCCACGCCAGCGCCCAGGTCGCCGTCAAGCAGCGTGTGCTGGAAGACAACCTCTGGCACCTGGGCAAAGTCAAGCCCGAAACCCTGCTGCGTCCCATTGAAGGCCCGGCCTGGGGCTACCGCTTCCGCGCCCGCCTGTCGGTGCGCTACGTGGCCAAGAAGGGCACCGTGCTGGTGGGCTTTCACGAGCGCAAATCGCGCTACGTGGCCGACATGACAAGCTGCAAGATCCTGCCGCCGCATGTGAGCCGCCTGCTGGTGCCGCTGCGCGAACTGATTGCCGGCATGGACCAGCGCGACCGCCTGCCGCAGATCGAAGTGGCCGTGGGCACACAGATCACCGTGCTGGTGCTGCGCCACCTCGAGCCCCTGACGGCGGCCGACGCGAAGCGTCTCAAGGCCTTTGCTCAGCAGCACAGCCCCGCCGAGGGCGGCCAAACGGCCATCTCGTGGTGGCTGCAGCCCAAGGGCCCAGACACCGTGCACCCGCTGGACGAGTCCCTGCCCACGCTGGACTACACCCTGCCCGAGTTCGGCATCACCATGCCGTTCAAGCCGACCGACTTCACCCAGGTGAACCACGCCATCAACCAGGTGCTGGTGGGCCGGGCGCTGCGCCTGCTGGGCGTGCAGAAAGACGAGCGCGTGATCGACTGGTTCTGCGGCCTGGGCAACTTCACCCTGCCGCTGGCCACCCAGGCGCGCGAGGTGCTGGGCATCGAAGGCAGTGAGACCCTGGTGGCCCGCTCGCGCGAGAACGCCTTGGCCAACGGGCAGGCCGAGCGCACCAGCTTTGTGGCACGCAACCTGTTCGAGATCACCCCGCAGGAGCTGGCCGGCTATGGCCACGCCGACAAGTGGCTGGTTGATCCTCCCCGCGAAGGCGCATTCGCCTTGGCCAAGGCCGTGGCCGACCTGCATCAGGATCCCACCCTGGTGCCTGACTGGGTGCCGCCCAAACGCATCGTCTACGTCAGCTGCAGCCCGGGCACCCTGGCGCGCGACGCCGGCTTGTTGGTGCACCAGGGCGGCTACCGCTGCGTGGCCGCGGGGGCGGTCAACATGTTCCCGCACACGGCCCACGTCGAGAGCATGGCGGTGTTCGAGCGCGATTAACCCCGCGCGCGCCCATGAAAAAAGCCGAGGCATTGACCTCGGCTTTTTCGTATGGACCCCGCACTCAGCGGGGTACGGCGGGCATCCCGCTGGGTTTAAAGCACCTCGGAGGCGAAATCCGCCAGGCGCGAACGCTCACCGCGGGCCAGGGTCACGTGGCCGCCGTGTGGCCAGCCCTTGAACTTGTCTACCGCATAGGTCAGACCCGAGCTGCCTTCGGTCAGGTAAGGCGTGTCGATCTGGGCCAGGTTGCCCAGGCAGACGATCTTGGTGCCCGGACCTGCGCGGGTGATCAGCGTCTTCATCTGCTTGGGCGTCAGGTTCTGCGCCTCGTCGATGATCACGAACTTGTTCAAGAAGGTGCGACCCCGCATGAAGTTCAGGCTCTTGATCTTGATCTTGCTGCGCACCAGCTCGGTGGTGGCCGCACGGCCCCATTCACCGGCCGTGCTGTCGCCACGCGCCAGCACCTCCAGGTTGTCGTCCAGTGCGCCCATCCAGGGCGACATCTTTTCCTCTTCCGTGCCAGGCAGGAAGCCGATGTCATCGCCCACCGGCACCGTCACGCGGGTGACGATGATCTCGGTGTAGCGGCGCTCGTCGAGCACCTGGCTCAGGGCAGCGGCCAGCGTGATCAGGGTCTTGCCGGTACCGGCCGAGCCCGTCAACGTCACGAAGTCGCATTCCGGGTCCAGCAACAGGTTCAGCGCGAAATTCTGCTCGCGGTTGCGGGCGGTCACGCCCCAGGCCGAGTGCTTGTTGTTGGCGTAGTCCTTGAGGGTGCGGAGCACGGCGCTCTTGCCCGTGATCTCGGTGACCTTGCCATACCAAGGCGTCACGCCCGGGCTCTCCAGGTACACGAACTGGTTGACCATCAGCGTCGGCACGGCGGGGCCGGTGATGCGGTAGAAGGTGATGCCACCTTGCTGCCAGCTCTCCATGCCCTTGGCGTGGCGCTCCCAGAAGTCGGCGGCCAGGGCCTGCACACCGGTGTAGAGCAGGTCGCCGTCTTCCAGGGTCTTGTCGTTGAAATAGTCTTCGGCGGTCAGGCCCAGCGCGCGGGCCTTGATGCGCATGTTGATGTCTTTGGACACCAGCACGACCTCGCGGCCATGGTGTTGGGTGCGCAGCGCCTGGACGACGCCCAGAATCTGGTTGTCGGCCTTGCCCTGGGGCAGGCCGACAGGCAGCTCGACCGCCAGGCCGGTGGTCTGGAAGTACAGCTTGCCCTTGGCTTCAATGTGGCCGGTTTTGGCCAGCGCAATGCCCGAGGCCGGGTCCACCTGCTGGCGGGTGCTCAGGTCGGTGGCCAGGGTGTCCAGCTCACGGCTGACCTGGCGGGCGTTGCGCGCCACTTCGGTCATGCCCTTTTTGTGCCCGTCCAGCTCTTCGAGCGTGATCATGGGCAGGTAGATGTCGTGCTCGTCGAAACGGAACAGCGACATCGGGTCGTGCAGCAACACATTGGTGTCGAGCACGAAGAGCTTGGCCGGGCCGCCCACATCGCGCTTGCGGCGCACGCTCGGGCCGGTGTAGCTCACAGGCGCGGCAGTCGGGGCCGTGCTGGTTGGCTTGGCCGCTGGACTGCCTGGGCCCTTGTCGGCCACGATCGGTGTCGCTGCGATTTTCACGGGGGTGGTGGGCTTGCGGCTGGCCTTGCGTGTCGGGCGTGGAGCTTCGCTCACGGTGGCGGTCGGCGCAGCAGCAGGCGCCTTCGCGGGTTTGACAAGCTCAAGGGTGGGGGCCGGAGTCGGCGCGCTCAAGATCGCGGCCACGTTCTGGCGCGCGTTGCCCGAGGGGGCCGACTTGGAGGTGGATTTGACCGTGGTCTTGGCGGCTTTGGGCTGCGATGTGAAGTCCACATCGGTCAGCATGTCAGCACGTTTGGTGGGCGGCTTGGGCAGGGGCATGGTGCGGTCCGTGGCGAGAGTTCACAAACAAAAAGGCCGCACAGGGCAGTGTGCGGCCTTGAAGGGGGCGATCAGGCGGGTGTGCGGCGCGCACGCGGCGGATCGGCTGGACGACAGGTGACCGAGTTGCAAAAAGCTCAGGTTCATGAAATTGATTATGCACACTCTGTGGCGCAGGCAGGGGGTCGGCCGCGCGAGGGGCTGTTTTGTCCGTGTCGCGCAACACTCGCCCCCCCCATGGTCGGTGTGTCCAGGCATGAAAAAAGCGCCCCGCAGGGCGCTCTGGGTCAGATGCAAGGCATCGTGCAGGATCAGGCAGCTTCCTGCTTGAGGCCTTGCACGGCTTGCAGCACCTCTTCGACGTGGCCGGCCACCTTCAGGCCGCGCCACTCCGCACGGAGGATGCCATCCGGGCCGATCAGGAAGGTCGAGCGCTCGATGCCCTTGACCTTCTTGCCGTACATGATCTTGTTCTTGACCACGCCGAACATGTGGCACAGTTTTTCTTCTGTGTCAGCAATCAGCTCGAAGGGCAGCTCCAGGTTCTGCTTGAACTTGTCGTGCGAGACCAGGTTGTCGCGAGAGACGCCGAACACCACGGCACCAGCCTTGACGAATTCCTTGTGCATGTCGCGGAATTGCATGGCTTCGGTCGTGCATCCAGGGGTGTGGTCCTTCGGGTAGAAGTACAGCACCACGGTCTGTCCGACAAAGCTCTGGGGTGTGAATTTCACGCCGCCGGTGGCGAGCGCTTCGAATTCCGGCAAAGATTTGTTGAGGGCGGGTGTCATGTTGTAGTGATCAGCTGCCTGCGTGAAAAGTAGCCCTCTATTATAAAGTATCGGACCATTGCTTCTTGTAAAGTCGTCCCTCTGGGTGGAATGCCCTCTGTTTGACAGTCGGGATCAGGGGTGCACAAGCAGCGCAGCCATCACGCGGCGCCCCTCGGCGGCCAACACGTTGTAGGTGCGGCAGGCCGCTGCCGTGTCCATGGTTTCGACTCCGATGCGGGCGGCCATCAGGCTGCGCAGCAGGGACGGATGCGGAAAGCGCAGGCGGGGACCACTGCCGAAAATCACCACCTCAGGGGCGGCGGCCAGGATGTCGGCAAAGTGGGCTTCCTGCAGGTCGTCGAGCCTGGCCACTGGCCAGGCTTGAACCGGGCCGACATGCGACACCAGAATGCTGTGCGCGTAGCTTTCGCCGTTGACGGACACGGCATCCACGGTGCAGGCATTGATCACATTGACGCCTTCGGCGCGGTCGGCATGCAGTTTCATGGCAGGAATGGCTCGGAAAAGCCCGCGTTCGCCGTGCGAAGCAGGGCGCCCGGGAGTGGGCGGGTGTGGTTAAATTCTAGCTTTCCCCTATTTCGTCTGCAGTGGAGCCCGTTTTGAAACCCATCGCCAAGTCCAGCAAACTCGCCAACGTCTGTTATGACATCCGTGGGCCCGTGCTGGAAAAGGCGCGCCAGATGGAAGAAGACGGTCACAAGATCATCAAGCTCAACATCGGCAACCTGGCCGTGTTCGGGCTGGAGCCACCTGACGAGATCGTGCAGGACATGATCCGCAACCTGGCCGGTGCGGCCGGTTACACCGACTCCAAAGGCCTGTTTGCCCCGCGCAAGTCCGTGGTGCATTACTGCCAGGAAAAGGGCATCCAGGGTGTGACGGTCGATGACGTCTACCTGGGCAACGGCGCCTCCGAGCTGATCGTGATGGCCCTCAACGCCCTGCTCAACGAGGATGACGAGGTGCTGCTGCCCGCACCCGACTACCCGCTGTACACGGCGGCCGTTTCGCTGTCCGGTGGCCGTCCGGTCCACTACATCTGCGATGAGCAGGCCGACTGGAACCCCGACATCGCCGACATTCGCGCCAAGATCACGCCGCGCACCAAGGCCATCGTTGTCATCAACCCGAACAATCCGACCGGCGCCCTCTATCCGGACAGCCTGTTGAAAGAGATCATCCAGGTTGCCCGGGAGCATCAGCTCATCGTGCTGGCCGACGAGATCTACGACAAGACCCTGTTCGACGGGAACACGCACACCTCGATGGCCTCGCTGGCCGAAGACGTGCTGTTCCTGACCTTCAACGGCCTGAGCAAGAACTACCGCTCATGCGGCTACCGCGCCGGCTGGATGGTGGTGTCGGGCGAGAAGCGCCATGCCAAAGACTACATTGAAGGCCTGAACATGCTGGCCTCGATGCGCCTGTGCGCCAACACGCCCGGTCAGCTCGCGATTCAGACCGCGTTGGGCGGCTATCAGAGCATCAAGGACCTGGTCGCGCCCACGGGCCGCCTGTGCAAGCAACGCGACCTGGCCTACGAGCTGCTCAACAAGATCCCGGGCGTCAGCGTGGTCAAGCCCAAGGGCGCGCTCTACATGTTCCCGCGCCTCGATCCCAAGATGTACCCCATCGCCGACGACCAGCAGTTTGCCTACGAGTTGCTGGCCGAAGAAAAGGTGCTGATTGTGCAAGGTACGGGCTTCAATTGGCCGCATCCCGACCACTTCCGCCTGGTTTTCCTGCCCAACAGCGACGACCTGGCCGAGGCCATTGGCCGCATTGCCCGCTTCCTGGAAGGCTATCGCAAGCGTCACGGCACGGCCTCTGCCTGAGGCGGCGTCGCCCACGGCGAGTCTGTCCCCCCATCCATTTTGAACACGTCACGCCGCCCACAAGGTGGCGCGCACCGAGAGAAGAGAATCCTATGAGCCAAGAACAACTGCGTCCTGTCAAAGTCGGCCTGCTGGGCATCGGTACCGTCGGCGGTGGCACCTTCACGGTGCTGAGCCGCAACCAGGAGGAGATCCGTCGCCGTGCGGGCCGTGGCATCGAGATCGCCATGGTGGCCGACCTCAACACCGAGCGCGCCAAGGAAGTGGTGGGCGATGCGGCCCAGGTGGTGGCCGATGCACGTGCCGTGATCGCCAACCCCGAGATCGACGTGGTGGTGGAGCTGATTGGTGGCTATGGCATTGCCAAGGCCCTGGTGCTGGAAGCGATTGCTGCTGGCAAGCACGTGGTCACCGCCAACAAGGCCCTGCTGGCCGTGCATGGCACCGAGATCTTCGCTGCGGCCCGCGACAAGGGCGTGATGGTGGCCTTTGAAGCGGCTGTGGCCGGTGGCATCCCCATCATCAAGGCGCTGCGTGAAGGCCTGACGGCCAACCAGATCCAGTGGGTGGCCGGCATCATCAACGGCACCACCAACTTCATCCTGTCCGAAATGCGTGACAAGGGCCTGGACTTCGACGTGGTGCTCAAAGAAGCGCAGCGTCTGGGTTACGCCGAAGCCGACCCGACCTTCGACATCGAAGGTGTGGACGCCGCCCACAAGGCCACGCTGCTGAGCGCCATCGCCTTTGGCGTGCCGGTGCAGTTCGACAAGGCCCACGTGGAAGGCATCACCAAGCTGTCGGCCACCGACATCAAGTACGCCGAGCAACTGGGCTACCGCATCAAGCTGCTGGGCATTGCCCGCCGCCGCGACAACGGCATCGAGCTGCGCACCCACCCGACCCTGGTGCCGATGCGCCGCCTGATCGCCAACGTCGAAGGCGCCATGAACGCCGTGCTGGTGCAGGGCGATGCCGTGGGCACGACCATGTACTACGGCAAGGGCGCCGGCTCCGAGCCCACCGCCTCGGCCGTGATCGCCGACCTGGTGGACATTGCCCGCCAGATCGACGCGCCTGCCGCCTCGCGCGTGCCGGCCCTGGGCTTCCAGTCCAACCAACTGTCGAACCTGCCCATCCTGCCGATCGAAGAGGTCATCACCGCCTTCTACCTGCGCCTGCGCGTGGCCGACCAGACCGGCGTGCTGGCCAAGCTCACCGGCATCCTGGCCGAGCAGGGCATCTCGATCGATGCCGTCATCCAGCGTGAGGCCGACGAGGTCAGCGGTGAAGACGGTAACCAGACCGACCTGATGATCCTGACCCACGACACCAAGGAAGGCGCCATGAACAAGGCGCTGACCGCGATGCAGGCCCTGCCGACCGTGCTGGCCCCGATCGTCAAGCTGCGCAAGGAAGAACTCGCATGAAATACATCAGCACCCGGGGCGATCAGACCGAACGCCACTTTTGCGAGATCCTGCTGGAAGGCCTGGCGCCGGACGGCGGCTTGTACCTGCCCACTTCCTACCCGCAGATCGACGATGCCACGCTGGCGAAGTGGCGCGGCCTGAGCTACGCCGAGTTGGCGTTTGAAGTGCTGTCGCTCTACATCGACGACATTCCCGCCGCCGACCTCAAAGACATCACCGCCCGTACCTACACCAAGGTGGTGTACGGCTTTGACGAGATCACGCCCTTGAAGCCGCTGGAGCCGGGGCTGGCGCTGCAAGCCCTGTCCAACGGACCCACGCTGGCCTTCAAGGACATGGCCATGCAGTTGCTGGGCAACCTGTTCGAGTACGAACTGGGCCGCCGTGGCGAGCAGCTCAACATTCTGGGCGCCACCTCGGGCGACACGGGCAGTGCAGCCGAATACGCCATGCGCGGCAAGAAGGGCGTGCGCGTGTTCATGCTCTCGCCGCACGGCCGCATGAGCGCGTTCCAGCAGGCCCAGATGTTCAGCCTGCAGGACCCCAACATCCACAATCTGGCGGTCGAAGGCGTGTTCGACGACGCGCAGGACATCGTCAAGGCCGTCTCCAACGACCTGGCCTTCAAGCGCCAGTACAAGATCGGTACGGTCAATTCGATCAACTGGGCCCGTCTGCTGGCCCAGGTGGTGTACTACTTCGCCGGCTATTTCTACGCCACCAAGTCGAACGCCGAGAAGGTCAGCTTCACGGTGCCGTCGGGCAACTTCGGCAACGTCTGCGCCGGCCATGTGGCCCGCATGATGGGCCTGCCCATCGACCAACTGGTCGTGGCCACCAACGAGAACAACGTGCTCGACGAGTTCTTCCGTACCGGCAGCTACCGCGTGCGCGGCAGCGCCGAGACGTACGAAACCTCGTCGCCCTCGATGGACATCTCCAAGGCGTCCAACTTCGAGCGCTTCGTGTTCGACCTGCTGGGCCGTGACGGCGCGCGCGTGAAGTCGCTGTTCAAGGACGCCATCGAGCAAAAGGGCGAGTTCCACCTGTCGGCCGACGAGTTCGCCAAGGTGGCGAGCTACGGTTTCGTCTCGGGCACCAGCAAGCACAGCGACCGCCTGGCCACCATCAAGGACACCTTCGAGCGTTTCGGCGTGATGATCGACACCCACACGGCCGACGGCCTAAAGGTGGCGCGCGAGCACATCAAGGCAGGCGTCCCCATGCTGGTGCTGGAAACCGCCTTGCCGGCCAAGTTTGCCGAGACCATCGTCGAGGCAACGGGCCGCCAGCCTGAGCGTCCACACTGGATTCAGGGCCTGGACGGTCTGGAAGACCTGCCCAAGCGCTTCGTGGTGGTGCCCAACCACACCCAGACAGTGAAGGACTACATCGTCCAGCACTGCAACGACTGAGCGCGCTTTTCACGAAGCGATCAGTGTTCCGGTTCTCTGCAGGAGTGGCGCCATGGCGGCTGCGTTCAAACCCTTGATGCCGCTGGACGAGGCCTGGTCTCGTCTGCATGCGGCGGTGGTCGAGCACCTGGGGCAGACGCCCCGCGCGACCGACGTCGTTGACAGCTTTGACGCCCTGGGGTGCGTGCTGGCCCAGGATCTGGTGTCCAAGGTGGACGTGCCGCCGCTCGACAACAGCGCGATGGACGGCTACGCCTTGCGCGCGGCCGACCTGCCACTGGCGGGCCAGGCTGGTGCTGATGCCGCTGCCGTGACCCTGCCGCAGGGCCAGCGCATTGCCGCCGGCCAGGTGGGCGCCTCGCTGCAACCGGGCACCTGTGCCCGCATCTTCACGGGTGCCCCATTACCCGACGGCGCCGATGCCGTCGTGATGCAGGAGCACACCGGCGTGGACGCCGCCACCGGCGCCGTGCACTTCAAGGAGGCCATCCAGGTCGGCCAGAACATCCGTCGCCGCGGCGAGGACATCGCCCAGGGCCAGACGGTGCTGCGCGCCGGCGTCCGCCTGACGCCGGCCGGGCTGGGGGTGGCTGCTTCGGTGGGCGCTGCCACGCTGGCGGTGTTCCGCCGCCCGAAGGTGGGCGTGCTGACCACGGGCAATGAATTGGTGATGCCGGGTGAGCCCTTGCCGCCGGGCGCCATCTACAACAGCAATCGCCACACGCTGCGCGGCCTGGTGCAGGCCACGGGCGCCCAGGCGTGCGACCTGGGTGTGGTGCCCGATGACCTGGCTGCCACCCGTGCTGCCTTGCGCGCCGCCGCCGAGCAGCACGATCTCATCATCACCAGTGGCGGGGTGTCGGTGGGTGAAGAAGACCACCTGCGCAATGCCGTGCTGGCCGAAGGTGGGCTGGATTTCTGGGCGCTGGCCATCAAGCCGGGCAAGCCCTTCGTGTTTGGCTGGATCCACCGTGCCGATGGCAGTCGGGCCCTCTACATGGGGCTGCCTGGCAACCCGGTCGCCAGTTTCGTGACCTTCCTCTTGCTGGTGCGTCCGGTGCTGGGCCTGCTGGCTGGCGAGGGCTGGCACCTGCCGCAGGCCGTGTCTCTGGTCGCCGATTTCAACTGGCCCAAGCCCGACAAGCGCCGCGAGTTCCTGCGGGCACGTTTGAACGAACAGGGCAGGGTGGTGCTGCACCCTCACCAGGGTTCGGGTGTGCTGAGTTCGGCCGCGTGGGCCGAGGGCGTGGTGGACCTGCCGTCCGGCACCATCGTTCAACCGGGCGATCCCGTGAAGTTCATTTTCATGGCAGAGTTGGTACAACCTTCCATCTCTTCCCGTCAGCCTTGAGGGCTGGCTCGATACCATGAGCATCACCGTGCGCTACTTCGCCGCCGTTCGCGAACAGCTTGGCCCGTTTGAAACCTTGTCCTGGGCGGACACCGCCGCGCGCACCGTGGGCGAGCTGCGACTGTGGCTGATCGGCCGCTCGGCCGCGCACGCGGCGGCACTGGACCTGGGCAAGGGCCTGCGCACCGCCTGCAACCAGACCCTGTGCAACGCCGAGCAAGCCTTGCAGGACGGTGACGAGGTGGCTTTTTTCCCTCCGGTGACGGGCGGCTGAGATGAGCGATCAGGACATCGCCTTGCAGGACGCCTTGGCCTGCGTGCGTGTGAGCCCGGACGACTTTGATCTCGGTGCCGAGGTCGCGGCTTTGCGCGGCCAGGATCCGCAAGTGGGGGCGGTGGTCAGCTTCGTCGGGACGGTGCGTGAGTGGGTGCAAGTGGCCGCATCCGGCAACCAGCCCGCCATCATGGAGCTGGAGCACTATCCGGGCATGACCGAGCGCAGCATCGCCGAGCTGATCGTCGAGGCGCGTCGGCGCTTCGATGTGCGCGGCGTCAAGGTCATTCACCGCGTGGGGCCTCTGGCCGTGTGCGACCAGATCGTGCTGGTGGTGGTGAGTTCGGCTCACCGGGGCGATGCTTTTCATTGCGCCGAGTTCCTGATGGACTGGCTCAAGACCCAGGCGCCGTTCTGGAAGAAGGAGTCGGCCGGTGGCAACAGCCGGTGGGTGGACGCGCGCATCAGTGATGACCAGGCGGCGGCACGCTGGGGTGGCCTGCATGCGCCGCCCAATGTGGCTCAGCCCTGAGCCCTGAAGGAATCAAGGCGTCTCATGTTGGCCATCGACGTCTTCACCTGTTATGGCGCAGCAGGCGCCGGCTCCCTGGTGGGGCTGGGCTTGATTTCGCAGATTCGCACCGATCAGAACCGTGTCCGAACCGCCCTCGCGTTGTACCGCTGGGCTTTTTGTGCTCTGGCCTCGCTGCTGCTGATCGTGCTGAGTCCGGACGCATGGCGCCCGGTGGTCACCCAGGTGGCGATCGGCTTGACGGCGGCTGGTGTGGCTTTGCTGGCCTGGGCCTTTCGACAACTCAATGGGCGACGCACCCCGCCACGGCTGGGATGGATGCTCACGGGGGCTGCCGCCGTGATCCTGTGGGGTGTGGCTGCGCTGGGCTCGGCCACCGCCTATGTGCAGGCGGTGGCCTGGGTGTTTGCGGTGGTCAGCCTGGCCATGGCGGTGGATCAGGGGTGGTTGATCCTGCGCAGTCCCCGCATCCAGCGCAGCGAGCTCAGCCTGCTGATCGTGGCGACGGCATTTGCCTTGATCTGGTTGATCACCCTGGCGCACTCGGTGAATGCCGATGGTGGCCCCTACCCGGCGCACTGGCTTTACGCGCCCGACTGGCTCTTGCCCATCACGGCGCTGGGTTTTGCGGTGTTGCCTCTGTCGGTGGCTTCGGTGGTGTTTGCCATCATCAACCAGCGGCTCAACCAGCAACTGCGCAACCGTGCCTTGTCGGACGACCTGACGGGGGCCCTGTCCCGACGCGGCCTGCGCGAACTGGGCGAGCGCATGCTCTCCTTGCAGGCGCACTTGCCCACCTCGGTGGCGGTGCTGATGATGGATGTGGACCATTTCAAGGCGGTCAACGATCGATACGGTCATCAGGTGGGCGACGATGTCCTGCGCCAGATCACCCAGGTGACGCGGGAGCGTCTGCGTGACGACGCCTTGCTGGCGCGTTACGGGGGCGAGGAGTTCACGGTCTTGCTGCCGGTGCGCAGCCATCTGGAGGCCAGTGCCGTGGCCGAGCGTTTGCGGCAGGTGCTGGCCTCGACCCCCTGCGAAACGCGTGGCGGTCCGGTGTCCATCACCATGAGCATCGGGGTGGCCTTCCATCAGCCCGAGCGCACGCTGGAAGATGCCCTGGCGCAGGCTGATGCCTGCCTGTATGAGGCCAAGCAGGCGGGGCGCAACCGGGTGGTCACGGCCCGGCCAGGCGTTTGATCTTGCTTGATCTGACGCAAGCAGGCTGGGGGATCAGGGTCGATCCCCTTGAAATGTCACTGAATCGCCCTATCTTCAAGGGCAATCGGCACCGATCTCCGGGGCCACGGGAGCACTCATGCGACTCGACAAACTCACACAAACATTTCAGGAAGCGCTGACCGAGGCCCAGAGCCTGGCGGTGACACGCGACAATCCCTACATTGAGCCCGCCCACATCCTGCTGGCCATGCTGCAGCAGGACGACGGTCCGAAGGCTTTGCTGGAGCGCGCCGGGGTCAAGGTGGGCCCGCTGATGGCGGGCCTGACCAAGCAGATCGACAAACTGCCCCAGGTGCAGGGCGCCGAGCAGGTGCAGGCCGGCCGCGACACGGTCAGCCTGCTGCAGGGGGCCGAGAAAGAGGCGCACAAGCAGGGCGACAACTACATTGCCAGCGAGATGTTCTTGCTGGCGCTGGCCGATCACAAGGGCGAGACGGGCGAGCTGGCCCGCGACCATGGCCTGACCCGCAAGTCACTGGATGCCGCCGTCAAGGCCGTGCGTGGAGACCAGAAAGTGGACAACCCCGAAGCCGAAGGCCAGCGCGAAGCGCTCAAGAAGTACACCTTGGACCTGACCGAGCGTGCCCGTCAGGGCAAGCTCGACCCGGTGATCGGCCGCGACGAGGAAATCCGCCGCGCCATCCAGGTGCTGCAGCGCCGTTCCAAGAACAACCCGGTGCTGATCGGGGAGCCCGGCGTGGGCAAGACCGCCATCGTCGAAGGCCTGGCCCAGCGCATCGTGGCCGGCGAGGTGCCCGATTCGCTCAAGAGCAAGCGCGTGCTGGTGCTGGACATGGCCTTGCTGCTGGCCGGTGCCAAGTACCGCGGTGACTTCGAAGAGCGTCTCAAGGGCGTGCTGAAAGAAGTGGCCAAGGACGAAGGCCAGACCATCATGTTCATCGACGAGATCCACACCATGGTCGGTGCGGGCAAGTCCGATGGCGCGATGGACGCAGGCAACATGCTCAAGCCCGCTTTGGCGCGCGGCGAGCTGCACTGCATCGGCGCGACCACGCTGGACGAATACCGCAAGTACATCGAGAAAGACGCTGCGCTGGAGCGCCGCTTCCAGAAGATCCTCGTGGGCGAGCCCACGGTGGAAGCGACCATTGCCATCCTGCGCGGCCTGCAGGAAAAGTACGAGGTGCACCACGGTGTGGACATCACCGACCCGGCCATCGTGGCCGCGGCCGAGCTGTCTCACCGCTACATCACCGACCGTTTCCTGCCCGACAAGGCCATCGACCTGATCGACGAGGCCGCGGCCAAGATCAAGATCGAGCTCGACTCCAAGCCCGAGGTGATGGACCGCCTCGACCGCCGCATGATCCAGCTGCAGATCGAGCGCGAGGCCGTCAAGCGCGAGAAGGACGAGGCTTCGGTGAAGCGCTTCGAGCTGCTCAACGAAGAGATCACCAAGCTGCAAAAAGAAATCGCCGACCTGGACGAGATCTGGAAGGCCGAAAAAGCCCAGGCCCAGGGCAGCCAGAGCGTGCGTGAAGAGATCGACAAGGTGCGCCAGAAGATTGAAGAGCTGACCCGCAAGGGCGATCTGACCAAGGTGGCCGAGCTGCAGTACGGCAAGCTGCCCGAGCTGGAAAAGCGCCTGAAGGACGCCCAGGAGAAGGAAAACGCCAAGGGCAAGGCCGGCAAGGACGGCGTGGGCCGGCCGCAACTGCTGCGAACCCAGGTGGGCGCCGAAGAAATTGCCGAAGTGGTGGCGCGCGCCACCGGCATCCCCGTGTCCAAGCTGATGCAGGGCGAGCGCGACAAGCTGCTGGCCATGGAAGACAAGCTGCATGAACGGGTCGTGGGTCAACAGGAGGCCATCGTGGCGGTATCGGACGCCATCCGCCGCTCTCGCGCCGGCCTGTCTGACCCCAACCGGCCCTATGGCTCCTTCCTGTTCCTGGGGCCCACCGGCGTGGGCAAGACCGAGCTGTGCAAGGCGCTGGCAGGGTTCCTGTTCGACAGCGAGGATCACCTGATCCGCATCGACATGAGCGAGTTCATGGAGAAGCACTCCGTCAGCCGCATGATCGGGGCGCCTCCGGGCTATGTGGGCTACGAAGAGGGCGGGGCGCTGACCGAGGCGGTGCGTCGCAAGCCTTACAGCGTGGTCCTGCTGGACGAGGTTGAGAAGGCACACCCGGATGTGTTCAACGTGCTGCTGCAGGTGCTCGACGACGGGCGCCTGACCGACGGGCAGGGCCGCACCGTGGACTTCAAAAACACCGTCATCGTGATGACCTCCAACCTGGGTTCGCACCACATCATGCAGATGGCGGGGCAGTCTTCCGAGGCCATCAAGGATGCCGTGTGGGTCGAGGTCAAGCAGCACTTCCGTCCGGAGTTCCTCAACCGCATCGACGAGGTCGTGGTGTTCCACGCGCTCGATGAGGCGCACATCGCGTCGATCGCCAAGATCCAGCTCAAGGGCCTGGAAGGTCGTCTGGCACAGCTCGACATGGCGCTGGACGTGTCGACCGAGGCGCTGGCCGAGCTGGCCAAGGTCGGCTTCGATCCGGTGTTCGGGGCCCGTCCGCTCAAGCGCGCCATCCAGCAGCGCATCGAGAACCCGGTGGCCAAGCTCATCCTGCAAGGCAAGTTCGGTCCGAAGGATGTGATCCCGGTCGATGTGGACGAGGCCGGGAACTTCCAGTTCTCCCGCGTCGTGCATTGACATCGGCCCCGGCCATGCGCACCCGAGCCCTGCGCCTGTTCGTGCTGGGCTGGGCCTTGGTGGCCACGGCCGGCTGCGCCAGCTTGCCGCCGCCACCGGACAAGCCGGTCAGCCATGCGCTGCCAGCGCACCAAACCACCCCCCTCGGGCGCCTGGCGCAGGCACAGGCCCCGGTGGCGGGGATGTCCGGGTTTCGTTTGCTCGTGTCGGGCGAGGAGGCCTTTGCCACCTTGTCGGCTTTGGCCGACCGGGCAGAGAAGACCCTCGACCTGCAGTACTACCTGATCCGCAGTGACGCCAGCGCCTATGCGCTGATGCAGCGCGTGCGCGCGGCCGCCGACCGCGGCGTGCGGGTGCGACTGCTGCTCGATGACCTCAACACCTCCGGGCAGGACGATGGCCTGCTCGCCCTGACGCACCATCCCCACATCGATGTGCGCCTGTTCAACCCTTTCCCCTCGGGGCGTTTCAGTACTGTCTCGCGCTTGCTGGGCTCGCTCACCGATTTCGATCGCATCAACAGCCGCATGCACAACAAGATGTTTGTGGCGGACAACGCGCTGGCGGTGACCGGGGGACGCAATGTGGGGGACACCTATTTCCTGCGCAACCCCGACAGCAACTTTCTGGACGTCGACCTGATCGTGGCCGGCCCCAATGTGCGGGCGCTGTCCCGGATCTTTGACCGCTTCTGGAACCACCCCTTGGCCTACCCGGTGGCTGCGCTGGTTGACAGTCCCCCCAACGAGATGGGCGTGCCAGCGGGGCTCGGCCCGAGTGCGCCCGTCGCGCCGACCTCAGGCCTTGGCGCCAAAGGCGTCGTTCAACTGGCCCGCGACAGCGCGATGCCGGTCGGGCCGTCGCCTTCGGATCGAGCGCCGGCCCCTGCCCACCAGTTCCCCCACGAGCTTGCGCAAGGCCAGTTGCGTCTGATCTGGGCACCCTCGGCAGTGCTCGCCGACCGTCCCTCCAAGCTGGAGCTGGAGGGCGAGCCCGTGGTCGCGCCGACGCCCGATGCGGTGGCGAGCGTGGATCGCTTGATGGGTTCAGCCAGGAAGGAGCTGGTGCTCATCACGCCGTATCTGGTGCCGGGGCCGTCACAGATGGCGATGTTCCGGGCCTTGCGACGCCAGGGCGTGCAGGTGCGCATCCTCACCAATTCGCTGGCGACCACGGATGCGCCTGCGGTGCATGTTGGCTATGTGCGCCACCGCGAAGCGCTGCTGCGAGAAGGCATCGAACTGTACGAACTGCGCACGCGCATCAAGGAACAGCGCCGCAGCCGTCTGGGCGCCTTTGGCTCATCGCTGGCCTCCCTGCATGCGAAGGTCCTGGTGGTCGATGGCCGCACTTCCTTGGTCGGGTCGATGAACCTCGATCCGCGTTCGGCCAAGCTCAATTCGGAGATGGGCCTGGTGGTGAGCAGTCCGACGCTGGCCTCGCAGCTGCTGCAGCTCTACCAAGACGTTCGCAGCAACAGCTACGAGGTGAGCCTGGATGACCGGGGCCGCCTGCGCTGGCGCTACCAGGATGGGGACCGTCTGACGGAACTGCACAGTGAGCCCGATGCCAGCTTGTGGCTCAAGCTCAGCCTCAAACTCATGGCGCCCTTCGCGCCGGACGAGCTGCTCTGACCGGTTCGAGGCGAGCGGCGCCGGGGTGGCCGCCCAGTCCATGAAAAAGCCCCGAGAGGCAGGGCCTGTCGGGGCTGGGTGCGGCCTGACGCTTGCAGGCGTCAGGGCTGGGTGCGGTCCGAGGCTCAGGCCACGGTGACCGGGATCTTGCCGATCTTGGCTTGCCAGGTCTTGGGCCCTTCGATGTGGGCGCTGGTGCCGCCGCTGTCCACGGCCACGGTCACGGGCATGTCGACCACGTCGAACTCGTAGATGGCTTCCATGCCCAGGTCTTCAAAGCCCACCACCTTGGCAGACTTGATGGCCTTGGACACCAGGTAGGCGGCACCGCCCACGGCCATCAGGTAAGCCGACTTGTGCTTCTTGATGGACTCGATGGCGACCGGGCCGCGTTCAGCCTTGCCGATCATCGAGATCAGGCCGGTCTTTTCCAACATCATGTCGGTGAACTTGTCCATGCGGGTGGCCGTGGTGGGGCCAGCCGGGCCAACCGCTTCGTCGCGCACGGGGTCCACCGGGCCCACGTAGTAGATCACGCGGTTGGTGAAGTCCACGGGCAGCTTTTCGCCCTTGGCCAGCATGTCCTGGATGCGCTTGTGTGCAGCATCGCGGCCGGTCAGCATCTTGCCGTTGAGCAGCAGGGTCTGGCCCGGCTTCCACGAAGCCACTTCTTCCTTGGTCAGCGTGTTCAGGTCGATGCGCTTGGACTTGTTGTAGTCCGGCGCCCAGTGCACGTCGGGCCACAGGTCCAGGCTCGGCGGGGTCAGGAACGACGGGCCCGAGCCATCGAGCACGAAGTGCGCATGGCGGGTGGCCGCGCAGTTCGGGATCATGGCAATCGGCTTGGAGGCCGCATGCGTCGGGTAGGTCTTGATCTTGACGTCCAGCACGGTGGTCAAGCCGCCCAGGCCTTGGGCGCCAATGCCCAGGGCGTTGACCTTCTCGTACAGCTCGATGCGCAGCTCTTCCAGCTTGTTCTGGGGGCCACGCTCCAGCAGCTCGTACATGTCGATGTCGTCCATCAACGATTCCTTGGCGAGCAAGGCGGCCTTTTCAGCCGTGCCACCCACGCCAATGCCCAGCATGCCGGGCGGGCACCAGCCAGCGCCCATGGTCGGCACGGTCTTGAGCACCCAGTCGACGATGTTGTCAGACGGGTTGAGCATGTAGACCTTGGACTTGTTCTCGGAGCCGCCACCCTTGGCCGCCACGGTCACGTCGACGGTGTCGCCGGGCACCACGTCCATGAAGACCACGGCCGGGGTGTTGTCCTTGGTGTTCTTGCGCTCGAAGATGGGGTCGGACAGCACCGACGCACGCAGCTTGTTGTCGGGGTTGTTGTAACCACGGCGTACGCCTTCGTCCACGGCCTCCTGGATGCTGTGAGCGCCGAAGCCTTCCCACTTCACGTTCATCCCGATCTTCAGGAAGACGTTGACGATGCCGGTGTCCTGGCAGATCGGGCGACGGCCCTCGGCGCTCATGCGCGAGTTGGTCAGGATCTGCGCGATCGCATCCTTGGCCGCCGGGCTTTCTTCGCGTTCGTAGGCGCGGGCCAGGTGGGCGATGTAGTCGGCCGGGTGGTAGTAGCTGATGTATTGCAGCGCGGCTGCGACACTTTCAACGAGATCGTCGTAGCGAATGGTCGTCATGTCAGGGCCTTTGTGGGGCGTTGTGGAGTGGGGTGGGCAGTACAAGGGCAAGATTTTACTGCGCAGGACCCGAATGGGCGGGCTTACCTACAATGTCGCCTCCGGCACTTTGATTTGTTCCAATGGATTTGCTGCTTCTCACGGTCTTGCTGCCCCTGCTGGTGGGGACGCTCGCCTGTTTTGGCCTGGGCAAGCTCACCTCGGTACACGGCCGCGCTCTGACGGCCCTGGCGGCAGGCGGGGTGGCGCTGGCCGCTTTGCTGTGCCTGTTGTCGATGGCCCCCGAGGTGCTGGCCGGACAGACCTTGCTGGTGCAGTACCCCTGGGCGCCTGAGTTGGGCTTGCAACTGGGCCTGCGGCTCGATGGCCTGGCCTTGATGTTCGGGCTGCTGATCACCGGCATCGGCTTGCTGATCGTGACGTACGCCCACCGCTACCTGGGCCCCGAAGATTCGCCCGGCAAGCTCTACACCCTGCTCATGCTCTTCATGGCGGCCATGCTGGGCATCGTGCTGTCCGACAACCTGCTCTTGCTGGTGGTGTTCTGGGAGCTGACGAGCATTTCGTCCTTCCTGCTGGTGGGCTACTGGGGTCACCGTGCCGATGCGCGCGCGGGTGCCCGCATGGCGCTGGCCGTGACCGGCGGCGGCGGTCTGGCCTTGCTGGCGGGCGTCATCGTGCTGGGGCAGATTGCCGGCACTTTCGATCTCAGTGTCATGCTCGACCAGGGCGAGCGCATCCAGGCGCACGCGCACTTTCCGCTGGCCCTCATCCTGATCCTGTTGGGCTGCTTCACCAAAAGCGCGCAGTGGCCGTTTCACTTCTGGTTGCCCGAGGCGATGGCCGCGCCCACCCCGGTGTCGGCCTACCTGCACTCGGCCACCATGGTCAAGGCGGGGGTGTTCCTGCTGGCGCGCCTGTATCCGGTGTTGGGTGGCTCGGGCCTGTTCGAGGTGATCGTGTCGGGGGTAGGCCTGCTGACGCTGGCCTTTGCGGCCTACGTGGCGGTGTTCCGTCATGACCTGAAAGGCTTGCTGGCGTATTCCACCATCAGCCACCTGGGTCTGATCACCTTCCTGATTGGGCTGGCCTCGCCCCTGTCGGCCGTGGCGGCGGTGTTCCACATTCTCAACCACGCCACCTTCAAGGCCGCCTTGTTCATGACGGCGGGCATCATCGACCACGAGACGGGCAGCCGCGACATGCGCCGCCTGGGGGGCCTGATGTCGGTGCTGCCCTGGACGGGCACCCTGGCGATCATCGCCGCAGCAGCGATGGCGGGCCTGCCGCTGACCAATGGTTTCCTGTCCAAGGAGATGTTCTTTGGCGAGGCCGTGACGGCGCAGTCTGGTTGGGCCGGCGCCTGGGCCGATGGCATGTGGGTGGCCGTGGTGGCCACGCTGGCGGGTGCCTGCTCGGTCGCTTACTCGCTGCGCTTTGTGCACGATGTGTTCTTCAACGGGCCGCGCCAGGATCTGCCCAATCCCCACCCGCACGACCCGCCTTGGTTGATGCGCTTGCCCGTGTTGCTGCTGGTGCTGGCCAGCCTGGCCGTGGGCATGTTCCCGGCCTACACCCTCGGCCCGCTGGTCGAGGTGGCCGCGCGCGCTGTGCTCGGTGGCCCTACGCCGCCCTATCACCTGGCCCTGTGGCATGGCTTCAATCTGCCCCTGCTGATGAGTGGCCTGGCGGTGCTGGGCGGTGTGGTCTTTTACGTCGGCTTGCAGCGTCACTGGAAGCTGCACCTGCACCACCCGCGTGGCTGGACCGGCCGCCTGTTCTTCACCCGAGCGCTGGATGGCCTGATCCAGGGTGCGCAGGCCGTCATCCGCCTGACCGACATCGGCTCGCTGCAGCGCCATGTGGCCTGGATGCTGGTGTCGGTCATCGTCGTGGCCGCCTGGCCTTTCCTGGAAAGCGCGGTGCCGCTGACCGCAGGGCAACGTGCTTTGTTGCCCGCGCCGGCCTCGGCGATCGCCGTGTGGCTCGTGCTGCTGGTGGGCAGTGCCGCCCTGGTGCTGGGGCATCGCGACCGTTTCAAGGCCGTCTTGCTGACCGGTGTGGTCGGCATGGTCACGGCACTGACCTTCCTGGCGCTGTCCGCTCCCGATCTGGCCTTGACGCAGTTGTCGGTCGAGGTGGTGGCCACCGTCATCATGCTGATGGGGCTGGCCCTGCTGCCCGCGCGCACGCCGCGTGAGTCCTCTGGTGGGCGTCGCTTGCGTGACGCCGGACTGGCCTCGGTGGCCGGTCTGGGCGTGGCCTTCTTGTGCTGGATGGTGCTGACGCGCGACCATGACGCGATCTCCTGGTACTTCCTGGCGCAGTCGCTGCCGGGCGGCGGCGGTACCAACGTCGTCAACGTGACCCTGGTCGATTTCCGGGGGTATGACACCTTTGGCGAGATCACGGTGCTGGGCATCGCCGGGGTGGGCGTGCTGGCCATGCTCGATGGCTTCAAGGTGCGCCGGCCTGCGCAGGACGAGGCTGGCCGTCCGTGGACGTTTGCGCGTCAGCCGCTGATGCTGCGTGTGGCCGCGCGCCTGATCCTGCCGATGGCTTTGGTGATGTCTGCCTACATCTACTGGCGCGGGCACAACCTGCCCGGTGGCGGCTTCATCGCCGGCCTGATCACGGCGGTGGCGCTGGTACTGCAGTACATGGCCCAGGGCCAGGAGCGGACGGAAGCCTTGCTTCACGGCGCGCAAGGGCGGCGCTTCACACGCTGGATCGGCACGGGCTTGAGCATCGCCGGGCTGACCGGGGTCGGTGCGCTGCTGTGGGGGCGCAACTTCCTCACCAGCGCGCACGGTCACCCGCATGTGCCGGGTTTCGGCGAGGTGCCACTGGCCAGTGCCGCCTTGTTTGATCTGGGTGTGTACATCACGGTGGTCGGTGCCACTTTGTTGACCCTGTCCGTGCTGGGGCATGCCAGCAAGGAAGGGCGGGGCGCGACGTCGGCCCCTGTGAGGAGTCGTGCATGACGGTCAGTCTTGAATTTCTGGTGGCAAGCGGCGTGGGCTGGGTCACCGCCTGCGGCATCTACCTGATGCTGCGCGGTCGCACCTTCCCGGTGGTGCTCGGCCTGTCCTTGCTCGGCTATGCGGTCAACGTGTTCATCTTTGCCATGGGCCGCCTGTGGTGGAATGCCCCGGCCGTGGTCGGCCAGGAACGCATGGCCGACCCGCTGCCGCAGGCCTTGGTGCTCACGGCCATCGTGATCGGTTTTGCGACCACCGGCTTCATCGTGGAAATGGCCTTGCGCAGTCGCCACGAATCCGGCACCGACCATGTGGACGGTGCGCCAGCGGGCGAGGAGGGGCGCGGATGAACGGCCTCTACGCTTTCTGGACGCAGCACCTGCCCATCTTTCCGGTGCTCCTACCCGCGTTCACCGCGATGGCGCTGCTGTTGCTGGGCGATGCGCCCAGTGGCCATGCGCAGGCGCGCAGCCAGTGGGGCCGCCGCATCAGCCTGTTGTCGCTGGCGCTGGGTTTGTGGGTGGCAGTGTGCCTGGTGAACCAGGCCAGCGAGGGCACCTTGCAGGTGTACCGCCTGGGCGAATGGCCCGCACCGTTCGGCATCGTGTTGGTGATCGACCGGCTCTCGGCGCTCATGCTGGTGCTCACGCAACTGGTGGCCTTGCCCGTGCTCTGGTACGCCAGCGGCGGCTGGGACACCCACGGCCGCCACTTCCACGCCATGTTCCACTTTCAGGTCATGGGGCTGTGTGGGGCCTTCGTGACGGGCGACATCTTCAACCTCTTCGTGTTCTTCGAGGTCTTGCTGATCGCCTCTTACGTGCTGATGGTGCATGGTCAGGGCAAGACGCGTTTCCAGGCCGGGGTGCACTACGTCGTTCTCAACCTGCTGGCGTCCGCCTTGTTCCTGATCGGCGTGTCGCTGCTCTATGCGGTCACGGGCACGCTCAACCTGGCCGACCTGGCGCTGCGCGTCGGGCAGCTCTCGGGCATGGAGGCCGTGCTGGCGCGCAGTGCCGCCCTGATCCTGCTGGTGGTGTTTGGCTTCAAGGCCGCGCTGCTGCCCCTGTCTCTGTGGTTGCCGGGCACTTATGCCGCGGCCAGCGCCCCGGTGGCGGCCCTGTTTGCCATCATGACCAAGGTGGGCGTGTACGCCATCTTGCGTGTACATGGTGTGATCTTTGGCGACGGGGCCGGTGAGGTTGCCCGTGTGGCCGAACCCTGGCTGCTGCCCCTGGCCATGGGCACCAGTGTGCTGGGCGCCTTGGGGGCTCTGGCCGCGCGCAGCTTGCCGCGCCTAGTGGCCTGGCTGACGGTGGCCTCGGTCGGCACCATTCTGGCGGCCCTGGGGCTGTTCACACCGGCGGCCTGGTCGGCGGCGTTTTACTACCTGGCCCACAGCACCCTGGTGGTGGCGGGCTTGTTTTTGCTGGTGGAGTTGGTGGCCGCACAGCGTGGTGATGTGGCCGATGAACTGGCCCCGGCCAGCCCCGTGGCGCAGCCAGTGCTGCTGGGCCTCATGCTGTTGCTGGCGGCTGCGTCGGTGGCCGGGCTGCCACCGTTGCCCGGTTTTCTGGGCAAGGTCATGCTGCTGAAAGCCTCCTGGCACAGCCCCATGCAGGTCTGGGTCTGGTCGGTGGTGTTGGCCGTCGGCTTCCTGTCCATCCTGGCGCTGGCGCGTGCCGGCAGCCTGCTGTTCTGGAACGTGCGCCCCAACTTACCCTCTGCAGCGTCGGGTGCGAGCCCGCGCCTGGTCTGGCCCACCTTGATCCTGTGCCTGATGGGCGTGGTCATGAGCGCCTACGCCGCGCCCTTGCAGCGCTACACCGATGCCACCGCGGCACAGTTGCTGGACCGTGCTGCCTATGCCCGCGCCGTGCTGGGCATCGATCCCGCGACCGGTGAGGTGCCCGTCAGCGTGCGGCCTTACCGCATGCCGGCGTCCGGTGCACCATCGGTACATCCGCAGGAGGCTCAACCATGACGATGCCGGCTCACACATCAACCTGGCAGCGCGCCCGTCGCCCGGTCCTGTCGGTGCTGCTGGCGCTGGCCTGGCTGACGCTCCAGCAGTCGCTGGACCTCGGCAATGTCCTGACAGCCTGCGTGCTCGGCTGGGGCTTGCCGCGTCTGCTGGGCGGTTTTCTGGGTCCTGCGGCGCAGCCCCGCTCGGTCGCCCGTGCGTTGCGCCTGGGCCTCTCGGTGTTGTGGGACATCATCGTCTCGAACATCACCGTGGCGCGTCTGGTGCTGAACCCTCGCAGCGTGCCCCATCCTGCCTGGGTCAAGGTGCCCCTGACGCTGACGCAGCCCACCGCACAGGCCTTGTTGGCCTCCATCATCACGATGACGCCCGGCACCGTGTCGGCCATAGTGGACGAAGAGGGGGGCTGCATCTGGGTGCACGCCCTCGATTGCGATGACCCTGCGGCCGTCGCCACCGACATCGACCGCCGTTACCAACAGCCTCTGATGGAGATCCTGGGATGATCGAGACGGCATTGCAGATCTGCGTCGCAGCCGTGGCCGTGTCCATGTTGCTGTGCACCTGGCGCCTGTGGCGTGGCCCGACCGCGCCGGACCGCATTCTGGCCATCGACACGCTCTACATCAATGTGGTGGCGCTGGTCATCCTTCTGGGGCTCACCTGGCAGACCGAGCTGTTGTTCGAAGCCGCCCTCATCGTGGCCATGCTGGGCTTTGTCTCCACCGTGGCCCTGGCCCGTTTCATCACGCGCGGTGACGTGATCGAGTGAGCACACATCCCGAGACCTGAACCATGAACCTGACACCCGATGTGTGGCTCGAAGCCCTGGCTGCCCTGCTCTTGCTGGTGGGGGCCGTGTTCCTGCTGGTGGGCGCCCTGGGCATGGTGCGCTTTCGCGACTTTTTCATGCGACTGCATGCGCCGACCAAAGCCTCCACGCTGGGCCTCGGGGGCGTGCTGCTGGCCAGCATGCTGATCCAGGCCTTGCGCGGTCAGTGGAGCATCCACGAGATGCTGATCACCTTCTTCATCTTCCTGACCGCGCCCGTCTCGGCCAACCTCATGGCCAAGGCGGCGCTGCACCTGCGTGTGGACTCCAAAGCCGGTCATCAGCCTGTCGACCAAGCGAAGGCCGAGGCCAAGGCAGCAGTGAAGCGCCGGGGCTGAGCCCCGCACGCTTTATGGCGCTTGTGCCCGTCAGTGATCGCGGTGCGTGGCCTGATGCAACAGCTTGTCCGTCATGGCAATGGCCATGGCCGAGAACAGGAAGGCCACATGGATCACGGTTTGTGAGATCAGCACCTTGTCGGAGTAGTTCTCCGCGTTGATGAAGGTCTTGAGCAGGTGGATCGACGAGATCCCGATGATGGCCGTGGCCAGTTTGACCTTCAGCACCGAGGCATTGACGTGGTCCAGCCACTCCGGTTGGTCTGGATGCCCCTCCAGGTTCAGGCGGGACACGAAGGTTTCGTACCCGCCAATGATCACCATGATCAGCAGGTTGGAGATCATCACCACGTCGATCAAGCCCAGCACGACCAGCATGATGGTGGTCTCGGTCAGGTGGGTGGGCACCACATCTGCCTTCTGGCCGGAGGCCTGAAAGATCAGCTTGAGCGCATCCTGGTTGCCGAACGCGGCCTCGATCAGATGCACGAGCTCCACCCAAAAATGGAACACATACACCGCCTGCGCCAGGATCAGGCCGACATACAGCGGCAACTGCAGCCAACGGCTGGCAAAAATGAAGGTGGGCAAGATGCCCGCTTTGAGGGGTTGACGAGGTGTGGTCATGGGGTGTCGGGAAAATCCGGGGTGTGAAATTTTAGAGTTAGGCGCATTGTCGCGGGTTGGCAGGGGCAAACGCGCATGATGTGAAGGCCCTGCCAATTGATCAGCCAACGCCACAAGCGTTGCAACCCAGGAGCCCTCACCATGACTGGTACCAACCAGACCCCCAGCACCCTCCATCCCGTGTCCGAGGCATTCGCCCGCACAGCCCACATCGGTAGCCGAGCCGCCTACGACGAACTTTGCGCCGAGGCGCAAAGAGACTACGCCGGCTACTGGTCCCGCCTGGCCCGCGAGTTCCTCACCTGGCACAAGCCCTTCACGCGAGCGCTCGACGAGAGTCAGGCCCCGTTCTACCGCTGGTTCGACGATGGTCAGATCAACGCGTCGTACAACTGCCTCGACCGCCACGTTGAAGCCGGCCGTGGCGATACGGTGGCCATCATCTTCGAGTCGGATGACGGCAAGGTGACCCATGTGACCTATCGGGAGTTGCTCTCCCGCGTGAGCCAGCTGGCCAACGTGCTCAAGGCCCAAGGTGTTCAAAAGGGTGACCGCGTGGTGCTGTACCTGCCCATGTCGGTGGAAGGCGTTGTCGCGATGCAGGCCTGCGCCCGCATTGGCGCCACGCACTCGGTCGTGTTCGGTGGTTTCTCGGCCCAAAGTCTGCGTGACCGCATTGAAGACGCGGGCGCCGTGATGGTTATCACCGCCGACGAGCAGCTGCGCGGTGGCAAGTCGCTGCCTCTGAAGGCGATCGTTGACGAGGCCATCGGTCTGGGTGGCTGCGACAGCCTGCGCCAGGTCATCGTTTGCCGCCGCACGGGTGGTCAGGTCAACATGGTGGCCGGTCGTGACGTCTGGATGAGCGACGTCTTGAGCGCGCAAAGCGACGTCTGCCCACCCGAGTGGGTTGATGCCGAGCATCCTCTGTTCCTGCTCTACACGTCGGGTTCCACCGGCAAGCCCAAGGGTGTGCAGCACAGCACCGGTGGCTACCTGCTGCACGCGGCGCTGACCACCAAGTGGACCTTCGACATGAAGCCCGACGATGTGTTCTGGTGCACGGCCGACATCGGCTGGATCACCGGTCACACCTACGTCGCCTATGGCCCGCTGGCGCTGGGTGGCACCCAGGTGGTGTTTGAAGGCGTGCCCACTTACCCCGACGCAGCCCGCTTCTGGCGCATGATCCAGGCCCACAAGGTCACGATCTTCTACACCGCGCCCACTGCCATCCGCGCCCTGATCAAGGCCGCCGAATCTGATGCTGCCGTGCATCCGCGCAACTTCGACCTCAGCAGCCTGCGCCTGCTGGGCACTGTGGGCGAGCCCATCAACCCGGCCGCCTGGGAGTGGTACCACCGCGAAATCGGTGGCGGCCGTTGCCCCATCGTCGACACCTTCTGGCAGACCGAAACCGGTGGTCACATGATCACGCCGCTGCCAGGCGCCCACGAACTGACGCCGGGCTCCTGCACGTTGCCGTTCCCTGGCATCGACGCCGCCGTGGTCGACGAAGCCGGCAAGGAAGTGCCGTGGGGGCAGGGCGGTGTGCTGGTGGTGCGCAAGCCCTGGCCTTCCATGATCCGCACGATCTGGAACGACCCCGAGCGTTTCAAGAAGAGCTACTACCCCGATGACTTCGGCGGCAAGTACTACCTGGCGGGCGACGGTGCCATCCGCGATGCTGTCACCGGCTACTTCACCATCACCGGTCGTATCGACGACGTGCTCAACGTGTCGGGCCACCGCATGGGCACGATGGAAATCGAGTCCGCGCTGGTGTCGCACCCGTTGGTGGCCGAGGCCGCCGTGGTGGGCCGTCCGGACGACCTGACCGGTGAGGCCATCTGCGCGTTCGTGGTGCTCAAGCGGCCCCGTCCGGAAGGCGACGAGGCCAAGCAGATCGCCACCGAGCTGCGCAACCATGTGGGCCATGCCATCGGCCCCATTGCCAAGCCCAAGGACATCCGTTTTGGCGACAACCTGCCCAAGACCCGTTCCGGCAAGATCATGCGCCGCCTGCTGCGCGTGGTCGCAAAGGGCGAGTCGGTGACTCAGGACACCAGCACGCTGGAAAACCCAGCCATTCTCGATCAGCTGTCACAGGCCAATTGAGTCGGTACCAAAAAGGTATTGGGCAAATACAAACCCGTTTCAGGAGTATTCCTGGAGCGGGTTTTTTATTATCTGTGCTCAATTCTTTGAAAAGAGATCTTGGCTATGCGTGAAAACACCTAGACGTGGAGTGGTTGGCGCGCACCATTCCCTAGCATTCCCCCTTATTCACATGGAATGCAAAGACCCTTAAATTAGGGGTCGAGCTTGCCAAAAGCAGGCTCGACCCTGTAAACAAGGAGCACCCAATATGGCAAGCACCAATATCAAAGATGCGCCGATGACGGCTGAGGAGCGGAAAGTTATTTTCGCTTCCAGCTTGGGCACGGTATTCGAGTGGTACGACTTTTACCTATATGGCTCGTTGGCAGCCATCATCGCCAAACAATTCTTCGCGGGCCTTGATCCCACTTCCGGCTTCATTTTTGCCTTGCTGGCTTTCGCAGCCGGCTTCATCGTCCGACCATTTGGTGCTTTGGTGTTCGGTCGCCTGGGTGACATGATCGGGCGCAAATACACCTTCCTTGTCACGATCTTGCTGATGGGGGTTTCGACCTTCATCGTGGGCATCCTGCCCAACTACAACACCATCGGCGTGGCCGCTCCGGTCATCCTGATCGTCCTGCGTCTGCTGCAAGGCTTGGCGCTGGGTGGTGAGTACGGTGGTGCCGCCACGTATGTGGCCGAGCACGCGCCGCACGGCCGTCGGGGTGCCTACACCGCCTGGATCCAGACCACGGCGACGATGGGTCTGTTCCTGTCGCTGCTCGTCATTCTGGGTACCCGTACTGCGATTGGCGAAGACGCCTTCCAGGACTGGGGCTGGCGCGTGCCGTTCATCGTGTCGATCGCTCTGCTGGCCATCAGCGTGTGGATTCGCCTGAGCATGAACGAGTCGCCTGCCTTCAAGAAGATGAAGGAAGAGGGCAAGACCTCCAAGGCGCCGCTGTCCGAGTCCTTCGGTCAATGGTCCAACCTGAAGATCGTGCTGATCGCCCTGTTCGGCCTCGTCGCCGGCCAAGGTGTGGTCTGGTACACGGGTCAGTTCTATGCCCTGTTCTTCCTCACCCAAGCCTTGAAGGTGGACGGTCCCACGGCCAACATCCTGGTGGCAGTGTCGCTGCTGCTCGCAACGCCATTCTTCGTGGTGTTCGGCACGCTGTCTGACAAGATCGGTCGCAAGCCGATCATCCTGGGTGGTTGCCTGATCGCGGCTGTGACCTACTTCCCTCTGTTCAAGGCTCTGACGGAGGCCGCCAACCCAGACTTGGCTCGCGCTCAAGCCACCGCTCCGGTGACCCTGATCGCCAACCCGGCCGAGTGTTCGTTCCAGTTCAACCCGACCGGGACCGCCAAGTTCACCAGCTCGTGTGACGTCGCCAAACAGGTGCTCGCCAACAACTCTGTGAACTACGAGAGCATCGATGGTTCTGGTGTGGCCCAGATCAAGGTCGGCGAGAAGGTCATTGAGTCTTACTCTGCTGTGGGCCTGTCGCCTGAAGAGGCCAAGGCCAAGGATGCCGCGTTCAAGAAGACCGTGGTGGACTCGGTGCGTGAAGCTGGTTACCCCGCCAAGGCTGATCCTGCCAAGCTCAACAAGCCTCTGGTGGTCGGTATCCTGACCTTGCTGGTGATCTATGTGACCATGGTCTATGGTCCCATTGCCGCCATGCTGGTGGAAATGTTCCCGACCCGCATTCGCTACACCTCGATGAGCTTGCCGTACCACATCGGTAACGGCTGGTTTGGTGGCTTGCTGCCGACCACTGCCTTCGCGATCGTGGCTCAGACGGGCAACATCTACAACGGCCTCTGGTACCCCATCATCATCGCCATGATGACCTTTGTGGTCGGCTTGTTCCTGGTTCGTGAGACCAAGGACGTCGACATCTACAAGGACGACTGATGTCTGCAAGGCGCAAGGGCCACAAGCCTTTGCGCCCCTGATCAGCATCCAACGATCTCATGCCCTCCCTTGCGGAGGGCATTGTTTTTTGTGGGCCGCGTCGGGCGCTGTCAGGGCGCTGACGCTGCGCTTGGCACCAACTGGGTCGAGCCGCGCGCCAGCTCGACAAAGGCCCGCAGGTAGTCGATGTCGATGTCGGCCTGGCGGGCACCCAGGAAGATCTGCTTGGCGATGCCATGCTTGCCCAGGCGGACGGCAGACACGTTCATCTTTTGGGCGTAATCCTGCGCCAGCCAACGGGGCAGGGCGGCGACGCCTCGACCGCTGGCCACCATCTGCAACATGATGTCGGTGGTTTCAATGGCCTTGTGCCGTCTCGGCGCCACCCCGGCAGGCATCAGGAACTGGGTGTAGATGTCCAGACGGTCGGTGGGCACCGGATACGTGATCAGCACCTCGTCCAGCAGGTCTCGCGGCTCCACCTGGTCCGCGCGGGCCAGTGGGTGATCGCGTCCCACGACCAGTACCTGTTCGTAATCGAACACGGGCTCGAAATGCAGGCCAGGTTTGAACAGCGGGTCCGGCGTGACCAGCAGGTCGATCTCATAGCCAAACAGCGCCCCGATGCCGCCGAACTGGAACTTCTGCTTCACGTCCACGTCCACATCGGGCCACGCCGCCAGATAGGGCGAGACCACCTTCAGCAGCCACTGGTAGCAGGGATGGCACTCCATCCCGATGCGCAGTGTGCCGCGTTCGCCCTGCGCGAACTGGCGCAGGCGATCTTCGGCCAGGGTCAACTGCGGCAACACCCGGTTGGCCACAGCCAGCACGTACTGCCCCGCCTGCGTCAGGCGCAGGGTGCGGCCTTCGCGCAACCAGATGTCCGTGCCGAGTTGCCGCTCCAACTTGCGCATCGAGTGACTGAGCGCCGACTGCGTCAGGCACAACACGTTGGCCGCGGCCGTCAGCGAGCCCTGCTTTTCCACCTCCTGCACGATGGCCAGGTGCATGCGTTCCAACATGATGTATGAGTAAGTTTCATTGATTGTTGAATTAATACCATTTTACTTCATGGTGTGGGGTGCGTAGTCTTGCGCCCATCGTTGACACCTCGCTCGCACATCCATCCCATGACCACGACACACAACCTCGGTTTTCCCCGCATCGGCGCCCAGCGTGAACTCAAGTTCGCACTGGAGTCCTACTGGAAGGGCGCGTCTTCGCGTGACAGCTTGCTGGCCCTGGGCGCGCAACTGCGCCAGCGTCACTGGGCCAATCAGGCTGACCTCGACCTGGTGCCCGTGGGCGACTTCGCCTTTTACGATCAGATGCTGGACATGAGCTTCACGCTGGGCAACCTGCCCGAACGTGTCCAGGGTTTCCAGGGCGACGCGCTGGACAACTACTTTCGCGTGGCCCGTGGCCGCTCCGCCCAGTCCGCCGATGCCCATGCGGCGTGCTGTGGCGCCGGCGTGGCCGCAGGCGAGATGACCAAGTGGTTTGACACCAACTATCACTACATCGTCCCCGAGTTCACGGCGGACACGACCTTCCAGCTGGACGCCTCCCGTCTGCTGGCGCAACTGGCCGAGGCCCGTCAACAAGGTGTCCCAGCCAAGCCGGTGATCATCGGCCCGGTGACCTACCTGGCCCTGGGCAAGGCCAAGGACGGCTCGGACAAGCTCGCCTTGTTGTCTCGCCTGCTGCCGGTCTACGCACAGTTGCTGGACACCCTGGCCCAGCAAGGCGTCACCTGGGTGCAGATCGACGAGCCCCTGCTGGTGACCGAGCTGGACGCAGACTGGAAGCACGCCTTCACCACCGCCTATCACCACCTCAAAAGCAGCCGTGTCAAGCTGCTGCTGACCACCTACTTTGGCCCGCTTCAAGAGAACCTGCACCTGGCGGCGAACCTGCCCGTGGCCGGTCTGCACCTCGATGCCATCCAAGGTCGCGAGGACCTCCCTTCCTTGCTGAACCTGCTGCCCAGCCACAAGGTGCTGTCGCTGGGGGTGATCAATGGCCGCAACATCTGGAAGACCGACCTGAATGCCACGCTTGGCTGGCTGGAGCCCCTCGCGGCACGCCTGGGCGAGCGCCTGTGGATCGCGCCCTCCTGTTCGCTGCTGCATGTGCCGGTGGACCTGCGCAGCGAGCCGCAACTCGATGCCGAGGTGGCCTCCTGGCTGGCCTTTGCCTTGCAAAAGTTGGACGAGCTTCAGGTGCTGGCCGCCGCACTGAAGCACGGCCGCGCTGCGGTTCAGGCCCAGCTGGACCCCAACCAGGCTGCCATCGACGCCCGGCGCGGCTCACCGCGGGTTCACAACCCGGCCGTCAAAGCCGCTGTGGCCGCGCTGAGCCCCGAACTCGGTCAACGCCTGAGCCCCTACGTCCAGCGTGCCCCCAAGCAGGCGGCCTTGCTCAAGCTGCCGGCGTTCCCCACCACCACGATCGGCTCCTTCCCGCAAACCGCCGAGATCCGCCAGGCGCGCAGCGCCTACAAAGCGGGTAGCCTGGACGAAACCGGCTACCAAGCCGCCATGCGCGCCGAGATCGCCCGCAGCGTGCGCGAGCAAGAGGCGTTGGACCTGGATGTGCTGGTGCACGGTGAGGCCGAGCGCAACGACATGGTCGAGTACTTCGGCGAGCAACTCGAAGGCTATGCCTTCACGCAGTTCGGCTGGGTGCAGTCTTATGGCTCACGCTGCGTGAAGCCACCCATCTTGTTTGGTGACATCCGTCGCCCCCAGCCGATGACCGTGGCGTGGACCCAGTACGCCCAGGCTCTGACCCAGCGCCCCATGAAGGGCATGCTCACCGGCCCGGTCACGATCTTGAACTGGTCCTTCGTGCGCGACGATCAGCCGCGCCAGGTGTCCTGCTACCAGCTGGCCCTGGCCATCCGCGAAGAGGTGCTGGACCTGGAAAAGGCCGGCGTGCGCGTGATCCAGATCGACGAAGCCGCCTTGCGCGAAGGCCTGCCGCTGCGCAAGTCGCAATGGCCGTCTTACCTGGGCTGGGCGGTGGAGTCGTTCCGCATCACGGCCAACGGCGTGGCCGACGAGACCCAGATCCACACCCACATGTGCTATTCGGAATTCAATGACATCATTGCGTCCATCGCCGAGATGGACGCAGATGTGATCACGATCGAGACCTCGCGCTCCGACATGGAATTGCTCGATGCCTTCGAGCACTTTCAGTATCCCAACCAGATCGGTCCGGGCGTGTACGACATCCACTCTCCCAACATCCCGTCGCAGGCCCACATCGAGCATCTCATGCAGAAGGCCGCCGAACGCATCCCGGCCGAACGCCTGTGGGTCAACCCGGACTGTGGCCTCAAGACCCGCCAGTGGCCCGAGGTCATCCCGGCGCTCGCTCACATGGTGGCCGCTGCCAAGGCGCTGCGACAGGCGGCTGTGACGGCCTGAGTGCCCCCATCATTTGGGTGGCATGAGCGTCAGGGGCGCATCATGAGAGGCTCATGAGAGTGTCATTTGAGCGACAGCACCCAGGCGCTCAACTGGCGCGCCTCGGCGGAGCTGACCTGGCTTTGGGCGGGCATGGGCCCCATCGGCATCTTCCACACGCCACCACCGCCCTTGAGCACTTTCTCCGCCAGTTTGGCCTCCATGCCTTTCTGGCCGCGGTATTTGCTGGCCACGTCTTTGAAAGACGGACCCAGCACCGCCTTGTCCACACCGTGGCAACTCAGGCAGGCTTTGCGTTGCGCCAAAGCCTGATCCGCCATCGCGGGGGTGACGCCTGCGGCGCTCAGGCACAAGGTCAAGAGGCTCAAGGTGGCAATCTTCATGGATTTCCTTTTCCGCTCGCGGCCATTCCAGTTGAAAATGTCTCAACAATAACGTGCAATCCCATGGTGGGGTTGACCGGGGTGCTTCGTGCCAGTTTCATGGCAGAAGGAGTGATGCAATGTGGTTCGTGGCAATAGGCGTCGTGATGGCGCTCATGCAGTTTTTCGGTATTGGCCCCATGGCAAGCTGGACTTGGGCCAATGATTGGGTCATGTTGCTTCTGCCTTTCGCCTTGGCCGTGGCCTGGTGGACCTGGAGCGACGCGACGGGTTACACCCGCAAAAAGGCCATGCAGCGTGACGATGAGCGCCGTGTCGCGCGCCGTCAGAAAGCCATCGATGCGCTGGGCCTGAAACGGGGTGGTCGCAAGTAAGGGCATCGGACAGCAGGGGCAAGTGTCGCGGGCTAAAATCGATTCTCTTCAGAGAACCCACCTGCCCGGAGCCCCTCCATGCCTCAGTATCGTTCCCGTACCTCCACCGCCGGCCGCAACATGGCCGGTGCCCGTGCCCTGTGGCGTGCCACCGGCATGAAGGACGGTGACTTCGAGAAGCCGATCATCGCCATTGCGAACAGCTTCACCCAGTTCGTGCCCGGTCACGTGCACCTGAAGGACCTGGGCCAGCTGGTCGCTCGCGAGATCGAAGCCGCCGGTGGTGTGGCCAAAGAATTCAACACCATCGCGGTGGACGACGGCATCGCCATGGGCCACGGCGGCATGCTGTACTCGCTGCCTTCGCGCGACCTGATCGCCGACAGCGTTGAGTACATGGTCAATGCCCACACTGCCGACGCGCTGGTGTGCATCTCCAACTGCGACAAGATCACCCCGGGCATGTTGATGGCCGCGCTGCGCCTGAACATTCCCGTGATCTTCGTCTCCGGTGGCCCGATGGAAGCCGGCAAGGTCAAGTTTGAGGGCAAGGTCATCTCGCTCGACCTGGTCGATGCCATGGTCAAGGCCGCCGACAAGAACTGCTCCGACGAGGAAGTGGCCGCCGTTGAGCGCTCGGCTTGCCCGACCTGCGGTTCGTGCTCCGGCATGTTCACCGCCAACTCCATGAACTGCCTGACCGAAGCCCTGGGCCTGTCCCTGCCTGGCAACGGCACCACGTTGGCCACCCACGCCGACCGCGAACAGCTGTTCCGCAAGGCCGGCCGCACCATCGTCGATCTGGCCAAGCGCTACTACGAGCAGGACGACGAATCGGCCCTGCCGCGCAACATCGCCACCTTCCAGGCCTTCGAGAACGCCGTGGCGCTCGACGTCGCCATGGGCGGCTCCACCAACACCGTGCTGCACCTGCTGGCAGCGGCCCGCGAAGCTGGCGTCAACTTCACCATGGCCGACATCGACCGCATGTCGCGCAAGGTGCCTTGCCTGAGCAAGGTCGCCCCTGCCGTGCCTGATGTCCACATCGAAGACGTGCACCGCGCTGGCGGCATCATGGCCATCCTGGGCGAGCTGGCCCGCGGCGGCCTGTTGCACACCGACCTGCCCACCGTGCACAGCCCCACCATGGCCGACGCCATCGCCCAGTGGGACATCAAGGTCACCAACGACGAGGCTGTTCACCACTTCTACAAGGCTGCCCCCGGTGGCGTGCCCACCCAGGTGGCCTTCTCGCAAGACAGCCGCTGGAAGAAGCTCGACCTCGACCGTGAACACGGCGTGATCCGCTCCAAGGAGCATGCCTTCACGCAAGACGGCGGCCTGGCCGTGCTCTACGGCAACATCGCCGAGAAGGGCTGCATCGTCAAGACCGCCGGTGTTGACGAGTCCATCTGGAAGTTCACCGGCAAGGCCCGTGTCTACGAAAGCCAGGAAGACGCCGTCGAAGGCATCCTGGGTGAGCAGGTGCAGGCGGGCGATGTGGTCATCATCCGCTACGAAGGCCCCAAGGGCGGCCCCGGCATGCAGGAAATGCTCTACCCCACGTCCTACCTCAAGAGCCGTGGCCTGGGCAAGGAATGCGCCTTGCTGACCGACGGTCGCTTCTCGGGCGGCACCTCCGGCCTGTCCATCGGTCACGCTTCGCCTGAAGCGGCACAAGGCGGCGCCATCGGCCTGGTGGAAGATGGCGACACGATCGAGATCGACATTCCCAACCGCCGCATCCACCTGGCCATCAGCGATGCCGACATGGCCGCTCGCCGTGCCGCCATGGACGCCAAGGGGGCCGCTGCCTGGAAGCCTGCCAACCGCGAGCGCGTCGTCTCGGCCGCGCTGCAGGCCTATGCTTTGATGACCACCTCGGCTGACACTGGCGCGGTGCGTGACATCACTCAGCTTCAGCGCTGAGGATCGGCGCGGTCGCTGTCCAGCCGCTTGAGCTGGGCGGCGGCCATCGCGCCGTACATCGGCGGGCTGATCAGCCGCGACACGCCACTGGCGACCACACTGCAGGCCATGAGACTGAGCACCAGTCCATGGCCTTCGATCATTTCCATGACGATGATGAAAGCCGTGATCGGGGCCTGGGTGACGGCCGCAAGAAAGCCCGCCATTCCCAAGGCGATCAGTGCGGGCGTGTTCAGGTGTCCGGTCAACTGGGCGACCTCATTGCCAATGCCGGCGCCCAGCGCGAGCGCAGGCGCAAACACCCCGCCAGGCACGCCGCTCCAGGCCGACAGCCAGGTGGCGATGAAGCGCAAGGGCACATAAAAGCCATTGGTAGGGTCTTTGCCTTCGAGCAGGGCGCGCGTGGCGTCATAACCGCTGCCCGATGAGGCCCCCTGACTGACCAAGCCGATGACGGCCACGGCCAGCCCACAGCCCGCCGCGAAGCGCACTGGATAGCGCTTGCGCCACTGGCTGAAGCGATCCGATCCCCCACGTGCGGCCTGCACCAGCAAACGCGCAAACAGGCCCCCCAACAAGCCGGTGGCCACGGCAATGAGCACCCCGGGCCACAATGCCGACCATCCGAAATTCCCCGCCGAAATCTGCCCAAAGTAACTGACGTTGCCGAACACTGACATGCCAATCAGGCCCGCCAGCACGATGGCAGCGATCAGCAGCCCGCTGGAGCGGTGCTCGGGCCGACGCGACAACTCTTCGATGGCGAACATGACCCCACCCAACGGTGTGTTGAAGGCCGCAGCAATGCCGGCTGCGCCACCGGCCACGATCAGACCGTGGTCATTGATGCTGCTGCGCTGAGGCAGCCAGTGGCGGGCTGCGTGCATGATCCCGGCCCCCGCCTGCACCGAGGGGCCCTCGCGGCCGGTGGCCAGTCCGGCCAACAAGCCGCCGACCGTCAGCACGATCTTGGCCGCCGCCAGTTTCAGGGAAATGAACAGGTGGCGCTGCTCGGGAGGAGTGCGCACGTCGAGCGACGCGAGGACCTGGGGGATGCCTGAGCCGGCGGCGCCGGCAAAATAGCGGTTGGTACACCACACCAAGGCGGCGGTGAGGGTGGGTGTCCACACCAAAGTCAGCCAGGGCGAGTATGCTGACAGGGCAAAAAATGCCGCCAGGGCATGCTCACTCAGCCAAGTAAGCAACACGACACTCAGGCCCGCCAACGTGGCAAAGCTCAGCACCACAGCCCGGGCGGCCCAAGGGCGCCAATCTGCCAGTTCTTTGGCGTGCTCGGCGGTCTCGTCAGGTGGGGTGTCGGGCGGCGTCATGTTTTCAGTCACAACAGGTTTTCATGTCCAGACTCAGTCTTCCGTCAGCATCCGAGTCCGATGCGGTGGCGCTCACGCCCCAGGCTGCCACCGTGCTGCGGCAGTTTCGCGTGGTGTTCAACGCCATCAAGACGCACTTTCAGCGCATCGAATCCCAGTCTGGGCTGGGGGGGGCGCAACTGTGGGCTTTGAGCATCGTCTCCCGCCATGCGGGTACCGAGGTAGGGGCGTTGGCGCATGCCATGGACATCCATCAGTCCACAGCCAGCAATCTCGTGCGCGCCCTGGTGAAGAAAGGCCTGATCCGCAGTGCCCGCGACGAGGAAGACCGCCGGGTCGTGCACTTGCACGCCACGCCCGAGGGAGAGGCCCTCTTGGCCAACACGCATGGACCTTTCGCCGGCTTGCTCCCTGACGCTTTGCAGCGACTGGACCTGGACACGCTCACACGTCTGCATACCGACCTGGGGCAACTGATCGTTCAACTTGGCGTGGAAGAGGTGGGGGTGGCTGCTCAAACTCCCTTGGCCGACTTGTGAAAGCATTTGTCACAATATAATGGCGAGGTAACGAAGGCGCAAATACGCGTCGTTGCAACCCCAGTGATATGGAGTGTCTTGAAGGGCCTGCCTCACCGCAGGCCCATTTTTTTTTGCGCCATCGCCTTGAAATTGGTACATTTGTGCAAATGTAAACCCAACAACAGGGTGTGTCGACATGAAACAAGGAGCATCACATGATCAAAGTGGGACTGATGGGCTACGGCAAGGCGGGGCAGGCTGTGGCCGAGGTATTGAAGGGCGATCCGCGCTTTGAACTGGTGTGGATTGCCAAGCGCCACGCTTTGCCTGAAGGGCAGCCTCAGCCCCTGGGCCTGCCGGTCTTTGCGATGTCGCAAGGGGACTTCGGGGCGTGGCTGGATGCCCACCCGGTGGATGCGCTGGTCGATTTTTCGACCGCCGAGTCGATTCACCTGTATGGCGAAGAGGTGCGCAAGCGTCACCTCACGCTGGTCAGTGCCATCTCGGCGTACAGCGACGAAAGCCTGGCCTATGCACGCACCCTGGGTGAGCAGGCGCGCGTGCTGTGCTCGCCCAACATCACCCTGGGCATCAACTTCCTGATCCTGTCGGCGCGGATGCTGCGCGGCATCGCGCCGTTTGCCGATGTCGAAATCCTGGAGCAGCACTTCCGCGAGAAACCTGAGATGTCGGGTACCGCGCGCAAGATCGCCCAGACGCTGGACCTGGACAACGACCGTATCACCTCGCTGCGCCTGGGTGGCATCGTCGGACTCCATGAGGTCATTTTCGGGTTTCCCCACCAGACGGTGCGTATCACCCACGAATCCATTCGCCGCGAAGCCTTTGGCACCGGCGCGGCCTTTGCGCTGGGGGAACTGAGCAAACGTCCCTACGGGTTCTACACCTTTGACGACCTGCTCATGACCATGATCCGTGAGCAACTGACCCAGCCTGACGCCGGCGAGCAGCCTTGATGCCATGAACGGTCGCAGACTTGCGTTATCGTTCGCCCCATGCTGATTCACCCACAATTTGATCCGATCGCCATTGCCCTGGGGCCGCTCAAGGTCCACTGGTACGGGCTGACCTACCTGGCCGCGTTTGCCCTGTTTTATCTGTTCGCCAACGCGCGGGCGAAACAGCCGTTCTTTGCGCAGCGCGGTTGGGACCGCCAGATGGTCGAAGACGTACTGTTCTTCGGCGTGCTGGGCGTCGTGCTGGGTGGGCGCCTGGGCTACGTGTTGTTCTACAAGCCAGGCTACTACTTCAGCCACCCTTCCGAAATCCTGGCGGTCTGGCAGGGGGGCATGGCCTTCCACGGCGGCTTGCTGGGTGTGATCACCGCCATGGCCATCTACGCCAAACGTCAGGGACGCCACTTCTTTGAAGTGGCCGATCTGGTGGCACCCTGTGTGCCCATCGGTTTGGCGGCAGGTCGTTTCGGCAACTTCATGAACGGCGAGCTGTGGGGCCGTGCGGCCGATCCCAGCTTGCCCTGGGCCATGGTCTTTCCGCAGTCGGGCACCGACATCGCGCGTCACCCGTCGCAGATCTACCAGTTCGGTCTGGAGGGCTTGCTGCTGTTCGCGCTGCTGTGGCTGTATGCGCGTCGCGCACGGCCCCTGGGCGCCGTGTCGGGCATGTTCCTCATGGGCTATGGATGCTTCCGCTTCATCGCCGAATACTTCCGCGAGCCCGACAGCTTCCTGGGCTTGCTCACCTTCAACATGAGCATGGGGCAGTGGTTGTGTGTGCCCATGATCCTGGTGGGCGCGCTGTTCTGGGGCATGGCGCAAAAAAACGCCTTCCGATCCGAGGACCGAAAGGCGTAAAGAGGTCGATGGCATCTTCGCGGACCACAGACCCCCGCTGAGGAAGATCACCCGGCTCTGGTGAATCGGGTGATCGACGGGGTTCATGCAAACCGCGTGCCAGACGATGCCGTGCGCTGCCGAATCAGGCCGCTTGACGGTCTGCCACCCCGTGTCGGGTGTACAGGAAGTCGAGCACCGCCTTGCGGCATCCCATGTAGGTCGGGTCTTCGGCCAAGGCCACGCGGTTGCGCGGCCGGGCCAAGGGCACTGGCAACACCTCCCCAATGGTGGCCGCCGGGCCGTTGCTCATCATCACGATGCGGTCCGACAGCAGCACCGCTTCGTCCACGTCGTGCGTCACCATCACCACGGTGCAATGCGCCTTGGCCACGATCTTGAGCAACTCGTCCTGCAGGTGGGCGCGGGTGAGGGCGTCCAGGGCGCCAAAGGGTTCGTCCATCAGCAGCACCTTGGGCTCCATGGCCAGCGCACGGGCAATGCCCACGCGCTGCTTCATTCCCCCTGAAATCTCATGGGGTCGTTTATGGGTGGCATGGCTCATGCCCACCAGCGCCAGGGCGTCATGCACCCGTTGCTTGAGTTGCTCCTTGCGCTCCTTGCCGCCAAACACCCGCTCCACCGCCAGGTAAACGTTGTCGTGGCAACTCAGCCAGGGCAGCAGCGAGTGGTTTTGAAAGACCACGGCCCGCTCAGGCCCCGGACCGGCAATCTCGCGACCATCGCAGATCAGCCCACCCTGCGTCGGGGTCAGCAGCCCCGCGATCAGGTTGAGCAGTGTCGATTTGCCGCAACCGGAGTGACCGATCAGGGTGATGAACTCGCCCTGGGCAATGCCCAGGTTGATGTCGCTCAGCGCATGGAAGCGCCCTTTTCTGGTGTGGAACACCATCTCGGCGTGCTGAATGTCGATGAATTGGGTCATGACGTGCTCCTTTCAGGTGTGCGGGTCATTCAAAGCTGAAGCGCTTGGCGATGGCCACCAGCGCCTGCTCCAGCAGCAGGCCGACGATGCCGATCACGAAGATCGCGATCAGGATGTGCTGGACATTGAGGTTGTTCCACTCGTCCCACACCCAGAAGCCGATGCCCACGCCCCCGGTCAGCATCTCGGCGGCCACGATCACCAGCCACGCCGTGCCCACCGACAGGCGCACGCCCGTCAGCATGTAAGGCAACACCGAAGGCAGCAGGATCTTGGTGGTGATCTTCCACTCGCTCAGGTTCAGCACCTTGGCCACGTTCAGGTAGTCCTCGGGCACACGCTGCACGCCCACGGCTGTGTTGATGATCATGGGCCAGATCGAGCAGATGAAGATCGTCCAGATCGCAGCCGGGTCGGCCGACTTGAACACCAGCAGGCCGATGGGCAACCAGGCCAGGGGCGAGACCGGGCGCAGCAAACTGATGATGGGGTTGAGCATGCTGCTGGCGATCTGCGAGCGACCGATCAGGAAACCCAGCGGAATGCCTACCACGGCGGCCAGCCCGAACCCGACGGCCACGCGCTCCAGCGAGAACAGAATGTTCCAGCCGATGCCCTGGTCGTTCGGGCCGTTGCTGTAGAACGGGTCGGCGAACAGCACCACGGCGGCCTGCCAGGTGGCCAGTGGCGTGGGGAAGGTGCTGCTGTTCTGCGTGAGCAAGGCCCAGATCCCGATCAGCAGGGCGATGCCCGCCAGCGGTGACACGGTGCGCAAGGCCCATCCCAGCCAGTCCACGGGCGGTTTGGGTGCCGCTGCGGGGGGCGTGGGGGCCGCCTTCAGCGTGGGCGCAGGCGCAGTCTGCGCAGGGTGGGGCGACGTTGCCGGCAAGGCGTCATCGACCTCCGAGGGGCTGTGAAAAACGGCACTGACCATGATGGGCTCCTTTCAGTCTCAGGCTTTGATGGCGAAGCTGTCGGCGTACTTGGCCGGATCCTTGCCCGTCCAGACCACGCCGTCGATCAACTTGCTGGTGCGCATCACGTCCTTGGGCACCGACAGGCCCAGACCGCTGGCGGCCTGCTTGTACAACTCGATCTGGTTGATCTGCTTGGCTACACCCAGGTAGTCGGGGTGCGCCTTGAGCAAACCCCAGCGCTTGTGCTGCGTCAGGAACCACATGCCATCGGACAGGTAAGGGAAGTTCACCTTGCCGTCGTTGAAGAACTTCATGTGGTTGGGGTCGTCCCAGGTCTTACCCATGCCGTTCTGGTAGCGACCCAGGATGCGCTGGTTGATCGCGTCCACCCCGGTGTTCACATACGACTTGGCCGAAATCGTCTCGGCCATCTTGAGCTTGTTCTGCAGACTGGCGTCGATCCAGCGGCCCGCTTCCATCACGGCCATCATCACGGCGCGGGCGGTGTTCGGGTACTGCTTGACGAAGTCGCCCGTGCAGCCCAACACCTTTTCCGGGTGGTCTTGCCAGATGTCCTGCGTGGTGTTGGCCGTCACCCCGATGCCGTCCATGATGGCGCGGTGGTTCCAGGGTTCACCCACGCAGAAGCCATCCATGTTGCCCACCCGCATGTTGGCCACCATCTGCGGCGGCGGCACGGTGATGAGTTTGGCGCCCGACAGCGGATTGATGCCCGCCGCTGCCAGCCAGTAGTGCATCCACATGGCGTGCGTGCCGGTGGGGAACGTCCCCGCAAAGGTGTACTCGCGCTTTTCGCGTGCCATCAACTTGGCCAGAGAGGGGCCATCGACCGCGCCCTTGGACGCCAGTGCCTTGGACAGCGTGATGGCCTGTCCGTTGTGGTTCAGGTTCATCAGCACGGCCATGTCCTTCTTGGGGCCGCCAATGCCCAGGTGCACGCCGTAGACCAGGCCATACAGCACATGCGCCATGTGCAGATCGCCGTTGACCAGCTTGTCACGCACGCCAGCCCACGAGGCTTCCTTGGTCGGGATGATCTTGACACCGTACTTCTTGTCGAAGCCCAGCACCGAGGCCATCACCACCGAGGCGCAATCGGTCAGCGGGATGAAGCCGATTTTCACTTCGGCCAGCTCGGGCTTGTCCGAGCCTGCCGCCCAAACAGCGGATTGGAGTCCGGGCACGGCGCCCACCGCACTCGCGGCAGCGGCGCTCTTCAAGATGGTGCGGCGCGTCATTTTCAGATCCTGGGTGTTCATGGTGCAAGACTTTCCCTTTGGACAAACAAAAAAGGTGCCAACCGCCGTGCAGGCGCATCACACAGATGGGCTCGCACGTCAGAAGACACCTTTGTCGGATGCTTGGTACCCGTCACGGGCTACCAAGGCTGCAAAATCGCCGTTGACTTTGCTTGCCTGGGTATATGCAAACCTTGTGCCAGGTTTTTCAGGGGCCTCTTGCCCCGCGATGACCCCGTGATGGCGTCGTGACTGCCCCATGCGTACCCGCATGCGCTTCGTTTCCGCCTTGTGCTGGTGCAGCCACACGCCAAGGTGGGGCAGGGAGCGGCTCAACCCAGTAGATCCGCCGCGTCGATCAGGCGTTGCGCCACCTCGACCAGCTTCAGTCCCTTGTCCATCGCGGCCTTACGCAGCCGGGCATGGGCTTGCGGCTCGGTCAGGCCCTGGCGGCTCATCAGCAAGCCTTTGGCACGATCCAGCACCTTGCGGTCGGCCAGCTCCGAGCGAGCATCGGCCAGCTCCCGACGCAGCGACTCCTCCATCTCGAAGCGCGCCATGGCCACATCGAGCACTGGTTTGATGCGCTCGGCCGGCGTGCCTGCAGCCACATACGCTGACACCCCCGCTGCCACCGCCTTGCGCAGATAGGCCGTGTCCTCGTCGCCCGAGAACATCACGATCGGGCGGCGCTCGTCGCGCGTGGCCATCACCACGTGCTCCAGGATGTCGCGCCCCTGCGATTCCGCGTCCACCACGATCAGATCGGGCTGGATCTGCCCGATGCGCTCAGGCAGGAAGGCATCGCCGGGCAGGGTGGCCACCACGTTGTAGCCCGCCTCCAGCAGCGCAATGCGCAGCACCCGGGCGCGCTCGACCTCCGCCTGCTCCATGTCATCGGGCTCGAACGACAGGGGCAGCGGCAGGACGATCACGACACGCAGGGTGGACACTTCGGCATTCATGCCAGGAGCGCATGCAACATCCGCGCCCGAATACCCGGGTTCTGAGCCCTCGCGTGGCGAGAACAGGTGGGGCCCCCTACACTGGAGGGATGTCCTCTACGTCCGCCACCCTGTGCGCGCCAGCGCTCTCCGCCCTGCCGCGCCCCTGTCTGATCCTCGGGGTCGAGTCCTCCTGCGACGAAACCGGCCTGGCCCTGGTTTCCCTGCCCGCCGAAGGCGAGCCCCGCCTTCTGGCCCATGCCCTGCACAGCCAGATCGACATGCACCAGGCCTACGGCGGTGTGGTGCCCGAGCTGGCGTCCCGTGACCACATCCGCCGCGTCGTGCCGCTCGCGCGCCAGGTGCTTGCCGATTCCGGGCAAACACTGGCTGACATCGACGTGGTCGCCTACACCCGTGGACCGGGCTTGGCGGGTGCCTTGCTGGTGGGCGCTGGCATGGCCTGCGCCCTGGGCACCGCCCTGAACAAGCCCCTGCTGGGCGTGCACCACCTTGAAGGTCACCTGCTGTCCCCGTTTCTGTCGGTCGACCCACCCGAGTTCCCCTTCGTCGCCTTGTTGGTGTCCGGCGGCCACACCCAGTTGATGCGGGTCGACGGCGTTGGGCGCTACGAGATGCTGGGAGAGACCGTCGATGACGCAGCAGGGGAGGCCTTCGACAAGTCTGCCAAGCTGATGGGCTTGCCCTATCCCGGCGGCCCGCATCTCGCGCGTCTGGCCGAATCAGGGGACCCGAAAGCCTTTGAACTGCCCCGACCCATGCTGCACAGCGGCAACCTCGATTTCTCGTTTGCGGGACTGAAAACCGCTGTGCGCACCCATCTGGTGCGTCTGGGCTGGCTGGACCGCCCCGATTTGCTGGCGACCCCCGAGGCGCAACCGGTCCTCGCCAACCTCGCCGCGTCCACCCAGGCGGCCATCGTCGAAGTGCTGGTCAAGAAGGTCTTGCTGGCGCTGAAGTCCACCGGCCTCAAGCGCGTGGTCGTGGCCGGCGGCGTGGGCGCCAACCGCTTGCTGCGCTCGCAACTGGACCAGGCCTGTGCCCGCCGTCAGATCCGCGTCCACTATCCCGAGATGCACCTGTGCACCGACAACGGCGCCATGATCGCCCTGGCCGCCGCCATGCGCATCCAGAGCGGGCAGGCCCGCCTCAGCGTCGAGCCCACGTTCGACGTCAAGCCGCGCTGGGATTTGTCCAGCATCTGACTTTTTGCTATACTTGCGGGCTTGCCATTGCATTCGTGGTGGCATGCATCGCACGACCTGGGTCGGTTTCACCCGGAGTCGCAAGTCCAACGCAGAAACCCAGGGCACCGGCCACCAGGCCATGGTCCCGAGGCCTGCATATGTAATCTAGGAAACACCATGTCCGTTTCAGACATCAGCACCGCAACCATCGTCAAAGACAACGCCCGTAGCGCCAACGACACCGGCTCTCCTGAAGTGCAAGTGGCCCTGCTGACCGCTCGCATCGTTGAACTGACCCCCCACTTCAAGGCCAACAAGAAGGACCACCACGGTCGTCGCGGTCTGCTGCGCATGGTCAGCCGTCGCCGCAAGCTGCTGGACTACCTCAAGTCCAAGGATTCCGCCCGTTACGTGGCCCTGATCCAGAAGCTGGGCCTGCGCAAGTAAGCACCCCATGATGACAAAAAGCCTGTCTGGATCCCTCCAGCACAGGCTTTTTGTTTTTTGACGCCAGCCACTCGACTCCTGCGAACGCTGTGTCATTCCAACGAGGCTGAGGCCTCAACCTCGCTGGAATGGCATCGCGATTGAGTGACGGCACCCCCACCGGGCGGCACGTGTCGCCCGCAAAACCAAACCGGAGAACTCATCCATGACCATGTTCAACAAAGTCACCAAGACCTTCCAATGGGGCAAGCACACCGTCACGATGGAGACGGGTGAAATCGCCCGCCAAGCCACCGGCGCCGTGCTGGTCGACATCGAAGGCACCGTCGTGCTGGCCACCGTCGTGTGCGCCAAGGTCGCCAAGGCTGGCCAGGACTTCTTCCCTCTGACCGTCGACTACATCGAGAAGACCTACGCTGCCGGCAAGATCCCGGGCAGCTTCTTCAAGCGCGAAGCCAAGCCTTCCGAGCTGGAAACGCTGACCTCGCGTCTGATCGACCGTCCCATCCGCCCCCTGTTCCCCGAAGGCTTCTTCAACGAAGTGCAGTTGGTCATCCACGTGGTGTCGCTGAACCCTGAAGTCTCGGCCGACATCGCCGCCATGATCGCCTCCAGCGCCGCGCTGTCGATCTCGGGTATCCCGTTCAACGGCCCCATCGGTGCCGCTCGCGTGGGTTACATCAACGGCGAATACGTGCTGAACCCCAGCATCGCAGAGCTGACCAACTCCAAGATGGACCTGATCGTGGCCGGCACCGAAACCGCCGTGCTGATGGTCGAGTCCGAAGCCGACCAGCTGTCGGAAGACGTCATGCTGGGTGGTGTCGTGTTCGGTCACGAACAAGGCAACATCGCCATCAACGCCATCCATGATCTGGTGCGCGACGCTGGCAAGCCGTCCTGGGACTGGCTGCCGCCCGCCAAGGACGAAGGCTTCATCGCCAAGGTCAACGCTCTGGCCGAAGACAAGCTGCGCGCTGCTTACCAGATCCGCTCCAAGCAAGCCCGTACGCACGCCTGCCGTGCCGCCTACGCTGAAGTCAAGACGGCACTGAGCGAAGAGGGCATCGCCTTTGACGGCGTCAAGGTCGAAGGCCTGCTGTTCGACATCGAAGCCAAGATCGTGCGTGACCAGATCCTGGCCGGTGAGCCCCGCATCGACGGCCGCGACACCCGCACCGTGCGCCCCATCGAGATCCGCACCGGCGTGCTGCCCCGCGTGCACGGTTCGGCCCTGTTCACCCGTGGTGAAACCCAGGCGCTGGTCGTGGCCACGCTCGGCACCGAACAAGACGCACAGCGCATCGACGCCCTGACCGGCGACTTCCGCGACTCCTTCCTGTTCCACTACAACATGCCTCCGTTCGCCACTGGCGAAACCGGCCGTGTGGGCACCCCCAAGCGTCGCGAAATCGGCCACGGCCGTCTGGCCAAGCGCGCCCTGGTGCCGCTGCTGCCTCCGAAGGACGAGTTCGCCTACACCGTGCGCGTCGTCTCCGAAATCACCGAGTCCAACGGCTCCTCGTCGATGGCTTCGGTCTGCGGCGGCTGCCTGGCCATGATGGATGCTGGTGTCCCGATGAAGGCCCACGTGGCCGGCATCGCCATGGGCCTGATCAAGGAAGGCAACAAGTTCGCCGTCCTGACCGACATCCTGGGTGACGAAGATCACCTGGGTGACATGGACTTCAAGGTGGCCGGCACCACCGGCGGCATCACCGCCCTGCAGATGGACATCAAGATCCAGGGCATCACCAAGGAAATCATGCAGGTGGCACTGGCTCAGGCCAAGGAAGCCCGTCTGCACATCCTGGGCAAGATGGTCGAAGCCATGTCGGGCGCCAACACAGAAGTCTCGGAGTTCGCGCCTCGCCTGTACACCCTCAAGATCAACCCCGAGAAGATCCGTGACGTGATCGGCAAGGGCGGCGCCACCATCCGTGGCCTGTGTGAAGAAACCGGTTGCCAGATCAACATCGGCGAAGATGGTGTCATCACCATCGCCTCGACCGACGCTGAAAAGGCCGACTTCGCCATCAAGCGCATCAACGAGATCACGGCCGAAGTCGAAATCGGCAAGACCTACGAAGGCGCTGTCACCAAGCTGTTTGACTTCGGCGCCCTGGTCAACCTGATGCCTGGCAAGGACGGCCTGCTGCACATCAGCCAGATCGCCCACGAGCGCGTCGAGAACGTCTCCGACTACCTGACCGAAGGCCAGATCGTCAAGGTCAAGGTTCTGGAGACCGACGAAAAGGGCCGCGTCAAGCTGTCCATGAAGGCGCTGATAGAGCGTCCGGAAGGCATGCCTGAGCGTGAAGAGCGTGGCGACCGTGGCTCGCGTGGCGACCGTGGTCCCCGTGGTGATCGTGGCGACCGCGGTGACCGTGGCGATCGCGCTCCCCGCGGTGATCGCGCTGACCGTGCGCCCCGTGCCGAGCAGCAACCTGCCGAGCAAGGCGAGGGCGGTGCCGCTCAGGAACAGCAACAACAGCAGCAATGAGCGTCATGAAGAAACTGGTCGTTGGCAACTGGAAGATGCACGGTAGCCGTGCCTTCAATGCAGAGCTGATTCAGGGTCTTCTGGTGGCCGATCTGGCCACCACAGCGCCCCATGCGGATGTGGCTGTGTGCCCGCCCTTCGTGTTTCTGGCGGACGTGGCCGATGCCCTGCAGGGCAGCGCCATTGCCGTCGGCACACAAGACATCTCGGCGCAGACCCAGGGTGCGTACACCGGTGAAGTCGCGGGTCCCATGATCCGTGAGTTCGGTGCCACGTACGCCATCGTGGGTCACTCCGAGCGTCGCAGCTACCACGCTGAAAGCGACCAGCTGGTCGCCGACAAGGCCAAGGCGGCCCTGTCGCACGGTCTGGTGCCCATCGTGTGTGTCGGCGAAACGCTGGCCGAGCGTGAGGCCGATCAGACCGAGGCCGTGGTCGGACGGCAACTGCAGGCGGTCATCGACACCCTGGGTGAGGACATCACCCGGGTGGTCGTGGCCTATGAGCCTGTCTGGGCCATCGGCACGGGCAAGACTGCATCGCCCGCTCAGGCTCAAGCCGTGCACGCTAGCTTGCGTGCGCAGCTGGCCAAGGCCACTTCCAAGGCGGCGGACATCCCGCTGCTGTACGGCGGCAGCGTCAAGCCCGACAACGCGGTCGAGCTGTTCTCGCAGCCCGACATCAACGGGGGCCTCATTGGCGGTGCAGCTCTCAAGGCGGCCGACTTTGCGGCCATCGCTCGCGCAGCCTGACCTGGCCGCGCGACAAGACTGATTCAGGAGTTTCTTTCATGCAACAAACGTTGATGACTGTGGTGCTGTTGCTGCAGGTGATCTCGGCCCTGACCATGATTGGTCTGGTGCTGGTGCAACACGGCAAGGGTGCCGACATGGGTGCCTCGTTCGGCACCGGTGCGTCGGGCAGCTTGTTCGGCGCCACCGGCAGTGCCAACTTTCTTTCCCGCTCGACGGCGGTGGCGGCCACGATCTTCTTCGTGGCCACCCTCGCGTTGGCGTACTTTGGCAACCTGCGTGGTGCGTCGTCGCAAGGCGCCAGCATCCTGGAGCAGGCCGCCTCGGCGCCTGCGGCAGCTTCGGCTCCTGTTGCGCCTGCATCGGGTGCTGCGCTGATTCCGTCGAAGTGATGAAACTGATGTCCTCTAGTGGGGCATCGGTTCAACAAGCCGATTTTTCGGTTTAGAATGTGAGTCTTCGGTGAGCCAGCCTCATGCAAGCCGAAGCAAACAACGAGCGAATCCAAAAGATTCAATCGCCGACGTGGTGAAATTGGTAGACACGCTATCTTGAGGGGGTAGTGGCGAAAGCTGTGCGAGTTCGAGTCTCGCCGTCGGCACCATAAGATTTCTAAACGAGTCTTTGCGCCCCCTATGATCAGCAACGGTAACGCTTTTCCAGCTGGTCAAATGGCGGTGGCACTTGCCCTCACAGGCATGTGTCCATGGCGTGAAACGCTCTGGTGGGCGCGCTTTGGTTGATGTCAGTCAGGATCCTCCTGATGGTCATGATGCCGGGCGCGCTTTTCTTTTGTCCGTGTGGTCCAATCACACAATTTGTTCCATCTGAGGCCCCACATCATGATGAACATTGAGCAGTACCTGCCGGTCATCCTTTTCATTCTGGTTGGCGTTGGCGTTGGTGTCGCCCCCCAATTGCTGGGCTTTTTGCTCGGCCCTCGTCGCCCTGACGAGGCAAAGAACTCCCCCTACGAATGCGGCTTCGAAGCTTTCGAAGACGCCCGGATGAAGTTCGATGTGCGCTACTACCTGGTCGCCATCCTCTTCATCTTGTTTGACCTGGAAATCGCGTTCCTGTTCCCTTGGGCTGTGGCGCTCAAGGAAGTGGGTATGACAGGCTTCCTGACCGTCATGCTCTTTCTGGGCATCCTGGTCGTGGGCTTCGTCTACGAATGGAAGAAGGGTGCGCTCGACTGGGAGTGATCCCGTCTTGCCCGTCCCCTACAGGAATCTGAAGAGGTAATACACATGGGTATCGAAGGCGTCTTCAAAGAGGGCTTCATCACCACGTCGGCCGACACGCTGATCAACTGGTCCAAGACCGGTTCACTGTGGCCGATGACGTTTGGTCTGGCCTGTTGCGCGGTCGAGATGATGCACGCCGGTGCGGCGCGCTACGACATCGACCGCTTTGGCATGTTGTTCCGCCCCAGCCCCCGTCAGTCCGACCTGATGATCGTGGCCGGCACGCTGTGCAACAAGATGGCGCCCGCGCTGCGCAAGGTGTACGACCAGATGGCCGAGCCCCGTTGGGTGCTGTCCATGGGCTCGTGTGCCAACGGCGGTGGCTACTACCACTACAGCTACTCGGTGGTGCGCGGCTGTGACCGCATCGTGCCGGTGGACGTGTATGTGCCCGGTTGCCCCCCGACGGCTGAAGCGCTGCTCTACGGCATCCTGCAACTGCAGGCCAAGATCCGCCGCGAAAACACCATTGCCCGCTGATCAGGAGCCATTGCATGAGCCAGAAACTCGCCACCCTGCAAGCTGCCCTGGAACGCATCCTCGGTGACAAGATCAAGCGCCTGGACAACATCAAGGGTGAACTGACCCTGACCGTGTCCGCCGCTGACTACCACGCCATCTGCCAGACCCTGCGCGATCACGCCGAACTGAAGTTCGAGCAGCTGATGGACCTGTGCGGTATGGATTACTCGGCCTACAAAGACGGCGGCCCTAGCATCTATGCCGATGGGCCGCGTTTTTGCGCCGTCACCCATCTGCTGTCTGTTAGCAAGAACTGGCGCTTGCGCCTGAAGGCGTTTGCCCCCGACGACGACTTCCCGGTGCTGGCCTCCATCACCGATCTGTGGAGCAGCGCCAACTGGTTCGAGCGTGAGGCCTTTGACCTCTACGGCATCATCTTCGACGGTCACAACGACCTGCGCCGCATCCTGACGGACTACGGCTTCATCGGCCATCCTTTCCGCAAGGACTTCCCGACGACCGGCTACGTGGAAATGACCTACGACGAAGCGCAAAAGCGCGTGGTCTACCAGCCCGTCACCATCGAGCCGCGCGAGATCACCCCGCGCATCATCCGCGAAGACAACTACGGTGGTCTCCACTGATGCACAAGGCCTGAGTCATGTCAGAAATCAAGAACTACACCCTGAACTTCGGTCCGCAGCACCCGGCCGCGCACGGCGTGCTGCGTCTGATCCTCGAGTTGGACGGCGAAGTCATCCAGCGTGCTGACCCGCACATTGGTCTGCTGCACCGCGCCACCGAGAAGCTGGCCGAATCCAAGACCTTCATCCAGTCGCTGCCCTACATGGACCGCCTGGATTACGTCTCGATGATGTGCAACGAGCACGCCTACTGCCTGGCCATCGAAAAGATGATGGGCATCGAGGTGCCGGTCCGTGCGCAGTACATCCGCGTGATGTTCGCCGAGATCACCCGCGTTCTGAACCACCTCTTGTGGCTGGGCGCCCACGGTTTCGACTGTGGTGCCATGAACATCCTGATCTACTGCTTCCGCGAGCGTGAAGACCTCTTCGACATGTACGAAGCGGTGTCGGGTGCGCGCATGCACGCGGCCTACTTCCGTCCGGGTGGCGTGTACCGCGATCTGCCGGACACCATGCCGCAGTACAAGGTCAGCAAGATCAAGAACGCCAAGACGATCGCTCGCATGAACGAGAACCGTCAGGGCTCGTTGCTGGACTTCATCGACGACTTCACGCAGCGTTTCCCGAAGATGGTCGACGAGTACGAGACCTTGCTGACAGATAACCGCATCTGGAAGCAGCGTACCGTGGGCATCGGCGTCGTGACGCCCGAGCGTGCCATGCAGATGGGCCTGACCGGCGCGATGCTGCGCGGCTCCGGCGTCGTGTGGGACCTGCGCAAGCACCAGCCCTACGACGTCTACGACAAGCTCGACTTCGACATTCCCGTTGGCACCAATGGCGACTGCTATGACCGCTACGTGGTCCGCGTCGAAGAGCTGCGTCAGTCCAACCGCATCATCAAGCAGTGCGTGGACTGGCTGCGTGCCAACCCGGGTCCGGTCATCACCGACAACCACAAGGTGGCGCCGCCGTCGCGCGTCGAGATGAAGACCTCGATGGAACAGCTGATCCACCACTTCAAGCTGTTCACCGAAGGCTTCCACGTGCCCGAAGGCGAAGCCTACGCCGCCGTTGAACACCCCAAGGGTGAGTTCGGCATCTACCTGGCTTCCGACGGTGCCAACAAGCCGTACCGCCTGAAGATCCGCGCCCCCGGCTTCCCGCACCTGGCCGCCCTCGACGAAATGTCCCGTGGCCACATGCTGGCCGACGCCGTGGCCATCATCGGCACGATGGACATCGTGTTCGGTGAAATCGACCGCTAAGTGACCGAGCAAATCATGCTGAGCGAACAAACCAAAGCGCGCTTCGACCGCGAAATCGCCAAGTACCCGGCTGACCAGCGTCAGTCGGCGGTCATGGCCTGTCTGTCCATCATCCAGCAGGAACGAGGCTGGGTCTCCCCTGAGGCCGAGCAGGCCATCGCCGATCACATCGGCATGCCGGCCATTGCCGTGCATGAGGTGACCACGTTCTACAACATGTACAACCAAAAGCCCGTGGGCAAGTACAAGTTGAACGTGTGCACAAACCTGCCTTGCCAGTTGCGCGACGGCCAGAAGGCCCTGCAATACCTGTGCGACAAGCTGGGTGTGGAAGACGGCGGCACCACGGCCGACGGCCTGTTCACCGTCTCGCACTGCGAGTGTCTGGGCGCCTGCGCCGATGCACCCGTGGCCTTGGTGAATGACCGCCAGATGGTCAGCTACATGAGCAACGACAAGCTCGACGAGCTGGTCGACGCGCTCAAGGCTCAGGCCAAGTGAGGGTGAGACAAGATGCTTGACCTTTCCAAATTCCAGGCGACCGGCAAGGAAACCGTTTTCCACGGCCGCCACATCGAACCGCAGATCTACGCTGGCATTGACGGCAGCAACTGGGGCCTGAAGGACTACGAGTCGCGCGGCGGTTACGCGGCGCTGCGCAAGATCCTCGGCAAGGACGGCGGCGAAGGCATGACCCAAGATCAGGTCATTGCCGAAGTCAAGGCCTCTTCGCTGCGTGGTCGTGGCGGTGCCGGCTTCCCGACCGGTCTGAAGTGGAGCTTCATGCCCCGCACCTTCCCGGGCCAGAAGTACCTCGTCTGCAACTCCGACGAAGGCGAACCTGGTACGGCCAAGGACCGCGAGATCCTGCGCTTCAACCCGCACACCGTCATCGAAGGAATGGTCATTGCGGCTTACGCGATGGGCATCACCGTGGGCTACAACTACATCCACGGCGAGATCTTCGAAGCCTACGAGCGCTTTGAAGCCGCCCTCGAAGAAGCCCGTGCCGCAGGCTACCTGGGCAACAACATCATGGGCAGCGACTTCAGCTTCCAGCTGCATGCGCACCATGGTTTCGGCGCCTACATCTGCGGTGAAGAAACCGCGCTGCTGGAATCGCTGGAAGGCAAGAAGGGGCAGCCCCGCTTCAAGCCGCCATTCCCGGCCAGCTTCGGTCTGTACGGCAAGCCGACCACCATCAACAACACCGAAACCTTTGCGGCCGTTCCCTGGATCATCCGCAACGGTGGCGAGGCCTTCCTGGCGGTGGGCAAGCCCAACGCCGGCGGCACCAAGCTGTTCACCATCAGTGGTGACGTCGAGTTGCCTGGCAACTATGAAATCCCGCTGGGCACACCGTTCTCCAAGCTGCTGGAGCTCGCCGGTGGCGTGCGCGGTGGCAAGAAGCTCAAGGCTGTGATCCCCGGCGGCTCGTCGTCGCCCGTGATCCCGGGTCACATCATGATGGACGTGACGATGGACTACGACGCCATCGCCAAGGCCGGCTCCATGCTCGGTTCGGGCGCCGTCATCGTGATGGACGAAACCCGCTGCATGGTCAAGGCCCTGCAACGTCTGTCCTACTTCTACATGCACGAGTCCTGCGGCCAGTGCACCCCTTGCCGCGAAGGCACGGGCTGGCTGTGGCGCATGGTCGATCGCATCGAAACCGGCCGTGGTCGTCCGGAAGACATCGACTTGCTGGACAACGTGGCCGAGAACATCCAGGGTCGCACGATTTGCGCCCTGGGCGACGCCGCTGCCATGCCGGTGCGCGCCTTCATCAAGCACTACCGCGATGAATTCGTGCACCACATCGAACACAAGACCTGTACGGTCCCTGCCTACCTCTGATCGGCGCGACACCCATGGTTGAAATCGAAATCGACGGACAGAAAGTCCAGTGCCAGGAAGGGAGCGTGGTCATGCACGCTGCCGAGAAAGCTGGCACCTACATCCCGCATTTTTGCTACCACAAGAAGCTCTCCATCGCGGCGAACTGCCGGATGTGCTTGGTGGACATCGAAAAGGCGCCCAAGCCCATGCCTGCCTGCGCCACGCCCGTGACGCAAGGCATGATCGTGCGCACCAAGAGCGAGAAGGCCATCAAGGCTCAGCAGAGCGTGATGGAGTTCTTGCTCATCAACCACCCGCTCGATTGCCCGATCTGTGACCAGGGTGGCGAGTGCCAGCTGCAGGACTTGGCTGTGGGCTACGGTGGCAGTGCTTCTCGCTACAACGAAGAAAAGCGCGTGGTCTTCCACAAGGAAGTCGGTCCGCTGATCTCGATGGAAGAGATGAGCCGCTGCATCCAGTGCACCCGCTGCGTGCGTTTCGGCCAGGAAGTGGCCGGCGTCATGGAGCTGGGCATGGTCAACCGTGGCGAGCACTCCGAAATCGAAACCTTCGTCGGTCAGACGGTGGACTCCGAGCTGTCGGGCAACATGATCGACCTGTGCCCGGTCGGTGCCCTGACCAGCAAGCCCTTCCGCTACAGCGCCCGCACCTGGGAGCTGTCGCGTCGCAAGAGCGTGAGCCCGCACGATTCCACCGGTGCCAACCTGATCGTTCAGGTCAAGAACGGCCAGGTGCTGCGTGTCGTGCCGCTCGAGAACGAAGACGTCAACGAATGCTGGATCGCCGACCGCGATCGTTTCAGCTACGAAGCCCTCAACAGCGACCAGCGCATCACCAAGCCCATGCTCAAGCAGGGTGGTGAGTGGCGTGAAGTGGACTGGACGACCGCGCTGGAATACGTGGCCCAAGGCCTGAAGTGCATCAGCAAGGAACAAGGCGCGAACACCATCGGCGCGCTGGCCACCGAGCACAGCACCGTCGAAGAGCTGTACCTGCTGGCGCAGCTGATGCGTGGCCTGGGCTCCGACAACGTCGACACCCGCCTGCGTCAGGCTGACTTTGCCACCGGCGCTGGTGCACGCTGGCTGGGCCAGCCGATTGCCGAGCTGTCCACAATGGACCGCGCGCTGGTTGTCGGCTCTTTCCTGCGCAAGGATCACCCGCTGTTTGCCGCGCGTCTGCGTCAGGCCACCAAGCGCGGCGCCAAGATCTCCGCCATCGGCGGCGTGAACGACGACTGGCTGCTGCCGATCGCCAACCGCGTGACCGTGGCACCGAGCGCCTGGGTGCAAGCCCTGGCCGACGTGGCTGCCGCTGTGGCCGCCGAGAAGGGCGTGAGCGCCCCGGTCGCTGGCAACGCTACCGATGCCGCCAAGGCGATCGCTGCTTCGCTGCTGTCTGGCCAACGTGCTGCCGTGCTGCTGGGCAATGCCGCCGTGCAACACCCGCAAGCCTCGTCGTTGCAGGCCCTGGGCCAGTGGATCGCCGAGCAGACCGGCGCCAAGCTGGGCTTCTTCGGTGAGTCGGCCAACTCGGTCGGCGCGCAACTGGTGGGTGCCCAGCCGCAACAAGGTGGCCTGAACGCTGGCCAGATGCTGGCTGGCAAGGGCCTCAAGGGCATGCTGCTGCTGGGCGTCGAGCCTGAGTTCGATGCCGCCAACCCCGCCGCTGCCATGGCTGCGGTGCAGGGCGCTGAAATGGTCGTGTCGCTGTCGTCGTTCAAGACCTCGGCGATGGACTACGCAGACTGCATTTTGCCGATTGCCGCCTTTGCCGAAACTTCGGGCACCTTCGTGAACGCCGAAGGTCGCGTGCAGAGCTTCCACGGTTCGGTCAAGCCGCAAGGCGATGCCCGTCCGGCCTGGAAGGTGCTGCGCGTGCTGGGCACGATGTTGGGTGTGGCCGGCTTTGGCTTTGAAACCTCGGAAGAGGTCAAGGCCGCCGCCCTGGGCGACCTCGTGGCACTGCCGACCAAGCTGAACAACGCCACCTCGGCTGCCATCATCCTCGGTGCTTCGACCGGTGGTCTGGAGCGTCTGGCCGATGTGCCCATCTACAGTGCCGACGCCCTGGTGCGCCGCGCCCCGGCGCTGCAGGCCACGGCCGATGCCAAGGGCCCGGTGGCCAGCCTGCCGCAAGCCTTGTGGGCCGAGTTGGGTCTGTCGCAAGGCGCGCAAGTCAAGGTGACCCAAGACGGCGCCTCGGCGGTGCTGCCTGCGGTCCTGGATGCCAGCCTGCCCGCCAACGTCGTGCGTGTGCCGGCTGCCACCGTGGCCACCGCCACCCTGGGTGCTTCCTTCGGCGCCATCCGCGTCGAAAAAGCCTGAAGGGTAGGGGAGACAACAGATGATTGATACCCTGTACAACGCTGGTGCCGCCAACCTGGGCGCAGCCTGGCCCGTGGTCTGGTCGCTGATCAAGATCGTGGCGCTGGTGCTGCCGCTGCTCGGTTGCGTGGCTTATCTGACCCTGTGGGAGCGCAAGGCGATTGCCTGGACGCAGATTCGTCCGGGCCCCAACCGCACCGGCCCACGTGGCCTGCTGCAGCCCATCGCTGACGCGGTCAAGCTGATCTTCAAGGAGATCATCGTCCCGACGGCGGCCAACAAGAGCCTGTTCTTCCTGGGCCCGATCATGACCATCATGCCGGCTCTTGCCGCATGGGCTGTGATCCCTTTTGGCCCGGAAGTCGCGCTGGCCAACGTCAACGCCGGCCTGCTGTTCCTGATGGCCATCACCTCGCTCGAAGTCTATGGCGTGATCATCGCCGGCTGGGCTTCGAACTCGAAGTACGCCTTCCTGGGTGCGCTGCGCGCCTCGGCCCAGATGGTGTCCTACGAAATCGCGATGGGTTTCTGCTTCGTGATCGTGCTGATGACGGCCGGCTCGCTGAACATGTCCGACATCGTGCTGAGCCAGGACAAGGGCCAGTTCGCCGAGATGGGCCTGAGCTTCCTGTCGTGGAACTGGCTGCCGCTGCTGCCGGTCATGGTCGTGTACTTCATCTCTGGCCTGGCCGAAACCAACCGCCACCCGTTCGACGTGGTGGAAGGTGAGTCGGAAATCGTGGCCGGTCACATGATCGAGTACTCGGGCATGTCGTTCGCCATGTTCTTCCTGGCCGAATACGCCAACATGATCCTGGTCTCGACGCTGTGCGCGATCCTGTTCTTCGGCGGCTGGCTGGCACCGGTGGAGTTCCTGAACTTCATCCCGGGCTGGATCTGGCTGGGCATCAAGACCTTCATCATCGTGACGATGTTCCTGTGGGTGCGTGCTTCGTTCCCTCGCTTCCGCTACGACCAGATCATGCGTCTGGGCTGGAAGATCTTCATCCCCATCACGCTGATCTGGCTGGTGATCGTCGGCGGCTGGATGATGTCGCCCTGGAACATCTGGAAATAAGGGGCCATCGAAATGTCTGCTACGTCCCTCAAAGAGTTCGTGACCAGCTTTTTTTTGCTGGACATGTTGAAAGGCCTGGCGCTGACCGGTCGTCACTTCCTGAAGCCGACCATCACGGTGCAGTTTCCGGAAGAAAAGACCCCGCTGTCGCCCCGCTTCCGTGGCCTGCACGCCTTGCGCCGTTACGACAACGGCGAAGAGCGCTGCATCGCCTGCAAGCTGTGTGAAGCGGTCTGCCCGGCCATGGCCATCACCATCGAGTCCGATGTGCGTGATGACGGCTCGCGCCGCACCACCCGCTACGACATCGACCTGACCAAGTGCATCTTCTGCGGCTTCTGCGAAGAGAGCTGCCCGGTGGATTCGATCGTGGAAACCCACATCTTCGAATACCACGGCGAAAAGCGCGGCGATCTGTACTTCACCAAGGACATGCTCCTGGCGGTGGGTGATCGTTACGAAAAGGAAATTGCAGCCAACAAGGAGGCGGACGCGAAATACCGCTGACCCGTTATGGACACCTTAGCCCTACTTTTCTATACCTTCGCCTTCGTGCTGGTCTACGCGGGCTTCCGCGTGATCACCGCCAAGAGCCCGGTGACCGCCGTCCTGCATCTGGTGTTGGCGTTCGCCAGTGCCTCGTGCGTGTGGATGCTGCTGCAAGCCGAGTTCCTCGCCATCTCCCTCGTGCTCGTGTACGTGGGGGCTGTGATGGTGCTCTTCCTGTTCGTGGTGATGATGCTCGACATCAACTCCGACTCCGTGCGTCAAGGCTTTTGGAAGCACTTTCCAGCCGCCGGGCTCATCGGTGTCGTGATCGCGCTGGAAATGTCCTTCGTGCTGACCCGCGGTTTCGACCTGCCGGTTGCCAAGGCCATGCCGCCCGAGGTGGCAGCGTTGCCCAATGCCAAGGCCTTGGGCATTGACCTGTACACCAACTATCTGTTCCCGGTGCAGGTGGCTGCCGTCATCTTGCTGGTGGGCATCATTGCTGCCATCGCCTTGACGCTGCGCAAGCGCAAGGACGCTCACTTCCAGAAGCCGGCCGAACAGGTCCGCGTCAAGAAGGCCGACCGCCTGCGCGTGCACAAGGTGGCGGCCGTGGTGGAGGCCCCTGCGGCCGAAGCCGATGCCAACAAACAGGCTGGAGGCCAAGCATGACGTCGATCACCCTGGGGCACTATCTGTCGCTCGGCGCGATCCTGTTCACGATGTCGATCATCGGCATCTTCATGAACCGCAAGAACCTGATCGTGCTGCTGATGGCCATTGAGCTGATGCTGCTGGCCGTGAACCTGAACTTCGTGGCGTTCTCCCACTACCTGGGGGACATGGCCGGTCAGGTCTTCGTCTTCTTCATCCTCACCGTGGCGGCCGCCGAGTCGGCCATCGGTCTGGCCATTTTGGTGCTGGTCTTCCGTAATCGCCTGGCGATCAACGTGAGTGATCTGGACACCCTCAAGGGCTGATCGGGAGAGATACCAACCATGTCTGAACTTTCTCTCAATTCGCTGCTGGCGGTGCCCCTGGCGCCGCTGGTCGGCTCGATCGCTGCCGGCTTGTTCGGCAAGACGATTGGCCGCCGTGGCGCGCACCTGCTCACCATCCTGGGCGTGCTGATCTCCTTCATCATCTCGGCGATGACGCTCAAGGCCGTCGCCGTCGATGGGGCCAGCTTCAATGGCACCGTCTACGAGTGGATGACGCTGGGCACGCTCAAGATGGAAGTCGGCTTCCTGGTCGACGGCCTGACCGCGATGATGATGTGCGTGGTGACCTTCGTGTCGCTGATGGTGCACATCTACACCATCGGCTACATGGAAGAGGACGACGGCTACCAGCGCTTCTTCAGCTACATCTCGCTGTTCACGTTCTCGATGTTGATGCTCGTGATGAGCAACAACCTGCTGCAGCTGTTCTTCGGCTGGGAAGCGGTGGGCCTGGTGTCTTACCTGCTGATCGGTTTTTGGTACAAGAAGCCCACGGCCGTCTTCGCCAACATGAAGGCCTTCCTGGTCAACCGTGTGGGTGACTTTGGGTTCATCCTGGGCATCGGCCTGCTGCTGGCTTACACCGGCACGCTCAACTACACCGAGCTGTTCGCCAAGGGCAATGAGCTGAGCCTGCTCACACTGCCCAAGACCGACTGGGCGCTGATCACGGTGATCTGCATCTGCCTGTTCATCGGTGCGATGGGCAAGTCGGCTCAGTTCCCGCTGCACGTGTGGCTGCCTGACTCGATGGAAGGCCCGACCCCGATCTCCGCGCTGATCCACGCCGCCACCATGGTGACGGCCGGCATCTTCATGGTGTCGCGCATGTCGCCGCTGTTCGAGTTGTCGGACGCAGCACTGAACTTCATTGTGATCATCGGTTCGATCACCGCGCTGTTCATGGGCTTCCTGGGCATCATCCAGAACGACATCAAGCGTGTGGTGGCGTACTCCACGCTGTCGCAGCTCGGTTACATGACCGTGGCCCTGGGCGTGTCGGCCTACAGCGTGGGCATGTTCCACGTGATGACGCACGCCTTCTTCAAGGCCTTGTTGTTCCTCGGCGCCGGTTCCGTGATCATCGGCATGCACCACGACCAAGACATCCGCAACATGGGTGGCCTGTGGAAGCGCATGCCCATCACCTGGATCACCTTCCTGCTGGCCAACCTGGCCCTGATCGGTACGCCGTTCTTCTCGGGGTACTTCTCGAAGGACTCGATCATCATGGCGGTGGAAGCCAGCAACCTGCCTGCGGCTGGGTTCGCTGAGTTCGCGGTGCTGGCTGGCGTGTTCGTCACGGCTTTCTACAGCTTCCGTGTCTACTTCCTGGTCTTCCACGGCAAGGAAAACTTCCATCACAAACCCTTCCCGGGTGAGCACGATCACCACGATGACGACCACGGTCATGGCCATGCTCATGAGCCGCACGAGTCGCCCTGGGTGGTGACGGCGCCGCTGGTGCTGCTGGCCATCCCTTCGGTGGTGATCGGTTTCCTGACGGTCGGCCCGCTGCTGTTCGGTGACTTCCTCAAGTCGGCCATCTTCGTGGATGCGGCCAAGCATCCGGCCATGGCCGAGCTGGCGCACCACTTCCACGGTGCCACCGCCATGGCCCTGCACGGCTTCCAGGCTGCACCGTTCTGGCTGGCTCTGGCCGGTGTGATCACGGCCTACGTGTTCTACATGGTCGCCCCGCAGATCCCTGCGACCCTGGCCAAGGTGCTGCGCCCGCTGATCGTGATCGGCGAGAACAAGTACTACCTTGACTGGTTCAACGAGAAGGTGCTGGCTGCTGGCGCACGACTGCTGGGCCGCATCTTCTGGAAGGTGGGCGACGTGGCCATCATCGACGGTCTGATCGTCAACGGCTCCGCCAAGGTGGTGGGCTTGATTGGTTCTCTGACACGTCTGTTCCAGACGGGTTACCTCTATCACTACGCGCTGGTCATGATCCTGGGGGTGCTCGCCTTCATGACGTGGTTCGTGTTCCTGCAGCACTGAGCGCGAGGACCGGTTCATGCAAACAATGTCCAATATCCTCTCTCTGGCCATCTGGATTCCAGTGGCATTCGGGATCCTGCTGCTGGTCGCTGGCCGGCAGCAACATGCCGGCATCGCCCGCTGGGTGGCACTGATCGGTTCGGTCATCAGCTTCCTGGTGACCCTGCCGCTGATGACCGACTTCGACACGACGACTGCTGCGATGCAGTTCGTCGAGAAGGCATCCTGGATCGAACGCTTCAACGTGTTCTATCACCTGGGTGTCGATGGCATCTCGATGTGGTTCGTGCCGCTGACCGCCTTCATCACGATCATCGTGGTGCTGGCTGGCTGGGAAGTCATCGAAGACCGTCCGCACCAGTACTACGGCGCCTTCCTGATCCTGTCAGGTCTGATGGTGGGCGTGTTCTCGGCGCTGGACGGCATGCTGTTCTACGTGTTCTTCGAGGCCACGCTGATTCCGATGTACATCATCATCGGTATCTGGGGCGGTCCGCGTCGCGTCTACGCTGCGTTCAAGTTCTTCCTGTACACACTGCTCGGCTCGCTGCTGATGCTCATCGCGCTGGTCTACCTGTACTACAAGTCGGGTGGCAGCTTTGACATCCTGACCTGGCACAAGCTGCCGCTGCCGGCGACGCCGCAGGCGCTGCTGTTCGGTGCGTTCTTCGCTGCGTTTGCCGTGAAGGTGCCGATGTGGCCGGTGCACACCTGGTTGCCTGACGCTCACGTGGAAGCGCCTACCGGCGGCTCTATCGTGCTGGCTGCGATCATGCTGAAGCTAGGCTGCTATGGCTTCCTGCGTTTCATGCTGCCGATCGTCCCGGACGCGTCTCATCAGTTCGCCCCGGTGGTGATCACCCTGTCGCTGATCGCTGTGATCTACATCGGTCTGGTGGCGATGGTGCAGCAGGACATGAAGAAGCTGGTGGCGTATTCGTCCATCGCACACATGGGTTTCGTGACCTTGGGCTTCTTCATCTTCAACGAGCTGGGCATCGTCGGTGGCCTGGTGCAGATGATTGGCCACGGCTTCGTGTCGGGTGCCATGTTCTTCAGCATCGGTGTGCTGTACGACCGTGTTCACTCGCGTGAAATCGCCAGCTATGGCGGTGTGGTCAACACCATGCCCAAGTTCGCGGCCTTTGCCTTGTTGTTCACGATGGCCAACAGCGGCCTGCCGGGTACGGCTGGTTTCGTGGGTGAGTGGCTGGTGATTCTGGGTTCGGTCGAGTACGACTTCCTGATCGGTTTGCTGGCTGCCACCGCCTTGATCCTGGGCGCTTCGTACAACCTGTGGATGTACAAGCGTGTGTACTTCGGCGATGTGACCAACGACCACGTTCGCGAACTGAAGGACATCAATGCCCGCGAATTCCTGATTCTGGCCGTGTTGGCGGCCGCCGTGCTGTGGATGGGCCTGCAGCCCAAGCCCTTCACCGATGTGATGCACGTTTCGGTGACGGAGCTGATCAAGCACGTCTCCCTGAGCAAGTTGAACTAAGGGCCGACACAAAATGACTGATTTGAACTGGCTCGCGGTGACCCCCGAGATCGTCCTGCTGG
>MESA01000031.1:75572-114005 GCA_001770775.1 Burkholderiales bacterium RIFCSPHIGHO2_12_FULL_63_20
TGCAGCGTATGGTGGTGACCGATCCGATGGGGCACCTGTTGTCGCTGTGCGCGACCCTGGCCGTCATGGGCACGCTGGTCTATGCGCAGGGTTATGCTGCCAGCCGTGACCTGCTCAAGGGAGAGTTGTTCTCCCTGAGCATGCTCTCGCTGCTGGGCATCTCGATCATGATCATCGGCAACAACTTCCTGGCCATCTATCTGGGCCTGGAGTTGATGTCGTTGTCACTGTATGCCCTGGTAGCCCTGCGTCGTGACGACGTGCAGGCGACCGAGGCCGGCATGAAGTACTTCGTGCTGGGTGCCCTGGCTTCGGGTTTCCTGCTCTATGGTCTGTCGATGATGTACGGCGCCACGGGTTCGCTGGATTTGGCTGAGGTCTATCAGGCCACGCTGACCGGTGAGATTAACAAGCAGGTGCTGGCTTTCGGCGTGGTGTTCATCGTCGCCGGCCTGGCCTTCAAGCTGGGTGTGGTGCCTTTCCACATGTGGGTGCCCGACGTCTACCAGGGCGCCCCCACCGCGGTGACCTTGCTGGTGGCGGGTGCGCCCAAGCTGGCCGCGTTCGCGATCACCATCCGCCTGCTGGTGGAAGGCCTGATCAACAGCGCCACCGACTGGCAGCAGATGCTGATGATCCTGGCCGTGGCCTCGATGGCCGTGGGCAACCTGGCCGCCATTGCGCAGAGCAACCTCAAGCGCATGCTGGCTTACTCGGGTATCGCGCAGTTGGGCTTCATGCTGCTGGGTTTCATCCCCAGCGTGGTGGCCGGTAACACGGTGTCGGCGGGCAACGGCTACGGCTCTTCGCTGTTCTACGTGCTGACCTACGTGCTGACCACCTTGGGCACCTTCGGTCTGATCATGGTCTTGTCGCGCCCGGGTTTCGAGTCGGAAGAGATCTCCGACCTGGCCGGTCTGCACAAGCGCAGCCCCTTGCTGGCCGGTGTGATGGCGGTGTTCATGTTCTCGCTGGCCGGCATCCCGCCGACCGTGGGCTTCTACGCCAAGCTGGCCGTGCTGCAGGCGCTGATCACCACCAACGATCCTGTCCTGTTGACCGTGTCGATCGTGGCGGTGTTGCTGTCGCTGGTGGCTGCGTTCTACTACCTGCGTGTGATCAAGGTCATGTACTTTGACGAACCGGCTGCTCAGGCGCCGGCCATTCAAGGTGGCGCCGCTCCCGCGCTGCTGTCGATCAATGCGCTGGCCGTGCTGGCCCTGGGCATCTTGCCCGGCGCGCTGATGACGCTGTGCGCCAATGTGATCACCCAGTCTCTGGCAGGTTGATGTCGACATGAAGATGACCTTGTGTCGTCGTGAAGCACCATGACGGGCCTCGTGCCCGCATGGGCTGTGCTTCTGGTGCTGTTGGCCGCGTTGATCGCGGCCAATTTCCCTTTTCTCAATGATCGCTTGTTCGTGGTCGGGCCCCGGCGGGCGCCCAAGACCGTCGCGTGGCGCTTGCTCGAATTGCTGGTGTTTGCCGTGCTCGTGGCCTTGCTAGGCCGCGCGCTGGAGGGATACCTCGGACGCGTCAGCCCGCTGCGCTGGGAGTTCGTGGCGGTGTGGCTGTGCGTGTTCCTGACGCTGGCGTTTCCCGGCTTCGTGTGGCGCTACCTGCGCAAGCACTGACCTCGACGGAGTCCCGGGCGATGTCCCAGTCTGAGCCATCCTCATCTGCCCCAGCCTCTGACGCGCACCTGCGTGAGGACACGCTGACGTCCGAGGCGGTGTACCGGGGGCATTTCCTGGAGCTGCGTCGCGACCGGGTGGCCCTGCCCGACGGTCGGGAAGCCACGCGCGAGTACGTGGTGCACCCCGGTGCCGTGATGATCGTGGCCATCCTGCCCGATGGTCGGCTGGTCATGGAGCGGCAGTTCCGTTATCCGGTGCGTCAGACCATGATCGAGTTCCCGGCTGGCAAGCTGGACGCGGGGGAGGGCGGCCTGGCCTGTGCGCAGCGCGAGTTGCTGGAAGAGACGGGCTACCGGGCCGGCCGTTGGGCCAAGGCCGGTGTGATGCACCCGGTGATCGGCTATGCGACCGAGGTCATCGAGGTCTGGTTTGCCGACGATCTGAGCTTGGGGGAGCGGCATCTCGACGAAGGCGAGTTCCTCGATGTGTTCACGGCCACACAGCAGGAGTTGGAAGACTGGATGCGCGATGGCCAGCTCACCGACGCCAAGACGGTGGTGGGCATGATGTGGTTGTTGCAGTGGCGCGCCGGGCGCTGGCCCTTGCAGTGGCAGACGGTGTGAACCCCGCGACCGGATCCTGACGATGCTGGTGGTGGACCTTCATTGTGCGCACGGCCATCATTTCGAGGGCTGGTTTGCCTCGTCCGATGACCTGGTGTCTCAGCAGGCGCGCGGCTTGGTGAGCTGCCCGGTGTGTGGTGACCACGAGGTGGTGCGCCGCCCGTCGGCACCGCACTTGAATGTCTCGCATCTCAAGGCCGAGCCCTTGCCTTCGGCGGGTCGTAGCCGTACGCACTCACCGTCGGCGAACGTGGGGGAGTTGGTGTCGGGCGCGGGGGCAGCGGCAGCGCCAGCGGTCCGGGCAGCCGGGGATGACGCGGCCCAGAGCGCCGATGCAGCGCTGCAGGCTTTGCAAGCCGCTTACCTGCAAGTGGTTCGTCACGTGGTGACCCATACCGAAGATGTGGGAGAGCGTTTTGCAGATGAGGCGCGCAGCATCCATCACGGCGATGCGCCGGAGCGCGCCATTCGCGGTCAGACCTCGCCCGAGGAGCGCGAAGCCCTGCGTGAGGAGGGCATCGAGGTGTTGAGTCTGCCCATCCCCGAAGGACTCAAGGGTCCGCTGCAGTGAGGGCTGGCCCGCCTGGGTGGGCCACCGGATTTAGCGCGTGGTCAGGGTACTCAGGGCACCAGTCGACCGGGGTTGAAGCGCTGGTCGGGGTCGAGTGCCAGCTTGATGGCGCGCATCCAGGCCGTGCGGGTGGCGCTTTGGCGTTGCCCCAGTTCGGCCCGTTTGAGCTGACCGATGCCATGCTCTGCAGAAATCGTCCCACCCAGGCTGAGGGCCAGGTCGTAGACCAAACTGTGGATGGCAGCCTCGTGTTGCGCGAGGAAGACCTCGGTGTTCATGTCGACAGGGGCCTGGACGTTGTAGTGCAGGTTGCCATCCCCGAGGTGACCGAAGCAGACGATGCGGCACCCGGGAACCCGTTGTTGCAGCGTGGCTTCGGCCTGCTCGACAAAAGCGGGGACGAGCGAGGTGGGCACGGCGATGTCGTGCTTGACCATGTGCCCTTCGATTTTCTCTGCCATCGGGATGGCTTCGCGCAGCGTCCACATCGCGCGGTATTGCGCGTCGGTCTGGGACAGGGTCGCGCGTTCGATGAGCCCTTGTTGTTGGGCTTCGTGCAGCAGGGTTTCCAGGTCGTCGGTCAGGGTGCTGGCGCGACCGGTGTCGGCGGTGTCCAGCAGCACCGTCCAAGCGGGCAAGGTGGGCTGTTCGGGTGTCAGCAGGGCGCGGGCCGCCTGGGCTTGTTCGGGCAGGTGGTGCAGCGCCAAGGCCACCGGGGCGTGGTGCATGACCTCGAAGCCCGTGAGGCGGGCGTCTAGCTGGGTGCGAGCCTGTTGCAGCAGGCTCACGCATTGCACCAGTGTGGCGCAGCCGACCAAGGCGGCTTGGTGGTGGGTGGGTCGCGGATAGAGCCGCAGGGTGGCGGCCGTGATGATGGCCAGGGTGCCTTCGCTGCCGATCAGCAGGTCGCGCAGGTCGTAGCCAGTGTTGTCCTTACGCAGGCTCTTGAGACCATCCCAGACCTCGCCCTGGGCGGTGACCGCCTCTAGGCCCAGACACAGCTCGCGGGCCGTGCCGTAGCGCAGCACCTGGGTGCCGCCGGCATTGGTGGCGAGGTTGCCGCCAATGGTGCAGCTGCCTTCAGAGGCCAGGCTCAGCGGGAACAACAAGCCCGCCTCGTCGGCGGCGCGTTGCACGTCGGCGAGCAAGCAGCCGGCCTGAACGGTCATGGACAGGTTTGCGGCATCGACAGCGAGCACGCGCTTGAGTCGCCCCAGGTTGAGCACGATCTGCTGGCCGCTGTCGTCCGGCACCGAGCCCCCGACCAAGCTGGTGTTGCCGCCCTGGGGCACGATGCTGACGCGGTGACGGGCACACAGGCGCACAACCGCGGCGACCTCGTCTGTGGAGGCGGGGCGCACGATGGCCAGGGCTTGGCCGCGGTAACGCTTGCGCCAGTCGACCTGGTATCGATCGAGTGGATCGTGTGCGTCGGGCCTCAGAACGGCCGCAGCCCCCACTGTCTGACGCAAGGCTTCGAGCAAGGCCTCATGTTGGCCGCAGGGGGACGACGGCACATCCGTCATGCCGCCGTGCCTTTCTTGGGTTTGGGCGGCAGCACGCGCAGGCGCAGGCGGATGTAGACCGAGCAAGCGGTGAACAGCACCACGCTGAGCACGACTTCGATGCCCGCCAGGATCTGAGACAGCCCCGCATCACCGGTGACGCGCACGACGCCTTCGGTGAAGTACAGCCAGATCAGCAGGGTGAGCCAGCGGTAGGTGTAGAGCCGGTGCTTGAGCAGGCCGGCCACGCCCAGGCACAGGGGAAGCACCTTGAGGGCGAGCATGCCGGTGCCTTGGGGCAGGGGGGCGAGCCACAACTCCCACGCCACACCCAGGCCGATGAGGCTCACCAGCGAGGCCACACACAGCAGGCGTAGGCGTTCGATGGTGACGCGGCGCTCGGGTGGGTGGTGGGCGAAGAAGGTGTCCCGGTCGGCGGGCTCGTTGTCGGAGGCGGGGGAGGGGGTGTCGGAGGTGGTCATGGATGAAAAATCAGGCGCGCACGGCGGGTGGATGCCCAGTTGGTGGGCGCATGGCTGGCATCATAGCCAGATGACGTCACATTCGACTTTCTGGGGGCGTGCCCGGCAACGCTGGACCTTGCTGGCAACGACCTTGCAGCAGTGGCCCTGGCGCCAGACCTACGACACCTTGCGACAGCGTTTTCGGGAAGATCGGCTGGGCTTGACGGCGGGCAGCCTGACCTTCACGACCACCATTGCGGTGGTGCCCTTGTTCACGGTGATGCTGGCCTTGTTCAGCGCCTTTCCTGTGTTTTCGCGCTTTCGCAAGGTGCTGGAGCAGCAGGTCATTCAGGGCCTGGTGCCCGATGCGATCGCCAAGCAGGTCTTGCTGTCGCTGACGAAGTTTGCTGGGAAGGCGAGCCAGTTGGGCGGGCTGGGCATGGTCGCGCTGGGCATCACGGCCATGGCCCTGATGCTCACGATCGACCACACGCTCAATGGCATCTGGCGGGTGCGCCGTGCGCGGCCGATCACCCAGCGGGTGCTGGTGTACTGGGCTGCGCTGACGCTGGGCCCCTTGCTGGTCGGGGCCAGCTTGTGGATGACGTCCTACGTGTTGTCGGCCTCACGGGGCCTCGTCGACGAATTGCCGGGTGGCATGGGACTGACGCTCAGTCTGATCGTGTTCGCCTTGCAGACGGCGGGCTTTGCCGCGCTGTACCGCTATGTGCCCAACACCTTTGTGCGCTGGGACCACGCCTGGGGCGGGGCGGTGTTCACGTCGGTGGGTTTGGAGCTGGCGCAAAAAGGGCTGGCGCTTTACCTGTCCAAAGTGCCGGTTTACGCGACCATCTTCGGTGCCTTCGCAGCGGTACCCATTCTGTTGGTGTGGATCTACCTGAGCTGGCTCATTTTGCTGATGGGGGCGGTGGTGGTGGCCTACACGCCCAGCCTGCTGTCTCAGGTGAAGCGCTGGCCCGATGCGCCGGGACACCACTTCGCCTTGACGCTGGCCATTTTGAAGGCCTTGTGGGCGGTGCAACAAACGCCGGAGCGTGGCCTGAGCAATGAGGCGCTCGCAAGGGAGTTGCGCACCGATCCGCTGCAGATTGAGCCGTTGCTGGAGGCCTTGCAGGCCTTGGACTGGGTTGGACTGCTGAACGAGGCCGGGGATGATCACGGGGGGCGCTTCGTGTTGCTCTGCGACCCAGTGGTCACACCTGCGGCCCCGCTATTGGCAGGAGTGTTGTTGAAGCGCGAGGCCGTGACCGAGGGATTCTGGAGCGCGTTGCATCTGGAGGACTTGACCCTGGCGCACGTGTTGCGATGAGCTTGCAACGAGAAATTGACCGACATCAGGGTCTGCCCGCTTTTCAGATGCGCTGTGGTCTGTCGCAATGAGGGCATGCCCTGTGCGGCGAGTCAGGTGCGTTGCAGATTGCACGAAAGCTTGATGCGTCAAGGGGGTGGGGCTATATTGATTGCCTTGCCGACCGCTTTTGAATCGGGAATGAGGAGGAACTTCCATGAAAGTCAGTGACATCCTGCGCGTCAAGGGCAGCACGCTGTTCACCATACAGCCTGAGCAGCCTTTGGCCGAGGCGGCCGCATCCATGGCCGATCACGACATTGGTTCGCTGGTGGTGATGGACCACGGTGATCTGGTGGGCATGTTGACGTTTCGCGAGGTGATCAAGGCCACCGTGCGCAACAGCGGCGTGTTCGGCAGCCTGACGGTACGCACCGTCATGGACGATCACCCCCTGACCTGTACCCCCGAGACCGAGCTGGACGAGGTGCGCCGCATGATGCTGAGCCGCCATGCGCGTTACATGCCGGTGATGACCAACCGAACGCTGATGGGCGTGATCTCGTTCTACGACGTGGCCAAGGCCGTGGTCGATGGTCAGGACTTCGAGAACCGCATGCTCAAGGCCTATATCCGCGACTGGCCGGTGAACGAAGAGGAAACTGGCAAGGAACGCCAGGCGCTGCTGTGAATCCGGCGGCCTGATGATGCACAAACGCCCGGTTGAGCCGGGCGTTTTGCTTTCCGGATCGCTGGGAGTGCCTTGATGGGGGACAATAAGCGCTTCCCTTTGCACTTCTGGTTGGCGCTCTATGGCAGGCAGCACCCTCGGTCTTTTGTTCACGGTCACGAATTTTGGCGAATCGCACGGCCCGGCGATCGGCTGCGTCATCGATGGCTGTCCTCCGGGCATGGCCTTGTCTGAAGCGGACCTTCAACCTGATCTGGACCGCCGTCGTCCGGGTACTTCGCGCCATGTGACCCAGCGCAACGAGCCCGATGCCGTCGAGATCCTGAGCGGTGTCTACGAAGGCAAGACCACGGGCGCCCCGATTGCCCTGCTGATTCGCAACACCGACCAGCGCAGCAAGGACTACGGCAACATCCTGCAGACCTTCCGCCCGGGTCATGCCGACTACACCTACTGGCACAAATACGGCATCCGTGATCCGCGCGGGGGCGGGCGTTCGTCGGCGCGCATGACGGCCCCGATGGTGGCCGCTGGCGCGGTGGCCAAGAAGTGGCTGCGCGAGCAGTTCGGCACCGAGATCCGTGCCTGCATGACGCAACTGGGTGAGCACCCCATTGCGTTCGAGGGCTGGGAGCATGTGCCCAACAACCCTTTCTTTGCGCCCAATGTGAGCCAGATCGACGCACTGGAAACCTACATGGACGAGTTGCGCAAGGACGGGGATTCCTGCGGCGCCAAGCTGATCGTCGAGGCCAGCGGCGTGCCGGTGGGCCTGGGCGAGCCGCTGTTTGACAAGCTCGATGCCGATATCGCCCACGCGATGATGGGCATCAATGCGGTCAAGGGCGTGGAGATTGGTGCGGGTTTTGAGAGCGTGCGCCAGCGCGGCACCGTGCATGGTGACGAGCTGCACCCCGATGGCTTTGCCAGCAACCACGCCGGTGGCGTGCTGGGTGGGATTTCGACTGGCCAAGACCTGCGCGTGGCGATCGCCATCAAGCCGACCAGCTCGATCCGCACACCGCGTCAGTCCATCGACCTGAACGGCCAGCCGGCGACCGTGGAGACGTTTGGTCGCCATGATCCCTGTGTCGGCATCCGTGCCACGCCGATCGCCGAGGCCATGCTGGCCCTGGTGCTGATCGACCATGCGCTGCGCCACCGTGCGCAGTGTGGGGATGTGAAGGTGGACACCCCCCGTATCGCGGCGCAGCGATGAGGCGGTAGGTGCGTGGATGAGAAAAGGGACCCGTGGGTCCCTTTTTGCTGCCTGGCGTTTGGCCTGTGCGGCACGTACCGGTGGCTGAGGTGTTTCAGGACGTCTGCAACTCGCTGGCCGCCTCAGGGCGTTCGATCAACTCAATCTTGTACCCGTCGGGATCGGTGATGAAGGCAATCACGGTGCTGCCGCCCTTGATGGGGCCGGCTTCGCGGCTGATGCTGCCACCCAGGGTGGCGGTCTTGGCGCGCACGGCTTCGCACACGGCCGCGGCGTTGTCGACGCCCAGGGCGATGTGGCCGTAGGCGGTGCCCAGTTCGTACTGCTCGACACCGTAGTTGTAGGTCAGCTCGATCTCGGCGTGCTCGGGGTTGCGACCGTAGCCGAGGAAGGCCAAGGTGTACTGCTGCTCTGGCCGGTCGGTGGTGCGCAGCAGGGTCATGCCCAGGGCCTGGGTGTAGAAGTCGATGGAGCGTTGCAGGTTGCCGACGCGCAGCATGGTGTGCAGGAGACGCATGATGGTGAAGTCCGTGTGGGGTGTCAGACAGGGCCACAGTCTGCCAGGGAAGCGGCAGGCCGTGCGGCCCCAGGGTTTTTCAAGCGATCAAGGCGGCGTGAGGCTGGCGAGCAGGGCAGACAGCTCGACGGTGAGCCAGCCGCGCACGCTGTTGAGCAGGGCCAGGCCTTGGGCGTGATGCAGATCGTCCAGCGTGAGACGGCGCTCCTGCAGGTGGCCTTCGGACAGCAGCGTGGCGCGCATCACGCCCGGCAGCAGGCCGCATGAAAGCGGGGGTGTGTACCACTGGCCATCGAGTTGAAGGCCCAGGTTGCCAATGGTGAACTCGGTGAGTTCGCCCGACGCGTTGTAAAGCAGGGTGTCGAAACAGCCCGGTGGCGGCGCGAAGGGGGTGTAGGCCGTGCGCCGGGTGGTCTTGTGGCGGATGAAGGCATCTGCCGGGGGCATGGGCTGTGCGGCTAGGGCGACCCGGATGGACGCGGCGGTGTCGGGCAGCGGGGCGGCCTCGGCGGTGACGTGCAAGCGGTCGTCGACCAGCAGGCGCACCTTGTGGACGCCGGTGGGGTGCGTGCGAGCCAGGGCGCTCAAGGTGTCGCTCACACGATGAGCCAGGGTTGGGAGCTGGTCTTCGTCAGCGAAGTGAAACGCCCGGGCGGCGTCCTGGACGCGGGCCAGATGCGCCGGCAGGCGTGCGAACTGGCCGCTTTCCAGACGCAGCGATTCAAGCAAGTGGAAGGGCGCATCGGCGCGGTGCAGGAAGGCCCGCTTGGCCTGCCACTCCCGCGCTTCACCGGCTCCGGTGGCGTCCAGGGTGATGCCGCTGCCGATGCCGCAGTGGGCGCGCCAGGGAGCCGGGGGGGGCAGGGTGTCGACCGTGACGGTACGGATGGGCACGTTGAAGGTGACCCGTCCACCTGGGGCCATGAGCCCGACCGCCCCGCAGTAAACGCCCCGTGCGCTGCGCTCCAGTCGCGCAATGTGGTGCATGGCTTGGCGCTTGGGGGCACCGGTGACGGAGCCGCACGGGAACAGTGCGGTGAACACCTCGCTCAGGCGGAGGCCTGCGCGGCTGCGTGCGGTGACGGTGGAGGTCATCTGCCAGACCGTGGGCAGGGCGTGCAGCTCGAACAGGTCAGGCACGCGCACGCTGCCCACCTCGGCCACGCGCGACAGGTCATTGCGCAGCAGGTCCACGATCATCAGGTTTTCGGCCCGCTCCTTGGGGCTGGTGCGCAGGTGCTCGGCGGCGGCGACATCGCTGTCGGCATCCATGCCGCGTGGGGCGGTGCCCTTCATGGGACGGGTGGTGATCTGTTCGCCATCCCAGTCAAAGAACAGCTCGGGCGAGACGCTGAGCACCGCGCCGGGCACACGGCAGGCAGCCCGGGCATCGAGCATCACGGCATAGCTTTGCGGCTGGCTGCGGCGCAGGGCCATGAACCAGGGCCACAGGGCGGCAGGTTCGCCCTGGAAAGGGCTGTGCAACTGACCGGTGAGGTTGATCTGGTAGACCTCGCCCGCCTGGATCAGCGACCGGATCTGCTCGACCTTCTGTTCGATGGCGGACTGGTCCAGGTCGGCCTGCCAGGGGCCGGCTTGCCACAATGGGCGTGGGATGTCTGCCTCTGCGTCGTTGCCGGCAGGAGGGCTGGCTACCGGCTGACCATCCCAGGCCAGGGCCTGGTCGAACACAGCCCAGACCGCATATGGCTGGCCCGGTGGCAGGGCCTTGACGGGCAGGTGCGGGTTCAGGCCGGGCGCGGCTTCGTACGCCACCCAGCCCACGCACCATTGGCCGCCTTGCGCCAGTGTGTGAGCCGCATCCAGCAGGCCCGCCACCTGGCTGGGGTCATGGGCCACCAGCCAGCGGCTGGGGCGGTCGAATCGCCAGCGTTGACGCGGGCCCTGGGGCGCCTCGGGTGGAGGTGGGAAGTCGACCAGGGCGGTCGGCAGGGCTGGGTCCTGGTCAAGCACGACGCTTGGGTGTGATGACGTTGATCACCAGCACGACCGTGGCCACCGCAAAAAGGCCCAACGCCCAGAACTCGAACGGCACGCCCAACACTCTGACGGCAGCGTCGGAGCAGTTGGCGCGCACCTCGAACCATTCAGGCCAGCGGGTGTCCAGCCCGAAGTAGCTGTTCACGCGGTCAGCAAAGGTCAGGGCGCAGGAGTTGGTTTTGGCTGCAACAAAGTGCTGCCACAGGGCAGCGGCAATGCCACCCAGGGCCAGCGGTAGGCTCAGTGCCGAGAGCACCCGCCGACCCAGATCACTGGGCAGGGTCGCACCAACCAGGGCCAGCACGCTCAAGGCGATGAACAAGATGCGCTGCAGAATGCACCAGGGGCAGGGCTGCATGTCAAAGCGATGCTGCGCCAGCAGCGCCAAGCCTACCGAGCCGGCGCACGCCAGGCCCAGTGTCAACAGCATCAGGCGGGGACTCAGGGTGCGCATGGCGTCAGGCCACTTCGGCGATCAGTTCGATCTCGACGCAGGCGCCCAATGGGATCTGGGCCACACCAAAGGCGCTGCGGGCGTGCACGCCCTTTTCACCGAAGACCTCGCCGAGCAGTTCCGAGCAGCCATTGGTGACGAGGTGATGTTCGGTGAACTCGGGGGTGCTATTGACCAGGCTCATGACCTTGACGATGCGCACGACCTTGTCCAGACCGCTGGCGGCCACGGCCAGGGTGCCCATCAGGTCGATGGCCACGGCGCGGGCGGCCTGCTTACCTTCGTCGGTCGTCATGTTCTGCCCGAGCTTGCCCACCCAGACTTTGCCGTCTTTCTTGGCGATGTGCCCGGACAGGAAGATCTGGTTGCCTGTGCGCACGAAAGGCACGTAGGCAGCGGCCGGAACGGCCACGGGCGGCAAGGTGATGCCAAGGGTTTGCAAGCGTTGTTCGATGGACATGGCTGTGGCAGAAAAGAGGGGCAATAAGCTTGGATCCTACACCGATGAAACCCTCTGACATGAGCACACGGAAAACACTGACGATTGCCCGCCGCCTTTGGCTGCCCCCTTTGGTGATCGGCTTGGCGGCGGTGGCCATGGGTGTGGGTGCCGCCTGGACCATGAAGCGGGTGGATGCAGAATCGGCCCAGGCTTTGAGTGACCAGCAAGCCAAATTGGGAGACGCCTACACCTGGTCAGGGCTGACCGAAGCCAATGCGGCACGTGTGGTGGCGGTCTTGCAGTCAGTGGATACGGAGCTTGATGCCCGACTCAAACCGGATGTGGATGCCACGTCGGCGCGTATCTCCGAGCTGCAGAAAGGGCTGGAGGCCAGTTCGCAGTTACCTGAGGAGAAGGCCTTGCTCGACACCGTGGCGGGTAAGCGCAAGGCCTACATTGACCTGCGCAATCAGGCGCGCAAGCTCAAAAAAGATGGGCAGGAAGAGGCCGCTTTGCAGGCGCTGAAAACGCAGGTCTTGCCTGCCGTGGCTGCTTACCTGGATGCCCAGCGCGATTACGTGCAACATGAGGCGGCACGCTCCGAAGCTTTGCGCGCCGAGGCGCAGGCGCGTGCCATGACCGTGCTCTTGTGGGTGGTGGCAGGTATGGGGGGCATCGCGGTGGTTCTGGTGTTGACCACGCGCCAACTGGCCAAAGCGGTGCTGGATCCGCTCCAGTCTCTGGGGCAGGCCACCGATCAGGTGGGCCAGGGGGACCTGACGGCGCACATTGAGGTGCGTCGGCACGACGAGATCGGGGAGATGGCGAGCTCCCTGCAGCGCATGCGAGACTCCTTGCGTGACATCGTGGCGCGGGTGCGCCAGTCGGCTGACAGCATTGCCATCGCCTCGGCCGAGATCGCGACAGGCAATGGCGACCTGTCGCGCCGCACTGAACAGCAGGCGGCGGCCCTGGAAGAAACCGCCGCGTCCATGCAGGAAATGACCGACGGTGTCCAGGAGAGCGCCAGCCATGCGCAGCAGGCGGCCCAACTGGCTGGTCAGGCGGCTCAGGTGGCCAACCAAGGCGGCGAGGTGGTGGGCCGGGTGGTGCACACCATGGACGAGATCTCGCACAGCAGCCGCAAGATTGCCGACATCATCGGGGTGATGGACGGCATTGCCTTTCAGACCAACATCTTGGCGCTCAATGCGGCGGTGGAAGCTGCCCGGGCCGGCGAACAAGGGCGTGGCTTTGCAGTGGTGGCAGGCGAGGTGCGCAATCTGGCGCAGCGCAGCGCCAATTCGGCGCGCGAAATCAAGAGCCTGATTGCCGACTCGGTGGACAAGGTGGCGCTGGGCAGCCGACTGGTGAACGAGGCGGGCGAGACCATGGCCGAGATCGTGCGGCAGGTGAACCACGTGACGCAACTGATTTCCGAGATCCACACCTCGGCGCAGGAACAGACGGGCGGCATCCATCAGGTGAACCTGGCCGTGAACTCGCTGGATCAGGGCACGCAGCAGAACGCTGCGCTGGTCGAGCAAAGTGCAGCCGCAGCAGAGAGCCTGCGCAACCAGGCTGCCGAGTTGATGCAAATGGTCTCGGTGTTCAACGTCGGGCAGATGCGCTGAGCGTCCACTCCGGGGCACTGTCCATCGCCCAGGAGGGTGACCTCTTCAGGGTGAGTGTGGGCCCCTTGCTTCTCCCGACAATCGGCCCGGGTGGGCCATGGGGTGTCTGCCACTGCGGAGGACACCATCGTGAGAGACGCAGGCTCAGTGCGTCGCGCGCCGACGGGCATGGCCTTGTGGCTGGCGCTGCCATTGAGTTGGTTGGTGGGCGTGGCCAACCAGTTGAGTGAACCGGCGCTGCGTGCACCTCAGTTCTACCTATGCATCCTGTGGATGGCGTTGAGCCTGTGCGCAGCGCTCCTGCTGTGGCAGCGCCTGCGTGGCGCGACAGCCTGGCGGCGTTGGCTGTGGTGCCCGGTGATGGTGTTGCTGGCTTGGGGCAGCACAGGGTGGCGGGCGCAAGAGCGCGCCACCCAGGTCTGGCCTTCTGGCTGGGATGAGGTGCCGGTGCGCGTGCGGGTAACGGGCCTGCCGCAGCCCCTGTCCGGTGGGACCTGGCGCTTTGATGCTCGGTTGCTGCAAGCTCCCACCCCGCCTGCTGGCACACGCTTGCCCGAACACATTCGCCTGTACGCCGATGCCCAAGCCGGCATGGCGGCTGTGGCCGCAGGGCAGGTGTGGGCCTTGAACGTGCGCCTGCATGAACCCGATGGTCTGTCCAATCCAGGCGGTTTTGACGCCACACGTGGCATGTTCGAGCAGGGCATCCGGGCCACCGGCAGCGTGCGCCATCGGGTGACCCCACCCGTGAAGGTGAGTGAGCCGCGCTGGTGGGAGCCTGGGCTCATCGAGCGCCTTCGGCAGCGTGTACGCGAGGCCATTCAGGCGCGGGTGAGCGAGGGGCGGGCCGCAGGTGTTTTGGTGGGCTTGTCCGTTGGCGACCAGTCGGCCATCGAACGCGCGGACTGGGACATCTTTCGACGCACTGGTGTGGCCCACGCGGTGAGCATCAGCGGTACGCACATTGCCATGATGGGCTGGCTGGTGGCGTTCGGTGTGCGTCGGGTGTGGCCCCGCTGGCAACGTGGGGTACACACCTTGCCCGCACCCGCGGCGGCGCGGGTGTTGGCTGTGGCGGGGTCGGCACTGTATGCCCTGGTGGCCGGCTGGGGTGTGCCGGCGCAGCGCACCGTGCTGATGATGGCGGTGATGGCCGTGCTGCACGGAGGTGGACGTCGTTGGCCCTGGCCGCTGGTATGGGTCAGCGCCGCGGCCTGCATCACGGTGTTCGACCCGTGGGCACTGTGGCAGCCGGGGTTCTGGTTGTCCTTTGTGGCGGTGGCGATCCTGATGTCGTCGGGGCACGATGAGGGCGCGTTGCCTACGTCGGATGCGCCTTCTTGGCGCGCCCGCGGCAAGGAGGCAGTACGTGAGTTGGTACGGACGCAGTGGCGGGTGACCTTGGCCTTGGCGCCGCTGGCGCTGGTGTGCTTTCAGGAGGTGTCGCTGGTGGGGGCGCTGGCCAATCTGGTGGCCATTCCGGTGTTCACCTTGGGCATCACGCCGCTGGCCTTGTTGGGCGTGGTGTGGTCGCCGCTGTGGGATGTGGGTGCCGGACTGGTGCAACTCACCACCGCCGTGCTGTCGCACATGGCCGCCTGGCCTTGGGCGGTCTGGCAGGCGCCGGCCTTGCCGGGATGGGCGCAGGCTGTGGCGGTGGGCGCAGGTTGGCTCTGTGTGCAGCCCGTGCCCTGGCGCTGGCGGCTGTGGGTGCTGCCGTGCCTGCTGCCCGTGGTGTGTCTGCCCCAGGGCTGGCAGATCGTGCCGCCACCTCGCACGGGTCAGTTCTCGGTGATGGCCGTGGACATCGGGCAGGGCACGGCGGTGCTGCTGCGCACCGCGCGCCACAGCCTGTTGTTTGACACCGGGGCGCGACAGCCCTCTGGGGGGGACATGGGCGAGCGCGTGCTGGTGCCCTTGCTGCGAGCCCTGGGAGTGCGCGAGCTGGATGCCTTGATGATCAGCCACGCAGACAGCGACCATGTGGGCGGCGCACTCTCGGTGTTGGCGGCGCTGCCGGTGCTTGCCTTGCACAGCACGCTGGACGAGGCCCACGAGGTGCGCCAGTGGCAGCGCCCGCGTCGGCGTGGCGTGGTGCCACACTCGCCTTGCGTGGCCGGCCAGCACTGGCTTTGGGACGAGGTGCGCTTCGAGGTGCTGCATCCCACCGTGGCCGATGCCGATCGGCGTGATCGCCTGGCACCGAATGCGCTGTCGTGTGTGCTGCGGGTGTCTACCACCGAGGGGGATCCGCGCAGCGTGCTGCTGACAGGCGACATCGAGGCGGAGCAAGAGCGCGCCTTGCTTGCACGTTGGGCCCCAGGCGTTCCCACACACGGGCCTGATGGTGCGTTGTCCGAGGCCTCTTTGCGCAGCACAGTGTTGATCGCGCCCCACCATGGCAGCCAAACATCGTCCACCCAGGCTTTTCTGGAAGCAGTTCGACCAGAGCAGACCATCGTGCAAGCCGGGCGTCGCAACCGTTACGGGCATCCGGCGCCCACGGTGCTGGCCCGCTATCTGGGCTTGGGTTTTCCGGTCATGGCGACACCCGCCTGCGGGGCCTATCTGTGGCGCAGTGACGAGCGACCGCGCGCCGGGCACGAGCCGCCGCCCGCGTCATCACCACGGAGTCTGGTGCTGGGGCAGTGCTGGCGCACCCTGTCGCCCCGCTACTGGGACCTGAGCGAGCCGGCAGCCTTGACCACCAGGCCGTGAGACTGCTCAGTCTTCCTGGAAATGGGTGGCCAGGATCTTGTCGATCCGCTTGCCATCCATGTCGACCACCTCGAAGCGCCAGCCGTCCCACTCGACGGTGTCGGTGGTCTGCGGCAGGCGGCCGAGCAGCAACATCACCATGCCCGCCAGGGTGTTGTAGCGCCCCCGGTCTTCGTCCGGCAGTGACTTGATCTCCAGACGGTCCTTGAGCTCGGGGATGGGGATCAGGCCGTCCACCAGCCAGCTGCCATCCTCGCGCTGGATGGCCCAGGCGTCGCCCGCTTCCGAGGGGGTGAACTCACCGGTGATGGCTTCGAGCACGTCACGCAAGGTGATCACGCCTTGCACCTCACCGTACTCATCGACCACGAACACCATCTGCGTGTCGGAGCCGCGGAAGTGCTCCAGCAACTCCATGCCCGAGAGGGTTTCCGGCACGAACACCGCGGGCAGCAGCCCCTCGGCCAGACTGTTGGCCTGATGCTGGGTGAGTTGGTGCAGCAACTGCTGCGCGGTCATCACGCCGACCACGTCGTCCAGTCCGCCCCGGCAGACCGGGTAACGTGAATAGCCATGCTCGGCGATGATGGCCAGGTTGTCGGCCAGCGGCAGTTCAATGTCCAGCCAGGCAATGTCACTGCGCGGGATCATCATGGAACCGATGTGGCGCTCGTCCAGGCGGAACACATTGCGCACCATCTGGTGCTCGTGCGCCTCGATCACGCCGGCGTCCAGGCCTTCTTCCAGTTGGGCTGCGATTTCCTCTTCGGTCACGCTGCGGTTGCCGGTGTCACGCACACCCAGCAGGCGCAGGATGCCCTCGGTGCTGGCGGCCAGCAGCTTCACGAAGGGCAGGGCCAGGCGCGACAGCCACAGCATGGGCTTGGCCACCAGGCGCGCCACGGGCTCGGGGTACATCTGGCCTACGCGTTTGGGGACCAGTTCGCCAAAGATGATGGAGATGAAGGTGATGATCACCACGACCAGGCCGGTGGCCGTGATGCTGGCCGCCCGCTCGGTGACAGGCATCCAGGTGAGGAGCCAATCGGCCAGCGGTGGTGAGAAGGCCGCTTCACCGACGATCCCGTTGAGAACGCCGATGGACGTGATCCCGATTTGGACGGTAGAGAGAAACTGTGTGGGGTTGTCGTGCAAGACCATGGCGGCCACGGCGCCGGAGTCACCGGTTTCGGCCATTACCTGCAATCTGGCCTTGCGGCTGGCGGCGAGCGACATCTCAGACATCGCAAATATGCCGTTGATCAGAACCAGGAAAATCAGTAGCGCTAAGTCCATAGAGGGCGCCGACACAGTCGGGCCGGTCGTTTCAATGCCTCAAGCGTAGCAGAATCACGCCATGATCTATTTGATGGGTGACCTGCAGGGCTGCTGCAAACCGCTGGAGCGCTTGCTGCAGACGATTGAATTTTCTCCGTCACGCGACCACCTGTTCGTGCTGGGGGACCTGGTGAACCGGGGGCCGGACTCGCTGGGGGTGCTGCGGCGCCTGCGAGGCCTGGACAACGCGGCGACCTGCCTGCTGGGCAACCACGACCTGCACCTGCTGGCGGTGGCGCATGGGGTGCGCAAGATGCACCGCAGCGACACGCTCGCCCCGATTCTGGACGCCCCGGACCGGGACGACTGGTTGAATTGGCTGCGCCAGCAACGCATGGCGGTGCATGAGCATGGCTGGTTGATGGTACATGCCGGGGTGGTGCCGCAATGGGATGCGGCCCAGACCGTGGCCTTGGCCGGTGAGGTGGAGGCCATGCTGCGCAGCCCGGAGGTGGGTGAGTTTCTGACCACGATGTACGGCAATGAGCCCGCCCGCTGGGATGAGGGCCTGCAGGGCGTGGATCGCTGGCGCTGCGTGGTCAACAGCCTGACGCGCCTGCGGTTTTGTGCGGTCGACGGCACCATGGAGTTTGCGACCAAGGAGGGGGCCGGCGGTGCGCCCGAGGGCTATCTGCCCTGGTTCGAGGTGCCGGGTCGGCGCACCGAGGGCACACCGGTGGCGTTCGGCCACTGGTCTACGCTGGGCTTGATCAACCGGGACGACCTGCTGGCGCTGGACACGGGCTGCCTGTGGGGCGGGCATCTGACGGCGGTGCGTATCGACGGCGCCACGCGGGAGCTGATTCAGATCGCTTGTCCGCAGGCGCAGAAGCCAGGCAAGGCCTGATCCGCCACTACAATGCGAACCCATGGGTGTGTGGCCGAGCGGTTTAAGGCACCGGTCTTGAAAACCGGCGAGGGTTTGTAGCCCTCCGTGAGTTCGAATCTCACCGCACCCGCCAAAATAAAAAAAGCGAGTCCGAGGACTCGCTTTTTTCTTGCCTGAATTGCCTCAACGGCGGCAGGCGTTGGCCTGGTTTACTTGCCCGACCCTTTGGGGCGACCGGCCTTCAATGGCGTCAGGCGCTCGAGCGCAGCTTGCAGTTTGGCGTCGCTCAAACCCACCAGCACCTGCAGACCTGCGCGCAGCAGCTCGCTCTTCTTGGTGGGGCGCTGGAAGGCGAGGGCACGCTCCTTGAGGTACTGAATCAGGTCCCAGTCTTCACGCGGCATGGTGAAGCTGTCGCGGATCAGCTTGGCTTTGACCTTCTCTGCCTTGGGGGCGACCTTGTTGCCCAGGGTAGGCGTCGAGGCTTTCTTGTCGGCCGACTTGACCTTTGGTGTGGCCACCGGCTTCACTTTGGATGCGACCTTGGCGGTGATCGTGGTCACGCTGGGCGTTGGCTTGGCCGGGGTGGCTGTGCGCTTGGCTGCGACCGCGAGCTTGGGCTCGGCCACAGGCTTGGCGGCTGGCTGCGCGGCGGGCGAGGCCTTGGCCGTGGCGCGCGCACGCGTCGCCTTCTTGGGCTGTGCGGGCGCTTTCACCGCCGGGGCGGGCGCCACCTCGGTTGCGGTCACCACAGTTTCGGCGGTGGTCGAGACTGCGTCAGTGGAGGACGTGTTGGACGTGTTGGACGTGTGGGTGGCTTCGGCCGCGTCGGACTTCTGGGGATCGATCAAGGCGTACTCCTTAATGGTGTAAATCATTTATATGATATATCTGATTTACTCAGGCATGCGCAGCGTCACATCTTTGTCACGTCTCAGGTGATACAAACGTCCGAAAACACCAGGGGGAAAGCAATGCGGGCAGGATCAAATCACTGGGTGACCTTGCCAGCATGGCTGCAGGTCACCTTCGTGGCTGTTCTGGGTTCGTGCAAGTCCGCGGGGTCTGCCGAGGTGGTGGCGCATGGCGCCAGATCGCAACCGCTGGGCGTCTTCGCCGTGTCCTGGATTTCACACGTCGATTGGCCTCCGTCCGTGGTGCCGGCTGCACCGGTCAGGGCGGGCTGAGGCGCTGGGGCTCAAAGCCCTTCGTCGTTGTCTTCGCTGCCGTCGAAGTCTTCCAGCAGGTAGCCCTGCTCGGCCAGTGAGGCCGTGAGCAGGGCCAGCGCCTTGCGTTCCAGCTCAATGCTGGGGTGATGGCCAACCGGCTGCTGCGCGATCGCCTCGCGCAGCAGCAGGGCGGCATTTCCGATCTGTCGGATCTCGAGCGGGATCATGTCGGCAACCTCGTTCCACGTTGTCTGAGAGAGCAGCTTTCGATTTTAGAGGGCGTGCTCTGTCCGTTTGATGACGTGGTGCGAGGCGCCGAGGCGCGCGTGGTGTTGACTGATCAGACAGGCGCAGAAGGATCGAACGGCAGGATGACCCGGTCGATCACATGGATCACGCCGTTGGTTGTGAGTACGTCTGTGGTGACGATGTTGGGCAAGCGATTCGCAACGTCGACGATCCGCAGGCTGTTGTTGACCTGGAAGCTTGTGCCCTCCACGGTGGTGATGTCCGTGTTCAGGGGCACCTCAGCCTTGAGCACGCGTGCCGGCACCACGTGGTACGTGAGGATCTGGGTGAGCAGAGTGGTGTTGGCAAACAGGTCTTCCTTGCTGACGTCCAGTTCGCTCAATGCTGCCGCAAAGGCTGCATTCGTGGGCGCGAACACCGTGAATGGGCCCGGGCCTTGCAAGGTGCTCACCAGGTTGGCTGCGATCACAGCTTCGACCAGGATGCTGAAGTCTGAAATCGACTGCGCCGTGGCCACGATGTCCTTGTCTCCCGGCAGGATGACCTTGTCGATGCCATGAATCACGCCATTGCGTGCATACAGATTCGTGACCTTGATGTTGGCGGTGCGGTTGCGTTCGTCGGTGATGACGGGACCGCCGGCGGCATTGTCAATTTTGAGGATGCCCGTTTCAACCGTGGTGATGGCACGGCCAAAGGGGATGTCGGCTGCGCTCACCCGGGCCGGCAGGACGTGGTACGTCAGCACGGCTGTCAGCAGCGGCTTGTTGGCAAACAGGGCGTCCTTGGTGATGCTCAATTCACTGAGCAGGTTGGCGAAAGCCGTGTTGTTCGGGGCGAACACCGTGAAGGGGCCGCTGCCCTTGAGCGTGCCCACCAGACCTGCGGCCTGCACGGCCTCCACCAACAGGCTGTACTCCGGGTAGTCGCTCAACACCTCAACAATGTCGTGCTCGTCGCCCCCGCCACAGGCGGACAGAGACAGCGCGACACCGCTGGCGAGGCTCAGTTTCAGGAATTGACGTTTGCTCAGTGCGTTCATGATGACTCCGATGGGTTGAGGGTGGCGTGACAAGCGCGTGTGCGCTGAATACCGCTAGGTACAAATAAATACTAAACAGTTCACAAAACGTACGGTGCGGTTGTCCTTGTGATTCGTGTGGTCTTGTTGGCGATTTCAGGGGGGAAGTGACGTTGCATGCCCCCTGAGTGAGGGTGTTGGCGGCACACTGGGGGCTGATCTGGCTTGGGGCGCAGCGCCGCCCTTGCAACCAACATGGCATGTGAATTACTGACGGTGGGGCAAATGGCGCAGGCCGACGCCCTCACCATCGAGGCCGGCACACCTGGCTTCACCCTGATGCAGGCAGCGGGCCGTGCGGTGGCGCAGGCCGTCGTGCAACGCTGGTCGCCGCGTGCGACGGTGGTGCTCTGTGGCCCTGGCAACAACGGCGGAGACGGCTTGGTTGCCGCCGCCGAGTTGCTGCAGCAGGGCTGGCCTGTGCGGGTGGCCATGCTGTCCGAGCCTGAGAGGCTGGCCGGTGATGCGCACCTGGCCTGGGCGTACTGGCAGACTCGGTGTGTCGCTTGCGCGCCGGGGGAAGCCTTCAGCGCCGTGCTGGATGAGGCCAACCTGGACGGTCAGGCTCTGGTGGTCGATGCCCTGTTTGGTGCGGGCCTGACGCGTCCCTTGGAAGGCATGGCGGCGCGCGTGCTGGCCAAGGCGCAGCGCAAGGGTCTGCCCATCGTGGCGGTCGACGTGCCCAGTGGCGTCTGGGGCGACAGCGGCGTGTCAGCCGGGGCCGTGCACTGCGATGTGACGGTCACGTTCTTCCGATTCAAGCCAGCGCACCTGTTGATGCCCGGTCGGCAGTTGTGCGGCGAACTCGTGCTCGCCGACATCGGGGTGCAGGATGCCGTGTTGACGCGTTTGCAGGTGCGAACCTGGCAGAACGAGCCGGCCTTGTGGCAGACCGTGTATCCCCGGGCCGACGTGGTGGGCCACAAGTATCACCGTGGGCATGCGCTGGTGTGGGGCGGGCCGCTCATGACCGGTGCCCCTCGATTGGCTGCCCGTGCGGCGGCCAGGGTGGGGGCGGGCCTGACCACGGTGTGTGTGCCACAGGCAGTCTGGCCGGTGTATGCCGCCAGCCTCACCAGCATCATGGTCCACCCACTGGTGGGTGAAGGCCCGAACCAGTGGCAGGGGGGCTTGCAGACCTTGCTGGACGACGCGCGGCTGAGCGCCGTGTTGATCGGACCGGGTGCTCTGGGTGGCACGCACCCCGGTGGCCTCAAGGCCCTGGTGTTGACCGTGTTGGCCAGTGGCCGCCCGGTGGTGCTGGATGCCGATGCCTTGTCGGTGTTCCAGGATGACCCCAGCTTGCTGTTTGCGGCCATCGCCGGACACGGTCGCCCGGTGGTCATCACGCCGCACGATGGGGAGTTCGCCCGGATTTTTGCGCCGTCCACCCTGGCGGGGTGCGAAGGCAAACTGGCCAAGGCCCGCAAGGCTGCCCAACTGAGCGGGGCCATCGTCTTGCTCAAAGGGCCAGACACTGTGGTGGCCGCACCCGATGGTCGTGCTGTCATCAATGCCTCGGCGCCGCCCACCCTGGCCACGGCCGGTTCGGGCGATGTGCTGGCCGGCTTGATTGTGGGCTTGCTGGCGCAGGGGATGCCTGCCTGGCAGGCCGCGTGCGCGGCTGTGTGGCTGCATGGCGAGGCGGCGCAGGCTTTTGGGCCAGGCCTGGTGGCCGACGACCTGCCGGAGAAGGTGCCTGCGGCTCTGCGCAGGTTGGCTGCGCAGGATATGGACTGATCAGAGCGCGTTGATCAACCTGTACAGGTGCGGTTCTTGCCCGTGCGCTTGGCTTCGTAGAGGGCCACGTCCGCGCGGTCCAGGGCCGCTTCAATGGCTTCACCTGGGCGGTAAGTCGTGACCCCGGCGGAGAAGGTGATGAACACCTTGTGTTCGTCGTGGGTGAAGAACTCGGCGCTGAGGTTGCGCTGCAATCGGGTCAAGACCTTCTGGGCCTCCTCCAGGGGGGTGTCGGGCAGCATGACGACAAATTCCTCACCGCCATAGCGCGCCACCACGTCCACCGGGCGCAGGGATTCACTCACACGCCGGGCGAGGAACTTGAGGGCTTCGTCGCCCGTTTGGTGTCCGAGCTGATCGTTGAGCTTCTTGAAGTTATCGACGTCCAGCAGGCCCAAGGCCAGCGGGGTGCCCTGGCGCTCGACGCGGGCTTGCTCGGCCTCGAAGGCGCGCATCATGCCGCGCCGGTTGGCGATCTGGGTGAGCGGGTCGGTCGACACCTCTTCCGACAGCTTGCGGATCTCGTCTTCCAGTTCGCGCACGCGGTCGGTGAGCTCGGTCGCGCGCGCATGTTCGTCTTGCAGGCGGGTTTGCGTTTGCGCGACGACGGATTGAACCTCGCGGCTTTCCTCGACCATTTCGCGCACGATGCCGGCCAGGCTCTGCAGCGAGTCCGCCGTGCCGATGGTTTCGGCATAGACGCCCAGCTTGCCCTGAAAGCGGTCGGTGGTGCTGCCCAGCAGTGCGATCTGCTGAAGCATCTGGTGGATCAGGTCCTTGAGGGCCTTGCGTGCGGCTTCACGCTCTCGCTTGAGTTCCAGCTGGCGGGTGCGGGTGTCGCTGAGCAACTGCTGCATGTGGCGCACGCCACGGCTGTGCAAACCCTCATCCAGCTGGTGACGCATGGCCTGGCACTGGCCTTGAACCCAGCTGTCGTCTTCGGACAGGTCCACCAGGCTGTCGGTCAGCGAGTGGCACAGCTCTGTGAGCTGGGCGACCAGGTGGTGACGGTGTTCGATGACCCGCTGGGCCTGTTCGCAGGCCTGGGTGAGTTGCTGTTGGACGGCGGCAGGCTCGTCCATACCAGGCTCCCGGCTGTGTGCCAGGGCCGTGCGCAAAGCGTTGGCCGTTTCGCTGGATTGAGCCTGATCCTGGGGCAGCGCAATCAGCACAGTCTGCTCCAGTTGGGCCAGCGTGTGCTGGGCCAGGGCTGGCCATGCCAGGGGGCTGCCGGTGGTTTCAGGTGCAGGCTGTGCTGGCGGAACCGGTACGCTCTGAGGGACGCTGTCAACGGCTTCGGCTGTGACCGCCGCTGCTGGGGGCGCTGCGCCATCGTCTTCCAGCAAGGTGCTGTCCAGGGTGTCGCTGTCCCAGCTGCTGACCAGTTGGTTCAGGCGCTGGTGCAGGCGCGTGGCCGAGCTGCGACTGCCGTCGATGACGCGCTGAAGGCTGTCCTTCTTGCGGGCGGCGGTCCATTGTCGGCCGCCCCGCTCTGCACCGCGAAGGATGCGGGTGATCAGGTCGGCCCAGCGTGTGCCATCGTCAGGCGACGGGGGCAGTCCATCCAGTGGCGCGGGCTGGGTGATGCCGGCAAAACCGGCGTCCTCGCCGGCTTCGAGGGCGTAGGCCTTGCGGTAGTTCTCGGGGGTGGGTTCTTGCCGATTCTGGGCCAGGCGAACGAGGGCCGCCTTGGCAATCTGGGCGGGGGTGAGATCGGCGGAAGGTCGCTGGCCGGAAGTGGTAGACATGATTCAGCTGTGCGTGCTGAGGGGCGGAAGGGGGAGGGCGACCGACTCGCTGACGCGTGGCAAGCCGTTGGCATTGAGGACGTCGTTCAACCAGGTGGCGATCTGGGCCGCTGGCATCGGGCGGGCAAACAGGAAGCCCTGGCAGATGTGGCAGCCCAGGCTGTAGAGCACCTCCATCTGCGCGGTGGTTTCCACGCCTTCGGCGATCACACGCAGGCCCAGCGCGCGTGCCAGCGCAATGATGGCCGATACGATGGCCGAACTTTGCGGTGTCTCACCCAGATCGCGCACGAAGGAGCGGTCGATCTTGAGCTCGCTGATGGGCAGGCTGGTCAGGTAGGCGAGGGACGAGTACCCCGTGCCGAAGTCGTCGATGGAGATCTCGACGCCGATCTGGTTGAGGCGAGTGAGCGAGGGCACCACGCCTTGCAGGTCCTTCATCAGGCCGGTTTCGGTGATCTCCAGCTCCAGGGCACGCGGCGAGATGGCTTCGCGGCAGAGTATCTGTTCAATCCGCTCGACCAGGTCATCCTGCTCAAACAGGCGGCTGGGCAGGTTGACGGCGATGGATGCATCGAAGCCGAACTGAATCTGCCATTGCTTGGCCTGCCGTGCCGCTTCGGTGATCGCCCACAGGCTCATCTCGTTGATCAGACCGGTGGCTTCGGCCAAGGGGATGAAGTCGGCGGGTGAGACGAGCTGGTCGCCTCGCTGCCAGCGCATCAGCGCCTCTACGCCCACCATGCGATGGGTGCGCACATCGACTTTGGGCTGGTAGTACAGCACCAGTTCCTGGCGCTCCAGCGCCTTGTGCAGTGCCGTGTCCAGATCCAGGCGCACACGGCCCTTGCTGGCCAGATGGGTGTCGTAAACCTGAACCATGTTGCGGCCCTGGCTTTTGGCGAGGTCCATGGCCACATCGGCATGGCGCAGCAGGTCGGCGGCGTTGACGCCGTGAGCGGGGTACACCGCCACCCCGATGCTGGCCGTGACGAAGCACTCCTGGCCGCCAATGGTCAGCGGGGCGCGCAGCGCATCGAGGATGCGGTGGGCTGTCGCGATGGCCTCGTCGTGGTGGCTGACTTCGGGCAGCAGCACGACGAATTCATCGGCGCCCAGGCGGCCGACGGCCTCCAGGTTGCGATGCGAGCGAGCCGATTGCAGGTCGAGGTGACCGTCGAGCATCTGGTCGAAATGTCTCACGCAGTTGCGCAGGCGGTGAGCCACCTCGATCAACAACTCGTCGCCGGCATGATGCCCGAGGTTTTCATTGATGATCTTGAAGCGATCGAGACCCACCTGCAGCAGGGCCACACCGTGGTGCAGGCGCCGGGCATGCTCGATGGCGCGCTCGCTGCGCTGGAACAACTGGCGGCGGTTGGGCAGGCTGGTGAGGGTGTCGAAATTGGCCAGATGCTTGATCTGGTCTTCGGCCAGTCGGCGGTCGGTCACATCCTGCACGATGCCCGTGTAGCCGATCAGGTTCGCGTGTTCGTTGAACTCGGGCTCGGCTTCCAGGTGAAGGATGCGCTGACGCCCGTCGTTCAGGTTGATCTTGACGTCCTGGCAGAGCACAGTGCTGTGACGCCAGACTTCGTGCAGCAGGTACTGGAAGCTCAGGCGCTCATCGGCGGGCATCATGCGCAGAACCTGGCGCAGGCCAACGTGGTCGTTGGCGCTCAGGCCAAATACGCGCAGCCCTTCGACCGACAGGTCCAGGTTGCCTGAGCCCTTGCGCCAGTCGAAACTGCCCATGCGGGCCAGATCCTGGGCGCGTGCCAACTTGGCTTTGCTGCGCTCCAGTTCGATGCGTGTGCGGGCCGAGCGAAGCAGGTAGCGCAGGCGACCGGCCAACAGGCTCCATTGGGTGCTTTTGACGAAGAAGTCCGTGGCGCCGGCCTCGTACGCCCGGGTGATGGAGGCATCGTCGTCCAGGCCCGTGAGCATCAAGACAGGGATCGATTCGTGACCGGGGATGTTGCGCAGTTCCTGGCAGGTGGCAAAGCCGTCCAGGCCCGGCATGACCGCGTCGAGCACCACCACATCGGGCAGCCAGTCGGCCAGCAGGCGCAGGGCCCGCTCACCCGAGGTGGTCTCCGTCACGGCAAAGCCGCGCTCGCGCAACGCGATCGAAGTCAGCAGCAGTGTGACTTCGTCGTCATCGACCAGCAAGACCTTGGGTTGTTCCTGGTCTTCGTCGTCGGTCATCGGGTTGCCCCGTGTCATGTCTGTGTCTCCAGCACGTGTTGCAACCCAGCTTGGACGCGTTCGGCTTCAAGTGGAATGTCCCGGATGCGTGAACTCAAGTCTTCTCCTGTCTGGCGGCGGATGATGCTCTCGAGATCGGCACACATTTGCGACAACTTGAGCGCGCCAATGCTCGCCGACGATGATTTGAGTGTATGCGCGACATGGGCCACTGTGGCGAGATCCTGTTGCTGCCCTGCCTCGCTCAATTGTGGCAGCAAGCGCGACAGTGAGGTCTCGAAAGCCCGAGCCACCCTCTCGAGCAGGTGGTTCTCGCCCTTGGGATCGAGCTCCCGCAGGCGCCGCAGGGCGTCGGGGTCGAGCAGCTGCGCAGTTGCGGTGGAGGCTGGGGGGCTGGCGGGCTGAGGACGCGTCACGCGACTGGGCGGCGTCACTGCTGCGCCTGTGATGCCGGTTGGGGTGGTGTGCGCCACCAGCATCTGTTGCAGCTGCCCTTGGCGGAAGGGCTTGGAGAGGTAGTCGTCAAAGCCCATGTCGAGGAAGCGCTGTTCATCGCCTTCCAGGGCGTTGGCGGTGACCGCAATCACCGGGGTCTCTGGCGGCGTCAGGAAGGTGAAACGCTTGCCGGTACCGTTGCGGAACCAGGTGAGGGCCTCGATGCCGTCCATGCCTGGCATCTGGATGTCCATCAGGATCAGGTCATAGCGCTGCTCACCCAGGCGGCGCAAGCCTTCGAGGGCCGAGCTGGCCACTCGAACCTCGCAGCCGAGGCGGCGCAGCATCTGACCGCATACCTCTTGGTTGACGGGGTTGTCTTCGACCACCAGCACGCGTTTGTGTAGTCCGGCCTGCGCGTGTTCCTCCGAACCGCCCAATTGCGCCGACAGGCTCTGCAGGGTCTGGCGCAGCTCGGTCTTGCGCAGCGGCTTGCGCAGCACGCTGTGGAAACCGGCATCCTGAGCGCGCCGAACTTCGTCGGCCGAAGACAGCGATGACAGCAGCACCATCTTGAGTTGCGGGTAGCGACGGCTGCGGCGCAGGATCTCGACCATGCTCAGGCCATCCAGCTCGGGCATGTGCATGTCCACCAACGCGAGGTCGATGTCCAGGTCCACTTGCGTCTCGGTGAGCAGGAGGTCGAGTGCCTGGCGCCCGCTTTGGGCGAGGATGACCTTCATGCCCCAGGCACTCAGCATGTTCTCCAGCACCGTGCGGTTGGTCTCGTTGTCATCCACCACCAACACCTTGTAGGCGGGCAGGTGCGGTTCGCTGACCAGATCGTGCGCCATCTGGGTGTGACTGATGCCCACGGGGAGGTCGAAGCTGAACGCCGAACCGACGCCGGGAGTGCTGCAGACGTTCAGGCTGCCCCCCATGAGCTCGACCAGTTGCTTGCTGATGGGCAGACCCAGCCCGGTGCCGCCGTAGCGACGTGTCATGCCGCCTTGGGCCTGGACAAAGGCCTGGAAGATGCGGGGCAGGTTCTCGGCCGTGATGCCGATACCAGTGTCGCGCACCTGGAAGGCCAGCGTCATGGTGTCTGGCGTCTGGTCTGTGGGCGCGAGGCGGGCGCTGTCGGTGCTTGCACGCCGGATGTCGATCACGACCTCGCCGTGCTCCGTGAACTTGATGGCGTTGGCCACCAGGTTGGTGAGGATCTGGCGCAGGCGCAGAGGGTCACCATACACCACCGGTGGCAGGCCGGGTTCCTCCCGGAAGCTCAGCTCCAGTCCGCGCTCGTGGGCGCGCGGAGCGAGCAGCTCGAGGGTGTCCTCAACCAGGGTGCGCAGTACGAAGTCGCCTTTGGACAGCTCCACATGGCCGGCTTCGATCTTGGCGAAGTCCAGGATGTCGTTGATGATCTCCAGCAGGCTTTCTCCCGACCGGTACACGGCCTGGGCAAAGCGGCGCTGCTTGTCGCTGAGTTCAGTGCCCAGCAAAAGTTCGGTCATGCCCAGGATGCCGTTCATGGGCGTGCGGATTTCGTGGCTCATGTTGGCCATGAATTCACTCTTGGCGTGGCTGGCGGTTTCGGCCTGGTCGCGGGCGCGTTGCAGGTCCAACGCCTGCTGACGCTCGTCGGTCACGTCAGAGAGCAGGCCGTAGATGCGCGACTCGCCGCTGAGCAGGTGCCTGGAGCGGCTCTTGTGACGCATCCAGCGGACGCCGCGGCCGGGGATGTCCAGCCGTAGCAAGGCGTCGGTCGACTCGGATCGCCGTTCCTGCTCCTCCTGGTGCGCCAGGGTGGTGCGGTCTTCGGCGATCACCAGAGCACGCAGCCTGTCGGAGATGTTGGTGGCATCGTTAGGAGACAGCCCGAGCAGTGAGCCTGTCTGGGGGCTGAGATAGAGGCACTGTGCCCGCTCCCCATCGCTGACATACACACCATCGTCCATCGACTCGACGAGTTCGCGGAAGCGGCGCTCCGACTCCTCCAGGTCGGACAGGGCTCGCTGGGCCACCGTGATGTCGCGCACCAAGGAGATGAGCAGGCGAGGGCGCCCATCGGCGTGACGCAGGGCGAAGTGGCGAGCGTTGATCACGCGCGTGCGCGGACCGTCCTGCCAGCTGAAATCGTGCTCCACGGGTTGACCGGACACGGTAGCAGCCTGCATGGGTGCCTGCACCCGCTGCAACACCTCCTGGCCCATGGCCTGCTGAATGGAGCGGCCCACCACCTTGTCGCGCTGCAGGTTGAACTCGACCTCCGCATGTCGGTTGATGGTCACGATCTGGTCTCTGACCGGGTCGACCACAAACAGACTCACAGGCAGGTTGGCCAGCAGGGCTTCCTGAAAAGCGCGCTCCTGCTCGCGCTGAACATCCTGTGCCTTGCGGCGGGTGATGTCGGTGAACAGGCAGACATACTGACTGACTTGCCCGGCGTCATCGAGCACTTCAAAGGCATCGATTTCGCCCCAGTACGGAGTGTCTGTCCCGTGCCGCGAGGCCTCGTAGCTCAGGCGGAAGGGCGTGCCCGCCTGCAGGTGCTGACGCAGTTGGGGCAGGCTTTCGCTGTCACGCACGTCGTGTGACAACAAGTCGGGCAGCGCCTGGCCGATCACCTGCATTTCGGCCCAGCCGGTCAGGGCCAGCCAGGCCGGATTGACCCATTCGATGACGCCCAGGCGGTCCATGATCACCACGCCGTTCTTGACCCGCGTGGCCACCAGGGTCAGGCGACTCATCTGCTGAAGGGCCCGATCCAATTGAGCCTGTGCCAGCGTCGCGGCCTGTGCGTTCTGACGCAGACGCCGACGCAGCAGCATGGCGACCGGCACCGCCAGCGCAAGAAGGATCAAGATCCAGAGAATGGGCATCACGTGTGGATGTTGAGGCTGGATGAGAGAGGTGCAGAGATGGGCTCTTGGTAAATGTAGCGGCACTGTGAATTTGTACGCCAGAGGCGGAAACCCGCTGCTACCGGTCCGTACAATCGGTCACATGCACAATGCTGGTGACCCCCCCGCTTCTGCCTCAACGCGTTCCGCCTGGCCTTCTGACTGGCAGGCGCCTCCCGCTTTGGGCGCGGATGAGCAGGCTTCGCTGAACCACGCCATGTCCCACGATCTGCGGGCGCCGCTGCGGGTGATGGAGGGTTTCTCCCGCATCCTCAAGGAAGACTACGGCCCACAGCTCGATGCGCAGGCCAATCAGCACCTTGACCTTGTGCTGGCAGCTGCGGAGCGGATGAACACGATGATCGATGCCCTGCTGGCGCAGGCGCAACTGACGAACGAGCCCCTGCACCGCCAGAGCGTGGATATGAGCGCACTGGCCCGCGAGGTGGCGCGCGAGCAACTGGGTGTGCTCAACGGTGCCGCCCGTGCGGAGGTGGTGGTGACCGACGGCCTGGTGGCGCAGGCCGATCCGGCTTTGTTGCGCCGGGTGCTCGAGAACCTGATCGGCAACGCGCTGAAGTACAGCGAGAAGGTGGATTGCCCGCGTGTGAGCGTGGGCGTCATCCCGGAGACCGATCCCGAAGTGTTTTTTGTGCGCGACAACGGCGCGGGCTTCGACATGGAGTGTGCCAACAAATTGTTTGGCATGTTCCAGCGCCTGCACAGTGCCAAGGATTTTCCGGGCAACGGCGTGGGCCTGGCGGCCGTTCAGCACATTGTGCGGCGCCATGGCGGCCGCATTTGGGCAGAGGCTGCGGTCGGGCAGGGCGCGTGCTTTTACTTCACGCTCGACGCCTCGCGCCACCATCAGCGCCGCACCGAGCGCTGACGCGACGCTGCGTTCAGCCCTTGGCCTGCACGCTCACCGCAGGCATCTTGCCGCTGTAGTCCTTGGGCAGCTTCGACAAGCCTGCCGCCATCTTGCGGGCCATGTCCTTGTACAGGCCGGCCACCTTGCTGTCCGGCTCGGCCACCAGCGTGGGTTGGCCGCTGTCGGCCTGCAGGCGGATCTTCAAATCCAGCGGCATGGAGCCCAGCAGCGGCACGTGGAACTCCTCGGCCATGCGCACGCCACCGTCCTGGCCAAAGATGTGTTCTTCGTGGCCACAGTTCGGGCAGCAGAACACGGCCATGTTCTCGACCACGCCCAGCACCGGCACCGACACCTTCTCGAACATCTGCAGGCCCTTGCGGGCGTCCAGCAGGGCGATGTCCTGCGGGGTGGTGACGATGATGGCGGCGGTCAGCGGCGCACGCTGGCTGATGCTCAGGTGGATGTCGCCGGTGCCGGGGGGCATGTCGACCACGAGGTAATCCAAGGGCTGGTCAGGCTCACCCCAGTTGGTCAGGCGCAGCAACTGATCGAACGCCTGGCTGGCCATGGGGCCACGCCAGATGGTCGCCGCCTGGTTCTCCACCAGCAGGCCCATCGACATCATCTGCAAGCCATGGTTGACCGGCGGCGTGATGGTCTTGCCGTCGGGGCTGGGCGGCTTGCCCTGAATGCCCAGCATCAGCGGCTGGCTGGGGCCGTAGATGTCGGCGTCGAGCATGCCCACGCGGGCGCCTTCGGCCGCCAGGGCCAAGGCCAGGTTGACGGCCGTGGTGCTTTTGCCCACGCCGCCTTTGCCCGAGGCCACGGCGATCACGTTCTTCACGCCCGGCAGCAGCGCCTGGCCGCGTGAGGCGGCATGCGTCAGGATCTGGGTGGACCAGGCCACGTCCACCGCGGTGATGCCATCGACCGGCGTCAGGGCCGCTTCCACCAGCGCGGTGTAAGCGGGCCATTGCGAACGGGCTGGGTAGCCCAGCGCGATCTCGACGCGGGCCTGGCCGTTGTGCACGGTGAGGGACTTGAGGTGGCGCGTGCTCACCCAGTCCTGGCCGGTCAAGGGGTCGATGACGCTGCGCAGGGTGTCGAGGGCGGCGGCTTCAAGAGGCGTGGGGGTGCTCATTCCAAGGGGCATGTCATTCTTTTGAGACGGGCAGTCTAGCGCGCCCTAAAATTACCGGTTACCCCCCGACTGCCAACAGGGACTTCGGTCTTGCCTGACCGGGTTCCTCGTTCACTTGATTCCCACCATGCCACGCCAGCTCTTCGTCACCACCGCGCTGCCCTATGCCAACGGCCACTTCCACATCGGCCACATCATGGAGTACATCCAGGCCGACATCTGGGTGCGCTTCCAGCGCATGCAGGGTCACCAGGTGCACTTCGTGGGCGCCGACGACGCGCACGGCGCGCCCATCATGATCGCCGCCCAGAAGGTCGGCAAGACACCGCAGCAGTTCGTGGCCGACATCGCCGCGGGCCGCAAGCCGTATCTGGATGGCTTTCACATCAGCTTCGACCACTGGTCGAGCACCGACAGCCCCGAAAACCACGAACTGGCACAGAGCATCTACCGTGCGCTCAAGGCCGAAGGCCTGATCACCGTGCGCCCGGTCGAGCAGATGTTCGACCCCGAAAAGGGCATGTTCCTGGCCGATCGCTTCGTCAAGGGCGAGTGCCCCAAGTGCGGTGCCCAGGACCAGTACGGCGACTCGTGCGAAGTGTGCGGCGCCGTGTACGCCCCCACCGAACTGAAGAACCCGGTCTCGGCCTTGAGCGGCGCCACGCCCGTGCTCAAGACCTCGGACCACTACTTCTTCAAGCTGTCCGATCCGCGCTGCTTTGACTTTTTGCAAAGCTGGACCCAGGACGGCAAGCTCCAGCCCGGCGTGGCCAAGAAGATCAAGGAGTGGTTCACCAAGGACGAAAACGGCGAAGGCGGCCTGGGCGACTGGGACATCAGCCGCGACGCACCGTACTTCGGCATCGAGATCCCCGATGCGCCGGGCAAGTACTTCTATGTGTGGCTGGACGCGCCGATTGGCTACCTGGCCTCGCTCAAGAGCTATTTCTCGGCCGGCGGCCCGCTGGCCAAGTATGGTGAAACGCGCTCGTTCGACGAGTTCATGGCCGACCCGGCGGTGGAGCAGATCCACTTCATCGGCAAGGACATCACCTACTTCCATACCCTGTTCTGGCCCGCGATGCTGAAGTTCAGCGGCCGCAAGCTGCCCAACCAGGTGAACGTGCACGGCTTCATGACCGTCAACAACGGCGAGAAGATGTCCAAGAGCCGTGGCACCGGTCTGGACCCGCTCAAGTACCTGAGCATCGGCATGAACCCCGAATGGCTGCGCTACTACATCGCCGCCAAGCTCAACGCCAACGTGGAAGACGTCGACTTCAACCGCGACGACTTCACCGCGCGCGTCAACAGCGATCTGGTGGGCAAATTCATCAACATCGCCAGCCGTGCCGCCGGTTTCCTGAGCAAGCGCTTTGCTGGCCAGTTGACCGCCACGCTGGGCGCCGATGGCCAGGCCTTGCTGGGCACGCTGCAGGCCGGGCGCACCGTCATCGCCGAGCATTACGAGCAGCGTGAGCTGGGCAAGGTGCTGCGCGAGATCATGCTGCTGGCCGACCGTGTCAACGAGTATGTGGATGCCAACAAGCCCTGGGAGCTGGCCAAGCAAGAGGGCCAGGACGCCCGCCTGCAAGAGGTCTGCACCGTCTGCATCGAAGCCTTCCGCTTGCTGAGCATCTACCTCAAGCCGGTGTTGCCAGCGCTGGTCGGCAACGTGGAAGCCTTCCTGCAGGTGCAGCCGCTGGTCATGGGCGATGCGGAACGCCTGCTGGGCGCTCACACCATCGGCACCTATCAGCACCTGATGCAGCGCGTGGACCCCAAGATGCTGGACGCCCTGTTCGAGCCCAAGCCCGAAGAAGCGCCGGTGGTGGAAGCCGTGCAACCGGGTGGCGAGGACATTGCGCCCACCATCACCATCGACGATTTCGTCAAGGTGGACCTGCGCATTGCCAAGATCGTCAACGCCGAGCATGTGGAAGGCAGCACCAAGCTGCTGCGCCTGACGCTGGACGCAGGCGAAGGCCGCATGCGCAACGTGTTCAGCGGCATCAAGGAGGCCTACCAGCCCGAGCAGCTGATCGGCAAGCTCACCGTGCTGGTGGCCAACCTGGCGCCGCGCAAGATGAAGTTCGGTGTCAGTGAAGGCATGGTGCTGGCGGCCTCGCACGCCGACGAGAAGGCCAACCCGGGCGTGTACGTGCTGGAACCCTTCCCTGGTGCCGAGCCGGGCATGCGCATTCGCTGAGGTCGCTCACCAGGGCGCTTTGACGCTTCGCCAGTCGCGCAAGGCCCGGTTGGCCTGGCGGCGCAGCTTGCGACGGCGTCCGTGCAGCCAGTCCTGCACCCAGCGGGCGCGTGCGTCTTCTGCGGCGGCACGCGCGTACCAGCCTTCGGCCACGGCCTCGTCCTGGATGTGGCCCATGGCGTCGAGCGTCCGCTTCAGGGCTCGCCCGTGCGCCTGGTAACGCTTGGGTTTCCACGCGGGCGCAAACAGGTCGGCCATCAGGCGCAGGCGTTTGGCGCGCTTGCGCAGGGTATGCAATTCCACCTCTGACAGCTTGCCAGCGTGTCGCGCAGCCTCTCGGCAGCGTGTACGCCATTGACCCAGACGCTGCACCAACCAGGGCCGATAGGGCTGTTGCGACTCGGCGTTGTCGCCCGGTGGGTGCAGCAGCGCCGCCAGCAGGTCCAGGCACAGCGTGGTCGCCGCCCCCGAGCGCGCCAGCGCGATCACCGCCTCATCGTGGGTGGCGGACATGTCCGGGTAGGGCAAGAGCAGATCCGGCCCCCCCTTGCGAACGATCTTGGCGGGCAGCCAGGCCAGGGCCTGCGCATCACGCCACAAGCCCAGTTGCGCATAGAGCGCATCGGCGTGCGCCAAGGCCGCGTGAGGGAAGGGCAGACTCGTGGGCTTGAGCAGGCGAGCGAGCGCCCGCAGGCGGCGCAAGCCCAATCGCCACTGGTAGCCGGTTTGCTGCAACACAGCGGGGGCCGTGCCCAGCTCGCTCATGTTGGCGCTGATCTGTTCCAGGCAGCTTTCCAGCGCGGCGCGCCAGGCCTGGTCCAGCGTGCTGTCTGGCTGCAGTCGCGCGGGGCGGGCCAGCGTGGCGTGTTCGGCCTCTGCTTCAGACGGTGGGGTGTCGGATCTGGAGGCCAGTCGCGCCAGCCGGTCACCCCGGTGGGCCTTGGTCTGGGTGTCCAGCCACACGCCATGGCGCCTCACCCAGTCGCGGCTGGCTTCGATCACGGCCATGGGGTGGCCGGAAATCGACTCGATTTCCAGCTCGCGCACTGTCACGTTCAACTCGCCCGCGTGGATGTGACCCAGGTCGAGGGCCAGCTCCACCACGCCTTCATAAGGGGTGCCCGCGCCCACGGTCACGCGGGCACGATGGCGGGTGATGTCGGTGCGGTACAGCTCGATCAAGCCCGTGGCGGTGCCACTGGGGTCTTGCGCCGGGTCCCAGCCCAGCACCGCGCGCAAGGCGGCCTCGGCCGGCGTGCCGTGGTGGCGGTCCAGATCGGCCACCACCGCTTGCCCCGCCTTGGGCGCTTTGGCAGGCTGGTTGTCCTCCAGGCGCATCATGGTGTTGCTGCCGCCGGCCTTGACGGTCTGCACCCACTGACGCCCTTCCTGGCGCACGCGCAGGGCCATGTTGGCGTGAGCCAGGGCGCGCTCGGGCGTGTCGAAATAAGCTGCCCGCAGACGTAAGGGCGCATGGTGACCGCCATCCAGGGCGGTGAGCTCGGCCTGCACAGCACTCAGTGCCAGGGCCGGGATTTGGAATTTCAGTTCGATTTCCTGCATGGATGGCATTGTGTCCTGTGCTTCACCCTCTGGGCGTGAGACGATGTCGACAGAGATGTTTGAGTGATATCCCGCAAGCCCGATAAAATAGCGGGCTTGATACCCCTAAGCAGGACCACACCATGCCCCTTTTCTGGAAGCCTTACAAGTCCGACGCGACCCAGTTCATCGACAGCCTCAAGCAGCGCGACCCGCAGCTCGAAGAGCGTCAGCGTCAGGGCCGCTTCCTGCTGTGGGACCGTGCCCCGGTGGACCTGGACACGCAAAAGGCCCAGCGCGAAGCCCGCGTGGACCAAAAGCCCTACGTCTACCAGACCAAGGGTTGAAGCGTCTGACGGCAGGCAGAGCACAGGCTGAGCGGTGACGCACGAAGCCCTGACCGCCTCTGATGGCGGGATGTCGGTGCCGGGCCTGGATGCCCAGGGCCTGCCCTTGGTGGTCGATCAGGTCGCCTTGGCGCGGCTGTATGGCGAGCCCTTGTTCGCCATGCCCACCGACCTCTACATCCCGCCCGATGCCCTCGAGATCTTCCTCGAAACCTTCGAGGGCCCGCTCGACTTGCTGCTCTACCTGATCCGCAAGCAGAACTTCAACATCCTCGACATCCCGCTGGCCGACGTCACGCGCCAGTACCTCGCTTACGTCGATCAGATCCGCAAGCACAACCTTGAGCTGGCCTCGGAGTACCTGCTGATGGCGGCGATGCTCATCGAGATCAAGTCGCGCATGCTGCTGCCGCCCAAGAAGGTGGAGGGCGCCGACGAGGCCGAAGACCCGCGTGCCGAACTGGTGCGCCGCCTCATCGAGTACGAGCGCATGAAGCTGGCCGCGGCCGGACTCGATCAATTGCCCGTGCTGGGGCGCGACTTTCTGCGCGTCGAGGTGCACAGCGACCCCTCGCTGAACGTGCGTCACCCTGACGTCAGCGTGGCCGATCTGCGCGAAGCCTGGCTGGACATCCTCCAGCGTGCCAAGCTACACACCCATCACACCATCTCCCGTGAAGAGCTCTCGGTGCGCGAGCACATGAGCATGGTGCTGCGCACCCTGCAAGGCAAGCGCTTTGTTGAGTTCGAGCAGTTGTTCGACGTGACCCGCGGCACCCCTGTCCTGGTCGTCACCTTCATCGCCCTGCTGGAGCTGGCCAAAGAGTGCCTGCTCGAGATCACGCAGGCCGAGGCCTTTGCGCCCATCTACGTGCGGCTCGCCTACGAGCCGGCCTAGAATCCCGTCACCCTTTTGCATGGGGCCTGTTGCCCAGGTCCCCCTTCAAGATGACCGCTGCTGCCCCCGTTTCCCGCAAGCCCATGAACCTGCATCGCCTGCGCGAAATGCATGCCCAGGGCGAGAAGATCACCATGCTGACCGCCTACGACGCGACCTTTGCGCGCCTCGTGGACGAGGCTGGGGTCGATTGCATCCTGGTGGGGGACTCGCTGGGCATGATCGTGCAGGGTCACACCAGCACCGTGCCGGTCTCGCTCGACGAGATGGTCTATCACACCCGTTGTGTGGCCCGTGGCAACCAGACCGCCTGGGTGGTCAGCGATCTGCCCTTTGGCGCCTACCAGGAAAGCCGCGAGCAGGCCCTGCGCTCGTGCGTGGCCTTGATGCAGGCCGGTGCCCACATGATCAAGCTCGAAGGCGGTGGCTGGACCACCGAGATCGTGCACTTCCTGACCGAGCGCGGCATTCCCGTGTGCGGCCACCTGGGCCTGACCCCGCAAAGCGTGCACGCGCTGGGCGGCTACCGCATCCAGGGCCGTGACGAAGCCGGCGCTGCCACCTTGCGCAAGCACGCGAGCGAACTGGCCCAGGCTGGTGCCGCCATGACGGTGCTGGAGCTGATGCCCTCTGCCGTGGCCCGCCAGGTTCAGGAAGAGAACCCCGGCATGATGGTCATTGGCATCGGCGCCGGTTCGGGCACGGCCGGACAGGTGCTGGTGCTGCACGACATGCTCAACATCACGCGCGGCAAGCTGCCGCGTTTCGTGCGCAACTTCGCCGCCGAGGGCGGATCGGCCGACGACGCCATTCGCCGCTACGTGGCCGCCGTCAAGGACGGCAGCTTCCCCGACGAAGCCCTGCACGCCTACTGACCTGCGATCCATCATGAAGATCATCCACACCATCGCCGAGTTGCGTGCCGAGACCGCCCTGGCGCCCGCCGCGTCCGCTTTCGTGCCCACCATGGGCAACCTGCATGACGGCCACCTGGCCCTGATCCGTCAGGCGCGTGAACTGGTGGGCGACTCGGGCAGCCCGGTGGTGGCCAGCATCTTCGTCAACCGCCTGCAGTTTGGCCCCAACGAAGACTTCGACACCTACCCGCGCACCCTGGAGCGCGATGCCAAGCTGCTGGCCGAAGCCGGTTGCGACATCCTGTTTGCCCCCTCCGAGGCCGAGCTGTATCCGCAGCCTCAAGGCTACAAGGTGGTGCCGCCGACCGAGCTGTCCGACATCCTCGAAGGTGCGTTCCGGCCGGGCTTTTTCACCGGCGTCTGCACGGTGGTGCACAAGCTCTTCAACATCGTGCAGCCGCGCATCGCGGTGTTCGGCAAGAAGGACTACCAGCAGCTGATGGTCCTGCGCAACATGGTGGCGCAGATGGGCTTGCCCATCGCCGTGCATGGCGGCGAAACCCTGCGCGCGACCGACGGGCTGGCCTTGTCCTCGCGCAATGGCTACCTGAGCGAGGCCGAGCGCGCCGAGGCGGTGCAACTGGTCAACACCCTGCGCACCGTCAAGGCGCAGGTGGGGGCGGCACGTTCCGGACAGCAACTGGATCAGGCGGCCATCGCCCGCATCGAAACCAAGGCCGCAGCGGCCCTCAACGAGCGTGGCTGGCAGACCGATTACGTGATGGTGCGCCGTCAACGTGACCTGATGCTGCCCACCGACGCCGAGCTCGCCCAGGGCGAGCCCCTGGTCTGCCTGGCAGCATCGCGCCTGGGTAAGACGCGTTTGATCGACAACTTGGAGCTGTGAGCCAGCGCGCATCGGGATGATGCGCAAAGCGGGTCTGGTTCTTGCTGAAGGTTCAGGGTGTTCCCTAACCTTGGTAGTACCCGATGACTCGTCTCTTTCAACGATGTGGCGCGACTGGCATGGTGGGCGCCGCCATGCTGTCGGCGCCTGGGTGGGCTCTGGCCGAAGCC
>MESA01000031.1:114015-174307 GCA_001770775.1 Burkholderiales bacterium RIFCSPHIGHO2_12_FULL_63_20
CTGCTGATGAGCGTGCCTGGCCTGGCGCTCTTCTATGCGGGCATGGTTCGCAAGAAGAACATCCTCGCCACGATGGCGCAGACCCTGGCCGTGTGCGCCCTGGTCAGCGTGCTGTGGTGGACGGTGGGTTACAGCCTGGCCTTCATGCCGGGCAACGCGTTCATCGGCAGCCTCAAGGGCGCTTTCCTGGATCACCTGATGATGGACATCCGCACGGGTGAGGTGTCGGTGCATTCGCTGATGCCCACGGTGCCCGAGGCCGTGTTCGTGATGTTCCAGATGACGTTTGCGATCATCACGCCTGCGCTGATCACCGGTGCCTTTGCCGAGCGCATGAAGTTCTCGGCGTTGCTGTGGTTCATGGCCCTGTGGTCCCTGCTGGTGTACGCGCCCGTGGCCCACTGGGTGTGGGAGCCGGGCGGCTGGCTGGCGCAAATGGGCGCGCTGGACTTCGCCGGTGGCACCGTCGTCCACATCAATGCGGGCATCGCCGGCTTGGTCTGCGCGTGGATGCTGGGGCGGCGCATTGGCTTTGGTCAAACCGCGCTGATGCCGGCCAACCTGGGCTACACCATGATCGGGGCCTGCCTGCTGTGGGTGGGCTGGATGGGCTTCAATGGCGGCTCGGCCGGTGCGGCAGATGGACGTGCCGGGATGGCCATGCTGGTCACCCAATTGGCGGCGGCCGCAGCGGCCCTGAGCTGGATGCTGGCCGAATGGCTGGTGCGTGGCACTCCCACTCTGCTGGGCCTGTGCAGTGGCGCGGTGGCGGGCCTGGTGGCCATCACGCCGGCCTCGGGCTTTGTCGGCCCGCAGTCGGCCATCGTCATGGGCGTGCTCGCCGGGGTTGGCTGCTACTGGGGGGCCACGGGCCTCAAGCGCTGGCTGGGCGCGGATGATTCGCTCGATGTCTTTGGCGTGCACGGCGTGGGCGGCATCATCGGCGCGGTCCTGACGGGCGTGCTGGCGGCGCCGGCCATCGGTGGCGTGAGCGGCTCGGTGGCTGTGCAGCTGGCCGGTGTCGGGGCCACGCTCGCCTACAGCGGCCTGGTGACGGCGGCCATCCTGTGGGTGGTGGACCGCGTGGTCGGTTTGCGTGTGTCGGCCCAGGCCGAGCGTGACGGGCTGGACCTCAGCCAGCACGGCGAGCGGGTCGAGTGATGGCCCGCACCCTTCGGGTGGTTCAGCCCGTGGTTGTCTCAGGAGTACAAGATGCTCGACAGTGAAAAGTTTGCCATCGCAGCGCACCTGCATGTGGTGCTCAGGCGGGTCAACGGGCGGGTCACGGATGTGGAGTGGCTGATCCACAGCCCCGAGTACGCCCGCGAAGTCATCCGGGTGGCCCGCACGGAAGACCACCCGGAGCTGCTCAGGTTGGCGGACAAACTGGAATCGGCCTTGTTGCCACCGGTACCAACGCCCAAGCCTGAGCGGCGTGCGGCGCCACCGGCCGAATCACCCAGGGCGACGGGTGACTTCGGGGCCTCGCGCTTTGCCTCATCGGACTTTGACCCGGTGGTGCCGCGCCAGCGCTATGTGGGGACCTTGCGCTGAGCGGCTGACTGTGACGGGCCGGTGCCAGCCTCAGCGGGCGAGGCTCACAGGGTGAGAAGGAAGTCGACGACGTCCTGCTCGACCCGTGAGCGGCGCATGGGAGGCAAGCTTTGCCAGATGCGGCGCCCGTAAGGCTTGTCGATCAGGCGGGTGTCGCAGATCATCAGCACGCCGCGGTCGGTCTCGCTGCGGATCAGGCGCCCAGCGCCCTGCTTGAGCGCGATGATGGCCTGCGGCACCTGGTGGCTCATGAAGGGGTTGCCGCCGGCCTTGGCAAGCAACTCCAGGCGCTTGGCCAGCACCGGGTCGTCGGGCGGGGCAAAGGGCAGCTTGTCGATCACCACGAGGGTGAGGGCATCGCCCTTGACGTCGATGCCTTCCCAGAAGCTGTGGCTGCCCACCAGCACGGCGTTGCCGGCGCGGCGAAAGTCTTCCAGCAGGGTGGGGCGGGGCGCGTCGCCTTGTTGCAGCACCGGGAAGGGGTCACCGGCGTCGCCAAAGACCTGCTTCAGGCGCTCGGCCGCTTTGGCCACGGCGCGCAGGCTGGTGCACAGCACAAAGGCGCGGCCCCGGTTGGCCCGGATCAGCGGCAGGGCCGCATCGACCACGGCGTCAGTGTGCCCGGGGTCGGAGGGCTGCGGCACGTTGTGGGGCACGTACAGCATGGCCTGCGACGGGTAGTCGTAGGGGCTGGACCACGACTGGCACGCGGCATCTTCCAGGCCGAGGGCGTGGGTGAAGTGGCTGAAGTCGTTCTTCACGGCCAGCGTGGCCGAGGTGAAGATCCAGGCCTTGCGAGGGGGCGGGGCGATGCTGGGGGGCTCGGCAGCGGTCTTTGCACCACCGGGGGCCTGACGTGCCTCATTGGCGCCCACATCCCCCCCAGCCAGCAACGCCTGCAGGTCATCGACCTCATCGTCGTCCGGCAGGGCGCCCGGGCGCAGCGGGGCCACAGGTTCGACGTCCCCGAAGGCGTCCATCATGGCCGCTTCGTCGTCATCCAGCGCATGGCGCACGATCTCGTCGTCTTCGTCCACCTCTTCGTCGGGCGCGATCTCGGCCTCACCCAGGCCCAGCCGCTGGCGGCGGAACACCTCGGCCACCGAAATGGGCGTGCGGTGGAGTTGCACGCCGTGTGAGCCCACGTCGATCCAGCACAGTTCGGGCTCCCCTTCGCGTTCAGGCGCGCCCCAGGCGGTCAGGCGTTGCATCAGCTCGTTGGCGCGGCGGTGCAACTGGGCCAGATCGGGGGAGCGATCGGCTTGGCTGTCGAGCACGTCGCGCACATGGGCCAGTGCCTCTTTCAGCTGACTCAGGGCCGGCCACAGCGGGTGGTCCAGTCCGAGCTGGGCCTGTGACAGGCGTTGCAGCTGCGGCCCAAAGCACAGGCGCAGATCGCGCGCGGCGCGGTCGAGCGGGGCCAGCACATCGTTCCAGTTGGCGCCGTCGCGCGCCTGCGCCTGCCCGGTGGCCAGCGTGTCGCGCAACAGATCCAAGAACTGCAGGGTCGAGATCGAGTCGCCGAAGAACAGCGTGGCCGTGTCCGGCAGCTGATGGGCTTCGTCGAAGATGATGGTCTGGGCGTTGGGCAGCAGCTCGGGCACGCCTTCTTCGCGCAGCATCAGGTCGGCAAAGAAGAGGTGGTGGTTGACCACGACCACATCGGCGTCCTGCGCCTCGCGGCGGGCCTTGACGACGAAGCACTCGCTGTAGCGGGGGCAGTCGCTGCCCAGGCAGTTCTCGCGGGTGGAGGTGACGCGTGCCCAGATGGTGGCGTGCTCGGGCACCGTGGGGCACTCGGCCTTGTCACCGGTGGGGCTGCGGTGGATGAAGCTGTTGATCAAGCCCAGGTCGCGCACCTCCTGGCGGCTGCCCAGCAAGGTGGCGTCCTGGTTGGTGCGGTCCAGGTGGTACCAGCACAGGTAGTTGCTGCGTCCTTTGAGCAGGGCCACCTTGATGGGCACGGCCAGCGCATCGCGCACGGCGGGCAGGTCGCGGTGGAACAGCTGGTCTTGCAGGGCCTTGGTGCCGGTTGAGACGATGACCTTGCCGCCTTCCAGCAAGGCGGGCACCAGGTAGGCGGCGGTCTTGCCCACGCCGGTGCCGGCTTCCAGCACCACGGTGCTGGCTTCGCGGATGGCCGTCTGGATGGCCTGGGACATCTCGATCTGCTCAGTCCGCACGCAATAGCCGTCGAAGGCGCGGGCGAGCGGGCCGGATTCAGAGAAGAGGGTGGGCAGGTCCATGAGAGTCATTCAGCGCGGTGAGCCGCTATTGTCCACGCTGCCTGCCTCGGGCGCCTTCACCCCATGGGGTGAAGCGGTCCTCTTCAGGGGCTGCTGCGCACCACCTGGGCCTGCAGGGCACTTTGCAGGATGTCGATGCAGGCGCGCCGATGCGCCTGCTCGGTGCGATCGCTGCTGGCGCTGGCCTGCAGTTGTCGTAGCAGCGTCTCGGCCTCCAGGCGCACGATGGCGCGGGCATCGGCCCGCCCGCCGCCGCTGCGCAGGACGCTGGCCGCCAGCCGGCTGACATGTTCGCGCTGCAGATTGCGCTGCCAGGAGGCTGCGGCGGGATGGGCGCTGCGGTGTGTGGGTGCCCAGACGGCCTGTCGCACCCCTTGGTGCAGTTCGGCCACGGTCAGGGGGCGCGCTTCGCGGTCGCTCATCTTGTCGGCGTTGTCCAGCAGGCGTTCGGCCAGCGTGTCGGTCATCAGGTGATTGAGCACGGCCCGCTGCAGGCTGAGTAACTGCTCGGCCACCGAGAAATCGGTGTCGCTGGTGTTCTCTCTATCGAGGTAGTCGGGCGCCAAGCGGCGCAGCAAGGCCGGGGGCAGGGCGACTGCCTGGTCCGACAGAAAATCGCTCAGCAGGACTTGCAAAGCCTCGCGTTGGGCGGCGGCGGGCAGTGGCTCCAGCAGGTCGCGTCCGCTGCCAGGGGCATCGCGGCGGGTGATCACGCCGCCCACCTGCCGCATCAGAGTCTGGCTGGTGCGCGCCAGGTCGCGCAGGGCATAGCTGACGCTGCGGCGCAGCAGGGTGGCCTCGTCTTGTGGGGTCAACACCCGTGTGGCCTGGCGTGCCAGCAGGTCGCGCACGATGGCCAACCGAGTGTGGGCAAAGGCCACTGGGTCGCGTCCCAGGTCGAACGTCAAGGCCTGCGGGTCCAGTCCGCCACTGTTGTCTTCATCGGTGCCGTAGGCAAGGGCCTCGGCCATGGCCGGCTCGGCGCTGCGTTGGGCCAGGGCCTTCAAGGCAGCCTTGGCCTGCTGGGGGTCTTCGGGCAGATCACCATAGCCGTAGGCAATGGCCCAGAAGTCATAGGGCCCCAGCGTCGTCTGAAACGGGGCGCCTGCCGATTGGCCCGGCGCAGGCAGGTTGATGGGCGCGTAGTCCATCACCGAGGCGCTGACGCCGTGCTCAGCGGTCAGTTGCGGGTGCGTCAACTCCTGGGCGGTGCGCCAGCGCGAGGCGCGGAAATTGTGGCGCAAGCCCAGCGTGTGGCCCACCTCGTGCATGGTGGTGTCTTTCAGGTAGGCCAGCACGAAGTCGCGCACCTGTGGGCTGTCCGGGTCGATCACACCTTGCGCTTCCAGCACATCCAGCCCCAGGGCCAGTTGTTCGGCCGCCAGGTCACCGTGCAGGCAGTGTTCATCGTGCGCATGGCCGGCTTGATCCGTGGTGGCCGGCCTGCTGCTCAGGATCTGGCTGCGCACGGTGCGGATGCTGCGAGAGGACAGGCTCTCCAACGCGATGTCCGAGCCCAGGATCTCTCCTGTGCGCGGGTCCACGTGCGAGGGGCCGATGGCGCCAAAGCGGGGCTGCGCATTGGTCATCCAGCGGATGGAGGCCTGGCCCGTGGCCTGGGTGTCGATGGGCTGACCGGGCGCCGGCGTGCGCACCTCGATGGCGTTGTGGTAGCCAATGGCTTGGAACGCCAGGTTCCAGGTGAGCACCCCGGCTGTGATCGTGGGGCGATAGGCCTCGGGGATGCTGGGGTCGAGCCAGAACACGATGGGCTGGACCGGCTCCGACAAGGGGGCGCTCGGGTCTTTCTTGCTCAGTCGCCAGCGGTTGATGAAGTGCTGCCGTGGCGTGCGCGCCAGATCGTCGGTGAAGTCGGTGACCGTGGTGGCGAAGTAGCCCACCCGCGCATCGGCCGGGCGCGGGCGCATGGGCTGCTCGGGCAGCGCTGACAGGGTGTAGTGCACGGTCAGAAACAGGCTGCGCGGATCGGGCACAGCCTGGGGGGTGCTGGGGCTGGCCGCCGCTGCGGCACCGCCCGCGCTTGCACCTGGCGTGGGCACGGCCAGGCTGCCGGTGGCAAAGTGCTGGGCTATTTCGAAGACCACCTTGTCCGGGGTGGCGCGCGCCTGGAGCACGGTCGAGTTGCGTGCATCCAGGCTGTAGCCTTGCCGGTAGGTGCGCTGCAACTGCATGCCCAGGCCCAGCATGTCGCTGAGCAACATTGGCGTCACGTCAATCAGCACCGCGCCGGTCTGCGGGTGGGGGGCACTGGCCAGGGGGGCGCTGCCCAGCAGACTGGGAGAAAAAGCCGCATCCACAGCCCGTGCCTGGGGCGTGCCCGCTTGTGCGGTGTAGGCCGCGTTCACGGCCAGCAACTGCACCTGTTTGTGTACCTGACGGAACGTGACCCATTGCGGGCGACCGACCTGGGCCCATCGGCTCTGCATCAAGCCACCAAACAAGCCCCCTTCGCCAATGCCCGAGGCCAGCTTAGGCGAAAAGAACAAGGGCTTGTTGAGCGTCTTCGCGCTCAACTCCAGCCAGACCTTGTCCTCCTTGCGCCACAGCGGCAGCAGGCCCTCCTGACGTTGTGCCCCCTGGATGACGGACAAAAATGGTGCGCTGGTGGGGGCGCCCGTGGAGGAGGGGGCGCCTGTGCCGGGTGTGGCGGCTGGCGAACTGGCGGCCGACGGCGTCTTGGGCGCAGCGGTCTTGTCAGGGTTTGACGCCAAACCCTGACCCGCTTGAGGTGTGCTGACACAGGCACTCAGCAGCATCAGTGAAGTCAGCACAACAGGAGCAAAAAAAGGGCGGCAAGTCATGGCGTGACCATAACATTGCCGCCCGATCAGGCTGGGTGCGTGACCTTATTCAGTGGGCATCGGCAGGATGTCCTTCAAGAAGGCGAAGGCGTCCACATGCTGCGCCAGCAGCGGACCGAAGGCCACGATCACCAAGCCCATCAGCATGACCACCACCGGCAAGATCCAGCGCTCGTAGCGAGCGTAGAAGCCCAGGTGGCGCACCTCCGCGTCGGCCAGGTTCACTTCCTCCTCGCCAATCACCTGACGTGTCAGCAACTGGTTCAGGGCCACGGGCGGCGACAGATAGCCCAGCTCGAAGGACACCAGCACCATCATCCAGAAATGCAGCGGATCGATGTTGTTGGCATAGGCGATCGGGGCGAGTGTGCCCGACACCAGCACGATGGCGCCCAGAGGGTCCATCACCATGCCCAGGAACACCATGATCAGGGCCAGAACAGCCATCGCGTGCCAGGGTGTCTCAAATACCTGCGGGAACATGTGCACGATTTCCGAGCGCTCGATGATGCCGCCAATGGCCAGCGACAAGGTCATCAGGCTCATCAGGGCGCCCACGTGCCCGATGGATTCGGTGGTGGCAAAGCGCACGGAGCGCTCGACGCCCTCCTGACGGTGGCTGGCGTAATCGGGCGTGAGCTCGGCCTTGCCCTTGTTGGTCATCTTGTCGTAGATGAGGATCAGCAGCAGGATGATCGGCATGATCGTCGGCGCCGTGATCTCGTTGAGCTGAGTCTCCAGGCCATGCTCATAAATCATGATGATGATCACCGTGACGATGGCGTAGGGCAGCACCGGGATGAGCTTGCGCAGCATCGCGGGAATGGCCACGGCAGGCGATTCGATCGCAGCGCGTTGCTTGCGCAACAGTTGCGAGACCAGGAAGAACAGGGTGGAGGTCAGCAGGAACACATAGAAGCCCCAGTGGTACAGGCCATTGGTGGTGACTTCCTTGTTCAGCGCTGCGATCATCACGATCAGCAGGCAGGGACGCAGCACCACACCCAGCGAGCCGGACATGGCCGTGGCGGCCAGGGCGAAATGGCGGGTGCCGCCTGCGGCACGCACCTCGTGATAGATCACGCCACCCGCCGCGATCACGAAGATGCCCGACGCGCCGGTGTAGGCCGTGGCAAACGAAGCACCCAACAGGATCAGATAGGTCAGCAACTGCGGCGACAGGCTCCAGGGACGGATGACGTCCAGCAGCAGGTCGACGATGCGGCTTTGCTTGAGCAGCATCCCGGCCCAGATGAACAGCGCCAGGTTCATGAAGATGCTGGGCAAGGCCATCAACTGGTTGATGTAAATGGCCAATCCCGCATCGTGGTTTGTCAGCAGGAAGTAGACCCCCGCAATGATGCCCATGTTGGCGTACAGCGGTACGGCCAGCATCGCGGCGCCCCAGGATCCCTGACCTTCCGCTGTCTTCAGCGGGCGCACGATGCGGACCACGTTGATCAGCAGCATGATCGTGAACAGGGTCATCCAGATCCAGTGCAGCATGACCTCCTCTTTGGGCACGCCGCCCGTGTCTTGCAGGATCTGGTAGTAGCGCACGCACGAGAACAGCAGGAAGCCGTTGGCGAACACCTGGGCCCAGGTCTGGGCCTGGTGGTCACGCGTGTAGATCGCCGGGCGGATGCCGATGTGGTGGCGACCCAGGGTGGTGGTGACCGCCGCAATGGCCACCATCAGCAACAGGATCAGAGGGCGGTTCTCGGTGCCGATCTGAAAGAGCCCGAAAAAGCTGGTCTCGACCGTGCGATAGACCATCAACTGTGGTGTCTGCAGGGCCAGGGCCCGCTCGTACATCGAATGCTTGGCCTGACAGATGGCCTGAGCCTGCTCGATCGACTTGCGCACGATCGCAGGGTCCTTGGCGGTGGCCGTCTCGCCGAACAGGTCGTCGAGGTCGTCCCCCGCCCCCTGCGCCGGCGCGGCCGACAGGCGGGCCACTTCGGCGTCGACATCGACCGAGAGGCTGCACTCGGGCTTGACGGGATCGGCACGCAGCATGAAGTACTGAACCTGCGTGGCCTGATCACCAAACATCGATTCGCCGAACTTGAGCAACTGGCCGTGGAACATTTCACCGGTGCCGATGACCAGTGTCAGCATCAGCATGATGAAAACGGGCAGGCTGGAAAACCACTCGAGGGTGGTTCTGCCCATCAGGTGTCGTGAGGAAGAGGTGTGCATGGGGTACTCGGTCGACGGGTGATCGGGTGAGGCGATCAGGTCAGGTGTTTACTGAGCCGGATGGGGCAGCCAGTCCTTGAGGAAAGCCAGTTGTGGGAAGTCCATCACCGCCAGCGGCCCGAAGGCGACGATGGACAGGCCCACCGCCATCACCGACAGCGGCAGAATCCAGCGTTCATAGCGACGGTAGAAGCCCAGGTGACGCACCTCCTGATCGGCGGTCGTGACCTCATCTTCGCCAATCACCTGACGGGTCAGCAACTGGTTGATGGCCACGGGTGGCAGGAGATAGCCCAGCTCGAATGCCACCAGCACCATCATCCAGAAATGCACCGGATCAATGTTGTTGGCGTAGGCAATGGGTGCCAGCGTGCCCGACACCAGCACCACCGCACCGAACGGGTCCATGAACATCCCCAGGACCACCTTGGTGACGACCAGGAAGGCCATGGCGGTCCAGTGGCTCTCGAACACCTTGGGAAAGTACCCCATGAGTTCCGCGCGTTCGATCACACCACCCATGGCCAGCGACAGCGTCATCAGGCTCAGCAGGGCACCAATGTGGCCGATGGTTTCATTGGTGGCGAAGCGGATCGATTTCTCGACGCCATTTTGACGATGGCTGGCGTAGTCAGGGGTCAGCTCGGCTTTGCCCTTGTTGGTCAGCTTGTCGAAGATCAGGATGATCAGGAGCATGACCGGCATGATGGTCGGAGCCGTGATCTCGTTGAGCTTGGTGTCCAGTGCAAACTCGTAGATGAAGACCACACCGACCACCACGGCAAAGTACGGCAGCAGCGGGAACAGCTGACGCAGCATGCCGGGGATGGCCACACGCGGCGACTCGATGGTGGCACGTTGCTCACGCAGCAGCTGGGAAGCCAGGAAGAACAGCGTGGACGTGACCAGGAAGACGTAGAAGCCCCAGTGATACAGGTGGTTGGTCGTGACCTGTTTGTTCAGCGCCGCAATCATCACCACCAGCAGGCAGGGGCGCAGCACCACACCGAGCGAGCCCGACATGGCTGTTGCAGCCAAGGCAAACTGGCGTGAACCGCCGGAAGCGCGCACCTCGTGGTAGATGATGCCGCCAGCCGCGATCACAAAGATGCCCGACGCGCCGGTATAGGCCGTGGCAAACGAAGCACCCAGCAGGATCAAGTAGGTCAGCAACTGAGGCGACAGACTCCAGGGGCGCAGCACATTCATCAGCAAATCGACGATGCGGCTCTGCTTGAGCAGCATGCCTGCCCAGATGAACAGCCCCAGGTTCATGAAGATGCTGGGCAATTCCATCAGCTGGTTGATGTAAATGGCCAGGCCCGCATGGTGACCCTTGATCACGAAGTACAACCCAGCGATGGTGGCCATTTGGGCATACAGCGGGATGGACCACAGAGCGGTCGACCAAGTGCCCTCACCATGCGGCGACTTCGCTGGCAAGATCACACGTTTGAGGTTGATCAGCAGCAGCACGGTGAAGAGCGTGATCCAGATGTAATGCAGCGTAGGGTGCTCTACCGGCACACCCGAGTCCTGCAGGATCTGCAGATAGCGAACGCACGAAAAAAGCAGGAGGGCGGAGGCAATACTCTGAGCGATCGACTGCACCCAGTAGTCGCGCGTGTAGTGACCCGGGCGAATGCCGATGTGGTGGAAGCCCAGAGTTGTGGTGGTCGCAGCAATGGCGACCATCAGCAGCAGGATGAGCGAGCGGTTTTCAGTACCTGCCTGGAACAGCACGAAGAAGCTGGTCTCGATCGTGCGGTAGATTTTGACCTGAGGCGTCTGGTGTTCCACGGCCTTCTGGTACATGTCGTGCTTGGCCCTGCAGATGGCCAAGGCTTGCTCCACCGAGCTACGCAACGTTACAGGGTCGACGGCTGTCGGCTCGCCGCCAAACAGGTCGTCGATGTCGTCGGTAGCGGTGGCCGGTGCGGACGCTTGACGCGCCACCTCGGCATCGACATTGACGTTCAGATCGCATTCAGGTTTGGTGGGTTCAGCCCGAAGCATGAAGTACTGAACGTTCGCGGCAGGGTCGCCGAACATGGATTCGCCGAACTTGAGCAACTGGCCGTGAACCATTTCGCCGGTGCCAATGATCAGTGTCAGCATCAGCATGATGAAAACCGGCAGGCTGGAGAACCATTCCAGAACGGTTCTGCCCATCAGCGTGCGGGAAGCGGGTGTTTGCATGAGGTGCTCAGTCGACCGGTGTGTCGGAGGGGTAATTCAGAGGGCAGACCCAGGCGCGGGGTCTGCACCTGGGTTCATTTCCAGTCTTCTTCAGACTTGGTCGTGCACTCCGGGTCAGCCGGGTTCACGTTGCAGCGGATTTTCTTGATCACCTTCAGCCCTCGCTTGTCGTACAGGCCTTTCTGGGTGATGTCGATGCGGGACTCCCGAAGCATCAGGGTGTATTTGTAGGCGTTCTCGGCACTCAGATCCATCCAGGTGGCGGGCGGAATGCTGGCATCGGCCTGCTTGATCAACTGCATGGCTCGATCAAACTGACCACTCCAGTATTCGCGCGACTTCAATCCGAAACCGTCCGGAAACTTGGTCTTGTTGATCACCATCTGGTAGGTCAGGATCATGATCGGAAAGCGCGTGATAGCACCGTTCTTGCCAATGCCCTTGGCCAACTCCAGCGGCTTGTAGGCCAGAGTCGGCGCAGCGATCATGTCAACCGCGCCATTGTTGAACTTGGTCGAGAAGTTGGTGATGTCGGCTGACACGGGTTGCGCACCAATGCGCTGAATCATCACGGCCTGTGCCTTGTCGTGGTCGAACGCGGCGATGCGCTTGCCTGCCAGCGCCTCGATCGTGTTGATCCTGCGATCGTTGAGGATCGGATACGCCGCCCCGATCGGGATCATCCCGCTCACTTCGTAATTGCCTTCGGTCATCAGCTTGGTGGCCGCGGGCGACGCATAGGTCTGGATCAGCTTGCGCACCACGTCGTAACTGGCTGCAATGTCGATCTTGCCGTTGCGCACGATGGTGGTGGAGCCCAGGGTGTCGATTGAGCCCGACACGGCGTTGAACTGGCGGATGCGGAACGCGGTGGCGATCACGGCATCGCACTGTCCGGTGCGGAAGTCTTCGGTGGCCACGCGCTCGTCGGTGTAGCCCTTGAGCTCGATGGTGACGCCGTTGCGCTGCATGGCCACGGCGTAATCCTTGGTCATGTTGAACAAGTCGCCGGTGGCGCCCAACATGTCATACACGCAGAACTTCTGATTGGCCTGCACACTGCCGATGGCACCCACCACGGCCCACACGGCCACACCGAACTTGCCGAACTTCATGCTGTCTCCTTACTGCCCAAAAGACAAGGGCCTCGACTGCGGGCCCTTGCTTGAACCGGTCTCGCCGGTCGAATCTGATCACTTGCGTGATCTAAAACAGTCATTTACAACTATATCCATGTGGGCTTGAAATGGGGTCATTTTGCGGCCCGCACCCAGGGGAAGGGAATTCCCTGTGAGTGGTGCGGGACACATGCCATCAATTCAGGAAACTGCCAGCGTCAATATCGTTGCCGGCCTTTTCATCCCAGAACTTGCCCAGAGCGCCCACCGGCGTGCGAGTGCCGGCGTTTTGCGTCCAGAGGCGATCGGAGATGTTGGTGATCTGGGACTGAGCGATGGCGTCCAGCAGGCGGTACTCGGTGTTGGGCTTGAAGTTCTCCGCGTTGTTGAAGCGCTTGATGACACTGCGCAGACGGGGCTTGTTGTCGGTGGACTGCGCGGCGATGGCGGCCATCACGTGGGCCAGTCGCACGCCCTTGTGCTCGCCAATGCCCATGGCCGTATCGAACGTGCCTTGCACATCCTTGCCGGCATCGGCACCCGGAATGATGCTCCACACCACCGCGCGTGCGGCCTGGGGCACGCCCCACCACTTCACGTTGTCCAGGCAGTTCATGGCGCGTTCCACCTGGGGGGCAATGTCGGTCGGCACGCCCACGGCTTGCTGCGAGGCGATGTCGTTCTGCATGGCTTGCAGGCCGCTGACAGCGCCGAGCAGGTAGACCATTTCGTCGAAGTCGCGCTTGAAGCGTGGGCACTCCTCGCCGTACTTGAAATAGTACTTCTGCTGTAGCTTGAGCTTCATGCGCAGAAAGGCGGTGTACTGACGTTCGGCCGCCGTGGCCAGAAGACGCTTCTGGGTGATGCGGGCGTCCAGGGCCTCGTCAGCGCGCTTGTCGCGCGAGGCGCGCAGGTAGCGCATTTCTTCCGCAATGGCCTGGTTCTCGGAGCACACGCCCGCCGAGCTCAGCATCACGGTTTCCATCAGGGACGGGTCACCGTAGAAATTGCGGGCCGCGCCGACCAGCGGCGTGTTGATCATGGAAAAGCCGCAACCCATCTCGACGTCGCTGAGCGTCAGCACGGGCGGGGTGAAGCCGTCTTCCAGGATGCTCAGCGTGGTGCCGGCGACGTTGGACTGGATCAGTGCGCACCCACTCAGGGTCAAGGCCGAGACAGCCAGTGCGGTGGAGGCGAGCAGGCGTGTAAACCGAAAGGTCATCAGAAGGTCTCCATGTGGCGCCGCGCGCCAATAAAAGTCCTTTTGATTCTAGGGAGGGGAGCGTGTTGACCTGATGAGGGTGGCACTAGGGATAGCCCCCGAAGACCCTCACTTCGGGGAATGAAAAAGGCCCGTCTGGGACGGGCCTTGGTATGGGTAAATCCGGATGGCTCAGCGGATGGGCTTGAAACGCACGCGCTTGGGGCGGGCGCCCTCTTCACCCAGACGCTTCTTCTTGTCGGCTTCGTACTCTTGGTAGTTGCCGTCGTAGAAGAACCACTGGGAGTCGCCTTCGCACGCCAGGATGTGCGTACAGATGCGGTCGAGGAACCAGCGATCGTGGGAGATGATCATGGCCGAGCCGGCGAACTCCAGCAGGGCGTCCTCCAGCGCGCGCAGGGTTTCGACGTCCAGGTCGTTGGAGGGCTCGTCGAGCATCAGCACGTTGCCGCCCTGCGCCAGGGTCTTGGCCAGATGCAGGCGACCGCGTTCACCACCCGACAGGTTGCCCACCAGTTTTTGCTGGTCGTTGCCCTTGAAGTTGAAGCGGCCGAGGTAGGCGCGCGAAGGCATCACGAACTTGCCCACCACGATGTTGTCCAGACCACCCGAAACGTCTTGCCACACGGTGTTGTCGGCAGCCAGACCTTCACGGCTCTGGTCCACGAACGCCAGTTGCGCGGTCTTGCCGATGACGACTTCACCGCTGTCCGGCGTCTCGACACCCTGGATCATGCGGAACAGCGTCGACTTGCCGGCACCGTTGGGGCCGATGATGCCGACGATGGCGCCCGCGGGCACCTTGAACGACAGGTTGTCGATCAGGCAGCGGTCGCCGAAGGACTTGGTGACGTTCTTGAACTCAATGACTTCATTGCCCAGGCGCTCGGCCACAGGAATGAAGATTTCGTTGGTTTCGTTGCGCTTTTGGTATTCGACGTCGCTCAGCTCTTCGAAGCGGGCCAGACGGGCCTTGCTCTTGGCCTGACGACCCTTGGTGTTCTTGCGCACCCACTCCAGTTCCTGCTTGAGGGCCTTGGAACGTGCGTCTTCGGTCTTTTGCTCGGCTTCCAGGCGCTTTTCCTTGGCTTCCAGCCAGTCGGAATAGTTGCCCTTGTACGGGTGGCCGGCGCCACGGTCGAGTTCGAGGATCCACTCGGCGGCGTTGTCCAGGAAGTAGCGATCGTGGGTGATGGCCACGACGGTGCCGCTGTAGCGCTGCAGGAACTGCTCCAGCCAGTCCACGGACTCGGCGTCCAAGTGGTTGGTGGGTTCGTCAAGCAGCAGCATGTCGGGCTTGGACAGCAGCAGGCGGCACAAGGCCACGCGGCGCTTTTCACCGCCGGACAGGTTGCCGATCAGGGCATCCCAGGCGGGCAGACGCAGGGCGTCGGCGGCCAACTCAAGCTGCAGGTCGGTGTTGCCAGAGCCGCCAGCGGCAATGATGGCTTCCAGCTCGCCTTGTTCGGCGGCCAGGGCGTCGAAGTCAGCGTCTTCTTCGGCGTACGCTGCGTAGACCTCGTCCAAGCGCTTTTTGGCGGCCAGCACACCGCCGATGCCTTCTTCCACGGCTTCACGAACCGTCTGCTCGGGGTTCATGACCGGCTCCTGGGGCAGGTAGCCAATCTTGATGCCAGGCATCGGGACGGCTTCGCCCTCGATGTCCTTGTCCACGCCCGCCATGATTTTCAGGAAGGTGGACTTGCCGGAGCCGTTGACGCCCAGCACGCCGATCTTGGCGCCTGGGAAAAAGCTCAGGGTGATGTCTTTGAGGATCTGGCGCTTCGGGGGAACGATCTTCCCGACGCGGTTCATGGTGAAAACGTACTGGGCCATGTAAGGTATGTGCTTTTTGCGCGACGCGTTGGCGTCAAACCGCGTAGCTTAAGGCAAGTGCGCGCTTTGCGCTCAGAACGCGGCACAAGAAAGACGGTTTCACTCAGATCGCACCCGATCCGGGCGCCGATCCTGCGGTGCCAGGTCCTCAGCTTTGCAGCACGCTCTGGCGGCCCAGCCAGGCGCTCACATCGGCCTCGGGGGCATCGATGGCCCATTGCTTGCGGCGACCGCTGGCACCGCGCAGCAGCGTTACACGCGCTTGGGGCACGCCCAACTCGGCGGCGAGCCATTTGCGCAGGGCCTCGTTGGCGGCGCCATCCACCGGTGGGGCCGACAGGCGAACGCGCAGGGCGCCGTCATGCCAGCCCACCAATTCGGTGCGTTTGGCATTGGGCGAGACGCTCACGTCCAGGATGACTTTGGGCTGAGGGCCCTTGCCATCCAGTCGCAGACACGGCCAGGGCGGGGAGGGTAGGTTCATGCTGCGCACAAAAGAAAAACCCGGCCGGAGCCGGGTTGGAATACCCGCGCGAGCACGGGTATCAGATCAGCCAGGCAATCGAGCCTCAGGGCTTGTTGCCTGTCGGGAAAGGCCAGGCTGCTTGCGGGCTCAGCGTGGTCTTGGCGGCCGGGGCAGAAGGCTTCTTGGCAGGTGCCGGCTTGGCAGCAGCTTTCTTGGCTGCTGGTTTGGCAGCAGGCTTGGGCGCGGCAGGCTTGGAGGCAACCTTCTTGGCAGGAGCCGCCTTCTTCACGGCCACAGCTTTCTTGGCTGGTGCGGCAGCCTTTTTCACGGCAACCTTCTTGGCCGGTGCCGCTGCCTTCTTCACAGCCACAGCCTTCTTGGCGGGCGCTGCCTTTTTCACGGCGGCCTTCTTGGCGGGTGCTGCAGCTTTCTTCACAGCGACCTTCTTGACGGCGACCTTCTTGGCAGGCACAGCAGCCTTCTTGGCCGGCGCCGCCTTCTTCACGGCCACAGCCTTCTTGGCGGGTGCAGCTTTCTTCACAGCGACCTTCTTGGCCGGCGCGGCTTTTTTAGGTGCCACTTTTTTTGCAGTTGCCATACGTATCTCCTTGATCAAGTTGCAAAGAGCACTGCACTGCCATGCGCAGCACAGGGACTCATCACCCGCCGCCCCCTAGGATCTGGGCGGGGTGTGATGAATGGGGTGGGCCGGGGGCTCATGTGTGGGCTGGTCCAGTGCTCTGTGTGTGGCTTGGATCAATCCCAGGACAGGGCGCCGCCCGACTGGTATTCGATGACACGGGTTTCGAAGAAGTTGCGTTCCTTCTTCAGGTCGATCATTTCGCTCATCCACGGGAAGGGGTTCTCTTCATTGTGGAAGAGCTCCTCCAGGCCGATCTGCGTGGCGCGACGGTTGGCGATGTAGCGCAGATAGCCCTTGAACATGGAGGCGTTGAGGCCCAGCACGCCACGTGGCATGGTGTCCTCGGCATAGGCGTATTCCAGATCGACAGCCTTGAGGAACAGTGCCTTGATCTCGGCCTTGAACTCGGGTGTCCACAAATGTGGGTTCTCGAGCTTGAGCTGGTTGATCAGGTCGATGCCGAAGTTGCAGTGCATCGACTCGTCGCGCAGGATGTACTGGTACTGCTCGGCCGCACCGGTCATCTTGTTCTGGCGACCCAGCGCCAGGATCTGCGTGAAGCCGACGTAGAAGAACAGGCCTTCCATCAGGCAGGCGAACACGATCAACGACTTCAACAAGGTCTGATCGTTCTCAGGGGTACCAGTCTTGAAGTTCGGGTCCATGATCGCCTCGATGAAGGGGATCAGGAACTCGTCTTTGTCACGGATGGACTTGACTTCGTTGTAGGCGTTGAAGATTTCGGACTCGTCCAGACCCAGCGATTCCACGATGTATTGATAGGCGTGGGTGTGGATGGCCTCTTCAAAGGCCTGACGCAGCAGGAACTGGCGGCACTCGGGTGCCGTGATGTGGCGGTAGGTGCCCAACACGATGTTGTTGGCAGCCAGCGAGTCGGCGGTCACGAAGAAGCCGAGGTTGCGCTTGATGATGCGGCGCTCGTCTTCGGACAGACCATTGGGGTCCTTCCACAAGGCGATGTCGCGCGACATGTTCACCTCTTGCGGCATCCAGTGGTTGGCGCAGGTGGCGAGGTACTTTTCCCAGGCCCACTTGTACTTGAAGGGCACCAACTGGTTGACGTCGGTCTGGCCGTTGATGATGCGCTTGTCGGCGGCGTTGACCCGGCGCGTGGCGGTACTGCCAGCCAGGGGCGCAGTCGACGTCGTGGAGCGGGGTACCGATGCGAAGGCGGCGATGTCGCTGATCGTCGGTGACGCCTTCGTGTTCCGTGCGGCGCCTGGTGAAGGGGGCACAGAACCAACAGGTGTTGATGAGGCGTTGGAGGAATCGTCTTCCCAGACCAGCATGTTAAATATCCTATGGCATCAGATTATGGAAGGGTGTTGTGATAAACACCAAGCACTTCTTGACAAATGCAGCCCGCAGTTGTTGCGGGCGTGCATCGAAACACGCCAGAAGGTGCATGAACACGGGGGTTCAGGGCGACACGGCTGCAGCGTGTCGCCCTCTGCCTTTACTGGCAGGCTTCGCAGTCGGGGTTGTCGATCGAGCAGAACTTCACGTCGCTGGCAGGCTCAGGGGCTGCGGCTGCGGCCACCGGGGCAGCGTTGGAGACCGCGTTGAGCTGGCCGCGCGACACGGTCGATTTCTCGGCGTGCGTGGCGCTCATGGTGCGCAGGTAGTAGGTGGTCTTGAGACCACGCACCCACGCCAGTTTGTAGGTTTCATCGAGCTTCTTGCCCGATGCACCCGCCATGTAGATGTTGAGCGACTGGGCCTGGTCGATCCACTTCTGGCGACGCGAAGCCGCTTCCACCAACCAGATGGGCTCGACCTCGAAGGCCGTGGCATACAGGGCCTTGATGTCTTCGGGCACACGGTCGATGCGGCGCAGCGAGCCATCGAAGTGCTTGAGGTCCATCACCATCACGTCGTCCCACAGGCCCAGCTTCTTGAGGTCGCGCACCAGGTACTCGTTGACGATGGTGAACTCGCCTGACAGGTTGGACTTGACCGAGAGGTTGCCAAAGCAAGGCTCGATCGAGGCATCGACGCCGACGATGTTGGAGATGGTGGCGGTGGGGGCGATGGCCACGCAGTTGGAGTTGCGCATCCCGAACTGGGCGATGCGGGCACGCAGGGCATCCCAGTCCATCGTCACCGAGGTGTCGACTTCGACGTAGCCGCCGCGCTGTTCGGCCAGCAGCTTGAGCGAGTCGATCGGCAGGATGCCGCGGTCCCACAGCGAGCCACGGTAGCTGCTGTAGCGGCCACGCTCTTCGGCCAGCTCGGTCGAGGCGAGGTAGGCGTAGTAGCAGACGGCTTCCATCGAGCGGTCAGCGAACTCGACGGCTTCGGGGCTGGCGTAGGGGGTGCGCAGTTGGTACAGCGCATCCTGGAAGGCCATGATGCCCATGCCAACCGGGCGGTGGCGCAGGTTGGAGTCGCGGGCCTTCTTGACAGCGTAGTAGTTGATGTCGATGACGTTGTCGAGCATGCGCATGGCGGTGCGCACGGTCTTTTGCAGCTTGACGTGGTCAATCTCTCCACCGTTTGCGCCGTCCTTGATGTGCTGGGCCAGGTTGACCGAGCCCAGGTTGCACACGGCGATCTCGCTGTCATTGGTGTTGAGCGTGATCTCGGTGCACAGGTTGGACGAGTGCACCACACCGACGTGCTGCTGCGGCGAGCGCACGTTGCAGGCATCCTTGAAGGTGATCCAGGGGTGGCCGGTTTCGAACAGCATCGACAGCATCTTGCGCCACAGATCAGTGGCCTTGATGCGCTTGAAGAGCTTGAGCTCGCCACGGTCGGCCTTGTCCTCGTAGGCGGTGTAGGCCTCTTCGAAGGCGATGCCGAACTTGTCGTGCAGGTCAGGGCAGGTGGCGGGCGAGAACAGGGTCCAGTCGGCACCTTCCATCACGCGCCGCATGAACAGGTCGGGGATCCAGTTGGCCGTGTTCATGTCGTGGGTGCGGCGGCGGTCGTCGCCGGTGTTCTTGCGCAGCTCCAGGAACTCTTCGATGTCCAGGTGCCACGATTCCAGGTAGGCGCAGACGGCGCCCTTGCGCTTGCCACCCTGGTTGACGGCCACGGCCGTGTCGTTGACCACCTTCAGGAAGGGGACCACGCCTTGCGATTTGCCATTGGTACCCTTGATGTGCGAGCCCAGAGCGCGCACATTGGTCCAGTCGTTGCCCAGGCCGCCGGCGAACTTGGACAGCAGGGCGTTTTCCTTGATGGCCTCATAGATGCCGTCGAGGTCGTCAGGGACGGTGGTCAGGTAGCAGCTCGACAGCTGCGAGCGGCGCGTGCCGGAGTTGAACAGGGTCGGGGTGGACGACATGAAGTCGAAGGACGACAGCAACTCGTAGAACTCGATGGCGCGGGCTTCGCGGTCGATCTCGTTGAGCGCCAGGCCCATGGCGACGCGCATGAAGAAGGCCTGCGGCATCTCGATGCGTTGGCCGTCGTGGTGCAGGAAGTAGCGGTCGTACAGGGTCTGCAGGCCGAGGTAGTCGAAGTTCAGGTCGCGCTCGTACTTCAGTGCGGCGCCCAGACGGGCCAGGTCGAACTGGGCCAGCTTCTCGTCGAGCAGCTCGGCTGCGATGCCCTTCTTGATGAACTTGGGGAAGTACTCGGCGTAGCGCGTGGCCATGTCGGCGTGCGTCACCTCTTCACCCAGGATCTCGCGGCGGATGGTGTGCTGCAGCAGGCGGGCGGTGGCGCGGGTGTAGCCGGGGTCGTGCTCGATGCGGGTGCGCGAGGCCAGGATGGCGGCCTTGTAGACCTCGTCGATCGAGACGCCGTCGTACAGGTTGCGCTGGGTTTCGGCCAGGATGGGGGCGGCCTTGACGTCATCGCCCAGGCCTGCGCAGGCCGATTCGATCAGGGCTTGCAGGGCCGGCAGGTCGAGCGGGACGCGCTGGCCGCGGTCGATCACGGTGAGGGTGGGCAGGGTGGCAGCTTGCTGCTCGGCGGCGCTTTTGGCGCGCTCTTGGGTGCGGCGCTCGCGGTAGAGCACGTAGGCGCGGGCGACTTCGTGGTGGCCGCTGCGCATCAGGCCCAGTTCCACCTGGTCTTGCACGTCTTCGATGTGGAAGGTGCCACCGCTCGGACGCGAGCGCAGCAGGCCGCGCACCACGGCTTCGGTCAAGGTGTCGACGTCTTCCCGTACGCCAGCGGAGGCCGCGCCCTGTGTGCCATGCACGGCCAGGAAAGCCTTCATCAGGGCGACAGCGATCTTGCTGGGTTCGAAGGCCACGACCGCACCATTGCGTCGGATGATCTGGTAGCCGGCGTAAGCGGACTGGCGCGGCTCGGTGGCCACGGCGGAGGCGCCGGAAAAGGCAGAAGATGAGGGCGACAAGGTGCTGGACGTGGACGTTTGCATGGGGTTCCCTTGGGATGCGTCGGTCCGCACGGGCAAGCGTGGCGGGACCGGTATTCAGGCTTCCGAATCCGGCGAGGGATCGTGGAGGCCACTGCGTCCGAGCACTATATCTGGTGTTTTTGTGCTTCGCAAGCACTACGGGTAGTGTCCCTAGGGTTCTAGGGTGGCTGGCACTCGGCATCGCTTCACATCGGGGAAAACGGACGTTTCCCTCTGAAAAATGCCGTCACACCTGGGTCTGTCCCCAAGGAAAAAACTGATCCGGCCAGGTTGTGAGTGTTTGTAACTGTCGCCAATCGAAGGCGCAGCCCGGGTCCTTCTTGCGTCCCGGTGCAATGTGCTCATGCCCAGCCACTTGGCTGATCGGATAGTGCGTTGCCAGGGTGCGCAGCAAGGTGCCCAGTCGGGCGTATTGGGCCGCCTCGAAAGGGTGATCTTCCAGTCCTTCCAGCTCGATGCCCACCGAGTAGTCGTTGCAGTTGTCTCGCCCCCGCCAGCTGGAGCGGCCGGCGTGCCAAGCACGGTCGTCCACCGACACGAACTGCAGCAACTCCCCATCTCGGCGGATGACGAAGTGGGACGAGACCTCCATGCCCCGGATCTGATCGAAGTACGGGTGTGCATCCCAGTCGAGCTGGTTGGTGAACAGTTGCTCAATCTCGGTGCCACCGTACTCGCCAGGCGGCAGGCTGATGGAGTGGATCACGGCCAGGGTCACGGCCATCCCCATCGGGCGTGGCCCGAAATTGGGGGAGGGCACCGGGCGCGCGTCGCGCAGCCAGCCGCCCGACCAAAGGGGCTCGCAGTCACTCCACATCGGGGTCGAAGCGTTCGCCCAGCACCACGCCGTGATCGGTGATCTGCACGCCCAGCCGGGCCATGCGGTAGCGCATCTGGCGTAGCGACAAACCCAGGCTGGCGCCGGCAGCCGTGCGGTTGTAGCGGTGCTTCTCCAGCGCCCGCACCAGGATGTCACGCTCGATGTGGTCGAGGTGTGTGGCCAGATCGGAAGGCAGGGGTGGGAGCGCTGCCGGCGGGGCGGTGGGCGCAAGTGCGGTGGTCAGCACCGCATCGGCGGGGGCCACCAGGTCGGTCAACGGCGCGGGTTCCGTGGGCTCATAAGTCGAATCCGCAGGATCCTGTGCGGCATCCAGTGCGCACGCGATGCCCAGGTCCTCGGCTTCGAGGGTGGCGTTGTTGCTCAGGGCCACGGCACGCTGCAGCAGGTTCTCCAGCTCGCGCACATTGCCCGGAAAGGGGTATTGCATCAAGGCCTGCATGGCCGTGGTGCTGAGTGTGGCGGGGGCGCACATGCCGGTTTCATGGGCGATGCGCTCCAGGATGCGGGCGCTCAATTCAGGCAAGTCTTCCAGGCGATCGCGTAGCGCCGGCAAGGCGATCTGGATGACGTTGAGGCGGTAGTACAAGTCCTGACGGAATCGCCCGGCTTTCACCTCGGCTTGCAGGTCTTTGTGGGTCGCGCTGAGCAGACGCACATCTACCGGCACTTCCTGGGTGGCTCCCACGGGGCGAACGGCGCGTTCCTGAATGGCGCGCAGCAGCTTGGACTGCATGGCCAGCGGCAGGTCGCCGATTTCATCCAGGAAGAGGGTGCCGCCATGTGCCGCCTGGAAGAAGCCCTCGCGGTCTTCCTGGGCGCCGGTGAAGGCCCCCTTGCGGTAGCCAAAGAACTCGGCTTCCAGCAGGTGCTCGGGGATGGCGCCACAGTTGACAGGGATGAAGGGCCGTTCGGCCCGTACGCTGACATCGTGGATGGCCCGCGCCACCAGTTCCTTACCGGTGCCCGACTCGCCCCACAGCATGACCGGGGCCATGCTGCGCGCCACCTTTTCGATCAGGTCGCGCACCTGCTGGATGGGGGCGCTGCGGCCTGCCAGTCGGGACAGGGCACGCGGGGGAGGCGGCGCGCAACGCGCAGGCGTTGCTGGCATTGAGGCCGCCGTACCAGGCACAGGTGTAACCAGGGTGTCCGACGCGATGGCGGCGGCCACTACAGAGCGGAACTGCTTGAGGTCGACCGGCTTGGTCAGATAGTCGTAGGCTCCGCTCTTGAGGGCGCTCACGGCATTCTCGGCCGAACCGTAGGCCGTGATCACGATGGACTTCTCGTGGCGTCCTGCCGCCTCCAGGCGTTGCAGCAACTCCAGGCCCGTACCGTCGGGCAGGCGCATGTCGGTGATCACCGCGCTGAAGGTCTGGTCCTGCAGGTGTTGCCAGGCGTCACCCACGGTGCCGGCGGTCTCGACGTCGTAGCCTTCGCGCAGCAAAGTCAGTTCGTAGAGGGTGCGCAGGTCCGGTTCGTCGTCAACGACCAGCAGGCGATGAAGGGCAGGGGAGCTCATGCGATGTGGGGGGAGGATCCCTCAGGTTCGATCGGCATCGTGACGAAAAATTCGTTGCGGTGACGCACGGCAGCGGGGTGCTGCCGGTAGTCGATGGCAGCGCCATGGCGCTCGCACAACTCCTTGCAAATATACAGGCCCAGGCCCGTGCCCCGGCTGCGGGTGGAGAAGAAGGGTTCGAACAGGGACCGCTCTGTCTCGGCCGTCAGAGGCTCGCCGTCGCTGCCTACCGACAGCACCAGCATGGCACCATTTTGCCGGGCAGGGCGCCACGTCAGCGTGACCTCGATGGCGCCGGGTTGCCCGCTGCCATGGCGCAAGGCGTTGTCGAGCAGGTTCACCAGGACACGTTGCAGGTGTTCGGGCTCGAAGCGCACGCGCAGCGGCGCTGTGGCCTGATCCAGTTGCTGGGTGCGAAGCTGAAGCAATGACTCCGCGCCGTCACTGAGGCCGTGGGTGAGGCGCCATTCGTTGCAGATGGCCTGGACGGTCTCCATCGGGTCGATTGCCGGTGCAGGGGGGCGTGCGCCGGGCGCAACGGCGAGGATGTCGTCGACGATGTGTTGAAGCCGGACGACGTTCTCCGAGATCATCCGCGTCAGCCGATGTTGGGTCGGTGTCGTGGCGTCCTCGCCCATCAACGCATTGGCCTGCGAAATGGCAGCCAGCGGGTTACGGATCTCGTGGGCGATACCGGCGGACATGCGGCCCATGGCGGCGAGCTTGTCCTGACGCTGGCGGGCCCGCACGATGCGCAGGTCTTCCAGCCACAACATGCACATGTCTTCGGCCTGGATGGCCTTGTGTCCACGTGTAAAGCGCACCCGCACCCGCAGGTCGCGGCGGCTGCCATCATCGAAACGCAGCAACACCTCCTGACCGGTTTCCGCCTGCAGGGGGGCGCTCACCGCGTGGTCGACAGCTTGCACCAACCCCATCCAGGCGGGCGTGCCACGCAACTGGAACGGGGCAGACGGAGCGAGGCCTGGCGAGCTCAGAAGGCGGCGTGCGGCCGGGTTGGCGGTGCGCACACGCCCTTGACGGTCGACCACCAGCACACCCTCGCTCATCTCATCCATTACCAGGCGGTTGAGCTGGGCCTGCTGGCGTGCCAACTCCAAGCTGCCGCGCGCGCTGCGTTCTTCACGCGCCACAAGGGCGGCCAGTTCGCTGGCCAGGGCGGCAATGGCAAACAGGCCAAAACCGGTCAGGCCGGCCTCGGTCAATTGGGCGCTCAGGCTGGACGTGAGCGTGCCTTGGATCCAGGCTGCAGCCAGCAGGTTGATCGACCCCACGGCCGCCACGGCCAGGGCCACCAGCCTGGGCATCAGCACACCGGCCATCAGCACCGGCAGCGCCAAGAGTGCCTGCGCATTGAGTGCGGTGTTCATCAGGTGCTGGAGCAATGAGAAGAACGCCAGATCCAGACCAATGCTCAAGACCGCCTGCCGTGGGCTCAGCATCGCAGGAGCGAGTGGGTTCGTGGCACGCTGGCTCGCCATGGTGGAGGGCCAGGCCCACAACAGCAGGGCCATGCTGGCGTAGCCCACGGCCGTAACGATCCAGATCGGCGACCGGTTGCCCATCAGCCAATTGCCGGCCAGCAAGCCCATCAGCACCACGGCGAGCAGGGCGCGTGCGCTCAGGAAGGTGCGGTAGGTGCGCAGAAAAGAGAGGCTGTTCTGCTGGCTTTGCGCACCCTCTGGCGCATCGCTTTGGGTCGTCGGCCAGGGCATGTCTGCCGGGCCAGACCCGTCTCCTGGCGTACCGGGGTCGTAGCGTCCGAACCAAGAGGTGGCGTGGGCCTGAGATTGGGGGGGCATGTCAGGAGCCGCTTCGGCGAGCGCTGGGCCCGGCAATACGGTGGACGTCGCTGCAATAGGGGCGATTCACCGCATCGCGGAACGCCTCGCTGGCAGGCAGGTGGACACCGCAATGTGCGCAGGCGACCATGTCTTCCACCTGGGGCGCTTTGGCTGGCCCTGGCGCCGCGGTGGGCGCTGCCGTGCGACGGTCACGCTTGAGTTGGCGCGCCCGCCGCAGGATGGGCGAGTACAACAGCCAGATGACGACGACGGCAATGAGCAGGTACTTCAACATGGAGGTCTCAGGTTGTGCTGCCGCGGTGGAGGATCACCTCCAGCACGAAGCGTGAGCCGACATAGGCCAGCAGCAGCAGCGCCGAGCCGGCCACCAGCCAGCGGATGGCCAGGCGCCCACGCCAGCCAAAACGCACGCGCCCGACCAGCAAGGTGGCGAACACCACCCAGGACAGCACCGAAAACACGCTCTTGTGGTCCCAGCGCCAGGGCGTGGTGAACCAAAAGCCCAGCAGCAAGGTGAGCGAGAGCATCACGAAGCCCGCCCACACGAACTGCAAAGTCAGGGCCTCCAGGCGCAGCAAAGGCATGCCCAGCGCCTGCCCGCCTTGACGAGCGCGCAGCGGCAAGGTGCCCGAGGCACTGGGCGGGGCGCGCAGCTGCTGCTCGGCATGGCGCCACAGCACGGCGTGCAGCAAGGCCGCACCGAACAGGCCATAGGAGGCAAAGCCCAGCAGCCAATGCAAGGGCGCCCAGGTGGCGCCTTGCACCGATTGCACCTGCCCCGGAAACAGCCAACCCAGGGCCACCGTGAGGGCCGCCAGCACGGCCAGCACCCGCCGCACGCCGGGCAAGCCCAGACGACGGCTCTCGAAGGCATACACGGCCACGACCAGCCAGCTGGTGATGGACAAGGCCGAGCCAAAGCCAAAACGTGCGCCCATCGCACCATCCTGGATGATCACGGTGTCCAGCACGATGGCCACCGCCTGGGCCAGCCACCCCACCAGCAGCGCCGCCCAGATCGGGCGTTCGCGGCGCACAAGGCCCCCTTGCGGGCGTCCTGGCCAGGCTGCGGCAAAGAAATAAGCCAGTATGGCCAGCACGCTGGGCCAGAGAGCGGGTTGCGAGGGCAAGGCGGGCGATAAAATCATGGATCAAGTTTACGAGCACAAGCAGCGATTTCATGGCATCCAACCTCACAGAACGACTCAGTCGCCTGGTCAAGACCATGCGCGGCCAGTCCCGCATCACCGAAACGAACGTGCAGGACATGTTGCGCGAGGTTCGCATGGCGCTGCTGGAGGCCGACGTGGCGCTTCCCGTGGTGCGCGATTTCATTGCGCGCGTCAAGGACAAGTCCCTGGGGCAGGAGGTCGTCTCGTCCCTGACGCCGGGCCAGGTGCTGGTCAGCATCGTGCAAAAGGAGCTCTCCGCCACCATGGGCGAGGGCGTGGCCGACATCAACCTGGCCGCCCAGCCACCGGCCGTCATCCTGATGGCCGGTCTGCAAGGGGCTGGTAAAACAACCACCACGGCCAAGCTCGCCAAGCACCTGATCGAAAAGCGCAAGAAAAAGGTGCTCACCGTCTCGGCCGACGTGTACCGTCCGGCCGCCATCGAGCAGCTCAAGACCGTGACGGCGCAGGCCGGAGCCGAATGGTTCCCCTCGACCCCTGAGCAGAAGCCCGCTGACATCGCGGCGGCGGCCATTGATTACGCACGTCGTCACTACTTCGATGTGCTGCTGGTTGACACCGCCGGCCGCCTGGCCATTGACGAAGCCTTGATGGCCGAAATCAAGGCCCTGCACGCCCAGCTCAATCCGGTCGAAACCCTGTTCGTGGTCGATGCCATGCAGGGCCAGGATGCCATCAACACCGCCAAGGCCTTCAAGGAGGCGCTGCCCCTGACCGGCGTGGTCCTCACCAAACTTGACGGTGACTCGCGCGGTGGTGCTGCCTTGTCGGTGCGCCAGATCACGGGCGTGCCCATCAAGTTTGCCGGCGTCTCTGAAAAGATCGATGGCTTGGAGGTGTTCGATGCCGAGCGCCATGCCGGTCGCGTGCTGGGCATGGGCGACATCGTGGCCCTGGTCGAAGAGGTGCAAAAGGGCGTCGACATCGCCGCCGCCCAGAAACTGGCCGACAAGGTCAAGTCCGGCGCCGATTTCGATCTCGATGACTTCCTGGCTCAGATCAGCCAGATGAAGAACATGGGCGGGCTCTCTGGCTTGATCGACAAGCTGCCCACCGAGATTGCCTCCAAAGCAGGCAAGGCCGACATGGACAAGGCCGAGCGCGACGTGCGCCGCATGGAGGGCATGATCCGCGCCATGACGCCCCTGGAGCGCCACAAGCCCGAGCTCATCAAGGCCAGCCGCAAGCGTCGCATCGCCATCGGGGCGGGCGTGCAGGTGCAGGACGTCAACCGCATGCTCAACCAGTTCGAGCAGATGCGCACCATGATGAAGAAGATGAAGGGCGGCGGCCTCTTCAAGATGATGAAGCGCATGGGTGGCATTAAGGGCATGCCTGGTATGGGTGGCATGGGGCGCTGACACGGCTTGTCACGCCTTGCGCGCAAGTTTCGATTGATTCTGGTGCGAGCCGCTGTTAGCGTATCCACTTGATCAATGCGCGTGCGTACAGAACATGATGGATTGGGTGTCGTTGTGGCCGGTTTTGCTGGTCGGGGGTGTCGGTGCCGTGGGCGTGACCGCCGCATGGCGCTTCGGACGCAGTCGCTTGGCCGCTACGCAGGTCACCCGGCCTGCATCGCCCCAGGACGGAGATCACCGCCCGCGCAAACCGGGGCGCCCCGCCGCCTATGACAACCTCGACACCGTGATGGACTGGGAGCCAGGCTCCACCCGTCTGCTCACCCACGCCGAGCGCGAGGCCTATCACCTGCTGCGCAAGGCCTTGCCCGATCACATGATCCTGGCACAGGTGCCCGTGGCCCGGTTCATCAAGGTGCCCACGCGCAACTCTTATGCCGAGTGGCTGCGCCGCGTCGGCTCGCTCTGTGTGGACCTGGTGGTCTGCGACATGGCCTCTCACGTGCTGGCCGTGGTCGAAATCCGACAGCCCTCGGCCCAAGAAACCGATCGCACCCGACGTCGCCATACCCGTATGGACAAGGTGCTGCGCGCCTCGCACATCCCCGTTCACGTCTGGAACGAAGAGGCGCTGCCGGATCCGCTGACCGTGCGCGAAACCCTTTTGGGTCCGGACGCCGCGCGTGTCGGCCCTGTTTCTCACCGAGAGTCTTTGATGCCTTCTGCAGAGAACAGCCGTGTTCGGCGTGATGCCGAGGCTGCCGCGGTGGTGGCCTCCATGCGCACCGGTGGTCTGATGCAGGGTATGTCGGTCAAGGAAAACGGGCTGGACTTCAATCTTGACGACCTTGACGAGTCCGAGCATGCGGGTGAGGGGCGCCATGCGGCGAACCACCGCGACCCGCCGCCATCGACCTGGTTCGATGACCTTGAGCCCACCATGCCCGCACCGCTGGACGACATCCCGCCGTCACAACGGTCGCGCTGACCGCCCGTCGCTCAGCTCAGCAGCGCCTGCGCGAATTCGCGGGCCTTGAAGGTCTGCAGATCTTCCAGCTTCTCGCCCACCCCGATGAAGTACACCGGCACGTTCTTGTGACGCTCGCGCGACCACAAGGCGATGGCGGCCAGCACACCGCCCTTGGCGGTGCCGTCCAGCTTGGTGACGACCAGGCCAGTCAAGCCCAGGGCCTCGTCAAAGGCCTTGACCTGAGACAGGGCGTTTTGCCCGGTATTGCCATCGACCACCAGCAGCACCTCATGGGGTGCGCTCTCCATGGCCTTGCCAATCACACGCTTGATCTTGCGCAACTCTTCCATCAGGTGCAACTGCGTGGCCAGCCGGCCGGCTGTGTCGGCGATCACCACATCACAGCTGCGTGCATGACCAGCCTTGACCGCATCGAAGGTCACCGCCGCCGGGTCGCCGCCTTCCTGGCTGACGATCTCGACGCGGTTGCGATCGGCCCAGACCATCAGTTGCTCGCGGGCAGCGGCGCGGAAGGTGTCGGCCGCGGCCAGCAGCACGCGTTGTCCGGAATCTGCGAGGTGGCGGGTGAGCTTGCCAATGGTGGTGGTTTTGCCTGCGCCGTTGACGCCGGCCACCATGATCACCGTGGGCGTGTGGTGCCCCACTTCCAGTGATTGCTCCAGCGGTTGCAGCAACTCGGTGATGGCATCGATCAACAGGGCCTTGACCTGAGACGGCTCGGTGGCCTTGGCCTCCTTGACGCGGCGCTTCAGATCCTGCAGCAGAAACTCGGTGGCTGACACGCCGGCATCGGCCATCAACAGGGCCGACTCCAGCTCTTCATACAGCGCGTCGTCGATCTGGGTGCCCGTGAACACCTGGGCAATGCTGGAGCCCGTCTTGCGCAGGCCGTTGCGCAGCTTGTCCATCCACGAGCGGCGCTCGGTGGCTGGCGTGTTGGGTGCCAGCTCTGCGGCCGGTGAGTCAACAACCGGCAACGGCGTCGCGGCGGTGGATGCTTCCGGTACGGCCGGGGCAGACACCTTCAACGTTGGGGAGGCAGGCGTGTCGGTCTGGGGCGCCTCGGGTGAGGGGGCCTGGTCCGACGACTCGGCTGGCGTAGAACCCCACCCCAGCTTTTTCTTGATGAAACTGAACATGCCCTGATTGTAGGGGCGCAGGCTTTTTACAATGTCACCTTTGATGCCCATGCCATGACAAACAGACCCCCCTCCCGCTCCCGTCGCCCGGAAAGCGCCCACACGGCTCCCGACCCCACGGCGGCTGTCCGCAAAGTGGCGCGCACCGCAGCGCAAGAGGTGCGGATTCTGGGAGGGCAATGGAAGCGCACCCCCTTGCCCGTGCCCATCGCGGCAGGTTTGCGGCCCACGCCTTCGCGGGTGCGCGAAACCCTCTTCAACTGGCTGGGCCAGGACCTGTCAGGCTGGCGCGTGCTCGATGCCTTTGCCGGCAGCGGGGCGCTGGGCCTGGAGGCCGCTTCGCGGGGGGCCGACGAGGTCTGTCTGCTCGAACGTGATCCCGCGTTGGTGCGTGCGCTGCAAGCCACACAGGCGCGGCTCAAAGCCACGCAGGTGCAGGTTCAGCAGGCCGATGCGCTCAGTTGGATGACCCAGCCGCAGCGCGCCGGGCGTTTCGATCTGGTCTTCCTCGACCCGCCTTTTGATGCCGACCTCTTCGCCCCGGCCTTGGCCGCGGCTGCGCGTTGCGTGCCTGCCGGCGGGTGGCTGTATCTGGAAGCCGATCGGGTGTTTGGTGACGAGGATGATGCGGTGCGCGCGGCCGGCTTGCGCCAGCATCGCCACGGACAGGCGGGGGCCGTGCACTTTCACCTTTTCCAGCGCATGGCTGATGCCGCCCCGGCTGACGGATCGGTGGGCTGAGATTTACACTGCGGGTCAACCCGAGGGTTGATGCCCGCGCAGGAGTACTGTTTGATTTCGTCCCCTTTGCTGACTGCCGTCTACCCTGGCACTTTTGATCCCATGACCCTCGGCCATGCGGACCTGATGCGCCGCGCCAGCCACTTGTTTGGGCACTTGGTGCTCGCCGTGGCGGCTGGGCACCACAAGAAGACGCTTTTTTCTCTGGAAGAGCGCCTGGACATGGCCCGTGAGTTGGCCAGCGAGTGCCCTAACGTGGAAGTGGTCGCGTTTTCGGGTCTGCTCAGCGAGTTCGTCAGGTCGCAAGGCGGGCAGGTCGTGGTGCGTGGCCTGCGCGCAGTCAGCGACTTTGACTACGAGTTCCAGATGGCGGGCATGAACCGCCACCTCATGCCGGAGGTCGAGACCGTGTTTCTGACGCCGTCTGACCAGTACCAGTTTGTCTCGGGCACCTTCGTGCGCGAGATCGCCATGCTGGGCGGCGATGTCTCCAAGTTCGTTGCGCCTTCGGTGCTGGCGCGCCTGAAGGCGCGTGTGGCCAGAGCATCGGCCTGACGGGCCGCGTTCCGTTTCATTCACCCCGCGAAGCAAGCAGGTCAACGCCGTGGCACTGACAATCACCGAAGAATGCATCAACTGTGATGTGTGCGAGCCCGAGTGTCCCAACCAGGCCATCTCGATGGGCGACACCATCTACGTCATCGACCCCAATAAATGCACCGAGTGCATGGGTCACTTTGACGAGCCCCAGTGTGTGCAGGTGTGCCCGGTCGAGTGCATCCCTGTCCATCCCGATCACGTGGAAACGCCTGAACAACTGATGGCCAAGTACCACCGGCTGCAGGCTCAGGCCCTGGCTCAACCGACCTGATTCGGCCGAGATGATCAGAGCTTGGCGCGTTCTTGCGGTGTGTCAGCCGTGAGGGGTGTCAGCGATCGGTAGCGAGGCAATGCGGGCTCTCGCTTGCCTCGGCGTGCGCGATCCGATGGACCTTCGTCGACCTCTTTCTCTTTCTCTTTCTTGCGAGGCTGTTGAGCCTGCTTGGTCGGTTTGGGTGTGCGCGCCTGGATATCGAGGCGAGCTTGTCGCTCCCGATCTCGCGTCATCGTGTGGAGCAAGGCTTTTTCGCGCTGCGCCATCGCGGCGCTGTGCTGAATCTGGCTGGCTTCGCGTGGGTCATCGTGTCCCAGCAGTCGTCGACCGCCATCGGGGCAGGGATGTTGACGGTACTCGGTTCGGCCTTGCTCGTCGTGGCACGCATGCATCTGTGTCACACGAGCGGAGGTGGGGGCAGGTCGTTCTGCCGCACTGAGTGCGGGGCGAGCCTTGGGCCGCTTGCGGGCTTTGCGTTCCGCGTCGGGCTCAGAGGCCGACCAGCTGGCTGCGCAGAGACTCAAGGCGATCACCGCGATGGCCCAGACCAGTCCGCGGTGAGGGTGTGAAACAGATCGAAGGTGCGGGGCCATGTGTCCTCCCTGTGCAATGGCCGGCCCCGAACATCGCTTGCCTCATGAGTTGGGCTTGTCGTCATTCGGGGCAGATGTCGTGATCGTGGTGCTCCCGTCCGGCTTGGCTTCGGCAGGGGGCATGACCTTGCGCGGTGGCTTGGGTCGTTGAGGCTGTGCGTGAATCAGTGCCGTGGCCTTGGCGGTGTCACCGGCGAGCAGTAATTCGGTGGCGTCGATTGCCTGCCCGATGCATTTGAAAATGGCTTCCCGTTCGGCCTGGGGTGGCTTGCGCAACACATAAGCGGCCACCTCGTGCTTGACGCCGGGATGACCGATGCCCAGGCGCAGGCGCCAGTAATCGGGCGAGCCCAGTTGGGCGTGAATGTCCTTGAGTCCGTTGTGGCCACCATGTCCACCGCTCTGCTTGAGCTTGACCTGCCCCGGGAGCAGATCGAGTTCGTCGTGGGCCACCAGCACCTCGCTCGGGGCGATCTTGAAAAAGCGCGCCAGCGCCGCCACCGACTTGCCTGACAGGTTCATGTAGGTTTGTGGCTGCAGCAGCCAGACCGGCCCCTGCGGCGTGTTCGCGCGTGCCACCAGGCCGTGATACGCACGGTCGGGCTGCAGCGTCACCTTCAGGCGACGTGCCAGTTCGTCGATGTACCAGAAACCGGCGTTGTGACGGGTGTCTTCGTATTCCGGGCCGGGATTGCCCAGGCCGACAAACAGTCGAATCATGATGGTCGCGGATTATGGAGAGGGGCCTACAAATGGAAAAGCCCCGCCAAAGCGGGGCTTGACTCAAAGCCTGACGGCTTTGACGGCAGAGCCGAAGAAGAATTACTTCTTCTTCTTGCCCTTGGCGGGCTCGGCAGCAACCACGGGTGCGGCGATGACTTCTTCGACCGGCTCGACCACGGTAGCGATCAGCGGGTTCTTGAAGCCATGGGTGCGCACGGTGATGTGCTTGTCCAGGACCAGGTCGTTGACGTGGATGGTTTGACCCTTGACCACGTTGGCCAGGTCCACAGTCAGGAACTCAGGCAGCTGCTCAGCCAGGCACTCGATGTCCAGTTCGGTCACGGCGTGGTTGATGATGCACTTGTCGATCTTGACGGCCGGCGACTGCTCTTCGTTGATGAAGTGCAGAGGAACCTTCTTGTGGATCTTGGTGGTGGCGTCAACGCGCTGGAAGTCGACGTGCAGAACCAGTTGCTTGAACGGGTGCTTCTGGTAGTCGCGCAGCAGGACCTTTTCAACCTTGCCATTCAGGTCCATCTCGAGGATGGACGAGTGGAAGGCTTCCTTGCGCATGGCGTGGTACAGCGCGTTGTGGTCCAGCTCGATGTTCTTGGGCTCTTGACCAGCACCGTAGACGATGCCAGGGGTCTTGCCGGTGTTGCGCAGGCGGCGGCTCGCTCCGGTCCCCTGCAGATTGCGCTCAAAGGCGGTGAATTTCATGGAATGCTCCAGTGATGGAAAGCGCCCGCGACCAGGCGCTTTGAAAAGACCGAACCTGTGACGGCCCGGTCAGGAAAATCGGATCAGAAGTTGGAGTTCTGTTCCGAGAAAAGGGAGGTGACCGAGTCGCCGTCGGTGATGCGGCGGATGGTCTCGGCGAACAAGAAGGCAGTCGAGAGCTGGCGGATTTTCGGCGTGCTCTTGGCGGCTTCGTTCAACGGAATGGTGTTGGTGATCACGACTTCGTCGAGGGCCGAGGCCTTGATTCGCTCGATGGCCGGGCCCGAAAACACGGCGTGCGTGCAGTAGGCATACACGCTCTTGGCGCCGCGCTCCTTGAGCACTTCAGCGGCCTTCACCAAGGTGCCGGCGGTGTCGATCATGTCGTCCATGATCACGCAGTTGCGACCATCGATTTCACCGATGATGTGCATCACTTCAGACACATTGGCCTTGGGGCGACGCTTGTCGATGATGGCCAGATCGCAACCCAGTTGCTTGGCCAGCGCACGGGCGCGCACCACGCCACCGACGTCGGGCGAGACCACCACGAGGTCGTCGTACTTCTTGGCCTGCAGGTCGGACAGCAGCACGGGCGACGCGTAGATGTTATCGACCGGGATGTTGAAGAAGCCCTGGATCTGGTCAGCGTGCAGGTCCATGGTCAGGACGCGGTTGACACCGACGGTTTCGAGCAGGTCGGCAACGACGCGTGCCGAGATGGGCACGCGGGTGGAGCGCGGGCGGCGATCCTGGCGGGCGTAGCCGAAGTAGGGGATGACGGCCGTGATGCGCTGGGCGGAAGCGCGCTTGAGCGCGTCAACCATGACCAGCAGCTCCATCAGGTTGTCGTTGGTAGGGGCGCAGGTGGACTGCAGCACGAACACTTCGCGGCCGCGCACGTTCTGCTGGATCTCGACGGTGGTTTCGCCATCAGAGAAGCGTCCGACCGAAGCCTTGCCCAAGGTGATGCCGAGGTTGGTGGCGATTTCCTGAGCGAGCGCCGGGTTGGCGTTGCCGGTGAACAGAACGGTATCGGAGATCATGATGGGCCGACCTTGGGGTCTTGTGCTGATGTCAAAAAAAGCATCTGCCCAGCACCTTGCCCTCAGGAGATCCTGATGCGGTGATCAGGACAAACAGCCTTCGCGGAAGGTGTAGGGCAGGTGTGTGATTCGGTGATGGTGCCGAATTTCAAAAATTTTGGCAGGGGAGGAAGGACTCGAACCCTCGCATGTCGGAATCAAAATCCGATGCCTTAACCAACTTGGCGACTCCCCTACACAGGTCTCAAAGTGGCGCTGACTTGCGTCTTTGCTGCCTTGCTACCTAGTAGTCTGTACTCTTGTTCAGAGCCTTCTATTCTAGATCAACTTTTGCATGCTTTGCAAGTCTGTTGCTCATTTGCATCACGCTTTCGATGGCATCAATCAGCGATCTGATCGAGCATCTTGAGCAGTGGGTGCTGAGGCAGACCGCGACATACGCGACCGATCCACAATGCGTCATTCAAACCCAAGTCGCTTGGCTGGATGGAGGCGAGGTGACTGATTTGATCGGGGGGGATCCACGAAAAAACCGTGCTGCCTGAACCTGTCATCCGGCTGTTGCCGAACTGGTTCTGCATGACTTCAAGTGCCTGACCAATGTCGTTACCGGATTCGCTGCTGGCTTGATAAGCCACCGCGGCATCCTGCAAGTCGTTTTGACCAAAGCGCTTGGGCGCTGCAAGAAAGTCTGCAACTATAGCAGGCTTTGTATCCCGTTTCAACGCATCGCTGCCAAAAATCGCGGCCGTGGGTACGGTGATGGCGGGTTTGAGTAGCATCAATGGCGTCTGCAGCACCTCGTCGGGCAGGGCCAGCGGGGTGATTTGCTCGCCAATGCCTTCCACCCAGGCGTTGCGTCCGCGCACGAAAAACGGCACGTCGGCGCCCAGGCGCAGGGCCAGGGTCAGCAGGCGGCTGCGCGGCCAGTGCAGGCCCCACAGTTGGTTGAGCGCCAGCAGCACCGTGGCGGCGTCGGAACTGCCGCCGCCCAGCCCGGCACCCCAGGGCACGGTTTTGTGAATGCGGATGTCGCAACCTTGCGAGGTGCCGCTCTCGGCCTGCAGCAAGCGGGCCGCCTTCAGGCAGAGGTCATCGTCGGGCAGTGCCACATTGAGGTCGTGTCGCCGGATGTGGCCATCGGTGCGCGTATCGATGTGCAGCGTGTCTTGCCAGTCGATGAGCATGAACACCGACTGCAGCAGGTGGTAGCCATCAGGCCGGCGCCCGGTGATGTGCAGGAAGAGGTTGATCTTGGCCGGGGCGGGCAGGTCGTGCAGGCTGGGCATGGGGAAAAACGGTGCCGGGGTCAGCGGTCGAGGTAGACCTTGATGTGGATGGCGCGTTGCTGATCGCTGGCACTGCGTGTGGCCTGGATACGTTGCTCGGCGAGCTCGCGCGTGTCAATGCGCCAGCCGGCCTGCTCGAACACGCCGGGCTGTTCGGTCAGGGTGCTGGGCTGCGTGGAGTCGGGTTGACCTTGCATCCAATGGACGAGGCTGCGCAAGGGCAGGGCCTCACCCAGGGTCTGGCGGCTGAGCTCATCCAGAGTGGGGTAGGTCTGACGCCCGTTCTCGTTCACGACCCAGGCCTCGTCCGCCTGCCAGCCCACCTGGGCCATCAGGGTGCCCAGGGGGGTCATGAGGTCGAGCAGGCCCTGGTCGGTGTGGCCGCTGAAGAAAAAACCCAGGCTCAGGCCTTTGGCGGGCAGGTCCTGCCAGGCCAGCAGTTTGATGCTGAGTTGCCCTTGCAGGGCCAGACGAGACGGCGCCTCGGGGGAGCTTGATGCCGCTGTACCGGGTGTGTCGGCGGGCGGGTGCGGCACCGCAGCGAGGTGGCTGCACGCGCTCAAGGTGCCGGCCAGCATCAGCAGGCCCAGGCGGTGTGAACAGGCTGAAAGGCGGGGGAAGGCGCGCATGCGGGTCAGGGCTTCACGTTGAGACGCTGCAGCACCTGCTGCAGTGTTTCGTTGTCGCGGTCGAGCTGCACTCCCTGGCGCCAGATTTCGCGGGCCCGCTCGGTCTGGCCCTGTTGCCACAAGACCTCGCCCAGGTGGGCAGCGATTTCGGCGTCGGGGCGCGCCGTCCACGCCTGATTCAGCAGGCGCAGGGCCTCGTCGATGCGACCGAGCTTGAATTCCAGCCAGCCCAGGCTGTCGGTGATGAAGGGGTCGCCCGGGCGCAGTGCCAAGGCACGCTCGATCAGGGTGCGTGCCTCGTCGAGGCGGACGCCACGGTCGGCCAAGGTGTAGCCCAGGGCGTTGTAAGCGTTGGGGCTGTCCGGAGCCAGTTGGATGACGGTCTTGAGCAGGCGCTCCATCTCATCAAAGCGACGCAGGCGCTCGGCCATCATGGCGCGGTCGTACAGCAGGTCGGATTCGTCGGGGAAGCGTTGGGTGGCTTCGCGCAGGACGTCGTAGGCCTCCTGCCATTGACGTGCCTCGCGCAGGATCTGTGCCTCCGCCTGGAATTTCAGGACGGCATCACGGGGCTCGCCTTCCGGGATGGCACGGATGATGGCGCGTGCCTCCGGAATCCGCCCTTGGCGAATGAGCAGGCGGGCGCGCTGGCTCTGGGTCAGCAGCTTCTCGCGACGAGGGTCGGCGCGCTCCATCCAGTCGATGGCTTCTTGTGTTTTGCCGCGCAGGTCGGCCGCCTGGGCCATCAGCAGGTAGGCCTGTTCGAGGTCGGGGTTCAGGGCGGTGGCGGCCTTGTTGCCGTCGGTGGGCGGAGCGTCAGGCGCACGTCCCTGGGGGTGCTGCGCGAGGGCGAGCACGGGCTGCAAGGCGGCTTCGGCCTGGTCGAGCTTCTTGAGTTCCAGCCGGATGGCGGCCAGCAGCAGCCAGTGACCCATCTGATCGGGCTGGTCGCGCACCAGGGTTTCGAGCTGGGGCTCGGCCTCACTGTAGCGTTGCAGCAAGGTCAGCTGGCGCGCGTAGGCCAGGCGCACCACGGGTGAGGCATCGGAGCGCTGCAGTTGCTTGCGCACGATCGCTTCGGTGTCAGGCGCCTGCTTCATCAGGTCAATGGCGAGCAGGCCTGCCATGGGCAGAGCCGGCTTGAGGGTGATGGCGCGATCGAGGCCCTCGCGTGCCTTGTCCAGCTTGGCGGCGCGCAGCCAGCTTTCGCTGCTGGCGGCCCAGGCTTCAGCTTGCTCCAGAGGGCGGGCTCGCCAGGGGGCGGTGGCTTCGTCGATGATGCGGGCGGCAGCCTGCTTGTCATTCAGTCGGCTGAGATTACGAGGCAGGTTGGAGATGACCTGAGGCTGCTGGGGTGTGGGCGTGAGTTGAATGAGGCTGCGCAGCGCTGCGGCGAGCTCGTTGGTACGACCCAGGGCGATCAGGATCTGGCTGGTGAACTCGGCGGCCGGGCGAGATTGGGGCAGCGCCTGGCGCCACGCCTTGGCCGCAGTCAGCGCCTGTTCTCCGGCGCGGGCCCGCAAGGCGACCTCGACCGCGCGCTGGAAAAGCTGGCCGCTCTTGTGGCGCCGTGCAGCGTCGAGGTAGAGCTGATAGGCGGAGCCGGGGTCGCCCGCATTGGCCTGAATTTCGGCAATGAGCACCTGGTAGAACAGCGGCGCGTCCATGGCGGAGTTGCGCACAGGCGGCTTGGCGGCGGGGGCGCTGGCGACAGGTGTGGCGCTGCGGGGTGCCGGTTTGTCGGGCGCGGCCCAGGCGCTGTGGCACAGCAGGGCCAGAGCCAGCAGGCTGGTTCGCAAGGCTGGCATCGCAGGTGTGAACGCGGGCGTGTGTACAGGCATGGAGTCTCCAACGGATGTGGCCATTCTATTGATGCGCGCAGGGGTGTGCGGAGCGCCAGATAATCCGGCCATGCCTGAACTGCCCGAAGTTGAAGTCACCCGCCTGAGTTTTGCCGATCGCATCGAGGGGGCGGAGGTGCTGGCGGTGCACGCCGGCAAGCCCTTGCGCTGGCCCCTGGGGGTGGATGGCGACGACCTGGTCGGCTGGCGGGTGGGCGTGGTGCAGCGCCGTGGCAAGTACCTGTGGTTGCCCTTGAGTGCCGCCGATGGTCGCTGTGGCGGCTTGTTGATTCACCTGGGTATGTCGGGCTCGCTGTCGTTTGCCGCTCGTGCGGGCGAGGCGGGACCGCATGACCACTTTGATCTGGTGACGTCGCGCGGGGTGCTGCGCCTGCATGATCCGCGGCGCTTTGGCGCCGTGGTGTGGGGCGAATCGCAGACCACAGGTATGCCGGGCAAGTTGTTGGCCGGATTGGGGTTGGAGCCGTTTGACGACGCGCTGGATGGGCCTTATGTGCATGAGCGACTCAAAGGGCGCAAGGTCTCGATCAAGCAGGCGCTGCTGGCGGGAGACATCGTGGTCGGCGCGGGCAACATCTATGCGTGTGAGGCTTTGTTTCGGTCTGGGATCGACCCGAGGCTGGCAGCCGGCAAGCTCAGTCGCCCGCGCTGTGAGCGTTTGGTACGTGAGGTGCAGGGGGTGTTGCAGCAGGCTGTGGCCCTGGGGGGCTCCAGCTTGAAGGACTTCAAGGATGCGCACGGCAGCCAGGGACATTTTCAGCTGGCAACGGCGGTGTATGGCCGCGAGGGCGAACCCTGCCGGGTGTGCAACACGCCGGTCAAGCGGGTGGTTCAGGGGCAGCGCTCGACCTTTTTTTGCCCCAATTGTCAGAAAAGGTGACAGACGTGATGGGTTTGTCAGCTGGCGCCGTACTTTTTGCTGTGGGCTGGGTGTTGGCCCTTGTTACAGCATGACCTCCTTACGCTAGGATCACCGCCATGATGCCGACCTTTGCCAGCCACCTGGATGCCTTGGGCCAGTGGCGTGCCGACACCGACGCCCGACTGGCGGCGTTGGCCCGCTTTGCCCGTGAACACGATCTGCTTGACGATGCGTCGGCCGAGTGGTTTGAAGCCATGCGCCACCGCCTGTCGGGCGAGAAGCTCATGGTGGCGTTCGTGGCCGAGTTCTCGCGCGGCAAGTCCGAGCTGATCAACGCGATATTTTTCTCGGACAAGGGCCGGCGCATGATGCCCGCCTCGGCTGGCCGCACCACGATGTGCCCGGTGGAGCTGGGCTATGACGCCGAAGATCCGGTGGGCCTGTCGCTGTTGCCCATTGAGACCCGGTTGGAGGCTGCCTCGCTGGCCGAGTACCGTCGCCAGAACGCAGCCTGGACCTGGATTGACTTGGACTTGTCCGACCCGGATGGCATGGCGGCCGCTTTGGGTGAGGTGATGCGCACCCGTCTGGTGACGCAGGACGAGGCTGCACGGCTGGGTTTCTGGGACGATCAGCGCCCCGAAGACAACCCGCCGCTGCAGGCCGATGGCCGCATCGAGGTGCCTGTGTGGCGACATGCGCGCATCAACCTGCCGCATCCGCTGCTCAAGCGTGGCCTGGTGGTGCTGGACACCCCCGGCCTGAACGCGATCGGCACCGAGCCGGAGCTGACCCTGGGGCTGCTGCCGCAGGCTCATGCGACGGTGTTCATCCTGGGCGCCGACACGGGCGTGACCAAGTCCGATCTGGCCATCTGGCGCGATCACCTCTGTGGTCCGGCCTTGGCGCGTTACGTGGCGCTCAACAAGATCGACTCGCTGGTCGACCCGCTGAGCTCGCCCGCCGAGGTGCAGCAGGCCATCGTACGCCAGTGTGAAAGCGTGGCGCAGACACTGGAAATTCCGGCGAACCATGTGTTCCCGATCTCGGCGCGTCAGGCTTTGGCGGCCCGCTTGTCGGGTGATGCGGCAGGCCTGGCGCAGAGCCGCCTGGAAGACTTTGAGCTGGCGCTGTCGGAAGGTCTGTTGCCGCGTCGCCGTGAGAATTTGGCCGAAGCGGCCACGCAAGGCGCGGTGCAGTTCCAGCACCAGCTCACGCGCCGATTTGGCGAGATGCGCCGCCTGTACGCCGATCAGTTGGCTGAGCTGCGCAGCTTGCGCGGCAAGAGCTCGGGCAAGGTGCAGCTGATGCTGCAGCGTGTGCAGATGGAGGCCAATGAGTTCGAGCAGTGCACGGCCCGCCTGCAGGCCCTGCGCATGGTGCACGCACGCATGCTGAAGGAGGCCTTGCGCGATCTGTCGGCTGAGCGGCTGCGTCACGAGGTGGAAGCCCTGCAGCAGGTGCTGGGCGGCTCCTGGTTGCCTCTGGGTGCCCGCAAGGCGTTCATTGAGCTGTGCGCGCGCCTGCGGGGTTTGGTGGAGCTGGCGCAAGAGCGCAGTGACGAGATCCACGCCATGCTGGTGGCGTCTTACGCTAAGCTGAACGCCGAGTTCGGTTTCAGTCTGGTGGCCGATGCGCCGCTGGACGTGCGTCGCTACACCGAAGACCTCAGCCTGATCGAGCGCAATTATGTGCAGTATCTGGGGTTGAGCCAAGCCTTCCGTCTGGCCCAGCCGGGCTTTCAGGAGCAGTTCCGTCGCATGCTGGTGTCACGTTTGCGCGTGGTGTTCGAGACGGTGAGCAACGACATCGAGTTGTGGAGCAAGTCGTCGTCAGCCCAGGTGGACAGCCAGTTGCGCGAACGCCGCCGCAACTTCAAGCGCCGCTACGAGTCGCTGGACCGCATCCAGTCGGCGGCCAGTGACCTCGACACCCGCCTGCAAGACGTGCAGGCACAGGATGAGCGCGTGATGCAGTTGCAGAACCGCCTGAATGTGCTGGTGGACGATTTGCTGGTTCAGGCGCGTGAAGACCGTCTGGGCATGGCCGATTCGTCTATGGGGAGGTTTGATGGTGAGCTGGACTTGCCTGAGTCGCAGCACCGCGCTGACCTGCCCGCATGAGTTTGTCTGATCCAGACCTGCTGCTGCAACGTGCGCAGCGGGTGAGTCCTGACCTGGCCGAGCGCTTGGTCGCCTGGCAGCATCAGGATGGCCGACACCATCTGCCTTGGCAGCGGGTGCGTGATCCCTACCGCGTGTGGCTGTCGGAGATCATGCTGCAGCAGACCCAGGTCACGACCGTGTTGGGCTACTTCGCGCGTTTTCTGGATCGATTTCCGGATGTGCAGGCGCTGGCTGCCGCGCCCTTGGACGATGTGCTGACCCTGTGGGCTGGCCTGGGCTACTACAGCCGCGCCCGCAACCTGCATCGTTGCGCGCAGGACGTGGTGAACCTGCATGGTGGGCACTTCCCGGCCACCTGCGAGGCCTTGCAGACCTTGCCAGGCATCGGCCCTTCGACCGCTGCGGCCATTGCGTCGTTCTGTTTTGACGAGCGCGTGTCCATCATGGACGGCAATGTGAAGCGGGTGCTCAGCCGCGTGCTGGGTTGGGGTGAGGACCTGTCGGTGCGGGCGCACGAGAAGGCCTTGATCGCGGCGGCGCAGGTGGTGCTGCCGCTGCGCGCCGAGGTGATGCCGTCTTACACGCAAGGCCTGATGGACCTGGGGGCCACGGTGTGCACCCCGCGCAAGCCCAGCTGTCTGATGTGCCCCTGGTCGGACTTGTGTGTGGCGCGCCAGGTGGGCGGCCCGGAGCGTTACCCGGTCAAGAGCCGCAAGCTCAAGCGCAGCGAGCGCGAGAACTGGTGGCTGTGGCTGGTGTGGCGTGAGCAGGTGTGGTTGCAGCAGATGCCGGACAAAGGCGTGTGGGCAGGGCTGTGGACCCTGCCCTTGCTGGATGGCGACGAGGCCGTGTCTGCCTTGCTGGGCGAGACCGTGAGCGAACGCGTGGAGCGCCAGCCCCGCCTGAAGCATGTGCTGACGCACCTGGACTGGTGGCTGCACGCCCGCCGTGTGGTGCTGGATGATGCCGAGGCGACGCTCCTGGAGCCGACTTTGCGTACCCAGGCCCCGGCAGGGCGATGGGTGCCGCTGACCGACTTGGCCAACTGGGGGCTGCCTGCTCCGTTGCGGCGCCTGCTGGTGGGCTGAGGGCCGCGCGGACGGTTCTGTGGGTGCCGGCCTTGCGGTCGATCAGCCCAGGGTGACGATCACTGGGGCGTGGTCGCTGGGACGCTCGTTCTTGCGCGGTGCCTTGTCGATGACGCAGGCGGTGACGCGCGGCTTGAGGGCGTCGCTCACCAAGATGTGGTCGATACGCAGGCCCTGGTTCTTGCGGAAGGCCAGGTTGCGATAGTCCCACCAGCTCCAGGGTTTGGGCGGCTGCTCGAACAGGCGGAAGCCATCTGTCAGGCCCGGTTGCAACAACTGCTGGAAGTGCTCGCGCTCGGGCACCGTGCAGTGGATCTGGTCTTTCCAGAGCACCGGGTCGTAGACGTCGGCGTCGGTGGGGGCGATGTTGTAGTCGCCCATGATGACCAGATTGGGGTGGCGGGAGAGTTCGTCACGCACCCAGGCTTGCAGGGCGGTGAGCCAGTTCATCTTGTAGACGAACTTGTCGCTGTCGGGCGCCTGGCCATTGGGGAAGTAGCAGCCGATCACGCGCACGCTGCCCACGACGGGGTCGTTGACGGTGCCAGCGATGACGCGGGCCTGGTCATCGGCAAAGCCAGGAATGTTCTTGACGATGTCGGTGCTGGGGCTGCGGCTCAGCAGGGCGACGCCGTTGTAGGTTTTCTGGCCAAACCATTGCGCGTGGTAGCCCGCCGCTTCGAGGTCAGCGTGGGGGAACTTGTCGTCGGTGAGCTTGGTTTCCTGCAGCACCAGGACATCGACCGGATTGGCGGCAAGCCAGTCCAGGAGTTGGGGGAGGCGGACGGAGAGGGAGTTGACGTTCCAGGTGGAGAGTTTCATGAGTTTTCTAGCGCGTTGAATTTATTGATGTTTTTGTCTGAGTTTTGCTGATTTTTGCGTCTAGCTACCCACTTAGCTACCCAAATGGTCTGTGCTTGACGACGTGCTCATCTGCTCCCAACTGGTGGCTGCATTATCTCGTCGGGAAGCGCTGGTCATCTGGATGTCGACAGCGATTTCCCCTCGCGGTAGCCGCCTCGCCGCACACAGCGTGGCCGGCGACGCTGGGTGCCTTGCAAAGATCGCCATTTCCTCCTAAGATTGCATGAAATTTCAATGAGAAATCAATCGTGGAAAGCGTTTCTGCTCCATCGAGGATGCTGGTAAGCGGTGCCGCCGAACGGCTGGCTGCCTTATTGCGCCCCGGGCGCGTGTACCGGCGAGAGGATCTGGCAGAGATGAGCAATGCGGTGGACCGTCACGTGCGTGAGTTGGTCGCCGAGGGGCTTGTGAAGAAATTGGCGCAGGGCATGTACTACGTGCCGAGGGTGTCCAGCTTCGGTCCTGTACCGCCTGAGGATGCCGAGGTGGTTGGCAGCTTTCTTCGCGACAGTGACTTCCTCGTGTTCTCGCCTTCGGCATACAACGCTGTGGGCCTGGGTACCACGCAGCTATACAACCGCACACTGGTCTACAACCACAAGCGGCATGGTGTGTTCAAGCTGGGCAATCGGCAGTTCGATTTCCGGGTGAAACCACGTTTCCCCAAAAAGCTCACGCCGGAGTTTTTGTTTGTCGATCTGCTCAACAACCTTGAGCAGTTGGCTGAAGATCGCGATGCTGTCTTGCGGCAAGCGCAGAGCAAGCTGTCTTCGTTTGACCTCGACAAGCTCAAACGCGCGCTCTCGACGTTTGGCTCTGTGGCGACCCGCAAGCGAGCCAAAGGTTGGCTGAGTGCCTGAATTTCTGCATCACCGCAAGGACTTCGGCGACCTGCTTGCCGTGGTCGCTGACGAACGAAGCCTTGATCCGACATTGGTCGGGAAGGACTACTGGATCATGCATTGCCTTTTGGGGCTGCGAACTTAGGGGTTCAACTTCGAACTCAAGGGCGGCACATCCTTGTCCAAGGGCTTCGGTGTCATCCACCGATTCTCGGAGGACATCGACATCCGGATCGCGCCTCCCAAAGAGCTGGAGGTCAAGACCGGCCGCCATCACAACAAGGTCGCTCATGTCTCGTCCCGTCGGGCTTTCTATGACTGGCTGGCCACTAAAATCAGAATCCCGGGCATTTTTCAAGTCGCGCGTGATGAAGATTTCGACGACGAGAAGATGCGCAGCGGTGGCATTCGCCTGTCCTATGCAGCGCGCACGGCCCCATTGGCAGGTGTCAAAGACGGGATCTTGCTGGAGCTCGGCTTTGATGACACCGCACCCAACAGACCGGTGACAATCTCGTCCTGGGCGTGGGATACAGCAAGCGCACGCGGCGTATTAGTGGCAGACAACCGAGCTGTTGACGTGCCGTGCTACGCGCCTACCCACACCTTTGTCGAGAAGCTTCAGACGATTTCGACCAAGTACCGAAAGCTGGGAGAGGCACAGGGCTTCACAAACTGAGGCGCCATGAGCCGCACGGTGTGCTCAAGCTCCTGCAGCTTGCGAGCCCAGTGGTGAGCGCTGCCGCAAGCCTCCATGCCGATCAGGCACGGCGTCATGTTCGCGAAGAAGGCGGCAACCTGGTCTCGCCTTAACTGCTTGCGCAACACCGCCTTGCCGCGCTCGTTCGCTCCGTGGACCTGGAATACGTTCTTGGCCAGGTCGATGCCAATTGTCGTGTCTGCATGGTGGACGCTCCTTCCGTTTCAAGTGGCCGACACGCGCCACTCTGCCGTCATCGGGTGGGGGCGTCCATCCCATTGCTTACGAAGGATCTCTGGCGTCAGGGGAAAAACTTGGCCATCTTCAAGCGCAATAAGCCACTCCCGGTCTTGGCGCGCAGTCCGTTTGCCGAAGGGATATGGGGGGCTGCGGGATGGTCGACAGTCCCGGCGGGCGTTTGTGGGCGAGCCGGGCTGCTGCGTGAGCCTGTCGCGGAAAGTGGTGCCGTCTCAGACTGCCGTGCCGGCCGCAAACGAGTTGATCAGTTGGCGTTGTGCATGCAAGTGGTCTCCAGCGCTGTTCACGCGGTCCAGCAACAAGGCGCCTTCCAGCCCGGACATCATCACGGCGGCCAACCGGCTTGGGGGCAGGGGGTTAAGCAGTTCGCCCTTATGTTGCTTCAGGATCTGGGCCAACCAAGCTTCTGCCTGTTTGAAGAAGCCGCTCAAGAGGCTGCGGCAGTGCTCGTCGAGTGAGGACAACTCGGCGGCCAACATGCCGCACAGGCACAGCTTGTCGTCCTGAGCAGCTTCTTCAAATAGGTCAATAAAGGCTGACAGCTTGCGTTTTAAGGCTGTAGGCTTGTTGGCAATGGCTGTCAAGCGCTGCGCGAAGGCCTCGCTGTAGCTGGTGATCAGCACGGCGGTGAGGTCGTGCTTTTCCGGAAAGTAGTAGTGCACGCTAGACGACTTGACGCCCGTCTGTTCGGCGAGTTGGCGAAAACTCAGTTCGCGCAAGCCCGATCGCTGGACGATGGCCTGCGCCAGGGTTTGCAGTTCGGTACGTTTGTTAGCCATGGTACCGTTGTCTCAACCGTACATATTTTTGCGATATCGCTTTGCCAAGTGCTAGTCAAGCCGAAGGTGGGACTTGCACCAAGCTCAGGTGGCGCGTTTTGACCCAGACGGTGGTGCCTTGCGCCCCAGCGATGGCGGTGAGTCGCCCCCCTCGAGGGACGCGCAACCAAGACCAGGCTCGCAGTTCGTCTGCGCCCTCTGTGAAGCCGCCGGACAGCACCAGCAGTTCCGCGCCGTCAGGCATCACGGCGTCAAGCCGTGTGCCGGGTAGCCAGGTCTCCAGGCTCACAGTTTCGCGCTCGTCCTCGAACAAGGGCGTCACCGCCACGCCGGGGCGGGTGGCGTCGTCCACACGGCCGATCTTGTTGGTGTCGATCACCTCCGGGGTGCGGTCCGCCGGGTCGAACTGCCACAGCTTCACGAAGATCACGCAACCGGTCTCGGAGCCTGGCGTGTGTCGTGTGGTGGGCGGGTTGCGGATATAGCTGCCGGCAGGGTAGTCGCCGCGCTCGTCCTGGAAGACCCCGTCAAGCACCAGGAACTCTTCACCACCGTGGTGGGTGTGCGGGCTGAAATGGCTGCCGGGTGCGTAGCGCACGATGGAGGTTGCTCGGGCAACCTCACCGCCTATGCGGTCGAGCATTCTGCGCTGTACACCTGCCACAGGGGAGTCCACCCAGGGCAGGTCGGCACCATGCAGTAGCACCCGTTGGTCGAACTGGGCGTTGATGAGGTCCATCGGTACTCCGTTTGGGTGGTCAGGTGAAGGCAGTTGAGACTGTTCGAATCAGCCACCCATGCTGGGGCGCTGGGCCATACGAGCGCGCCACGCCTTCAGATGAGGCAAGTCCGCAGGCAACTCGATCTTGGCGAAGTCAGCAAAATTCAGGCCCACGAACAAAGTGATATCGGCGACTGAGAAGTGCTGGCCGGCTGCAAAGGGCTGCGTTGCCAGCACGCTGTCGAAATAGCGCATGCCGGCGATGGCACGCTCACGCTGCTTCAAACCCCATTCTTTGTTCTGGTACAGCTCCAGCGCACCAAGGCCGGGTGTGGCATGGTGGAAGTAGGTACCCACGGCGTCCATCACGCCCTGTTCGGCGCGGCACTGCATCATGTGGATCACCGCGCGGTCCTTGGCGGTCGTGCCAGTCAGCGAAATGCCGTCGAATGCATGGTCGATGTACTCAGTAATGGCCGTGCATTCGCTGATGGTGGTGCCGTCGCCCAATTCCAGCACAGGCACGGTAGCGTTGGGATTCATCGCCAAAAAGCCGGGCAGGCGGTGCTCGCCCTTCAAAACGTCGACATGCACAAATTGCATCTTGTCAGTGGCGCCTTTTTCGGCAAGGGCAATGCGCACACGGGCGGGGTTGGGAAAGCCTTCAAAGTCGTAGATTTTCATGATTTATGGGTTCATGGGTTCATGGGTTTGTGAATTCACGCAGGGTCGGTTATCAGATGCGTGCCATGGGTGAGAGCAGCGCCAGCACGTAGTGCTACGGCCACGAAGGTTGCCTGAGCCAGTTCTTGCTCGTTGGCACCAGCAGCAACTGCTGCCTTGCGATGAACCTCCAGACAGTAGCCGCACTGCGTGGTAAGTGCCACAGCGATTGCGATCAACTCTTTGTGTTTCTTTGAGATGGCGCCCTCTGCCAGTGCTGCCTTGTCCATTTCTTGGAAGCCTTTCATGGCTGCTGGAGCGCCAGCAGCAAGGCGAGGTATTTCTTCAGGTTGGAAAAGTCGAATGGAGTGTCTTTTGTGTTGTGGACAGGTTGCTAAGTTTATCTATCTATCAGAAGGTAGGCAATCTCCTTATTCTTCTAGGGGAATTGGTCTTGGTGACTTACCAGGGCACTTCTTGAAACCCACTGGCGCCGCGCTAGCTGACGCGGCAAGATGCTGATCATGGTCACACCGCGCATCAAGCCATCGGTCTTCTTTCAAGACCCGCCCGACACCGACTTGTTTGTGCAGGCACATCGGCAAGCCAAGTTGGGCAGCTACGTTGCCAACCTGGCGGCGATGGATGGACTGATCGACTTCAGTGCAGTGGCCCAATCGGTTGAGACGGCGTGCCCACGTGCAGAGCGCAGCAAGGGCGGTCGACCGCCCTACGCCAGCGAGGTCATGGTGCGAATGGAGTTCCTGCAGGCGCTGTACAACCTCAGCGATGAGGAGTGCGAGCACCAGATGCTCGACCGCATGAGCTTTCAGCGGTTTTGCCGCGTCGACGGCCAGCTCCACATTCCCGATGCGCGCACGCTGTGGAGCTTCAAGCAACGCCTGGCCAAGGGCGGTCTGGGTGGACGGGTCATCTTCGCTGCGGTGAGCCAGCAGTTGCAGCAGCAGGACTACCTCCCGCGTGGCGGGCAGATTGTGGATGCCAGTATCGTGCAAGCGCCCATCACGCAGGCCCTCAGCGAAGAGCGCCAGGCGCTCAACGAAGGCCAGGCACCTGAGGGTTGGAGCACGAAGCGGTTGCAGCACACCGACCGAGATGCGCGCTGGACCAAGAAGCATGGCAAGAGCTTTTATGGCTACAAGGTGCACAGCAACGTGGACGCACGCTGGAAGCTGATTCGCCGCATCGTGGTGACGCCAGCCAATGTGGACGATGGTCAATCGCTGGGGGAGGTGCTAGACGCGGGCAACACCCGAGGACGCGTGTTGGCAGACCGGGGTTATGACGCGCAGGCCAACCGTGAATTGCTGGCCCGACACCAGTTGGGCGACGGTATCGCCCGGCGAGCCAAGCCAGGCCAGAAAGCCCGACAGCGGCTGGGCGCGCGCAACCGCAGCATCAACAAGACAAGGTCCCGCGTCGAACATGTGTTTGCCGGGCTGGAGCAGCTGGGTGGCAAAGTGGTTCGGGCCATGACGCTGGCCAGAAACGAGCTGGCGATCACGCTCAAGTGCGTGGCCTACAACGCCAAAACATTGGTGTGGTTGGTGGCGCAAGGCGCGCCGACATGAGGGGCAAGATGCGCGCGCATGGTGCCCAGGCGGGCGTTTTGCAGCGTGCCAGGGTCAGCCTGCGCTGCGGCGGGCGGCCAGAGCGGGTACCGCAATGAGGCCGCCGGGCCGAACAATCTCAAGGCCTGGGGCGAATGGGCCTCCTGCGCTTTGGGAAATTGGGTTACGCGAAGTGCCCACCAGTAACCTGCCGCAGCAGACTCTGTGACCTGCTTGACCGCTTCAAGATTGAATTTTGGGGTGTAACGTAGTTTGCTCATGACACCTCCTATTGGCCTTCAATGTGAGAGTCATAGGTGTTAGCTGGGCAGGGGCGATCCAGTGAAATGGATCTGGGGCCTGTCCAGAAAGGCTCGTATGATCGGTTTGGTGAAGGCCTCGGGTACAGTTAGGTGAACGGGTTCTGGTGCAGGCTTGACTCAAGCAAGTTCTGAGGTCACCAGCCTGACCTGAAACGTTTTTGGGTAATGGGATGGGCCAATGGTTACGGCAACGCAAATTGCGACGGAGCGATATGAGCCCAAGTTCATTCATCATTCTTTAAGAAGGGTAAGTCGATAGTGACATTACACACAGCAGATATGGCACAGGCCCCCGACATTCCCCATCGGTCCGGCCGCCATTGCGGGAGTTCGGCCATCCGGGACTTGCTTGAGTTCCATGGCACGACGCTGACCGAGGCCATGTGTTTTGGGCTGGGCTCGGGGCTGGGCATCACATACCTGACGCTGCCTGATGCCCCGGTACCTTTTCTGGTCCATGTGCGCTCGCTGGGATATGAGGAGCGGGTATTCCAGGCGCTGGACGTACCGTTCGCCTGGACAAGTTACAGCTCCGTCGAGGAGGGCGCGCAGGCGCTGGATGGCTTGCTCGACCAGGGGCGCCCAGCCCTGCTCCTGACCGATATTTTTCACTTGCCGTACTTTACCAGCCGGACGCATTTTCCCGGCCACGCCATCGTTGCCTGGCAGCGCCAACCGGCGGACGGCTGCATTCTGGTGACCGATACCGAGCGCCCCGCGCCCATCCCGGTGGCACGTTCCGATCTGGCCCGTGCCCGCTTCGCGGAACTGCCTCCTTTTTTTCATGCTGGCAACTTGTTCGCGCCTCCCGCCATTCATGCGCGGCTTTCGGTCGAGCGGGTGGCTGAAGCCATACGCCACAACGCACGTTTACTGCTGGAGGGCGGACCTTATGCCGGCGTGGCCGCGCTCGATACCTGGCTGGCCGATCTTGGTCGCTGGGAACGCGAGGGCGACTGGCGCTGGACGACGCGTTTTGCTTATCAAATCATCGAACGGCGCGGCACGGGCGGCGGCGGTTTTCGCAAAATGTACGCAGAATTTCTGAACGAAGCCGCATCGGCTGATCCACGCATCAGCGATCTGCAACTGCCGCAGCTTATGACAGACTGTGCCGCATGCTGGACATCGCTGGCGCTGGCGCTGAAAGCAGGCTCCGAGAGTGAATGCTTCCCTACGAAATTGCTCGCAGATGCCCTGCAAGCCGTACGGGCGGCGGAGCGTCGCTATATCGACGCTGCTCTGATCTATTGAGTGAACACATTTACAGTGCAAATTGAGGAGCAGGCATGTCGCATATGAAGCCGCAACTGGACCAAGCTGCCATGGCAAAAGCTTTTTTCGGCAGTCAGCATCCACTGTTCAACGCCCTCGGCGTCGACGTGGTGGCGGTGGCCGACGCCAAGGCGGAGATGGTGATGCCGTTTTCTGAGGCTCTGGCCGACGGCCTTGGAGCGTTGCATCGGGGCACACTCGTGACCCTGCTTGACACGACGTGTGGACTGGCGATTTTCTCCGCGCTACGCTCGCTCAGGCCTATCGCCACCATTGACCTGCGCGTCGATTACCTTCGTGCCATTCCGGCGGGCAGCGGCCTGCGCGCGGTGGTCGAATGCATCGGCTGGACAGACAGCGTGGCCTTTGTCTCCGGCCGGGCTTATGCGGCGGGTGACGAGATGCCGCTTGCCACGGTGACGGGATCCTTTGCCATCGATACGTTAGGACCGGCTTTCGATACGACGGACAGGAGTGCGGCATGACGAGGGTGGTTAAATCAATGACAGATTGTGCAGAGGCAGCAATGGTCCTCGTGCCGGCGGTGCCCTTCCATCGGTTTCTGGGTATGCGGGAGGAGGTCGTTGAGGGCGAGACACGCTACCTCATGGACTTTTGCGAAAATCATGTCGGCAATCCCCTGATCCGGACCTTCCATGGTGGTGTACTTGCCAGCTTTGGAGAAGTGGTCGCGGCTACCCATCTTGCACGATCCCTGGCGCGGGTCGAGTTACCTGCTTGCTCGACGCTTACCTTCGATTACTTGCGACCGGCTTTCGCCGGCACGATTTGCGCGGTGCCCCACATTGTGCGGGCGGGACGACGTATCACAACGGTCTCGGTGCAGTTGCGCCTGGACAATAAGCTGGCGTGCATTGGGCGCTTCCTGTTTCCCGTGGGGACTGCAGACTTGGGAGGCAGCGCGTGACCCACGGTCGAGACATGACTGGTTTACGAATCAAAACTGACGCTTGAATCGCCACACGCCCAACCCGAAGATCGCCATGCCAAGCAGCAGCGCCAAACCCACAGGATGTCCCATCCCGCGCCCTGAAGCAGGATGCCGTAGCCCATCTCGACGAAGTAATAAAGTGGAGAGATAGACATGGCTTCGCGCAGCCCGATGGCATGGCTTCGGGTGGGGATCAGGTACCGGAAGGGAAGGTCATCGGCACCAGCACGAGGATGGCGAGCAGCGCAGCCTGGGCGAGATTGGGTGCGATGGTGGCGATGTAGAGACCCAGTTCGCGGCGGTGGATGTGTAGAGCGCTGTGCTGCCCGACCCGATGGCCACGTCCTACCGGGACCCGAAGAAGCCCCTGTGGCTGCTGCCAGCCCTGATCCCCGCCATCGTGGCCACGGGCCCGGTGGCCCAGCTGATGGGCCAGGACCACGCCGCCTGGTACGTCCTGCCCTTTTTGGTGCTGTTCGTGCTGGTGCCCATCCTGGAATGGCTGATCGGCGACGACACCAGCAACCCGCCCGAGGCCGCCGTGCCCGACCTCGAACCTTGGCTGCAAGCTTGACCAGGTCGTCTATGCGGACGGTGCCGTCGACGACGGAGAACTCGGTGTGGGCGCGGAGGTGAACAAAAGGCATGGGGCGATTGTAAGAAGCCGGCGCCCCTCGCCTGCACCCAATTCCCCGGGCAGTTTTTTCAGATTCGCAGGTTTGAATGCGCTGGATGTATCAATTTGCGACCGAATCTCCGAACGATGTCTTCAGTTCTCTGGTTCTGCGCCGGCAACAACGACGAATGCTGAAAGGAGCTCGACATGTCATTTTTCGGTGCGCGCGGGCTTGCCGCCCGCATCGCCCTGGCTTCGGTGCTGGTTTGCGCCGGCCTGATCGGGGCCGCCCTGTTCACGGTCTGGCGGCTGCAGGACGTCTCCACCGTCAGCGATCAAACGGCCAAGCACCGCATCCCGCAACTCTCGGAGATCGCCCAGGTCGAGCTCAACGTCACCCGCGCCTCGCTGCAACTGCGCCACGCCATGCTGGCGCGCACGCCCGCTGAACGCGACGCGGCCTTGCAGGACGTGCAAACCAAACGCCAGCTGATCGAGCAGCTGCTCAAGACCTATGAGCAGCAACTGTTCACCAGCGCCGGCAAGGAACGCTTTGAGGCCATCCCGCCAGCGGTGCAGGCTTTCTGGGTCCAAGGGGAGGCCAACGTCAAGCTCATCGCCGAGGGCCGCAAGGACGAGGCCTTTGCTTACCTGGTCGACCACACCATCCCGGCTCGCAACGCGCTGCTCAAAGAACTGGCGGAGACCGTGAGCTACCAGCGCGACAGCGCCGAGCGCGACATCGCGCACATCCAATCGAGCATCCAGCAGACCTTGATGGTGCTGTTGGGCGTGTTCCTGTTCATCGGCGGCGCCATGGTGACGCTGTCCTGGTGGATCGGGCGCACCCTGAAGATGCGGGTGGATCGCTCACGGGAGGTGGCCGAGCGCGTGCGCGATGGCAACCTCAGCACCACCATCCACGAAGATCAGCGCGACGAGTTCACGCCCCTGCTGGCGGCGCTTTCCGACATGCAGGCCAGCTTGACCCAGGTGGTCACGCGGGTGCGCGGCAACGCCGAAGCCGTGGCCACGGCCAGCGCCCAGATTTCGCAAGGCAGCCAGGACCTGTCGCAACGCACCGAGCAACAAGCCGGCTCGCTGCAGCAAACCGCCTCCACCATGTCGGACCTGGGGCACACGGTGCAGCGCAACGCAGAGAACGCATTGCAGGCCACCGCCATGGCCCAGGCGGCCGCTCAGGTCGCCGAACAGGGCGGTGGGGTCGTGCGCGAGGTGGTCGAGACCATGCAGGGCATCAACGAGGCCTCGCGCAAGATCTCCGACATCATCTCGGTGATCGACGGCATCGCCTTCCAGACCAACATCCTGGCCCTGAACGCGGCGGTGGAAGCGGCCCGCGCAGGTGAGCAAGGCCGAGGCTTCGCCGTGGTGGCGGCCGAGGTGCGCTCGCTGGCGCAGCGCAGCGCTGGCGCCGCCCGCGAGATCAAGCACCTCATCACGGCCAGCGCCGAGCGCGTCGAGCGAGGCAGCACGCTGGTGAACCAGGCCGGTGACACCATGGTCCAGATCGTGGATGCCATCGGGCGGGTCAACACCATCGTGGCCGAGATCAGCACGGCCAGCGCCGAGCAGCAAGCCGGGGAGTCGGTGGTCGGCCAGGCCATCCAGCAAATGGACCACGGCACGCAGCAGAACGCGGCCCTGGTTGAAGAGTCGGCCTCGGCCTCCGAGAGCCTGCAGCACCAGGCTGCCGAGCTCGTTCAGTCGGTGGCGGTGTTCAAGGTCTGAGCACCCGCTGATCGCCGGAAGTCGCTCGGCGGCATGCCCACCCAGCGCCGGAAGGTGCGGCTGAAATTGGACGTGTCCTGATAGCCCAGCCGGTCGGCGATGGCTTCGACGCTCATGTCCGAGTGCAGCAGCCACCAGCAGGCCAGGTCTTCGCGCACGCGGTCGAGCAGCTGCTGGTAGGTCAGGCCCTCGTCGCCCAGTTTGCGGATCAGGGTGCGGCTGGAGACGTGCTCGCGCTCGGCCAACTCGCTCAGGGTCGGGTAGCCGCCCTCGCAGGCCAGCAAGAGCCTCAAGATGCGGTCGCCCACGGGCCCCAGGCGGTCACGCGGGTCGTTCTGCTGTGACCACAGGCGCTCGCACTCGCGCAAGGCCATGCGGTGGGTCTGCGGGTCAGGGGCCAGGCCCGGGTGGCTCAGGAGCGACAGCGGCAACACCATGGCCGAGCGCTCCATGCCAAAGCGCACCGAAGGCCACCAGCGGCGGTAGGCATCGGCCCACGGCGGCTCCGGGAAGGCGAACTCCACACGGGCCACGCGGGTCATGTCCAGCCCCGTGAGCGTGTCGAGCAGGCGCAGGCCCGCGCCCATCAGGTGGCCCATGATGTACTCGCGCACATCCGGGGCCTGCAGGTGCTCGCGCATCCACAGGGTGACCTCGTCGCCCTGCTGGTCGACCTCCAGCGAGATCAGGCTCTGACGCAAGCCGGCGTGGCGCTGGATCAGGGCCAGCGCCTGCCCCACGTTGTCGCACGACATGGCCGCCACCCCCACCGGCCCGTGCGCCGACAGCTGCGTGCCCCAGCCCACGGTGATGCCCAGCCAGGGCTCCTGCGTGAGCGCCACCGCGCGCCGGATCAGCCGGGTCACCTCGTCGAAGCTCAGGTAGCGGTTGCCCTCGTGCAGTGACGCCCAGTTCAGCCGCGTGCCGGACAGGATCTGCGCCTCGTCGAAGCCACGGCGGCGCATCTCGGCGCAGATCAGCCGGGCGTAGATGGGGTGCAGCGCGGGCGCCAGCCAGTCGGCCGCCTGCGTGGGAGGGGTTCGGGTGCTCACGGTGAGTGTCACAAAATGACGATAAGTTGCCAGCGCAGACGGTACCCCATTTCGGCCTGCGCTCGCAAGATCGCATCACTCCATTTCACCGACTCACACCGAGGAGACAACAACATGAGCGCCGTGCTGCCCGACCCGCTGGCCGCGTCCTACCGGGACCCGAAGAAGCCCCTCTGGCTGCTGCCAGCCCTGATCCCCGCCATCGTGGCCACGGGCCCGGTGGCCCACCTGATGGGCCAGGACCACGCCGCCTGGTACGTCCTGCCCTTTTTGGTGCTGTTCGTGCTGGTGCCCATCCTGGACTGGCTGATCGGCGACGACACCAGCAACCCGCCTGAAGCCGCCGTGCCCGACCTCGAGCGCCGCGCCTTCTACCGCTGGATGATCTACCTGGCCATCCCCGTGGGCTGGGCCACCACGCTGTTCAACGTGTGGTTCCTGAGCACGCACGCGGTGCCCTGGTATGGCGTGGTCACCACCGTCATCATCAACGGCTTCATGCTGGGCCTGGTGATGAACATGAGCCACGAGCTGGGCCACAAGAAGGAATGGCTGCCCCGCAAGGCCGCGCTGTTCAACCTCTCGCTGGGCGCCTACACGCACTTTTGCATCGAGCACAACCGCGGCCACCACCGCCACGTGGCCACGCCGGAAGACCCGGCTTCGTCCAAGATGGGCGAGACGATCTACCGCTTCATGTTCCGCGAGATGCCCGGCGCCTACTTCCGCGGCTGGGACCTGGAGGTCGAGCGCCTGGAGCGCCAGGGCAAGTCGGCCTGGAGCCTGGACAACGAGATCGTGCAGGGCTGGATCGGCACCGCCATCGTCTGGGGCGGCATGACCGCCTGGCTGGGCACGCAGGCCCTGGTGCTGCTGATGGTGCTGGCCTTCCTGGGCGCCTTCATGCTGACCTCGGCCAACTACATCGAGCACTACGGCCTGCTGCGCCAGAAGAAGCCCGATGGCCGCTACGAACACTGCCAGCCGCACCACTCGTGGAACAGCAACCACGTGCTGTCCAACATCCTGACCTTCCAGCTGCAGCGCCACTCCGACCACCACGCCAACCCGACGCGCAGCTACCAGTCGCTGCGCAGCTTCCACGACATTCCGACCTTCCTGCCGCTGGGCTACACGGGCATGTTCCTGGTCGCTTACGTGCCGCCGCTGTGGTTTGCCGTGATGGACAAGCGAGTGGTTAAAGCCACCGGTGGCGATGCCTCGCGCATCAACTTTTTGCCGGCGCAACGCAAGCGCTTGGTCCAGACCTATGAGATGCAGGACACGGCCTCAGCGGCCTGAAATATAAGCTCCCAACACTGATCGCGAGTGGCTGAGAAGGTCTGTCGCCTTCAGGATCGAGAACGTGCGCACCACCGTCTCCTCGGTTAGCACGCCCGTGTCATCCATCAGAAGGCATGGCGCCGCCTGGAATAGCGGCTCCACCATCAGGCGAAGGGGCAGGCGCGCGCGACGAGCCGCGCTGAGCCCGTCGGCAACGTCCGCGGCGTCGGGCCGAACATGTCGGCATGCTGCCATGCTCGCCTTGCGGGCGAATAGCGGAGCCAGCGACCTCTCTACCTCTGCCCACGGCACACGTAGTACCAGCATTGCCAGCGGGTCGCGCAAGCCGATCATGGCATCCACCGGGGAAAAACCCAGAGTTTTGGCCATCCCTGTTGCCAGGCTCTGCCCATATTCACGGGCGTGGCGGTGAATTTGCAAGACCGACACAGGGCGACGCTGAGCATGCGCCTGGAGGATTTTGCCCAAGCCCTACACGATCGCACACGAGGTCGGCCACCGATGTGCAAAACCTCGAAGGTACCTCTTTCAAGCTGGTACCCGATGCACGGGTGCGTCTGTCAGGCGCAATGGAAAGCCATGAGCGTACGCCTTGAGCGGCAGGGCGGTTACTATGCTGGCACCGGGCGGCGCACGAAACGCAGCAATTCAAGCAGGGGATGGAAAACAGCGACTTGAAGAAGCCATGAATGCAGGTCTAGCATCAATCACAGGTCTGCCACCGTAGCCCTATTTTTACAACGCCATGGCTCAAGCAGAAGCCTTGAGCCCCCAGCCAGCCCGCTTGTTGGCGGCCTCAGACAGCTTCAACTCTTCGGGGCTGGCGTACTTCAGATCCCACTCCTTGACCTTGGGGTCCATCAGTTTGAACCACAGAGGCGGAACCATGGCCACCAGGATGGTGGTCAGGTAGCCACCGATCATCATGGGCGCTTCAGGGAAGGGCTTGAGGTCTTGATAAGGCACTTCGCCTTGGGCATGGTGATGCGAGTGGCGGGTCAGGTTGAACATCGACCATGAACTGATGCGCTTGTTGGTGTTCCAAGAGTGACGAGGCTGAACCGGGAGCTTGGGGTCGCGAACCATGCCGTAGTGTTCCATGTAGTTAACGATCTCCAGCAGCGATTTGCCCCACAGCGCACTGGCAATGAAGAAGCCAGCCACAGGCCAGCCGCCCATGGCATATGCCACCGCTACCAACAGCAAACTCATCAGGTGACCACGGATCACGCCGTTACGCAAGGAGATGGCGCCGTGGCCATCGCGCTTGAGGCGCTTTTTCTCGATGTTCCACGCGCTGATGTTGCCCTTGATGGTCGAGGCCAGGACGTGGAAGTACACATTGCGGCCGCGAGGTGCGGTGGCTGGGTCTTCAGTGGTGGACACATAACGGTGATGGCCGTAGACGTGCTCGATCGAGAAAATGGTGTCAAAGCTGAAAGCCAACAACCAGCGACCGACAAACATCGAGATCGGATCCCAGGTGCGGTGAGTCAGTTCGTGGGCGGTGATGGTGCCAACCATGCCGATCATCAGGCCGGAGAGCAGGATGGTCGAGATGTGGTGGCCCCAGAAGGTGCTTTCGCGGGCTGCCAGGGCATCGAAGCCCGTGAGCTGCTGCACCCAGGCGCCATAGCCCAGCACGTCGCCGGAGCTCACACTCCAAAGCGATGCGAAGATGATCATTAACAGCAAGGGCAAAGCCATCCACAGCTGCGCAGTCAAGATGCCGGGATACTTGAAGGTGGGTGTGGTGGTGTCGTCGCCACAGACAGCGTCGCCCACCATGTAGAAAACCAAGATGGTGATCAGACCGTAGGTGGTGTAAGCGCCACCTAGGGTGACCATCGTCAGAGCCAGCAGGCCGATGATATGGAATAGGAAATACTTGAGGTAGTGCAGAATGTTCATCATCACTGTGCTCCTGTAGAGTCGTGCAAGGTCGTGAAACGGTCGGCGCGGATTTGTTCTTTGGCGATGCCGCGGTCGCGCAATACTGCGCTGACGGCATCGACCATGACGGGTGGGCCGCACAGGTAGGCATGGGCACCGTAGGGCAGGTGCTCGGCCAGGGCGCTGTCAACGTTGCCGAGCGCACCTGCCCAACTGCTGCCATCGGGTTCGGCCGACAGCACGGGCACAAAGCGGAAGGCCGCAGGCCATTGGGTGCGAAGGGCTTCCAGCGTGTCTTGAGCGTACAAGTCAGCTTGCTGGCGGGCACCAAACAAGATGGTGACGGGGCGTTTGACGCCTTGGGCCAGAGCGTCTTCCAAGATGGCCAGAACGGGGGCCAGGCCGCTGCCGCCGGCCACCATCAGTAAGGGGGCGTCAGAGGGGCGCAGCCAGAAATCGCCCATGGGGCCCTTCACGCTGGCGCGCTGTCCAACCAGATCATGTTTATGCACATGGCTGGAGAACACGCCATTGGGCACCTTGCGTACCAGGAAACTGACCTGGGAATTGGGCTGCGAGGCGGTGGCAAACGAGTAGCTGCGATCAACCCCGGGCAGGCTGTCAACCGACAATTGTGCGTACTGGCCAGCTTTGTAAGGCAGCGAGTCGTCCAGTTGGATGCGCAGGCTGACGATGTCGTGGGTGAGTGCGGTGCAGGCCACCACCCGGCCACTTACGGTGCGGCGGGCTTGCTGGGCGGCCATGTCTACTTCGATGGTGACATTGGTTTGTGGCACCGACTGGCAGGCCAGGATCATGCCGGCGTCCAAATCTTCGTCCGACAAGATGTAGGCGGTCTGAGTCAGCTCCTTGACCTTGCCGTCGACCAGCTTGCATTTACAGGCTGCGCAGCCACCCACGCGGCAGCTGTTCGGGAAATCAATGCCTTCGCGCAACGCTGCCTGGAGCAAGGTCTCCTTGGGATTGACCATGATGGGCACCCCATTGATGCTGGCCTGGTTGGGGCCGGACTTCTTGAAAAACGAAAACATTGGCGTACTGTTAGTTTGATGGCGCTAAGTATTTGTATCCTATGAATCCTGGGGTAGATCAAGGGTAGGTTGTCTTGACACAAAAAGGTCATTTATTGACAATTGGCGCTTTTCAAAAAATCAAACCGTGCACAACGCAGCACTGCCCCTCCACTACGTGCGCCTTATCGCCGACATGCTGTCTGGCATGGGGGTGAATGTGCCCGAGGTGCTTGCGGCAGCCGATCTGCAAATGGCGGACTTGGCCGACGGCCACCGGGGCTTGGGCTTCGTGCCCTTTCTGAAGTTGATGCATGCGGCCTTGGGCGCCGCAAAGGAGCCCGCTCTTGGCCTGCTCGTGGGGGAGCGCCTGCGCATCAACACTCACGGCAGGCTGGGTTACGCGGCCTTGAGCAGCAGCACCTTGCGTCAGGTTGTGTCGCTGCTGGAGAGCTTCTTGCCGCTGCGTACCACACTGGTGACGGTCACGCAGCGGGTTCAGGGTGACGAGGTATGGGTGGGCTTTCCTGTGGCCCGCCCACTCGACGGGCTGGATCTCGTGGTCAGCGAAGCCATCTTGTTGACCATCAAGAACCTGATTGACCAGATCACCTTGGGCACTTGTCAGGTGCGACGTGTGTGCTTCAAACAGGTCGAGCCTGCGTATGAAGATCTGGCCCGGGACATGTTTGGTTGCGAGGTGCGTTACAGCCAAGACTGGTGCGGTCTGGTGTTGCCGGATGCAGCCATGGACTTGCCGCTGAGCTCGGCTGACCCGGCCAGCTTCGATGATGCTGCACGCCTGTGCCGTGAAGAGTTGGACAAGCGCGATGTGAACGCGGCCTTGAGCATCCAGGTGCGCCGTAACCTGCTGACGCGCCAACATGGCTTTCCTTCCCTTCAGGTGGTGGCCCGCCAGTTCCATCTCACCCCGCGCACCCTACACCGCCGCCTGGTGGCTGAAGGCACATCCTTTCAGCAGATCTTGGATGAGGTGCGCGAGCATCTGGCTATGCAATACCTGCAAGCAGGCAAGCTGAGCGTGCAGGAGATCGCTTACACGCTGGGCTACAACGATCCGGCCAATTTCCGGCGGGCCTTCAAACGCTGGACGGGCCGAGCGCCGTCGACCCTATTGATCCGGCCCTGTAAAAATTGAGTTTCTTGCCACGTCTCCACAGGGGGCCGTGTTTCGACTCCAACGTTCCGGATCACTAGAGTCTCTGCGAACATCACGCTAGGCTCGCTGACTACTTGAGAGCCCTATTCCATGATCACTGACTCTATTTCGTTGAATCACCTGCTGGTCTGAGTATGCCGAGCAGAGCCGGGCCAGGCTCACGCCGGAGTGAGTTCTTGTTTGTCGATCTGCTCACTGGACTGAGTAGCCGATTTGAAATGGAATAGTTGGTGTTGTTGACGGATATACGCAGGAGTCGAAAGGGTTGCAGCAATGCCTAAGCGGCTATAGGTTGGTAAGTACGAGGTGCTCAAATGCGAAAACCAATCTTCTTCAGCCTCATTGCTTTAGGGAAGGTCTGCACAAATGAGTGCTGACCATGATTGGGTGTGCTGACATGACCGCAATGGCGGCTGAGCGCACC
>MESA01000032.1 GCA_001770775.1 Burkholderiales bacterium RIFCSPHIGHO2_12_FULL_63_20
GGGGGGCATGAACACGTGTCTTTGGTGCTATTAGCAGCCCGATGCCGCCGGAAAACGGTCGGTTGCAGCGGCTCCAGGCTGAACTGAGTCGTCCGCTGCTGCCCGCTTGTTCGACAGCGGCGGCCGTGACCAGTCATTCGACTGTCGGCCCTGCGTGGGACCGCTTCAAGCGTAATAGCGGGTACTCGGCCATTGAACCGCCCCGGATTTGAGGATGATCTCAAGTGAGTCCCGCTGTCAAAGCGCCATGCGGATGCGGACTCCGCGTGTCAGTCAGGCTTCCAATGGCCAGAGCGGCAGCGGGCCCAAGACGCCCCACTTCGCACATGCGACATCCCTCGCACACGCCCCTGGTGGCCACTGCGCTCAGCGTGTTCAACCGGGTCTGAATGTGCGCAGGACCCTTGAGGCGATAGACAAGCCTCACGATCGGATCAAGGCGCCAAGCCAAGCTCAATGGCATTGGCCTCTGCCAAGTTCAACCTGCAGAGGAGCCCGATTTACGTCTGCAACATCTCAACTGGGTACGCCTGCGCCATCTCAACGGGGTAGACGCAAATAGCCTCACCCCCGGAATCCTTGCGCGCGTCCTCGAGTTGTTGCTGAAACGCACTGGCAGAGATCTGCTTGTCCTGGAGGAACTCGAAGTGCGCCACGTTGGCGTCCAACACGCTGGCGCGGGCATAGAGCCCCTTGGCCAGTTCGATTGATCCTTCGGGTTCTCCTTTGATCAACCGCTTTCGCAGCGAATCGGGGGCCGAAGATGCCAGGCTCCCGAACAGGGTGCTGTGCTTTGAAGCTTGCAGGCGGAGCTCGTCGAACCACTCAATTCCGCGATGCTCGTCGTGCGCAAAATCCAATAGATCCAGCAGCACCTTGGCGGGAAGCTGCTCGACATAGTCGCCGCCAATGAACCGCTCTGGATGCGCGCCAAGCACGATCGATTTTGCATGCCCGCGAGCCAGCGTCGTCCAGTCCTGGCAGTTGTTCCTGAGATCCAGCGCTGCGGCGTCTTGCAGTCCCAATTCGCTGGACACCATCGCGTAGCCCAAGATGGCCAAGGTGTACAACTCGTTGACGGTTTGGATTTCCGGCACAGTCTCGCTGCGGGCCCACTCTTGCTTGTAGTGGTGCATCAGCTTGTTGAACTCGCGCTTGCTGTCGATCAACAAGCCCCTGCGCACGGACTCATCGGTTGCATGCTCAGCGTGACGCGCACCGTCAACTGCCGTTTGCAACTCGGACTTGTGCAAGCCTTCCTGTGACAGCTTGATCTTCTTGACGTCCTTGGCCATATCAGCCAAGTTCCTTTCCAGCTGGCTCAGCCTATGCCGAAGGTACGTAAAACCAGCGACCGAGGTCACCAGCCCCAGGCCCGAAAGCACCGTTCCGGTCATCGCGACATTGAGCACCGTATTGACCGTTTGCTGAACCGCGGCAACATCTTTGCCAATCTTCCAGAGCTGCGCACCCTGAAGGGCCTGCCCCAGGACTCCGAGACCCGGAACGAGGCTGCTCATTGCTGCACTCCCGCCCGAGGTCACGAGGTGCGAGACGATTCGGCCTCCCGCGTCTCTGATCACGCCGCCATGCACGGTGTACATCCCGCTGACTAAGCCCGTGAGCGTTTCAATTGGAATCTGGCGGGCGACGGTAAGTCCAAGGTCTGCGAGCATGCTGTCATTCTTTCGTGGCACTGCGTCCGAGTTAGGAAAGAACTCAGCGCTCTGGGCACAGAGCATAGCGTGTGCTGGCACCGCCAATAGCCTGTCGCCGGCAGTGAACCGGTCGGCTGTCCCGCAGCATCGAAGGTCAGCTCTTGGCCGAGGCTGTGTGGAAACGCATTTTTGCCGAGTCAGCGATCGGCACTCCACGGCACAGCCGGTCTTTGAATGGCTTAGCCTATTTTTTGGAACATGGCGGCACTCAAGCTATCTGGGTGCCAATCTATGCCGCTCTGCAAGTAAAAATTAAGCCGTAAAGGCTTACGCCGGCACAGATCGCATCGCTTGCATCATGTTTTGCGCACCGAAGATGCGCATCACACGTTTGAAGTTGTAGGCCAGCACATGCAGGCTCATTTCAGTACCCACATGTGCCAATGTCTTAGTCAAGAAGTGGGTGGAGCCCATCCAGTGTTTGAGAGTCCCAAACACATGTTCTACCGTGCGCCTGCGCACGGTCATAGCATCGGTTTTTGTATTCAACCGTTCCTGCATGCGCTCCAGTACATCTTCATGCTCCCAGCGGCGAATGCGTCTGTACTGACTTGTGGTGCATTCGCTCTTTTGAGGGCAGCCTATGCAGGCGCTGCTCCAATACACCCGCACATTCAAGCCACTGCGCTCTACCGTGTTGAAGCGGTGAATCGCAATCTCGCCAGCAGGGCAGCGATATTCATCTGTTTCAGATAGATAAACAAAGTCAGACTTATCGAAACGGCCTTCCGCCTTGGCATTCGATGTCAGCGGCTTGGGCACAAACGCCTCAATGCCCGCGTCTTCACAAGCTTTGATTTCCGGGCCATTGAAGTACCCACGGTCTGCCAGTGCCTGCAGATTTTCTGCAGCCATTTCCTGCTTGGCAGCTTGTGCCATCTTGCTCAACTGCGCACGGTCATTGCCAATGTTGGTCACTTCGTGGGCCACGATCAGATGGTTTTGCGTATCAACAGCAGCTTGCACGTTGTAGCCTACAACCCCTTGGCCTTTGGAGATCATCACCCGTGAGTCAGGGTCTACCGTGGATATTTGACCATCAGGCTGCTGCTTGAGTTTCTCCTGTACTTGCTCCAGTTTTTGCATCTGCAAGCGCAATAGCTCAATCTTTTCTTTCAGGCGCTTGGTTTTAACTTCGACCTCAGCAGGCTGCGTACGGTCTGCAGTTTCCAGGGCATCCAGGTAACGCTGAATGCTTTGCTCGATCTGACGCTTACGGCCTTCAATCTTGCCGTTGCTGAAGTTGTTGTCACCGCTATTAACCGCTTTGAATTTGCTTCCATCAATGGCAACAATGGCCTGGCTAAAGAGCTTGAGCTGCCTGCAAAGACCAATGAAGCGACTGCAGACATTGCGAATACCAACGCCGTTGTGATGGCGGAAGTCCGCGATCGTTTTAAAGTCTGGGGACAAGCGTCCTGTCAGCCACATTAACTCCACATTGCGCTGAGCTTCCCGCTCCAGCCTGCGACTGGACTGGATACGGTTGAGGTATCCGTAGATATAAAGTTTGAGAAGAACTGCCGGGTGGTATGCCGGACGCCCTGTGTTTGCAGGCGCAGCTCTATTGAATCCCAGAGCACGTAAGTCCAACTCATCAATGAAGGCATCTACGACTCGCACTGGATTGTCTTCACCAATGAAGTCATCCAGGCACTCTGGCAGCAGCGTGACCTGATCTCGACATTCACCTTCGATGAAGCGCTTCATATGGCATCGACCTCAATACAGATGCCACTATTTTAAATTTGGACAACCGCCAAGGCCCTGTTTTCACACAGCCTCGGCCGAAAGCGCAAGTTGACTGCCTCACTCGTTTGCAGTCACCCACTGAAGTGGAGTGCGCTCTTCTGACTTGACGCAGCGCAAGGCGCAAGCACCCCAAAAGCGCATGCTTTGCGCCCCTCAACTCGATGGGAGACCATCATGGAAACCTCAACCAATGTGGTTCATCACGAACCGTGGAACAAGGGAAAGATCGTCGGGCAGAAAGCTCCCTTCAAGGTGAAAGACATCTGGGCCCTGCGCGTACGTCTTCAAATGGAAGGCCGGGTCCGCGAGCTCGCACTCTTCAACCTTGGTATCGACAGTAAGTTGCGCGGATGTGACCTCGTATCCCTCAAAGTCCGTGACGTGACCCACGGCGATCAGGTGGCCACCAGAGCCATCGTCATGCAGCACAAGACCAAGCGTCCGGTGCAATTCGAGATCACGGCAGTCACCAGGGAGGCTTTGCAGGCGTGGATCAAGCAGGCGTCATTGAGATCCGACGACTTCCTTTTCCCGAGCAGGCTCCACGAGTCACCCCACCTCGGAACCCGGCAGTACGCCCGGATTCTCGGGCACTGGGTGGATGAGCTTGGTCTGGATCGTTCCGAATATGGGACCCATTCGATGCGAAGGACCAAGGCAACGCTGATCTATCGACGCACCAAGAACCTCCGAGCTGTACAACTGCTGCTCGGCCATTCCAAACTGGAGTCGACCGTGAGGTACCTGGGTATCGAGGTCGACGACGCTCTTGAAATCTCTGAGCAAACGGAGATCTGAAACGGTCATTGGAGGCGGGCTTTGCTACGACCCCGGGGCGACCGCCTTCAATGGCAGCTATGTAAGGAGTTCAGGAGTGGTGCTTTCGGCCAAGAGCGGAAGTTCGAGCGAAGGCCCTACAAGCCGCCGTTCGACCAAACTATGCTTTTGCGGCACTCCAGTCACCATGGTCTGCGCTCGCGCTGCGCCGCCGCGATGAGCACGGCTCTTTCTCTCGTCTGGACGTTACGGCACCTGTGCTGTTGTGAACGGGAAGGTGTTCTAGCCTTTGCTTCTGTCATGCGACGGAGGCAATAGGTCGATAAGCCCTTGCAGGGCCGGACTGGCCTCACCTGACCACACCAAGTGCGTGTAGTTGACCCGTAGCCGCAACGGCAGAGGATGGCGTTGCACCGCGCTTCCCAGCACAGCGTGATCGAGCATTTCCGCAGGCACGATGGCCACACCCGTGCCGCCAGCGACGCAGGCCACAATGGCGTGGTAGGAGCCCAAATCCAGCACCCGCCCCGGTGAAATGCCTCCCTCGGCCAGCCATTCATGGAGACGGCGACGGTAGGAGCAGCCGTGCGGAAAGACCACCAGTGTGCGGCCGCCCAAGTCAGCCGGGCGTTGCAACGCCGGAGAACCTTTGGCGGTGATGAGGACCAGTTCCTCCTCGAAAGCCGGCCGCGAAGAGAGGCTCCCCTTCTCGAAGGGCTCCGACACGAAAGCGGCCTCGACCTCGAAGTGCTCCAACCGGCGCAGCAAAGTGCCGGTCGTACCGGTCTGCAGTTCGACAGAAACCTCCGGGTGCTTCGCGTGGAACGCAGAAAGTACAGGCGGGAGCCGGGCGCCTGCCGCGCTTTCCAACGACCCCAACCTCAGCACTCCACGCACGGTGCCGCTGCACAGTTCCTGCTCGGCCAGATCGGCCATCTGCAGCAGCCGCTCGGCGTGGCCCAGCAGAGTGCGGCCGGCATCGGTCAGCACCAGGCCCCGACCCTGGCGCTTGAACAGCGTGACACCCAGGCGCGCCTCGAACTGCTTGATCCGGGTGGTGACGTTGGAAGGAACGCGGTGGAGCTGGCTGGCCGCCCGAGTCACCCCGCCTTCCCTGACCACGCAGCGAAAAATGTCCAGGTCTTCGAGATTCATCATTCTCATTTTGAGAAGTTTACTTCTCAATAATTCAGTATTCAACGCACTATTGGGGGTGTCCAATACGGCCCACGATGGACACTCCACCTTCCGATACCGTTCAGCCCGACCGCATGCACTGGCTCATCGTCAGCAGCGGCATCGTTGCGCTGGCGGTTGCCATGGGTATCGGCCGTTTCGCCTTCACGCCGCTGATGCCGCTGATGCTGCGCGACGGCACCCTCACGGTGGCCGCAGGCGCGGAATGGGCGGCTGCAAACTACATCGGCTACTTGCTCGGGGCGCTGACCGCAGCCTGGTTCTCACGCAATCCACGACGCGGTCTGCAGCTGGCACTGGTCGGTGTCGCGCTGACAACCTTGGCCATCGCAGGGACCGGCCACGGTTCGCCCCCTTGGATGGGCGCGCTGCTGCGCGGCGCCGCGGGTGTGTTCAGTGCCTGGGCGCTGGTTTGCACGAGCGGTTGGGGCCTGGCGGAGCTGGCCCGGCGACAGGCACCGCAACTCGGCGCCTGGATCTACGTCGGCGTGGGCCTTGGCATTGCGCTGGCAGGCACGCTCGCTTGGCTCGGTGGGCCGCAGCCGGCCCAATGGCTGTGGCTGGAGATGGGGCTGCTCGCCGCAGGCGGCGCGCTATTTGTGGGATTGAAGTTGCGGCAGCACGCAGCCACGGCTGGGACTGCAGCTGCGGCGCCCCCGCCAGCACCGTCCCCAAGAACCGCTACCCATGGGAATCTGCCTCTCGTGCTGTGCTACGGCACCTTTGGTTTCGGCTACATCGTGCCGGCGACCTTCCTGCCCGCTATGGCGCGGCAGCAGGTTGCCGACCCGCTGGTGTTCGGCCTCACTTGGCCGCTGTTCGGGCTAGCGGCGGCCCTGTCTGTCATGGCGGCTGCGCGCTACCTGTCGGCTTGGCCGCGCAGGCGCGTCTGGGCACTGGCGCAAGGAACGATGGCGCTCGGCACGGCCCTGCCGCTGGCGACGCCGTCGCTGTGGGCGTTGGCCGCCAGCGCCGTGCTCGTGGGCGGCACGTTCATGGTCGCGACGATGGCTGGCCTGCAGCTGGCGCGCGAGCGGCTGGCGACCAACCCGACGCCGCTGCTGTCCCGTATGACGGTCGCCTTTGCAGCCGGCCAGATCCTGGGGCCGCTTCTGGTGCGTGCAATCGGCCCTGGCCTCGTCGCTGGCTGGGACGCGCTGGCGTGGGCCAACGCCGCAGCCACGGTGCTGCTGCTGCTCTCAGCCGCCTGGCTGTGGCGAGACATCAATCCTTCCCCCTCAACCCTGACCAAACAGTTGCAATGAAAGCTGTTCCCTCGATGACTTCCCCCCCTAGCCTTTCCCGAAGCAGGCCAGCCTGAGCGCCTGGGACCGCCGGCACCCCTGGACGCCGCGCAGCAGGAGGCGGCCGACGAGCTGATCAATGGACCACGCCGTGGCGTGTACGGCCCTTTCCGCCTTCTGCTACAAATTGATCAGCCAGGCCTGGCTGCAGAAGTCGCCTTGGGCTCTGCTACGTTTCCACGGAAGCGCAGCCGGTAGTCAGCCGGGCCGATCTCCAGCCTGCGCGTAAACAGCCGGCGCAAGCTCTCTCTGTTCTCAAAGCCACAGCGCCCGGCGATCTCTTTGATCGACAGGTCGGTGCTTTCAAGGAGCCTGCGCGCGGCGTCAATTCGCGCATCATTCAGGAAGGAGATCAGCGTCACGCCACTCTTCTTGCTGAACACCCGAGACAGGTTGCGGGCACTCATGTTGAAGTGCCGAGCGAGCGACTCAACGGTATGGCGCACATGGATGTGCTTGAGTATGTACTCCTGAATCGCCGTGACGTCCGAGCCCACATCTGCCTGCATTTCCAGCAAGGGACTGAACTGCGACTGCCGACCTGCCCGGCGCAGGTAAACGATCAGGTATTTGGCGACGTCTTGCGCCATCTTCTTGCCGAAGTCTTCCTCGATCAGCGCGAGTGACAGGTCGATGCCCGCAGTGACACCGGCCGTAGTGTAGAGCATGCCGTCCTTCACGTAGATGCGATCTGGCTCGATCACCGCGCGCGGGAACATGCTTGCCATACGAGCGGCATCCATCCAATGGGTGCTGACGGTCTTGCCGTCAAGCAGTCGCGCTGCGCCAAGCGCGAAACCGCCATTACACACCGCTCCAAGTCTACGACAACTGCGGCTCTGGACTGCCAGCCAGTCCAACACGGTGGAGTCTTCTAGGATGTCGAAAACGCCCAGCCCGCCTGGCACTAGCACGGTATCGAAGCGAGGGCACGGATCAAAGATCGTCCGGTCCGGCATCATCGTGACGCCGCTGGCCGACTTCACTGGCCCGCGCGTGGTGCCGATGGTGTGGATTTCATACTCGCTTTGACCATCGCTCAGCACCTTGACTTCTGCGAAAGCATCGGCAGGACCAGCAAGGTCTAGCATCTGGAAACGGGGAAACAGCAGGACCGCAACAGAAATCTTGCGCATATTGTCGTGGAGGAGATGTACTTAATACTTGAGAGAGTTCAAAATGCCGGCGCCCGATCGTACCGGTCATCGGCGCACGCCTAACCAACCCCAGACCGCCGCCATCATCAGCACCAGCGCCAAGCCGGTCACCGAGAACACGTCCTCGTTCATCTCCATGGAAGGTAGCAGCGATTTGCCAATGTTGTATGTAGCCACCGCGTAGGACACGCCGACGATCAGCCAGCCTAATACGCGACTATAGCGACCAAATTCCTGGCCGTTGGAACTCCTCTCGATCGCACAGATCAGCCGGCTGTCCAGCGTGTCGGTGATGATCATGCCGAGTGTGAACACCAGGCCTGCGGCGAGCGCCGCCGGCACGCCGCCGCGGTGGCTGGCGACATAGCCCCATGCCGCGGCCTGGGTGGCCGTGTCGAACACGGTGGCAAAGAGCACACCGATCAAAACGATGGTCCATGGGCTGCCATGATCACGCAGGCGACGTGGGATCAGCAGCAGCTTCCAGCCGGTTGGCTGGAAAGCCGCATTACCACGTAAGAGCAAGCGCAGGTTCATCGTACCCACCAGCAACAGCAAGGCGGTCGGCACCCATTCCAACACCTCCACCAGAGTATCTGGAAAGGTGATTTCATGAGCCACCAAACTAACGCCCACGGCAATCGACGTGACCAGCAGGCCATGACCGAGTGCGAACAGACTGCCGATCCACGGTGCATACCGCCGGTGCCCCTGCCGACCCAAGGTTCGCCAGGTGAGCCCGTCGATGCAGGCAATGTGGTCCGGGTCGAGCCCGTGCCGCAATCCCAGCACGAACATCAGCGCCAGTCCGGAAAAAGAGAACCATTCTGCACTCATAAATAACTCCTGCTGCGATCAAACTTACCCTACCTGGGAGCCAATGCCTGGGCTAACTCATTGCCTGTGGCAAGCTGCTTGACTTCCAATGCTCGGGTCAGCGCTTCGAGGAACCGCTCGTAGTAGTCCCACGGCGGCTGCGAGTCGCATTCGAGCTGCTCCCAGTCGCCGATCGAGCGGATCAGCTGCTTGCGGAAATCTTCCCACTCGAAGTGCCCCTCCTTGGCCACCGCCAAGGCCATGCCGAACAGCTTGCGCTGCCAGTCATGGTCGAAGTGCAGCTTGCCCTGGCTACGGGGTGGTGAGTCGGGTTGTCCTAACATCTGCGTAGCCGCGAATTCCTCAAAGCGCGTGAACATAGCTGCTCCTCAGGCCGCTTTGGCGGCTGCTGCTGGCACTAGGGCCACGCCCATCATCGACTCTGGGGTGACTAGCGAGGCCAGCTCCTCCTCGGTGAATCCCTCTGTGTTGGCAGGCCGCTCGGGCACGACAAACCAGCGGATCTGGGCGCTGCTGTCCCACACCTTCACTTCGGTCTCGTCGGCGATCGGCACGCCGAACTCGCGCAGCACAGCACGAGGCTCGCGCACGCCCCGGGCGCGGAAGACCGGGTCCTTGTACCAGTAAGGCGGCAGGCCGAGCACCGGCCATGGGTAGCAGGAGCAAAGCGTGCAGATGATCAGGTTGTGCACGCCGGGTTCGTTCGCCACGGCGACCATGTGTTCGCCTTCGGCACCGGCCATGCCCTGCGGCAGCTCGAGCTCGGCAATGGCCTTGGGCGTGTCGGCGATCAGGCGCTCCTTGAATGCCGGATCAACCCAGGCACGTGCGACTACACGGGCCCCGTTGAATGGGCCGGCCGTCAGCTCAAAGTACTGGAGCACGGCATCGACCGAGTCACTGCCCAGCACGCCCTTTTCGATCAATAGGGCTTCCAGTGCCCGCACCTTCGCGGCGCTAGCCGCTTCACGTTCTTCGTTGTATTTAAACAGATCGCTGCTCATGGTGATGTCCTTGCTCTCAGGCATTCGCTTGCTTCAGGTAGACCTCGTACAGGTCCGCATAGATAGTGGTGTTAGGTTCACTGAGGGATTCGCCCCAGATGTCTGCCGCCTCGAAGGCGACGCGGTACACCGGCATCGGCTCGCCGATGCCATCCGGACCAGTGGAGACGAAGTAGTTGTAGGCCCCCGGATAGACCTCGCTGATCGTGCCCTTCTTGTTGCGCAGGTAGCCCGGCAGACGGGTGTGGTCGACAGCAGCAGGATCGGCAACGTACACCGTCTGGCCGGAGGCGAAACGGGGAGCCTCGGCTGTCGGGCGCAGACCGGAGTCCCCCTTGACGAGGTAGTCGGTGATCTGCTGCTTGACCGGCTCGTTCGGACGCTCGGGCAGCGGCGCATCCGGCTGGGTGCGGTAGTGGGCCGTCAGGCTCGCCAGTTCATCGGCCATGATGTAGCCTTTGTCGACGAAGAACTGGCTGATGCCCATGAGCCACTTCTCGTAATAGCGGTACTTGAAGTACTCGAAGGGCTGCATGCTTTCGGCGCCGGTACGCAGCGAGGCCCAGGTCCAGGTCTCCTTGAATGTGGTGGGTAAGGTGTCCACCGGGTACTGCGGCAGCGCACCGGTGAGGTGGGCGCTTTCAGCCATCATCACGGTATGGATGCCGAAGATGCGCTTTTCCCATTCCTGTACGAAAACGCGGGGTTCGACATTGACCGGTCCGAGGTTCTGAAGACCGCCCAGGGAATGTTGAAGTTTCATGGTTGCTCCAGTTAAAGAAATGCGGGTCAGGCCAGTTGAGCCTGCTTGTCGGTGAGGGCTTCACCGAACACTTCTGACACGTAGCCGAACAGCGCGCCGACGACCAGCGCGGTGGCCGCGACCAGCGCAGGGTTGTCGATCCCCACGGTGGTGATCGGCTTGCCTGTCGCCACGGTGGTGCCCACCGTCGAGGCGAAGCCCCAGACAATCGCCGGCAGGATGCTCAGCAGCGTGCTCTTGGAGGCCTGCACCATCGCCGCGCTGCCGATGCCTACCAGCACAGCCGCGGCTATCGGCGTTCCCGGCAGGAAGGCAATGGCTAGCAGCGTCAGCGAGCTGATGACTAGGCCGGTGAAGTTGGAGGCTACGCTCTGCACCAGGCCCTTGTTACCACCACCGACGATGAAGAACGAGGCCCAAGCAATGAAGGTGACCCAGACGGGCACCGGCAACACTGTGGCGGTCAGGTAGGTGTCGACGACGGCCAGAAGGCCGATGCTGACGGTATAAGCTTCTTTTGATTTCATTGGGGGACGCCTATGGCAGTTGAGAGAGAACTCTGTGGGGTTGATACGCAGGAAAAGAAACCGGCACGCAAATCCGCCTCGAGCAGATCTCGGCCGATGAACACCATGCGGCTCAGGCGCGCTTCGTCGGCTCGCCAACGGCGACCCGGTCGGGCGTCGAGCAACATGTGAACGCTGTGGACATGGAACTGCCGCGGTTCGCCCTGGAACTGCAGCACCCCCTTGGTCCGCATCAGGCGCTCACCGTCGCGCTGCACCAGCTGGTTGATCCAGCGGTTGAACAGCGTGGGGTCGAGCGCCTCTTGCACTTCGACACTGCAGGAGCTGATCGCGGTGTCGTGCTCATGCTCGTGTTCGTTGCCTTCGAGCAACTCGGGCTCGATCACGAGCACATTTGGCAGCGAGAAGCGCTTGACGCCGAGCAGCTCGGCAGCTGCAACACGGGACTGATCCGTGTGAATCCGATGCGCCACCGGATTGAGTTGGTACAAATCGCGCTCCACCTTGGCCAGCGCCTCAGCATTTACACTCGACACCTTGTTCAGCACGATGGCGTCGGCAAACGCAATTTGTTCACGCACAACCTCGCTGTCGATGTGCAGGAGGATGTGACGCGCGTCGGCCACAGTGACGACCGACTCAAGCTCGATGCGTTCCAGCATGCCGGGATCGGCCAGAAAGCTCTGCAGCACGGGTGCCGGATCGGCCAGGCCAGAGGTCTCTATGATCAGCCGGTCCACCGGTCGGCGGGCTTGTTCGAGCAGTTGGATCACTGCTGCAGTGAGGTCCTTGCGCACGGTGCAGCAGATGCAACCGTTGGTGATCTCGATAATGGGCTGCTCGTCGGCGACGATCAGTTCGCCATCAATACCTACCTCACCGAACTCGTTGACGATGATGCCGATGTACTGGCCCTCGCATTGCGAGAGCAGATAGTTGACTAGAGTGGTCTTGCCTGCACCGAGGAAGCCGGTGACGATGGTTGCGGGAATTTTGTGAAGCGTCATGCCAACAAGCTATGCCAGATGCGGACCGGAACCGGCCGCTTGGCAAGAATGGTGGCAACGTCGGCATGCGATTGCGGCCAATCTGGCTTAAACATGTCGCCAAGCAAATTCCAGACATCAGGGCGACCAAGGACTGCGAGCCGGGTTCCCACTTGTGGCGCGTTGCGCACCAAGTCTGTGCACGCTGGGCCGACAACGCACGGCGCTTGAGAACAGGGGCTGCCTGCGCCATGTTCAGCGTAAGCGTGGCCTGAAGGCACTTGTTGCAAGGGCAAGCCTTGCAAGGCAGGATGCGTCCATATGGAAGACAGTGGACACACCCCTGAGTGGACAGGGCCGAAGGTTGAGCGAACGCTGCGCAACGGCAAGCACCTCTACGTTTCGGCCTTCAAGGCATGGCTGGTCGAGCAAGCCCGTAGACCCGATGTTTCGGTGGCCGGCCTGGCGCTGCGCCATGGCGTCAACGCCAATCTGTTGCGGCACTGGATGAAGCTGGAACATTGGCCAGACCAGGTGCCTGCGCTGCTGCCGGTCAGGATCGCGGCTTCGCCCAGACCCCGCTGGCCTGCCAGTGGCGCAAGCGTCGCCAACACGTCATGTCGCTGCCCAGGCCTAATTCCTTGGGCAGGTCTTCCCACGGGATACCCGTCTGCAGCACGAACAGGATGCCGTTCAAGGCAGCTCGGTCATTGACCGAGCGGCGGCGTCCGCCTTTGGGAAAGGGGATGAACGGTGGCAGCAGCGGCTCCAGGGTCAGCCACAGTTCATCGCTGATAGGCCTTCTTGCCATGCCGGCAAACTTACCCCGACATCACCAGCTTGTCCAGTTGTGTTAGCGACTGTTAGTCTTGGATCTTGCGTAGCAACAGGGCTGCGATCGCCTGTGCCTGGCTATCCGTTTCCTGCATCAATCCCTCGGCCGTGCCATGCCGGTCGGCCAGGTCTTCGTCCTGGCTGACTTTCATGCGCCCCTCCAGACGCTCGATGGTGAGCTCGATGCCCACAATACCGCGCAGCTTCTGGCGAACGTAGTCGGCCGGCGCATCTGACACCTTCCACGGGTTGCTCCGGGTGGATTCCAGCGCATCGGTCAGTCTGTGGAGCATGCTCAGCATCCACTCGGGATCCTCAACCGCGCGCATCACGCCGTGGGCGTGCACGGTCACGTAATTCCAAGTGGGCACGACCTTGCCATGCGCCTGCTTGCCGGGATACCAGGCTGGGGTGATGTAAGCCTGTGGCCCCATGAACATCACCACGGATGGCGCGCCGTCGGCCAGTTGACGCCAGACCGGGTTGGCGCGGGAGACATGGCCGGTCAAGCGGCCGAGCTGCCCGTCTTCTCTTTCCAGAACGAATGGAATGTGGTTAGCGATCAGTTCGCCAGCACCGGTACAGACCCAGGCGCCCAACGAATGCTGGTCGATGTGAGCTTGCATCTCAGCGATGTCGGTGAGGGCGTGATATTTCGGTCTGTACATGCGAATCTCTTTCAGAATCCTGTGATGGCATGCCGCGCCATCAGGGCGGACAGCCCCCACATCGTGATCCCGATCAGGCCGTCCAGCAGCTGCCACGCCCGCGGCCGGGCGAACCAGGACGCCAGCCAGCGTGCGCCGAAGCCCAGCAGGCTGAACCAGGTGATGCTGGCACTGCTCGCGCCAGCGACAAACCAGCCCTGCAGTGGCGTCGCCTGCTGGGCGCCCAGGCTTCCCACCAGCAACACCGTATCGAGATAGACATGAGGGTTGAGCAGCGTGAATGCAGCCGCCTGGGCCACGGCGGCACTTCGGCGCAGGCCCTCGCCTCCTTGTCCCGCTTCCAGGCTGGAGGCCTGCCGCATTCGCTGCCAGGCTTTCCAGCCGTACCAGGCAAGGAAGGCCGCCCCGGCCAAGGCCAGGGCACGCGCCAGCTCGGGCCGGTCCCCAATCGCCTGCGCCATGCCATACACCCCGGCCATGATGAGTACGGCATCGGCCACGCTGCAGAACAACACCACGCTGCCCACATGTTCGCGTCGTAGGCCCTGACGTAACACGAAGGCGTTCTGCGCACCGATGGCCACGATCAAGCCGAAACTGAGTGCGAATCCTTGCAGATAAGCCGGCCACATCAAGGCCGCCTGGGTGTTGACTGAATCCATGCCGGGAGCATGCCTGGGCCATCTGGTTTAGACAAGCTACATTTCCTTATCAATAATTAGCCAATCTAATGCCGTGATCGACTACTCATCCTTGTTCGCCCTGGCCGCCGTGGTGCGTGAAGGCAGCTTCGAACGCGCTGCCCGCAGTCTGCACGTGACGCCTTCGGCGGTGTCACAGCGCATCCGCTTGCTGGAAGAGCGGATGGGTTGTGCGCTGGTTACCAGAAGCCAGCCCTGCGAAGCCACTGAGACCGGGCGACGACTGTGCCAGCACGCCGACCGTGTGCGGCTGCTGGAGCTTGAACTACACGAGGACAGCCCCGCTTTCATGCCAGGCGAAACGGCCCAGGTTAACCTGCCCGTGGCTGTCAACGCAGACAGTCTGGCCACCTGGTTCGTGCCCGCCGCGATCACGTTTGCATCGACCGCACCCGTGCTGCTGCAGCTGTCGGTGGATGACGAAGGGCATACCGCGCAATGGCTTCGCGGCGGCAAGGTGCTGGCAGCGGTCACGGCGGACGAGCGACCGGCAGCAGGCTGTAACAGCCGACCCCTGGGTGCCATGCGCTACGTGGCCACGGCCACGCCCGAGTTCGTGCGGCGGCACTTTCCCGACGGGGTGGATGCCGCCAGCCTGGCCTGCGCCCCCAGCCTGAGGTTCAATGCCAAGGATGAACTGCAGCAGCGCTGGGTCGAGCGGCACTGTCACGGCAAAGTGGATCTGCGATCTCACACAATACCCTCACCCCATGCATTTGTCTCGGCAACTCTGGGGGGCTTGGGCTGGGCCCTGCATCCGCTGGCCCTGGTCCGCACTCAACTCGCCAGTAGCGCGATGGTGGAGCTGGTGCCGGAATGTCCGCTGGACGTGCCGCTGTACTGGCAGCAGGCCAGGATCGCATCCAGGGTGATGGACTCGCTGGGTCAGGCCGTGGTCAGCGCGGCCAAGGCGGTGCTGATTCAGGACTGAGCCTGAGTGCTTCGATAGTGGATTCAATGACTGCCCAGGGTCGAAACCACCAGTCCAGTTGACGGGGAAGCGGTCGGTCGCGCCGCGCCATCCGGGTTGATGATGCCCTATGTCCGCTATACCCCATACAGCCAACATTCGAGACTTCTCGTGCGACCAGGCCCAAACGACTGTTTGGTGCAAGGCATCAAGAGTACTCCCGCAGCCAGCGACCGGCTCCAAACGCTGCGTAGCAGTCATAGAGTCCTGGAGGTTGAACGGCAGCAATAGGTGGCCGAATTGAATGCAAATCGTTGATGAGTTTGGGATGGAAATCGGTGGAGGACTTGTTGTGCGAAGGCCTAGTGGGTTTGCTCCAAAATACTCACCCGGGTGCCCACTTGGCTTCCGGGCAATGGTCGCCACTGCCAATGAAACGCAACAGCCCTAGTCTGTTAATCGCAACACCAGTCAACGACTTCCTTCTCAAAGGAAACGCAACAGTAGCCTGGTGCACTTAAATCGATGCTGTAGATCTCCTGGGTTGGGCCCAGTCCTGCAGCCAGGCTCATCATTCGGTCACTCATGTCGCCGTAGAGCGTGAAGTTGGCCGACAAGGCGACCAGCCCGGCCTGCTCCTCTAGGTGGCGGATCTTGAACCAGGGCTCGCCCATCTTGATGCCCAGGGCCTTGGCCTCGTTGGATCGAGCAATGGCACAGCCATCATTGTTCGATAGCACGACCACCGGCCTGTCGTTCAGGCTGGGCCGAAACACCCGCTCGCAACTCACGTAGAAGTTGTTGCCGTCCACCAGTGCGTACATGGCGCGCCTTTTCAGGCCGGAAAGCGCTTGATGCTGGCAGTGACGACGCCCCACACCTCCAGCGTCTGGCCGTCTCTGGGGGTGATGTCCGGGTAGGTGGCGTTGGCCGCTTTCAGCTTCACGCGCCCGGCACGTTGGTACAGGTACTTGACGGTGAACTCGCCGTCCACCACCGCCACGACCACCTGGCCGTGACGAGGCTTGAGCGCCTTGTTGACCACCAGCATGTCGCCATCGAAGATGCCCGCTTCGCGCATGGATTCGCCGCTAACCCGCAGCAGGAAGGTGGCCTGGGGATGGGTGACCAGTTCCTGAGTCAGGTCGATGCGTTTGACAGCAAAGTCCTCAGCCGGTGACGGGAAGCCCGCGCACACCTTGTCTCCCGCCAAGGCCAGCGTCATTCCAGAGTCTGCAAGCGGAACGGGTTGGCTGAAATCACAAACACTGTACATCCGTCCAGTATAAGGTAGCCTACCATTTTGCCCATGTGCGCCCACTACGAAGCCGTGACCAAACCCGAGCGTCTGAAGCAGGCGTTCCAGGTGTCGATGCCCGAGGGCGCGAAGGCAGATGTCTGGCCGGGCTACACGGGGCTGTTCATCCGGCGCCCGAAAGAAGCCGTGCAACAGGAAGGTGTAGCGCCTTGGCGTGAAGCCATGGTCGGCTCGTTCGGCCTGATTCCTCATTGGGCCAAAGACACCACGATGGCCAAGCGCACCTACAACGCACGCAGTGAGACGGTGGCGACCAAGCCCAGCTACCGTGATGCCTGGCGCTTGGGTCGACGCTGCATCGTTCCGGCAGAGGCGTTCTACGAGCCTGACTGGCGGTCAGGACATGCGGTGCCCACACGGATCTCTCGCAGTGACGGTCAGCCCATGGGGATTGCAGGCATCTGGACAGGTTGGCGAGCGCCTGATGGCACGATCATCCGAAGCATGAGCATGTTGACGGTCAATGCCGATGACCACCCGTTGATGCGCAACTTCCATAGACAGGAAGATGAGAAGCGGATGGTGGTGATCCTGGAAGAGACGGACTATGACAGTTGGCTGGATGAGCGCAACGCGGAGCCACGCACCCTGCTGAAGCAGTTTGATCCGGCAAGATTGACAGCTTCAGTTTGAGCTCTGCTTTCGGCAAGCAGCGGAGGGTCACGGGGTGCTAATCAATGTCAGTTCCAGGCTGATCCGCGATATTCGCGGGTGATTCCTGGACGGCAGCGACCGCCAATAGCGAACATTGAGGGCCGGTGGCCTCAACCGACTGCTTTGCAACTGACACCAGTCGCTCGACGGCACTGCAGGCAGCAAGCCGGTTTGAATGGTCGCTCTGCGCAGAGTGACCGGCTCAAGCCGATCCGTAGCGTAAGTTGGATCGCCCGCTATGAAATTGCGCTATGCACGGGCAAGCGGTCGTTCTAGTCACCCAGGCCAGTGAAGCAACGGAACAGCGGCATGTCATGCGACGCTTCTTCCATGGCCAGATCGTTCAACGTAAACCACTGCTGCATGAAGTGGATGCACAGCTGCTACTCCACCGGAATCCGCGGAAGGCCACGTTTGCCTTCTGACATGTAGGGAGCGATCAACTCTACCAATTCGGACCATCGAGGAACTTCGATGCCGCGTGCGTCTCGTCGAAGTTCCCCACCCAACGCTCGCCATGCTTCATGGGCTCAATGAGCTCAGGCAACCACGCAGGTGCCACGGACGTGTTCGGACGATTTATCCAGACCTTCCGCACCATTACGCGAATGTAATGCGCAGGTCATTCAAGGGAAAGGTCCGCCTCCGTAAGCTATTGCCTACTGCGCCAAGGTGGGTGCCCCAGGTGGCACCCAGGAGCAACACCCAAAATGGCATCTCTAGGAAACCCGACATGGCACCTCGAAACCCTCTTGTCTTCCCATCTGCCGGCTTGAGCCGTCGCCGCTTTGTCCAGGGCCTGACCGCTGGTGGTGTACTCAGCGGCCTGTCGCTACCGGCGATGAAGGCGCTCGCGCAGGCGGGTCAGCTCAGCCGTGGCACGGCGCCCGTTCTGCGCGGAAATACTTTTGACCTGGTGATCGCGGAGTCGCCAGTTAACTTCACCGGGCAGCCCGGCGTCGCCACGACGATCAACGGGTCCCTGCCTGCGCCGACCCTGCGCTGGCGCGAGGGCGAAGAGGTGACCATCCGGGTGACGAATCGGTTGCGCGAGGCGACCTCCATCCACTGGCATGGCATCATCCTTCCGTACCAGATGGACGGTGTGCCCGGTATCAGCTTCCCCGGTATCGCACCCGGGGCGACCTTCACCTACCGTTTCAAGGTTCAGCAAAGCGGCTCCTACTGGTACCACTCGCATTCCGGATTCCAGGAACTGACCGGCATGTACGGTGCCATCATCATCGACCCGGCTGGTCCGCAGACCATCCAGGCCGACCGAGACCATGTCCTGCTCTTCTCGGACTGGACCGACGAGGATCCGATGCGGGTCTTCGCCAAGCTGAAGGCTCAGGGCGACTACTACAACTACAACCAGCCGACCGCCATCGACTTCTTCCGCGATGTGTCCCGCGATGGACTGCAGGTTTCACTCGCCAAGCGCAAGATGTGGAACGAGATGCGCATGAATCCGACCGATCTGGCCGATCTATCTGCGCAGACCCTGACCTATCTTACCAACGGCGTCACGCCGGCCGGCAATTGGACGGCGTTGTTCAAGGCTGGCGAGCGGGTGCGTCTGCGCATGGTCAACGGCGCGGGCAACACCTTCTATGACGTGCGCATCCCCGGCCTGAAGCTCAAGGTTGTGCATGTCGACGGGGTGGACATTGAGCCCATTACTGTGGACGAATTCCGCTTCGGCCCTGGAGAAACGATCGACGTGATCGTAGAGCCCCGAGACGATGCTTACACGATCTTCGCGCAGGCGATGGACAGGACCGGCTATGCGCGCGCTACGCTGGCTGTGCGCGAGGGCCTGCAGGCACCTGTGCCCGCGCTCGATCCCGTCCAGTGGTTGACCATGGCCGACATGATGGGGAGCATGGACCATGGCTCAGCAGAAGGCGAGAGCATGGAGATGACCGCCATGGCGGGGATGCCCGAAATGACCGGGATGGCCGGAATGGATCACAGCGCCATGCAGGGCATGAACCACGGCGCGATGGCCCTGGATCACAGCAAGCACGCGGCGGCCGCCGGCAGTCTGGCGATTCCGTCGACTCTGGCACGCCACGCGCGCACGGAATACGGCGCGAGCACGGACATGCGTGTCGACATGGCGCGCACCAACCTGGACGACCCTGGAATCGGCCTGCGAAACAACGGCCGTCGGGTGCTCACGCTCGCCGACCTGCACACGCCGTCAGGACCGATGGACAGCCGAGGCCCTGAGCGTGAGGTCGAGCTGCACCTGACCGGCAACATGGAGCGCTACACCTGGTCGCTTGACGGGCTGGAGTTCGGCAACTCCACGCCCGTGCACTTCCGCCACAACGAGCGCCTGCGGGTCATTCTGCACAACGACACGATGATGACGCACCCCATGCACCTGCACGGCATGTGGAGCGAGCTGGAGAGCCCTGACGGCAAGTTCCTCGCACGTCGGCACACCTTGCCTGTGCAACCCGCGCAGCGAATCAGCTTCCTTGTGACGGCCGACGCACTCGGACGTTGGGCTTGGCACTGCCACCTGATGTTCCACATGGACGCAGGCATGTTCCGCGAGGTCGTGGTGTCGTGAGTCCCAGCGAGAAAAGGAACCCCAAAATGTTCAAACCAGGATATCTCCCAACGTTGGCCATGCTGGTAGCAACGTTGACCACCGTGAACGCGCATGCCCAGACTGCCGCGTCCGAGGACCACAGCGCGCACCACGGTGCAACCTCGGAGCAGCCAGATACGGCGCCTGCCCCGACTGCGGCAGACCCTCACGCCGGGCATAGCACTACGCAAGGCGATGCGCCCCCGGCCATGGACCACGGCGATATGAAGATGCAGGGCGGCTCGGCGCCGGCGGACGCGCGCGACCCGCATGCCTATTCCAATGGCCTGAAGCTCGGCGAAGGCGATTATGCAGTTCCTGGCGTTCCTCGCCTGATGCTGGCCGACGAGCACCGCTTCGGTTCGCTCCTCGGTGAAACCCTGGAGCGTCAATTCACCCGCAAGGGGGGCGACAGCACGGCCTACAACTTCCAGGGTTGGTACGGTACGACCTACAACCGCCTGGCCTTGAAAGCCGAAGGCGCCATCTCCAACGGTAAGCTTGAGGAGTCTCGCACCGAGCTGCTATGGGACCGCGCCATCGCCTCGTACTGGGACACCCAGGTTGGGGTGCGGCTGGACAGCGGTGAAGGCCCCAGTCGCCAATGGCTGGCCTTCGGCATGCAGGGGCTGGCGCCCTACTGGTTCGAATTGGACGCTACCGCCTATGTGGGCAATGGCGGAAGGACGGCCTTGAGGCTCGAAGCGAGCTATGAGTTGCTAATCTCGCAACGACTGATCCTGGTGCCGAAGGTCGAGACGCAGTTCTACGGCAAGGACGATCCCGAGCGGCGCATCGGCAGCGGCCTAGCCGAGGCATCGGCCGGGCTGAGGTTGCGCTACGAGATCAGCCGCCAATTCGCGCCCTACATCGGCATCGAGCGTGCGGGCTCGTTCGGGAAGACGGCCGACTACGTCAGCGCCGAAGGCGGACGAGCAAAGCAAACACGCTTCGTGGCTGGCCTGCGGTTCTGGTTCTGACAGCGCCTCTGGCGCACCCATCCACTTGCCCCTAACCAAACTGGGAATCATGATGAAAACTCACCGTGACACCTCAGCCAGCAATTTGCTGCCTGACCGAGCGGCATGCC
>MESA01000033.1:0-80565 GCA_001770775.1 Burkholderiales bacterium RIFCSPHIGHO2_12_FULL_63_20
GTTCTGGATCACGGGCATGTTGACCGGGTCCAGAACGATGACGGCGTCGTCCTGCATGCGCAGGGTCGATGCCGCGTCGATCCAGTGACCATTCCAGCCGGTGGCGCGCAGCTTGCCGAACACCTCGGTGGTGTAGTCACCGCCCTGCGCCGTGATGATGATGTCGCAGCGCTTGAGTTCGTTGATGTCGTAGGCGTCCTTGAGGGTCTTCTCGTTCTTGGCCACGGACGGTGCGGCACCGCCAGCGTTCGAAGTCGAGAAGAACAGGGGCTCGAAGTGATCGAAATCACCTTCGGCCTGCATGCGGTCCATCAGGACGGAGCCGACCATGCCGCGCCAGCCCACCAAACCAACCAGAGTCGTAGCCATTTTCTATCCTCTTTTACTGAATCTGTGACGAGCAGCCCGAGGCTCAGCCTTGGGCCTTGAGCGCGGCCAGCACGGCCTCACCCATCTCGGTCGTGCCGACCTTCTGCGTGCCTTCGCTGAAGATGTCGGGGGTGCGCAAACCTTGCTCCAGCACGCTCTGCACGGCGCGTTCGATGCGGCTGGCGGCCTCTTCCTGGTTCAGGCTGAAGCGCAGCATCATGGCGGCACTCAGGATGGTAGCCAAGGGGTTGGCCACGCCCTTGCCGGCGATGTCGGGGGCCGAGCCATGGCTGGGCTCGTACAGTCCCTGCCCCTTGGCGTTCAGGGAGGCCGAAGGCAGCATGCCGATCGAGCCGGTCAGCATGGCCGCCACGTCAGACAGGATGTCACCAAACAGGTTGCCGGTAAAGAGCACGTCGAACTTCTTGGGGGCCTTGACCAGTTGCATCGCGGCGTTGTCCACATACATGTGGTCCAGCTCGATGTCCGGGTACTGGGCGTGCACCTCGGTGACGACGTCTTTCCAGAACTGGAAGGTTTCCAGCACGTTGGCCTTGTCGACACTGGTCACACGCTTGTTGCGCTTGCGCGCGGCCTGGAAAGCCACGTGGGCGATACGCTCGATCTCCGGGCGCGTGTAGCGCATGGTGTCGAAGCCCTCTTCCGCGCCCTTGAACTCGCCATCGGGTGCGACACGGCGCCCCCGTGGCTGACCGAAGTACACGTCGCCGGTCAGCTCGCGGATGATGAGGATGTCCAGGCCGGCCACCAGCTCGGGCTTGAGGCTGGAGGCGTGGGTCAGCTGGGGGTAGCAGATGGCCGGACGGAAGTTGGCGAACAGGCCCATGTTCTTGCGCAGACCCAGGATGGCCTGCTCCGGACGCAGATGGCGTTCGAGCTTGTCGTATTTCCAGTCACCCACGGCGCCGAACAGCACGGCGTCGGATTCCATGGCCAGTTTCAAGGTGTGCTCAGGCAGCGGGTGGCCGTGGGCGTCGAAGGCGGCGCCCCCGACCTTGGCCTCGTCCAGCTGGAATGGCAGGTCCAGGACCTTGAGCACCTTCACCGCCTCGGCGACGATCTCGGTACCGATGCCGTCACCCGGCAGAACTGCAATCTTCATGACCATGTTGGAATCTCAGCGGGAAAAGGAAATTAGACGATGCGGTTGTTCAACCAGGGCTTCTGCGCCAGACGCTCGGCTTCAAAGGCCTTGATCTTGTCGGCGTGCTGCAGGGTCAGACCGATGTCATCGAAGCCGTTGAGCAGGCAGTACTTACGGAAAGGCTGCACGTCAAAAGGCAACTCGACCCCATCGGGCTTGACCACGACCTGACGCTCGAGGTCGATGGTGAGCTGATAGCCAGGGAATGCCACCACTTCGTTGAACAACTGGTCCACCTGCAGCTCGCTCAGTTGAATCGGCAGCAGGCCGTTCTTGAAGCTGTTGTTGAAGAAGATGTCAGCGAAGCTGGGGGCGATGATGGCGCGAAAACCATACTGGTCGAGCGCCCAGGGTGCGTGCTCACGGCTGGAGCCGCAACCGAAGTTCTTGCGTGCCAGCAGCACCGATGCGCCTTGGTAGCGGGGCTGGTTCAACACGAAGTCAGGGTTGGGCTTGCGGGTTGCCGGGTCCTGGCCGGGCTCGCCCGCGTCCAGATAGCGCCATTCGTCGAACAGGTTGGGGCCAAAGCCCGTGCGCTTGATCGACTTCAGGAACTGCTTGGGGATGATCGCGTCGGTATCGACGTTTTCCCGGTCCATCGGGGCGACGAGCCCCTTGTGAATGCGGAATGCTTGCATGGTGTGTGCTTACTTGGCAGCGCCAGAGATGACCGAACCGGCCTTTTCGATGTCCTGACCCAGGCCTTGCACCGTGTTGCAGGCCGTCAGGCCGAGCACGGACAAAGCCACCAGTGCGGAAACAATCAGACGTGTCATGTGCGGACTCTTTTGTGACTCAGACGGTTGACAGGGATCAGGCGATGCGACGGACATCCACGAAGTGGCCCGTCATCGCGGCGGCGGCGGCCATGGCGGGGCTGACCAGGTGGGTGCGACCACCGGCGCCTTGACGGCCTTCGAAGTTGCGGTTGCTGGTGGAGGCGCAGCGTTCACCGGGCTCCAAGCGGTCGGCGTTCATGGCCAGACACATGGAACAACCCGGCTCACGCCATTCGAAACCGGCAGCCTTGAAGATCTGGTCGAGGCCTTCGCGCTCAGCCTGTTCCTTGACCAGGCCCGAACCGGGCACGACCAAGGCCAGCTTCACGTTCGATGCAATGCGGCCACCGATCTTCTTGACCACGGCAGCGGCCTCGCGCATGTCTTCGATGCGGCTGTTGGTGCACGAACCGATGAAGACCTTGTCGATGTGGATGTCGCTGATGGCCTTGTTGGGCTCCAGCGCCATGTACTGCAGCGCACGTTCCATGGCCGAACGCTTGACGGGATCCTTTTCCTTGTCGGGATCGGGCACACGGTCTTCAATGGACAGCACCATCTCGGGCGAGGTGCCCCAGCTGACCTGCGGCTTGATCTGGGCAGCGTCCAGCTCGACGAGGGTGTCGAACACGGCATCCGGATCGGAGTGCAGCGTACGCCAGTAGGCGATGGCCTGCTCCAGCTCTACGCCCTTGGGGCTGAAGGGGCGGTTCTGCACATAGTTGATGGTGGTCTCGTCCACCGCCACCAGACCCGCGCGCGCGCCCGCCTCGATGGCCATGTTGCAGATGGTCATGCGGCCTTCCATGCTGAGGGCACGGATGGCGCTGCCAGCGAACTCGATGGTGTAGCCCGTGCCGCCTGCCGTGCCGATCTTGCCGATGATGGCCAGCACGATGTCCTTGGCGGTGCAACCCTTGGTCAAGGTGCCCTCGACCTTGATCAGCATGTTCTTGGCCTTCTTGGCCAGCAGTGTCTGGGTGGCGAGCACGTGCTCGACTTCTGACGTGCCGATGCCGTGGGCCAGCGCACCGAAGGCGCCGTGGGTAGAAGTGTGGCTGTCGCCGCACACCACGGTCATGCCGGGCAGCGTGGCGCCCTGCTCCGGGCCGATCACGTGGACGATGCCCTGGCGCTTGTCACCCATCTTGAACTGGGTGATGCCGACGCGGTCGCAGTTCTGGTCGAGCGTGTCGACCTGCAGCTTGGAGATCGGATCCTTGATGCCTTCACTGCGATCGGTGGTGGGCACGTTGTGGTCGCTCACCGCCAGGTTGGCCGACAGGCGCCACACCTTGCGGCCGGCGATGTCCAGCCCTTCAAACGCCTGCGGACTGGTGACTTCGTGCACCAGATGGCGGTCGATGTAGAGGGTGGCGGTGCCATCTTCTTCCGTGTGGACGACGTGCTCGTCCCAGATCTTGTCGTAGAGGGTGCGTCCCATGGTGCTTCTTGCGCAAAGGGGCTGGTCGGCCCTGGGGTGGGGAAAGATGACGATTTTAAGGCAGGACGGGGGAATTACCCCATGAACGCCGGGCGCTTTCACGGCCTGCTTTGCTTCGATGGAAACAGAAATGAAAAAACCCCGGCCAAGCCGGGGTTTCGAGCGTCACATCAAGTGATCAGATCGTGCGATCAGATCAGCTCAGATCAGCGCTGCGCCAGGGGCTTGACGTCGCGCTTGTCCGCGCCAACGAACAGCTGACGGGGGCGGCCGATCTTGTACTCAGGGTCGCCGATCATTTCGTTCAGCTGAGCGATCCAGCCCACGGTACGTGCCAGGGCGAAGATGGCGGTGAACAGCTGCACGGGGATGCCGATGGCGCGCTGGACGATGCCGGAGTAGAAGTCGACGTTCGGGTACAGCTTGCGCGACACGAAGTAGTCGTCTTCCAGGGCGATCTTTTCCAGGGCCATAGCCAGCTTGAACAGCGGGTCGTTTTGCAGGCCCAGCTCGTTCAACACTTCGTGGCAGGTTTCACGCATCAGCTTGGCGCGCGGGTCGTAGTTCTTGTACACGCGGTGACCAAAGCCCATCAGCTTGGTGCCGGAGTTCTTGTCCTTGACCTCGGCGATGAACTCGCCAATCTTCTCGACGCCGCCCTTGCGCTGGATTTCTTCCAGCATGTTGAGCGCAGCTTCGTTGGCGCCACCGTGAGCGGGACCCCACAGGCAGGCCACGCCAGCGGCGATGGCCGCAAACGGGTTGGTGCCTGACGAGCCGCACAGGCGCACGGTCGAGGTGGAGGCGTTTTGCTCGTGGTCAGCGTGCAGGATGAAGATGCGGTCCATGGCGCGAACCAGGACTTCGTTGACCTTGTAGTCTTCGCACGGGGTGGCGAACATCATGCGCATGAAGTTCTCGGTGTACGAGAGGTCGTTGCGCGGGTAGATGTAAGGCTGGCCGACCGAGTACTTGTACGCCATGGCCACCAGGGTGGGCATCTTGGCGATCAGGCGGATGGCCGCGATCTGACGGTGCTCGGGGTTATTGATGTCGGTGCTGTCGTGGTAGAAAGCCGACAGGGCGCCGACCAGACCGGTCATGACGGCCATCGGGTGAGCGTCACGGCGGAAGCCACGCAGGAAGAACTGCATCTGCTCGTTGACCATGGTGTGCTGGGACACCGTATTGGAGAACTCGCTCTTTTGCTGTGCGTTGGGCAGTTCGCCGTTCAGCAGCAGGTAGCAGGTTTCCAGGAAGTCACAGTTGGTGGCCAGCTGCTCGATGGGGTAGCCGCGGTACAGCAGCTCACCCTTGTCACCGTCGATGTAGGTGATCTTGGAGTTGCACGATGCTGTGGACAGGAAGCCAGGGTCGTAGGTGAACTTGCCGGTCTGGCCGTACAGCTTGCGGATGTCAATAACATCCGGGCCGACAGTACCCTTGTAGATCGGCAGTTCCATACTGGGGCTGCCGTCAGAAAACGACAGGGTGGCTTTCACGTCGGACGGGGTCATGAGCACTCCTAAGGGATCGGTCTTGTGTGGAAAGAGGTCTTGGACAGGGGAATCCCGAGTCCGGTTTACGGTCCTCACCAGGTTCCCGAGGCCGGCAGGCTATCGGGTTCCCGGTTTGGATTACGCCTTGGCAACTCGCATCATGGACAGCACCTGCACGACTTCTGGCTTGAGTAGATCACCGTGCGGCTCTTTGCGAGCCAACAGGAGATCCAGCAGGTCATTGTCGGACAGCTCCATCAATTCGAGCAAGCCCTGCACCAAGGGCGTGGTCAGGTTCTCGCCGTGGCGCTCGAAAAACTTGTCGATGAACAAGTCGTTTTCGAGCAGACCCCGACGACAGCGCCAGCGGATCCTACGCAGCACATCCGGGTCAGGCGTGAGATCGGTGGAAACAGGAGCTTGGGTCATCGGGGCAGGCCAGGAAACGCAGACGGTTCAGGAAAGTCAGATCAACAGGATCAAACGGCGCGCTTGACCATCAGTTCCTTGATCTTGCCAATGGCCTTCGTGGGGTTGAGGCCCTTCGGGCACACGTCCACGCAGTTCATGATGGTGTGGCAACGGAACAGACGGTACGGGTCTTCCAGGTTGTCCAGGCGAGCCGAGGTGGCCTGATCGCGGCTGTCCGCGATGAAGCGGTAGGCCTGCAACAGACCGGCGGGGCCCACGAACTTGTCGGGGTTCCACCAGAAGCTCGGGCAGCTGGTCGAGCAGCTGGCGCACAGGATGCACTCGTACAGGCCGTCGAGCTCTTCGCGCTCTTCGGGCGACTGCAGGCGCTCCTTGTCGGGCAGCGGCGTGTCGTTGATCAGGTAGGGCTTGATCGAGTCGTACTGCTTGAAGAACTGGGTCATGTCCACGTACAGGTCGCGGATGACCGGCAGGCCCGGCAACGGCTTGAGCACGATGGTGCCCGGCAGCGTGCGCATGTTGGTCAGGCAGGCCAGACCGTTCTTGCCGTTGATGTTCATCGCGTCGGAACCGCACACGCCTTCACGGCAGGAGCGGCGGAACGAGATGGTGGGGTCGACCTTCTTGAGCTTGACCAGGGCGTCCAGCAGCATGCGTTCGTTGCCGTCGAGTTCGATCTCGATGGTCTGCATGTAAGGCTTGACGTCCTTATCAGGATCGTAGCGGTAGATCTGGAAAATGCGCTTTTGGCTCATGGTGAATTCCTAATGACGTGTCGCTGACGATCAGAACGTACGGGCCTTGGGCGGAACGGATTCCGCCGTCAGGGGCTGCAGATTGACCGGCTTGTAATCCAGGCGGCTGCCTTCGGAGTACCACAGCGAGTGACGCATCCAGTTGGCATCGTCACGATCAGGGAAGTCGTCGTGCGCGTGGGCGCCACGGCTTTCCTTGCGGGCTGCGGCGGCCACCATGGTGGCTTGGGCGGCTTCGATCAGGTTTTCGACTTCCAGCGCTTCGACACGGGCAGTGTTGAAGACCTTGGAGTTGTCCTTCAGGCCGATGCTGGCGACGCGCTCACGCACGGCAGCGATCTTCTTGACGCCTTCGTCCATGATGGCTTGCGTGCGGAACACGCCAGCGTGGGTCTGCATGGTCGAGCGGATGTCGTTGGCCACGTCTTGCGAGTACTCGCCGTTCTTGGCCGAGTCCAGGCGTGCCAGGCGTGCCAGGGTCTTGTCGGCAGCGTCCTTGGGCAGGGGCTTGTGGCTCTTGGTCTTGAGGTTGAAGTCGACGATGTGGTTGCCCGCAGCGCGACCGAACACGACCAGGTCGAGCAGGGAGTTGGTGCCCAGACGGTTGGCGCCGTGCACCGACACGCAGGAGCACTCACCCACAGCGTACAGACCGTTGATGATGTCGTTGTGCTTGCCGTTGGCCGGGATCACGACCTGACCATGGACGTTCGTCGGGATGCCACCCATCTGGTAGTGAATGGTCGGGACCACAGGAATGGATTCCTTGGTGATGTCGACGTTGGCAAAGTTGTGACCGATTTCTTCCACCGAAGGCAGACGCTTGCGGATGGTTTCGGCACCCAGGTGGGTCATGTCCAGCAGGATGTAGTCCTTGTTGGGGCCACAGCCACGGCCTTCCTTGATTTCCTGGTCCATCGAGCGGGACACGAAGTCACGCGGGGCCAGATCCTTCAGGGTCGGGGCGTAACGCTCCATGAAACGCTCACCATTGCTGTTGCGCAAGATCGCGCCTTCGCCACGGCAGCCTTCGGTCAGCAGCACGCCCGCGCCGGCCACGCCGGTGGGGTGGAACTGCCAGAATTCCATGTCTTCCAGGGGGATACCAGCGCGTGCTGCCATGCCCAGGCCGTCGCCGGTGTTGATGAAGGCGTTGGTGGAAGCCTGGTAGATGCGGCCGGCACCACCGGTGGCCAGCAGCACGGTCTTGGCGTGCAGCACATGTACTTCGCCGGTTTCCATTTCCAGCGCGGTCACGCCCACGGCGTCGCCTTCGGCATCACGGATGATGTCCAGGGCCATCCATTCCACGAAGAACTGGGTGCGGGCCTTGACGTTCTGCTGGTACAGGGTGTGCAGCAGGGCGTGGCCGGTACGGTCAGCGGCAGCACAAGCGCGTTGCACGGGCTTTTCACCGTAGTTGGCGGTGTGACCACCGAACGGACGCTGGTAGATGGTGCCGTCGGCGTTGCGGTCGAACGGCATGCCGAAGTGTTCCAGCTCGTACACCACCTTGGGTGCTTCACGGCACATGAACTCGATGGCGTCCTGGTCGCCCAGCCAGTCGGAGCCCTTGATGGTGTCGTAGAAGTGATAGTGCCAGTTGTCTTCGGACATGTTGCCCAGAGACGCACCGATACCGCCCTGAGCGGCCACCGTGTGCGAACGGGTGGGGAAGACCTTGGACAGCACGGCCACGTTCAGGCCAGCCAGGGACAGTTGCAGAGACGCGCGCATGCCGGAGCCGCCGGCTCCCACGATCACGACGTCAAACTTGCGGGTAGGAAGAGAAGAGGTAGCGCTCATTTTTTACAGTCTCCACAGCACTTGGATGGCCCAGCCGGCACAACCCACGAGCCAAACGATGGCAAACACATACAGGCTCAAGCGGATGCTGACCGGCTTGATGTAGTCCATGAAGATCTCGCGCACGCCCACCCACACGTGGTAGAGCATGGCCAGGATGACCACGAAGGTCAGCGTCTTCATCCACTGCGACGAGAAGATGCCCGCCCAGCTGTCGTAGCCCAGAGGGCCGCCAAAAATGACTTGGGCCAGCAGCACGATGGTGAACAGTGCCATCAGCACAGCCGTGACGCGCTGCGCCAGCCAGTCGCGCAGACCGTAATGCGCACCGGTCACGATGCGCTTGGTTCCGTAGTTTTGAGACATGGTTGTTGTTTCCTGCAGTCGGGACGTGGGGATCAGAACAGGCCGAAGAGCTTCGCGGCCAGCACCACAGTCAAGCCCGTGCTCAGCACCAGGGTGGTGACAGCGGTCGACTTGCCCGCTTGTTTGGAGTAGGAGTGCGTCACTTCCATCAGCAGGTGGCGCATGCCGGCGGTGAAGTGGGTCAGGTAAGCCCAGATCAGTGCCAGGGCGATGAGCTTGAAGAACCAGCCGGGGATCGCGCCGTCGGCACAACCGACGGTGAACACCGAGGTGAAGGACTCATACGAGATCTCAGACGTCACGGAGGCGTCGAACATCCAGATGATGAAGGGCATCAGCAGGAACATCAGTGCGCCGCTGATCCGGTGCAGGATCGAGACGATCCCTGCCAGAGGCAAACGGTAGGTGACGATGTCACTCACGTGGATGTTCCGGTAGACGGGGCGTGGGGTTTTCGCGTTGTCAGCCATGTTGTAAGGGCTCCTGCCGAGCGTCAAAAATCTGTCAAGGAAAGCGAGGATTTTAGGGCAATCCCCAGCCCGACGTTTTCACGTTGTTATCTGCCAGCCTGAGACAAGCACACAACAAGACGCAAAAGGGGTACACGATCTGCCTGTCAACTCAGCTCGTTTCGGTAGTAGTGACGGTCTGTGCGGTAGAGGCCGCGACGCAATTCGACGGGTTGGTCACCGTAGGTGAAGGACAGGCGCTCGACGCTCAACAGCGGACTGCCCACCTCGACCTGCAGCACACCAGCCACCGACGCATCGGCGACCACCGCACGGATTTTCTCTTCGGCGCGGATCATGCGCACACCGAACTCGGACTCGAAAAGACCGTACATCGGCCCTTGGTATTGGCTCAGACGGTCTGCCGTCAGGCCCTTGAAAAGGTGGCCGGGCAGCCAGATGTCATCCAGCACGACGGGCTGGCCGGCAAAATGCAGCACCCGGCGAACCTCGACCACCATGTCGCCGGATTTGAGTTGCAGCGCGCGTGCCACATCGGCCGGCGCACGCAGGCGACGGCAGTCCAGGAATTCGCGACGCGAGGCGTCGGGGGACTGATCGGGGTGATCGGGCGCGAGGCGCAAAAAGCGGAACTGCACCTGCTCTTCGGCATGGGTGGCCACAAAGGTGCCCTTGCCCTGTCGACGCATGAGGAGGTTTTCAGCCGCGAGTTCGTCAACCGCCTTGCGCACCGTGCCCTGGCTGACCTTGAAGCGAGCTGCCAGCTCGAGCTCGCTCGGGATGGCCTCACCTGGACGCCATTCGCCGGCCTGCAGACTGCGCAGGATGAGGGCCTTGATTTGCTGGTACAGCGGGCTGAAGGACGGGCCGGCTGCACCTGTGCCCGCGCCGGTCGACGACAAGGCGTCGGGCGATGGAGCGGAGGGCGGAGGGGTCACCACAGCGTCAAGGTCTCGGTTGTCGATCGGGGTATGATCGTTGGTTGGTGTCGGCCAGCATGGATGAACGCTGACCGCTCGCCATTGCACCACAACTGCCTGCCAAAGTCCACAAGTAGCTAAAAGATATCTTATATAAGACATCAGACCCTTGGCAAAGCGCGGTGATCTGTGCATACACGGCTGCGCGACGCTACACTTGTGGGTTTTCCATCAAACCGCCCTCACTCTTTCGGAGTTGCATATGAGCAAAGCACCCGTTCGCGTCGCCGTCACCGGCGCCGCTGGCCAAATTGGTTACGCCCTCCTGTTCCGCATCGCCTCTGGCGAAATGCTGGGCAAGGACCAGCCCGTGATCCTGCAACTGCTGGAAATCCCCGACGAGAAGGCCCAGAATGCGCTGAAGGGCGTGATCATGGAGCTGGAAGACTGCGCGTTCCCGCTGCTGGCCGGTATCGAAGCCCACTCCGATCCGATGACCGCCTTCAAGGACACCGACTACGCTTTGCTGGTTGGTGCACGTCCTCGCGGCCCAGGCATGGAGCGCGCTGACCTGCTGGCTGCCAACGCCCAGATCTTCACCGCTCAGGGCAAGGCTCTGAACGCTGTCGCTTCGCGCAATGTGAAGGTGCTGGTTGTCGGCAACCCCGCCAACACCAATGCCTACATCGCCATGAAGTCGGCTCCGGACCTGCCGGCCAAGAACTTCACCGCCATGCTGCGCCTGGACCACAACCGCGCTGCTTCGCAACTGGCTGCCAAGGCTGGTTTCAAGGTTGGCGACATCCGCAAGCTGACGGTTTGGGGCAACCACTCGCCCACCATGTACGCTGACTACCGTTTCGCCACGGTGAACGGCAAGTCCGTCAAGGAAACCATCAACGACCAGGACTGGAACGCCAACGTGTTCCTGCCGACCGTCGGCAAGCGTGGCGCCGCCATCATCGCCGCTCGCGGCCTGTCGTCGGCTGCTTCGGCTGCCAACGCCGCCATCGACCACATGCGCGACTGGGCCCTGGGCTCGAACGGCGAATGGGTCACCATGGGCGTGCCTTCGAACGGCGAGTACGGCATCCCTGCCGGCATCGTGTTCGGCTTCCCCGTCACGACCACGCCTGACGGCGAGTACAAGATCGTCGACGGCCTGGAAATCGATGCCTTCTCGCAAGAGTGCATCAACAAGACCCTGGCCGAACTGCAAGGCGAGCAAGACGGCGTCAAGCACCTGCTGTAATCACACTGCGTGAGACCTTTGCCATTCGGCGCGTGCCGGATAGGGCAAGGTAGATCACAATCAAAGCTGGCGGCCTTCGGGTCGGCCAGCTTTTTTTTCGTGATGCGCGCTCACACCCTGGGCGATGCGGCACGCGTAAGGAACACACCATGTCCACCCTGAGCACCATTCACCCTCGTCAGGCGCTGTTTGGCAGCGAGACCCTGCCTGCGACGCTCCCCGTTTGCGACCATTACTCCGGCGTGGAGGCGCGCATGCGCAAGAGCCTGATGCTGCAGGCCGAGATGGCCGAGGCCGGCCATGGCCGTGCCGTGTTCGATGTGACGCTGGATTTGGAAGATGGCGCCCCGGTGGGTGGAGAGCATGAACAAGCGCTGCTGGTGGCCGAGTTGATCGACAGCCCGCAGAACGTGTGCGACCGGGTGGGAGTACGTGTGCATGACCCGCGTCATCGCCGTTTTGAGGACGATGTGGACACCTTGATCCAGGCAGCAGGCCAGCGACTGGCCTACATCATGGTGCCCAAGCTGGCCGATGTGGCCGATGCGCAGCGCGCCATTGACACGATCAAAGCCGCCCGAGTGCGGCATGGCGTAGAGCGGATCGTGCCTGTGCACGGCCTGATCGAGACGCTGAAGGCGGTGCAGCAGGTGGACGAGATCGCCGCTCTGCCCGGCTTGGAGTCGCTGTCGTTCGGGCTGATGGATTTCGTGTCCGAGCACCGGGGGGCGATTCCGGCGTCGGGCATGAGCGTAACGGGGCAATTCAGTCACCCGCTGGTGATGCAGGCGAAGCTGAAGATTGCAGCGGCTTGCCACGCGGCGCGCCTCACACCCTCGCATTGCGTGGTGACGGAGTTCAAGGACAAGCGCGCGCTGGGCAAGGCGGCCGAGCGGGCCTGTCGGGAGCTGGGTTACACACGGATGTGGAGCATCCACCCCGACCAGATTCCGGTGATCATTGAGGCGTTTGCGCCGGTGTCGGCCGAGGTGGACGATGCGGTGGAGATCTTGATGGCCGCTCAGGCCGCACATTGGGCGCCGACCTCGTACCACGGGGTGTTGCATGACCGGGCCAGCTACCGTCATTACTGGCATGTGCTGGAGCGTGCCTGGTTGACCGGGCAGCCTCTGCCGGCCGACACGGAAGCAGCTTTTTTTGCCGCAGAGGCTTGAGGCCGGTGGACACTTTGCTGCTGGAGGGCTCGGAGGTGCGGGCGGTGCGCTGGGAGGCACGCGATGTCCCGGGAGGCAGCACGGTGTGCGTCGAGTTTGCGGCCGCTTGCGTGCGTCGTGATCCGGTGGATGCCCCTGGTGGAGCGAGCGTCCGTCGCGACAGCGTCTGGGGCAATGTGACCGCCCTGACGCTGCGTTTGAGCGGCGTGATGAGCGCGCCCGATGTGGGCGCTTCGGAGTTCAGTCTGGATGGCACTCTGGGTGAGGCGATAGGCACCCTGTCAGGCGGCGAGGTGCGGCAGGCCGCGCAGATGTGGCGCGCCCTGCCCTTGCCTTGCCATGTGAGCGGGCCGGTGACGCTGAGCCTGCGGTTTCGGGCTGGGCAGGAGTGGGTGTGGCAGGGCCACGAACTGACGGTGCAGGTTGAAGCAGGCAGCCGCTTTTTTGAGTCATACGCCTGCTGAGGTGAGGCTTCGGCGCGCCGGAGGACGTGGCGGCGCCGCAGCGTCAAGATTCGGCCAGCGCCCGCTCGATGCAGCGGCGCGAGACGGTGGGGCGCGGCACCTTGGACTTGAACCAGGCGCGCACGTCTTCGTCGAGGCCGATGCCGTGCATGTAGTTGTAGATGGCCTTTTTGAGGGCCTGACCTAGCACGTCGTGGTTCACGCCGGTAGGGTCGATGAAGCCGATGTCGTTCTTGGCGAAGCTGACCGGCGGCAGCGGCACGAGTTCGACGCCGTAGGCCTGGGGGTCTTGGCCCACTGGGGAGTGGACGGTGCAGGCGAAGCGGTGGAAGAAACCGGACTGGATGCAGCCTTCGGCAAAGAGCTGGCGCACGTATTCGAGCGCGTCGACGGTGTCCTGCACGGTTTGCGTGGGAAAGCCGTACATCAGGTAGGCGTGCACGAGGATGCCGGCATCGGTGAAGGCGCGGGTGACGCGAGCGACCTGCTCGACGGAGACGCCCTTTTTCATCAGCTTGAGCAGGCGGTCGGAGGCGACTTCCAGACCACCGGAGATGGCGATGCAGCCACTGTCGGCCAGCAGCAGACACAGCTCAGGGGTGAAGGATTTTTCGAAGCGGACGTTGCCCCACCAGGAGATGGCCACCTTGCGGCGGATGAGTTCTTGCGCAAGGGCTTTGAGGACCTTGGGCGGCGCGGCTTCGTCGACAAAGTGGAAGCCGGTCTGGCCGGTTTCGCGCACGATGGCCTCGATGCGATCAACCAGCACCTCGGCGCTGGCGGCTTCGTAGCGCGAGATGTAGTCGAGGCTGACGTCGCAGAAGCTGCACTTCTTCCAGTAGCAGCCATGCGCCACCGTGAGCTTGTTCCAGCGTCCGTCTGACCAGAGCCGGTTCATGGGGTTGAGCATGTCCAGCAGGGACAGGTAGCGGTCGAGCGGCAGGCCGTCCCAGGTGGGGGTGCCCACTTCACCGAAGGGCACATCGGGCTCGGCCCAGTTCAGGTAGCGGACCTGGGCGGTGTCGGCATCGCGCACAAAGGTACGCACCAGGCGCTGGACGGAGCGCTTGCCTTCGAGGTGTTCGAGCAGCGCCAGCAAGGGGCGCTCGCCGGCGTCGAGGGTGACAAAGTCGAAGTAGTCAAAGACCCGCGGCTCGGTGAGTTCGCGCAGCTCAGTGTTGACAAAGCCACCGCCCAGCGCGAGCCGGACATGCGGGTGGGTCTGCTTGATGGCTTGCGCCATGCGGAAGGCCGCGTACACCGCACCGGGAAATGGCACGGAAATCAGCACGAGATCGGGCTGATGGCGGGTGAGGGCCTGCAGGGTCAGCTCGCGCAGCGTGGTGTCGACGAGGTTGAGCGGAGCGGTCAGCGCCTGCGCGAGCGGGTCGAAGGTGGGCTGGCTTTGGGCCAGGGACTCGGCGTAGCGCACGAACTCGAAACGACCATCAACGGCATCGCGCAGCACATCGGCCAGGTCGTTGAGGTAGAGCGTGGCGAGGTGCTTGGCGCGGTCGGCCATACCCAGGGCACCGAAGGCCCAGGCCAGCGGGTCACCGCTGCCATCGTCGGCATAGGCGTCCAGCGAGCGAAAGCGCGGCCCTTCAGGCAGGTAGTGACGCGTGCAGATGCGGTGGCCCAACGTGGCGTCGCGCCCTTGCAGGAAAGCGATGGTGGCGTCGATGGTGCTGAGGTAGGTGTCGCTGTGGTCGAGGAAGTGGTTGACCGGGGCGGTGCGCTGGGCTTCGGGCATTTTCAAAGCCTGCGCATGGACGGCCTCCAGCCCCTCGCGGGAGAGCAGTTTCAGCACGAGTGCCAAGGCCAGGTCTTCTTGCACCGCATCGACGCCGCGCGAACGCAGAAAGCCCGTCAGATACGCCGTAGAGGGGTACGGCGTGTTGAGCTGCGTCATCGGGGGGATCAGGGAGAGGACGCGCATGGCAGAAGTGGGGGACATGAAACGGCGGCGGGCAGAGCAGTGGCGGTCAGAAACGAGGTCAGCAGAGATTGTGACAGCGGCGCCCGAATCATGCTGGGTTGAGCTTGCGCCACAGGGTGGTGCGACTGATGCCCAGACGCTGGCTGGCCAGCGCACGGTCGCCACCGCATTCATCCAGCACGCGCTGGATCTCGGCACGTTCGCGCTGGGTCTGGTGGGCCTTGAGCGAGGACGGGGCCTCCGCGGGCTCTGATGGGGTTTCGGCCAAGAAAAGCTCGGGCGCCACGGTGCGCACGAAGGTGCGGGCGGCCTCGGGCGAGACGTTGACGTCGCTACCGAAGGACGGATCGGCATGCGGGTCAGCGTAGGCCACCAGGCGCTCGACGAGGTTTTCGAGCTCGCGCACGTTGCCGGGCCAGTGGTACGACGGCGCCTGGGCGATCAGTGCAGCGGCGATGGCTTCGGTGCGCGCCGGGTCGAGGTCGAGCCGAGTGCACACCTTGTGGTGCAGCGCACGCACGAGCTCCGGCAGGTCGTCGAGCCGGTCGCGCAACGGGGGCATGTCGATGCGCAGGATGTTGAGGCGATAGAACAGGTCTTGCCGGAAGCTGCCTTCTTCGACATGGCGTAAGAGGTTGCGGTGCGTGGCCGCGATCACGCGGACGTTGACGGGGGTGGGCTCGGTGGCGCCGACGCGCAGCACCTCGCGCTCCTGCAGCACACGCAGCAGGCGCGATTGCAGGGACAGCGGCATTTCACCCACTTCGTCGAGAAAAATGGTGCCTTTGTGGGCCGCCTCGAACAGGCCGATCTTGCCGCCGCGGCGCGCACCGGTGAAGGCGCCCTCTTCGTAGCCGAACAGCTCGCTCTCCAGCAGGGTTTCGGATACGGCTGCGCAGTTGACGGCCACGAAAGGCAGCTCACGTCGCTCGCTGGCCATGTGGATGCCTTGGGCCACCAGCTCTTTACCGGTGCCGCTTTCGCCCAGGATGAGGACCGTGGCCTGGCTGCGGGCGCAGCTCAGGGCCATGCGCTGCACGCGCTGCAGGGCCGCGCTGTGCCCCAGCAGTTGCTGCAACTCGTAGCGCGCGGGGACGGTGTTGGGTTTGATGCGGGTGCGGATGTGGCGGTCGACCCGCTGGATGGAGATGGGATCCTGGCCGCTGAGCACGGCGCCCGTCAGCACACCCTGCTCGACGATGGGGATGCGGTTGACGATGAGGGCCTTGCCTTTGACCCGCTCGATCTTTTCCAGCTCCTGGGTGCCCAGGCGCAGGGTGGCCTGCAGGCTGAGTTCGGGGCAGACCTCGCTGAGCTTGAGGCCCAGCCACTGCGCGGGGTCGATGCCCAGCCATTGGGCCATCGTCGGGTTGAGGGTCTGGATGCGCTCTTGGGCATCGACCGCGATCACGCCGTCGCTGAGTTGGGCCAGGATGGTGTTGAGGCGCTCGCGCTTGGTCAGCTCGATGCGCGAGGCCCGCGCGATCTCGACGGCGTCTTCGAGGGCTTCGCGCACGGCGTCCATCGAATACAGAAAAATACCGGTCAGGCCAATCTGGTCGGCCATGTCGGCGGCCACGCCAGAGCCGACGATCACCTCCACGCCGGCCTGCTGGAGTTCGCGCACCGCCTCCTGGGCTTCGTCTTCGGTGCGGTAGCTGAGCTGGTGCACCCCGAGCCCGAAAAGGTCATCGAACTGGTGAATGTCAGGGGCCACGCCCACATAGGTGACCAGACCGATGTGCGCGGACTGGCGCTTGGCACGCGCCAGCGCCTGCATCAGGTCCAAGCCCCCCACCTTGACCACCACCACAGGCAGATCGAGGTGTTGGCGCAGGTAGGCGCCGTTGGAACCGGCCGCGACCACCACATCCACCGGTCGCTGGGCCTGCAGGGCGCGCACGCGAGCCACGGCCTCTTCAAACCCGACGTCCAGCACTTCGACGGCGGCACGGTCGGCAAACTCGGGGGCGAGGGCCTGCAACATCTTGTTGATGCGGCGAAAGCCGACGGCCACAATGCGTGGCGGAGACTGAGTCGGATTGGCGCGGTGCAAGGGATCGGTCAGCATGCTTGGCATTGTGCATGCGTTTCACATTTGAATGAAACATCATTTCAAAATCGGAACACCAGCACAAGCCGCTCACGCTGAGCAAGGGTGGAAACCAGCCTGCCCCACCGTAAATCAATGACTTACAAAGCATCTTCGGCTAACTGAACTCGCAGTACCCAGGCTGGCACGCACGTTGCGTTCTAGACCGGCATTCCCGCTGACACGTTCCACTGGAGACCCTACATGGCACTCACCTCCCCCGGCGCACGCTTCCGCCAGGCCCTCAAGGACGAATCGCCGCTGCAGATCATTGGCGCCATCAACGCCAACCACGCCCTGCTGGCCCAACGCGCCGGCTACCGCGCCATTTACCTGTCGGGTGGCGGCGTGGCCGCAGGCTCGCTGGGCCTGCCTGACCTGGGCATCAACACGATGGACGACGTGCTGATCGACGTGCGTCGCATCACCGACGTGTGCAACACGCCCCTGCTGGTCGACATCGACACGGGCTTTGGCCCCTCGGCCTTCAACATCGAGCGCACCGTCAAGAGCCTGATCAAGGCCGGCGCCGCCGCTTGCCACATCGAAGATCAGGTCGGCGCCAAGCGCTGCGGCCACCGTCCCGGCAAGGAAATCGTGACCACCGAAGAGATGGTGGACCGCGTCAAGGCTGCTGCCGACGCCAAGACCGACCCGGACTTCTTCCTGATCGCCCGCACCGACGCCATCCAGGTGCACGGTGTGGACGCCGCCATCGAGCGCGCGATCCAGTGCGTGGAAGCCGGCGCCGACGGCATCTTTGCCGAAGCCGCCTACGACCTGCCCACCTACGAGAAGTTCTGCAAGGCCGTGAACGTGCCCGTGCTGGCCAACATCACCGAGTTCGGCAAGACCCCGCTGTTCAGCGTGGACGAGCTGCGCCCCACGGGCGTCGGCATGGTGCTGTACCCGCTGAGCGCTTTCCGTGCCATGAACAAGGCTGCTGAAGCCGTGTACACGGCCATCCGCCGTGACGGCCATCAAAAGACCGTCGTCGACCTGATGCAGACTCGCGAAGAGCTGTACGACCGCATTGGTTACCACGCCTTCGAGCAAAAGCTCGACGCGCTGTTTGCCGCCAAGAAGTAAATCCCCCGCTGCCACACGTCATCTGGAGACACATCCCATGAGCGCTACCCCCGAGACCACCACCCCCGGTTTCAAGCCCAAGAAGTCCGTCGCCCTGTCCGGCACGGCAGCCGGCAACACGGCCCTGTGCACCGTGGGCCGCACCGGCAATGACCTGGCCTACCGCGGCTACGACATCCTGGACGTCGCCACCACCTGCGAATTCGAAGAAATCGCCCACCTGCTGGTGCACGGCAAGCTGCCCACCGTGGCCGAACTGGCTGGCTACAAGGCCAAGCTGAAGGCGCTGCGCGGCCTGCCCGCCGGCCTGAAGGCCGCCCTGGAGCAACTGCCCCCGTCGGCGCACCCGATGGACGTGATGCGCACCGGCGTGTCCGTGCTGGGTTGCCTGTCGCCCGAGAAGGACGACCACAACCACCCTGGCGCCCGCGACATCGCCGACAAGCTGATGGCTTCGCTGGGCTCGATGCTGCTGTACTGGTACCACTACAGCCACAACGGCAAGCGCATCGACGTCGAAACCGATGACGACTCCATCGGCGGCCACTTCCTGCACCTGCTGCATGGCGAGAAGCCCCGCGACAGCTGGGTGCGCGCGATGCACACCTCGCTGATCCTGTACGCCGAGCACGAGTTCAACGCCTCGACCTTCACCTCGCGTGTGGTGGCCGGCACGGGCTCGGACATGTACTCGGCCATCACCGGCGGCATCGGCGCCCTGCGTGGACCCAAGCACGGCGGCGCCAACGAAGTGGCTTTTGAGATCCAGAAGCGCTACGACAACCCGAACGAGGCCGAGGCCGACATCCGCGCCCGTGTCGAGAAGAAGGAAGTCGTGATCGGCTTCGGTCACCCCGTCTACACCGTGAGTGACCCGCGCAACGTGGTCATCAAGAAGGTGGCGGAAGACCTGTCCAAGGAACAGGACAATATGAAGATGTACGACATCGCCGAGCGTCTGGAGTCGGTGATGTGGGAAATCAAGAAGATGTTCCCGAATCTGGACTGGTTCTCGGCCGTGAGCTATCACATGATGGGCGTGCCCACCGCGATGTTCACCCCGCTGTTCGTGATCGCCCGCACCAGCGGCTGGTCGGCCCACGTGATCGAACAACGCATTGACGGCAAGATCATCCGTCCGTCGGCCAACTACGTCGGCCCAGAAGATCAGAAGTTCGTGCCGCTGAAGAAGCGCAAGTAAGTCTGACCAGCCAGGACCAGGGCGCCACATGAACAACACGTGTGGCGCCTTTTGACCTTGTCAACCTGGAATGAGCTCGCGCCGCCCCACACCTCACCGCTGCCCGCCATGAACACCCAATACCGCAAGAACCTGCCCGGCACCAAGCTGGATTACTTCGACACCGAAGCCGCTGTGGAAGCCATCAAGCCGGGCGCCTGGGCCACCCTGCCCTACACCTCGCGTGTGCACGCCGAGAACATCGTGCGCAAGGCCGATCCGGCCATCGTGCGTGACTGCCTGGTGCAGATCATCGAGCGCAAGCGCGATCTGGACTTCCCCTGGTTCCCCGCCCGCGTGGCCTGCCACGACATCCTGGGCCAGACCGCCCTGGTGGATCTGGCGGGCCTGCGTGATGCGATTGCCAAGGAAGGCGGCGACCCCGCCAAGGTGAACCCGGTGGTGCCCGTGCAGCTGATCGTGGACCACTCTCTGGCGGTGGAGTGCGGGGGCTTTGATCCCGATGCGTTCCAGAAGAACCGCGCAATCGAAGATCGCCGCAACGAAGACCGCTTCCACTTCATCGAGTGGACGAAGAAGGCCTTCGCCAACGTGGACGTGATCCCGGCGGGCAACGGCATCATGCACCAGATCAACCTGGAGAAGATGTCCCCCGTGATCCACAACGACCACGGCCTGGCCTACCCCGACACCTGCGTCGGCACCGACTCGCACACGCCGCACGTGGACGCGCTGGGCGTGATCGCCATCGGCGTGGGCGGACTGGAAGCTGAGAACGTGATGCTGGGTCGCGCCTCGTGGATGCGCCTGCCCGAGATCGTGGGCGTCAAGCTCACCGGCCAACGCCAGCCTGGCATCACCGCCACCGACGTGGTGCTGGCCCTGACCGAGTTCCTGCGCAAGTCCAAGGTGGTGGGTGCCTATCTGGAGTTCTACGGTGAAGGCGCGTCCAAGCTGACCATCGGTGACCGCGCCACCATCTCGAACATGGCCCCTGAGTACGGCGCCACCGCCGCCATGTTCAGCATCGACCAGCAAACGCTGGACTACCTGACCCTGACCGGCCGCGAAGCCGAGCAGATCAAGCTGGTCGAGACCTATGCCAAGCAAGCCGGCCTGTGGTCGGACAGCCTGAAGAATGCCGTGTACGAGCGCGACCTGACGTTCGACCTGTCGAGCGTGGTGCGCAACATGGCCGGCCCGTCGAACCCGCACGCCCGTGTGGCGACGAGCGACCTGGCCGCCAAGGGCATCGCCGGCAAGTGGGCCATGCCGGCTGCCAGCGAAGGCACCATGCCCGATGGCGCCGTGATCATCGCCGCCATCACCTCGTGCACCAACACCTCCAATCCGCGCAACGTGATCGCGGCCGCCCTGCTGGCGCGCAACGCCAACAAGCTGGGCCTGACCCGCAAGCCCTGGGTGAAGTCCTCGCTGGCCCCTGGCTCGAAGGCTGTGGAGCTGTACCTGAAGGAAGCCAATCTGCTGGGTGACCTGGAAAAGCTGGGTTTTGGCATCGTGGCCTTTGCCTGCACCACCTGCAACGGCATGTCGGGCGCGCTGGACCCCAAGATCCAGCAAGAGATCATCGACCGCGACCTGTACGCCACCGCCGTGCTCTCGGGCAACCGCAACTTCGACGGTCGCATCCACCCCTACGCCAAGCAGGCCTTCCTGGCCTCGCCCCCCCTGGTGGTGGCCTACGCCATTGCCGGCACCGTGCGCTTTGACATCGAAAACGACGTGCTCGCCGTGGTCGATGGCAAGGAAATCCGCCTGAAGGACATCTGGCCTTCGGACGAAGAGATCGACGCGATCGTCAAGGCCAGCGTCAAGCCCGAGATGTTCCGCGCCGTGTACGAGCCGATGTTCGCCATCCAGGCCGACAAGGGTGAGGAGGTGAGCCCGCAGTACGACTGGCGTCCGCAGTCGACCTACATCCGTCGCCCGCCGTACTGGGACACGGAAGGTGTCGGCGCCCTGGCCGCCAACCCGCGCACGCTCAAGGGCATGCGCCCGCTGGCCATCTTGCCGGACAACATCACCACCGACCACCTGTCGCCTTCGAACGCGATTCTGATGAACTCGGCTGCTGGTGAGTACCTGCACAAGATGGGCCTGCCGGAGGAGGACTTCAACTCCTACGCCACCCACCGCGGTGACCACCTGACCGCCATGCGCGCCACCTTCGCGAACCCCACGCTGAAGAACGAAATGGTGCGTGATGCCGAAGGCAAGGTGAAGGCCGGCTCGCTGGCCCGCATCGAGCCCGAAGGCAAGGTCGTGCGCATGTGGGAGGCCATGGAGGCCTATCAAGAGCGCAAGCAGCCGCTGATCATCGTGGCCGGCGCCGACTACGGCCAAGGCTCCTCGCGTGACTGGGCTGCCAAGGGCGTACGCCTGGCGGGTGTGGAAGCGATTGCCGCAGAAGGCTTCGAGCGCATCCACCGCACCAACCTGATCGGCATGGGCGTGATGCCTCTGGAGTTCAAGCCGGGCACCAACCGTCTGACCTTGGGTCTGGACGGCACCGAGACCTATGACGTGGAAGGCGACCTGGAGCCCCGCGCCGATCTGAACCTGGTCATCACCCGCAAGAATGGCGAAGTGGTGAAGGTGCCGATGACCTGCCGCCTGGACACGGCGGAAGAGGTGTCGGTCTATCAAGCCGGCGGGGTGCTGCAACGCTTCGCCCAAGACTTCCTCGCCGCTAACAAGGCAGCTTGATCATGGCCTTCGCACCGCAAATCAAGATCCCCGCCACCTACATCCGTGGCGGCACCAGCAAGGGCGTGTTCTTCCGCCTGCAGGACCTGCCCGCTGCCTGCCAGCAGCCGGGCGAAGCGCGTGACAAGCTGTTCATGCGCGTCATCGGCAGCCCGGACCCCTACTCCGCCCACATCGACGGCATGGGTGGCGCCACCTCGTCGACGTCCAAGTGCGTGATCCTGTCCAAGTCCAGCGTGCCCGATCACGACGTGGACTATCTCTACGGTCAGGTCTCGATCGACAAGCCCTTCGTGGACTGGTCGGGCAACTGCGGCAACCTGTCCACGGCTGCGGGCGCCTTTGCGCTCCACGCCGGGCTGGTCGACCCCGCGCGCATTCCGGACAACGGCGTGTGCGTGGTCCGCATCTGGCAGGCCAACATCCAGAAGACCATCATCGCCCACGTGCCGGTGACAAACGGACAGGTGCAGGAAACCGGTGACTTCGAGCTTGATGGCGTGACCTTCCCGGCCGCCGAGATCGTGCTGGAGTTCATGGACCCGTCCGACGATGGCGATGAAGGCGGCTCGATGTTCCCCACGGGCAACCTGGTCGATGACCTGGACGTCCCTGGCATTGGCACGCTCAAGGCCACGATGATCACGGCGGGCATCCCCACCGTGTTCGTCAACGCCGCCGACATCGGCTACACCGGCACCGAGCTGCGCGAGCAGATCAACACGGACGCCGCAGCCCTCCAGCGCTTCGAAGCCATCCGCATCGCCGGTGCCCTGCGCATGGGCCTGATCCAAACGCCCGAAGAGGCCGCCACCCGCCAGCACACGCCCAAGATCGCCTTCGTGGCGCCGCCGACCGCTTACAAGGCGTCCAGCGGCAAGACCATTGAGGCGTCGGACGTGGACCTGCTGGTGCGCGCCCTGTCCATGGGCAAGCTGCACCACGCGATGATGGGCACCTGCGCGGTCGCCATCGGCACCGCTGCGGCCATCCCCGGCACCCTGGTCAACCAGGCAGCCGGCGGTGGCGCGCGCGAGGCGGTGCGCTTTGGGCACCCGTCGGGCACGCTGCGTGTCGGCGCCCAGGCGCAGCAGGTCGATGGCCAGTGGACGGTGACCAAAGCCATCATGAGCCGCAGCGCCCGCGTGCTCATGGAAGGCTGGGTGCGGGTGCCGGGTGACACCTTCTGAGGCAAACCCCCTCCAACCTCGCACGTGAGCGGCGTACATTTGCTTGCCCCGCTCACGTGCACGAACCTCGGATCGGCGGCAAAATCAACTTTTGTTCCACGCCAGCCCAGTCACACACCATGAGCACACTCACTTCTCGCTACCAACGCACCCGCACCCTGGCCCTGACGGCTGGCATGGTTCTGGGCATGGCTGCCAGCGCCCTGGCACCCCAACTGGTCCACGCGCGTGTCACGACGGCCAGCAAGCAAACCCTGGCCAACAACTACGCGCCCCCGCCTGAAGCCAGCGCCGAGCAGTTGCAGGCGGCCGATCGTGTGCTCACGGGCAACTACGCCTGCGAGTTCGGCAAGTCCGTCTCGGTCGACCGCAGCGAGCGTCACGCCGGCTACTTTGACCTGAAACTGGACCGCAAGGCCTGGGTCATGAAGCCCGTCGTCTCCAGCACCGGTGCCGTGCGCCTGGAAGACGTCAAGGGCAATGCGCTGCTGATCCAGATCCTGACCAAGTCCATGGTGATGGACCCCAAAGCCGGCCGCCGCCTGGTCGATGGCTGCGTGCATGACGTACAACGTGCCGCCGAAGCCGACCTGCGCAACTCCCCACGCCCCTCGCTGTTTGGCCCCGCCAGCAACTGATGGGGTTTTTCTGACGATGAACCGCTTGAAATTGCGTGATTTCACGCCGGATTCGTGACATTCCCCGCCGGGGTGGGCGAAAATAGCAGGCTGCACGGAAATGACCTTTCCACGCGAGCGACGCGTTTTCTGCCCCACGGCGGTGATTCTTTTTTGAGGATCCGTACTGCCGGATCCGCGTTCGAACTTCTTGCCCCTCAACACCAGGTGAACACCATGTTGCAAGCCTATCGCGAACACGTTGCCGAGCGCGCTGCCCTCGGTATCCCTCCTCTGGCCCTGTCGGCCCAGCAGACTGCTGAACTGATCGAGCTGATCAAGAATCCGCCCGCCGGCGAAGATGCGTTCCTGCTGGACCTGCTGACCCACCGCGTTCCTCCGGGCGTGGACGATGCAGCCAAGGTCAAGGCTTCTTTCCTGACGGCCGTGGCCGATGGCGACATCAAGGTGGGCCTGATCTCCCGCGCCAAGGCCACCGAGCTGCTCGGCACCATGGTCGGCGGCTACAACGTCAAGCCCCTGATCGACCTGCTGGGCGACGCTGAAGTGGGCACCATCGCCGCTGACGCGCTCAAGAAGACCCTGCTGATGTTCGACTTCTTCCACGACGTGGCAGAACTGGCCAAGGGCGGCAACGCCAACGCCAAGAACGTCATCCAGTCCTGGGCCGATGCCGAGTGGTTCACCAGCCGCCCGCAAGTCGCCAAGAAGATCACCGTGACCGTGTTCAAGGTGCCTGGCGAGACCAACACCGACGACCTGTCGCCCGCTCCGGACGCCTGGAGCCGCCCTGACATCCCGATGCACTATCTGGCGATGCTCAAGAACACCCGTCCTGACGCGGCCTTCAAGCCCGAAGAAGACGGCAAGCGCGGCCCGATGCAGTTCATCGAAGACCTGAAGAAGAAGGGCAACCTGGTTGCCTACGTTGGCGACGTGGTCGGCACCGGTTCTTCCCGCAAGTCGGCCACCAACAGCGTGATCTGGGCCACGGGCGAAGACATCCCCTTCGTGCCCAACAAGCGCTTCGGCGGCGTGACTCTGGGCGGCAAGATCGCCCCCATCTTCTTCAACACGCAGGAAGACTCCGGCTCGCTGCCCATCGAAGTGGACGTGTCCAACTTCGAAATGGGTGACGTGCTCGACATCTACCCGTACGAAGGCAAGATCGAGAAGAACGGCGCTGTCGCTGCCAACTTCGAGCTGAAGTCGCAAGTGCTGCTGGACGAAGTGCAAGCCGGTGGCCGTATCAACCTGATCATCGGCCGCTCGCTGACCAGCAAGGCCCGTGACTTCCTGGGTCTGCCCGCTTCCACCGCCTTCCGTCTGCCCCAGGCACCGGTCGACAGCGGCAAGGGCTTCACCCTGGCCCAGAAGATGGTCGGCCGCGCCTGCGGTCTGCCTGAAGGCCAAGGCGTGCGTCCTGGCACGTACTGCGAACCCAAGATGACCACCGTCGGTTCGCAAGACACCACCGGCCCGATGACCCGCGACGAGCTGAAGGACCTGGCTTGCCTGGGCTTCTCGGCCGACCTGGTGATGCAGTCCTTCTGCCACACCGCAGCTTATCCGAAGCCCGTGGACGTGAAGATGCACCGCGAGCTGCCCGCCTTCATCTCGAACCGCGGCGGCGTGGCCCTGCGTCCGGGCGACGGCGTGATCCACTCGTGGCTGAACCGTCTGCTGTTGCCCGACACCGTCGGCACCGGTGGTGACTCGCACACCCGCTTCCCGATCGGCATCTCCTTCCCCGCTGGTTCGGGTCTGGTCGCCTTCGGTGCTGCCACCGGCGTGATGCCTCTGGACATGCCTGAGTCGGTGCTGGTGCGCTTCAAGGGCCAGATGCAGCCTGGCGTCACCCTGCGTGACCTGGTGCATGCCATCCCCCTGTACGCCATCAAGGCTGGTCTGCTGACCGTCGCCAAGGCTGGCAAGAAGAACATCTTCTCGGGCCGCGTCCTGGAAATCGAAGGCCTGCCTGACCTGAAGGTCGAGCAAGCATTCGAGCTGTCTGACGCGTCGGCTGAGCGTTCCGCTGCCGGTTGCACCATCAAGCTGAACCAGGCGCCGGTCATCGAGTACATGAACTCGAACATCGTTCTGATGAAGAACATGATCGCCGATGGTTACGCCGATGCCCGCACCCTGGAGCGCCGCATCAAGTCGATGGAAGCCTGGTTGGCCAGCCCCAACCTGCTGGAAGCCGACAAGGACGCCGAGTACGCCGCCGTGATCGAGATCGATCTGGCCGACATCAAGGAGCCCATCGTCTGCTGCCCGAACGACCCGGACGACGCCAAGTTCCTGTCCGAAGTCGCTGGCACCAAGATCGACGAAGCCTTCATCGGTTCGTGCATGACCAACATCGGTCACTTCCGTGCCGCCGGCAAGCTGCTGGAAGGCAAGCGCGACATCCCGGTGCGTCTGTGGGTGGCCCCGCCCACCAAGATGGACGCTTCCGAGCTGACCAAGGAAGGTTTCTACAACACCTTCGGTGCCGCTGGCGCGCGCATGGAAATGCCCGGCTGCTCGCTGTGCATGGGCAACCAGGCTCAGATCAAGGAAGGTTCGACCTGTATCTCCACGTCGACCCGTAACTTCCCGAACCGTCTGGGCAAGAACACCAACGTGTTCCTGGGCTCGGCCGAACTGACCGCCGTCGCTTCCAAGCTGGGCAAGCTGCCGACCCCGGCCGAATACCTGGCTGAGATCGGCGTGGTCACCAAGGACTCCGACAAGATCTACAAGTACCTTAACTTCAACCAGATTGAAGAGTACGTGGACACCGCCAAGTCCGTGAAGGCCTGAGCCTTGCGTCACTGACGCAGCGCTGAGCTGACATGAAGCCCGCCGGGGAAACTCGGCGGGCTTTTTTGTGTGTGGGTAGATCTCCCTTCAGTTGACGCCAAGACCTCGGACTGTGTAAGACAAACTGCAAATTGAAACATTTCCTATGCCCATTAGATTTGTCGCAGCATCTCCCGTTAATTGATCAAGAAAATTGATACCTGGCACACACATCGTTAACATGGATCTCTCAATAAACAAAAAATGGGATCAACATGCTCAACAAAAAACTTGTAGCTGCAGTGGCAATCTCCATCAGCGGCACATCCTTCTCTGACAACGCCTTGGCAACTTGCTGGAGCAATTGCGACAGAACTTATTACCATACTGTGACAGAATATCCAATCATGTCCGTGAATCAAGAGGTCACAGACATGGGAGATGGAAACTGGCGATACTCCTTTGAGATCACCCCCAGCTATACAGGCGGACCTTTCATGGTGAGCAGTTTCACGCTCCCTGTTTTCCTGGATTCAGATATCCGCGATCTCAGTCTTGCGCCAAATATTTCGTACATGACGGCGAACATAGAAGATGTCGCGTACGAAGGCGCCCCAAAATCCTTGGCAATCCGCGCCTATAGTCCAAGTTCACGCATGCCGTCAGTGGCCACGTCATTCAGCTTCTTATCTAGCTATGCACCCGATGCCCAAGCTACGGCATCGTTGAAGTTGATAGGAATGACTTACATCGACACATACTATTCATTCGGCGTAAACGAAACGGTCTATACCACTGGAATTACCCCAACAACACCTTTTTTATACTCCGTCAGCATGCCCGGCTCGTCGATGGCAATGGCTGCAGCCGTACCGGAGCCCACAAGCCTGTCGATGCTGATGCTTGGCTTGACTGGCATCTTCGCGGTTACTTTCCGACGACAAGGAAGCGCCAACAAGGCCTGAAGGGGGGCCCATCTACGAAGGTCTGAGGCCTTCGTGGATGGTAGATTTTTAACCTTTGTGCCAGCCCCTTACTCACAATTGCAGCCAGTACGCTTGACGTAGCCTCCGCAACCAGACTCGGTGTTGTTTTGCTCATGGCTGACATCCACTCGGGGCCTGTGGCTGGCGGCGAGGCGCAGTGTGGATTCATCATTGCCAACCTGTGCCGGCAAATCGGCGCAATGCCCCATCATGGTGTCAAGGATGTCATATCCGTTGGCATCGCGCGGCACACATCCAGCCAGACTGCCAAGGACTAATACCCGACTCATATCAGCGTCAAAAATGCGGCAAGGCACTGAACACGGCACACTGTTGTCATGATTTTGTTTGCTTGCCGTTGTGATATCTGGATCGGGAGAAGACCATGAAAATCCTGCTCTGCGGTGCCCGAGGCTTTGTCGGCAGTCACCTGCAGCGTGCCTTGCAGCGCGCCGGCCACCAGGTCATCGGTGGCGTGTCGTCGGTGCGCCCCGGTGAGCAAGACCGCATCGCCGTGGACTACGCCCACGACGTGCATGTGGCCGACTGGCTGCCACGCGTGCGTGACATGGGCGCGGTGATCAATGCGGTCGGCATTTTGCGCAGCACCGGCAGCCGCCCCATCACGGCAGTGCACACCGACACCCCGAAGGCCTTGTTCGATGCCTGCGCCCAGACGGGCGTGCCCCGGGTCATCCAGATCTCGGCTCTGGGCATCGAGCACAGCGACACGCAGTATGCGCAAACCAAGCTGGCGGCTGAACAGCACCTGCAAGCGCTGGTGGCGGCCGGCCGGATGTCGGCCACGATCCTGCGGCCCAGCATCGTGTTCGGCAAAGGCGGGGCCAGCAGTGCCCTGTTCGTCAACCTGGCCCGCCTGCCGGTGGCGCTGCTGCCTGGTCCGGTGATCGACGCCCAGGTGCAGCCCGTGGCGGTCACCGACCTCGCTGACGCGGTGGTGGCCCTGCTGAGCACCCATCCCCAGCCTCCGGGCCCACTGGCGTGCGTGGGGCCGCAGGCGGTGCCGTTGGGCGACTTCATCGCCAGCCTGCGCCAGCAACTGGGGCACCGTCCTGCCAAGGTGCTGAGACTGCCGGATGCACTGACCTCGCTGAGCGCCCTCCTTGGCGATCTGGTGTCAGCCAGCCCCTGGAGCAGTGAAGCCGTCGACCTCCTGAAGCAGCCGAACGTGGCCGCGCCAGCGGCCTTCGAGGCCTTGCTGGGACGTTCGGGCGTGCACTATGGTCGTCTGCTGGCGGAGACTTGGTACTGATCCCGCGGTGGCGCGGCCCGGCTCACATCTCCTTGCAAAGGCGCGCTGGCATGCGGCCATAATGCCCGCTTGCTGACTTGATGGCGCCCTCGGGTGCCGGCCTTGCTGTATGTCCGATTCCGCGACCCAGAGCGGTGGCGCCACCCGTTGGCTGCGCCGTGCCCTGTGGGCTCTGCTCGCTCTGTTCCTGGCTGGCGCGCTCGCCCTGGGCGCCACGGTGCTCGTGCTCTTGCCCCAGTTGCCCGACACCAGCGGCCTGGCCAACTACCAGCCCAAGCAACCCTTGCGCGTGTACACCGCCGATGGGGTCGAGATCGGTGGCTTCGGGCAGGAAAAGCGCCAGTACCTGCGCATTGCGCAGTTCCCCAAGCTGATGCGCGACAGCCTGCTGGCCGTGGAGGACTCGCGCTTTTACGAGCACCCCGGCATCGATGTGATCGGCGTGTTGCGGGCCATCGTGGCCAACGCCACAGGCGGCCGCACGCAAGGCGCCTCCACCATCACCCAGCAGGTGGCGCGCACCTTCTTCCTGACGCGCGAGCGCACGCTGTCGCGCAAGCTCAAGGAGGCCTTGCTGTCCCTGCGCATTGAGCAGCAGTTGAGCAAGGACCAGATCCTGGAGCTCTACATGAACCAGATCTACCTGGGTGCGCGCACCTATGGTTTTGCCGAGGCGGCACGCACCTACTTCGGCAAGCCCATCCAGCAGCTGTCGGTGGCCGAGTGCGCCATGCTGGCCGGTCTGCCGCAGAACCCCGCTTATGCCAACCCGATCAAGAGCCCCAAGCGGGCCAAGGAACGGCAGTTGGTGGTGCTCTCGCGCATGCGCGCCGAGGGCGTGATCGACGAGATCGTCTACGCAGCCGCCAAAGGCGAAAAGCTCGACGTGCGCAACCCCGGCGAGATGGACGTGCACGGCGAGTACGTGGCCGAGATGGCACGCGCCCAGGTGTACGCGCAATACGGCGAATCTGCCTACACCAGCGGCATGAAGGTGGTGACCACGCTGCGCTCTGCGGACCAGCAAGCCGCGTGGAAGGCTGTGCGCAAAACCCTGATCGACCGTGAACTGCGCCTGACCTGGCGCGGCCCGGAAGCCCAGGAAGACCTGCCCTCCGACCTGAGCGATCAGGATCCGGCAGTCGCCCAGTTGCTGGCCGACTACAACGATGACGAGACGCTGCGCGTGGGTCTGGTCACCCAGGCCAGCAGCAAGCAGGTGACCGTGGTGTTGGCCTCTGGCGATGTGGTGGAGGTGCGGAGCAAGGGCCTGCGCCAGGTGCTGCCAGGCCTGAATGCCAAAGCCCGGCCCGCTCAGCGTGTGACGCGGGGCGCCGTGGTGCGCCTGATGCAGCAAGGCGAAGACTGGGTGATCACCCAATGGCCGCAGGCCGAAGGAGCGCTGGTGGCCATGGACCCGCACGATGGCCAGATCCGCGCCCTGGTGGGCGGGTTTGACTTCCAGCGCAACCAGTTCAACCACGTGACCCAGGGCTGGCGCCAACCGGGCTCGACCTACAAGCCCTTCCTGTATTCCGCCGTGCTCGAAAACGGGGTGATGCCGGAGACCTTGATCAACGACGCCCCGCTGAGCAATGTCGGTGACTGGACGCCGAGCAACGCCGATGGCAGTGCCGAGGGTCCGATTCCCCTGCACACCGCCTTGGCGAAGTCCAAGAACCTGGTCAGCATCCGGCTGGTGCAGTTGATGGGGCCGGAGGCTGCGCGGCAGTGGACCGGGCACTTCGGTTTTGACGTGAACAAGCAGCCTGCCAACCTGACCCTGGCCCTGGGCTCCGGATCGACCACGGTGATGCAGATGGCCAGCGCCTACGCGGTCATCGCCAATGGGGGGCTGACGGTGAGCCCGGTGTTGATCCGACGCATTCAGGATGGACAAGGCAAGGTGGTGTTCGAGGCCAAGCTGACGCCGGCCGACGAGTCTCAACGCGTCCTCCCCGCGCGCAATGCCTTTGTGACGTCCACCCTGCTCAACGAGGTGGCGCGCAGCGGCACGGCCGCCAAGGCACAGGCGCAACTGCGCCGCCCCGATCTGTATGGCAAGACCGGGACCACGAACGATGTGGTCGATGCCTGGTTCGCGGGCTTCCAGCCCAATCTGGTGGCCGTGGTCTGGTTTGGCTACGACACGCCGCGCAGTCTGGGCTCGCAAGCCTCCGGTGGCTCGTTGGCCCTGCCGGCCTGGATCCAGTTCATGGGCACGGCCTTGCGCGGCGAGCCGGTGCGCACTCTGAGCCCACCGGAAGGCGTGGTGAGTCTGCCCACGGGCTGGCGTTACAGCGAATGGGCCGAGGGGGGCTTCCTGGCCGAACTCGGGGTGGACGAGACCCCGATCGACCGCAGCCTGATCCCGACGCCGCCGGTCCCCGGCGCCTCCGAGCCCGAGGGGGAAGACACCTTGCGCTCGTTCATCGAGCGACTGTTCAACTGAGTCTCAGAATCTCCTGATTACTTATTTCTGTATTGACAGAAATATCTGGCGCAGTAGACTGGCAGCATGGAACTGACCGACGTCGCTCGACAATTTGTGCTGCACTGGGGTGAGATGGGCACCGCCTGGGGGGTCAACCGCACCGTGGCGCAGATCCACGCCCTCTTGTTCTTCCACGGTCGCCCGCTTCATGCGGAAGAGATCGCGGAAACCTTGGGGGTGGCGCGCTCCAACGTCAGCAACAGCCTCAAGGAGTTGCAGGCCTGGAATCTGGTGCGCACCTCCCACGTCCTGGGTGACCGGCGCGATTATTTTGAGACCTCGCATGATGTCTGGGCCTTGTTCACCACCATCGTTCGGGAGCGCAAGGAGCGGGAGTTCGATCCCACGACCCGCCTGCTCCAACAACTGGTTGAGCAACCTGATTTCGAGCGCGAAAGCCCTGATGTGCAGGATCGTGTCCGTGAAACCCTGCGTTTCATGGAGTCACTCGGGTCCTGGTCCGACGAGATGCTGAAACTCTCGCCCAGCACGCTGGAGAAGGTGCTGCGCATGGGTGCCAGTGTTCAAAAGTTCATCCGGGGGAGTTGACCCCTTTTTTTGGCCCATTATTTCTGTCTATACAGAAATTACAGGAACATCATGCAAAGCTCCATTTACCCCATGACGATCTATTACGACGCCTCCTGCCCGTTGTGCATGGCAGAGATGAGCAATCTGATGTTGCGCAACCGGGAAGAGAACCTGGTGTTCGTCGATGTCTCAGCCACACCGGGGACATCACCGTTGCCCGGCGTGCCTTACGCCGACCTGATGCGACTGCTTCACGCGCGCACGGTCGACGGGGATGTCATCCGTGGTGTCCCTGCGCTGCGCGCTGCCTATGAAGGCGTCGGGCTGGGGTGGGTCACCCGGGCGACCACATGGCCGGTGATCGGCGCCTTGGCGGACGTGCTCTACCCCGTCGTGGCCCGTCACCGCCAGCGTATCCCTCGCTTTGTGGTGCGCTGGCTGTTTGAGGGCGCTGCCCGCCGTGCCGCGCAACACGCCGCGGCCAGCGGCTCATGTTCACAGGGCCAGTGCACTCGGCGTTGACCTTGTACACAGCTCCTCTTGTTTGAGTCCCCTGTCTGGAGAACACCATGCGCATCCTGCTTTGCGGCGCCACCGGATTCATCGGTCGACACCTTCATCACGCCTTGGCTCAAGCGGGCCACACCGTGATCCCGGCCTCCACCCAGGGACAGCCAGGCGGCTTGGCCGTTGACTTTGTCCGGGACACGCAGCCCGCCGTCTGGCTGCCCCGACTACAAAACGTGGATGCGGTGGTGAACGCGGTCGGCGTGCTGAGGAATCAGGCTGCGCGCCCCATGCAGGCGATCCATGCCGATACCCCGAACGCGCTCTTCAACGCCTGCGCTCAGGCGGGTATCCGGCGTGTGGTGCATCTCTCAGCTCTGGGCCTGGAGGGCAATCCCACACAGTACGCGCGCAGCAAGTTACAGGCCGAAGCGCGACTGATGGCGCTGACCGCCGGCGGCGCGCTGGAGGGGGTGATCGTCCGCCCCAGCGTGGTGTTTGGTCGTGGCGGGGCCAGCAGCGAGCTGTTCATGATGCTGGCACGCAGTCCGCTGTGGCTGTTGCCGGCGCCGGTGGTGCGCACACGCATCCAACCCGTGGCGGTGACCGATCTGGCTGCCCTGGTGACGGCCTTGGTGAGCATGCCTGCACCGCCACCCGCCACGATCTCGGCAGTCGGCCCGCAAGCGTTGACGATTGCGGCATTCCTGGCGCTGCTGAGGCAACGGATGGGGCACGGTCGTGCCTGGCAGGCCACGCTGCCCGACTGGGTTACGTCATTGAGCGCCCGACTGGGCGACCTTCTGCCGATCAGCCCCTGGTGCAGTGAGACCCTGGCGCTGCTGTCACACGACAATGTGGCACCTGTGACCGCCGTCGAACAAGCTTTGGGCCGCTCGCCCATTTCGCCTGACCAGTTTCCCTTGAGTGACACCCCATCATGAGCCCCTCGCAACAACTCAGTACGCGCGTCTTGAGCATCGTCTGGCTGTGGACCGGCGTGGTCAGCCTGGTGGAGTTGTCCGGACAAAGCAGCGCCTTGCTGGAAGGCACGCTGATCCGTGATCCCATGTGGCAGCAGAGCGCGATCATCGCCGGCGCGCTGCTCGATCTGGCTTTGGGGTGGGCGCTGTGGCAACGCCCCAGCCGGCGGGTCTATGAGATCTCGTTGGCGTGCATGGTGCTGATGACGGTGGTGGCCACCCTCCTCTCACCGTCCTTGTGGCTCCATCCCCTGGGGCCGCTGCTCAAGAACATCCCCATCGCCCTCCTCTTGTGGCAACTGCGTGAAAGCTCTGCATCATGAACACCTACCTGATCATCAAGTGGCTGCACATTCTGTCCAGCGTCCTGATGGTGGGCACGGGCTTTGGCTCGGCCTTCTACATGTTCTTCGCCAACCGCAGTGGCTCAGTGGCCGCACAGGCCGTTGTCACACGGCTGGTGGTCCGCGCCGACTGGTGGTTCACCACCCCTGCCGTGATCTTTCAACCGCTGTCGGGGCTGTGGTTGGTGCAGCAAGCCGGGTGGTCCTGGAGCAGCCCCTGGTTGATGCTCACCCTGGGCCTGTATGCGCTGGCCGGCATCTGCTGGGTGCCCGTCGTGCTGCTGCAGGTCGACATGGCCAAAATGGCCCAGGCAGCCACCGCACAGCAGAGCGCCTTGCCACCCGCCTACTGGCAAAAGGCCGCGATGTGGGAGCGGCTGGGCTACCCCGCCTTCCTGGCGATGTTGGGGGTGTACTTCCTGATGGTTTACAAGCCAACGCTCTGGACTTGAAGGTCGCGCCAGACCAACCACAGGCGCAGGTCAAACTCGTACTGGTGGTACTGCGGCGCCATGTGGGTGCACAGGGCATAGAAGGCCTTGTCGTGCTCACGCTGGCGCAAATGAGCCAGCTCGTGCACCACGATCATCTCCAGGAACTCAGGCGGCGTCTCCTTGAACAGGCTAGCCACGCGGATTTCGCGCTTGGCCTTGAGCTTGCCGCCCTGCACGCGGGAGACCATGGTATGCGTGCCCAGCGCGTGCGCGATCACCTTGATCTTACTGTCGAAGGCGATCTTGCTGAGGGGCTCGCTGCTGCGCAGATAGCGCTGCTTGAGGTCCATCACGTAGTCGTACAGGGCCTTGTCGGTGCGCACCTCGTGCTGCGCGGGGTAGCGCTGGGCCAGCATGTCGCCCAGCTTGCCCTCGTCGATCAGCCCTTGTACCTGCTGCAGCAGGTGGGCCGGATAGCCACCGAGGTACTTCAGGTGTGGCGGCGTGCTTCGGTGATGCGGCACCAGCGGCGTCACCGAGGGGCGGCTTTCAGGGCGCGATCTGTTCGGCATAGTCATACAGCGCCCCCAGGATGTCCTGGCCACGCTCGTCCTCATCAGACAGGGTTTCGCCCAGCGCATCGATGCGCTCAAAGAAGGCCTGCAGCGACAGGCCACCGCCCTGCCCTTCGTGCAGACGCGCCACCCGCAATGCCTGCCATCGACCCAGCTCGGCATCGTTGAGGGTGTCGGGGAAATTGCGGGCACGGTAGCGGAAGAACAGCTCCTCCAGCCGCTCGTCCGCAAAGGCCGGGTGTTTGTCGGCCAGTTGTTCGCCCGAGAGGGTGCGCAGGCGCTCGAGCACGCGCCGGTCATCGTTGCCGACGAAGCCACCGTAGAGGTCTTCGTCCACGTCGGTACCGAGCGAGCGATCGGGCCGGGTGAAGACCTCGGCCCAGATGCCGTCCATGCTGGGGCTGTGGGCCGCGGCGACTTCGGCATGGGACAGGGCCGTGGCCAGGTCGATGCCCCACTTCTGGCACAAGGCCGGGCTGAGGATTTTCAGGTTACCGACCACCATGGGCGACTTGTTGATGTGCACGCTCTTGAGCGGCAGACGCGTCACGCCTTCCGGCAGGTCGGCGGCTTTGGTGAACAGGCGCAGGCGCAGCTCGTCGGCATTGAGGCCGAACAGCTCACGGGGATCGTGCGCGAGGTCCCACACCAGGATCTCGTTCTTGTTGCTGGGGTGCTGGGCCAGCGGCCAGACCAGGGCCATGCAGCCGCGCTCGTGGCTGAACATGCCGGAGATGTGCAGGAAAGGCTTCCAGTTCGCGCGGGGCTGGTCCAGCCCGGCTTCGGCCAGCACGGCGCTTTTCTGGCGCAGCTTCAGGCAGAAGTCCCACAGGCGGGGCTGGGCTTGCTTGAGCAAGCGTGCCAAGGCGATGGTGGCGCGCACGTCCGACAGGGCATCGTGGGCGGCCTCGTGGCTCAGACCATTGGCCTTGGTAAGGTGCTCCAACTTGAAGGAGGGGCGGCCGTCATCATGCTTGGGCCATTGGATGCCTTCGGGCCGAAGTGCCCAGGTGGTGCGCACCACGTCCAGCAGGTCCCAGCGGCCGCAGCCATTCTGCCATTCGCGGGCATAGGGATCGATGAGGTTGCGCCAGAACAGGTGGCGCGTGACCTCGTCGTCAAAGCGGATGGTGTTGTAGCCCACGCCGACGGTGTTCGGCTGGGCCAGCTCGTGCTCGATGGCGCTGGCAAACGCGTGCTCGGGCACGCCCTGCTCCAGGCAGGTCTGCGGCAGGATGCCGGTGAGCAGGCAGGCTTCGGGGTCGGGCAGGTAGTCGGGCGCGGGGGCGCAGTACTGCATCAGCGGCTCGCCGATCTCCTTGAGGTCCACATCGGTGCGCACGCCGGCGAACTGCGAGGGGCGGTCGCGCCGCGGCACCTTGCCGAAGGTTTCGTAGTCGTGCCAGTAGAAAGTGAAATCGCCGCTCATGACATCGGGCCAGCAGAAAGTCAAAAAAGAAAGCCAGGATGGACAAACGGCCCGCTGGACAACCAGTCGGGCCGCTTGGACGGGAGTATCGGGCAGATCAGCGCTTGCGCACGACCACACAGCCCACCGAGTAACCGGCGCCGAAGGAGCAGATCACGCCGACGTCGCCGGACGCCAGATCGCTCTTGTGCAGGTGGAAGGCGATGATGGAGCCGGCCGAGGAGGTGTTGGCGTACTCGTCCAGGATCAGCGGGGCCACGTCGGGGGTGACTTCGCCACCGGTCAGGCGCTTGACGATGAGCTGGTTCATCGACAGGTTGGCCTGGTGCAGCCAGTAACGGCGCACGTCGGTGGCGGCCAGACCCAGCTCGGTCAACTCGGACTCGATGTGGGCGGCGGCGATGGGCACCACTTCCTTGAAGACCTTGCGGCCTTCTTGGCGGAAGGTCTTGTCGCGAGCGGTCGGGTCGCTGTCTTCGCTGCGGTTGAGGTAGCCGAAGTTGTTGCGGATGTTGTTGGAGAACTGGGTGGCCAGCTTGGAGCCCAGCACTTCCCACTGCTCGGACGACGTGGCGGTGTCGGCACGTTCGACGATGGTGGCGGTGGCCACGTCACCGAAGATGAAGTGGCAGTCGCGGTCTTTCCACTCCTGGTGGCCCGAGGTGATCTCGGGGTTGATCACCAGCACGCACCTGGCCGAGCCCGACTTGATGGCGTTGACCGCCTGCTCCAGCCCGAAGGTGGCAGCCGAACAGGCCACGTTCATGTCGTAGCCATAGCCCTTGGCGCCGATGGCGTTCTGGATTTCGATGGCGATGGCGGGGTAGGCGCGCTGCAGGTTGGAGCACGAGCAGATGACGGCGTCAATGTCGGAACCGGTCTTGCCCGCAGCGGCCATGGCCTTCTTCGCCGCTTCGACACCGATTTCAGCCAGGATGGACAACTCGTCGTCGCCGCGCGGCTGCAGTCGCGGGTACATGCGTGCGGGGTCGAGGATGCCCGACTTTTCCATCACGTAGCGCTGCTTGATGCCCGACGCCTTTTCGATGAACTCGACGCTGGAGTGGGACAGGGCCGTCAGCGTGCCGGCTTCGATCTCGGCAGCGTGCTCGGCGTTGTACCGGTCCACGTAGGCGTTGAAGGCCTCGACCAACTCGGCATTGGTGATGGTGTAAGGCGGCTGGTACAAACCAGTTCCGCTGATGACGACTGCGCTCATGGCACCCCGGGGACTCAAGCCAAAACCCTGGATTTTGCCACCTTTCCCCTGCGGGGCCAATCCATGACACGACTGTCACATGGCCATACAGACGAGATCGTGATGCAACGCAATCAGAACGGCGGTGCGCTGGTCCAGTGCATGCGTTCACCGGTCTGCGGGTGGGGCAGGCTCAAGGCCGCCGCGTGCAGCAGCAGCCGGGGCGCACGCGCCTGACTGTCGGCATCGCCATAGAAGGGGTCGCCCAGCATCGGGTGGCCCAGCGCCAGCATGTGCACGCGCAGCTGGTGGGAGCGCCCGGTGATGGGGGTCAGGGCCACGCGGGTTTCGCCCTGGTCCACGTCACGGGCCAGCACCTCGTAACGGGTCTGCGAAGGCTTGCCGCGCTCGAAGCACACCATCTGGCGGGGCCGGTTGGGCCAGTCGGCGCTCAGCGGCAGGTCGATCTCGCCCTGGTCCTGCGCCAGCAGGCCTTTGACGACCGCCACGTAGCGCTTGTCCACCTGACGATCCTGAAACAGCACGCTCAAGGCCCGCTGCATGGCCTCGCCGCGAGCGAACACCAGCAGGCCGGAGGTGGCCATGTCCAGGCGGTGCACGGTGAGCGCCTCGGGGAAGCGCTGCTGCACGCGGTGCACCAGGCAATCCTGACGGTCGTCGCCACGGCCCGGCACCGACAACAGCCCCTCGGGCTTGTTGACGACCAGCAGACTGTCATCCACGTAGACCAGGTCCAGCCCCTCGTCGGCGGGTGGCGCGTAGACCACCTCGCGGCGGATCAGCGACAGATCAGGACGCGGCGTCATGCCTCACCACCTCGTGACTGACCCGCGCGGCATAGCGGCGCGCCAGCACCGCGCAGGCGAACAGCTGCATCTGGTGGTACAGCATGATGGGCAGGATCAATACCCCCATGGCCGCATTGCCGCCAAAGAGCAGCTTGGCCATGGGCATGCCAGAGGCCAGGGTCTTTTTCGAGCCGCAGAACACGGCCACGATCTCATCCTGGGTCTCAAAGCCCAAGGCGCGCGAGACCTTGCGGGTGAACCACAGCATGGGGAAGAGGAAGACGGCGGCACCCAGCAGGGCTTGCGCGAGCAGCACCGGGCCGTGCTTGGACCACAGGCCATCGGCCACCGAGTCGCTGAACGCGGCCCAGACCATCAGCACGATCACGCCCCGGTCGAAGACGGTGGTGTAGCGCTTGATGCGCGCAAAAAACGCACCCAGCCAGGGGCGCAGCAGATGCCCGATCACGAAGGGCAGCAGCAGCATCTGTGCGACCTTGAGCATGGTCTGGCTGATGTCCATCTCGCTGCCCTGCCCGCTCATGACCAGGCTGACCAGCAAGGGCGTCAGGAACACGCCCAGCAGGGTCGACAAGGTGGCGTTGAGCACGGCGGCGGCCACATGGCCCCGCGCCAGCGCGGTCATCGCCACCGACGAGGACACGGTGGAGGGCAAGACCGCGAGGTAGAAGAAGCCCATCAGCAGGTCGTGCGAAATCCAGCGCCCGCCCGCCAAGGCCAGCACGGCCCACCAAAGCGGGAACACGACGTAGGTGCAGACCTGCACGAGCAGGTGCAACCGCCACTTGCTGGCCCCGGACTTGAGGCTGTCGGTGGACAGGCCCATGCCATGCAGGAAAAACAGCAGGAACACGCCGATGTCGGTGACGCGCCCCAGGTGCAAGGGGCCGTCGCTGCGTCCCCAGTCGGGCATGAACGAAGCCAGCATGACGGCACCCACCATCGCGATCAGAAACCAGTCTGCCGCACCACCTTGTTTGTTCGACGTCTTCAACACCAGATTCAATCCTGCACACGTGGCATGGCCACACGGGCCATATTGTCCACCGCATGGGCTTGCTGTCAGAATGAAGCTCGCTTTGCCCCGGTACATCGACCACGATACGGAGGGACTTCATGGTCACAGACTCTCGCGCGCAGACCTCGCCGCATGCCTTTGCCCACACCCTGAAGTCCTTCCAGACCTCAGTGGGCACCTCGTTGCAGTGCTACTCGCTGCCGGCCCTGGCCCAGACCTACCCGGGCATCCGACGCCTGCCGGTGTCGATCCGCATCGTGCTGGAGTCGGTGCTGCGCAACTGCGATGGCCACAAGGTCACCGCCGAGCATGTCAGGCAACTGGCCCACTGGCAACCCAACGCGCCCCGCACGGACGAGATCCCCTTTGTGGTTTCGCGCGTGGTGCTGCAAGACTTCACCGGCGTGCCCTTGCTGGCCGATCTGGCCGCCATGCGCAATGTGGCCGACGCTCTGGGCAAGGACCCCAAGCGCATTGAGCCGCTGGTGCCGGTGGACCTGGTGGTCGACCACTCGGTGATGATCGACCACTATGGCGACAAGAAGGCGCTGGACCTGAACATGAAGCTGGAGTTCCAGCGCAATGCCGAGCGCTACGAGTTCATGAAGTGGGGCATGCAGGCCTTTGACACCTTTGGGGTCGTGCCTCCGGGCTTTGGCATCGTCCACCAGGTGAACCTGGAATACCTGGCCCGCGGTGTGCACCAGACCGCCGACGGCGTGGCCTACCCTGACACGCTGGTGGGCACCGACAGCCACACCACGATGATCAACGGCATTGGCGTGGTTGGCTGGGGCGTGGGGGGCATTGAAGCCGAGGCCGCCATGCTGGGCCAACCGGTCTACCTGCTGACGCCCGATGTGGTGGGCATGGAGCTGACCGGGCGCCTGCGCGAGGGCGTGACCGCCACCGACCTGGTGCTGACCGTCACCGAGTTGCTGCGCAAGGCGAAAGTGGTGGGCAAGTTTGTCGAGTTTTTCGGCGAGGGTACCCGCTCGCTGAGCGTGCCCGACCGGGCCACCATCGGCAACATGGCGCCTGAGTATGGCGCCACCATGGGTTTCTTCCCCGTCGATGAAAAGACGGTCGAATACTTCAAGGGAACGGGCCGTACGAAGGCCGAGCGCCAGGCTTTTGAAGCGTATTTCCGGGCCCAGGAGCTTTTCGGCGTGCCGGATGCCGGAGAGATCGACTACTCCAGCGTGGTCAAGCTGGATCTGGGCAGCGTGACGCCCTCGCTGGCCGGACCCAAGCGCCCGCAGGACCGCGTGGAGCTGGGCCAGATGGCCCGCAATTTCGCCGATCTCTTGACCAAGTCCACCGCCGAGAACGGTTTCAACCAGCCGGCTGCATCGCTGACGCGGCGCCACCCCGTGACAGGATCGGGCGCGAACGCGTGTCTGATCCGGCCTCCGATGCCGCAGGGTGCGCCGCGCGATATGGCGGAGATGGTGTCCAACCGCCCCACCATGCGCGCCGCCCCTGAAGACGCCGACATGGCCCCGGCCGATGCCGCCCCGGGCGCGCTCACGCTCGGCCACGGCGACATCCTGATCGCGGCCATCACGTCTTGTACCAACACGTCCAACCCCAGCGTCTTGCTGGCGGCCGGGCTGCTGGCCAAGAAGGCCGTCAAGGCCGGTTTGCATGTGCAGCCGCACATCAAGACCTCGCTGGCCCCAGGCTCGCGCATCGTCACCGAGTACCTGGAGAAGGCTGGGCTGCTGCCCTATCTGGAAAAGCTCGGCTTTGCGGTGGCCGCCTATGGCTGCACAACCTGCATCGGCAACGCCGGCGACCTGACCCCCGAACTCAACGAGACCATCGTCCAGAACGACCTGGTGTGTGCCGCCGTGCTGTCGGGCAACCGCAATTTCGAGGCGCGCATCCACCCCAATCTGAAGGCCAACTTTCTGGCCAGCCCGCCCCTGGTCGTCGCCTACGCGATTGCCGGCACGGTCACCCGCGATCTGATGACCGAACCGGTCGGCCAGGGCAAGGGCAAAGACGGCAAACTGCGGGACATCTACCTGGGCGACATCTGGCCGAGCAGCGACGAGATCTACAAGCTGCTCAAGTACGCCATGGATGGCAAGGCCTACCGCAAGAACTACGAGAAGGTCACCACCAAGCCCGGCAAGCTGTGGGAGCAGACCCAGGGCGTGAGTGGTCAGGTCTACACCTGGCCGCAAAGCACCTACATCGCCCGCCCGCCCTTCTTTGACGGCTTCGAGGCTCGGCCCAAGGCCGCCGCGCTGGGCGTGCAGCAGGCGCGCATCATGGCGCTGTTCGGTGACTCGATCACCACGGACCACATCTCCCCGGCTGGCTCCATCAAGGCCACATCGCCAGCCGGCCAGTACCTGCAGGCGCAGGGCGTGCAAAAGACGGACTTCAACAGCTACGGCTCACGCCGTGGCAACCACGAGGTGATGATGCGGGGCACGTTTGCCAATGTCCGCATCAAGAACCTGATGATTCCGCAGCTGGCCGACGGCAGCCGCGAAGAAGGCGGCTTGACGCTGTTCCAGCACGCGGGTGCGCTGCAGGGCCAGAAACTGCCCATCTACGATGCAGCCATGGCCTATCAGGCCGCTGGCATCCCCACGGTCATCTTTGGCGGCGAGGAATACGGCACCGGATCCAGCCGCGACTGGGCAGCCAAAGGCACACAGCTGCTGGGCATCCAGGCCGTGGTGGCGCGCAGTTTCGAGCGCATCCACCGCGCCAACCTCGTCGGCATGGGGGTACTGCCCCTGCAGTTCAAAGGCGATGACAGCTGGCAGTCCCTGGGCCTGCAGGGGGACGAGGTGATCAGCATTGACCTCGGCCAGGCGATCGAGCCCCAGGCCGATGCGAAGTTGATCATCCAGCGCAGCGATGGCCGCAGCGAGACGGTCAGCGTGAAGCTACGCATCGACACGCCGATTGAGGTGAGCTACTACCAGCATGGCGGCATCCTGCCCTTTGTGCTGAGGCAGTTGCTGGCCTGAAGGAGGGTCGGTGAATTCAGGCTGACAAGCGAGAAGCCAGCTCGCTGAGGCGCTTGTTGTCAAACCCCACCGACACGACCACGCCATCGCGCTCGATCACCGGGCGCTTGATGACACTGGCCTGGCTCAACATCAAGGCCTTGGCGCTGGCGGCATCCACCACGCCGGCCTTCGTCGCCTCGTCCAGCTTGCGCCACGTCGTGCCCTGGCGGTTCACCAGCGGCTCCCAACCCACGGCCGCAATCCAGGCGTCCACGCGCTCGGCGGGCACGCCCTGCTTCTTGTAGTCGTGGAAGGCGTAGTCCACGCCTTGTTCGCTCAGCCAGGCGCGGGCCTTCTTGACGGTGTCGCAATTGGGGATGCCGTAAACGATGGTGCTCATGGAGGGTCAGTTCAAGCGGGTTGATGCAGCCGCCACTGTGTCACAAGTCGCGCCGGACCTTGCGGCGTGCGCGCCATGCACCTCAGCGCACGGGGGACAAATCCGCCAACTCGACCGCACTCAACTTGCGGGATCGGAGCACAAAGTGCAGGCCATCGGCGTCTTCCAGCGACATCGTACCCAGGCTGCCTGAGCGCACATCCAGCGTCAACTGCGCGTCTCCCAGGTAGCTCAGTTGCATCCGGCTGGCATGAAAAGGCACACCCAGCACCTCGCCCAGCTGCACATCGCCCTCACTGAGCGACATCTCCCCACGCTTCAAACACATGGGCGTGCTGCCATCGCAGCAGCCGTGCGAGAGGTAGAACATCACCTCGCCATGCCGCTGGCGCAAGCCCCGGATCAGCGCCTCTGCCACCTCGGTGGCGATCAGACGTTCGATCATGTTGCGATCTCTTCCCGAACGAAACCCAATGAAAAGGGGCGGCCAGGCCGCCCCACCTCCAACCAGGACTCTTGTGGAGCCCTGTTCACGTCAGAAGAAGCCCAGCTTGTTGGGGCTGTAGCTCACCAGCAGATTCTTGGTCTGCTGGTAGTGATCGAGCATCATCTTGTGGGTCTCACGACCGATGCCAGATTCCTTGTAACCACCGAAGGTGGCGTGCGCCGGGTAGGCGTGGTAGCAGTTGGTCCAGACGCGACCAGCCTGGATGCCGCGGCCAAAGCGGTACGCGCGGCTGCCGTCACGGGTCCACACGCCGGCGCCCAGGCCATAAGGCGTGTCGTTGGCAATGGCCATCGCCTCGGCCTCGTCCCGGAAAGTGGTCACCGCCAGCACCGGGCCAAAAATCTCCTCGCGGAAGATGCGCATCTGGTTGTGGCCCTTGAACAGCGTCGGCTGGATGTAATAGCCCTCGCTCAGTTCGCCACCCAGCTGGGCACGGTCGCCACCGATCAGCACCTGTGCGCCCTCTTCCTTGCCCACGGCCATGTAGGACATGATCTTGTCCATCTGCAAGGCCGAGGCCTGCGCGCCCATCATCGTGTCGGTGTCCAGCGGGCTGCCCTGCTTGATGGCCGCGACGCGCTGGATGGCGCGTTCGATGAAGCGGTCGTAGATCGACTCCTGGATCAGGGCCCGCGAGGGGCAGGTGCACACCTCACCCTGGTTGAATGCAAACAGCACCATGCCCTCAATCGCCTTGTCGAGGAAGGCGTCGTCCTGCGCCATCACATCGTCAAAGAAGATGTTGGGGCTCTTGCCACCCAGCTCCAGCGTGGCCGGGATCAGGTTGCTGGCGGCCGCCTGGGCGATCACGCGACCCGTGGCCGTCGAACCGGTGAAGGCGATCTTGGCGATGCGCTTGCTGCTGGCCAGTGGCATGCCGGCTTCGCGGCCCATGCCGTTGACGATGTTGAGCACACCGGCCGGCAGCAGGTCGGCAATCAGCTCGGCCAGCACCAGGATGCTGACGGGGGTGGACTCGGCCGGCTTGAGCACCACGCAGTTGCCCGCGGCCAAGGCCGGGGCCAGCTTCCAGGCTGCCATCAGGATGGGGAAGTTCCAGGGGATGATCTGGCCGACCACACCCAACGGCTCATGAAAGTGATAGGCGATCGTGTTGCCGTCAATTTCACTCAACGATCCTTCTTGTGCGCGCAAACACCCGGCAAAGTAGCGGAAGTGGTCCACCGCCAGCGGGATGTCGGCGTTCAGTGTTTCACGGATGGGCTTGCCGTTGTCCACCGTCTCGGCATAGGCCAACTTTTCCAAATTCTGCTCAAGGCGATCGGCGATCTTCAGCAGGACGCCTGCACGCTCGGCGGGGGCCGTGGCGCCCCAGGCATCCTTGGCGGCATGGGCGGCGTCCAGGGCCAGGTTGATGTCCGCCTCGGTCGAGCGGGCCGCCTGGGTGTAAACCTTGCCGCTGATGGGCGTGATCACATCGAAATACTGGCCGTCCAGCGGGGCCACGAACTTGCCGCCAATGAAGTTGTCGTAGCGGCTCTTGAAAGCAACAGGGGCGCCAACGGCACCAGGGGCTGCATAGATCATCGGGGGTCTCCTCAGGTCGGGAATGAATGTGGGATCGAAGGGCTGAAAGGGCCAGGCCGGGGCCGGCACGCTCCTTCAGAGTGCAGGCCGCGTGCCAATGCGGGTTCGTCCGGAGGCGGCGCGCGCCGCTCCCAGGCAGGCCACGTCCGTCGCTGGCTGTCACCCTGTGTCAAAGCGCTTGCGCCGCCACGCCACACTGTCCCAAAATGACACAGGGTGACCACGGGTGTGTCGCGCTGCCGGCAACGCCATACTCGGCACGACCGCGCTAGAGAGACCTCATCCCGCCATGCCCCGCCAACTGACCCATCACCAATCCGCAGCCGACCTCCAGCAGGCCCGCCGCTGCCTGATGGATGCCGGCGATGTGCCCTTGGGCCTGGTGGACGACACACTGCGGCAATCCTGGCTGCGCAGCCGCCACGCGGGCCTCAGCCCGGTCGATGTGGCCACCGAGCCGCCCCTTTGCAGCACCACCGATCTGCGCCACACACTGGCCAGCGAGCACGACCTGCTCGCCCACGCCCGGCCGGTCATGAGCTTCGTCTTCGACCAGATGCGCGACAGCGGCAACGTCGTCGTGCTGGCCGACAGCCAGGGCCTGCTGCTCGACAGCCTGGGCGACACCGACTTCGCCACCCGGGCCGAGCGGGTCTCCCTGCGCCCCGGCGCACTCTGGCATGAGCACGACCGGGGCACCAACGCCATCGGCACCGCCCTGGCCGAGCAACGCGCCGTCGTCATCCATGGCGCCGAGCACTACCTGGCCCGCAACAGCTTTCTGACCTGTGCCGCCGCGCCCGTGCTCACCTCGGAGGGACGTTTGCGTGGCGTCATCGACATCTCCGGCGACCACCGCGGCCACCACCCGCACACCTTCGCCCTGGTGCGCTCAGCCGCCCGCATGATCGAAGACCGCCTGTTTCACGCCCGCCATGGCCACGACCAGGTGCTGCGCCTGCACGCGCACGCCGAGGGCCTGGGCGCGGTCGGCGAAGGCCTGGTGGCCCTGTCGGAAGACGGTTGGGTGGTGGGCAGCAACCAGCTCGCCCGCGAATGGCTGAACCTGCCGACGGTCGGCGGCGGCACCCTGGCCGACCTCACCGGCCTGCGGGTGGCGCAAATGCCCCCCGGTCGCACCCTGCGCCTGCAAACCTCGCGCGGTCTGCCCCTGTTTGCCCGCCTCGACTGGCCTCGCCGGAGCGTGATCCAAACGGCATCCAGCCCCACCCCATCCCCCCTGGCACGTACCCGTGACGCCCGCCCGATCCCGCACGTCGGCGCGCCATCCCTTGCGCATTTCGGCGCCACCTCCCCCTTGGCGCTCGACCCCCGTCTGGCCGAAGCCCACAGCCGGGCGCAACGGGTGCAGGCGCAGGGCATTCCGGTGCTGATCCAGGGCGAATCCGGCACCGGCAAGGAGGTGTTCGCCCGCGCGCTGCATACCGAGGGCCGCCGCGCCGCCCGCCCTTTTGTCGCGCTCAACTGTGCCGCCTTGCCCGAAACCCTGATCGAGGCCGAGCTGTTTGGCTACGTCGGCGGCGCCTTCACGGGCGCACGACGCGAAGGCGCACCCGGCCGCATTCGCGAGGCCGAAGGCGGCACGCTCTTCCTCGACGAAATTGGCGACATGCCCCTGGCCCTGCAGGCCCGATTGCTGCGGGTGCTGCAGGACAAGATGGTCGTGCCCCTGGGCGGCAACAAAGCCCACCCTGTGGATTTCGTGCTGGTATGCGCCACCCACCGCAACCTGCGGGAAGCCGTGCGCACCGGCCAGTTTCGCGAGGACCTTTATTACCGCCTCAACGGCCTGACCCTCACCCTGCCTGCCCTGCGCGAGCGGCAAGACTTCAACACCCTGGTGAGCCACATGCTCGACCAGATTTGCCGGGACATGGCGCGCGCCTCCGTGCCCACCGTGCATCCGGGGTTGCATCAGGCGATGGCAGAGCACCGCTGGCCTGGCAACCTGCGCCAACTCCACAGCCTGCTGCGCACCGCCTGTGCCTTGCTCGAACCCGGCGAGGTCGCCATCGACTGGCGGCATCTGCCGGAGGACATGGTGCAGGAGTTGCAGGATGGCCAGCGCACCCCAGCACCTTCCGATGCGGCCCACCACGACGACCGGTCCTCACTCGCCTCTCCCCCGCTTGCGGCGCTGGCCCCTGCCTCGCTCAGCGACGCCAACCTGCGCCGCTTGTCCCACCAGGCCATCCAGCAGGTGATCGCCGCCACCCAGGGCAACATGTCCGAAGCGGCGCGGCGCCTGGGCATCAGCCGCAACACACTCTATCGCCGCCTCAAGCAGGCCCCAGACTGAGCCGCAGCCCTGCGACACCGCCGGGTCAGATCAAAAAAGCCGCAAGAAATGCCCTTGCGTGGCGGAAGCAGGCGGTCCTTTGGGTAGCATCACGTTCATGACGAACGCCGACCCCCAAGAACTCGCCAAATTCAGTGACCTGGCCCACAAGTGGTGGGACCCGGAAAGCGAATTCCGCCCCCTGCACCAGATCAACCCCCTGCGCCTGGACTGGATCGACCAGCACGCGTCCATCAAGGGCAAGACCGTGGTCGACGTGGGCTGTGGCGGCGGCATCCTGGCCGAGTCCATGGCCCGCCGTGGCGCCAATGTCCTGGGCATCGACCTGGCTGACAAGCCGCTGAAGGTCGCCCAACTGCACGCCATGGAAGCCGGCGTCGCCAACCTCGACTACCGCAGCATCGCCGCCGAAGCGCTGGCAGCCGAACAGCCCGCGCAGTTTGACGTCGTCACCTGCATGGAAATGCTCGAACACGTCCCCGACCCCACTTCCATCGTGCGCGCCTGTGCCGACATGGTCAAACCCGGTGGCTGGGTCTTTTTCTCGACCCTCAACCGCAACCCCAAGTCCTTCCTGTATGCCATCGTGGGCGCCGAGTACCTGCTCAAGCTGCTGCCCAAGGGCACGCATGAGTTCTCGCGCTTCATCCGCCCGGCCGAACTGGCCCGCTGGATCCGCGAAGCGCGCCTGGACACCGTGCAGTTCAAGGGCATGGAATACAACCCGCTGACCCGCCTGTACAAGCTGTCGGGCGACACCAGCGTCAACTACCTGATCGCTTGCCGCAAGCCCCTGACGCCATGAGCGCTGCGCCCGCTGATCGCCTGAGCTGGGCCGAACCCGCTCAGGCTGTGCTGTTCGATCTGGATGGCACCCTGGCCGACACCGCCGGCGACCTCGTTGGCGCGGTCAACCACCTGCGCGTGCAGCGAGGTCTGGCGCCCATGCCGCTGGAGATCTTGCGCCCCTACGCCTCGGCAGGCGCACGCGGCCTGATCGGTGCGGCACTCGACATCCACCCCGGCCACGCCGAGTTCGAAGACCTGCGCACCGCGTTTCTCAACGCCTACGAACGCTGCCTGGCCGACACCACCGTGCTGTTTGACGGCATGGCCGAACTGCTGAGCACGCTGGAAGCGCAAAACATCGCCTGGGGCGTCGTCACCAACAAGCCGCACCGCTTCACCGTGCCGGTCATGCAGGGCCTGGCCCTGGTCGAGCGCTCGGCCACCTTGATCAGCGGCGACAGCACTGCCCACGCCAAACCTCACCCCCTGCCTTTGCTGACCGCCTGTGAGCAGATCGGGGTGGTGCCCTCGCGCGTGCTGTACGTGGGCGACGACCTGCGCGACATCCAGGCGGCCCAAGCCGCCGGCATGCCCAGCGCGGCCGCCGCCTGGGGCTACATCGGCCACAGCGGCGAGATCGACACCTGGGGCGCCAGCGTCATCGTGGCGCAACCGCTCGACCTGCTGCAGCACCTGGGGCGCTGAACCGCCCCACCCGCTTCAGCTCGTGCGGCCGTAGTTGTCCTGGAAACGGACGATGTCGTCCTCGCCCAGGTAGCTGCCCGACTGAACCTCGATGATCTCCAGCGAGATCGCCCCGGGGTTCGTCAACCGGTGCACCGTCCCCAGCGGGATGTAGATGGACTGGTTCTCGGAAATCAACTTCACCTCTTCGCCCACGGTCACTTCGGCGGTGCCGCTCACCACGATCCAATGTTCGGCGCGGTGGTGGTGCATCTGCAGGCTCAGCGAGGCCTTCGGTTTGACCATGATGCGCTTGACCTGGAAGCGCTCCCCCGCATCGATCGAGTCGTACCACCCCCAAGGGCGATGCACCCGGCGGTGCAGGCTGCCTTCCGGGCGAGACTGGCTCGCCAGCGTGGCGACAATCTGCTTGACCTCCTGGCTGCAGCTGCGATCGGCCACCAGCACGGCATCCGGCGTCTCCACCACCACGATGTTGTCCAGGCCCACTGCCGCCACCAGGCGCGACGAGGCATGGATCAAGGTGTTGGTCGTGCCGTGAAACAGCGCGTCGCCCTGCCCGGCATTGCCCTTCGCATCATGCGGCGTCACCTGCCAGACTGCATCCCAGGCGCCCAGATCGGACCAGCCGGCATTGAGCGGCACCATGCGCACCACAAACCCGGCCTCCGGATGGGCTGGACATTGCTCCATCACGGCGTAGTCCACCGACTCGGAAGGCACGGCCTTGAACTCGTCCTGCCCCGGGCGCACGAACGGGGCATCGGTGGCGCGCACCGCAAACGCCGCCTCAGTGGCCGCCAGGATGTCCGGGCGGAAATGCCCCAGCGCGGCCAGCCAGCGCGAGGCCTTCATCACGAACATGCCGCTGTTCCAGAAATAGCCGCCATCGGCCACATAGGCCTGCGCGGTCGGCGCATCGGGCTTTTCCACGAATGCCAGCACGCTGCGCGCACCCTGGGCGTTGGCCTCACCGGTGCGGATGTAGCCAAAGCCGGTTTCCGGGCGATCGGGCGTGATGCCCAGGATCACGATGTCCCCCTCGGCGGCGGCGCGCACGGCCTGCTGCACCGCGGCGGTGTAAGCGGCCTCGTCGGTCACCGTCTGGTCGGCAGGCGTGACCACCAGGATCGGGTCCGCCCCTTCCGAGACGGCCTGCAAGGCCGCCAGCGTCACGGCCGGGGCAGTGTTGCGCCCCACGGGCTCCAGCAACAAAGGAGCGGCCTGGCCCTTCACCTCGCGCAACTGGTCCAGCACCAGGAAACGGTGCTCCTCGTTGCCCACCACGCAAGGCTGCGCCACGGTGATGTCGGCCGCGGCCAGGGACTGCAAACGCAGGTGCGCTTGCTGGAACAGGCTCTGATTGCCCGTCAGCACCAAGAACTGTTTCGGATACAGCGCACGCGAGAGCGGCCACAGGCGGGTGCCCGAACCACCGGCCATGATGACGGGAAGCAAGGAATGGGTCATGTTTGCAAAAACCAAAAAAAGGAAGAACGCCGGACCGTCAGCGGCACAGCGGACAGGACCTCAGTCCTGAAAACCATGGGGGTTGTGCGACTGCCAGCGCCAAGAGTCCACGCACATCTCATCGAGCCCACGCGTGGCCTTCCAGCCCATGGTCTCGAAGGCACGTTGCGGGTCGGCATAGCAGGCGGCCACATCACCCGCACGACGCGGCGCAAACTCGACCGGAATGTCACGGCCCGACGCACGCCCATAGGCTTGCGCCAGGTCCAGCACGCTGTAGCCCTGCCCCGTGCCCAGGTTGACGGTCAGCGACTGCTGGTGATCGAACAGGTAGCGCAGCGCCGCCACATGGCCTTCGGCCAGGTCGCAGACGTGGATGTAGTCGCGCACGCCGGTGCCATCGGGCGTGTCGTAATCCTTGCCGAACACATTGAGATGCGGGCGCTGGCCCACCGCCACCTGCGCCACATAGGGCATCAGGTTGTTGGGGATGCCCTGTGGGTCTTCGCCGATCAGGCCACTGGGGTGCGCGCCCACGGGGTTGAAGTACCGCAGGCACGCAAAGCGCCAGGTGGGGTCGCAGCGGCCCAGCTCGCGCAGGATCTCTTCGCCCATCAGCTTGGTCTGACCATAGGGATTGGTCACCCGCAGCGGCGCATCTTCGGTGATGGGCAAGGTGTCGGGGCTACCGTACACCGTGGCCGAAGAGCTGAACACGAGGTTGTTCACCCCGTGGCGCTTCATCGCCTGACACACCGAGAGCAAACCGCCCAGGTTGTTCTCGAAATAGTCCAACGGCCGCTCGACCGACTCCCCCACGGCTTTGAGGGCCGCAAAGTGCACCACGGCCTGGATGCCGCCAAAACGCGTGTGGGCCAGTTCGAAGCAACGATCGAGCGCAGCGGCATCGCGCACATCGCCCTGCACGAAATGCGGCGCACGACGCCCGATGATCTCGATCCGATCGAGGACCTTCACCGAGCTGTTGACCAGGCTGTCGATGCCCACCACGTCAAAGCCCGCCTCCTGCAAAGCCAGCCAGGTGTGCGAAGCGATGTAACCGGCGGCCCCGGTCAACAGGATGCAAGGCAAAGTGAACTCCCCGTGTCAGTCGATGGTGAAGGAGGCGCGACACGCCACCGTATTGCCATCATACGCACGGGTAAAGGTGGATCTCGTCCGGTCGTAACGCTGCATGTCGCAGCCCAGGCCCACGGAGCGGATGGGTTGGTAGGACACACCCAGCGACAAGGCGCTGTAGCGACCGTTTTGTTCGCTGCCGGTACTCGGCGAGGAACCGACAATGTCCTGGTCCTCTTCGTACAGCGCATACGTGTACCCGGCGTTGAACTTGATCTTGGCCGTGGCTTGGAAATTGGCCGTTGCCGAGAAGTTGTTGGTCAGACGTTTGTTGGTGGCGTATGCTGAACTGGCATCGATCACACCCAAGCCCTCGTTGCTGGTGTCCCGCACCCAATTCAGCGCATAGGAGACCTTGCCCGCTGGCGTGAACGTCCACGAAGCGGACCCGGTCAAGCCACTGAAGTCACGGCGGCGATCCTGCGGATGCTTCTCGCTGGTGGCCGCCAGGCGACCCGACAGCCGGCTGAAGCCCGTCACCTGCCACACCGTGTCCACGCTCAGGCTTGTGCGCTCGATGTTCTCGCCCGGCGTGCTCACGCCCAGCAACAGTCGATTGGGGACATCGGTGTCGGTGCGGTAGAGCGTCAGCCCGAGGTAGGCCAGATCCGAGGGCAGGTAACGCACGCCGGCAAACATCGACTGAGAGGTCTTGTTCTCGGTGGTGTTCACCTGAAAATCGACCTTGCTGTAACTGCCGCCCGCGTTCACTGACCAGCGGCCATACAGCCCATAGCGCACGTCGATCGAGGCCTGCCGGCTGCGTTCGGTGTTGCGAACGGAGCGGTTGACCTGATCTTCGAAATTGGGCAGAAACTGCGAAGCCGCACCGTTGAGGGTCACCTTGAAATTGGACCCCACCTCGCTGGCCACTTCGGCACTGACCGCATAGCCATCGTTGTCGAACTGCGAGTTCTCGCTGTAGGCATTGCGCGAGGCCGAGGCCGAAACCTGGTAGTTCTGGCGCCCATAGGCCTTGTTCAGGCCCGCTGCCACCGTGGTCGTGGAAATGGTGTCGCGCCGACGGTCATTGTTGTCGCGCAGCAGGTTGCTGTCACGCGTCAGGCTCTGGCTCAAGGTCAGATACAGCGGCAACTGCTCGGCGGCATTCGCTGCGCCGAGCCCGCTCAGCACGGCGGCCACTCCCAATGCCAGCGAAAGGCCCCGAACGATGATTGGTTTCTGCTGCATGCCACCCTCTTGATCTTGATTTTGATTGATGTGTCAGATGTCCCGCCGAGCGCGGGCACTCAGTACGCGCTGCGGTCAAACAGCACCAGACGAATCGTGCGGAAGATGATTTCCACATCCAGGCCCAAGGACCAGTTGCGCAGGTACTCCAGGTCGTACTCCACCCGCGCCTGCATCTTGTCGAGGGTCTCGGTCTCGCCGCGACAGCCGTTGACTTGGGCCCAGCCGGTGATGCCTGGTCGCACCTTGTGGCGCACCATGTAGGCCTTGATCAGTCGACGATAGGACTCGTTGTGGGCTACCGCGTGAGGACGCGGCCCAACGATGCTCATGCGCCCCTGCAGCACATTGATGAACTGCGGCAACTCATCGAGCGAGGTCTTGCGGATGAAGGCGCCGAACGGCGTGATGCGAGGGTCGCCTTTGGTGGCCTGCTTGACCACCGCACCGTTGTCCATGGCCCGCATGGAGCGGAACTTGTAGACGATGATCTCCTCGCCATCGAGCCCGTTGCGCCGCTGCTTGAAGATGATGGGGCCCGGCGAACTCCATTTGACGCCGATGGCAATGGCCAGCAACAGCGGCGAAATCAGCACCAGGATGACACTGGCCGCCGCGATGTCGAACATGCGCTTGGCCAGCTCGTTGATGCCCGTGAACGGCGTTTCACAGATGCCCACCACAGGCACCCCGTTCATGTCCTGCAGGCGGCCCTGGATGATGCTGATGCCAAACACATCGGGCACGAAATACAGCGAGGCCGTGGTGCCCTGGATGGCCTCCATCAGCGCCAGGATGCGGGGCTGAGAACCCAGCGGCAAGGTGATGTAGACCTCGTGGATGCCATGAGCCTGCACGTAGTCGGCAATGTCCTTGAGGCCACCGAGACGTTGTGCATGGGTCTCGGGATGCACGCGCTCACCCGACCGGTCATCAAAATAGCCCACAAAGCTGACCGCCTGCCCAGGATTGGCCTGCAATGCCTTGGCCACTTTCAGACCCAGGGCGCCAGCCCCCACCACCACCGCCTTGCGACGCGCTTCGGGACGCGCCATCTGGCGCTGCACGATGGCACGCCCGGCCATGACCACCATCCACTGTGCCACCGGGGTCGCCAAAGCCCATGTGGCCATGACATCCATTTTGAAGAACATCAGGCTTTTGGTGGCAAACCCGCACACGGCCAAAATGACCAGCACCGCGGCCCAAGAGGACACGATGTCGATGGCCGCTTCCAGCGGCGCGTCATGAAAGCGGTTGCGCCCCGGAAACGTCAAGGCAAAGGCCAGCAGGCACAGGGCGAGATCGGGTCGCAGCACCGACTCGTTCAAGTACAGCATCACCGCCAGCAACGTGCCCACGGTGACAAAGGGCTCGAGAAAAGCCGCCACGAAGGACGTCACCGACTCGGGCGCACTGAAGAAAGTAGGGCGGTAATTGCGCTTGTTGAACATGAGACCTACAGCCCTCCAAACCATCCAGCGCCGGAGGGCAACATGACAGGAAAAACCCTAAAGTCATTGAATGTGAAATGCCAGCCGTCGCAGCTTAGCGTCGAATGCACCCCTCCCCTCCCCCTGCTTTCCAGGGGTTGTCGGCCCAGACCTACAATCCGCGACATGCTTTCTCATCCCTTCACTTGGCTGGGCCCCCTGGTGCTGCCCCGCTTGACGCTGTTGCTCAACCACGTGGTGTCCAGCGAACCGGTGGCCAGTGGCAAACTCCAACCTCATGCAGGCCGCACGATCGACCTGCAATGGACGAGCACCTTCTCGCCCCCTCTGCCTCGGTTCCTGCTGCCGGCCGATGGTTCCCAGGGGTTATTACCCCCACCCATGCGCTTCGTCATCACCCCGGCGGGCCTGTTCGAGCTGGTCGAATCGGGTGAGACCCTTCCCCCTCAAACCGATGGCCTGACCTTGACCATCGAGCTCAGCGACCCGCTGACGATGGCGCGCCAGTTGCTCACTGGTCAACGCCCGGACGTCCGCATCGAAGGGGACGTGGCCCTGGCCGAAGTGGCCTCCTGGCTCATGAACCACCTGCGCTGGGACATTCAGGACGACGTGGCCCGTCTGCTGGGCAATGCCCCGGCCGAGTGGCTGCGCGCGGTCGGTGACGCCGTGCGTCAGGCCTTGCAACGCTGGCGACCCGGCCAGGGCGGCGATGCGGGAAGCTCGTCCTCGTCACGTCGCTGAGAGAGGCCCGCTGATGCGCTCGCTGTTCCGCCCCGCCTACATCGGCCTGATTGCCCTGCGTTTCGGGCTCGACGGCCTGCTGCTACACAGCCTGCGCCGCCCGCGCTGGAGCCTGCTGGCCCGCGTGCTGTCCACCGGGCGGCGGCTGGACGCACCCCGTGGCGAGCGTCTGCGCCAGGCCCTGGAGCACCTCGGCCCCATCTTCGTCAAGTTCGGCCAGATGCTGTCGACCCGGCGTGACCTGCTCCCGCCGGATGTGGCTGACGAGCTGGCCCGACTGCAAGACCGCGTTCCGCCCTTCCCCAGTGATGAATCGGCACGCCTGGTCGAGAAAGCCCTGGGCAAACCGCTGTCGGCGGTGTTCAAGCAGTTCGACACCGACCCGATTGCCAGTGCCTCCATCGCCCAGGTCCACTTCGCGGTGCTGCACAACGGACGCGAAGTGGCCGTCAAGGTGCTGCGCCCCGGCATGCTCAACGTCATCGACGACGACCTGGCCCTGATGCGCACGCTGGCCGGCTGGGTCGAGCGCTTCTGGTCCGACGGCAAACGCCTCAAGCCCCGCGAGGTGGTGGCAGAGTTCGACAAGTACCTGCACGATGAGCTGGACCTGGTGCGCGAAGCCGCCAACGCCGCACAACTGCGCCGCAACATGGACGGGCTGAACCTGGTGCTGGTGCCCGAGATGGTCTGGGACTACTGCACCCCCACCGTGATGGTGATGGAGCGCATGAACGGCGTGCCGATCAGCCAGATGAGCCGCCTGCGTGCCGCCGGGGTCGACATCAAGAAGCTGGCCCGCGATGGCGTGACCATTTTCTTCACCCAGGTCTTTCGCGACGGTTTCTTCCACGCCGACATGCACCCGGGCAACATCCAGGTCAGCCTGGACCCGGCCACCTTCGGGCGCTACATCGCGCTGGACTTCGGCATCATCGGGACGCTCACCGAGGTGGACAAGGACTACCTCGCGCAGAACTTCATCGCCTTTTTCCACCGCGATTACAAGCGCGTGGCCGAGCTGCACATCGAAAGTGGCTGGGTGCCTGCAAGCACCCGGGTCGACGAGCTGGAAGGCGCCATCCGCACCGTGTGCGAGCCCTACTTCGACCGCCCGATCAAGGAAATCTCGCTGGGCCAGGTGCTGATGCGCCTGTTCCAGATCTCACGGCGCTTCAACGTTGAGATCCAGCCTCAGTTGGTGCTGCTGCAAAAGACCCTGTTGAACGTCGAAGGCCTGGGGCGTGAGCTCGACCCCGATCTGGACCTGTGGAGCACGGCCAAGCCCTTCCTCGAGCGGTGGATGCACGAGCAGGTGGGCATGCGCGGCCTGTGGGAGCGACTCAAGCGCGAGGCGCCTCGCTACGCAAAAATGTTGCCCGAGTTGCCGCGGCTGATCCACCACAACCTCGAGATCGGGGATGCTGGCCTGCGCCGCGATCTGGCTGCCATGCTGGCCGAGCAACGTCAGAGCAATCGCCTGCTGTCGATGATCGTCTGGGTCGGGGTGGGTTTCGTTCTGGGCCTGCTGACGGCTCAATTTGTGCTCAGACTGCACGGTCTGGGCGTGCTGTAACCCCCTGCTCAAAGGTGTCTCGCCCCGCACAGTTACGTGCCTGAGCACATGTGCGCATCCAGAGACAATCTGCCACTAAACTCCGCCCCCATTCGACAACCATCGATACCCTTCGATATCGACCATGAACACCACCCTGCTTGCGTTTGTGATCCTCTATCTGCTTGGCACGATGGCGATCGGTATGTATGCCGGAACCCGAATCAAAAACACAACCGACTTCGCCATCGCCGGCCGCAGCCTACCCCTCGTCATGGTCATCACAACGACCTTCGCGACCTGGTTCGGTGCGGAGACGGTCATGGGCATCCCCGCCAAGTTTGCCGAAGGGGGTCTTGGCGCCGTGGTGGAAGACCCCTTTGGGGCGTCGATGTGCCTGGTGCTGGTGGGCGCTTTTTTCGCCAGTCGCCTCTACAAGATGAGCCTGCTCACCATCGGCGACTATTACCGTCAGCGCTACGGTGAGGGCGTCGAAATCTTCTGTTCCCTGGCCATCATCCTGAGCTACCTGGGCTGGGTGGCAGCACAAATCACCGCACTGGGCTTGGTGTTCTCGGTGCTCTCCGGCGGAGCCATCGACCCCGCTTACGGCATGGCCCTGGGCACCCTGCTGGTGCTGGTCTACGTGATGGTGGGCGGCATGCTGGCGGTCGCCTGGACGGACTTTATCCAGATGGTCGTGCTGGTGGTCGGCCTGTCGCTGATCGCCTACATGGCAGCGGACCAGGCCGGCGGGGCCGACAAGGTGATCGACCTGGCCCACGCCAACGATTGGTTCAAGTTCTTCCCCGAAAACACACCTGATGGCTGGCTCTGGTTCATCGCGGCAGGCATCACCATGATGCTGGGCTCCATTCCACAGCAGGACGTGTTTCAACGCGTGATGTCGGCCAAGGACGCCATCACGGCCCAGCGCGGCGCCATCATTGGCGGACTCAGCTATCTGGCCTTTGCGTTCGTGCCCATGTTCATCGTGGCTTCGTCGCTAATCATCATGCCGAACGAAACCCGGGAACTGCTGGCCAACGATCCGCAGAAGGTCTTGCCGACGCTGATCATGAGCAAGATGCCCCTGGTCGCACAGATCTTTTTCTTCGGCGCACTGGTGTCTGCGATCAAGTCCACCTCATCGGCCACCCTGCTGGCCCCCTCCACCAGCTTCGTCGAAAACATTCTCAAGAACATCAAACCCGGCATGACGGACCGCCAGGTGCTGTGTTCCATGCGCGTCACACTCTTTGTCTTCACCTGCCTAGTGTTGACGTACGCGATCTTGATGCAAGGCACTGCCATCTATGATCTGGTGTCGGCGGCTTACCAGATTCCGTTGGTGGGTGCGTTCGTTCCCTTGACGTTCGGGCTGTACTGGAAACGGGCATCGACCCAAGGCGCCTTGCTGTCCATCGTGCTGGGCATTGGCACGCTGACCCTGTTCACCTTCCATACCGGCCTGGGAGAGGCCTTCCCGGGGCAACTGGCCGGCCTGCTGATGGCGCTGGCAGGGATGGTGATCGGCTCACTGGCTCCCCAGTTGGTCGCAGACCGGCCTAGCAAACGCCCACTGCTGACGGCCTGACGGGCGCGCTCCTGATCGACGCCGTCCAGCCCCCGCCGCTGCCCCGAACACCGTACCAGCCGGCCCGGACTGCAGCCCGATACGGCACTTGATTTTCAGCGAGGGGCCACCATGTGCATGTGCAAGCCGCTGCCAACCCTCGCACGCTGACAGGGCCCGCGCAGTCTTTTACAATTGTGGATTTTCTCGAGGTCAGGCCATGCCGATTTACGCCTACCAATGTTCGTCCTGTGGTCACGCCAAGGACGTTCTGCAAAAAATCTCTGATCCTGTGCTCACGACCTGCCCCGCCTGCGGCGCCGAGAGCTTTCAAAAGCAGATCACGGCCGCAGGCTTCCAGCTCAAGGGTTCGGGCTGGTATGTGACCGACTTCCGTGGCGGCTCGGGTGGCACCAGCGCCCCGGCCACGGGCGTCACCGCTGCAGCAGCACCGGCGGCAGCCGAGGCCAGCACCGGCAGCTCATCTGGCGACACCGGGGGCACACCCTGTGGTGGCTCCTGCGCCTGCCATTGACCCGCACCGATTCCTCCTTCACTCCCTGACCTGACACGGACTGGCCTGACAATACAGGCCAGTCTGCCTGTCCAGGCACCCGGCCTCGCGCCCTCTCCCCCGTCCCCACAGTGAAGAAATACATCCTCACCGGCCTGCTCGTCTGGCTCCCCCTGGTGATCACCATCTGGGTGCTCAAGAGCGTGATCGGTACGCTCGACGACGTGTTCGCCTGGTTCATGGTCGTTGCCCGGACCGTGCTGCCCGTCAGCATCCACCCCGTTCTGGCCGATCTGCAGCGTGTGCCCGGCCTGAGCGTCATCATCCTGGTCACCGCCCTGTGGCTGACCGGTGTGGCCGTGACCAACATGGTCGGCCAGTGGCTGCTCAACCAGTCGAACCGGATGTTCTCGAACATCCCCATCGTCAAGAGCATCTACAACTCGGTCCGGCAGGTTTCGGACACGCTGTTTTCCAGCAGCGGTCAGGCTTTCCGCGAAGCCGTGCTGGTGCAGTACCCTCGCGCCGGTTCGTGGACGATCGCCTTTGTCACCGGACGCCCGACGGGCGAAGTGGCCGACAAACTGATCACCGAAATGGTGACCGTGTATGTGCCCACGACCCCCAACCCGACCTCGGGTTTCATGCTGATCGTGCCGCGTGCCGAGGTCATGTCACTCGACATGTCGGTGGACGAGGCCCTCAAGTACATCATTTCGATGGGCGTGGTGGCACCGCCGCACGTTGCAAAGACCCAATCCTGAACGACAATCGAGGGTTTCGAGCCGGGCCTGTGCCCAGGCCGCACGAACCTCATTCCCGGAGAGAACAACAATGCGCACCACTTACTGTGGTCTGGTCAGCGAAGCGCTGATGGGCCAGACCGTGACGCTGATGGGCTGGGCCCACCGTCGCCGCGACCACGGCGGCGTGATCTTCATCGACCTGCGCGACCGCGAAGGTCTGGTGCAGGTGGTGTTCGACCCCGACCGTGCCGATTCGTTCAAGATCGCCGAAGACGTGCGCAACGAGTTCTGCCTGAAGGTGACCGGTGTCGTGCGCGCCCGCCCTGAAGGCACGACCAACGCCGGCCTGACCAGCGGCAAGATCGAGGTGCTGGCCCACAACCTGGAAGTGCTCAACGCCAGCGTGACGCCGCCGTTCCAGATCGACGACGAGAACCTGTCCGAGACGACCCGCCTGACCCACCGCGTGCTGGACCTGCGCCGTCCTTACATGCAAAAGAACCTGATGCTGCGCTACCGCGTGGCGATGGAAGCACGCAAGTTCCTGGACGAGCATGGCTTCATCGACATCGAAACACCGATGTTGACCAAGTCGACCCCGGAAGGCGCTCGCGACTACCTGGTGCCCTCGCGCGTGCATGACGGCCAGTTCTTCGCCCTGCCCCAGTCGCCCCAGCTGTTCAAGCAGCTGCTGATGGTGGCCGGCTACGACCGCTACTACCAGATCACCAAGTGCTTCCGCGACGAAGACCTGCGCGCCGATCGTCAGCCCGAATTCACCCAGATCGATATTGAAACGAGCTTCCTGACCGAACAGGAAATCCGTGACATGTTCGAAGGCATGATCCGCCACGTCTTCATGAAGGCGCTGAACGTGGACCTGGGTGCCTACCCGGTCATGAAGTACGCGGATGCGATGCACCTGTACGGCTCGGACAAGCCTGACCTGCGCGTCAAACTGCAGTTCACCGAACTGACCGACGTGATGGGCGATGTGGACTTCAAGGTCTTCTCGACGCCTGCCACCACCAAGGGTGGCCGCGTGGTGGCCTTGTGCGTGCCCGGTGGCGGTGCCATGTCGCGTGGCGAGATTGACGCCTACACCGAGTTCGTCAAGATCTACGGTGCCAAGGGCCTGGCCTGGATCAAGGTCAACGAGGTGGCCAAGGGTCGCGAGGGCCTGCAGTCGCCCATCGTGAAGAACCTGCACGATGCGGCCCTGGCCAAGATCCTGGAGCGCACGGGCGCCAAGGACGGCGACCTGATTTTCTTCGGTGCCGACAAGGAAAAGATCGTCAACGACGCCATCGGCGCGCTGCGCCTGAAGGTGGGCCACTCGGACTTCGGCAAGAAGGCCGGTCTGTTCGAAGACCGCTGGGCGCCGCTGTGGGTGGTGGACTTCCCGATGTTCGAGTACGACGACGACTCCGAGCGCTGGAATGCCGTGCACCACCCCTTCACGGCCCCCAAGGATGGCCACGAGGACCTGATGGACACGGATCCGGGCAAGTGCATTGCCAAGGCCTACGACATGGTGCTGAACGGCTGGGAGCTGGGTGGCGGTTCGATCCGTATCCACCGCGCCGACGTGCAGTCCAAGGTGTTCAGCGCCTTGAACATCAGCAAGGAAGACGCCCAGGTCAAGTTCGGCTTCCTGCTGGATGCGCTGCAGTACGGTGCGCCCCCGCACGGCGGCCTGGCCTTCGGTCTGGACCGCTTGGTCACGCTGATGACCAAGGCCGATTCCATCCGTGACGTGATCGCCTTCCCCAAGACGCAGCGCGCGCAGTGCCTGCTGACCGGCGCCCCGTCGAACGTGGACGACAAGCAGTTGCGCGAGTTGCACATCCGTCTGCGCAACGCGGTGGCAGCAGCGCCGACCCAAGGCTGATCGACCCGATCGCTTTGACGGCGAACGAGGCCACCCTGCGGGGTGGCCTTTTTCATGCCCCAACGCAAGGTGCAAACGAGCATGCCACACTGTCTGTCATGAACGAACAAGCGTCTCCCAAGATTCCGCAATCGGTGCTGGTGGTGATTTACACCCCGCAGCGTGAGGTGTTGCTGATCGAGCGGGCCAAGCAACCGGGGTTCTGGCAAAGCGTGACGGGCTCGAAGGACCATCTGGACGAGTCCTGGACGGCAACGGCCATCCGTGAGGTGCAGGAGGAGACTGGCATTCAGGTGGGGTCCGATCGGGTGCCGCTCAGCGCCTTGCAGGACTGGGGCATAGAAAACGTGTACGAGATCTACCCCGTCTGGCGCCACCGCTATGCGCCCGGTGTGTCGCACAACACCGAGCATGTGTTCGGCCTGTGCGTGCCACGTGACATCCCGATCACACTGGCGCCGCTGGAACACATCGCCCATGTGTGGTTGCCATGGCAGGAGGCGGCCGACCGCTGCTTTTCGCCGTCGAACGCTGAGGCGATTTTGCAACTGAGCCAGCGTGTCGCCAACCCGGCGCACCTGCTATCGTAGAGCGCATGGTGTCGCCATCGCGGCACACTTTGCCGCAGGAATGCACCCGTGCTCAAACCGCTTCAGTCTTCCCTGCTCCCCCCCGCCCAGCGTCACGCGGGGCATTTGCGCGTGGCCACGTACAACATCCACAAGGGTGTGCGCGGCATGGGGCCCACCAAGCGCCTGGAAATCCACAACCTGAGCGACGCTGTGTCGGCACTGGACGCCGACATCGTGTGTCTGCAAGAGGTGCGGCAGTTCAACCATGCCGAGGCGCGGCGCTTTTCTCACACACAGTTTGGCCCCGACGCCTGGCCCAGCACGCCTCAGGCGGAGTACCTGGCCCCCGAGGGCTATGAAGTGGCTTACCGCACCAATGCCATCACCAAAAACGGTGAGCATGGCAACGCGCTGCTGGCACGCTGGCCATTGGGGCCCATCGGCCACCACAATGTGTCGGACCACCGTTTCGAACAACGTGGCCTGCTGCATGTGCCGGTCATCTGGCGCGGGGTTGAGGTGCATGTGGTCGTGGTGCACCTGGGCCTGATCAGTGCCAGCCGGGTGCGTCAGGCCGAGCGGCTGGCCGAGTTGGTGATGCACGAGTTGCCGGCCGGGGCACCGGTGGTGGTGGCCGGCGACTTCAACGACTGGAACGAGAAGCTCGACGGCATCCTGGCCGGGGCCAGCTTGAGCCGCGCCGCGCTGGGCAACGAGGCCCGCGTGGCCACCTACCCCTCGATCATTCCGGTGCTGTCGCTGGACCGGGTCTACATGCGAGGCCTGCACTGCAAGTCGATCATGGTGCCGCGGGGCAGCACCTGGGCCCGGCTGTCCGATCACCTGCCACTGGTGGCGGAGTTGGATCTGAACACCTGATGCCCCCGATGAGTCGTCCACCTGGCAAGAATCATTGGGCCCCAGGCATCGTCGAGCATAGCGACAAGCCCCCTCAGGGCTGGCTGGAAGCCCTGGCCTGGTACACGCAGCGCAAGCCGGTGTTCACGGGCGGCAACGAGGTGACCTTGCTGCAAGGCGGTCGCGACCTGTTTCCGGCACTGTGCGAGCGCATCGATCAGGCGCAGCAGTCGGTATGGATGGCGCTCTACATCGTGTCGCCCTTGGGCCAAAGCAGTGCCGTGCTGCAGTCGCTGATGGGGGCGGCGCAACGTGGGGTCGAGGTGTCGATGGTGGTGGACGGCGTGGGCTCGCGCGATGCGCCTGCCAGCCTGTGGCGCGCACTCGAAGACGCGGGGGTACGGCTGGTGGTCTACAAGCCTCTGCATTGGCTGTGGGGGTTGATGGACGCTGGCCAGTGGCGCCGCATGCACCTCAAGCTGTGCGTGGTCGATGAGGACGTGGGCTTCATCGGTGGCATCAATCTGATCGACGACCACTACGACCTCAGCCACGGCTGGTCAGAGAACCCGCGTCTGGACTATGCAGTGTCGGTGCGGGGGGCGGTGGTGATGCCGATCCTGCACACCATCCGCGCCATGTGGACGCGAGCCCAGTTTGGGCGCGACTGGCGCGATGACCTGGTCCAGTGGGTGCAGGACCCGCACCGCTTGCAGCGCCTCAAGCAGATGTGGCAGAGCGCCTCGCTGCGCCTGAGCCCGCAGGAGCAGGAACAGTTGATGGACGACGGCGACACCATGCTGCCCATGCGCAGCGCCTTCGTGTTGCGCGACAACCTGCGCCAGCGGCGCACGATCGAGCAGGCGGCGCTGCGGGCCATCGTGCACGCGAGGCAGTGCATTGACATCGTGACGCCCTACTTCTACCCACGGCGTGCCATGCGCCAGGCACTGCGTGCGGCGGCCGAGCGGGGCGTGACCGTGCGCCTGCTGCTGCAGGGCAAGCTGGACTACCGGATTGCGGGCATTGCGGCGCAGGTGCTATACGACGAGTTGCAGCAGGTGGGCGTGCGCATCTTCGAGTACCAGCCGGCATTCCTGCACGCCAAGGTGTTGTGTGTGGACGAGGAGTGGGCCACCGTGGGGTCGTCCAACCTCGATCCGCTGTCGATGGTGCTGAACCTGGAAGGCAATCTGATCGTGCGGGACCGGGGCTTCGTACAGACCTTGTCCAACTCCTTGCAGGCCGATTTTGCACAGAGCCGGGAGGTGCCACCGCCTGACACGCTGCACGACCGGCGCTGGCGGACGCGGGTCCGCCGGGCCGTGGTGGCCTTTCTGGCAAAGGCCTATTTGCGTTTGGGCGGCTCGACCGGACGGTATTGAATCGGCGCAGCAGGCAGGACACAGCACTCGCCATAACGGGGCGCGGATGGCCATTGGCTGGGCTGCGCCGGTACGGCAACGTTCTGAGTCACCCACCGGGCCGACAGAACCCAGCCGGCGTGGGCGATGATCAGCAGTGGGGACTGAGGCGCGACTGACAGACCGTCCAGGCTGGTGGTCACCCGGTCAAGCATAGCCTGCAGGCTCTCCCCACCGCCAGGGGCATGGTGCGCAAAGTCGTTGCACCAGGCGTCCACCTCGGCGTGGGCGATCTGTGGCCAGGTCAGGCCGTCCCAGGCGCCGAAATCCATTTCCAGCAGGGTGTCGTCGATGTGATGGTGCCAACCCCAGCGACGCAATTGTCGGCCGACAGCGGCGCAGCGCTGGAGGGAGGAGCTGTGCACGGCACGAGGCCAGCCGTGGCGGCGCGCGGCTTGCCGGATGCGGTGGGCCAGACGCTTGGCCTTGCGCCGGTCCACGGGCAGATCGGTGCGACCAATGCAACGACCCTCTGCCCCGATGGGCCGAGGGTGGCGCCAAGCGATCAGGTGAGGCGATATCGTGGTCATGGCTGGGTCGGAGGGCTCAGCCCACCGGGTGGATGACCGTGAGCCAGGCCAGCAGGCCCAACACCTCGGTGACTTGCTGGGTGGCGCCCAGGGTGTCGCCGGTGAAGCCGCCCAGGCGGCGCTTGAACCAGCGCCAGCACACGATGCCGCCGATCAACATGGCCAGTGCCGCGCGCCCCAGCGCCGTCGTCAGCGTGCCGGTGGGCCAGCCCGATTGGGCCAGCCACAGCCACATGAGACCGGCGACGACCAGGGTCCAGGCTGTGGCGGCGATCACCTGCCCCCAGGTGGCCTGCAGGCCCAAGGGCTTGGCCTTGGCGTGCGCGAGGTCGCCGCCATAAGGCAGCAAACGGATCATCCACACGGCCATCAGACGGGAGCCCGTGTGACACCAGATCAGCGCCATCATGGTCCAGGCCAGCAGGACCTGGTGGATGTGGCTGCTCTGGGCGCTGTTCAACTCCCCCACCAGCGGCGTGGCCAGGGAACTCAGGGTGGCCGCTTTGAGCCCCAGCAGCAGGATCAGGCCCAGCGAGCCGTAGGAGCCGATGCGCGAATCCTTCATGATCTCCAGCGCCCGCTCGCGGCTGACGGTGCCGCCCAGCGCATCGCAGGTGTCTGCCCAGCCGTCTTCGTGAAAACCACCGGTGAGCCAGACCGTGAAGGCCATGGACAGCAGCACCGCCACGAGCGGAGGCCAGAAGGCCGCCGTGGTGGCGAGCGCCAGCGCGCCGGCCGTGCCCACCAGCGCACCGACCAGCGGAAAGTAGCGCTGGCAGGCCTGCAGCCAATCGGGGTGGTAGCCCACCCAGGCGGGCACGGGCACCCGCGTGAAGAACTGCAGGGCGATGAAGAACAGGCGGATTTCGTGGATCAGAAAACGCATGGGGGCAGACGTCCTTGTGGGTCAGACGGACTGAAGGGTGGAAGGCCGTTCAGCACGCCGCAGACTGTCCGGCGTCCGTGTCGGAATCACTGACACCGGCCCCGTCGAAGCTCGCCATCTCGCACAGGATCGCACAAGCTGAGGCCAGCAAGGGCCAGGCCAATGCCGCCCCGGAGCCTTCGCCCAGTCGCAAGCCGAGCTGCAACAGGGTCTGGGCCTCCAGATGGCGCAGCAAGGTGACGTGACCGGCTTCGTCCGACTGGTGGGAGAACACGCAACGCTGCAGCACCAAGGGCTGCAGACGCGCGGCCACGAGGACGGCGCTGGTGGTGATGAAGCCATCGACCAGGATGACACGGTTCTCTGCGGCGGCCTGCAACACGGCGCCCACCATCTGCGCGATTTCGAAGCCCCCGAAGGCCGCCAAGGCCGCCAGCGGTGACGTTGCTTCAGGATGACGTGCCAGGACTTCTTGCAGCACGGCGCGCTTGTGCGCCAGCGCGCCGTCATCCAGGCCCGTGCCACGGCCCGTGCAGACATCGAGAGACTCGCCCGTCAGGCGGGCCATCAGCAGCGAGGCACTGGAGGTGTTGCCAATGCCCATCTCGCCCAGCAGCAGCGCGTTGCCGGGCAAGTCGCGCACCAGCTCCTGGCCGTGGCGCAAGGCCGCCTCGCACTGCGAGTCACTCATGGCTGCCTGCGCCGAGCAGTCTGCCGTGCCGGGTGCGACCTTGCGGATCTGCAATCCCGAGCGGGGCGCAAAATCATGTGCCACCCCGGCATCGACCACGGTCATGGCCACACCGTGCTGGCGACACAGCACGCTGACCGCCGCGCCGCCGGCCAGAAAGTTCTCGACCATCTGCCAGGTGACGTCACTCGGATAGGCCGACACACCACGGGCCGTCAGGCCGTGGTCACCGGCAAAGACCACCATCTGAGGCGCCACCAGGCGAGGCTGCTCGCTGCGCAACACCATGCCGATGCGATGGGCCAGGGCCTCCAGACGGCCCAGCGCCCCGATGGGCTTGGTCTTGCGGTCGATGAGGTGATGCAGGCGTGCGGACAGGGCCGTGTCGCGCAGGTCGGTGATCAGGGGCAGCTCAAAGTTCATGATGGCACCGGGTCAGTCTTCAATGCCGCGCTGTGCCGGGATGCCGGCCTCGTAAGCGTGCTTGATCTTCTTGACCTCGCTGACGGTGTCGGCGATCTCGATGATCTCGGGCGGGCAGTCACGCCCGGTCAGGACCACGTGGACTTCTTTGGGGCGGTTCTTCAAGGTCTGCACCACCTCGTCGATGGGCACCCAGCCGTAGATGAGCGGGTAGGTCAGCTCGTCCAGCACCACCAGGAAGTGCTCACCGCTGGTGATGGCGGCCGCCGCACGTTGCCAGCCTTCGCGGGCCAGTTGCGCCGAACGCTCCAGGTCCTTGCTCTTCCAGCTGAAACCGTCGCCCAGCCCTTCGATAGGGATGCCCAGTTGCTCGAAGGCGCGGTGCTCGCCAAAGCGGGCCGAGGGCACCTTCATGAACTGGAAGATGCGCACGGCTTTGCCACGGCCAAAGGCGCGCAGGGCCAGACCGAAGGCGGCCGTGCTCTTGCCCTTGCCATCGCCGGTGTTGACGATCAGGAGACCGCGACGCTCGGCGTGTTCACGTTGCTGAGGGGCTTCGGTGGGGGGATTCTGGATGTCCATGAAGAAGGTACCGTAAGGAAATGAGGTTAGAACTGTGGCAAGACCACCCAGCGATCGTCGACACGGGTGATGGCCACAGCATGGTCAAAAACTGATTCCAGTGCGCGATGCACGCTCGGGTCATCGCGCGCTCCCTGCGTGAGGATCTGCCCCTCCCGCATGATCGCCAGTTCATCGGCCTGCAAGGCCAGGGGCAACTCATGCAGGACGCTGATCACGCTGCGCCCCAGGCTGGCCTCGCGTCGCAGCACCTGTGCCAACAAACGCTGGTGCGGTGCATCGAGGTGGGCGACCGGCTCATCCAGCAACATCACGGGGGCCTGGACAGCCAGGGCACGCGCCAGGCTGACACGCTGACGTTCCCCGCCCGAGAGCGCGCCCCAGCTCCGCTGAGAGGCCCAGACCATGTCGGTATCTTGCAGCGCCTGCTCGATGGCCTGACGGTCAACGGCTCGCTCACCGGCCACACCCAGCCAGCCTTGGTAGGGCAAACGCCCCAACGACACGGCATCACGCACGGACATGTCCGGGTCGGCCACCACATCCTGGCCCATCCAGGACATGGCCCGCGCACGCTGACGCACCGACCAGTCGGACAGACGACGTCCTTGCAGAGTGACCTCCCCGGCGGCGGGCTTGAGCAGACCCGCCATGCATCGCATGAGCGTGGACTTGCCCGCACCATTGGGACCGACCAAGGCCACCCAACGCCCCGCTTTGACGCTGAGGGTCGCGTCGTTCAGCACGCGGCGTTCACCGAATCGGACCTGCAGGCCGCGAGCTTGCAACATCGGGCTCATGCGCGCCTCCGATGCAACAACCACAACAGGTAGGTGCCACCCAGCACGGCGGTCAACACGCCGACCGGCAACTCCTGCGGTGCCAGCACCAGACGTGACAGCACGTCGGCCGCTGCCAGCAGCACCGCCCCCATGAGCGTTGAAAGGGACAGCAGCGCGCCGTGCCTGGCTCCGGCGCGGGAACGCACCAGATGCGGTGCCACCAACCCCACAAACGCCACCAGGCCAGCCTGAGCCACCGCAGCACCTGTGCTCAGCGCCAACACTCCCACCAGTACCGCCCGTGTCAGCCCCAGCGGAATGCCCAAAGTACGGGCAACGTCTTCACCCAGGCTCAAGGCGTCCAGAACCCTGGACAGCACCATCGCCACAGGCAGCGTCAAGCACAGCACGGCCGCCATCACGCCACACGCCTGCCAGCTCAGCAAGGCAGTGTGGCCCAACATGAACGCCTGCATGATTCGCCAGGCCGGGGCGGACCACACCATCAGCAACTGGGTCAAGGCCCCCAACACGACGCCCACCACCACGCCGCCCAACAACAGGCGCATGGTGTGAGCCGCACCGCGTGCCAGCATCAAGGTCAGAGACACCCCGCTCACGGCCCCCACAAAGGCCACGCCCGTCAGGCCCATGCGCCCCACGGTGGACGAGATGAGCGCATCCGGCATGCCGAACGACAGCATCAACGCCATCCCGAGCGCCGCGCCTGACGAGCTGCCCAGCAAATATGGTTCGGCCAAGGGATTGCGAAACAGGCCCTGCGCCACCGCACCGCCCAGCCCCAGCAACGCCCCCACCAGCATGGCACCCAAGGTGCGGGGCGCCCGGATCTCCCAGACGATCTGGCTCAGACCTACGTTCGTCGATGCCTCCCAGGGCGATTGCCAGCCTGAGCTGCCAATGGACAAGCCAACGAGGCCCAACAAAACCAGCGCCAGGATCAGCCCCGCCAGGGTCATGCGAGCCGGCGACACCCGCGTCGTGTCGCCGCTCATCGACGGCCTCCGGCTGGGGCCAGACATCGTGCGAGCACCTGGGCGGCAGCGCCCAGACGTGGCCCAGGTCGTGATAACACGTCGTACTCCACTGGCGGCATCGCGCAAATGCGCCCATGCCGCACCGCTTTCATCTGTGACCAGCCGGGACGCCGCACCAGGCCTTCTGCCTCGGTGGCGGACAGCATGATCAGATCGGGCTGAGCCCGCACCACGAATTCGGGATTCAATTTGGGAAATGGCCCCCACTGAGCGGACACCACATTGACCGCGCCCAGCCTCGTCAACAACTGCCCGATGTACGAGGACTCCCCCGCCGCGTACAGGGCGCTGCTGACCTCGAAGTAGACCCTGGTGCCGCGTGCAGAGGGTGGCACCATGGCCTGGGCTTTGCGGATGTCAGACTCGATGAGTTGCCACTGCACAGCGGCCTGTTGTGGCACGCCCAGCAAAGCCGCCACCTTGGTCAACAGTCGCTGGACCTGTGGCAGATCCTCAGCGTCCAGTTCCGCCACGGTCAGGCCGAGTGCGCGCAGGCGAGCCGCCAGCCTGTTCGAAGAAGAGAGCAAAACCAGATCAGGCCGCTGCGCCAGAATCAACTCCAGGTTGGCATCGTCCAAACCGCCGAGTTTGGGCAGACGTCGCACGGCCTCTGGCCAGTTGGACCACCGGTCGGTGGCCACCAGTCGCCCGCAGGCACCGAGCACACACACCGACTCGGTCAAGGACGGCAACAGCGAGACAATGCGTTGCGGTGGGGCGGCCAGGGTCACCTTGGCACCCTGGTCATCGACCACATTGATCGCCGCATGTGCCGGCAGCACCAGCATCAGGCAGAGCCACCACATCGCCAGCACGCGAAACCAGAACGACCAGCCCATCGTCATGGCAAATCCACCTGCGCAGGGTCCACCGGACGCGTCCATGCCTGACCGGCCACCATCAAGGTGACCTGTTGACAGCATCGGGCCACCGCCTGGTTGAGCCAGCCCAGTTCGTCGACAAACGCACGAACGGACGCCGACATCGGGCTGATGCCCCAGCCCACTTCATTCGACACCAACACCACGGGCGAACGCAGTCCCTGCAAGGTTTGCAGCATCTCATCCCGTTCATGCCGCCATGCCGCCAGGTCCGGCTCGCCCTGCAAAGGCATCAACCAGTTGGTCAGCCACAGGGTCAGGCAATCGACCACCAGCAGATGGCCATCGCCCGCCTGTGCATGCAAGGTCTCGCTGAGGTGTAGCGGACACTCCACCGTGGCCACACCCATGGGACGTTCCGCCCGGTGACGGGCAATGCGGGCACGCATTTCCTCATCGCCAGGCAAAGCGGTCGCCACCACCGTCACCCGATGGTGGGCAGACGCAGCCAGCCATTGACGCGCCAGCCGTTCAGCCTGACGCGACTTGCCACTGCGTTGACCGCCCACAATGAGTTGGTGAGGCGAGAGGCTCATGTCAGAACTGACGTGACACGGTGAACTTCAGGGCACGGCCGCTGTAGGGGTACACCGACGGCTCACCACACATGAAGGAGTAAGCGTAGTTGTAGCCCTTCTCATCCATGAGGTTCGTTCCGGACAAGGCCAGCGTCCAGACCTTGTCGGTCCATCCATAACGGGCGTCCAGCAAGGTTGATGAAGGCACGCGGCGCGAGCACGTGTTGGCCTCGTCGCCACCCGGTCGCATCGACGACAGGAACTGCGCGCCGACATCCAGTGTCTGACGGTCATCCATACGCCAAGCCACACGGACCGTGGCGGTATGAGGCGCCACCAGAATCATGTCCTTGCCGGCATTGACGCCTTCGCGATAACGCGCCGTCAGTTGCTGCCAGGTACCTGACAAGACCACATCACGTGTGACAGACCAGCGCCCTTCAATCTCCACGCCGCGGCGGCGGGTCGGGTCGATGTTGGTGTTGGCATAAACCACGTTGTCAAAAGCGATCTCATCGTCTGTTTCCTGGCCGAAATAGCGAACAGCGGCAGAGTGCCCCGCCTGTGCCCACTTCAGGCCAATTTCCTGATCGCGATTGCGCTGCGGGCGCAGTGCGGCACTGGCAGGGGTCGAGCGATTCTCGTCGACATTGGGAAGCCGATAGGAAGTCGCCGCACGCACATAGGCATCCAGCCCCTTGAGAAGAGTCTGATTCACACCCAACTCACCCGCATGCAACTTGTCATCGCGGTTGTACTTCAGCGGCGCCAGGAACCAATCCGGATCCCCAGGATAGTCGTCTCGCTTGTTCACGCGCTCCTCACGCCACCCGACGCTGACGCGTGTCTGGGTGGGCAAGGTGATGTCAGCATGTGTAAAGAACGCCTTGTTCTCCTGCTGCCCCACCTCTTTGCCTGCGGCGCCCGACTTGTCAAAGTCCCAACCTTGCCAGTCCAGTCCAGCAACCGCTTTGACACCGATTTCACCATGTTGACGGTCGTAGATCACTCGAGGCGACACTTGCGCCTGTTCGCTGCTCGAGGCCACGCGCGGCGAACCGTAGGAGACATACTGGTAATCCGATTCACGGTAACGCTGCCCCACATCAAGCTGCACGGTCCAGGCGCCTTGCTGGTAGCTCAAGTTGCCCAGATAACGGGTTTCCTGGTTATTCGCATCGTCATCCGGCGAGAGGGTTTGCCGTGGGTTTTGCTTGAACTGGCTCAAGCTAAGCGAGCCCGGCAAACGTGCGTACTGGTCCTCGTGCAGGACACGCAAGCCCGCGCGCCAGCCGCCTTGCTGCCACTGCACGCCCACCGAACCCGAGTCTTGCTTGTAGGCACTGTTGTCACGGTAACCATCCGTTCGAACGCGACGTGCCGAAGCATCCACATTCCACGCACCCTGACCCCATGCAGCATCAGCCTGCGCCTCATGCGCACCGAACGATGCGACCGATGCACTCAAGCGAGCGGAGCGCTCGTTGCGCTCGCCACGCTTGAGGATGATGTTGATGGCGCCCGCTGAAGCGCCCTCGCCCCACAAGACGCTGGAACCACCGCGAACAATCTCGATGCGATCAATCAGCGACAGCGGGATGGCGCTCATGCGCGCGGACAGGTTTTCGTTTTCGCTGATCCGGATACCGTCAATCAGCACCACCACGTTCGCACTGGCTGCTTCGCCGTAGCCTCGCAGGTCCAACAGCTGCTCTCGTCCACCAGAGAGATCAGAGCGAGACGCCACACCGGCCAGTTTGCGAACCGCTTCGTTGGCATCAGACACGCCTGCGCGCTGCATCTGCTCGGCCGTGATGACCGTGGCGCCAATGGCGGCAGTCTGCAACAACCCTTCCATGCGAGACGCCGTCACCACCACCGGTGCCACAGCGTCTTCGGCCTGGGCCCCCACATGAAACGCAGACAAAGCCAAACCGCACGCCACAGCCAATGCCGAACGCGCACCAGGTGCCACACGCACCGAGTTCAAAGAAAACATGATTGGAATCAAGAGACAAGTGCCCTGCCGGCGTCCCCGCAGGCTGTGGGCGAAACGACCAGGCCCACGCAAGCAGACCTGTCCCTCGTTGGCCGGTATCCGGGCTGGGCGATTGCAACCTGTGAGACCTTCCCAGATCTGTTTCAGACCCAGTGGCAGAGAGCACAAGCGGAGGTGCCGGGATGAACCCGGCGACTCGATCGCCGACCGTTGCGGGGGCAGCGCAGTTCGGGTGGGCATCGTGGAGACGACACGCCCTACTGCTTCCCGTTTAACTGCACCGAGTGAACCTCGGCGCGAGCACCAACAAGCTGCATTGTAAGGCGCCTACAATGTTTGACTTGCCCTGGCCGCTCGCGCCCCACCTCAGGTTGACGCCCCTCAATGTCCAGAATTGACGAACTCACGGACCGCATCGAGCGCCTGCTGCTGCGCCACGAAGAATTGCGACGCACCAACGCCTTGTTGCAGCAGCAACTGACCGTGACCACGCAGGAGCGCGACTCCCTGCGCGCGCGCCTGTCCGCCGCTCGCTCGCGCATCGACGCGCTGATCGACAAGCTGCCCCAGGTGGCCGGTTCGATGCTGGCCGAGCCCGACGACGACCTGCCCAAGACCTGATCGCCATGAAGCAAATCGAAGTTTCCATCATGGGGCAGAGCTATCTGCTGGGCTGCCCTGACGGCGGTGAAGAGCGTTTGCGCGAAGCGGTGGCGCAGGTCGACCGCGAAATGTGCGCCATCCGAGACAGCGGCAAGCTCAAGGCCCGCGAGCGCATCGCGGTGCTGGCGGCGCTGAACCTGGCCTACATCCTGACCGACCGCCCCGCCCAGGCCACGGCGACCTCCGCAGCCCCCTCCCGCACCGCCGATGAGACCCTGCCGGCCCCCGAATACCTGGACCAACTCATCCAGCGCCTGGACCAGGCACTCGACAGCGACGGCCATCTGATCTGAGCCTGTCAAAGGCCCTGAGCTGGTGTGGCTTGTGTGCGTTTTGCACGGACACCACGGGCGATTCGCCGTAGAATAAAAGCGTTCGTCGCGTTCGTGGTTGCTTCTATTTCCTTGAACCGATGCTCATTGAGCCAGGGCTTGGAATATTGCGGCGCGGGCGTGATCATCTCGCGTCAGATGAACCCGAAGTGCTGCTGACCTCGCCCACCTGAATCCCCCTGGGTTCAGGAATGCGGCAACCAGTGCGCGGCGAACACCTCATACGACAACGGCCAGACCCTGCAACAGGTTCTGGCCGTTTTTCATGGTGGATTCGACGCCCGTGCGGGCGCCCAGGAGGGCCTCAGGCGCCCGGCACGAACTGGATGCTCGCCAGCGCAATGCGGTTGCCGCCCTTGTCGCGCGCACTGGACAACGCGCGGTCGGCGCTGCGCAGCAGCTCATCGACGATGCCGGCGGTGTGCGGAAAGCTGGACACGCCCATCGACACGGTGAACGGGATCTGTTGGCCATTGAAGGGCACGATGTGCTCGGCGCACTGGCGGCGCAGCTGCTCCATGCGGGCGTGCGCCGTGGCCAAGCCGATGCCCGACAGCAGCACGACGAAGCGGTCACCGCCCAGGCGGCAAGGCGAGTCCATCGCGCGGGTGTTGGCACGCAGCAAGCGCCCCAGCGACTCGACCACACGCTCGCAGGCCTCCACGCCATGCAGGCGACGGATCTCGTCCATGTTGTCGATGGCCATGGCCACCAGTGCGAACTCGCGCTGCTCACGGCTGGACAGATCCGCCTCGCGGCGAAGCTGCTCGTCAAAGTGAACGCGGTGATACAGGCCGGACGAGGTGTCGCGTACCTGGTTGTCTTCCATGTCGCGGCGCAGGGCGTCGTTGGCTTTTTGCTGTTGCTCCAACTGTGCCAGCGCCTGGGCAATCTGGGCCTCGCGCTGATGCGTCTCGGTGATGTCCTGCCAGAGGGAGAGCATGTGCGGCTCGCTTTGCCCCTCAAGGGCCACCTGCTGGCGCCAGACGCGGAAGTCGCGGCGCGCACCGCGCACCTCCATGCGGTGCTCCGACCGCAGGCCGTTGGGCATGGAGGCTGCCTGCACATCGGCGGCACGCAGGGCCACGGCCTGGGTCGCGTCGAAGATATCGGCATCCAGGGCCCCTTCGAGCAGGTCATCTCCGGCGTGCAGGAGACGCGAAGCCACCCCATTCGCATAGACGTAGCGACCCGAGCTCAGGTCCTTGACCAGCACGGCCAGCCCGAGTTGGTCCAGTGCGTTCAGAACCGCCTGGTGCACGGGGCCGCTGTTCAGGACGACGGAGGCAGGTGAATCGGCCATGAAAACCTGTGTGTGAGAGGTGTAAGCAAAGGAAGCGCACAGATCGTCGTTCAAATGCGGCGCCGTGGCTGTCCTTCAAACAAGGGATGGAGGAGTTTTTACACGACAAATGTGCCCTAATTCACACCGCCGCGACGCAAAACCGTCACGGTGACGTGCTGCTCCATCCTGAGAACCAGGGATTGTCCCTGTATCTGACAATCCAGGCCCTCTCTCACAAACAAGTTGACCACGATGATCAGAATTGCTTTGCTGGGTTGCGGCCTGATGGGCACCCCGATGTCTCGCCGGCTACTGGCGGCTGGCCACCCCTTGACGGTGTGGAACCGTACCCGCGCCAAGGCAGAGGCGCTGGCCGAGGCCGGCGCCATCGTGGCCGACTCCCCGGCTGCCGCCGTGGCCGAGGCCGACCTCGCCATCACGATGCTGGAGCACGGTGGCGTGGTCAACGAGGTGCTGTTCAGTGCCGCGCTGCCCAGTGCGGCACAGGGCCTGCGGGCGGGCACGCTGGTGGTGGACATGAGCTCGATCCTGCCCGAGCAGGCGCAGGATCACGCCCGCCGCCTGGCGGAGCTGGGCGTGCAGGCGCTGGACGCGCCCGTGTCGGGCGGCACGCTGGGCGCCGAGGCAGGCACGCTGGCCATCATGGCCGGTGGTGACGCGGCGGACTTCGAGCGCGCCCGCGCGGTACTGGAGGTGCTGGGCCGCCCGGTGCATGTGGGGCCGGCGGGTTCGGGTCAGTTGACCAAGCTGGCCAACCAGATGATCGTGGGGATCACGATTGGCGCGGTGGCCGAGGCGCTGTTGCTGGCAGAAAAAGGTGGCGCCAACCCGGCCAAGGTCCGCGAAGCGCTGCGGGGCGGGTTTGCCGAGAGCCGCATCCTGGAGGTACACGGCCAGCGCATGGTCGAAGGCGACTTTGCCAAGCGCGGCTCGCTGGCGATTCAGCTCAAGGACCTGCGCAATGCGCTGCACACCTCGGCAGGACTGGGATTCAATGCCCCCATCACCCAGCACCTGACCGATCTGTACGCCCAGGCGGCCGAGCACGGCTTTGCCGACCTGGACCAGTCCGGGCTGTTCAAGGAGTTGCAGCGCCGCCAGGGCGGGGTGAGTTGAGCCCCGGCGCAGCCGACGCGTAGCGGCCCATCAGATGGGCCAGCTCGACGGCAGATTGCACCTGCAACTTTTCAAAGATATTGGCGCGGTGGAATTCCACGGTGCGGGGCGTGATGCCCAGGTGATCGGCGATGTTCTTGTTGTAGTGGCCCTGCAGCAGCTCATCAAGCACCTCGCGCTCGCGCTGGCTCAGGGCGGCCAAGGCCTGCTGAAAGCGCAGCTTCGCTTGTGACTCGGTTTGCAGGACGACGGCCTCGCGGCAGGCGGCCTCCACCTTGTCGACCAACTGGTTGTCCTGAAACGGTTTTTCCAGAAAGTCCCAGGCGCCGTTCTTGACGGCGGCCACGGCCATGCTCAGGTCGCCATGTCCGGTCAGAAAGAGCACCGGCCAGGGCCAACCCTGCGCCTTGAGCTGCTCAAAGGTGGCCAGGCCCGAGAGCGGCGCCATGCGGATGTCGAGCAGCATGATGCTGCAGGCCCAGGTGTCGCTGTCCGGGCGCAAATCCGCCAGGAAGAGATCGCCGCCCGCCCAGCAGCGGGTGCGAAGCCCGCGGGAGTCGAGCAGCCACGCCAAGCCGTCGCGGAAGTCCGCATCGTCATCAACGATGTGCACGAGGGGAATCAGGGGTTCAGAGGCAGCCACAGGGTGAATTGTGCCCCGTGCAGCTCATCGCTGCGCGCCACATCGATGCGCCCGTGGTGAGCTTCGATGATGGAGCGGCAAATGGACAGGCCCATGCCCATGCCGCCATCTTTCTGGGTCGCAAAGGCATCGAAGATGTTGCCGACTTGATCAGGCGGCACGCCGGGGCCGTTGTCAGCCACCTGGATGCCCACACTGCCCTCGTTGTGCACCAGCCGCACCTGCACGCGCGGCACGGCCTCGGTGGTTTTGATGGCCCATTCGGTGGCATTGAGCACGACGTTGTGGAGCGCGTGTTCCAGCAACAAGGCGTCGGCCGGCACGGTCAGTGGGGTGTCGGCATCGGGCAGGTGCGTGCGCAGGCGCAGGCCCTCCGGCAAAGGCACCTGCCCCACCACGCGGCTCACGAAAGGCTGCAGGTCCAGGGGCTGCCGGTTCATCTCCTGACGCCGTGCAAAGGCGTTGACGCGCTGGATGACGCGCCCGGCCTTCTCGGCAATGCGGGCCATGCGCTCGACCACCGGGCCCACTTCGTCGAGCGTGATGCGTTGCTGCTGCAAGCGATTGAGCAGGCCGTTGGCAAAGCTGCTGAGCGCGCCCAGGGGCTGGTTGAGCTCATGGGCCAGGGTGGACGCCACCTCGCCGACGGCAATCAGGCGGCCCGATGCTTCCAGCATGTCTTGCTGGCGGGCAGCACGCCGCTCGATGCGTTTGCGCTCGGTGATGTCGAGCGCCGAGCCCATCCAGCCGACCACGGTGCCATCGGGCAGGCTCAAAGGCGCACCGTGGACCAACACATCCAACACGTGGCCGTCGTGGTGGCACCATTGCATTTCCAGTCCAAGCTGCTGCGCACCGGGGTCGGACATGTGTGCCCGCAAGGTCTCGAACTCATCGCGCGGCGCACCGGGCCAGTAGGGCATGGGCTGCGTGGGGTCGACCAGCACCTCTGCGGGCCAGCCCACCAGGCGGCAGAAGGCCTGGTTGACGTAGAGCGGGCGCCCTTGGGTGTCCCAGGCACGCAAACCCAGCAGCACCGCTCGCTCCATGGCCTGGCGCAGCACGCGCTGGGTTTGCAGCTGGGCCTCGACGCGTTGGCGTCGCACGGTGTCACGCCACAGGGCATACAGGGCGGCCATCATGGCCAGCAGGCACACCAGCGCCACGCCGAAAAAGAGCCGTGGCGCCAAGGCATGTTGAGGGTTCAAAGCGCGCACGTCCAGGCTGAGCTGGGTGCCGGGAAAGTGAATGGGGACCGTGGCCGATGCACCGCCCTCCGGGTTGAGCTGGATGGCATGTTCCCGGGCAACCCAGGGCGGGATGATGCTGCGCAGGGCACGCTCGAAGTGCACCGCCGCGACGTGGTCACCCACGAACTGGCCCTTTTCAAACTGAGGTACGGCCAGCCACAGGATGTGGCCCGGGTCCGCCCCCCCTTGCGGCAAGGGGCCGGCGTAGGCGGCGCGTTGCAGCGCCCCTGTGGTGGCCAGCATGGTCTGCAAGGCAGGCTCGCCATCGGGCTGGCGGGCAGCCGCTTGCATGAAGTCGGGCCAGTCACTGACGCGTCGCTGCTGCTCGGCGGGCAACCAGCGGTGAAAAAGGATGACGTCGGGGGTGCGCCACAACTGCCCCGCTTTCACGGGCAAAGCGGGAGATGCGGGAGATGCGGGAGAGAGTGCCTCACCTTCAGCCGAGGCGACAGGCGCATCGCGACGCTGGGCCTGCAGCGCCAGGGCGATGAGGTCGACCTCCAGGCGCTGGAAGTGAAAGCGCAGGGTCTGGTCCAGCCATTGGGCGTCGACCACGCGGCGTCGGTTGGACTCTTCGGCTTCGACCGAGCGCAGGAACAGCGCCAGCACCCCGATGGACACGGCCACCAGCAGGAGCATGCCGCCCAGCCACATCAGGGCGCGGCGGTTCCAGGCGGAGGCCGAGGGTGGCTCCAGCTCCAGCAGGGTGAAATCGACGGTGGGCTCGGACATGGCAGAGAGGGGTTTTGGTTAGGATAGCTGACATGTGTCACGCTGACGTCCACGCCAAGTCGAAGCACCGCCTGCTGGGAAGGAGCATGTGGCTGTGGATCGCGGTGTGGTGCGCCGTGTGGGCCCCGGTGACCCACGCGGCCGAGCTGGTCGTGCGTCTGTCGCATGTGGTGGCGCCGGACACGCCCAAGGGGCTGATGGCTGCGCGTTTTCAGCAACTGGTGGCGCAGGCCTCAGGGGGGCGCATCCGCGTCGAGGTCTATCCAGACTCTCAGCTGTATGGCGACGATGACGAGATGGAGGCGCTGCAGCTGGGAGCGGTGGAGATCCTTGCACCGTCTTTGTCCAAGTTCGGCGTGGCAGGCGCGCCCGAGTTCGAGGTGTTCGACCTGCCCTTTTTGTTTGACACCCTGGCCCAGGTCCGTTGTGTGACGCAGGGCCGCATCGGCCAGCAGCTGTTGCAGGGTCTGAACCGGCAGCAGATGGTGGGCCTGGGTTTTCTCGACAACGGCTTCAAACAGATGAGCGCCCAGCGTCCTTTGCTGCAAGCAGCCGACTTCAAGGGGTTGCGTCTGCGCATTCAGGCATCCCGTGTGCTGGCCGCCCAGATGCGGGCGCTGGGCGCGTATCCCGTGGTGCTGCCGTTCGGCGAAACCCGGCGGGCACTGGCCGAGGGCGTGGTCGATGGGGCCGAGAACCCCTTGTCCAACTTTCTGACCCAGGGCCTGGCCCCGGTGCAGCGCGCTGTCACCCTGACCGATCATGGCTACCTGGGCTATGCGGTGGTGGCCAACCCGCGCTTCTGGGCGAGCCTGGACGATGGTGATCGCACCCTGCTGCAGCGCGCGCTGAACCAGGCATTGTGGGAGGGCAATGCACGGGCCGCCGTCCTCAATGCCCAGGCACTGGCCACCTTGAAGCAGACACCCGGCGTGCGGGTGCACAGCCTGAGCGCGTCTCAGCGCAGGGGCTTGCGTCAGGCGGTGCAACCCGTGCATGCCGACTTTGCGCGGCGCGTGGGCACGCCGCTCTTGCGAGATGTGAAAAACCTCTGCCTGGGCGGCGTTCAGGGTTAACCCGCCTGTTGAACGCCACAGTTGGCGGCCCACACCGGGCTGGGTATCGTTCGCGCCATACCGCCCCCAGGGGCAGCCCCGGTGCGAAATTCACTGCGGTCTGCTCTGGGCCCCCACTCTCACACCGCAAAGGCCCGCGCCATGTCCCAGACACCTGCACGCAAGCCGCTCTACAAATCTCTCTACGTTCAAGTGCTGTTCGCCGTCATCGTCGGCGTGATGCTGGGCCACTTCGCGCCTGAAGTTGGCGCCAAGATGAAACCCCTGGGCGACGGGTTCATCAAATTGATCAAGATGATCATCGCGCCCATCATCTTCTGTACTGTGGTGGTGGGCATCGCGGGCATGGAAGACATGAAGAAGGTGGGCAAGACCGGGGGTCTGGCCTTGCTGTACTTCGAGGTGGTCTCGACCCTGGCCCTGATCATCGGCCTGGTCGTGGTCAATGTGTTGCAACCCGGCTCGGGCATGCACGTCGATCCGAACACGCTGGACACCAAGGGCATTGCAGCCTACACGGAACCCGGCAAGATGCAGGGCACCGTGGACTTCCTGCTGCATGTGATCCCCACCTCGGTGGTGGACGCCTTTGCCAAGGGTGAGATCCTGCAGGTGCTGCTGTTCTCGGTGCTGTTCGGCTTTGCGCTGCACAAATTCGGTGGCCGCGGCACGATGGTGTTCGACTTCATCGAGAAGTTCTCGCACGTGCTGTTCGACATCGTCGGCATCATCATGAAGGTCGCCCCCATCGGTGCCTTCGGTGCGATGGCCTTCACCATCGGCAAATACGGCATCAGCTCGCTGTTCTCGCTGGGCAAGCTGATGGGCGCCTTCTACCTGACCTGCCTGCTGTTCGTCTTTGTGGTGCTGGGCATCATCAGCCGCCTGCATGGTTTCAGCGTCGTCAAGTTCGTCCGCTACATCAAGGAAGAGTTGCTGGTGGTGCTGGGCACCTCGTCGTCGGAATCGGTGCTGCCGCGCATGATGGAAAAGCTGGAAAACCTGGGCGCCCGCAAGTCGGTGGTCGGCCTGGTGATCCCCACGGGTTACTCCTTCAACCTGGATGGCACTTCGATTTACCTGACGATGGCCGCGGTGTTCATCTCACAGGCCACGGACACCCCCATGACACTGACGCAGCAGCTGACCCTGCTGGCGGTGCTGCTGCTGACGTCCAAGGGCGCAGCCGGCATCACGGGCAGCGGCTTCATCGTGCTGGCGGCCACCCTGTCGGCGGTGGGGCATGTGCCGGTGGCCGGCTTGGCCTTGATCCTGGGCATCGACCGCTTCATGTCGGAAGCCCGCGCCTTGACCAACCTGGTGGGCAACGGTGTGGCGACCCTGGTGGTGGCCAAGTGGACGGGCGATCTGGACATGCAAAAGCTCAATCATGGTTTGAACAACCCTTCTGCTGAAGAGGCCGACGAACCCGAACTCATCCTGGACCAACAGGTTGCCCACATGGCTGTGACGCCCCAGAAGGGCTGATCGTCGCGATGTGACACGGAGCCGCCCCCACCGGGCGGCTTTTTTGTTTCCGATCGTGGAGCGAGCGC
>MESA01000033.1:80583-320416 GCA_001770775.1 Burkholderiales bacterium RIFCSPHIGHO2_12_FULL_63_20
ACTGCTTTGCGATATTCGGACGGAACCATGTGCACCATTTGCGGTTGTGAATCGGCGCAGGCCCATGCGCCTCATGCCCACGGCCATGCTCACCCCCACGAACATGGGCATGAACACACTCATGCACGCGCCCACGATGCAGCGGCTGCGGGCCACACGCACGGCGACATGCACACCCGCGTGCTGCAACTGGAGCAGGACATCCTGGCTGGCAACCAGCACATGGCCGACCACGTGCGTGCGCACCTGGCCAGTCAGCACACCCTGGCCTTGAACCTAGTGTCCAGCCCCGGCTCAGGCAAGACCACGCTGCTGGTCGAAACCGTCGCGCGCCTAAAGGCGCAGCAACGGCCGGTCGCCGTGATCGAGGGCGATCAGCAGACCAGTTTCGATGCCGAGCGCATCCGTGCCACGGGCGTGCAGGCGGTGCAGATCAACACCGGCAAGGGCTGCCACCTGGATGCCCGCATGGTGCACGATGCCCTGCACGATCTGCCCACGCTGCCACAGGGCGTGCTGATGATCGAGAACGTGGGCAACCTGGTGTGCCCGGCCGGCTTTGACTTGGGCGAGCATGCCAAGGTGCTGGTGTTTTCCGTTACCGAAGGAGAAGACAAGCCCCTGAAGTACCCGGACATGTTCCAGGCGGCGGGCCTGATCCTGCTGCACAAGTGCGACCTGTTGCCGCATCTGCGGTTTGACGTGGCACGAGCGCTGGACTTTGTGCGCCAGGTCAACCCCGACGCCCCGGTGATCCAGCTGTCCAGCACCACCGGCGAGGGCTTTGACGCATGGATGCGCTGGATCGACACACAGTGCGCCGCCGCCTGATCCTGCGCGGACAGGTTCAGGGCGTGGGCTGCCGGCCCTGGGTCTGTCAGCAGGCCCGTGCGCTGGGGGTGCGGGGCTGGGTGCGCAACACGGTGGAAGGCGTCGAGTTGCTGGTCGAGGGGGCCGCGGGCGATGTGACCCGTTTGGTAGCACGCCTGCCTCAGTTGCCTGCACCAGGGCGGGTTGACGAACTGGTGGACATGGAGGCGGACGCTCCGGGGGGCGTGCCTACTTCTAACGGCGCGTTCGCCATCCTGCCCAGCCCGACTGAGCACTCGCCCACACCCCTGCATGCCCTGCTCGGCGCCGATCTGGCCGTGTGCGACACCTGCTTGACCGAACTGTTCGACCCCACAAACCGACGCTGGCTTCATCCTTTCATCCACTGCCCGCAGTGCGGGCCGCGCTACACCGTGACGCGGCGCCTGCCGTTCGACCGGGCGAACACGTCCCTGGCCGATTTTGACCTGTGCCCGCGCTGCGAAGCAGAGATGCATGACCCGCACGACCGGCGTTTCCACGACCAGACCCAGGCCTGCCCGGACTGTGGGGCACGTCTGTCGCTGTTTCTTTCAAGCGGCGAGGCGGTACAAGGTGATGCCATCGCGCAGACGTGGGCCTTGGTGGCACGTGGTGGCATCGTGGCGCTGCAGGGCGTGGGCGGTTTTCACCTGTGTTGCGACGCACGCCAACCGGAGGCGGTGGCGCGCCTGCGCCGCCTCAAGCGGCGCCCGACCAAGCCTTTGGCGGTGATGGCAGCGAACGTGGCGTCCCTGCGGGACTGGCTTGACGTGTCGCCGGATGAGGCGCGCTGGCTGACGTCTCCAGAGCGGCCCATCGTGTTGCTGAACCAGCGGCTGCAGCGGGCAGCAGCCTGTCCTGGTTTGGCCCCGCATCTGCACACCCTGGGCGTGATGTTGCCCTACACGCCGGTCCACCACTTGCTGTTTCACGAAGCCGCCGGGCGACCGGTGGGAACCGAATGGCTACACGCTGAGCAGCCCACCTGGCTGGTGATGACCAGTGGCAATGCGCCGGGCGAGCCCCTGGTGATCGACCACGACCACGCGTGGCGAGAACTGGCCCCGCTGGCCGACGCCCTGTTGTTGCACGACCGGGCCATCACCGCCCGCAACGATGATTCGGTGCTGCGCGTGCGCCCGGATGGCAGCGCCTGCTGGCTGCGCCGGGGGCGGGGGTATGCGCCGCTGCCTTTGTCCTGGCCTGCGCGACAAGACGCATCCTCTCCCACCGTGCTGGCGCTCGGCGGTGAACTCAAGGCCACGCTGTGCCTGAGCACGCCCCACGTCTCCGGTGGCACGCAGGTCTTCGTGTCACCCCATGTGGGCAACCTCGACAACGCTGGTACCCGCATGGCCTTTGACGCCTTGGCCCAGCAATGGCCTGTTTGGCGTCAGGTGCGCCCCACCGCCCTGGCCTGCGATCTGCACCCCGATTTCTACAGCAGCCGACTCGCCGCCGAGTGGGCAGGTCAAGCCGATCTTCCTCTGATACCCGTCCAACACCACCACGCCCACATCGCCGCCGTGCTGGCCGAGCACGCGCACGATCCGGCCAGCCTGCAACCGGTGATCGGCCTGGCGCTGGACGGTCACGGCCTGGGCAGTGACGGACAGGCCTGGGGGGGCGAACTGCTGCGGGTGCACCGCGACCAATGCCAGCGTCTGGGCCACCTACATCCGCTGCCCCTGCCGGGTGGGGAGCGCGCCGCCCGCGAGCCCTGGCGCTTGGGCATCGCCCTGCTGCACACCCTGGGCCGTGGTGATGAAATTGCCGCCCGCTTTGCCGACCAGCCTAGCGCGGCCGGGCTGCAATCCTGGCTGGCACAAGCCCACGCCAAGACCGCGCCTGCATCCTCTCTCACGGCGCTGCCGCACAGCACCAGCCTGGGCCGCCTGTTCGATGCCGCCGCCGGCGTGCTGCGCGTGCTCGATCGCTCCGGCCACGAGGGCGATGCGGCCATGCGCCTGGAAAGCCTGGCGGCCCGATCTGTCGTGCGCCTGCCCGTGCCAACGGCCCCCACCTTCTCCCCCTTGCCCACCTCCGGGCCGACCTCCGCACCATCGGCGCTGTCGACCCCATCGGTCCTGGACTGGCGCCCCCTGATGCACTGGCTGTGCGACCAAGCCACAGCCTCGCATGTCGCCACCAGCCCGGCCACACAGGTGGCCGACGCCGCCGCTGTGTTCCACCTCACCCTGGCGCGCGACCTGGCCGCCTGGGCCACCCAGGCCTGCGTGCAGCACGACATCGACACCGTCGTGCTCATCGGTGGCTGCCTCGCCAACCGCCTGCTCGACGACGCCTTGACACAGCATTTGCACGCCGCTGGTCTGCGCGTCTGGCGCGCCAGCCACTATCCTTGTGGTGATGGTGGCTTGAGCCTGGGTCAGGCCTGGGTCGCCCACCACCGCCTCACCACCCCCGTGTCCCTCACCGCTTGACGCCCCCACCATGTGCCTCGCCTTGCCCGCTTGTGTGATCTCCCTGGACGCCACCGGCCAGTCCGGTCAGGTCGACCTGGGCGGCGTGCGCAAAACCGTGTCCTTTGCCTTGCTGGACGAAGTGGCCGTGGGAGACCACGTGATCGTGCACGTGGGCTATGCGCTCAGCCGACTGGACCCGGACGAAGCCGCCCAGACCCTGGCCTTGTTCGCCGACCTGGCCGCCCACCACGCGCAAGCGTCATCGGAGGGCGGCGCATGAAATACGTCAGCGAGTTCCGCGACCCCACCCTGGCACGCCACCTGGCCCAGAAGCTGGCCGATGCGGCCCAGCCCGGTCGCAGCTATCGCTTCATGGAATTCTGCGGCGGCCACACCCACGCCCTGGCGCGCTACGGCGTGCTCGATCTGCTGCCGCCGCAAATCCAGATGATCCACGGCCCCGGTTGCCCCGTATGCGTGCTGCCCATTGGCCGCATCGACATGGCGATTGAACTCGCAAGCCGCCCCGGCGTGATCCTGGCCAGCTATGGCGACACCCTGCGTGTGCCGGCGTCCGGGCAGCTCAGCCTGATCCGCGCCCGCGCCCAGGGTGCCGATGTGCGCATCGTCTATGCCGTGGACGACGCCCTCGCGCTGGCCCGTGCCCACCCCGATCGCGACGTCGTCTTCCTGGCCATCGGCTTCGAGACCACCACCCCGCCCACCGCCGTGGCCTTGCAAACTGCCCAGCGCGAAGACCTGGGCAACTTCAGCGTGCTGTGCAACCACGTGCTCACGCCCGCGGCCATGCACGCCATCCTCGACCAGCCCGAGCCCGTGCCGCTCGACGGTCTGGTCGGCCCCGCCCACGTGTCCACCATCATCGGCACCCAGCCCTACGAGGTCTTCGCCTCGCGCTACCACCTGCCCGTGGTCATCGCCGGCTTCGAACCGCTGGACATGATGCAGGCCATCCTGATGCTGGTGCAGCAGGTCAACGAGGGCCGCGCCGAAGTCGAAAACGAGTTCACCCGCGCTGTGAGCCACCAGGGCAACACCCGTGCTCAAGCCCTGGTGCACGAGGTGTTCGAACTGCGCGACGACTTTGCCTGGCGCGGTCTGGACCGCATCCCCCACAGCGCCCTGCGCCTGCGACCCGCCTACGCCCGCTTCGATGCCGAGCTGCGCTTCGGCCTGCACGACCGCAGCGTGCCGGACCACCCGCAATGCCTGTGCGGCCCCATCCTGCGCGGCCAGCGCCAGCCGGTGGACTGCAAGCTCTTCGGCACCGTCTGCACCCCCGACAACCCCATGGGCGCCTGCATGGTCAGCTCGGAGGGCGCCTGCGCGGCTCACTACGCCTACGGCCGTCACCGAGCGCCCACGGCCAACACCGAGGCCAGTACACCCACCTCAGGCCCGCCCACCTCTGCAGCCACCACCGAGCCCCACATCCCATGAGCCTCGCCAAACCAGGCTACGTGCGCCCTCTTGACCTCAAACAAGGCCGCATCGACCTCACCCACGGCGCAGGTGGCCGGGCCAGCCACCAACTCGTCCAGGAGGTGTTCCACCCCGCGTTCGCCCGCACCTGGACCCATTTGCAACACCAGAACGGCCAGCCCTGGCAACCCGGCAGCGACGACGGCACCGTGCTGCCCATGCCCGACCACCTGCCCGCAGGACACCGGCTGGTGCTCTCCACCGACGCGCACGTCGTCTCCCCGCTGTTCTTTCCCGGCGGAGACATCGGCCAGCTCGCTGTCCACGGCACGGTCAATGACCTGGCCATGATGGGCGCCACCCCGCTGCACCTGACGGTGAGCCTCATCCTCGAAGAAGGCCTGCCGCTGGCCGACCTGGTGCGCATCGCACGCTCCATGTCCGACGCGGCGTGCGAAGCCGGCGTGGCCATCGTCACCGGCGACACCAAGGTGGTCGAGCGCGGCAAGGGCGACGGCGCCTACATCAGCACGGCCGGCCTCGGTTGGGTCGCCGCCGGTGTGCGCTTGTCTGGCACCAACGCCCAGGTGGGCGACGCCATCGTGCTGTCCGGCCCCATTGGCGAACACGGGCTGGCCGTGCTCAGCCAGCGCGAAGGTCTGCAGTTCGACTCACCCATCACCTCCGACACGGCCCCCTTGAACGGCCTGGTGCACGCCATGCTGCGCAGCGGCGCACGCCTGCGCGTCTTGCGCGACCCCACGCGCGGCGGCGTGGCCACCAGCCTCAACGAGATCGCCGCCGCCTCGGGCGTGGGCATGATGCTCGACGAGGCCACCATCCCCCTGCCCCCTGCCGTGCAAGGCGCGTGCGAGCTGATGGGGCTCGACCCGCTCTACCTCGCCAACGAAGGCAAACTGCTGGCCCTGTGCCACCCTGATGACATCGACACCCTGCTGACCGCCATGCGCGCTCACCCGCTGGGCCGCCAGGCCTGCTGTATTGGCACCGTCACCGAAGACCCCCATCATTTCGTGCAGATGCGCACCGCCTTCGGCGGTTGTCGTATGCTGGACTGGTTGATGGGTGACCCTCTGCCTCGCATCTGCTGAGCACGCGCCACACGGTTCACCCGCCACCCCACACAGGAGCGCAGCCATGGCCATCACACATGCCACTTCAGGAGACTTGGTCTCCACCCTGCCCTTGGGTCCAGCCCTCAAGAACACCCCCAGCCACGCCCTCGTCAAAGGACGTGATCTGGAGGTCATCCGGCTGGTGCTCCAGGCTGGCAAGGCCATGCCACCGCATGAGGTGTCGGGCGAAGTGACCGTGCTGTGCCTGGAGGGTCGCATCGAGTTGACCGTGCCCCAGGGCGTGCGCACCATGCAAGCCGGTGACCACGTCTACCTTGATGCTGGCGAACCTCACGGCCTGCGTGCCCTGGAAGATGCCTCGGCCCTCGTCACCATCAGCCTGGCGGGCGCTCCCGGCCAAACCTCGCTCACCTGACGCCTGCCTGACCATGTCTGCGCATTTGGACGACCTGCTCCACCATTGGCCTGCCAGCCCGCAGAACCTGCTGCAGGTGCTGCGCGCCATCCAGGCCCGCTTTGGCCACATCCCGCCCGACGCCGTGGAAGCCCTCGTGCAGCAATGGGGCCTGAGCTACACGGCCATCCGCAGCGTGGTGAGCTTCTACCATTTCCTCAGCTTCGAGCCGCGTGGCCGCTACACGGTCTATGTCAGCGACAGCGTCACCGACCGCATGCTGGGCAACGAGGCCTTGATCGCCCAGCTCTGCCAGAGACTGGGCGTGGCCGAAGGCGTCACCCGCCCCGATGGCCTGGTGTCCGTGCACCGCACCGCCTGCACCGGCCTGTGCGACCAGGGCCCTGCCGGCCTCGTCAACGGCCGCCCACTGGTGACGTTGACTCCCCGCCGCATCGACGAGATCGCCGACCTGATCCTGCTTGAGACCCCGCTGGACGCCTGGCCGGCCGACTTCTTTGCTGTACACAACCCCGTCTGGCGTCACACGCTCACGCTGAGCCACCCTATCCCCCCAGGTGCAGGCATTCAGGCCATGCGCAGCCGTGGCGCTGAGGGCATGATCGCCACCCTGCAAACCGCCGGCTTGCGCGGCCGGGGCGGCGCGGGCTTTGCCACCTGGCAGAAGTGGCAGGCCTGCCGCAACGCCCCCGGCCCGCGCGCCATCACCTGCAATGCCGACGAGGGCGAGCCCGGCACCTTCAAAGACCGCATGCTGCTGATGCAATGGGCCCACGAAGTCTTCGAAGGCATGACCATTGCCGCGCTGACCGTCGGCGCCACCCAAGGCTTCCTCTACCTGCGCGGCGAGTACGAATTCATCGCCCCGCACCTGCGCGATGTGCTGGCCCAACGCCGCGCCCAAGGCCTGCTCGGCACCAATGTGGCCGGCAGCGGCCAGGCCTTCGAGATCGCCCTGCACCTGGGCGCCGGAGCCTACGTTTGCGGCGAAGAAACCGCGTTGATCGAATCGGTGGAAGGCAAACGCGGCATCCCCCGCACCCGCCCACCCTTCCCCGTCGACCGTGGCTACCTGGGTCTGCCCACCGTCAACAACAACGTCGAAACCTTCGTGCAGGTGGCCCAGATTGCCGTGCACGGAGGCGAATGGTTCGCCGCACATGGCACGGAGAAGTCCCGCGGCACCCGCATCCTCAGTGTCTCGGGCGACGTGGCCCGTCCCGGCCTGTATGAAATCCCCTGGGGCGTGACCGTGGCAGAAGTCCTGCAAGACGCCGGCGCACACGACGTGCAGGCCGTGTTGGTCGGTGGCCCCTCGGGCAAGCTGATCGACGCCAGCCAGTTGCAGCGCCAGATCAGCTTCGAAGACCTGCCCACCGGCGGCGCCTTCACCGTCTTCAACCACAGCCGTGACATGCTGGATGTGGCCCGGCAGTACACCCACTTCTTCGCCCACGAGTCCTGCGGCTTCTGCACGCCCTGCCGCGTCGGCTGCGTGCAACTGGTCGACACCGCCGACCGCCTGATGAGCGGCCACGCCGGCCCACACGACCTGGAACGCCTGCGTGACACCGGCGCCCTCATGCAACGCCTGAGCCACTGCGGCCTGGGCCAGACCGCCGCCCACCCCTTGCTCGACGTGCTGGCCCACTTCCCCGAACAGGTCGAGCGCCGCCTGGTGCCCGATCTGCACGCCTTTGACCTGGACGCCGCCTGCGTGGACATGGGCCACCTGCCCGCCCACGCCCCTCACCGCACGGACACCCCCGCATGAGCGCGCCCGACACCCCCATGACCACCCCCGAGGTCTCGTCAGCGACCCCGCCCCTGGCCAAGCCCGACACCTTCCTGCTGGACGGCCGCGCCATCCCCTTCACGCCCGGCCAGACCCTGATGCAGGCCGCGCAGGCCGCTGGTGTGTACATCCCGCACCTGTGCCACCACGCCGACTTCGACCCCATCGGCAGCTGCAAGGTCTGCAGCGTGCGCATCCAGGGCCGCACTGTGGCCTCGTGCACGATGCCCGCACGCGCCGGCCTGGTGGTCGAGTCTGAAACGCCGGAGCTCCACCACGACCGCCAGCGCCTCACCCAGATGCTGTTCGTGGAAGGCAACCACCACTGCCCCTTCTGCGAGAAAAGCGGTGCCTGCCACCTGCAGGCCGTGGCCTACCACCTCGACATGCAAGATACGCACTTCGTGCACACCGCCCCGCACCACGAGGTCGATGCCACCCACCCCGACGTCTGGCTCGACCGCAGCCGCTGCATCCTGTGCGAACTGTGCGTGCGCGCCAGCCGCGAGGTCGATGGCAAAGACGTCTTCGCCATCGGCGGACGCGGCGCCCACACCACCTTGCTCGTCAACAGCCCCAGCGGCCAACTGCACGACAGCGACGTGGCCGTGACCGACCGCGCCGTGCACATCTGCCCCGTGGGTGCCCTGATGCCCAAGCGCCAGGGCTTCGTCATCCCCATCGGCCAGCGCCCCTACGACGCCGCCGACATCGCCCAGCGCCCGGAGGACAGCTGATGAGCGCCGACGCCCCCAACCACACACCCACGAAGAAGCTGCGCATCGCCACCTGCTCGCTGGCCGGCTGCTTTGGCTGCCACATGTCCTTCCTGGACGTGGACGAAGCCCTGGCCGACCTGATCGAGCACATCGAGTTCGACCGCAGCCCGTTCACCGACATCAAGCACGTCAGCGAAGGCGGCGTGGACATCGGCCTGATCGAAGGCGGCCTGTGCAACAAGGAAAACGTCGAGGTGCTGCGCGAGTTCCGTGCCCGCTGCACCACCCTGGTTGCCGTGGGCGCCTGCGCCATGTACGGCGGCGTGCCCGCCCTGCGCAACGGCATCCCCGTGTCCGAGCTGGTGGCCGAAGCCTACCTGGGCGACGACCTGCACAACCCGCAAATCCCCAGCGACCCCGAACTGCCCCCGCTGCTCAACAAGGTGCTGCCGCTGCACGAAGTCGTGCCCATCGACGTGACCCTGGCGGGTTGCCCGCCCCCGGCCGCCGCCTTCCGCGAGCTGATCCTGGCCGCGCTGGCCGAACGCGCCGCCGTGATCCCCCGCCCCGACCGCCATTTCGACTGAGCCACCATGCCCCACCCGCTTGAAACCGCCACCGACCCGGCCAGCCTGAACCGCGTGGTCATCGAGCCCGTGAGCCGCGTCGAAGGCCACGGCAAGGTCACCCTGCTGCTGGACGACGACCGTAAAGTCAGACAGGCCCGCCTGCACATCGTCGAGTTCCGCGGCTTCGAGCGCTTCATCCAGGGCCGCCCCTACTGGGAAGTGCCCACCCTCGTGCAACGCCTGTGCGGCATCTGCCCGGTCAGCCACCTGCTGGCCGCCAGCAAGGCCTGCGATGCCTTCGTGATCGGCCACGCAAGCCTCACACCCACCGCCGAAAAACTGCGCCGCCTGCTGCACTTCGCGCAGGTGCTGCAGTCCAACGCCCTGCACTTCTTCCACCTCGCCTCGCCCGACCTGCTGTTTGGCTTTGACGACGCCGTGGCCCACCGCAACATTGTCGGCGTGCTGCAAGACGAACGCGAACTGGGCCTGCAAGGCATCCGCATGCGCAAGTACGGGCAAGAGATCATCCGCCTGCTCACCGGCAAACGCGTGCACGGCACCGGCTCGGTCCCCGGCGGCTTCAACAAGCCCCTGTCCATGGCCGACCGCGACCTGATGCGCGCCGACATCGGCCAGATCATCGCGTGGTGCGACAGCGCCCTGGCCTTGGCCCGCGATCTCTTCCTGCGCGGCCAACCCGAACAAGGCCGCTTCGCCAACTTCCCCTCCGGCTTCATGTCCCTGGTGCGCCCCGACGGCGCGGCCGACCTGTACGACGGTGCCTTGCGCGTGAAAGACGCCCAGGGGCAGCTCATCGTCGATCAGGTCGATGTGCACGACTACCAGCAGCTCATCGTCGAAGAGGTCAAGCCCTGGACCTACATGAAGTTCCCGCACCTGCGCACGCTCGGCCCCGAGCACGGCTGGTACCGCGTAGGCCCGCTGGCCCGCATCAACAACGCCACCTACCTCGACACCCCTCGCGCCGAAGCCGCCCGCGCCGAGTTCATCGCCTGGGGCGGTGGGCAGTCCGTCACCGCCTCGCTGGCCCAGCACTGGGCCCGCATGATCGACACCTTGCACTGCGCCGAAGGCATCGCCCGCCTGCTCGATGACCCCGACATCATCGGCACCGACCTGATGGCCACCGGCACCCCGCTGCGCGAAGGCATCGGCGTCATCGAAGCGCCGCGTGGCACCCTGCTGCACCACTACCGCATCGGCGACGACGATCTCGTCGAGTACGCCAACCTCATCGTCTCGACCACACACAACAACACGGCCATGAACGAAGCCGTGCGCAGCGTCGCCGCCGAGTACTTCGATGGCCGCGAGATCACCGAAGGCCTGCTCAACCACATCGAAGTCGCCATCCGCGCCTACGACCCCTGCCTGTCGTGCGCCACGCATGCAGTCGGCAAGATGCCGCTGCGCATCGAGGTGGTCGAGGCCGATGGGCAACTGGCCGATGTGCTGCTCAAGCACGAAGACGGCGCGCTGGAGCGCCCCATGGCCCACGCCGCCCCCGCCGATCGCACGCCCGCCAACTGGCCTCCGCTCGACGCATGAACGCGCGCAGCCTGATCGACGGCGACGCGCCGCTGCCAGCCGACTGGCCCCGCACTCTCGTGATCGCCGTGGGCAACCCCAGCCGGGGTGACGATGCCGCCGGCCCGCTGTTCGCCGAGCGACTGTCGTCCTGGCTGAATGACCAGGAGCACAACCCAGACGGCAGCCGCCCGCACGACCTCACCATCCTCTGTGACCAGCAGTTGATGGTGGAGCACGCTTACGACCTACGCGACCGCGACCGCGTGCTGTTCATCGACGCCGCCGCCCGACAAGGCGAGCCGGTGCAATGGCAACGCGTCGAGGCCAGCGCCAGCGGCCCGGCCATCAGCAGCCACCAATGCACGCCCAGCCAATTGCTGCACCTGTGCACCCACACTCTGCAAATCCCACCTCCCGATGCCTGGCTGCTGTCCCTGCGCGGCGAAGGTTTCGAGCTGGGCGCACCGGTGTCGGCCGCCATGCAAGCGGCCATGGACCAAGCCTGGGACGCGATCCTCGCCTGGGTCACCACACCAGATGTCCATGGGCAGCCTGTCAACCAAGCCGCCGCTCCCCACCATGCATGAAGCCTCCCTGGCCATCGAGGTCATCGCCCTGCTGGAGCGTCAGCGCAACACACTCTCGCGCATCACCCGCATCGTGCTCGACATCGGCGCCCTGGGATGCGTCGATGAAGACGCGCTGCGCACCGCCTTGCTGGCCGCCTTGCCGGGCACCCTGGCCGAAGGCGCGGCCATCGAGATGCACACCACTCCGGCACAAGCACGCTGCCTGCAATGCGCCGCAGTGTACGAACCGCCCGACCGCATCGAGCCCTGCCCGCACTGCGGCTCGGCCCGCAAACAATGGTTGAGTGGGCAGTCCCTCACCCTGCGCAGCGTGGAAGGCACGCCGCGCTGATGCGTGCCCCCCGGGTGAGCACACGCGGCACCGAGGCTGCTGACCGCCACAGGCGGCCAATTCCGGCCATTCGCCCCGTAGCGGTTCTGGAAATGCAGGCTTTCAAGAACGCGAACATCGGATAAACCTGAACATAGGGCGCAGCTTTGGCCGCAGACTTCGGGGTTTGGCGGCTACGGCTGGCAAGCGGTGCAGCACGCAATCGTTCCTGGCACGTCATCCCCTGGAGAATCACCCGATGCCCAACACTCGAACCGCCAATGCCGCCCGCCTGGAGTTCGCGCCTGACTCGCTGGTTCAATCCAATCTTTCCGGCGCGGCCTTCACCGGCGACTGGCTCTGGGTGGCGGGCGACGAAGCCTGTGGCCTAGACCGCCTTCGCCTGCTCGCCCCCGTCGGCAGCGAGGTCTTGCGTTTCGGAGAGGTGCGCGACTTCCCGCTCTCCGATCTGCTGGACCTGCCCGGCACGGCTGAGGAAGAGGCCGATCTGGAAGGCATGGCCGTGACCGACGGCTTCCTCTGGGTGGTGGGCTCGCATGGCCTCAAGCGCAAGAACACCAAACCAGACCGGGAACACGCCGACAACGCCAAGCGGCTGTCGAAGGTCGCGCTCGACGGCAATCGGCGTCTGCTGGCCCGCCTGCCCATCGAGCCCGACGCTAAGGGCGAGCCCTGCCTGGTCAGGCAGGCGCAAGACGGTCGACGGGCGCTGCGCCTGAAGGGCGATGCGCAAACCAACCTGCTCACCCGTGCGCTCGCCGATGACCCCCACTTGGGGCCGTACATGTCCATCCCGGGCAAGGACAACGGCTTCGACATTGAAGGACTGGCCGTGGACGGCAGCCGACTGCTGCTCGGCCTGCGCGGCCCGGTGCTGCGCGGTTGGTCGGCGCTGCTAGAGATCGCGGTCGAGACCCACGGGGAACAACTGCGCTTGGCACCCCTGGACGACAGCGGCACGCTGATCCGCAAGCATTTCCTGCAACTCGACGGCCTGGGTGTGCGGGACCTGCACTTCTCCGGCGACGACCTCTACATCCTGGCCGGCCCGACCATGGTGCTGAACGGCGACATCCGTGTCTTCAAGTGGCCTTCTGCCCGGCCCTTGCTGGCCGCCAACCGCGAGCCGGTGCGCTTCGAGTCGGCTCTGATCGAGTCGGTGCACCTGCCGCACGGTCGCGGCATCAACCGCGCCGAGGCCATCTGCGCCCTGCCACCGGCGCTGTCGGGCGGCAAGGCGCGCTGGCTCGTACTGTACGACGCGCCTGGCGCCGATCGCAAGGAGGGCGAGCACACTGTCTTCGGTGATCTGCTGCGCCACGATTGAGATTAAATAGGACTGAACGATGATCTACGCGCTCCTCAAGACTGTTCATGTGCTGTCCATCATTGTGTGGATCGGTGGCATGGTGTTTGCCCACTTCTTCCTGCGGCCGGCGGTTGCTCAGCTGGAGCCTCCAGCGCGGCAGCGTCTGATGCACGACGTGCTCGGGCGCTTCTTCCAAGCCGTGCTTTTGGCCTCGCTGCTGACTCTGGCCAGCGGCGTGTGGATGCTGGGTCGTGTGGCCAAGCAGGTAGTGCAGTCGGGTGGCAGCTTCGAGATGCCGCTGGCCTGGACCGTCATGGCAGTGCTGGGCGTCGTCATGGTGGCGATCTTCATGCACATCCGCTTTGTGCTTTTCAAGCGACTCGGCGGGGCCGTTGCAGCGACCGAGTGGGCCGCCGGTGGTGCGGCCCTGGCGCAGATTCGCACATGGGTCTCGATCAACCTCGGCCTGGGTGTCTTGGTGCTGCTCGTGACGCTGATGCGCTCGACGACTTGAGTCCGGACCCTGCATACCATTTCCGTGCGTCTCAGACGGCACGATACGATCAGCGTACCAAGCTGTCCGACCAAGCGCCGACACAACGATGGCAATGTTGCCAAACCCGTGGCTCAGCGTGTCGCAGCGATTTCTCGCAATCGCTGCAGAACTGCCGCTCATCATGCAAGGGCGGCTGCAGGCCGGGGAGCGGTCGATTGTGTCGACCTACGAAAACAGACGTTCGTACAGGAGGGCTGCGGTGCCTTCAGTTGCCGCGATAGGTGGAGAATCCGAAGGGACTCAGCAGGAGCGGCACATGGTAATGCTGCTTCGCGCTATCGACCCGGAACACCACCGGGATCTCTGGGAAGAAGCTGGGTTGTTGCTGTCGGGCGTAGAACTCGCCGGTGCGAAAGACCACGCGGTAGTCACCTGCGGCCCACTGATTCAGTGCCCCGGCCGGTACCAGCGCGCGAATGCGGCCCTGCTCGTCCGTGATGCCATTGCCCAGCGGCTGCCAGGTGCCAGTGGCACCGCGACGCTCAAGATCAACCCGGATACCCGGGCTGGGCTGACCTGTCTGCAGGTCGAGCACATGGACGCTCAGTGGGTTCGGCTCGGCAGCCTGCGCTGGCAGGGCGAGTCCGGTCAGGCTGCAGACGCACAGAACAGAGGCGATGAAATGAGGACGCATGTTGAAGCTCCAGAATTGAATGAACAGTCAAGGTTGAGGCGCCAGGGCAGCGACCGCTGCGCGAGCACAAGCATCGTCGTTCTCGGGCCCGCCACCACCAGCGACGCCGACAGCTCCGAGAACGGAGTCTCCCGTCTTCAGTGGCACACCGCCGCCCAGCAACAGCAGTTCGGGCAGATACTGCAATGCGGCGGTGTCGGGCTGGCTGCGCGCCTGTCGGCCCAGGGTCAAGGTGGGCTGGCGGGTCGACAAGGCCGTGAAGGCCTTGCGCCGCGCCGCTTCCAGGTTGTGGGGTCCAACGGCAGAGTTGCGAGACAGCAGCAGCGTCTGGCCGCTGGCATCAACGACCGCCACCGCGACCTCGCGACCGAAAGCCCTGCAGGCTGAACGCGCTGACTCAGCCAGGGTCTCGGCGGCGCCAAGCCCCAGTGCGGTCTCGGCTTGAGCGCTACTGACGAGCAAGCCCGCGAGCAACAGAGTAGGGAGATGGTTCGAATGCATGCCGTCAATGTAGAAAGCCAGCGGTGCCGCGACGCTGACCGCTCGATGACATCTTTGTCATTGATGCGTACACAGGCCTCAGGCATCCTTATGGCTTTGAAGACAAGGAGACCCACTTGCGCATCCTGGTGGTGGAAGACGAAGCCCGGGCTGGCGACTATCTGAAGCTCGGCCTGGGCGAAGCCGCCTTCGTCGTGGACGTGGCTGCGGACGGCCACACGGGCCTGCACCTTGCCGTGGAGCACGCCTACGACCTGATCGTTTTGGACGTGATGCTGCCCGGGCAGGATGGCTGGACTGTCCTGCGCCGCTTGCGTCAAACCGTTGCCGGGCGGCAAGTACCGGTGCTGTTTCTCAGTGCGCGCGATGCGCTGGCTGACCGTGTCCACGGCCTGGAACTGGGCGCCGACGACTACCTGGTCAAGCCCTTCGCGTTTGCCGAGCTGCTGGCCCGCATACGCACGCTGCTGCGACGCGGGCCGCAGCGCGAAGACGATGTGCTAGCGCTAGACGACCTGCGACTGAATGTGCCGGCGCGCACGGTGACCCGTGCCGGGCAGCGTCTGAATCTGAGCGCCCGTGAGTTCAATCTGCTGCACCTGCTGCTGCGACGCCAGGGCGAGGTGTTGTCGCGAAGCGAGATCGCATCGCAGGTGTGGGATATGAACTTCGACAGCGACACCAATGTCGTCGACGTAGCGATGCGCCGCCTGCGCCTTCGCATCAACGACCCAGTGCCCGGACGCCTGATCCACGCGGTGCGCGGCATGGGCTACATCTGCGAGCTGCGAACATGAGGTTGCCGCAGTCTCTGAGCTGGCGGCTTGGACTGTCCGGCGCGTTGGTGGCGGCTGTCGCCAGCGCATTGCTAGGGGGCTATTTGTATGCTTCCTTCGAGCAGCAGCTGTTGCGCCGCGACGATGTCCAGCTGCTGGGCAAGCTGCGCCAGCTGCGGCAACTGCTCGGTCACAGTAGCACTCCCGAGCTCCTGGTCTCGCAAACCGACTACCTTCGAGACACGATGAGCGGCGAAAGCAATGCTTTGATCGAGATCCGTGCCGCACCGGCGCAAGGGGGGCGCCTGCTTTTGGCGATCAACCCGCCCGGCCTGGCCCTGCCACGGCAGCTGCCGGTGCCCATCGGCCAGGAAGCTGGATTGCAGCACCTCACGCACTGGACAACGCCAGAAGGCGTCCCCGCAGCGGCATTGAACGCCTGGGCGCGATTGGGCGCAAACGAAGTGGAGATCCGGCTTGCACGGCTTTACCCCGAGCGCGGCGCACTGCTGGCCGATTACAGGCTGCGCATTGCCACTGCCAGCCTGGCCGCGGGTGGTCTTGCCGCCGCGCTGGTACTGGCCTTGATCTGGCACGGCCTGTCCCCCCTGCGTAGGTTGCGTGCGCAAACAGCCGCCATCGGCCCGCACAGCCTGGCGCTGCGCCTGCATGCAGCGGACACCCCGGTCGAGCTTCGGCCTTTCGTGGAAGGCCTCAACGCGATGCTGTCCCGGCTGGAGCAAGGCTATGCGCGGCTCAATCAGTTCGCAGCCGACCTGGCGCATGAACTGCGGACACCGCTGGCCACGCTGACTGGCCAGAGTCAGGTCATGCTCAGCCGCACGCGGACGGAGGCTGAGTACGCTCGCTTGGTGGATTCGCAATTGCAGGAGCTGGAACGCCTGAACCGCATGGTCGATAGCCTGCTGTTCCTGGCGCGCAGCGAACACCAGGCGCTGGCGGGCGAGTTGCACTGCCAGTCCCTGTCGGCCGCCGAAGAACTGGCCCGCCAAGCCGACTACTTCGCCGATCTTGCCGAGGAGCGTGGCCTGAGGCTGCGCTGCCATGGGGACGCGCCGCTCTGGGCAGAGCCCATCTTGCTGCGGCGAGCACTGGCCAACCTGATTTCAAACGCGCTGCGGCATGCACGGTCTGGCAGCGTGATCGAGCTGATGGCCCGAACTGAGCTGCAGGGCGATCCAAGCTGCGTGCTGCTGGAGGTCGTCAATGAAGGCGAACCTCTGCCGCCTGAGGTGCTGCACCACTTGTTCGATCGCTTCTACCGCGCCGACCATTCCCGCCACCGTGATGCTGGGGGCAGTGGGCTGGGCTTGGCGATCGTCCGCGCCATCGTCGAGCTGCATGGAGGCAGCGCAGAGGTTCGCCAGTTTTCGGAAGAGCGAATCGCCTTTGCTTTGCGACTGCCGCTGTCATCGCGAACAGGAGAATGGCCGCCGGAGAGGGAACCGTCCGCTCCTGGTCAGGATCTGCCCGTCGCGTCCCGATCAAGATAGCGGCCATCCGGGCAAGGCGGTATGCTCTTTGCCTATGCGCTACATGGGTCGCATTGCCCCGCTATGCTGTCGGCTCCTGTTTTTGCCGTCTTGTTATCGTGTCTTGCGCGCAGGTTTTGCTGGCAGTGTATGAACACGCCCGACCATGCTAGGGACAGCTCCAAACTCAATATCTGCTCCACACCCAAGATATGCAATCGCCGAGCCAAGGGGAGATCCGTAACGTACGGCAGGAGCGCCAGCGCAGGATTCATGAGTTGTTCGACGAGTACATCGAGATGTACGCCGTACGGGACGACCGCCTGACGACGCGTTTCAGCCAGAACTTCACTGGTTTCACCGGCAGCTGGGGGCGGCTGATCCAGGATCACGACGAATGGATCAGCATCACCAGACAAGATTTTGAACAGGTGCCGGGCCCAATTCGCCTTGAGGTGATCGACGTCTCGATACAGGATCTCTGCGATGACGTGGTTTCGGTCGCCGCTACGTTGCACATCCACCTGCCCCACAACGCCGATTTACTGGCCGCCGAGATGACGCGACTGGTGCTGGTATTCCGCTTGGAAGGGGCTGCGTGGATGATCACGCATTGCAGCTATTCAGTGCCGTACCAGAACGCAGACGACGATGAAGTCTTTCCACTCAAGAGCCTGCAGGAGCAAAACCGCGCTTTGCAGGCGCTGGTGACCGAGCGCACTCAGGCGTTGCACGAGAGCCAGGCGTTTTACCGCATGCTGACGGAGGATGCGGAAGACGTGCACTGGCGGATGGACCGTGATTTCATCATCACCTACATCAGCCCGGCGGATGAGCGCCTGCGGGGCTTCCGGGCCGATGAGGTGGTGGGACGCCCGGTGTTCGAGCTGCTCACCGACGAGGCCAGTGCCTTGCTCACGGAAGTGTTAAGTCCCAGCGCACTCAACGGTCCACCGAAAGGCCCAACCGGGTTTCGGAAGTTTGAGATGCAGCAGCGATGCAAGGATGGGAGCCTGACCTGGGGCGAGGTACTGATCAAGTCCGACCATGACGATCAGGGCGAGATCGTCGGCTACCACGGCATCACACGCAATGTCACCGAGCGCAAGCGCCTGGAGGGACAAATACGCCAGCTGGCCTTCCACGACACGCTCACCAACCTGGCCAACCGTCGCCTGCTGCTGGAGCACCTGGACCAGGCAATGGGAGAAAGCAAGCGCAGCAGCCACTATGGCGCACTGCTGTATCTTGATCTCGACAACTTCAAGCCCCTCAACGACATGCATGGCCATGGCATGGGCGACCTGCTGCTGATGGAGGTGGCCTCACGCCTCAAAGGCTGTGTGCGCGAAGCCGATACCGTGGCACGGATCGGCGGCGACGAATTCGTGGTGGTGCTACGCGCATTGGACCCCCAGTGGGAGGAAGCGCGCGTGCAAGCCATCGCCGTTGCAGAGAAAATCCGTGCCCGCCTGGCCGACCCTTATGTGCTGCGGCCCGCGCCAGCCGCCCCGGCCATCGAGCATGACTGCACAGCCAGCATCGGTGTGGCGCTGTTCCACGGGCGCGATGAGATCCTGGACAACTTGATGGAAAGGGCAGATCAGGCGATGTACCAGGCCAAGGAAGACGGGCGCAACCGCGTACAGCTTGCACAGGCAGCAAAAAAATAAATCAATCGCTTAGTGTCTGATGATGGAGGGTCTCCGTCGGGCAATGCCATCGCGCTCGGATATGCGCCGCCAAGCTACTTGCCCAGACCTCATACGCCAAAGGCCCCGGATGAAACCCATCATGGGCCATGTAGCGCAGGTCCATCGGAAAATCCGCGCCCACCAGCTCGCAACCTGGTTGACTGACCACCCAGCGCCGCTGCGCCCGGTCCAGCCGTGTGGCACACCGCCCCAAGTACCAGCGCAAAGGCTGCGGCAAGGCCGGAAACAGGTGCACCGGCGGCAAGGCCGACAGGATCACCTGTTGAGCCTGATGCCGTTGCTTCAACTCTGTCACCAAAGATTGCAGACCGTGCAGCCAATGCGCCATGTGTGTGCGCCCGGTGGCATCGTTCACCCCCACTGCAGCCACCACCACATCGAAAGGCTCGGCAGGCAACCCACGTACCGCCGCCCGCACATCGGCCAGCTTGTGGCCCGTGCAGGCCAGCAGCCGCCAGTGCACCGTGAAATCGCGTGACAAGGACTGCGTCAACCGCCCGCTCAGCGCCTCATCCTGATGCGCCGCACCCACGCCCGCCGCCGACGAGTCGCCCACCATCAGCAGACGCAACACCGGCCCCTGGCCCATCACGCCAGCACGCGGCCCGGGCGGCTCGGGTAACAGCGGCGTTCGTCGCCGCACCCAGCGCCCCTGCACCAACAGCAGCGGCGCCATGCTCAGCGTGAGGGCTCCGTGTAACCAGCGTTCCACCCTGTTGCCCTCCACCGCCGGCAGAGCCGATCAGTCCTTGAACTGCGGCGTCTGCTTGGCCATGCTGGCCATCATCGCCGTCGTCAGGTCGCTGGACATCAACATCGCCGCATTCCAGGTCGCGATGTAGTTCAGGCCATCGGCCACCGAGTGGTCGCGGCTGTAGTTCAGCATTTCCTTCGTGCCGCGAATCGACAGAGGCGACTTCGACGCAATCAAGGCCGCCATCTCGCGCACACCCGCCTGCATCGCTTCACGCGTCTCGAACACCTGGTTGACCAGGCCAATGCGCAGCGCCTCGTCGGCCAGCACCTTGCGGCCGGTGAACGCCATCTCACGCACGATGCCCTGGTTGCCAATCAGCTTGGGCAGGCGCTGCAGCGTGCCCACGTCGGCCACCATGCCAATGTCGATTTCCTTGATCGTGAAGTACGCATCGGCCGAGCAATAGCGCATGTCGGTGCAGCTGATCAGGTCCACCCCACCGCCCACGCAGCCGTTGTGAATCGCGGCCAGCACCGGCTTGCGGCAACGCTCGATGCTGCTGAGGGTATCCTGCAGCTCCAGCACCAGTGCGCGCAGCTTCTCGCGCGAACGACCCTCGCAGTCGTCCTTGATCTGGGCCTGCAGGCCCATCATCATCGTCAGGTCAATGCCCGAGGTGAAATGCTTGCCCTCACCTTCCACAATCACCACGCGCACCTCAGGCGTGCGATCGGCCCACTGCATCGCGCTGCGGATGTCCTGCCACATCTGCCAGTTCATGGCATTGGCCTTGTCCGGGCGGTTGAGCTTGACGGTGGCAATGTGCTGGTCCACCGACACAGCCAGGGTTTCAAATTGCATGGGGTTTCTCACTGAGTAGATTGAGCTTTGTAGGCCGGCAGATACGCCGCCAGGCGTGCGCCCATCTCGGCGCCCAATGCCTGCAGCCCGCTCATCGGGCGAACCATCACCTCGAAGTCCGCAATCTTGCCGTCCTCGTCGAAGCGGATCATGTCGATGCCCTTGAGCTGCTTGTCACCCACCGTGGCACTGAACTCCAGCACCACGTTCAGGCCATCGCTTGAGACCAGGGTGCGGTGATAGGTGAACGCCTTGAACACCTGCACCACCGTGGTCAAGATGAGGTTGACGGCCGCGGCGCTCACATACGGCTTGAAGGCCATCGGTGAGCGGAACACCGCATCGTCCCGCAGGATCGAGGGCAGCTGCCCCAGATCCTGCTGGGCCACCATGTCGTGCCACAGCGCCAGCGAGGCCGCCACCTGCGGATTCAAGTTGGGTGACGTCGACATGGTCACAGCGCCGCAGCCACTTCCGTGCCCTGCTTGATCGCGCGCTTGGCATCCAGCTCAGCGGCCACATCTGCGCCCCCGATCAGGGTCACCTTCTGCCCAGCGGCTTCCAGGCCCGCCTGCAGCGCACGGAAGGGCTCTTGACCGGCGCACAGCACCACGTTGTCCACCGGCAGCAGCACGTCCTTGCCACCCACGCTGATGTGCAGGCCCGCGTCGTCGATCTTGTTGTACGTCGCCCCGGCAATCATCTCCACATTGCGGTTCTTCAGCGAGGTACGGTGGATCCAGCCCGTGGTCTTGCCCAGGCCATCGCCCACCTTGCTGGTCTTGCGCTGCAGCAGATAGATCTGGCGCGGCGCCTTGTCCAGATGCGCAGGCTTGATGCCACCCCGGTCCTTGTATTCCGAGTCAATGCCCCACTCTGCATTGAACTTGGCCAGATTCAGCGCCGGGCTCTCGCCCTCGTGCGTCAGGTACTCCGACACGTCAAAACCGATGCCACCGGCACCGATCACGGCCACGTTCTTGCCCACGGGCTTCTTGTCGCGCAGCACGTCCAGGTAGCTCAGCACCTTCGGGTGGTCCACGCCCTCGATGGGCGGGGTACGCGGGGTCACCCCGGTCGCCAGCAGAATCTCGTCAAAGCCCCCCTGGACCAGCTCCTCCACGCCCACTCGCGTGTTGAACTGCGCCTTCACGCCCGACAGCTTGATCTCGTTGCGGAAGTAACGCAGCGTCTCGTAAAACTCTTCCTTGCCCGGAATCTGCTTGGCAATGTTGAACTGACCGCCCACATCGTCACCGGCTTCAAACAGCGTGACCTCGTGGCCGCGTCGTGCCGCGGTCGTGGCCGCCGCCAAGCCAGCCGGGCCCGCACCCACCACGGCGATGCGCTTCTTCGCCGTCACTGGCTCAATCTTCAAAATCGTCTCATGGCAGGCACGCGGGTTCACCAGGCACGACGTGATCTTCCCGCTGAAGGTGTGGTCCAGGCAGGCCTGATTGCAGCCAATACAGGTGTTGATCTCGTCGGCCTTGCCGGCAGCCGCCTTGTTCACGAACTCCGGATCGGCCAGCAGCGGACGCGCCATCGACACCATGTCGGCACAGCCCTCCGCCAGGATCTTCTCGCCCACGTCAGGGGTGTTGATGCGGTTGGTCGTGATCAGCGGGATCTTGACCTTGCCCTTCATCTTCTGCGTCACCCAGGCAAAAGCCCCACGCGGCACGCTGGTGGCGATGGTCGGGATGCGGGCTTCGTGCCAGCCAATGCCGGTGTTGATGATCGTGGCACCCGCGGCTTCCACAGCCTGAGCCAGCTGCACCACCTCGTCAAAGGTCGAGCCGCCTTCCACCAGGTCCAGCATGGACAGGCGGTAGATGATGATGAAGTTCGGACCCACGCGCTCACGCGTGCGGCGCACGATCTCCACCGGGAAGCGCATGCGGTTTTCGTACGCACCGCCCCATTCGTCGTCGCGCTGGTTGGTGCGCGCCGCGGTGAATTCATTGATCAAATAGCCCTCGGAGCCCATGATCTCCACACCGTCGTAACCGGCCTTCTGAGCCATGGCCGCACTGTGCGCGTAGTCGTTGATCGTACGCTCTACCTCTTCGGTGGTCAGCGCGCGCGGGGGCATCGGCGAAATCGGCGCCTTGATGGCACTGGGCGCCACCAGACCGGGGTGGTACGCATAGCGGCCAAAGTGCAGGATCTGCATCGCGATCTTGCCGCCAGCGGCGTGCACGGCGTCCGTCACCACCTTGTGCTTTTCCGCTTCCTCTTCCGATGCCATGCGCGCACCACCGGGATACGGGCGGCCGTCGTCGTTCGGGGCAATGCCACCGGTCACCATCAGGGCCACGCCGCCACGGGCACGCTCCGCGTAGAACGCGGCCATGCGCTCGAAACCATCCTTGGCCTCTTCCAAGCCCACGTGCATCGAGCCCATCAGGACACGGTTGCGCAGCGTGGTGAAACCCAGGTCAAGCGGTTGCAGAAGGTGGGGATAAGCGCTCATGGAAATGGCTCTCTCTTGATGGACAAACAGTGGGGAATGACCGACCCAGTCGGCACAACGCAACTATGCAACCAGTTGCATGAATGCATAGTAGGGGATTCTCCCCAGGTATGCAACTGGTTGCATAGTCAAGCCGACGCACGTAGACTGGCGCCATGTCGCTCTCCCATGCCTTGATGACGTCCCTGCTGGAAAAATCGTCCTCAGGCTACGACCTCGCCCGCCGCTTCGAGAAGTCCATCGGCTACTTCTGGAGCGCCACCCACCAGCAGATCTACCGCGAACTGGCCCGGATGGAAAAAGCCGGCTGGATCGCGTCGGAGGCGGCACCCGATGGCGGCCGCACCCGCAAGAAGCTCTACAAGGTACTCGAGGCCGGCCGCACCGAGCTGCAGCGCTGGGCCCGCGAGCCCGCCCCGCTGCTGGACATCCGCGACGAATTCATGGTGCGCCTGCGCGCCGACGCGGCCATCGGTCCGCTGGGCCTGGCCCCCGAGCTCAAGCGCCGGCTGCAGTTGCACCGCACCAAGCTGGCCGCCTACCAGGCCTTCGAGGCCCGCGACTTTCCTGACCACGCCACCCTCAGCCGCGAAGCCCGCATCCAGCACCTGATCCTCAAAACCGGGCTGATGTACGAAGAAAGCTGGGTGCGCTGGTGCGAAGAGGCCCTCGTCGTGCTCGCACAAGACGAGACCTGCTCCCCCGAAGAAGTCACGGCGCCCGGCGCGTGAACCAGGTCAGGTCAAAAGGCACGCGCAAACGCGCATCGGCAATCGTCATCGGCACCGGCTCCTGCGGCCCGAACAAACGGAACGCCGTCTGCGCCTGCATCCGCGCCACGATGTCGCCTTTCACCTGTGGGCGCAGCGCCAACACCGTGTCCACCGGCACGTTCACGCTCTTGCGCAGCTCGCCGCTGACCGTCACATCCAAATCCAGAGGCACCTCGGCGCGCACCGGCACCACCAGGTGCACAGGCAAACGCAGTTGTACCGGCACCGTCACATCCAGCGGCGGCAACCAGCGGAACACCGGCGCATGCATGCGTGCCACGGTCGAGATCAGCACCTCATGATCCACCGGCACATCGGTGGACACCGGCAGGACCGTCTTCACCTGCACCCGGGCCTGTACGCTGTCGCGCAACTCGAGTGACACGCTCTGCTTCACAGGCACATTGACCTTGAGCGCCTGGGGCAACTGCAATCTCAAGGGTGATGACATTTCTGCCAGCGCCGGCAACCCCGAGGGCAGGCGCACCCGCACGGGCTGCTCCCGCACCGTGATGTGGCTCTCAAAGCGCGCGTAAAACCACATCACCCCACCGGCCATCAGCGCCAGCCAGACCAACAGCAAGGCGACACTGACCACCAGCAGCGCCCTCGGCCGCACTGGACGGTGCCAACCTCTCGGCAGCGTGGCCGCAGGTGCTGCGGCCCGATGACCCGCGTGCATCATCTCAGCGCGCCCCCGTCTCCCGCCAACCCAGCGTCACCGCGTTGAACGGAATCGTCAGGTCCATCAGGTCCAGGCCCGCCGCCACCGTGGGCTGCGGAAACGTCAGGCGCGCACTCACGGGTGCCATCAAAGGCACAGCCAGCGCTTGCCGAATGGGCACCCGTGTCTCAATCACCGTGTCGATGTGCGCGCGCAAAGGTGCCTGCATCGTCACCTGCGCCGTGCGCACCATCGCCACCGGCAGATCGTGCTCAATGGGAATGTTCAGATCGATCGGCACCGATGCCTTCACCGGCACCTTGCCCCGGATGGGCAAGGTCATGGAGATGCCCAACACCCGGGTCTGCACCTGCGTGTCCAGCTCGATCACCTGGTCCACCTCGATCACCTGCTTGACCGGCACCGTCAGCCGAATTGGCACCACCGTGTCGATGCTCACCGTCATCGGCACGGTCTGCTTCAGCGCAATGTCCAAGGACTGCTTGATCGGCACGCGCAACGGCACCGTCTGGTCCACCTGCACCTGAACCTTGCGGCTCACCTCGGCCTCAATGGCCAGCTCTTTGGGCAGGCGGATCTGCACGTCCTGCTCATGCAAGACCACACGCGCCGCCAGGTTCTGCCACGCCCACCAGCCCGCCGCCAGCGCCACCGCGCTCATCAACAGCAACAGCGCGGCCGACGTCAGGATCAGGTGTTTCCAGGTCACCGTGTGGCCATAGACCGCCAGCATCGGGCCATCACCCGCCGACGCATCGGCACCTGAGAGAGGGGAAGAAGAGGGAGTCCGTTTCACGCGCAGACTATGCCACGGCCCCTTGGCTAAAATGGGGGGTTTGCACGATGCCCTTGTCGCCCATGAACCCGCACGACGGCGCTTTTCACGACCTGCCCTCGGCCCGGGCCATGTTTGAGGCCCTGCAGGCGCGTGCGGCGGCGCAAGGCCTGAGCCTGCGCCCGCCACCGCCCGAGCCCACCAGTTGCTGCGGCCGTGGCTGCAACGGCTGCGTATGGGAAGGCTATTACGCCGCCACCACCTACTGGCGCGACGAAGCGCTGCTCATCCTCGCGGACTGAGGCAGCACCCGCCTCCTCGCCGGTCGTGCCAACGCGGCCAGCCGACGCGCTCCGCACGGGCGCCCCCCCGTTCAGCTCACCTTGAACTTGAACTGACCGTCCTTGCCCGCCGACACCTTGATCTTCTGGATCGGACGGCCCTCGGCCATGCGCGCAAGCACGCTGTCGGCCACCTCGGGCAACAGGCTGCCATTGAGGATGTGGTCCACCGCCCGTGCCCCCGTGTCCACCTCGGTGCAACGCGCCAACACGGTGTCGATCAGGGCATCGTCGTAAGCCAGATCAGCCTGGTGGTTCGCCTTCACGCGCGCCGCAATGCGGTTCAGCTTGAGCTTGATCACCTCGGCCAGCACATCGTCGTTCAAGGGGTAGTAAGGCACCACCTTGGTCCGCCCCACAAACGCCGGCTTGAAGGTCTTGTACAGCGTCGGGCGCAGCACCTCGGCCAGCGCGTCGGCATCTGGCAGCGCCTCGGCTGACTTCATCACGGCCCCGCCCAGTTCCTCGTCCTGCTCGAAGCAGGCCTGCATGATGTGCTGCGAGCCCGCGTTCGAGGTCAGGATGATCACCGTGTTGCGGAAGTCGATTTCCCGGCCTTCGGCATCGTCCATCAGGCCCTTGTCGAACACCTGGAAGAACATCTCCAGCACGTCCGGGTGCGCCTTCTCGACCTCGTCGAGCAAGACCACGCTGTACGGCTTGCGACGCACCGCCTCGGTCAGCACCCCACCCTCGCCATAACCCACATAGCCGGGCGGCGAGCCCTTGAGGCCACTGACGCTGTGCGCCTCCTGGTACTCGCTCATGTTGATGCTGATGAGGTTGCGCTCGCCCCCATAGAGGATGTCAGCCAGCGCCAGCGCGGTTTCGGTCTTGCCCACGCCACTCGGCCCCACAAACAGGAACACACCCTTGGGCTTGTTGGGATCTTCCAGCCCCGCGCGCGCCGTGCGCACCCGCTGCGCGATCGCCGCCAGCGCGTGGTCTTGCCCGATCACCCGCTCCTGCAGCGTCGCCTGCAGATTGCGCACCGTGTGGATCTCGTCCTTCACCATCTTGCCCAGCGGGATGCCGGTCCAGGCCGCGATGATCTCGGCCACCACATGGCCGTCCACCTGCATCGGCACCAGCGGCGCCTCGCCCTGCAGCGCCGCCAGCTCGGCCTGCTTGGTCGCCAGCAACTCATGGTCGGCGCTCGCGAACACCGACAGGCCAGGCTTCTTGCGACCCTTGACCGCTGCCGGAGCACTCGCCGTACCCTGCTCTGCCTCGGCCATCGACAGACCACCCGCCTGGTGCTCCAGCTTGTCGCGCAGCACACGGATGTCCTGCACCAGTTGCTGCTCCACGCCCCAACGCGCCTCGTCGGCCTGCAAGGTCACCGTCACCGCCTCGCGAAGCACCCGCAATTCATCCAGGCGCCCGTCATGGCGCGCCCCCGCTGCCACCTCACGCAGTAGCGCGGCGGCTTCCGCATCCAGACGCTCCAGGTGCTTGCGTGCTTCTTCAATGCGTGCCGGCGTGGCGCTCTGACCCAGCGCCACCTTGGCACACGCCGTATCCAGCACGCTCACCGCCTTGTCCGGCAGCTGCCGACCGCTGATGTAGCGCGCCGACAAGCGCACCGCCTCGGCAATCGCTTCGTCCAGCAGGCGCACCCCGAAATGCTTTTCCATCAAGGGGGCCATGCCGCGCAACATCGCGCAGGCCAGCTCCTCACTGGGCTCCTCCACCTTGATGACCTGAAAACGCCGAGCCAGCGCCGCATCCTTCTCGAAGTACTTCTTGTACTCGCCCCAGGTGGTGGCCGCAATGGTGCGCAACTCGCCACGCGCCAGCGCGGGCTTGAGCAGGTTGGCCGCATCGTTCTGCCCGGCCTGCCCGCCCGCACCAATCATGGTGTGCGCCTCGTCAATGAACAAAATGATCGGATGCGGGCTGCGCTTGACCTCGTCGATCACATTCTTCAGGCGGTTCTCGAACTCGCCCTTCACCGAAGCGCCGGCCTGCAACAAGCCCATGTCCAGCACATGGATGGCCACGCCCTGCAGCGGCGTCGGCACATCGCCCAACGCCACACGCAGTGCCAGACCTTCGACCACGGCCGTCTTGCCCACGCCGGCCTCCCCCGTCAGGATGGGGTTGTTCTGCCGGCGACGCATCAGGATGTCGATGGCCTGACGGATCTCGGTGTCGCGACCAATCACCGGGTCCACCTGCCCATCCCGCGCACGCTGCGTCAGGTTGGTCGTGAACTGATCCAGGGCGGGCGTCTTGCCCCCCAGGGCTGCTCCCGCCTGCCCCTCGCCATCGGTCTCATCCGTCGATGCCGGTGCCTGCGCATCACGCACCCCCTGACTGGCTTCCAGCGAACCCTGGGTGATCTCGCTCAGACGGTGCTTCAGCTCATCGAGCTTGAAGCGCGCGAACTGGCTGGACACCCGACGCGCCAACTGGCTCAGGCTCGGCTCGGTCAACAGCGCCAGCAGCACATGCGCGCTGCGGATGCGTGCGGCGTGCGAGTCCAGCGAGGCAATCAGCCACGCATGTTCCAGCAACACCGGCAGGTGCGCCGAGAACACTGGCGTGCGCGTGTTGCCCGCCTTGAACTGACCCAGCTCGGTTTCCAGGTCGCGCTGCAAAGCCGTCACCGACACATCGAAGCGCTGGCACAACACCGCCAGATCGGTCTGCGGCTGCTCCAGCAACGCCAGCATGAAGTGCTCCAGGTCCACCTCAAAGTGCCCGCGCGACATGCACAGACTGGCGGCCCGCTCGGCGGCACGCCGGGTGGTGTCGTTGAGCTTGGAAATCAGGGTCTTGAGGTTCTGACTCATGGTGATGACAGCGTTGGAAAGGCCAAAGAAATGACGCCGACTCACGCGGCCGCATGGATGTCGTAGTGCACATCCGAGCGGTCCTGCGTGGCCGGTCTGGTTTGTAAAAAGGTGTCCCAGCCCAAACGGGCTTCGTGGGGCGTCCGGTGCGAGCTCAGCGTGCAACCCTGCACCTCGTCGCGTTGCAAGGTCAGGTTGACCTCGTACTCCAGGGCCACGCCATTGAGCATGGTCAGCCACGACTTCAACGCCGCAGCACCCCGCCCACCCGGCAGAAAGCGCCGCAAATCGGCACGGTCCAGCGGCCCCAGCACCACACGCATGCGCAGATCGCGCTGCCAGACGCGTTCACCCAGCATGGCCGAGCGCCCCAGCACGCCCGTGGTCGGCACCTGTCCAGCCCGCCCACCGACGATCATGCCCAGATGGCCACGGGCCTCGTCCGGCAAGCGATACCAGCGCCCCACAAACTGCTCGATCCGCACTGGCACCTTCAGGTAGGACTGCAGCACCTGTTGCAACTGCCGCGCCGACAGTGTGCGACGCTGCAAGGCCCCCGCATGGAACGCGAGCGACTCATCCGCCACGCCCCCCGAGGCACCTGCCAGCCTCTCGCGCAGCCCTCTTTGCCCCAGGCCGGCCAGCGCCAGCACCTCGGGCAGAAAGCGCTGCCGCTGCGCACCCTCGTACTGCACCGCCAGGCGATGCTTGCGCCAGGCCTGGTAAAACAGCGCCACGGCCCGGTGACTGAAGACATCCAGGAACGCCCGCGCCGCACGATCCTTGTGATGATGTTCCCGCTGGGCCAGCGTCTCGGTGTAGTACAGCGGCAAAGCGCCCGTCACGCCCAGCAAGCCCATGAACGCAGGCGTCAGGTCAATGCGTGCCACCTCGTGGATGTGCAGCGCATGGGGTGCGTCGTTGGCCGCTTCGCCCGACGCTGCCAGCACCGCATCGAGCGCCAACGCGGCAGCATCCCCTGACGCCGCTGCACTGCCCGCACGATTCGAATCAGTGGGCTCGCCGTGTCGTTGCACCACCAACGATTCAATCTCGCTGGGCGGAAACGACAAGGACAGGCTGTTGCGAAAGTTCAGACGCGACAGCCCCTGCCCGCTTTGGCCACCCTCGGCCAGCCAGCCCTCCAGCAGCCGGATCGCCTGGAAAAAACCGAACTGCTGCGGGTTCTGCAGCAGCTCCTCGATCACACCAGCGGCAGCTCGCCGTTGCGCGGGGGGCATGTCAGCACCTCTTCCTGTGTGCGAGCCGACACCAGCGTCAGCTTCGTGAAACTGTTGGCATGCACATACAGGCCAAAGAAATGATCGAGCACCGCCGCAAACAGGCCCAGACCCGTGCCCACAAAGCTGCCCTCATCCACACTCAGGCGCACCTCGGTGCCCCGCACGAAACTGGCATACGGCTCCCCCTGCAACCAGGCCGTGGCCGGACGGAACTCGATCGCCACCAGGCCATCGAGCTGACGGCGGTTGCTCGCACTGCGCGGCAGGTCGTACAACCTCAGCATCTCCTTGAGCGCGTCAATGCCCCCGCCCGACAAGGACAGGTGGTTGAGCGACAGGTGCGAAATCAAGCGCCACAAAGCCCCGCGGCCGCGCTCGAAACGCTGACTGGACGTGGGCTTGCGCAGCAGGCGAATCTCCTTGGCCGGGCCGCCCCCTTCCATGAACAGGTCGCCACCGAGCGTGCCCGGTGCCAGCAGGCTGGGCAAGTCCCGGTTGGTCGCGGTCACGTCCAGCGACAAGGTCTCGACGCTGGGCAAGACCGGATCAAAGGATTCATCGACCAGCGTCAGCGAGACCTCGTAGCCCGGACTGTGCAAGGCCACATCTTCGTCACGCTGCAACTGCCAGTACGCCAGACAGCGCGCGCCGCCGCGACGCTGCCGAGTGCGCGCCGCGCTCACCGTGGCCGGCAGATCGTCCTCGCCCTGGTCCTCCTCGGACCACAGCTCATCGTGCTGCAAGGAGAAGAATGGGCGCACCTCGTCCACCGCTTCACCGGCCGTCGTCTGACGCACGCGGTACACCCGGTCCAGCGAGTACAGCTCATAGCCATAGGCCTTGCGGGCGTCCACCACCACCGGGTAGTCGGCCGCCTTGTGGGTGATGCGGATCGGGTCGGCCGGTTGCTTGAACAGGTTCACCACCGGGGTCGCCCCCAGCACCACATTGTGCGCCGCCACCGTCTCCAGCAGCCGCGACTCATCCGAATCGGCGCGCACCTCACGCAAGGGGATGTGCAGCACCACACTGCGCTGCCCGCCCTCATCATCACCACTGACGGAGGTGGCCCCCATCACACCCAGTGCCGGCAGCTCCACAAAATTGAACTTCTCGGGAAACGCAAAGTACTCGGTCAACAGGCGGTAGGCCGGATTGGCCCGCTCGTCCCAGTCGATCAGTGCCTCGTCGTCGGCAAACCCGCGCAAGGTGGGCAGGCGCACCCGACCATCGACGGCGGCAGGCGGCAACTGCCAGGGATGATGCGGTTGCCACTGCACCATCACGGCCAGCGCCTTGTTGCACAGCACCTCCCGCAAGGCACTGATCTGCGAGGCCTCGCCATCGAGGTACACGCTCAAGGGCTCGCTCAAAATCGCCTGCCACGACATCTGCGGCGACAGCTTGTCGAGCGTGATCGACAGCACCGAGCTGGCCCCAGCCGGCACCCGGCTGCCCGGTGGCGCGCCCACGGCATTGCGAAACGACACCTCGCTCACCCGCATCGGCACCAGACGCACATCCTGCGTGGTGCGGAAGCGGCAGGTTACGCCCTTGACCGCACGGCTCGTCATGGCCGTGCCACGCGGCAACACCACGCTCTTGCTCATCTGACCGGCGGCAGCCCCCAGGTCCAGACAGGCAATCGAACAAGAAGGAAACGGTCGCAGGTAGTGCGGATACAGCACCTCCAGCAGCGACTCGGTGAACAGCGGAAAGTCATCGTCCAGCCGCTTGTGGATGCGCGAGCTGAGGAAGGCAAACGACTCCATGAGCCGTTCGACATGAGGGTCGTCCCCAACGTCTCCCGTCAGCTGCAAACGCCCGGCGATCTTGGGATAGCGACGCGCGAAATCGGCCGAGCGCGTGCGCAGAAACGCCAGCTCTCTCTCGTAATGGGGCAACAACTCATCCATGACTGGCGCCTGGCGAAAACAACAACATCAAAGGTCAAGCCGACGCAAAACGCGCCTGCATGACCCGGTAACTCGACAAGGACGGCTGCAGCACCGCATCGAAGCTCACGGTCTCGCGCGTGGGCCGCACCACCAGCATCGCCCGGATGGTGAAGGCCAGTGAACTCTGCGAGGTCTGCTCGTCATGGAATTGCACCGACACCCCCTGCAAACGCGGCTCATGCGTCTCGATCGCATGCGACAGGCTGCGGCTGATGTGCCGGCGATCCTCCGAACTCGACAAGACGCGACCCACAAAGTCGCGTACACCGAAACACAACACCGAACGGGCCGTGTGCGGCCCCAGGTCCATCGCCTCGAAGTTGATCGCGGCGCGCGAATTCAACAGGCTTTCCAGATCCCGCGCCACCGCATCACGCAACTGCTCGACGGTGCAGGTCTGCATCAGCCCCTCGGGCATGTCGGGGTTGTTGTCCAGCAAGCGGTCAAAGACGCTGCGACGAATGCGCACAGGAGAGGACATGTTCACAACAGCTCAAAGCGAGAGATGGGGCACAAGGCCCCATCCCGATCACGCACACAATGCGTTCAAACGATCACACCGATCAGTTCGGGGCGTCGAAGGTGGCCTTGTTGGTGGCCAGGCTCCACGAAGCCACTTGACCCGGCTTGGACTTGCCGTCCATGGTCTGCTGCGTGTAAGTCCACTGCACAGCCGAGTACTTCAGGCCGAAGGTTTCGGTTGGCAGACCTTCCTTGTCCACCGTCGGCGACACCTGCGAGATGATGACCTTCTTCAGCTGGATCTTGAGATACAGCACACGGTCGTTCGTGCCGTTGGCGCGCATGAAGTGGATTTCCACTTCGTCATACAGCGTACCGGCCGAGCAGGACTCCCACAGTTGGGGGCTGACCATGTCCAGATCCTTGGTGAAGATCATTTCGCCGTGTTCGCAACGCTCAGCGGTGTGGCCACCGGCGGTCGAAGCCGTGGAAGACTTCGGCTGGCGGATGAAGTGCTGCCAGCTGGTGGCTTCGAACCAGGGGGCCGGGTGGGCCTCACCAGTGCCGGCATCGCGCGACTCGCCCTTGATGTCCTTGCCATTCAGAGGCTTGCTGAACTTGACGTAAATGTCTTTCATATGGGTATCACTCCTTGAGTTGAATCGTGAAAGGTGCGGAGGCGGTGCTCTTCGACGCCGCCCCGCCTGAACTCACCTGCTTACTTCGAGCCTTGCGGCATCTCGGCAACCAGGCGCAGCGACACCGACAGTTCATCGAGTTGGTAATGGGGGCGCACAAAGGCCACCGCCCGATACACACCCGGACGACCCGGCACTTCGCTGACCTCGACACTGGCCTCGCGCAGCGGCTTCTGGGCGCGGATTTCCTGCGACGCGTCCTGAGAGTCCACCACGTACTGCATCAGCCAGTTATGCAGATAACGCTCGACGTCGAGCGTGTTGGCAAAACTGCCCACCTTGTCGCGCATCATCGACTTCATGTAATGCGCAATGCGGCAGACCGCAAACATGTACTGCAACTGGGCCGACAGCGCCGCATTGGCATTGGCCGCATCGCTGTCGTACTTCTTGGCCTTCTGAGCCGACTGCGCACCGAAGAAGGCGGCGTAGTCGGTGTTCTTGCAATGCACCAGGGGGATGAAGCCCAGGTCGCTGAGCTCCTTCTCGCGGCGATCGGTGATCGCCACCTCGGTCGGGCACTTCAGCGCCAGCTCACCGTCATCGGTCTTGAAGGTGTGCGTGGGCAGGTCTTCCACCAAACCACCACCTTCCACACCCCGAATGGCAGCGCACCAGCCGTAGGTCTCAAAGGCAGCCGTCAGGCGCGCGCCCAAGGCATACGCCGTGTTCACCCACAGGTACTTGTTGTGGTCGGTGCCATCGACGTTCTCGACGAAGTTGAAACCTTCGGTCGTGATGCCTTCCTTCGGGTCGTAAGGCAGGCGGCCCAGGAAACGCGGCACGGTCAGGCCCACATAGCGGGCGTCTTCGGACTCGCGGAACGACTTCCACTTGGCGTAATCCACCGTGTCGAACACCTTGGCCAGATCGCGCGGCTTGCCCAGGTCGGTGAAGGCTTCCAGGCCAAACAGCTCGCTGGATGCGGCCGAAATGAAAGGCGCATGAGATGCGGCCGCCACGTGCGACATCTGCTCGACGAAGTACATGTCTTCGGCGCCACGGCCGATTTCGAAGTCGCCAATCAGGGCGCCAAATGGCGAGCCACCGAAGGTGCCGAATTCTTCTTCATAGACCTTCTTGAACAGCGCCGACTGGTCGAAGTCGATGGCCGTCTTGAAGTCCTTGACGATGTCCTTCTTGCTCGTGTTGAGCAGCTTGATCTTCAGGCGCTCACCGGTGGAGGTGTGCTTGCACAGGTAGTGCAGGCCCGTCCAGCTCGATTCGATCTTCTGGAACTCGGGGGCGTGCAGCACCTCGCTGAGCTGTGCGGAGATCAGTTGATCGATCTCGGCAATCCGGGCGTCGATGTTGGCCGACAGGTTGTCGGACACCACCACGGTGCCGTCCAGCACTTCCTTGACCAGCTCGCCAATGATGTCCTTGGCACGCGCGTGCTCGGTATCGGTCTTGGCCACCTTGCTGCGGGCGACGATGTCGTCCAGCAGGCTGAGGCTGTCGACCACTTGGCCAGTCTGGGCTTGCAGTTGGGCGCTCATGGCATCACTCCTGTTCAGTCTGCAGGGCTTCGGCGCTCAGCTGCTTGAGCTTCTCAGTGCTGCTCAGCACCTCGGCCAGCGCGTCTTCGAGCTTCTCGTTGCCAGCCAGCTTGTTACGCAGATCGGACAGCTTGGTACGTGCCTCCAGCAGCTTGCGCAGGGGCTCGACCTGTTCAACGATCGATTCCGGACGGAAGTCCTCGATCTTCTTGAACTCCAGGTTCACGCCAAACTCGCCACCCTCGGCGGACAACTTGTTCTTGACGCGGTAGCTGGCGCGCGGCGCAATGCCTTCCAGCACTTCGTCGAAGTTGTCCATGTCGATGCTGACGAACTTGCGATCCTTCAGCTTAGGTTGGGGCTTGTCCGGATCGGGCTGCCCGGCAAAGTCACCCATGACGCCGACCACGAAGGGGATCTCCTTCTGTTCGGTGGCATCGCCCACTTCCACGTCATAGGTGAGCTGAACACGCGGCGGACGCACACGTCCGAGTCGTTGTTGAACGCTGTCTTTCTTGGCCATGATCAGCCTCCTTCCTGATGTCGTTGATTACTGCAGTGCGCCAAACGGATTAGCGCGTCCGCTTGTAGTGCCAACCTGCTTGGCAGTGGGTGCGGGCTTGACCGCAGGTGCCGGGGCAACCTTGGTCACCGGTGCAGGTGCAGGTGCCACAGCCTTCTGGCCGGAGGGCTCTGGATTCACAGCCGGCGTGGCGCTGCGTGCGGTACGACGCACGGCACGGCGCACAGGTTTGGTGGGTGCAGCAGCCGCTTCGGCCTGAGGCGTCACCAAAATACTTTCACCCAGGGCTTCACGAATCAGCTTGGCGACACTCTCGGCCTCGTTACGGGTCGAGCCCTTGACCTCATTGACCTTGCGCAGATGGGACAAGGCTTCGGCACTCACGCGCAAGCCGCTGACCGCCAGGATGCTCTGCGCAGTCAGATCGTTGACATCACGCTGCAGCACCTCCTGTGCGTCGTTGATGGCATGGCCGTACTGGCGCGCCTCGAAGTGAATCTGTGCCTTGCGCACCCAGGGCTGCTTGGCAGAGGGATCGATCTTGATGGCCTGGTCCAGTTGCTCGAAAGCCTGCTGAGACTGCCCTTGCTTCAGCGCCTCATCGGCCGCAGTCATTCGTGCATCGACTTTCTCCCGGACGGCCTTCTGTGCCGACTCGGTGTCCTGCTTTTGCATTGAAGAACAGGCTGCCAAGGCAGACAACAACGAGACCATCACCACGCGACTCATGCCACGGCGAACGTTTTGCAGCGTCAATCGAATACTCCCTAATGACTTGTGAAAGCGATCCGGTGGACTGCGCCCCCCGATCGACTGCGCGGATTAAAGCGGAATTCATTTCTGTCGCCTGCCCCCATTCGGGGGTGATTTACAGACTCTTTCAACTCGTTGCAAATCCCTCCCCCTCCTGTTGGGGGAGGCCGCAATCTCAATGGGCATCGGGTTCTTACACTACGCGCCGGCGAAGGGCACCCCTTGCTCCGCCGAAGATGTATGAACACACACACACAGGGTAGGTATGCCGTGGCATGCAGCATGTTGGCCTGCGCGCTGGTGGGCTGCGGCAGCACGCCTCCCGACACCTCGAAGCTGTCGGGCATGGCCCCAAGAGAGCTGTCCGAACTCGGTGCCGAGGCCGGTGGCACGAGCGAGGGTGGCGGTGTGATGGGCTACCTCGGCGGCCTGGGCAAGAAGGCCCTGGAAGCCACTGGTTTGAAGAAGCCCGAAGTGCCGGAGTTGCCCAAGGTGCCCGACAGCGCCCTGCCTGACCGCCGCATCGACTGGCGCATCCATGCCAGCCCGTCGCTGAACGTCACCGAGCAGGGCCAGTCACTGGCCTTGCTCACCCGCCTCTATCGCCTGCGCAGCCCAGACGCGTTCCTGCAGGCTGCGCCTGACACCTTCGGTGATCCAACCAAGGAAAAGGAAGTGCTGGGAGACGACCTCGTGTCGGTGCGTGAAGTCCAGCTCATTCCCGGCAAGCCTTACGAGACCACCGAAAAGGTGCCCCGTGACGTGCGCTACGTCGGCATCGTGGGCCTGTTCCGCGCGCCCGCCACCAACCGCTGGCGCTACGCCTTCAGCACCGCCTCTGCCGAGCGCAGCGGCTTGACGCTGGGCGCCCATGCCTGCGCGATCAGCGTGCAGACCGGCGAACCCATCGGTCAGCCCATCAAGGTCGTGCGCTCGGCCGCCGTGACGTGCCCATGAGGCACCTCCCCCATTCATCAGAAGGTCTCGTGTGATCCAGTCACCCAAAATCCTGTGGGGCGAAGGCCTCTTCCTGCGCCCCCAGCACTTCCAGCAGCAAGACGCCTATCACGAGTGGCGACTGTCTCAGATGTCACGCCTGCTGCACCCCTACGCCTGGGGCGTCCGTCACGTCAAGATCGACCCCGACGCGCTGCAGACGGGTCTGCTGCGACTGCTGGAGTTGCAGGTGGTGCTGCCCGATGGTGAAATGTTCAACGCCCCTGGCGAAGACGAGTTGCCACCGGCAGTTGCGCTGTCGTCCATCGCACAAGACGGAAGCGGCGAAGCGATCTTCCATCTGGCCCTGGCACCCGTGCGGGCGAGCGGCACCAACATGGCGAGTACGCAGCAAGAAGCCGACACGGCGGTGCGTTACTTCCGCTCGCCGGTTCAAGCAGCCGACGGCTTCACCGACGCGGTGGCTGCCGAGCTGGTGGTGCTGCGCAAGTCAGCCCGCATCCTGCACGACGGCGAGCCACGGGCGCATCTGGTGAGCCTGCCCCTGCTGCGCTTGCGCAAGACCTCGACAGGGGGCCTGGAGCTGGACGGGCGTTTCATGCCCCCCTGCCTGAGCATCCAGTCTTCCCCGTCGCTGTTCCTCTACCTGCGTCGCCTGCTCGACGTGCTGCAAGCCAAGGTCGATGCGCTCTACGGCATGCACCGCGAGCCCAGCAAGAACATCATCGAGTTCCGCTCGGGCGATGTGGCCTCGTTCTGGTTGCTGCACACCGCCAGCTCGGCTTTTGCCGGCTTGTCGCACCTGTCCCGCCATGCGTCGCTGCATCCCGAGCGACTGTTCGAAAAATTGCTCGAACTGGCCGGTGCGCTGATGACTTTTTCCAAGACCTTCACGCTGGCCGACCTCCCCACCTACGATCACATCAATCCAGGCCCTGGTTTCACCCGCCTGGACCAGATCGTGCGGGAGTTGCTGGAGACGGTCATCTCGACCCGCTACTTTGCGATCGCGCTCAACGAAACGCAGCCCTCCTTCCACCAGGGCCGACTCGATGCGGAGCAGATCAACCCACAGACCCAGCTTTACCTGGGTGTGAGCGCCACGATGGCCCCCGCCGAGCTCGTCGAGGTGGTGCCGCAACGCTTCAAGATCGGCGCGCCGGACGACGTCGAGAAGCTGGTGCTCTCGGCCATGCCGGGCGTGCGCCTGGTGCATGCACCGCAGGTGCCCGCAGCCGTGCCGGTTCGCCCGGGCAGCTACTACTTCACCCTGGAGCCACGCGGCAGCTTGTACGAACGCATGCTGCAAGCCCAGGCCCTGACCGTCTATGCGCCCTCTGGCCTGCCCGACCTCCGTCTGGAGCTGGTGGCCGTGAACGCCTGATCCGAGGACCCTGCTCATGACTACATCCAAAGCCCCCTCGCTGTTTGGCTCGCCCTCGCCCACCCACGCCGCGCACGCTGCACCTGCTGCAGCCCCCACCGAGGCGCACAGCCTGCTCGACCTGATGTACGACGGCTTCTACCTGCTGTTCCTGCTCAAGGGCAAGCACGCGCCGCAAGACGCCGAAGCCTTTCGCGAGCGCATCAAGCAATTCCTGACCGCCCTTGAGCGTGGTGCCACCCGCATGAACGCCTCGGCCGAAGACGTGTACGCCTGCAAGTACGCCTTTTGCGCCACCGTGGACGAAGCCGTGCTGATGTCGGGTTTCAAGGTCAAGGAAGCCTGGCAGCGCTTGCCACTGCAAGTGCAGTTCTTTGGCGAGCAACTGGCCGGCGAGCAGTTTTTCGAGAAGCTTGAAGAGCTGCGACGCCAGGGCGCACCGCGTGTGCAGGCCATGGAGGTGTTCCACATGTGCCTGCTGCTGGGCTTCCAGGGCAAGTACCTCATCGAAGGCTCAGAGAAGCTCGGCTACCTGACCGCCCGCCTGGGTGACGAGATCGCCCGCATCAAAGGTCAAGGCGCCGGATTTGCACCGCACTGGGCTGCGCCGGACCGCATCCAGCATCAGCTCAAGAACGAAGTGCCGCTGTGGGTGGTGGCGTCGGTGTTTGGCTTGATGGCCTTGCTGGCTTACACCGGCTTGCGCTGGCAACTGGGGCAGCACACCTCCGAGTCCCTCGGCCAGGCCCATCACATCGTGCAACTGGCGCCGCAGGTGGCGCACATCACGATCACGCTGCCCTGACCCTCACGATTCGGAAACGGTCACGCGCCGGGGCTCTCGTCGGACGCCGACTCCCCCGCGCGGCCATCCCCCAAGGCCACGCGCAGTTGTCTCACGCGCTCACCAATCTTGATCTCAAGCCCACGCGGCACGGGTTGGTAAAACGCCTGGGGCGCCATGCCATCCGGGAAGTAGCGTTCACCGGCCGCGACACCGCCCGGTTCGTCATGGGCGTACCGGTAGCCCTCACCGTGCCCCAGCGTTTTCATCAGCTTGGTGGGCGCATTGCGCAGGTGCATGGGCACGGGTCGCGTGGTGTCCTGCTTGACCCAGGCGCGCACGGCCTTGTAGGCCGTGTAGGCCGCATTGCTCTTGGGCGCCACGGCCAGATAGATCACGCATTGGGCCAGGGTCAGCTCGCCTTCGGGTGAGCCCAGGCGCTCGTAGGTTTCCCCGGAGTCCAGCGCCATGCGCAAGGCCCTCGGGTCGGCCAGGCCGATGTCTTCACTGGCCATGCGGATCAGACGGCGCACGATGTAGCGCGGGTCCACCCCGCCATCGACCATGCGCACGAACCAGTACAGCGCGGCATCGGGGTCGGAGCCCCGCACCGACTTGTGCAGGGCCGAGATGGTGTCGTAGAACTGGTCGCCGCCTTTGTCATAACGACGCAGCTGCTCGCCCAGGGACTTCTCCAGCGTGACCTCGTCAATGCTGTCGCGCCCCTTGAGCATCCCGGCCAGGGTCTCGTAGGTGTTGAGCACACGGCGGGCATCGCCGTCGGCGTAGGCAATCAGGCGGGCACGGGCCTCGGGCGTGAGGCTGGGGCCTTGCAGTTCGGCCTGACCGCGCGCCAGCAAGGTCTGCATGGCCGCTTCGTCCATGCCGCGCAGCACGTGCACGGTCGCCCGCGAGAGCAAGGCGGCGTTGACCTCGAACGAGGGGTTTTCGGTGGTCGCGCCGATGAAGGTGAACAGGCCCGACTCGACATGCGGGAGGAAGGCATCCTGCTGCGCCTTGTTGAAACGGTGCACCTCATCGACGAACACGATGGTGCGGCGGCCAGCACGTCGCGCCACCTGCGCTTTCTCGACGGCCTCGCGGATGTCCTTGACGCCGCCCAGCACCGCCGAGATGGCGAGGAACTGCGCGTCAAAGGCATAGGCCATCAGGCGCGCCAGCGTGGTTTTGCCCACGCCGGGTGGCCCCCACAAGATCATGGAGTGGGGCTGGCCGGACTCGAAAGCCACGCGCACGGGCTGGCCCGGCCCCAGCAGGTGGTCCTGCCCCACGACCTCGTCAATGGTGCGCGGCCGCAGGCGCTCGGCCAAGGGCGCACCCAGACCCGGTGCCGGCGGTGTGGCCGGATGAGCACCTGCAGCGCCAGCGCCACCCGAGGGGTCTGGCAGATCAAGGGAGAGGCTGTCTTGCATGGCCCGATTGTCGCAGCAGCGACGCAGCGCGCCAACGTCTGAACAAAACAGCACTGGACAAAGCTTGTCACTTATGGGAAACTCTACGTATTCGTTGTTTTGCAGTCATTGCAAAGTGCTTCAAAGCAGCGAATCACAAAGTTCATCCCCTCTGACCTTTTTCAAGCCGGGCAGTACCGTCGGGTACCTGCCAAGAGCGTGTCTTGAGTTCCGGTTGGCGGCGATGCCGTCGCTTTCCCAACCGACTCACCGTGGCCCTCATTGCGCCGAGTGCGCCCGCCACGAAGTCTGTACACGAAATCCATAGCGACTCCACCTGGCTCAGGCCATTTGATCGAGTGATCAATGGCTTGGCCGTGGCGTGTGTTTCTTGTCGAATCCTCGACAAGTGGCAGCGCTTTGCATTGCTTGAAAGAAGTTATGTCGAACGAAAACGAAATCATCTCCAACGCCGCCACCTCGCCGGCTCCTTCGCAGCTGGACGCCCTGGCTCAACGCATCGAAGCTGAAGTGTTCGGCGTCGAAGCCGCTGACGCGACCGAAGAAGAAGCCACCGGCGCTCGCTTTGATGATCTGGGCCTGAGCCCTGAGCTGTGCCGCGCCCTGGCTGACTCGGGTTACACCCAGCCGACCACCGTGCAAATCCAGGCCATCCCGGCTGCCATGCAAGGCGCCGACCTGCGCGTGGCCTCCAGCACGGGCAGCGGCAAGACCGCCGCGTTCATGCTGCCGTCGCTGGAGCGCATCATTGCCGCCCGTGGCGACAACACCAAGCGCCGCGAAAAGGGCAAGGTTCACGGCCCCCGCGTGCTGGTGCTGGCCCCGACCCGCGAATTGGCCATGCAGGTGGCCAAGGCTGCTGACACCTATGGTCGCCACATGCAAGGTCTGCGTGTCGCCACCGTGGTGGGCGGCGTGCCTTACGCTTACCAGCTCAAGGCTCTGAAGGGCCCGCTGGATGTGCTGATCGCCACCCCTGGCCGTCTGCTCGACCACCTGAACACCGGTGCGGCCGTGCTCGACAACCTGGAAGTGCTGATCCTGGACGAAGCCGACCGCATGCTGGACATGGGCTTCATCGATGACATCGAAACCATCGTCGAGCGCACCCCGGCCGAGCGTCAGACCCTGATGTTCAGCGCGACCTTTGCCGGTCACGTGGGCCAGCTGGCTTCGCGTCTGACCCGCAATGCCGTGACCATCGAGGTGGCATCGCACACCGACAGCCATGACAACATCGAACAGCGTCTGCACCTGGCCGACAGCCTGCAGCACAAGAACCAGCTGCTGGATCACCTGCTGACCGACAAGGCTGTCGATCAAGCGGTGATCTTCACCAGCACGCAGCGCGACGCCGACATCCTGGCCGACCGCCTGGCTGACATGGGTCACTCCGTGGCCGCCCTGCACGGTGGCATGCCTCAAGGTCGCCGCAACCGCGTGTTGCAAGGCCTGCGCAGCCGTCAGCTGCGCGTGCTGGTTGCCACCGACGTGGCCGCTCGCGGTATCGACGTGCCCACGATCACCCACGTGATCAACTACGGCATGCCCATGAAGGCCGAAGACTATGTGCACCGCATTGGCCGTACCGGTCGTGCTGGTCGCAGCGGTCTGGCTGTGACCCTGGCCGAGCGCCGTGACATCGGCATGGTGCGTCGCATTGAGCGCTACACCACGCAGCGCATCCCTGAGTCGGCAATCGAGGGCATGGAGCCCAAGATGAAGTCGGGCGGCTTCGCTGCACCAGACAGCCGTGGCCCACGCATGGGCAAGCCCATGCCTGGTCATCGCAACCGTGAAGACCGTGGCGCACCGCGCTTTGGCGCCAACCGCGAAGGTGGTTTTGGTGACCGTGGCGGCGATCGCGGCGGTTTCGGTGGCGACCGTGGCGGCTTCGGCGGCGACCGTGGTGGTGATCGCGGCGGCTTTGCCGGCAAGCGTGAAGGCGGGTTCGGCGGCAATGATCGCGGCAACTTTGGTGGTGACCGTGGTGGTTTCGGTGGTGATCGTCCGGCTTTTGCCGACCGTCCTCGCCAAGACCGTCCGTATGGTGACCGCCCTGCTTTCGGCGATCGTCCGGCTCCCCGTGGTGACCGTCCGTTCGGTGATCGCCCCTCCTTCGGCGACCGTCCTGCCTTTGGTGATCGCCCCCGTGGTGACCGCCCTGCCTTCGGTGATCGTCCGGCTTTTGGCGACCGCCCCGCTTTCGGTGACCGTCCGCACGGTGGAAAGCCGTTTGGCGACAAGCCTTTCGGTGGCAAGCCTGCACATGGCAAGTCGTTTGGCGAGAAGTCCTTCGGTGAAAAGTCGTTTGGCGACAAGCCCTTTGGCGCAAAGCCTGGCTTCAAATCCGGCGGCCCCAAGCCTGGCTTTGGTGGCAAGCGTCCTGGCTTCGGCAAGCGCGAAGGCTGATTGATCCGAGAGGATCCACACAGGGCGGCCGCTTCGGTCGCCCTGTGCCAGACCCCAAAAAATCAGGCCCGCATCGAACGGGCCTGATTCATTCAAAAGACATCAGGAAGAAGGCCTGACGCCCATGTCGTCAAGGCTGTCGCAGCACATCGGCCCCAGCGGGCGGTGTGAACTGAAAACGGGTGGCCGGCAAGGTCACTTTAGACTCAAATTGTGCAAAGTCCAGCCGTGAGCGCTGGCCGAAGCTGTCCAGGATTTCCAGGGCGGCCAACTGCCCTTTTCTGAATCCGACGCGAACGGACTGGAATTGCCCCTCTTTGTGGCGGGGCAAGGCTTCCACCCATTCCCAAGACGTTGCTTGTAGAGGCATCGAGGCCGCGGTCGCCGCACTCGATGACAACGCAGTCACGTTACGGAGGGTGAAATCCTTGTCCAACGCCCCCCCGGCCAACAAGGCCGCAGGCGTGGCTCCGATCGACTCACTCATCGGACGCACGGTCACCTGGTTCAGGTCGACATCGTGCAGCCAGACCTGTTTGCCATCCCCCACGATGAGCTGTTCCGTGGGGGTGGTGTACGCAAAGCGAAACCGATTCGGACGCTGAAATTCCAGCGACCCCTTGGACTTGCGGGTTTTCTTGCCGTCGGGCGAGGTCACCGTCTGCGTGAACTCCCCCCGCCCTGTCTGCACATCTTTGACGAAGGCGCGCAAGCTGGCCACGGCATCCGCCTGGGCCACGCCGCATGCCATCGTCAGCCCCACGGCCAGCGCGCTGGTCCGTCCCCATGGTGTCCGCATCAGTCGCATCTCTTCAGGCCTCATCCCAGGGCGCCGAGGTGGCGCCGCCATCTCCACCCCGGGCCGGAACAATCAGTTCACGGTTGCCGTTGGTGGCCATACTGGATACGAGTCCAGATTTCTCCATTTGTTCCAGCAAGCGCGCCGCCCGGTTGTAACCGATGCGCAGGTGGCGCTGCACCAGCGAGATCGACGCTTTCTTGTGCTGCAGCACCACCGCGACCGCGTTGTCGTACATCGGGTCTTGTTCGCCGTCACTGCCGCCCATGGGCGAGCCGTCGAGGTTGCTACCCTCGTCACTGAGGTTGCCGCCCTCCAGGATGCCCTCGATGTAGTTGGGCTCGCCCTGCGACTTGATGTACTCGACCACCCGGTGCACCTCTTCGTCGCTGACGAAGGCGCCGTGCACGCGGATCGGCAGGCCTGAGCCCGACGGCAGGTACAGCATGTCACCCTGCCCCAGCAGCGCCTCGGCGCCCATCTGGTCGAGGATGGTGCGGCTGTCGATCTTGCTGGAGACCTGGAAGGAAATGCGCGTGGGGATGTTGGCCTTGATCAGGCCGGTGATGACGTCCACCGAGGGGCGCTGCGTGGCCAGAATCAGGTGCACGCCGGCGGCACGGGCCTTCTGGGCCAGACGAGCGATCAGCTCTTCGATCTTCTTGCCCACCACCATCATGAGGTCGGCCAACTCGTCGATCACGATGACGATGTGCGGCATGCGATCGAGGGGTTCGGGCTCGTCGGGCGTGAGGCTGAAGGGGTTGGGGATGAGTTCGCCCCGCGCCTTGGCCTCGTCCATCTTCTTGTTGAAGCCCGCCAGGTTGCGCACGCCCATCTTGGACATGAGCTTGTAGCGGCGCTCCATCTCGCCCACGGCCCAGTTGAGGGCGTTGGCCGCCTGCTTCATGTCGGTCACGACCGGACACAGCAGGTGCGGAATGCCTTCGTACATGCTCATTTCGAGCATCTTGGGGTCGATCAGGATGAGGCGCACATCGCGCGCTTCGGCCTTGTAGAGCAGGCTCAGGATGGTGGCGTTGATGCCCACCGATTTACCGGAACCGGTGGTGCCCGCCACCAGGCAGTGTGGCATCTTGGCCAGATCGGCCACAACGGGCAAACCCACGATGTCCTTGCCCAGCCCGATGCTCAGCATGGAGTGGGCCTCGTGATACACCTGCGAGCCCAGAATCTCGGTCAGGCGGATCATCTGGCGCTTGGCGTTAGGCAACTCCAGCGCCATCAGGTTCTTGCCCGGAATGGTCTCGACCACACGGATGGAGACCAGCGACAGCGAGCGGGCCAGGTCTTTGGCCAGATTGACGATCTGGGAGCCCTTCACGCCCGTGGCCGGTTCGATTTCGTAGCGGGTGATGACGGGCCCTGGCGAGGCCGCCACGACGCGCACCTCCACCCCGAAGTCCTTGAGCTTCTTCTCGATCAGCCGCGAGGTCATCTCCAGGGACTCGGTGGTGATCGTTTCCGTCCGCCCCGGTGCGGCGTCCAGCAGGTCAATCTGCGGCAGCTTGCCGTCGGCCATCTCGGCAAACAGCGGTTTTTGCTTTTCTTTGGTGACGCGATCGGACTTGGGCACGTCGACCATCGGTTGCTCGATGATCAGGGGGATGGGCTCGATCGGGGCTTCCTGGCGCACCTCTTCGGCAACACGCTCACGCTCGATGGCAGCCTTCTCGCCAATGCGGATGTCCTGGGCCACCTCACGTTGGGTTTCGTGCTGCTGACGCAGTCGATCGAACAACTGCCCGATGCGCTCAGCCAGGTCCAGCCAGGAAAAACGCAGGGCCAGGGCGCTGCCGGCTACCAAGAGGGCGATCCACAAGACGCCCGAGCCATTGAAGCCCAACCAGCGCATGCCCCATTGACCGAGGATCATGCCCAGCACGCCGCCTGCTTGCTCGCCAGCAAGCATGACCTCTTGGCGGTACAGACGCGACCACTCCAGCGCACAACTGGCCGACAGCAACAGCGTCAGCCCCAGCCAGACCCGCCACATCCCGGTTACCGGCGTGGCAACCTCGACCGGCACCACCCGCGCGACGCTACGCGCCGTATCGCGCCGCATCCAGCGCGCCAACGCGCCCAGCCACACTCGCAGTCCGACCAGCGGCAGCCACCATGCCGAATGACCCAGCAACATCTGCAAGATGTCGGACGCATAGGCACCCAACTGCCCCACCCAGTTGTGGGGAACAACGTGCTGCCCTGAGGTGGTGAACGCAGGATCGAGCCGGTCATGGCTGGCCATGGCCAGCACAATCAGAATCCACAGCACCCCGCCCAGCAGGAGCGTCGCCTGGAAGCGTAAGGTTTGCTCCACCGGCTCGACCGGTGCAACCACAGGCACCTTGGGCACACGGTGCAGGCGCCCCCCGGTGGTACGTGCGTGACTGGCAGGTTCAGCGCGGCGATCGGCGGCTTTGCCCGAGCCAGCGGCGTCAGAATGAAGAGATCCCAGCGGAAATGTCATGGCGACATTGTGAGCGCTTTTTGCCCTGGCTCACGCTGGCGTGCCCGCAGCAAAATGCCCCTCGAAAGGGGCATTGGTTCTTGCGAGAGCAGCAGCCGAGATCAGGCCGTGTTGGACAGGCGCTCCTTGAGCACCACGCTGCCGGTTTCCTGGGTCTCAATCAGGCCGCGCTCTTCCAGATCCTTCATGACGCGACTGACCATTTCGCGCGAGGCGCCCACATGCTTGGCCAAGTCCTGACGGGAGACCTTGCCCCGGATGACCTTCTCACCCGCATCTTCGTCGGCCATGTCGAGCAGGGCGCGCGCAACGCGGCCATAGACATCGAGCAGGGCCAGCGACTCGATCTGACGATCGGCGGCACGCAAGCGCTGCACGAGGCCGCGCAGGATGGCGTAGGACAAGGAGGAGTTCTCAGGCAGGCAGCGCGCGAACTCGGGACGCCCCAGCACCAGCACGTCGGTCTGCACCTCGGCGCGGACGGTGGCCGAATGCGGCTCATTGTCGATCAGGCTCATCTCGCCCAGGTAGTCACCGGCCTCGAGCACGGCCAGGATGACTTCACGGCCGCGCTCGTCGGCGGCCACCACACGGGCACGCCCGGTCAGCAGAATGAACAGCGAATTGGTCTTGCGACCGCGCTCGACGATCAACTCGCCCCGGCGATAGCGACGCTTGACCACCCCCTCGGCAATCGATTCAGCCTGAGCCTGTGTGAGCATCGAAAACAACGGGACTCGACGGATCAGGTCGAGATTGGACAGCATGGCCATGAACGCTCCTCTTTTATCAGACAGGTACTCGGGTCAAAAACATGGAACCGGATGGGCTTTACCACCTGGCATCGGTGCGACACACAACCTGTCTCTACAATTTTCGTCAATACACCGTTATTTTTTAGCACTTTAACGAGGTTGCGTGACGCAGCCCATCGGAATTTGCCCTTGTGCGCAACGGTCACTGTCGTGGCTGTAGCATACACACACACTGAAAGGCCAAGCCATGAGTACTCCAACACACAGCCAAGTCCTGATCCTGGGCTCCGGCCCAGCGGGCTACACCGCGGGCATTTATGCCGCACGCGCCAACCTCAAGCCCACCCTGATCACCGGCATCGCCCAAGGCGGCCAACTGATGACCACCACCGAAGTGGACAACTGGCCCGCCGACGTCCACGGCGTGCAAGGCCCGGATCTGATGCAGCGCTTCCAGCAGCACGCCGAGCGCTTTCACACGGCCATGATCTTCGACCAGATCAACGAGGTAGACCTGACGCAGCGCCCCTTCACCCTCAAGGGCGACGCTGGCACCTACACCACCGACGCGCTGATCATTGCCACCGGCGCCTCGGCCAAGTACCTGGGCCTGCCCTCTGAAGAAGCGTTCATGGGCCGTGGCGTGAGCGGTTGTGCCACCTGCGACGGTTTTTTCTATCAGAACCAGGAGGTCTGCGTGGTGGGCGGCGGCAACACCGCAGTCGAAGAAGCGCTGTATCTTTCGAACATCGCCAGCAAGGTGCACCTGATCCATCGCCGCGACAAGTTCCGCGCCGAGCCCATCATGATCGACAAGCTCCACGAAAAGGTGGCTGCCGGCAAAATCGAACTGCATGTGTTCAATGTGCTGGACGAGGTGCTGGGTGACCAGAGCGGTGTCACGGGCGTGCGCCTGAAGAATGTGGAAGACAACAGCGTCAAGGAGCTGCCGCTCAAGGGCTGCTTCATTGCCATCGGCCACCAGCCCAACACCGACATTTTCAAGGGCCAGCTGGAGATGAAGGACGGCTATATCATCACGCGCGGTGGCAACAACGGTTTCGCCACCATGACCAGCGTGCCAGGCGTGTTCGCTGCGGGGGATGTGCAGGATCACGTCTACCGTCAGGCGATCACCAGCGCCGGCACCGGCTGCATGGCTGCCCTGGACGCCCAGCGCTTCCTGGAGCAAGGCGCAGCCTGATGGAGGGGATGGTGGCTTGTTTGTCGCCTCCTCTTTGCCAAGACCGAAGAATCTGGCTATAATCTCGGTTTTTGCACAACTCGTCCCGGAGTAGATGCGTCATGTGAGGCCACAACAGTGGTTTTGACGTCGATGCTTCCGGAAGGGTGCTTCAACAGGGTCTGGTTCAGCAATGAGCACCCCTGCTCTGGGCACCGATTCGCAACATAAGCGCAATTACAGCGAACGGAGAAGCGTCATGGCACGCGTCTGTCAAGTCACGGGCAAGGGCCCGATGTCCGGGAACAATGTTTCCCACGCCAACAACAAGACCAAGCGTCGTTTCCTGCCCAACCTGCAGTACCGTCGTTTCTGGGTCGAAAGCGAAAACCGCTGGGTGCGTCTGCGCATCAGCACGGCCGCTCTGCGCCTGATTGACAAGGTGGGTATCGATCAGGTCCTGGTGGATCTGCGCGCCCGCGGCGAACTGTAATTGGAGACTGAATCATGGCTGCAAAAGGCGGACGCGAAAAGATCAAGCTGGAATCCACTGCGGGTACCGGCCACTTCTACACCACCAGCAAGAACAAGAAGACCACGCCTCAAAAGCTGGAATTCATGAAGTTCGACCCCAAGGCACGCAAGCACGTCGCCTACAAGGAAGTGAAGCTGAAGTAATTCAGTCTTTCTTGTCTGCCTGGCCTCTTCGGCCAGCAGGAATCAAAAAAACCCGCCAGTGCAAACCGGCGGGTTTTTTGTTTATCTGATCTGTGATCGCCTGACGTGGCGCCAAGGCTGCGCTGCGCACGGAGCACAGGGCGTGACAGGGCATGGGGACCGCTCCCTCATGCCCCCCATCCGCCTTGAATCACACCGCCAGGGGCGCGAGATGACGGTCAGACATCGTCGTTTCGCTTGGCAGGTCCAGTTGGGTGCCGAAGCGGGCTGGCAGGCTGACCACCAGGTCGAAGGCGCGGAAATCAGCGCCCACGTTCGTGTCGAGGAAGTGAATGTGGACGTCGCCGCCCTCGCGCTGCAGGAAGCCGCGCACGGCATCCATCCCCACGCCGCGCCCGGACACCTCGGTCACCTGCTCCGCAGTGGAGAAGCCTGACAGGAAGATGGTCTGAGCGACCGCCTCGTCCGAGGCGGCATCCTCCGCACTGAGCAGCCCTTGTTCAAGGGCACGCGAACGGATGCGCGCCAAAGCCAGGCCACGCCCGTCGTCGTGCAAGCGGATGCGCAAACCGCCGACGTCGAGCTTCACCTCGATGTCAAGGCGGCCAGCCGCAGGCTTGCCAGCGGCCAAGCGCTCTGCCGCCGACTCCAGTCCGTGGTCCATCGCATTACGCAACAGGTGGGTGAACAGATTCTTGATCAAAGGCGCGATCTGGTTCTGCACCACCACGTGATGGTCGTTCAGACGGATGACCGGCGCCTCTTTGCCCAGCTCTCGCGCCAGGGAAGGGAGCGATTCGAACTGACCCGCCAGTACGCTCTCCAAGCGCTCGGTGCCAATCTGGCTCAAGGTCAGCTTGACCTGCTGGAGGGCTCCACGCAAGGCGACCGCATCGTCCACATTCACGGAGGAGAGCAGGTCCAGCGAATCGGCCAGATGCTCGCGGTCTACCAGCGCGTACTTCTCGACACTGCCACGGCGGCCCGGACCCTTGCGCCCCAGCACGTTGTCATTGATGCGGGCGTACTCTTCCAGCATCGATTCGACGCCGTCCAGGGTCTGCAGCAGCTCGGGCGCATTCCAGGCCGCATCAGGATCCTTGCGGAGCTGGTCATAGGCCTGCTCGGCTTCGTGTACGAGGTTGGTCAGATGGATGAAGGCATAGGTGCGCGCATTGCCCTTGATGGTGTGCATATTGCGGAACAGGAGCGCCACGACCTCCAGGTCCTTGCTCGTCGTCTGCTCAATGAGCTGTCGGTTCTCGACGATGAAGCGGCGCGATCCTTCGATGAAGTCGCTGAACTTCTCCTGGGTCACGGGCAGGATCTGCCCAATGATGTCCAGCTCGCGCTTTTGCTCGGAGGCTTCGTGTTCGAGCCGCTTGAGTTCGGTGACGTCGCGCACGCAGACCATGAGCTTGTCCACGGTGTCGTCTTCATTGCAGATGGGTGACCAGCTCAAGGCCAGCGATTTGACGCGGCCATCGGGCATGGTCTTGTCCAGCTCGGTCACCATCAGGTGGCTGTTGAACTCGAAGTTCATGACGTCCTCGCCCACGCAGCTGGCAGCGGCGGCCTCGACCGAGGACAGCGCGTCCGAGCCCAGCGAGCTGCTGCTGAACAGCAGGGACATCAGGTTCTTGCCCGCGATGTCCTTGGTTTCGAGGATGGTTTCCAGGTAGGCCGAGTACTCCGGGTGCACCTCGTTGCTGGCAGTGACGGTGAGCACGCCCTGCGGCAGGTTCTCCAGCATGCTCTGGATGTCCTGGCTCTTTTCGCGCAGCTGCGCGGTGCGCTCGCTGACCAGGCCTTCGAGATTGTCGTTGATGCCCTGCAGGTCTTTGACGAGCCGGCGGTTCTCCATGAAGGTGTTGGCAAACCGGGTGGATGCGACATACATCATGGTGCACATGTAGAACAGCACGCCCGAGAAGATCAGCGACACGGAGGAAATCTTGCCCAGCGCCAACAACACGTCGTTGAAACCGGTGGCCAGGAAGATGATCATCCCGAACGTCAAGATGGCCGCACCGGACTTACCTTCACGCCAGGCCAAGACCAGTTGCCAGAGGCTGATGGAGCCAGAGATCAGGTTGAGAATGAACAGGACAGGTCGGACTTTCTGGAACAGCTCCACATTGGGGCTGAACATCATGGTCCCGATGGTCACGCACAGCGCGACGTAGATCAAGCCCTTCACCCAGTTGAGCCGCGGCAAGAAGCGTTGGGTGATGTACTGCCCGAACATGTAGAGGAAGAAGATACTCAGCAGACCGGTGTAATGCGAATACAGCATCACCTCCGGGCTGAACATCTTCATGAAGTAGTCGCCGGGCGAGCCGAAGAAGGGAAAGATGAGCAGACCCGCCAGGGCAGCCATCAGGTACAGCGGATACTTGGTCTTGCTGTAGACCAGCAGGAAGAACAGGCCGAACATGACCATCACGTAGGCCGCAATGGTGCGCGCCTCGCCGCCCCAGAACTGCCAGAGCGCCAAGCTGCGGTCATGCTGGTCGTAGCGGTGCACCTCGAATGGCAGTTGATAGACGCCGGTCATGAGAGGGGTTTCTACGCGGAAGGCCACCACATGCTCGGCTTGCGTCACTTTGAATCGCACCGGAATCGGCTGGACGGAGTAGTAGCGCTCGACGTTGATGTCGTGCGGACGCTGGTAGACCTCTTGCCCGTCCACATACACGTGCATGCGCGCCATGTAGGTGTTGACCATGAAGACCACTTCCTGGCCGATGAGGGAGGGGTCGAATTTCAGGTTGCCGCGGTACCAGCCCACGGTGAACACCTTGCCGTCGTTGTAGGCAGGTTTCCAGGGACCGGGTGCCATGATGAGCTTCCAGTCCTGGGTGTCCAGCACCGGATCTTTGTTCTCAGGGCGGTCGTCACGGGTGAACAACCACTTGCCCGTCAGCTTGACCGGCTTGTCGAGTGACTGGATTTCGATGTGACAGGAGTGGCAATCGGGACGTGTGTCGGCCGCACGTGCGGTCCAGGACAACAGCATTCCCAGGAGGGCCAGCATCAGGAAACGGCTGATGGACATAAGGTATACCTCTCTGATGGAGGGTGGGCGGACAGATCAGCGACCCGGATGGTCGCGCCCGTGTGCCGGCATGCGACACATGGGGGAACAGAATGCTTGAAGCGTCAAGCTTCCGCCAGCTTCTTGAAGGTGGCAATCACCGCGTCGCCTTTGAAAGGCTTGACGATCCAGCCCTTGATGCCGGCAGCCTTGCCACGCTCTTTCATGATGGGCGTGTTCTCAGTGGTCAACATGATGATGTTGACCGTGCTGTTGCGCAGTTCGCCGCGGATCTTTTCGGCCATGGTCAGACCATCCATGTTGGGCATGTTGACGTCGCTGACGACGAGCTTGATGCGCGCATCAGCTTTGAGTTTGTCCAGCCCGTCGCGGCCATCGACTGCCGTGACCACATCCAGGCCATTCTTCTTCAGGAAATCTCCGACTTCATTGCGGACGGTTGCAGAGTCGTCAACGACGAGTACTTGTGCCATGGTGGTTCACCTCTTGAGATAGTGGGATCAGAAAAGTTCGAGTTCGCCGGACTCGAACAGGTTGTCGGTGAGCACTTCGTTCTCTTTGAACTTTTCGGGCGCCCAGCTGAGGTTGAAGACAAACCGTTGATAGATCACGAGCGGCGTTACCTTGCCGAACGGATCCAGCACGGTGTAGCGCAAGCACAGTTGCGGATCTTCCGAGCCAAAGGAGATGTAGCGGTGCTGGTGGTTGACGATGAGTGGCACCTGAGACTGGCGCCAATCGACCGGCTCATCGGAGATGAAGCGATTCTTGAAAGCGCCCCAGATCAGGTTGGTCACTTCGCCCATCACGTGATTGATGTCGCGGAAGTTGGCGGGATCGCGCATGATGTGGGTGCGGCCGTTCGCCACATATTCCATGAGGGGGGCTTCCTCGGTCTGGAACATCATGTAGCCACGGCACCAGGTGCTCTCCAGCGGAATCAAGGTGAACAGCTCACCGTAGATGAGTTGATCGCGCACCATGTACGGTGCTTCGGTACGCACCTCGACATCCTTGAACTGGTTCTCGAGTGTGGCTTTCGTGATCTCGGTGATACCGCGTACCAGCGCATTCGGAAACTGGAAGCTGAAGATACTTTTGGCAATCGTCGGCCCCAACTCATCGATCGTGGCGATGGTGTAGGCGGCCGTGAAGACGCCGCGGTAGACATCGGGCAGGTCATCGAGGTGAGACTGCGTATCCCGCCTCAGGAAGATGGGCAACTCCGGCCGGATGGCATGGATGGCGCGTGCCAGCTCCAGTGCATTGCCACCCTCACCCAGATAGCTCTCCTGCAGGAAGATGGCGCCCAGATCCACATTGGACTTGAGCACAGAGAGAGCGGCGCCGGCCTGCGGCTTGACAGGGATCAGATTGTGAGCCTCGCAAAAGGCTTTGATGTGTCCTCGCACCTCGGCGTCATCGTTGAGCACCAGCACCTTGCTTACCAGTTGAGCGGCTTCCTGCATCTTGAGGGTCTCTGGGTTAAGGAAATTCAAAACAGTTCGAGCTCGCCGTGGCTTTCTTCTACCGCGGAGGTGTCAACCTGAAAATCGATGTCTGCAAAATCGCAAACACACAGACTGGCGTGAAAGGTGACCCCGTCGTTGACGACGACACGGAAATGCCGGATGTAGCTGGCATCGAGTTCATCGAGATAATCGATGCACTGACGCTCCAGCACATTCGGGGTCGACATGCCCAGATAGGGGAAGTGGTGAGACAGGTCGCGGTTGAGCGCACCACAAAAGATGTTGCCGACCTCACCGATGACGTCCAGGTAGTCAGCTTCAACCATGCTCTCGGCCGGCGCGCGATGGATGGCGGCCAGATGGTTGCGGGTTGCGGCATCGAGCGTGAAGGACATCATGGTGATGGCGCGAAACAGGTAAGAGGACACGGTGAGGAGCACCATGCGCTCCTCCTTGATCTCGCCGCTGTCATCGAGCGCCGTGACGTCCACGCGATCATCGGACGATGACACCACCGCAGCCTTGAGCGCGTTGGTGACGAAGAACTCGAACCCGTCTTTAGCTTGCTGACTGATCATGGCGCTCAGACGGACTCCGCCACCAAGATGGTGCGGGTCTTGTTGTTGATGACCTGCAACTCGGTCACGGCCCCGATGATCATCTTGCCGCCCGCCTGCAGGTCTTGGAAGGTGGTCGTGGTGATGAGGTCGTTCTTGTGCAGGTTGTTGCTGTAGTCCTTGGACAGCGCCTCGGCCCGGTTGGCCAGGCTGCGCACCTCATTGGCCACCACGGCGAAGCCCTTGCCCATTTCGCCCGCCCGTGCCGCCTCAATGGAGGCGTTGAGGGCGACGATGATCACCTGCCGCACAATGGAGGCAAACTCGTCATTGCGGTCGTGCATTTCGCGGTTGTGGGAGATGAGCACGCTCATGTCGGCATGCCAGCGCTCGAAGGTCTTGATCAGGCCCATGAGCTTGTCGATGGCCGCGGCCAGCTGGTTGCAGGTCTGCAGGGCCTGTTCACGCGAGAGCGCACCGCCGCTTTGAACCTGATGCAACTGCTCTTCCAAGCCGGCGCGCATCTGGGCCAGCTGGGTGTGCGCGTCGGAGTCTTGCCGCTGCGATGCCTGCGCCTGTTCCTGCAGTTGCGCCTGCAACGCGTCAATGTTGGCTTGCCAGTTTTGCTGCTGCGCCAGCACCTCGGCCTGCGGCACCAACACGCCACGTGCCTGCCAGGCACGCCGCTGGTACCACCAGGTCACTCCCGCACCGAGGAGGCAACCCACGACACCGATACCCAAATCAAGCCACATGTTCGAACCTTTGCCGTCACTGAAATCGCGCGACTGCACTGACACAGCCGGCGTCTGCTTCGTGTCCACCTTTCACCCGTCAACAGGTTCATGGCTTTGACTGACAGAACACGTTCAGATTACAGGACAGGGGTTCCGGACTGACTTGGGGAAAGTCGGCACTCGAGATGTGAAAACAACAGGCAACGCGCCAAAGTTCACGTTACACAATGTGACTGACGCAAAGGCACACAGGGCTTGCCCTGATGCGAGCCACTGATCAACAAAAAACCCCGCATCTGCGGGGCTTTGATCAGGGGCAGTGAAGTCCTCAGGCGTGGGCCGCACGCAGCTTGCGCGAGAACTCCTGCAAGGCGGCAATGCCGCTGCTTTCCGCACGGTGACACCACTCCTGCAGATCATGCACCAGCTGCTCGGCCGACACATTGGTGCGGGTCCACAGGGCACGCAGCTCTTCGCGCATCGCGATCAGCTGGTCGAGTTGTGGCAGGTTGGCGCAGGCCTGCCGCACCTCTTTCGCCATGCCGGTGGGCATCTGTGCTTCGTCACGATGCACCCAGCGACGCACGCGCTTGAGTTGCGCGGCGGTGGCGCCCTGCCCGCTGGCCTTCAGGCGCGCCACTTCGCTGGCACAGGTGCGACGCACTTCACGGGCATAACCGGCCATCAACTCGTAGCGATTGGCCACGATGGCTTCCAGCGTCTGCGCATCGGCCACGGGCTTGACGTCGCCCAATGTCAGACGAGGCGGCGTCTTGCGCACCTTCGCCAGACCCACCATCTCCATGCCGCGGATGTAGCCCCAGGCAATGTCGAACTCGTAAGGCTTGACCGACAGCTTGGCCGAGGTCGGGTAGGTGTGGTGGTTGTTGTGCAGCTCTTCCCCACCAATGATGATGCCCCAGGGCGAAATGTTGGTGGACGCATCGGGCGCTTCGAAATTGCGGTAGCCCCACCAGTGGCCAAGGCCGTTGATGATGCCGGCGGCCGTAATCGGGATCCAGGCCATCTGGACGGCCCAGACCGTGATGCCGATGACCCCGAACAAGGCGAGATTGATCATCAACATGAGGATCGGGCCCCAGTTGTTGCGCGGAGTGTAGAGATGGTGCTCAAGCCAGTCATCGGGGGTGCCATGGCCGAACTTCTTGAGCGTCTCGGCCTTCGTGGCCTCGTCACGGTAGAGCTCACGGCCTTGCAACAACACGGTCTTGATGCCGCGCGTGACCGGGCTGTGCGGGTCTTCGGCGGTTTCACACTTGGCGTGGTGCTTGCGGTGCACGGCCACCCATTGCTTGGTGACGGTGCTGGTGGTCAGCCACAGCCAGAAGCGGAAGAAATGCGAGGGGATCGCATGCAATTCGAGCGCACGATGCGCCTGCGAACGGTGCAGAAAAATGGTCGTGGACGCGATGGTGATGTGCGTCACGATGAGGGTGAAGGCCAGAACCTGCCAGCCACTGGCATCCGTCCAGCCATTGATCGCCCACTGCACGATGCTGTCGTGCAGCGATGCCCAAAACCCGAAATCAAACATTCAATACCTTTCAAGGACGGGAGATTGTAGAGGTCTCCATGCCAGCGCGTTTAACCCAGGACAAGAAACGCCAGACTCGCTGGGTCACTGTAGCGGCGTGCGACCTGGGCAGCCACCGGCAACAGGGTGCAGGGCGCAAATCCGCACGGAATGTCCGAATATCTTTGAACTTGCGGCGATCCCGTCGCACTCAGGGGGCCACCGCGGCCCCGACCTGATCCTGCAGCAGCGCTGCCAGCGCCCGGCGATCGGCATGGGTGGTAGCCTGCAGCGGCAAGACCTGCACATGCACCACCAGCCCCCGCGCAGACACCACCCACCACAGGGACTGCAGCAGGCTGGTGTCGCCGACGTAGGCGGCCAAAGGGCTGACCACATGTTCGGGATCGGCGTAACGCAAAGCCACCGGTTGCACCGGCACCGCCGCGTCGATGGCCGCCTGCAAGAGATTGGGGTGGAAATGCAGCACCCCATGCCCTGTGCCCGTGGTGCCCTCGGGAAAAACGGCCACGGTGTGGCCCTCGCGCAGGCCCTTGGCCATTAAACCCAGCACGCGCATTGCGTCGCGGCGACGCTCACGCGTGAGGAACAGCGTGCCCGCCTGCGTGACCATGCGCCCCACCACAGGCCAGTCCGCGACCTCGGCCTTGGACACGAAGCGCGACGGCACCACGGCGTTGAGGGCCACGATGTCCAGCCAGGAGACGTGGTTGGAGACCACCAGCTTGGCGCCGGGACGCGCTTGCCCCTGCACGACCAGTTCGATGCCGAGCATGCGCAGCATCTTCCCCGACCAGCGCACGCACTCGGCGTCACGGCCTCGCTCGTCCAGCCTGGGCCAGACCAGCCAGGAGCGGACGTAGCCATGCAGCACATGGCCCAGCACCCGACTCAGCCGCCAAGCCACGCGCGGCACGGCCAGCACGGACCCGGCACGAAAGAAGCGCGGCGCCAACGCCGACTCTGGGGGCACCAGGCTCATGCGTCAGCACGATCCTGCGCGTCGTGTGCCACCTGCCCGGCCACCAGGGTCAGGCGCACGCGACCGGCCAGCTCGAAACCGGTGGACTCGAACGCGAACGGGGTGTGCTTGCCCTGACTCACCAAAGCAGACGGTTGCACCGGCCAGCGCGCAGCGGGATCGAACATCACGATGTCGGCCACACCGCCAGCGACCAGACGGCCAGCACTGTGGGTGAGCGAGCCCAGCGCATCGCCCAGCACCTTGACGGGGCCCTCGGTGACCACCGACAGGGCCTGACGCAGCTTGTCCGGCGCTGGCTGGTCCTGCTGATCGGCACCGGACCACTTCATGGCCAGACTGAGCAGCAGCTCCACGCCGGTGGCGCCGGGTGTGGCCTCACCGAAGGGCAGAGTCTTCTCGTCTTCGCTGACCGGGTTGTGGTCGGACACCAGCGCGTCCAGCGTGCCATCGAGCAGACCCGCACGCAGTGCATCGCGGTCACGCCCCTGGCGCAGCGGCGGGGTCACGCGCATCGAGGAGTTGAAGTAGCCAATGTCCACATCGGTCAGCATCAGGGAGTTGATGCTGACGTCGGCGGTGATGGGCAGGCCCTGCGCCTTCGCTTGACGCACCAACTCGACCCCCGCCGCGCTGGAGAGGCGGCACAGGTGCACCCGGGCGCCCGTGACGCGCACCAGCTCGACGATGGTGTGGATGGCAATGGTTTCAGCACTCACCGGCACGCCAGAGAGACCCAGACGGGTGGCGACGGCACCGCTGGCCGCCACACCCTTGCCCAACCAGGGGTCATGTGGACGCAGCCAGACGGTGTAGCCGAAGGTGGAGGCGTACAGCATGGCGCGCTGCAGCACCTGGGTGTCACGGATGGGCGACTCGGCCTGCGAGTAGCCCACGCAACCAGCTTCGTGCAGCTCGGCCATCTCGGTCAGGTTCTCGCCCTTGAGGCCGCGGGTCAAAGCGCCCAGCGGGAACAGGCGGCAACGACTGAGCTTGCGGGCGCGCAGCTTGAGCATCTCGACCAAGCCGGGTTCGTCCAGCGTTGGGTCGGTGTCGGGCAGGCACACCACGCTGGTCACGCCACCGGCGGCGGCCGCGGCGAGCTCGGACTCCAGCATGCCTTCGTGCTCGTGGCCGGGCTCGCGCAGGCGCACAGCCAGATCCACCAGACCTGGCGCCACGATCAGGCCCGTGGCATCGATGACGCGGTCGGGTTCGAAATCGGCGCTGACGTTGCCCAGGGCCGTGATGCGGCTGGCCGTGATGGCCAGATCACCGACCTGGTCCAGGCCGGAAGCGGGGTCGACCAAACGGCCGTTCTTGATCAGGATCTTCATGATGGGATCAGGCCTCGTTACCAGCCAGGATGGACATCACGGCCATGCGCACGGCAATGCCGAACGTGACCTGGGGCAGGATGACGCTTTGCTTGCCATCGGCCACAGCAGAGTCGATTTCCACGCCGCGGTTGATGGGGCCGGGGTGCATGACGATGGCATCGGGCTTGGCCAGCGCCAGCTTGGACTCGGTCAGACCGAACTCCTTGAAAAACTCACCAGCGCTGGGCAGCATGCCGCCGGTCATGCGCTCGTTTTGCAGGCGCAGCATGATGACGACGTCGGCATCGCGGATGCCTTCGGCCATGTCGTGGCACACACGCACGCCCATCTCGCGCAGATCACCCGGGACCAGAGTGCGTGGCCCCACCACCCGCACTTCGGGCACGCCCAGGGTGGTCAGCGCGTGGATGTTGGAGCGGGCCACGCGCGAGTGCACGATGTCGCCCACGATGGCCACGGTCAGGTTGGTGAAGTCCTTCTTGTAGTGCCGGATCGTGTACATGTCCAGCAGCGCCTGCGTCGGGTGCGCGTGGCGACCGTCACCGGCGTTGACCACGTGCACGTGCGGCGCCACATGTTGGGCGATCAGGTAGGGGGCGCCCGACTCGGAGTGGCGCACCACGAACATGTCGGCGCTCATGGCCGACAGGTTGGCGATGGTGTCGAGCAGGCTCTCGCCCTTGGAGGCCGACGAGCGCGCGATGTCGAGGTTGATCACGTCGGCGCTCAGGCGCTTGGCCGCGATCTCGAAGGTGGTGCGGGTGCGGGTGCTGTTCTCGAAGAACAGGTTGAACACGCTCTTGCCGCGCAGCAGCGGCACCTTCTTGACTTCGCGGTCGTTGACGCTCAGGAACTGCTCGGCCGTGTCCAGAATCTGGTGGATGATGGCTTTGGGCAGTCCTTCAGTGGACAGCAGGTGGATCAGCTCCCCGTGGCTGTTGAGCTGCGGGTTGCGCTGGGGTTTCCGGATGGCGGTCATCAAACCCTCTCGAAATGGAATTGGAAGCGGCCGTCGGCGGCGCGGCCCAAGGCGACGCGCTCTTCAGACGGCAGAGTGATACGGGCAGCCGACAAGGCTGGCTCAAATGGCAACTGGCGTCCGCCACGGTCCACGAGCACGGCCAGCGTCACACTGGCGGGGCGACCGAAATCGAACAGCTCGTTGAGCACCGCACGGGTGGTGCGCCCGGTGTAGATGACGTCGTCAATCAGCAGGATGTGGGCGCCATCGACCTCGAAGGGCAGATGGGTGGCGTCCTTGGACGAGACCATGCCGCGCGAACCGAAGTCGTCGCGGTGCAGGGCCGACGAGATCACGCCGTGCGGGGTATTCAGGTCCAGGTCGGCGCTCAGGCGCTCGGCCAGCCAAGCTCCGCCCGACCACACGCCCACCAGCACGGTCTCGGGCGTGACCAGACGGCGCACGCCGGTCAGCAGGTTGGCATACAGTGCCTCGGCATCGAGGTGCAAGGTGTGGGGCGAAGTGCTCACTCAGGCCTCTTTCGGGGTGTCATCCCCAGGATGATCGTTGAAATACTGTTGCAGCAAGATGGCAGCGGAGGCGGCATCCAGATCCTGGGCACCGAAGCTCTGGGCCTCGGTCGTGGAATAGCGCTCGTCCACCTCGTGCACCGGGAGGTGAAAACGCCCGCGCAACTGGCCGCCGAACTTGCGGGCGCGCAGGGTGTTCTCGTGTTCCGCACCGTCAGGGTGAAAAGGCACGCCGATGACCAGCGCATCAGGCCGCCACTCGTCAATCAGCTTGCCGATCTGGGCAAAACGCTCCGCCCCTTCGGCCGCGACCGTGCGCAGCGGCTGGGCCTGGCGCGTCAGGCTGTTGCCCGTGGCGACGCCCACCCGCTTGAGGCCGTAATCGAAGGCCAAAAAGTGCCGGATCGCCGAGGCGGGCTGCGCGCTCATGCGTGACCGGCCTCCCCCATCAGGAAGTTGCGATCAATGCCGAGCAGCGACAGCGCCTTGTCGTAGCGCTGCTCCACCGGTGTATCGAAAATCACCTCCGGATCGGCATCGACGTTCAGCCAGCCGTTGCGCGAGATTTCCTCTTCAAGCTGCCCAGCCGTCCAGCCGGAGTAGCCCAGGGTGATGAAGACCTTGCGCGGGCCCGCCCCGTTGGAGAGCGCTTCCAGCACATCGCGCGAGGTCGTCATCTCCAGCCCCCCCTCGATCTTCAAGGTGGAGTTGTAGTGCCCGCCTTCGTCGTCCAGGCTCTCATGCAACACAAAGCCCCGCTCGGTCTGCACCGGGCCGCCCAGGTACACCGGGCGCTCGGCCAGGTCACTGCGGTCCAGAGACAGATCGACCTTCTCGAAAAGGTGCTTCAAATTGATGTCAATGGGCCGATTGATGACCAGCCCCAGCGCGCCCTTGTCGTTGTGCTCGCACATATAGACCACAGTCCCGGCAAAATTGCCGTCCACCATGCCGGGCATGGCGATGAGAAACTGATTGGTCAGATTGATGGGGGAAGATGCGCTTGGGGACATGCGCCGATTTTAGACGCCCATGCTGATCCGTACCGACTATCTGTGAATTAGACGACCATGAGCGAATCGAATGCCTCGGCCCTGGTGTGGTTTCGCCGCGATCTGCGCTGCACCGACCATGCCGCCTTGTTTCACGCCTTGAAACACAGCCGACGGGTCTGGTGTGCGTTTGTCTTTGACAGCGACATCCTGGAGCCCCTCCCCCGCCAGGACCGCCGCGTGGCCTTCATCCGCGACAGCCTGGTCGAGCTGGACCAAGGGCTGCGCGAACTGGCCCTGAACGCGGGCGTACCCCAGCCCGAGCACGTGGGCCTGATCGTGCGCTATGGCTCGGCCCGTTCGGTGATCCCGCAGCTGGCTGGCGAGCTGGGCGTGCAATCGGTCTACGCCAGCCACGACGACGAGCCCGATGCCCAGGACCGGGACGCCCAGGTGCGCGGACGCCTGAGCAACCTGGGTGTGGCGCTTTACACGCTCAAGGACCACGTGATCTTCGAGCGCAACGAGGTGCTCACCGGCAACGACACGCCCTACGGCGTCTTCACCCCTTACAAGAACGCCTGGCTCAAGAAACTGGAGCCCTTCTACGTCAAGCCCTACCCGATCACACCTTACGCCGCGCACTTGGCACCCGTGCCCAACGCGGTGGACGCGATGGGGTCCGGCCACATTCCCACACTGACCGACATCGGATTTGAGGAAGTGGGCCCGCTGAAAGTGCCGCCCGGCATGTCAGGCGCCCAGACGCTGCTGGACGATTTCCTGCACCGCATCGACCGCTACGACGAGACGCGGGACTTTCCGGGCATCAAGGGCCCCAGCTACCTGTCACCCCACCTGCGTTTTGGCACCGTTTCCATCCGCCACCTCGTGGACCTGGCTTGGCAGCGTGTCCAGGCCGGCTCGGCGGGCGCACAGACCTGGCTGTCGGAGCTGATCTGGCGCGATTTCTATCACCAGATCCTGTTCCACCATCCACATGTGGTCGGGGGAGCCTACCGACGCGAATACGATCGCATCAAGTGGGCCCATGGCGCCAAGGCCAACGCGCACTTCCAGGCGTGGTGTGAAGGCCGGACCGGCTATCCGCTGGTGGACGCCGCGATGCGCCAACTCAACCAGACCGGCTACATGCACAACCGCCTGCGCATGGTCGTGGCCAGCTTCCTGATCAAGGACCTGGGCATTGACTGGCGACGCGGGGAGGCTTATTTTGCGGAACAGTTGCTCGACTTCGACCTGGCGGCCAACAACGGTGGTTGGCAGTGGGCGGCCTCCAGCGGCTGCGATGCGCAGCCCTGGTTCCGCATCTTCAACCCCATCACGCAGAGCGAAAAGTTCGACCCGCAGGGCAAGTTCATCCGCCGCTACGTGCCCGAGCTGGCCACGCTGCCCGACAAGGCCCTGCACGCGCCCTGGCTGGCACGCCCTGCCGATCTGGTCAGCGCGGACGATGTGGTCCTGGGTCGCGATTACCCGCAGCCCATCGTGCAGCACGATGAGGCGCGCACCGAAACCCTGGCACGCTATGCGGTGGTGAGCGAAGGAAAGGTCAAGGCCAGCGAAACGCCCCGGGCACGCAGCCCGCGCCGCACTCGCTGATCACAGGCACTCAGAACAGTTCGACGTCACCCACGTGGGCGGCTTCGGTCTTGAGGATACCGTCGCGCACGAGGGCCTCATAACAGAGCACCTGATTGCGCCCCTGATGCTTGGCTTGGTAGACCCCCTGGTCGGCGCGTGAAAAAGCCACGCTCGGGGTGTCGTTGTGCATCACCTCGGTGAAGCCCAGGCTGATCGTGACCTTGTTGACCTGCGGAAACACATAGGTCTCGACATTACGCCGAAAGCGCTCGTACGCCTGCAGGGCATCTTCTTCGGTCCCCCCGCGCAGCAGCACCACAAACTCTTCGCCGCCGAATCGATACAGGCGGTCGTAGTGCCGGAACGACTGACGCATGATGCGCGCCACCAGCACCAGCACTTCGTCACCGATCAGGTGACCGAATCGGTCGTTGACCAGCTTGAACAGGTCGATGTCGATCACCCCCAGCCAGTACCCCGTGGCGGGTGAACCACGGCGCTCACCGCTTAAGCCAGGATCCGGCTGCGTCGGCATGGACGCCTTGAGGAAGGTTGCATCGAAGGTCTGCCGGTTGAGCAAACCCGTGAGTGAGTCACGCTGACTCGACTCCAGCAAGTTCTGGAAGTTCGCAAACACCTTGAGCAAGGTCTGGATCGGCTTGAGGGACTCCATCGCCAACGGCTTGTCCGACATCACCTCGAGCACGCCGGGCAGACCCAGCTCGACCATCAAGGGCAGCACCGTGACAAAGCGATGTGCCGGGTCGATCAGGCTGGCCGTTGGCAACTCGGCCTGCTCCAGCAAACGAGAGTCCAACACCAGTTGCCGCAACGGAAACGCGGTGACGATCGGCAAAGAATCGAGGTCCACCCAAGGCGGATCACTGACCGTCAGCTCTCCTCGCCGGGCCAGCCCGCAGCACAACCAGCGTTGCGCACCGTCATCCGGCCCCACCAGGCGATAGACCGCCACGCTGGATGCCGGCAACAACTCCAGCACACCCTGCGCCAGAGAGACGTCAAGCATCTCCCTGTCCCGCTGCGCGGTCAACGCAGCGAGGTGAGAGATATGGTCGCCCACCAGGGCTGACGGTTCGGCGTCGTGTTCCATGCAGGAAGATGAGCTTAGCAGATGTGTCAGGCGTGAGCGCTTTCGGGATGGACCGCGTAACGGCTCACCAGTTCCAGCAACTCCTCTTCGCCGTAGGGTTTACCGAGGTAATGGTTCACACCCAGCTCTTCGGCGTAATCACGATGCTTTTGCGCAATGCGCGAGGTGATCATGATGACGGGCATGTCCACCATCTTCTCATCAGCGCGGATGTTGCGCACCAGGTCAAAGCCATCCATACGTGGCATTTCGATGTCTGACAGCACCACGGCCGGACGCTCTTGCGCCAAAGCTTCCAGTGCCTCCAGACCGTCCTTGGCCAAGGTCACGCGGTAGCCTTCGCGCACCAGCAGACGCTGGGTCACGCGACGCACGGTGAGCGAATCGTCGACCACCAGCACCAACGGGGCCTGCGCCTCGTCGGGCACTTCCTCGACCACGGAGGTCGGTGTACCCGACTGCAACCAACCGTCGCTGGCGGCACTGTCTGCCGCCAGGGCGTGTGAGGTCAGTGCGTGAGCATGTGTACCGTAGACCGTGGCCAACGCCACAGGGTTGTAAATCAGCGACACAGCACCGGAAGCCAGCAAGGTCATGCCCGCCAAGCCTGGCATGCGCGACATCTGCACCCCGAGGTTCTTCACCACCACTTCCTGGTTGCCCAGCACTTCGTCTACGTGCAGCGCGACGCGCTGCTGCGCCGAACGGATGATGACCAGCGGCAGCGTGCGTCCACCCTCATGGCTGCGCGGGCTGAAGTCCAGCAGGGCGCCGAGCCAATAGAACGGCAGCGCATGGTCACCAAAGACATAACTGCCCTGCTGGTAAGCGTGCGCCACTTCGTCGGGCTTGGCGCGGCGAACCAGTTCGATCAGGTGAGTCGGCACCGCCACGGTGTGCGAACCGCAACGCAGCATCACGACTTGGGTGACCGCCGTGGTCAACGGCACCACCAGTTTGAAACTGGTGCCTCGGCCGACGCTGGTCGCGGTTTCGATGCGACCGCCCATGGCGTTGATCTCGGAGCGGACCACGTCCATGCCAATGCCACGACCGGCCAACTCGGTGACCTTCTCGAAGGTCGAGAAGCCGGGCATGAAGATGAACTGGGCCAGCTCGGCATCGCTGACCGCCTGGTCGTCCTGCAACAGACCCATCGCCAAGGCACGCTGGCGGATCACGGGCAGGTTCAGGCCCGCGCCGTCATCACGGAACTCGATGGCAACTTCGTTGCCTTCCTGACGCAGCGCCACGGTCACCAGACCGGCTGACTCCTTGCCCGCAGCCACGCGCACGTCCGGCATTTCAATGCCGTGCGAAATACAGTTGCGCAGCAGGTGTTCAAAGGCACCGGTCATGCGCTCCAGCACACCACGGTCGACTTCGGTCGCCCCCCCGACGATGTCCAGGCGCACTTGCTTGCCGGTTTCCTTGGCGGCCTGGCGCACCACACGGTAGAGGCGGTCGGACAAGCCTTCGAACTCCACCATGCGGGTGCGCAACAGGTCGTCCTGAAGGTCACGCGTCAAACGGGCCTGCACCGCCAGTTGGTCTTCTGCGGTTTCCAGGCTGCGCTGCAAGGTGCGCTGCACTGTCGCCACGTCGTTGACCGACTCGGCCATCATGCGGGTCAGTTCCTGGAAGCGGGTGTAACGGTCGAACTCCAGCGGATCGAATTCCTGGCCACCAGCGCGGGCGGCCTCCATCCGGGTCGACATCTGCGTGTCGGCCTGCAGTTCAATGTCGCGCAGTTGCAGACGCAAGCGCTCCAGGTTGTCCGTGAGGTCGTTGAGCGAGTTGCGGATCTGCCCAACCTGAGACGACAGACGGGTGCGGGTGATGGAGACCTCGCCAGCATGGTTGACCAGCCGGTCCAGCAACTGAGGTCGCACACGCACCGCCGCCTGGGAAGCGCCCTGCTGGGACTCACGCACGATGCGCTGCGACCCTTGCCAGGCCTTGCCCTCCAGCGCAGTCCACTCGACCGGTGTCAGCTTGAGTTCAGCCGCTTCGCGCACGTTGGCGCGCCTCGACACCGCGTCGGTTGCAGGGACGTCGGCGCTCTCAGGCGCACCTTCGACATCGGGCACGCTGTCCAGGGCGGGAGCGGGCCACTCATCCTGCATGGCCGCCGAATCGACATCGACCGCACCGTCCAGCACTGGCTCGTCATCGGTGCGCTCGGCTTCGGCCGACTGAACCGCCTGCGCCACTTGTGCCTCGTAGGCCTGGGCGTCCTGCTGACGCAGGGCTTCGAACACCTCCATCAGGCGGTCGACGCGGGCCTCCAGGGGAGCCACATCGTCATGGGTCACGGATTCGGCCGCGACCAGGTGTTCGATGGTGCTTTCCAGTCGGTGTGCCAACTCACCCAGGCGCATGGCACCTGCCAGACGTGCACCACCCTTGAAGGTGTGCAACGTGCGCATGCAGGCCGTGCCCGCTGCGGCGTTGTCAGGAGCTTCCAACCAATCGCGGACCTGACCGCCCAATTGGGGCAACAGCTCCAACGCCTCTTCCTCGAAGATCGGGAACAGATCGACGTCTACGCTGTCGACCGCATCAATCTCCTCTTCTTCATGCCACGTGATGGCAGCGCCACGGGCCGCAGCAGTCGACGTCGGCAACTCCTCCAGCGTCTTGAATTCGGCCACACCCAAGGGGGCGACGTCCTGCACCGCATTCAGATCGATGTCGGTACCGAAGTCCTCGGAGGTCGGCTCCGGCTCTTCGGTGCGCACCAATCGCAGATGAGAACGCTCTTCCAGACCGGCGTCGACCTCTTCCTGGTCGGCGACCAAGCTGCGCGCCTCAAAACGGCGGGAGGCTTCGTGCTCGTAGTCTTCCAGGCGGGTCATCAGCTCTTCAGCCGGCGACTTGAGGAAACCGGCTGCGAACTGATGCAGCAGACGACGAATCTCCTCTGCGGCTTCGTTGAACAAGGTGGCGGCCTCGGCATCACCCGCCCCCAAAGCTTGGGAGCGCATCAAGGCGTGCTCCAACAGGCGGGCCAGCTTCGACAGGTCGGTGTACCCCACCGCCCCTGAGTTCCCAGCCAACGAGTGCGCCAAGGCGATCGCTTCGTCGCTGACAGGGTGCTGAACTTCCAACACCCATTCGCTCAAGGCCGTGGTCAAGCGGCGCGACTGCTCGTCGGCTTCGTTGAGGTAGATGTTGAAGAGCGGAATGCCAATGCGCAAATCGCCCACCACCTTGAATTGCTCGTCGGCGGGCACTTCGGCTTCGGCTTCGGCTTCGGCTTCGGCTTCAGGCTCGACCGGCGCAGTCAACTCAACCAGCTCCGGCACTTCAATGGCTTCGCCCACAACCTCCAGCGGCAGATCCAAGAACACGTCCTCGTCGGGCAGGACGGGCACAGAAACCTCATCCTCAAGTGCCTCGACAGCCAAGTCCGGCATCACCAGTTCGTCCGGCTCCGCCGTGGGCTCGTCTTCCAGAACCAGGTCAGGCAAGGCCTCGACTTCGATCTGCGTCTCCTCGGACGAGGCCAACGACAGCTCTTGGACCGCCTCGGCCAGATCACCGTCCAGTGATTCGTACAGCTCACCTGCCACGGTGGGGTCATCGTCTTCAAGCTGCACCACGTGCTTGGGCTCAAGGATATTGACGCTCAAGGGCTGTTCGTCATCGGCAGCGACGCTGACAAGCTGGGGGGCGGAATCGGAATCGGAATCGCTCAGCGACAAGTCCGTCGGTGTGGGCCGCAGAACAGGCTCGACAAACTCGAACGATGCGTCCGTGGCCGGCACGGACAGATCCAGTTCGATGCCGAAGTCGGCAATGTTCAACGTGGGCAAAGTCGACGCAGCCAGCGGCGTTTCGGCCTCCTCCGCTTCTTCGATCGCTGCTGTCGCTTCCCTCACCTCGGGCACTTCGGCCACACCGAGATCTTCAGCGGACAGATCGAGTTCAAAGGATTCGATGGCATCGGACACGCTCGGTGCGTCCGACGGTGCCTGCACTTCGGGCGTAGCCTGTTGAACCACGTCGCTCAGGCTGAGACGTTGACCGTGCAGGCGCAGGGCCTCGGCCACGGCCGTGACCGGTTCGTGACGCCAGGCCGCGGCCTGACCTTCGGCAATCGCATCGGTCCAGTCGGACAGGTGGCTGAGCACCTCGTTGCTGACGCCCAGCAAATCGCCATTGGCAGGCTCTTGCGTGGCCAACCAGGCGTTGTACAGCTGTTCACACGACCAAGCGGCTTCGCCATACTGGGTCAAACCCACCATGCGCGAGCTGCCTTTGAGGGTATGGAAAGCGCGGCGAACCGACGTCAGGGACTCCAGATCGTCTGGCTGATGCACCAGATGGTCCAGGCTGGCACGTGCCGTCTCGATCACTTCGCGAGCTTCCTCCAGGAAGATCTCGCGCATTTCGTCGTCTTCTTCCAGGCCCGTTTCGGCGGGCGCTGCGGCCGCCACCGGCGCCAACAGCGGTGCCGGGGCGGGCGCCGGCTCCTCAAGTTCGGGCTCTTCAATGCGGGTCAGATCAGACAGCACATGGGCGACCTGCTCACGAGCGGCGGCCACAGAGTCCAGATCGTCAGAGGACTGCGCAGTGGCCAAGGCCGCTTGGGCGGCCGCCAAGCTGTCGGCCAGTTCGCGCTGCTCCTGTACATGCGGCATCTCTGCCAACCGGTCCAGCTGATCCGAGACCTCGCTCAGAGACACGTCGCTGCGCTCCAGAGTTTGTGCGACCTCACCGGCCGCCGCCTGCGCCTCTTCCTGCTGCACCTGCTGGACGTGTTGGGCCACGGCCTCGACCGGGTCATCGGTCATCGGCAAGGCACGCTTTTCACGGCCCATGACAGGCGAGAGCACACCGGTGTCCGGGTCCAACTTGAACAAGCTCTTGGCCAGCTGAGGCTGCACGCCCATCATGTCGATGAGGAAGCCCAGTGCGCCCAGGTTGCTGGCCAGGCGGTCAAACACGCCGCGCTGCGCCGCGTCATCCAGATCGGTGCTGTCGAGCAGCAGGTGATCCACATCGTCGCGCATGCGCACACTCGCTTGTGCGGCCAGGTCCAGGCCCAGCACGGCCAGCACGCCGCGCATCGACTGCAGGATGGCTGGCACACTCACCAGTGGCGTGCGATCCTGAGGGTCACGGAAAAACTGATCGATGTGCTTTTCGGCTTCACTCAGGGTGGAGCGCAACTCCTGCACCACGGAGCCGATGGTGTGACGGTCAGAGACCCGACGGTACAGGTCTTCCATCCAGCTTTCCAGGGGTTGGGCGGGCTGACCCTGCCCCACCGCCTGAATCCGCTCAGCCAGACGCTGCAAACGTGAGTGCTGGTCGGGTTGGTCGAACTCGCCGTCTTCGAGGCTGGCCTCCATGTACAGCAAGCTGGTGGCCACTTCCATGGCCAAGCTGGGCTCCGGCGCACTGGCCGTTGCCACCGTCTTTTGAGCAGCCTCGGCCAAGGCTGTCGCCAGCACATCGCCCTGGGTAAACAGGCGGCGCAGCGAATCACAAACCAAGGCGAATTGCTCGTTCAAGCCGCCCAGGCGCAACAGCTCACCGCCGGCCACGGCCGACCAGCCATCTTTGGCACCAGCGACACGTTTGAGCGCCTGCGTGACCCAGGCAGGATCAAAGCGCCCCAGACTGGACGCCGACAGGTTGACGGGTTGATGGCGCGCCAGACCGAAGGTGCGTCGCACGCGGGCCAGCACCGAACGATCGGTGACCGGCACCTCGCCCGCCTGGGCGCAAAAGAACAACAGCTCACTGGCCAGACGATCGGACGGCACGTCCTGACCCTTGGTGAGCACGCGCAACTGGCTGAGCAGAGAAGACAGCACACGCTTGGCGTGGACACTCAGGGGCACATACTTGCCTGCCAAGGCCTCCAGGAAACCGCTGGCCAACATCCACGTGGCCGATTCGCGCGAAGCGTGACGCTGCGAAGCGTCGCTTGCCAACGAAGCGCACAGATCGGCCAAGGCGACCGCGTCGTCCGGCTGATTGCGGCGCATCAGCTTGAGGATGCCCATTTCGAAGTCTTCGACCGTGGCCGCGTCGGGCGAACGGGGCGTCACACCCTCCGGCGGTGCCAACGGGGCCTCAAGCGATAGGGTAGGCCAGTCCTGACTCCACAGGTCCGTGGGTCGGGCCATGCCGCCGCCAACACGGGCCACCAAGGCCTCGTACTGGGGGAACATCGCCATCGCGGACACAGACTTGCCCGCCAGGCGGCGGGCGATGTAGTCGAGCAAGGCAAACGAGGCACGCTCGATTTCGCGTACCACGTCCTCGTCGATCAACTGCGGACGATTGACCAGCTTCTGAACCACCGCCTCGCTGGCCCGCAGCACCGTCGCCCCGGCGGGCAAGCCCGCCAACTCCAGCGCCCCCACCCCTTGGTGGATCTGCTGCCGGGCCGTTCGCAAGACAGCTGGGTCCAGCGCGTCCATGTCGGACACACCCACCGCTGTGGCGTCTTTCAGGCAACGATGCAGGGCCTTGTGCGCGGTGTCCAGAGACTTGCGCAACTCCTCATGCACCCAAGCCAGGGCACTGAGGTCATCCGAAGGCAGGGAGGCGTCTTGTTGCAGGCTGTCCATGAATCATCCAGCTCAGGCAGAAATCTTGAATCGAGACACGGATTGCTGAAGCTCGTTGGCGGTTCTCGACAGCTCTCGCACCAGCTGGGTGGTGGAACGCGTCCCCTCCCCCGTCTGCTCGGTCACCGCGAAAATGTGCTGGATGTTGGCCACCACCACGTTCGCGGACTCGGCTTCCTTCAAGGCCTGATCAGAAATCTGTTCAATCAGCTCGGCCAGTCGACGCGACACGCGGTCGATGTCGCCCAGTGCAGAACCAGCGGCGTCGGAGAGTCGAGCCCCTTCCACCACACCCTGGGTCGAACGTTCCATAGCGGCCACGGCGTCCTGCGTGTCGGTCTGAATGGTGCGCACCAGCGCAGCAATCTCGCGGGTCGCATCGCCGGAACGTTCCGCCAGACGCTGCACTTCTTCGGCCACCACAGAGAAGCCACGACCGGCTTCACCAGCAGACGCCGCCTGGATGGCCGCGTTCAAAGCCAGCACGTTGGTCTGTTCGGTAATGTCAGAAATCAGTTCGGTGATTTCACCAATTTCCTGCGACGACTCACCCAGTCGCTTGATGCGCTTGGAGGTGTCCTGGATCTGCTCGCGGATGGTGTTCATGCCGCCGATGGCGTTTTGCACAGCCTGCAGACCGGAGTCGGCAGCCGACAGCGATTGACGGGCCACTTCGGCAGACTGCTGAGCTTGCGCGGACACTTCGTTGATTCGGCCTGCCATGTGCAGCACCGACTCACCGGTTTCGCGAATTTCACGCAGCTGTTCGTCTGAAGCGGCGAGCAGCTCGGTCGAGGTGGCTTCCACCTGGCCGGTGGTCTCGGTCACCCGTTGCACCGTACCTTGCACCTGGGCCACCAGGGTGCGCAGCTCTTCCACCGTGAAGTTCACCGAGTCGGCGATGGCGCCGGTGATGTCTTCGGTCACCGTGGCTTGCTGCGTCAAGTCACCTTCAGCGACGAGTTGCAGTTCGTTCATCAGTCGCAAAATGGCGGCCTGGTTGGCGTCGTTGACGCGCTTGGCTTCACGTTCCTGACGTTCGGCTTCCTGACGCTGGTATTCGGCGATTTGAGCGCGGTGGCGGTTGTCGGTCACGAACACACGCAGCAGACCGTAGGCCGATGCGGCCGACAGCAACAGGAAGGCCAGGATCAGGACGATGTTGAAGCCGCCGATGCCGGCGCCTTGCGACAGGCGCTGCTGCACCTGCTCCATGCCCTTGCGCAGCGGCTCGCTGTCGTCAATGATCGCCACCTGGGCGTCACGGGCGGCCACCAGACCTTGCAGTGAGCCCAGGATGTAGGACGCTTGCGTGCGGGTGCCTTCAAAAATCTTCAGCAGAGCTTCAAGCTGCTCGCGCACCTCAGGGTTCTTGGCCGGCGTCAGCTTCAGGTCAGCACTGCCCTTGAGCAAGCCCTGAGCGGTGTCCTGGAAAGCGTTCAAGTCCTTGCCCAGCAAGAACACGGCTTCGGTCGAAACGCCTTCCACGGTCAGGAATTCGTTGGCCGACTTGCCGATCCGCTGGGTCAGCATCACCAGTTGGTTCAAGGCCGAGGCCTCACCCGCCGTGAGCGTGCCCGACTCGATGCGAGTGAGCGTGATGCTTTCGGCGAGGTCCAGCAATTCCGACGACTGGGTGTTGACTTCGCGCAGAGCCTGACTCACCTGGGTCAGGGTCTGTTTCTGACTCATCACGAAATTGGCGTTCTTTTCGGCACGATCGACCAGCGGCAGCAAGGGGGCCAGGGTTTCCTGGACACCACCAGAGACCGCCTTCAGATCGAGTTCGTCATCGCCGTTGACCAGACCCCGCACATTGCTGGCCAGCACCTTGGAGCTTTCGCTCACTTCATCGAAGGCGGGTGCGCGACCGATCAGGGCCTGCGACACCGACTTCGCCAGACGCTGCGACTGCATCAGAGCCTGACCCGTGGCGGCCGACTGTCCGGCACGACGGTCAGCGGAGTTCACCGACAAGAAGGCACTGAGCACCAGGCCCAGCACCCCGACCGACAGACCGATACCCAGCAGACGCTGCTGACGGTCGAGCTTGAGATGGCCCACCAGCGGCAAGCCGGAGCGCGGCTCCATCAGGCTGGCTTCCGAAATCTCTTCGTTCTGCCGCTGATAGTCAGCGGGGAACTCGGAGGGAGCCGACTCGGAAATGATGGCCTCGTTGCCACCCGGCTGGATCGTCGAGGCACCCGTCTCGGTGTCTACCACCTGAGTCCCCGTGGCCGAGACCATGCCTTCCGTGCTCAAGGCTTCCGAAGGGACCTCGTCATCGCCCTTGGTCTTGCCCATTTCCTTGATACGACTGAGGAAACTCATGTTCTTGTGCTCCAAACGGTCAGATGTATACAGCGCGCGCGACAGGTTGCCCCGTCAGACATCGATCTTCAAAAATGCCTCGTCGGCCGACAGCGCGGCCAGATCCAGCTCGTACCAGACTCGCCCTTGCTCATCGGCCATCACCTGGCCAACGAAGTGAGGTTTGCCTGCGGACGCCTCCCTGGCGGCCGGCTTCAACATGCTGGCATTGCGCAATCCCAGCAAACGGTCAATCAACAGCGCCACATTGAGCTGCAGGGCCGTGTTGAGCGCCACCAGGCGCCCCGCATCCCGCGCAGCCACGTCCGACAGGGTGCGGCCAGCGCGGTCGGAAAGGCCCAGAAACATGGCGGCATCCACCACGCCGTGCAACTGCCCGCGCAGGTTGGCCACGCCCAGGAACCAGGGCTGGCTGTGCGGCACGTGCTGAGCGGGTGAGAGCGGGAAGATTTCACCCGCCTGCTCCAAGGGCATCAGGAAACCATGCCCAGCGATTTCGACCGCGAGCCAGTTTCGGGTCGGCGCCTGATCCCGCACGGTCTGCAGACGCTCTGCCAGACGCTGTTGCAAGGCCCTGAGGGCTTCTTTGTTGGCCATCTGTGAGCCCCCGATCTCAGCCGAATGCCTTGATCTTGCGGAGCAGTTCTTCCGGGTTCACCGGCTTGACGACGTAATCGCTGGCACCTTGGCGCATACCCCAGACCCGGTCGGTTTCCTGGTTCTTGCTGGTGCACATGATGACGGGTACGTTGGCGAACTGCGGATCACGCGTGATGGCTCGCGTGAGCTGAAAACCGTTCTGGCCGGGCATGACCACGTCCATCAGGATCAGGTCAGGCTTTTCTTCCTGGAGGCGACGCATGGCTTCCTCGCCGTTCTCAGCCGTGCGCACGGCATAGCCGCTCTTGGTCAGGAGTTCCGACAGCACATGCAGTTCGGTCTTGGAGTCGTCAACAAGCAGTATTTTTTGAATCGGCATATCAAACCTTCTTCATGCGCAAGCACCACGAGGGGACAGGTGGTTTTGCGTGATCAAAATTCATCCCTGGCAATGATCTGTGAGCAGACCCACTCGAGCCGTCAGCCGCCGTACTGGGCAACCGCCTGCAAGAGCTGATCTTTGGTGAAAGGCTTGGTCAGGTAATCCTGCGAGCCCACCATGCGGCCACGCGCCTTGTCAAACAGGCCATCCTTGGAGGACAGCATGATCACGGGCGTGTTGGTGAACTTCGGATTGCGCTTGATGATCGCGCAAGTTTGATAACCATCCAGGCGCGGCATCAAGATGTCACAAAAAATAACATCAGGTGCATGGTCATTGACCTTGGACAAGGCATCGAAACCATCTTCCGCCAGAACCACCTCGTACCCCCCCTGCTTCAGGAAGATCTCGGCGCTGCGCCGAATGGTGTTGCTGTCGTCAATGACGAGAACTTTCTTGGGGCCTCGAATATCGGGGCTGTCAACTTCAGGCACGAAAGCGTTCCTCCAAACTGTGTCCCAGGCCGGGTCAATCTCGAACCATTACAGCACGCTCAACCACATCGGATCAAAGCTGCACCATCTCGAAGTCGTCCTTGCGTGCACCGCATTCAGGGCAGACCCAGTTCATGGGAACGTCCTCCCAGCGCGTGCCGGCAGGGATGCCCTCATCAGGCAGGCCGGCGGCCTCATCGTAAATCCAGCCGCAGATCAGGCACATCCAGGTACGAAATTCGTTCACGTCGACTTAAACCAGCTTGAATACAATGGACCAATTGTAGCCATCGGTCTTTCACGCAAACCCAAGGGTTTGTGGGCAAGCAGACCTTATCTTTCCTCAAAACCGCCATGAATGCTCAACTTCCCGGACAAGATCCCACCCTGGCGGACGAAGAGCTGGAAGCCGGCGCGCCCGCGTGTGTCCTCAGTTTCAATGCAAATGACCCCACCGGCGCATCCGGAATCGGGGCCGATATCGCGACGATCGCTGCCATGGGGGCGCATGCCCTGCCCGTGATCACCAGCATTCTGGTGCGCGACACCGCTGAAATCTTCGAGTCCCACGAGATCGATCCCGAGGCCGTTGCTGACCAGGCCCGCTCCGTGCTGGAGGACACCACCATTGCCTCCTGGAAGGTCGGTTTTCTGGGCAGCGCCGAGGGCGTCAGCGCTGTAGCCGAGATCCTCTCCGACTACACCGATGTCCCGCTGGTGTCGTATCTGCCCAACTTGTCGTGGATGGACGACGATGCGCAGATGGCTTACCTCGACGCTTTCCGCGAACTGATCCTGCCAGCCACCATGGTGTTGGTGGGCAGCCACAGCACCCTCACCGACTTCCTGTTGCCAGATTGGGACGCCGAGCGTCCGCCCTCTGCACGCGAGCTCGCCGTGGCCGCCGCCGAGCACGGCACCGACTATGTGCTGGTGACCGGCGTGCAACTGCCTGACCAGTTCATCGACAACGTGTTGGCTTCGCCACAAGGCGCCATGTGCGGCGAGCGCTTCGAGCGCTTTGAAGCCAGTTTCGTGGGAGCCGGCGACACGCTGTCAGCTGCCTTGGCCGCCATCCTGTCCACCGGCACCGCGCTGGACGTTGCCGCCGCAGAAGCCTTGAGCTTCCTGGATCAGGCCCTGGATTCGGGCTTCCGACCGGGCATGGGCGGCGTCATTCCCGACCGTTTCTTCTGGGCACTGCCCCCAGGTGAAGAACCTGTGGAAGAACAGACCTCCGAAGAGTCCGTCGACCTGCTCGACGACACCGTTCCCCCTCTGCACTCACGCAATGTCCACTAACGCTTCGCTGTTTGAGCGCGCCCAGCGCGTCATTCCCGGCGGCGTGAACTCACCTGTGCGCGCGTTTCGCGCCGTGGGTGGCACGCCCCGTTTCATCACCCGCGCCGAGGGCGCCTACATGTGGGATGCCGAAGGCACCCGCTACATCGATTACATCGGATCTTGGGGCCCGATGATCCTGGGTCATGGTCACCCAGAGGTGTTGGAGGCCGTGCAGAAAGCCGCGCTGGACGGCTTCTCGTTTGGTGCGCCGACCGAGCGCGAGATTGAACTGGCCGAAGAAATCCTCAAGCTGGCACCCGGGGCCGAGCAGGTTCGCCTGGTGAGCTCAGGCACGGAAGCGGGCATGAGCGCCATCCGACTGGCGCGCGGCTACACCGGCCGCAGCAAGCTGATCAAGTTCGAAGGCTGTTACCACGGCCATGCCGATGCCCTGCTGGTGAAGGCGGGCTCGGGCCTGGCCACGTTCGGCCACCCCACCAGCGCTGGCGTGCCGCCCGAAGTGGTGCAGCACACCCTGGTGCTGGAATACAACAACATCGCCCAGATTGAAGAAGCGTTTGCCACGCAAGGCCATGAGATCGCCTGCGTGATGATCGAGCCGATCGCCGGCAACATGAACTTCGTGCGCGCCAGCGTGCCGTTCATGAAGCGCATTCGCGAGCTGTGCTCCGAGCACGGCGCCCTGTTGGTGTTCGACGAGGTGATGAGTGGCTTCCGCGTGGCATTGGGCAGTGCCCAGAGCATCTACGCGCGCGACATCCCCGGCTTCAAGCCCGACCTGAGCGTGTTCGGCAAGGTCATTGGGGGAGGCATGCCGCTGGCCGCCTTTGCCGCCTCGCGCGAGATCATGTCCAAACTGGCCCCGCTGGGTCCGGTCTACCAGGCCGGCACGCTGTCGGGCAACCCGGTGGCGACGGCCTGTGGCCTGACCACGCTCAAGCTGATCCAGCGCCCCGGCTTTTTCGAGGCTTTGTCGGCCCGCACCCACAGCCTGATGGACGGCCTCACGCAGGCCGCCGCCCAAGCCGGTGTGCCGCTGGTCACCGATTGCCAGGGCGGCATGTTCGGCTTTTTCTTTGCCGACACGCTGCCGCAGAACTACCAGCAGGTCATGGCCAAGGGCAGCGAGCGCTTCAACCGCTTCTATCACCTGATGCTCGACCGCGGCGTGTACTTCGCCCCCGCCATGTACGAGGCCGGCTTTGTGAGCGCGGCCCACACGGAACAGGATATCGCCGACACGGTGGCTGCGGCCGCCGAGGCTTTCCGCCAACTCTGACGTTTCATGCACATCCACATTCTTGGCATCTGCGGCACCTTCATGGGTGGCGTGGCTGCACTCGCCCGCGAGGCGGGTCACCGTGTCACCGGCTGCGACGCCGGCGTCTATCCACCGATGAGCGATCAGCTGCGTGCCCTGGGCATTGACCTGATTGAGGGCTATGGCGTGGACCAGCTGGCCCTTCAGCCCGACTTGTTCGTCATTGGCAACGTGGTCTCACGCGGCAATCCGCTGATGGAAGCCATTCTGGACGCGGGACTGCCCTACACCAGCGGGCCGCAATGGCTGAGCGAGAACGTGCTGCAAGGCCGCCATGTGCTGGCCGTAGCGGGCACGCACGGCAAGACCACGACCACATCGATGTTGACCTGGATCCTGGAGTTCGCCGGGCAGCAGCCGGGCTTCCTGGTGGGCGGGGTGCCGCAGAACTTTGGCGTCTCGGCCCGACTGGGTGACACCGACGCGGCCACGCGGCCGGACACAGGTCACCCCTTTGTGATCGAGGCCGACGAGTACGACACGGCCTTCTTCGACAAGCGCAGCAAGTTCGTGCACTACCGCCCGCGCACGGCCATCCTCAATAACCTTGAGTTTGACCATGCCGACATCTTTGCCGACCTGGCCGCCATCGAGACGCAGTTCCACCACCTGGTGCGCACAGTGCCCGCCAGCGGCCGCCTGGTGGTCAACGCCCGAGAAGAAGCGCTGACGCGTGTGTTGGAGCGTGGCTGCTGGAGCGACGTTGCACGTTTTGGCGAGCGACGGGATGCACCCGGTTTCCGCGCACGTGGCGAGCCGCATGCTTTCGATGTACTGAAAGCTGGCGTGCTGGTGGGGCGCGTGGAATGGGCCCTGTTGGGCGAACACAATCAGTTGAATGCCCTGGCCGCTGTCGCCGCGGCGGAACATGTGGGCGTGACGCCACAGATCGCCTGCGAGGCCCTGGGCCAGTTTGCCAACGTCAAGCGTCGCCTGGAGCTGAAAGGCGAGGTGCGCGGCATCACCGTGTACGACGACTTTGCGCACCACCCCACGGCCATCCGCACGACGGTGGACGGTCTGCGCCGCAAGGTGGGGCCGGACAGCCGCATCCTGGCGGTGTTCGAGCCGCGCTCCAACACGATGAAGTTGGGCACGATGAAGGCGCAACTGCCCTGGTCACTGGAAGAGGCCGACCTGGCGTTTTGCCACAGTGGTGGCCTGGGCTGGGATGCCCACGAAGCTCTGCTGGAAATGGGCGAGCGCGCCGTGGTGTCCGACAGCATCGACACCCTGGTGGCCAAGGTGGTCAAGGCCGCACAGCCCGGTGATCAGGTCCTGTGCATGAGCAATGGCGGCTTTGGCGGGATTCACGACAAATTGCTCAAGGCCTTGGTGCAGGCCTGAATCCGGCAACCAGGCTCTTCTTCAGGCCATCCAGGCCTCGGCCTCCACCATCAAGCGAGCCGGATTCGCCCCCAGGCGCGCCTGGGGCTCGAACACATCCACCCGATCGGTGATGAGGCCATCCAGCCCGGCGCGCCACAACATGCTGGCGCGCGAGGCTTGGTTGACCGTGTAACTCAAGGCCTTCAAGCCCGCATCGTGGATGGCGGCAATGCGCTCGCCATTGAGATGCGTGTGGTTCACGACCAAGGCCTGGCATCCCAACCGCAAGGCTGACTTGATGCCGTCATCGCCCCACTCATCCAGCAACAACGCCCGAGGCAGATCGGGCTGCGTCTGGCGCGCCGCTTCCAGCGCCGCCGTGCTGAACGAGCTGAGCAGTGGCTTGACGTGGGCCTGCGACCACAGCCGCGCCACATGCTGCGCAACCACACGGCCGGTGCGTACCTCGTCACCCGGCGTGGGCTTGATCTCCAGATTGACCATCATGCCCAAGGCCTGCAGCCAGCGGGCCAAGGCCTCCAGGCGCAGCAGCGGCTCGCCCGCGTAGGGGCGACCATGCCAGCTCCCCGCATCCAGTCGCGACAGCGCATCCCAACCCAACAAGCCCGCTTCACCGTGCCCGTTGGTCGTGCGGTCCAGCTCGGTGTCGTGCAGCAGAAACGGCTCGCCATCGGCACTGAGCTTCACATCGCACTCAAACATGGCAAACCCATGCTCAGCGCCCAAACGGAAAGCCGCCATGGTGTTCTCGGGGGCCAGTTCACCCGCACCTCGGTGGGCAATCCAGCAGGGATAAGGCCAGGCGGTATTCGGAGCAACAGCGTGCATGTTCGACTCGACAGAACGTCATCAAGGTGTCAGTGCTGTCAGCATAACGACTTCAAACGCACCCAAACGCCGCCATAAGACCGTACTAAGCGCCCTTTTCTGATCAAGGGTATGACCCGCTGCGTTAACATCTCGGCTCAGGCGCGAAAACCCTCCCCACAGCAGCGCCTGGGAGTGATTCATTGCCCCCAGGTGCCTTGCGCATTTCCGAAATCCGGCCCTTCGCGTCTGGCGACCTCATGAACGCACCCACCGAGTTGACCCACATGATCGCCCAGGCTGCCGACGCCCACACGGACGGCCAGCCACGCCTGCGCGAGATTCCCTATAACTACACCTCGTTCTCGGACCGCGAGATCGTCCAGCGCCTGCTGGGCCAGCGCGCCTGGGAGGCCCTGAGCCAACTGCGCACCGAGCGCCTGACGGGCCGCTCCGCCCGGATGCTGTACGAAGTGCTGGGCGACATCTGGGTCGTGCAGCGCAACCCCTACCTGCAGGACGACCTGCTGGACAACCCCAAGCGCCGCGGCCAGCTGATCGACGCGCTGCACCACCGCCTGGGCGAGGTCGACAAGCGTCGCACCCCGAGCAACGACAGCGCCCGCGATGCACTGGTGGGCGAGGTACTGGGCATGGCCCGCACCGCAGTGGACCGTTTTGCCCGCGCCTTCGACCAGATGGGCGAGTTGCGGGAACGCGCTCAGCGCGTGCTGCGCAAAGTCACACGTCACGACAACATCAAGTTCGATGGCCTGAGCCGCGTCTCGCACGTGACCGACGCCACCGACTGGCGCGTCGAATACCCCTTCGTGGTCCTGACCCCGGACACCGAAGAAGAAATGGCCGCCCTGGTGAAGGGTTGCGTCGAGTTGGGCCTGACCATCATCCCGCGTGGGGGTGGCACGGGCTACACCGGCGGCGCGGTGCCCCTGACCTGGAAGAGCGCGGTGATCAACACCGAAAAGCTCGAACAGATGACCGAGGTCGAGATGGTGAACCTGCCGGGCTTGGCCCAGCCGGTGGCCACCGTCTGGACCGGCGCGGGTGTGGTCACGCAGCGCGTGGCCGATGCGGCCGAGCGTGCGGGCTTTGTGTTCGCGGTGGACCCCACCTCGGCGGAAGCCTCTTGCGTAGGCGGCAACATCGCCATGAACGCCGGCGGCAAGAAGGCGGTGCTGTGGGGCACAGCCCTGGACAACCTCGCCTCGTGGCGCATGGTCACGCCCGATGCGAAATGGCTGGATGTGGTACGACTGGACCACAACCTGGGCAAGATCCACGACATCGAAACCGCGAGCTTCGAGCTCCGCTATTTCGAGGCCGATGGCAAGACGCCCATCCGCACCGAGCGCCTGGACATCCCCGGCCGCACCTTCCGCAAGGAAGGCCTGGGCAAGGACGTCACCGACAAGTTCCTCGCCGGCCTGCCCGGCATCCAGAAGGAAGGCTGTGATGGCCTGATCACCAGCGCCCGCTGGGTCGTGCACCGCATGCCCAAGCACGTGCGCACGGTGTGTTTGGAGTTCTTTGGCAACCCCAAGGAAGGCGTGCCCTCGATCGTCGAGATCAAGGACTTCATGTTCGAGGAAATGAAGCAACCGGGCGGCGCCATTCTGGCCGGCCTGGAGCACCTCGACGACCGCTACCTGCGCGCCGTGGGCTACGCCACCAAGAGCAAGCGCGGCACCCTGCCCAAGATGATCCTGGTGGGCGACATCGTCGGTGACGACGAAGACCGCGTGGCCCGCGCCACCAGCGAAGTCATCCGCCTGGCCAATGGCCGCTCGGGCGAAGGCTTCGTGGCCGTGAGCGCCGAAGCCCGCAAGAAGTTCTGGGCCGACCGCAAGCGCACCGCCGCCATCGCCAAGCACACGAACGCCTTCAAGGTGAACGAAGACGTGGTGATCCCGCTGCCGCGCATGGGCGAGTACACCCTGGGCATCGAGCGCATCAACATCGAGTTGAGCCTGCGCAACAAGCTGGCCCTGGTCGATGCATTGGACGAGTTCTTCCAGACCGGCACGCAGCACATCGCGGGCTTCATGGGCAAGGTCGAAGATGCCGAAGAGCTGCCCAACGAAGAGGCGCTGAGCGAGAAGATCGCCACCGCCCGAGCTCACCTGGCCACGGTGCGCGCCCGCTGGGCCTTCCTGTCCAAGCACATCGACACCCCGATTGCCGAGGTCGATGAGGCGCTGGTAGCCCACGGCTATACGCAGCACCGCAATGGTGCCTACACACCCGAGGCCGGCGACACCGTCTTCAACCTGCTGCAAACGTGGACGATCCGCGCTGGCTGGAAGCGGGAAATCCGCGACGAGCTGGCCCACGAGTTCAACGGCGGCGCACTGCGCCCCATCCTCGACGAGCTCAAGCGCATCCACAAAGAGGTGCTGCGTGGTCGTGTTTGGGTGGCGCTGCACATGCACGCCGGCGACGGCAACGTGCACACCAACATCCCCGTCAACAGCGACAACTACGAGATGCTGCAAACGGCGCACGAAGCCGTGGGCCGCATCATGAAGCTGGCGCGCGCGCTCGACGGTGTGATTTCGGGCGAGCACGGCATTGGCATCACCAAGCTGGAGTTCCTCACCGACGCCGAGATGGCCAACTTCACGGCCTACAAGCAGAAGGTAGACCCGGAAGGTCGCTTCAACAAGGGCAAGCTGCTGCGCGGCGAGGCCTTGCGTCGACTGGGTGACGACGTCCATGCCGCCGACCTGACGGAGGCCTACACGCCCTCGTTCGGTCTGATGGGCCACGAGTCGCTGATCATGCAGCAGTCGGACATTGGCGACATCGCCACCTCCGTCAAGGACTGCCTGCGCTGCGGCAAGTGCAAGCCAGTGTGCTCGACGCACGTGCCCCGCGCCAACCTGCTCTACAGCCCACGCAACAAGATTTTGGCCACCTCGCTGCTGGTCGAGGCCTTCCTGTACGAAGAGCAGACGCGCCGCGGTGTATCGATCAAGCACTGGGAAGAGTTCGAGGACGTGGCCGACCACTGCACGGTTTGCCACAAGTGCCTGACGCCCTGCCCGGTCAACATCGACTTCGGCGACGTGTCGATGAACATGCGCAACCTGCTGGTCAAGCTAGACAAGAAGACCTTCCGCCCTGCGGGCGCCGCCGGCATGGCCATGCTCAACAGCAACAATCCGCAAACCATCAAGCTGATCCGTTCGGCCCTGGTGGACGTGGCCATGCCTCTGCAACGCCTGGGCAACGAGGTGCTCAAGGTCGTCGCCCGCAAGCAGACCAGCGCGCCCCCGGCCACGGTCGGCACTGCGCCGATCAAAGAGCAGATTGTCCACTTCGTCAACAAGAAGATGCCGGGCGGCTTGCCCAAGAAGACCGCGCGCGCCTTGCTGGACATCGAAGACAAGGACTACGTCCCCATCCTCCGTGACCCGAAGGGCACCACCTCTGACACGGAGGCGGTGTTCTACTTCCCCGGTTGCGGCTCGGAGCGTCTGTTCAGCCAGGTGGGCCTGGCCACGCAGGCCATGCTGTGGCATGCGGGCGTGCAGACCGTGCTGCCGCCGGGCTACCTGTGCTGCGGATACCCGCAGCGCGGCTCAGGTCAGTTCGACAAGGCCGAGAAGATGATCACCGACAATCGGGTGCTGTTCCACCGTGTGGCCAACACGCTGAACTACCTGGACATCAAGACGGTGGTCGTGTCGTGCGGCACCTGCTACGACCAGTTGCAGGGCTACCAGTTCGACAAGATCTTCCCGGGCAGCCGCATCATCGACATCCACGAGTTCCTGCTGGAGAAGGGCATCACCCTGCCCAATGCCGGCGGCTTCCTCTTCCACGATCCCTGCCACAGCCCGATGAAGCAGCAGGACCCGATGAAGACCGTCAAGGCGCTGCTGGGCAATGGCGTGATCAAGTCGGACCGTTGCTGCGGCGAGGCCGGCACGCTGGCGGTCAGCCGCCCTGACATCTCCACGCAGGTGCGCTTCCGCAAGGAAGAGGAGATCCGCAAGGGCGAAGCTGCCCTGCGTGCGCAAGGCCTGATTGGCGCCAAGGAGAACGCCAAGATCCTGACCTCCTGCCCAGCCTGCCTGCAGGGCTTGAGCCGTTATGTCGACGACGCGCAGACCGGTCTGCTGGAAGCCGACTACGTGGTCATCGAAATGGCCCGGCAGATCCTGGGTGAGAACTGGATGCCGGAGTACGTGGCCAAGGCCAACAACGGCGGCATCGAGCGCGTTCTGGTGTGATGGCTTCCGGCTGTGAACTGTGCGAGCAGGATGGCGGCATCCTGCTGCTGCAGACCCCGCAATGGCGGGTGATCCGTGCACTGGATGGCGACCACCCGGCCTTCTACCGCGTCATCTGGAACGACCATGTCAGCGAGTGGACCGACCTGTCCGCCTCTGACCGGGCCGTGATGATGGGGGTGGTGGAGACCGTGGAAAGCGCCTTGCGCGCGCACCTAAAACCCACCAAGGTCAACCTGGCCTCACTGGGCAATGTGGTGCCGCACCTGCACTGGCACGTCATCGCACGCTTTGACTGGGACGCGCGCTGGCCTGCGCCCGTCTGGGCCCCCAAGCAGCACGACGTGCCAGACGCCGAGCAGCGTCTGGAGATGCCGCTGGCGCAACTGGATCAACAGGTGATCCGCGCCCTTGAGCCGGGCACCAGCGGTAACTGAAGCCGCGTCAGTCGATGAGGCCCATGTCTGGGCTCATCAACATGCTTTCAATGTCCAGCAAGATCACCATGCGCTCGCCGACCTGAGCCAGGCCACGCATATAGGCGGCGTCGATCGCCGAGGACATCTCGGGCGACGGACGGATGGCTTCGGCCGGGATCTCCACCACGTCACTGACCGAATCCACCACCGTGCCGATGGTGCGCTGCCCAATGTGCAGCACGATCGTCACGGTGAACGAGTTGTACTCGGCCGCACTGCATCCAAAACGCAAACGCAGGTCAACGATGGGCACGATGGTGCCGCGCAGGTTGACCACCCCTTTGAGGAAGTGTGGCGCGTTGGCAATGCGCGTGGGGTTCTCGTACCCACGGATTTCCTGCACCTTCAGGATGTCGATGCCGTACTCTTCATCGCCCAGACGGAAGGTCAGGTACTCACGCGCCAGATTGGCCTGCGAATTCGGCTGTTCGACCACGCTCAAGCTACCCATGAACACATTCTCCAATCAGATGATTTCGCGCTCAACTCAATGGCGCGAGCGGCGCACCAGGCTGCCCACGTCCAGGATCAGTGCCACGCGGCCGTCTCCCATGATGGTGGCGCCCGAGACGTCGTTGACTTTACGGTAGTTGGTTTCGAGGTTCTTCACCACCACCTGTTGCTGGCCCAGCAGCTCATCGACCAGGAGGGCCACGCGGCCGCTCTCGGCCTCGACCACCACCATGATGCCGCTGTTGTGCTCCCAGTCGAAGCGAGGCACATCGAACACCTTTTCCAGCTCAATGACGGGCATGTACTCGTCACGCACCTCAACCACGCGGCCGGAACCACCAATGGTCTTGATCATCTCAGGGCTGACCTGGAAGCTCTCCACCACCGACGACAGCGGCAGAATGTAGACCTCTTCCCCCACCCCCACACTCATGCCGTCCATGATGGCCAGGGTCAGGGGAAGGCGCACCGCCACCCGCATGCCGTAACCTTCGGCCGAGTCGATCTCGACAGTGCCGCCCAGGGAGGTGATGTTCTTCTTGACCACGTCCATGCCCACACCGCGGCCGGACACGTCAGTGACCTCTTCGGCCGTCGAGAAGCCCGGCGCAAAGATCAGGGCCCAGACTTCGGAGTCGGTCAGTGAATCGGGGGCATCCAGACCCTTTTCGCGAGCCTTGCTCAGCAGCTTCTCGCGCGACAAGCCTTTGCCGTCGTCACGCACTTCGATGACGATAGAGCCGCCCTGATGCGAGGCCGCCAGAGTGATCGTGCCCTCTTCGGGCTTGCCCTTGGCCAGTCGCTCGGCAGGCATTTCGATGCCGTGGTCGCAGGAGTTGCGCACGAGGTGGGTCAGCGGGTCGGTGATCTTCTCGACCAGCCCCTTGTCCAGCTCGGTGGCTTCGCCCTGGGTCACCAGTTCGACCTTCTTGCCCAGCTTGTTGGCCAGATCACGCAGCATGCGCGGGAAGCGGCTGAACACCGTCGACATCGGAATCATCCGGATCGACATGACCGCTTCCTGCAGGTCGCGCGTGTTGCGGTCCAGGTCTGTCAGTCCGGCCACCAGTTGCTGGTAGACCACCGGGTCCAGGCCACGGCTGTTTTGCGCCAGCATGGCCTGGGTGATCACGAGCTCGCCAACCAGGTTGATGAGCTGATCGACCTTTTCGACCGACACGCGGATGGTCGAAGCTTCCAGCCCGCCCGCCGGACGATCGGATTTGGGCGCAGCCGGCTTGGCCGGTGTAGGTGTGCTGGCCTTCGGCGCGGGCGCAGCCGCGACCACCTGGGTGCTGGGCTTTTCCGGCGCACCGGGCGCATTGTCGAAGAAGCCATAACCCGCATCAGGAGCGGCCTTGTCAGCCATGGGCGCAGCGGGCGCAGCTTGCACCGGGGCCGGCTCATCGTCGAAGAAACCGTAACCGGGATCGGCCACCGGCGCGGGCGCACCGAAGGGCAAGAAGGCCACCTGCTCACGCGAGACGTGGAAGGTGAACAGGTCCAGCAGGTCGGCCTCGGCAGTGCTGGTCACCACCTTGAAGCGGCGAATGCCGGCCAGCGCAGGGTCGTCGGGCAAGGGCTCGATGGTCCCCAGATCGGTGATTTCCTTGAACAGGTCGATGAGGTTGTCCGCCTGGCTGGCATCCGACAGGGGCCCGACGCGCAGCTCCACGGTGCGTGGGCCACTGGCCGGGGCGGCCACAGCGACCGGCTCCGGTGTGGGCTCGGGTGCCTTGACCACCGGCGCCGGGGCGACCGCCGCCGCAGCCGGGGCACCTTCGCCCGCCACCATGGCGCGGATGTGAACCAGCAACTCGGTGGTGTCGAAAGGGTCGGCGCCCGAACCCTGGTGGCGGCCCAGCATGGCACGCAGGGCATCGCCCGACTGCAAGAGCACATCGACCATGGGCGACGTGGGAATCAACTCGTGGCGACGCAGCTTGTCGAGCAACGTTTCCATCTGGTGCGTCAACTCGGCCACATCGCTGAAACCGAATGTCGCGGCCCCCCCCTTGATGGAGTGGGCACAGCGGAAGATGGCGTTGAGCTCTTCGTCGTCTGCCGCAGTCAGGTCCACGTTCAACAGGAGTTGCTCCATGTTGTCGAGGTTCTCCCCGGCCTCCTCGAAAAAGACCTGATAAAACTGGCTGAGGTCGATGCCTGCCGAAGCGCTGCTGTTGTCTGTGCTCATCTCTGCCATGAAGGCTCCTGAATATCGTCGCTGCGCCTTGAATGGCGGCGCGCCCCAAGGATCAGCGGATCACCTTCTGGATGACCTCGATCAGTTTATTCGGATCAAAAGGTTTGACCAGCCAGCCTGTTGCTCCGGCGGCGCGGCCGGCCTGCTTCATCTGGTCACTCGACTCAGTGGTCAGGATCAGAATGGGCGTGCTCTTGAACTGAGGGTTCTCGCGCAGTTTCTTGGTCAGGCTGATGCCGTCCATGCGAGGCATGTTTTGGTCGGTCAAGACCAGGTCAAAGCTGCGGCCGCCGGCTTTCTCCCATGCATCCTGTCCGTCAACAGCCTCGACGACGTTGTAGCCAGCGCTCTTGAGCGTGAAAGAAACCATTTGACGCATGGATGCAGAATCGTCGACGGCAAGAATCGAGTGCATGTCGCTCTCCGGTGCTTGAATGAACAGTGCTTTGTAAGCAATTGATGGATGTTATGACCAGTCAGAGGCTGGCAGGATTTCATCCGGCGGAATATATTTTCAGAACAATTCCACCGATCCTGCGTCCATTTCGTCCTGGGTCACCGGGTTGGGTTTGAGGGGCACGTTTTCGACCACAGCCGCGCCATCAGGGTCGTCGGCCCCCAGGGCATCGCGGGCGATCTGGTCGGCACAACTGCGCAGACGCTGATTCGTGTGGGCGATCAACTGGGTGGCCATGTCCTGAAACTGCAGGGCTGTGACTGCCTTGAACAACTTGTGGCGCACTTCCTGCAGTTCAGGGGTGATCTCATGCCCTCGGTCAATGACCTCGGCCAGCTGCCCTGCGGAGCTGTGGAAGCCTTCGATGAGGGCCAGGCAGGCATCGTCAAGCAGGCGCTGCAGGCGCTCCAAGTCGGTGGAGGCCGTCATCAGGTGATCCTGCAGGTCGGCCGCGAACAGCAGGGGCATCACCGCAGACTGGTTGGCGACGGGATCGTCGAAGCTCATCGTGGCTCCACGTAAGCAGGTTGAGGGCTCTTGCACACAGGGCAAACAGATCAATATGTGAGTTGTCGGCGTATTGTGCCGACGCTTGACACCTGAACAGGCTCCATCATGAGCCGGTTGTTAGAATTTTTCAGTTACAACGGGCACCAAGCCCACGTCGACTCGGTAAAACTTGGCGTAAATACAAGGATGGAAGGTTCCCAGTGCCAGATCGCTCGCCCGCCCCCCCGGTCTCTGCTGGCGATGTGCCCTCCATGCCGCCACTGCGACTGAAGGTGTTGCACATCGAAGACAACGAGGCCGATCACGCCCTCGTGGCCATCCACCTGCGCCGTGGCGGCATTGATGCGGACATCCGCCGCATCGACAGTGAGGCTGAACTCAGTGATGCGCTGTTCGACGACTGGGACCTGATCCTGTGTGACTACAACCTGCCCGGCTACTCCGGGCTGGCCGCGCTGGACAAGGTGCGCGCACTGGGCAAGTTGGTGCCTTTCATCCTGGTGTCCGGCGAAATTGGCGAGGACATTGCCGTACAGGCCATGCGCAACGGCGCCAACGACTACCTGCTCAAAAGCAACCTGGCCCGTCTGGCCCCCGCTGCCATGCTGGCCATCGAGGCCAATCGCACCCGCATCGCCAAACAGCGCGCGGATCTGGCATTGAGCCGCTCGCGTCAGCAGTTGCGCGAGTTGGCGCAGCACTTGCAATCCAGCATCGAGCAGGAACGCGCGGCCATCGCCCGCGAGATCCACGACGATGTGGGGGGAGCCATGACCGCCGTGAAGTTCGATCTGGCGTGGATCGCTCGCCACGCCCCCAACCCGCAGATCGCCGAGCGCGCGCAGCAGGCTCTGGAGTCGGTGGGACACGCCCATGATGCGAGCCAGCGCATCATGCACAACCTGCGCCCAGCCATCCTGGAGCAAGGTCTGGTGCCCGCTCTGCAGTGGATGGCCGACCGCTTTGGCAAACGCACCGGCATCGAAACCACCTTCCGCGCCAGTCACGAAAAGCCCGACCTGGCATCCGGCGTGCCCCTGGTGGCTTACCGCTTTGCCCAGGAAGCGCTCACCAACGTGTCCAAGCACGCGCAGGCCACCAAGGTCAGCGTGGACCTGACACAGGCCGGCGGAGTGTTGTCTGTCGAGGTGACCGACAATGGCCGCGGCCTGAGTGCTGATGACCTGGCCAAGGCCCGATCCTTTGGCATCCGCGGTCTGCACGAACGGGCCGAAACCGTGGGCGGCTGGGTGGACCTCAGCAGCAATGCACAAGGCACCAGCCTGATCTTGTCGGTGCCCCTGTCCGGCCCTGAAAATGGCTTCATCGACGCATTGCTGACGGGCTTGCCCGACGATACTGGCATCATGGACAACGACCACGACGACCCCACCTCATGGGGCGACCTATGATCAAAGTCATTCTCTGCGACGACCATGCCCTGATCCGCCGCGGGATCCGCGACACCCTGTCCGACTCCGAAGACATCGAGGTCGTGGGGGAAGCGGCCGACTATGGCGAGTTACGCGCCCTGTTGCGCGACAAGTCCTGCGACGTGCTGGTGCTCGACATCAACCTGCCCGGTCGCAGCGGCCTGGATGTGCTGCACGTGCTCAAGGAAGAAGGCAGCACGCTGCGGGTGCTGGTTGTGTCGATGTACCCCGAAGACCAGTACGCAATGCGTGCCTTGAAGGCCGGCGCCTCCGGCTACCTGAACAAGGGCAGCGACGCGGCCCAGATCGTGGCGGCCGTGCGCACCGTGGCGCAGGGCAAGAAGTACGTCACGCCCGAGATGGCGCAGATGCTGGTGGACAACCTGACCACCCCCACGCAGGAAGATGCCCACCAGAAGCTGTCAGATCGCGAACTGCAGACCCTGGTGATGATCGCCTCTGGCAAGCGGCTGTCGGACATTGCCGAGCAGTTGCTGCTCAGCCCCAAGACGGTGAGCGTCTACCGGGCGCGGGTGCTGGAAAAGCTGGGCTTGACCAACAACTCCGAACTCACGGTGTACGCCATCCGCAACGGTTTGGTCTAAGCCCTGCCTGATCCCCATCCCGCCTCCGAGCCTCCCGGCCCGAAGCCGTGGCGATCACTCGATGGGGGTCAGCTTGGCCACGCTCAGCATCAGCCACTTGGTGCCGTGGCGCCCGAAGTTGACCTGCACGCGCGCGTCGGCGCCATTGCCTTCGAGCGTGAGGATCACGCCCTCACCGAACTTGTTGTGGAAAACCGACTGGCCGACCTTGAAGCCCGCCTCGGACTTGGCCTGCGCCATGGCCTTGGGGATCGGCGCGGTGAGGTCTTTGAAAGACTCCTCGCGTTTGCCGTAGCCACCTTGGGCCTGCCCGCCATAGCCGCCGCGGCTGCCGCCCGCCGCCCCTGAGGCACCACCACCGCGCCAGGGCTGGGCGCCCGCCCCCACCACCGAACCCAGGCCCTTGCCGCTGGACCAGGCATCCTGGTACGAAGCGGCAAAGCCTGAGCCAAAGCCTTGGTTGCGCGGCGTGAGCCACTTCAGAGCGCCTTCCGGCAACTCATCCAGGAAGCGACTCTTGATGTTGTAGCGGGTCTGTCCATGCAGCATGCGCGTCTGGCAGAAGCTGATGTGCAAACGCCGGCGCGCACGGGTGATGGCCACGTACATCAGGCGGCGTTCCTCCTCCAGACCCTCGGTCGAGGTCGCGGAGTTCTCGTGCGGAAACAGCCCTTCCTCCAGTCCACTGAGGAACACGTTGTTGAACTCCAAGCCCTTGGAGGCGTGGATGGTCATCAACTGCACCGCATCCTGGCCGGCCTGCGCCTGGTTGTCGCCCGCTTCCAGCGACGCATGGGTCAAGAAGGCCAGCAGCGGCGAGATGATCTCGCCCGTTTCGGCATCCGGCAGCATGTCCACCGAGGCCACGGCGGCAGGCAAACCCACGGCGATGGCGCCCGCAGGCTCGTCCACCGGCAGCGCCACAGCGTCCTTGCCAAAGCCCTCCTGGGTCACGAAGGCCTCGGCGGCGTTGACCAGTTCGTCCAGGTTCTCCAGGCGATCCTGGCCTTCCTTTTCGTTGCGATAAAACTCGCGCAGGCCCGAGGTCTCCAGCACATGTTCGATGATCTGGCGCAGTGTCAGGCCTCGCGTGGCCTCACGCATGGCGTCCACCAGGGCCACAAAGCCCTGCAGGTTGGCGCCGGTCTTGCCGGGAACCGCGGTCACGCTTTGAGTCAGGCTGCGCCCGCTGGTGCGCGCGGCGTCCTGTACCAGCTCCACGCTGCGCGCGCCAATGCCGCGGGTCGGGAAGTTCACCACCCGCAGGAAACTGGTGTCGTCGTTGGGGTTCTCGATCAGGCGCAGATAGGCCAGCGCGTGCTTGACCTCGGCCCGCTCGAAAAAGCGCAGCCCGCCGTACACCTTGTAGGGCACGCCAGCGTTGAACAGCGCCGATTCAATCACCCGCGACTGTGCATTGCTGCGATAGAGCACCGCCACCTCGTGCAGGGGCTGGCCTTCGCGCTTGAACTGACGGGCCTCGTCCACCACCCACTGTGCCTCGGCATAGTCGCTGGCGGCTTCAAAGATGCGAATGGGCTCGCCCAGGCCCTCGTCTGTGCGCAGGTTCTTGCCCAGCCGCTGGCCGTTCTGTGCGATCAGGGTGTTGGCCGCATCCAGGATGTGCCCATGGCTGCGGTAGTTCTGCTCCAGCTTGACGACCTTCTCGACCCGGAATTCCCGCTCGAAGTCGGCCATGTTGCTGACCTGGGCGCCACGGAAGGCATAGATGCTCTGGTCGTCGTCGCCCACGGCAAACACGCTGTTGCCGGTGAGCGCCGGGTTGCCAGCAAACATCTTCAACCACATGTACTGCAGGCGGTTGGTGTCTTGAAACTCGTCGACCAGGATGTGCTTGAAGCGGCGCTGGTAATGCTCACGCACCTCGGGGTGGTCGCGCATGATCTCGTAGGTGCGCAGCATCAGCTCGGCAAAGTCCACCACACCTTCGCGCTGGCACTGGTCTTCGTAGGCCTGGTAGACGGCCAGTTGCATACGACCCAGTTCGTCGCGCGGCGCCAGGTCCTTGGGACGTTGCCCCGCATCCTTCGCATTGGCGATGAAATAGCTGGTCTGCTTGGGCACGCACTTTTCTTCGTCAAACTTCAGCGCCTTGATGATGCGTTTGACGGCCGAGAGCTGATCTTGGGTGTCCAGAATTTGAAACGCCTGCGGCAAACCGGCCAGCTGCGCATGCGCGCGCAAAAAGCGGTTGCACAGACCGTGGAAAGTGCCGATCCACATGGCCCGCGTGTTCACCGGTAACATGGCAGAGAGGCGTGCCTGCATCTCTTTGGCGGCCTTGTTGGTGAAGGTCACGGCCATGATGCCAGCTGGTGAGACCTGCCCCGTCTGCAACAACCAGGCGATGCGCGTGGTCAGCACCCGCGTCTTGCCCGATCCGGCGCCCGCCAGGATCAAAGCGGGCCCCGGTGGCGCCGTGACGGCGGCCAACTGCTCCGGGTTCAACCCGGCCAGTAAAGGAGAGGTGGCCCCTGAGGCCACTGGGGAAGTCAAACCGGGGGTCGCGCTGTGCTCAATCATCCGGGAATTCTAGGCGCCCTGCCGCCAACGCCCGCACAGACAGTCCCCAGAGCGCACTCAGACGGCGCGCAAGGCCACCGAACGGGAGAGCAAACGCTCCATCAACTCGCGCACCGAGCGAATTTGCGAGCCAAACGGCAACTCGCCCACGCCGCGGAAGAACAAGCCCTTCTTGAGATCGCCCCGCAGTGCAGCCGCCAACTGGTTGTCGATGCAGAACTGTCCCCAGCCTGGCAGGCCATCACGCAAACCACATTGCGCCAGGCAATCAAACGCCTTGGTACAGCGGTTCTTGGCGTGCACCACCGCCTGCAAGCGGTCTTCGATCTTCAGGTAAGCCTTCAGCCAGGGGGTGGCCACCGCACGGGCTGGCAAACCAGCCACACTTGTGAACTCGACCATGTCTTCGTCGCGCGCCTCGGCCAGCACGCGCTTGAACTCGGGGTGGGCATCGCCCTCCTCGGTCACGGCAAACGGCGTGCCCAGTTGCACGCCCGCCGCGCCCAAGGCCTGCACCCGCTGGATGTCGGCATGAGAGCGGATGCCGCCCGCTGCAATCAGCGGAATGTCTTTCTCGATGCCAGCCGAGCGCAAAAACGCCAGCGACTCGGGGATCACCCGCTCGAAATCAAAACGCGGATCGTTCAGGTCGGCAATCTTGGCCGCTCCCAGGTGCCCGCCGGCCAAGCGCGGATGTTCGATCACGATGGCATCGGGCAGGCGCTTCTTGCGCTCCCACTTTTTGACAATGAGTTGCACGCCCCGCGCATCCGACAAGATGGGAATCAACAGCGCATCGGGGTGGTCCTGTGCCAAGTCGGGCAGGTCCAAAGGCAATCCAGCCCCCACCACCACCGCATCCACACCCGCCTCCAGCGAAGCGGTCACATACCCGGCGTAGTCGCTGACTGCGCGCATCACATTCATCGCAATCAGGCCGCGCCCCTGCGACGCGTCACGCGCCGCCCGGATCTCACGCGCCACCGCCTCGCGATTGGCCGCGTCCACCTGTCGACGGGTGTCCTCGTCCTGACCGATGCGACTGGACAAGCCCTCGGTGCGCGCCATCAAATCAGGATGGTGGCGTCGCGCATCCACAGCCGACAAGGTCCCCACGCCGCCCATGGCCGCCACGGTGCCCGCCAAGCGGTGAGCCGACACGCCCACGCCCATACCCCCCTGCACAATCGGCAGCAGCTCCCGCCCGCCCAAAGTCATGGACTTCAACCCGCTATCGAACAATTGGGCGGCCAAGGCCTCGTCCATGTAAGCAAAAGGCAGGGAGAGGGGCTCGGCAAGGTTGGCAGACATGATCAGGTTCCATCACAAACAGGAACCCGAAGGTAGTCTTCTGATGCCAGCAGGGTCTTGCGTCAGGTCAAGTCTCGTCCAGCTTGAACGTTTCACGGTAATCGGGTACCCGCGCCTTCCAGCCCAACTTTTCCTTGATCTGCAACCGCAAGGTGTCAGCCGACTGGGGCTCACCATGCGTGACAAAGACCTGCTGAGGCGCCTTACCCAAGGCGCCCAGCCAGTGCAGCAAATCAGCCTGATCCCCGTGGGCCGACAGCCCTTCGATCTGTGCCACCTCGGCCCGGATGGGCACGTACTCGCCAAACATCTTGAGCGATGTGGCCCCAGCCGCCAGAGACGCGCCCCGCGTGCCCCCCGCCTGAAAGCCGCTGAGCACCACCGTGTTGCGCGAATGCTGCCCGTAGTACGCCAAGTGGTGCAAGATGCGCCCGCCCGTCACCATGCCACTGCCCGCGATGATCACCATCGGATAGCGCTGCTTCAACAAGGCCTTGGAGTCGTCCACCGTGCGCACGAAACGCGTCATGTCGCGGATGCCCTGCACCTCTTCGGCCGTGAGGCGGTGATCTTCGTGATGCCGGTCGTACACCTCGGTGGCCGAGATGGCCATCGGACTGTCCAGCACGATCGGCATGTCCGGAATGGCCCGAGCCTGCTTGAGTCGATACAGGGCATACATGAGGCCCTGCGAGCGGCCCACCGCAAACGCCGGAATCAGCACCACGCCACCGCGCGCCGCCGTACGGCGGATGATGTCGCCCAGCTTGTCAATCGGATCGATGGCCGGATGTAGGCGGTCTCCGTAGGTGGACTCCACCACCACCCAGTCGGCCTTCTGACCCGTCTCAGGTGGATACATGACCAGATCATCGTCCCGCCCCAGGTCGCCTGAGAACAGCACCGACTTGCCACGGTGCTCGATGTGCACGCTCGATGCACCCAGGATGTGGCCGGCTCGCGTGAAGCGCACCTGAACATCGTCGCCCAGATCGATCGCCCCGCCTTGCGGCACGCGCTTGAGGTGAGACAGGCACAACTGCGCATCCCGCACCGTGTAGAGCGGCTCAGCCGGCTCATGGCGCGTCGCCTTGTGTCGGTTGCGGTAGCGCGCTTCCTCTTCCTGCAAATGGGCCGTGTCCAGCAAAAGGATTTCGCACAGGTCGGCCGAGGCCGAGGTGGTCCACACGGGCCCCTTGAACCCGTTGCGCATCAGCAAGGGCAAAGCCCCGCTGTGATCGATGTGGGCATGCGTCAGCAGCACCGCATCCAGGCTGCGCGGATCGAACGGCAGCTCGTCCCAGTTACGCTCACGCAGGGCCTTGAAGCCCTGGAACAAACCGCAATCGACCAGCAAACGTTTGCCACCCACCTCGACCAACGTGCGGGAACCGGTGACCGTGTTGGTCGCGCCATAGAACGTCATGTGCATCGCGCGCACTCCTTGGGAAAATCTCAGGATCGGCTCGACCGCTGCTGCCACTGCCCCCACAAACGCACAGCCAGCGGCAACACGCGCCGCACGGTCGACCACAGGCCCAGGGAACGGGCCGCCAACCCCAGGATCGCCTTGGGCCGCCAGGCCAGTATCAATGCCGCTGCCCCAGCCACCAAAGCCGGATGCGCCCGCACCCACTGTCCACCAGCCTTCACGCGGTCGGCCACCCGCACGGCTGGCGCGAGAACCTGCCGTGTCTGGATGGCCAGCATCTGGCGCTGGACCGCACTGCGCTGAAGCAACATCAGCTTGCGAAGCTGCAAATCTTCGTGCCGCAACCGCTTCATGGCTTGCGCTCCGCATCGTCTGACGGCGCATGCACGGTCGCCGCAGGCATCAATGCATGGCGATCGGCATCGAGCTCGGCCAGCGTCGCAGCCAGCATCTGACCTGATTCACGCAACAGCGCCTTCGCCCTGTGCATGGCCCAGGCACTGATCAGCGCAAACGCCAACGTCATCAAGCCCACAACCAAAAGACGATGGCTGTCCCAGAACAGCACCGTGATGAACACGGCGGCAAAGGCCAGCGTGAAACAGCCCACCAGAACACCCACGGCGCCCCAGGCCACCGTAGCCAGAAGGCGCCGCTTCTCTTCTTCAACTTCGGTGACGAGCAACTCCAGCCGCGTGTGGAAGATGGCCAGCAACGTGGCCATCAAGCCTTGCAGCGAAGCACCCAGTCCCCGGCCCTGCGATGAGGGCCCGTTGGACGGATTGGTCATGCTCGGCTCACGCCGCGTCGATCAACGACGACCAATCAGGATGCCCACCAACAAGCCCACGCCCGCGGCCACGCTGACCGACTTCCAGGGGTTGTCATGCACATACCCGTCTGTGGCCTTGGCTGCGGCCTTGGCCTTGTCCACCACCGCCGCCTGGGCGTCGATCAGACCGTCCTTGGCATGGGACAGCGTGGCCTGAACGCGGGTGCGCAACTCTGCAATGCCGCCGCTCGCGTCGTCCGCCGTGGCGGCCAGCAGGGCTTCGGCATCAGCCATCACCAGCTTCAGGTCGCTCATCAACTTGTCTTTCTGGTTCGAGGTCATCTCGCTCATGGTCAGCTCCTTGTGGTTAATAAATAAATCAATGTAGTACCAATAGCGGCACCTGGGAATGGGCGAGCACGCTCTTTGTCAACGAACCGTGAATGAGCGCATCCAAGCCATGACGTCCGTGTGAGGCCATCACGATCAGATCACAGTGCCGCTGCTCAGCCATGTCGGCAATGGCCTGCTGCACGTTGTCGGTGATGACGAACTGACCATCGAACGCCACACCGGCCTGACGCGCTTTTTCTGCAAAGGCCAACAGAATCTCACGGGCATGGGCCTCGCAACGCTTCTCGTGCTCCTGGAAGGTCTCCACATCGTAGGCGACGGCAGCCTGCTCCACAACCAGCACAGGCAAAGGCGGCTCGGCGGTGAAGCCTGTGATCGACGCGCCCAGCATCTTGGCCAAGCCAATGCTGTGTTCAATGGCCTTGTCACACAACTCGCTGCCATCCACCGGCACCAACAAATGTTCGTACATGCGCACCTCCATGCTTTCGGGCCGGTCTCGTCAATGGACTGGCCTCATGCCCATCCTATGACCATCCCCCGCTCACGCCAAGTCCACATGATGACACCATCATCTGAAAGGGCCAAGGACTTGATTCAGCTCATGAAAGAAGAGGTGACGCACCGTCTCTGCAACACGCACGCGTGCACCTAAAATGGCACGTTGCTGCTGAGACTGCTGTGCCACACCGGTGCGGCCTGCCGACCCACACCATGACCGAACTCGCCAAATCTTACGATCCCGCTCCCATTGAAGCCCAATATGGTCCCCAGTGGGAACAGCGCGGCCTGTACAAGCCCACGCTCGACGAGTCCAAACCCTCCTTCTGCATCCAGTTGCCGCCCCCCAATGTAACCGGCACGCTGCACATGGGACACGCCTTCAACCAGACCATCATGGACTCGTTGACGCGCTACCACCGCATGAAGGGCCACAACACCTTGTGGATCCCCGGCACTGACCACGCCGGCATCGCCACCCAGATCGTGGTCGAGCGCCAGCTGCAGGAAAAGGGCCAGAGCCGTCACGACTTGGGCCGCAAGAACTTCGTCGCCAAGATCTGGGAATGGAAGGAGCAATCCGGCTCCACCATCACTCAGCAGATGCGCCGCATGGGTGACTCGGTCTCGTGGGAGCACGAGTACTTCACCATGGACGACAAGCTGTCCAAGGTCGTGAGCGACACCTTCGTCAAACTGTACGAAGAAGGCCTGATCTACCGTGGCAAACGCCTGGTCAGCTGGGACCCGATCCTCAAGTCCGCCGTGTCCGACCTCGAAGTCGAGAGCGAGGAAGAAGACGGTTCGATGTGGCACATCCGCTACCCCATTGAGGGCAGCGATGAAACCCTGGTCGTGGCCACCACCCGCCCCGAAACCATGCTGGGCGACACCGCCGTCATGGTTCACCCTGAAGACGAGCGCTATGCCCATCTGATCGGCAAGCTGGTCAAGCTGCCCATCACCGGCCGCCTCGTGCCCGTGATCGCCGACGAACACGTCGACAAGGAATTTGGCACCGGCGTTGTCAAGGTCACCCCCGCCCACGACACCAACGACTACCAGGTCGGCCAGCGCCACAACCTGCCGATGATCACCATCTTCACGCTCGATGCGCAAGTGGTGTCGCACCTGGAAGAGATCCCCGAGGCCTACCGCGGCCTGGACCGCTTCGTGGCCCGCAAGGCCCTGGTGGCCCAGCTCGAAACCGAAGGCCTGTTGGTCGAGGTCAAAAAGCACAAGCTGATGGTGCCCCGCTGCGCCCGCACCGGCCAGATCATCGAACCCATGCTGACGGACCAGTGGTTCGTCGCCATGACCAAGCCCGGCGCCCAAGGCAAGTCGATTGCCGAGCAAGCCATTGAGGCCGTGGAATCGGGTGAGGTCAAGTTCGTTCCCGAGAACTGGGTCAACACCTACAACCAGTGGATGAAGAACATCCAGGACTGGTGTATCAGCCGTCAACTGTGGTGGGGCCATCAGATCCCGGCATGGTACGGCAGCAACGGCGAAATCTTCGTGGCTCGCAACGAAGACGAAGCCCGCACCCGCGCCAAGGCCGCCGGCTACGAGGGCGAGCTGACCCGCGACGAAGACGTGCTCGACACCTGGTACTCGTCCGCGCTGGTGCCCTTCTCCACCCTGGGCTGGCCTGAACAGACCAAGGAAATGGACTTGTTTCTGCCTTCGTCGGTGCTGGTCACCGGCTACGACATCATTTTCTTCTGGGTTGCCCGGATGATCATGATGACCAAGCACTTCACTGGCAAGGTGCCGTTCAAGCATGTCTACATCCACGGGCTGGTGCGCGACGCCCAGGGCCAGAAGATGTCCAAGTCCGAAGGCAATGTGCTCGACCCGGTCGACCTGATTGACGGCATTGAGCTGGCTCCGCTGCTCGACAAGCGCACCACCGGCCTGCGCAAGCCCGAGACCGCCCCCAAGGTCCGCAAGAACACCGAAAAGGAGTTCCCGGATGGCATCCCTGGCTACGGTGCCGACGCGCTGCGCTTCACCTTTGCCGCGCTGGCCAGCCTGGGCCGCAGCATCAACTTCGACAGCAAGCGCTGCGAGGGCTACCGCAACTTCTGCAACAAGCTGTGGAACGCCACCAAGTTTGTGCTGATGAACACCGAAGGCCAGGACTGCGGTCTGAACCTCGACAAGGAACCCGGCCAGTGCGCCGCCACGGGCTACCTGGACTTCAGCCCGGCTGACCGCTGGATCGTGTCCGAACTGCAGCGCTTGGAAGCCGCTGTCGAACAAGGTTTCACCGAGTTCCGTCTGGACAACGTCGCCAACGCCATCTACCAGTTCGTGTGGGACGAGTACTGCGACTGGTACATCGAGATTGCCAAGGCCCAGCTCAACGCCGCCAAAGACAGCGGTAACGAAGCCCAGGCCCGCGCCACCCGTCGCACGTTGATCCGCGTGCTGGAAACCGTGCTGCGCCTGCTGCACCCCATCACGCCCTTCATCACCGAAGAGCTGTGGCAAGTGGTGGCGCCTGTGGCCGGACGCAAGACCGCTGACGCGGACGACACCATCGTGGTCGCCCCCTATCCTCAGGCCGACCTGAGCAAGGTCTGCGCCGAATCCGACGCCTGGGTGGCCAAGCTCAAAGCCATCGTCGGCACCACCCGCAACCTGCGCAGCGAGATGAACCTCTCGCCCGCCGAGCGCATGCCGCTGCTCGTGACGGGCGACGCCGAGTTCATCTCTAAGGCTGCCCCGGTGCTCAAGGCCTTGGGCAAGCTCAGCGAGGTCAAACAGCTGGACGAAGCCGCTTTCGCCGAAGCCACCGCCCTGGCGCCTGTGGCCGTGCAAGGTGATGCCCGTCTGGCGCTGCACGTCGAAATCGACGTGGACGCCGAGAAGGAGCGCTTGACCAAGGAAATCAAGCGACTTGAAGGGGAGATCGCCAAGGCCCAAGCCAAGCTCGGCAACGAGAGCTTCGTGGCCCGTGCCCCCGCAGCCGTGGTGGACCAGGAAAAGCAACGCATGGCCGACTTTGGCGCCACGCTGGAGCGGGTGCAACAGCAGTTCAACCGCCTGGGTTGATTGCCCACCCGGAACATCACACCAAGGATTCGATCTGTGAGCATCACCAAGGCCATCTTCCCGGTGGCGGGCCTGGGTACCCGTTTTCTTCCCGCGACCAAAGCGCAGCCCAAGGAAATGCTGCCGGTGGTGGACAAGCCCCTGATTCAGTACGCTGTGGAAGAGGCTTACAACGCTGGCATCCGCGAAATGATCTTCGTGACGGGCCGCCACAAGCGCGCCATTGAAGACCACTTCGACACCGCGTTCGAGTTGGAGTACGAGCTGGCACAGGCCGGCAAAAATGAGCTGCTTGAATTGGTGCACTCCATCAAGCCTGCCGACATGGAATGCGTGTTCGTGCGTCAGCCCAAGAGCCTGGGCCTGGGCCATGCCGTGCTGTGCGGCGAGCGCCTCGTGCGCGGCGAGCCTTTCGCCGTCTTGCTGGCCGACGACCTGATGGTGGGCGACACTCCGGTGCTCAAGCAGATGGTGCAACAGTTTGAGGCTTTTCAAGGCTCCATCCTGGCCGTGCAGGAAGTGCCGGCCGAACACACCAAACGCTACGGCATCGTGGCGGGCCAGATGCACAGTGACCGCGTCGTGGACGTGTCCCAGATTGTCGAGAAGCCTGCGCCGGAGGTGGCGCCGTCGCGTCTGGGCGTGGCAGGCCGCTACATCCTCACGCCTGCGGTGTTCGAGCAAATTCGCATGCAGCCACGTGGGGTCGGCAATGAGATTCAACTGACGGATGGCATTGCGGGGTTGCTGCGCTCCGAAAAGGTGTACGCCTACCGCTATGAGGGCAAGCGTTACGACTGCGGCAGCAAGGAAGGTTTCCTGGAGGCCAACGTGGAACTGGCCCTACAGCACCCACAGGTGGGCGCCTGGTTCAAGCAGTACCTGAAGGCCCTGCCACTCGACTGAGGGCGTTCACCCCGCACCTTGCATACCAAAACAAACAGGGGCCTGGTCAGGCCCCTGTTTCATGATGCGATGCACGCTTGACTTGCTTCTCAACTCTTGGCGGTTGACACGGAGCTGAACTGAGGCGTGGTCAGCAAACCCGCCATCTCCAGTTGCATCATGATCATGTTGACCAAAGTGGCCACCGAAGGTCGACCTGTGTCCACGCTGTAATGCGCCACTTCTTCGTAGAGCGGATGGCGCAGGTCGTACAACTCACGTAACTTGGCCTGCGGATCAGCCACCTGCAGCAGAGGGCGCTGCGTGTCGTGGCGCAGGCGACGGTACAGCTCTTCGGGAGAAGAGCGCAAGTAGATCACGGTGGTGCGGTCGCGCAGGTGGGCCCGATTGGCTGGCCGTAACACCGCGCCGCCGCCTGTAGCAATGATCAACGGCTCACCTTCGTGACGCGTCAGCTCATCCAGGACGGCTTCTTCCTGATCCCTGAAGGCGGCTTCACCGTGCTTCTCAAAAAAGGAGCGGATCGGCATGCCGATCCGCTCTTCGAGCAACGCATCAGAGTCGATGAATCGAGCCCCGATGCGCTTGGCCAGTTGCCGACCGACGGTGGATTTACCACCGCCGGGCAGGCCGACGAGAGAGATGGTCATTGCATCAAGGCAAGATTTCGTTAGGTGGCGTCGGATTCTGACACGGAGTCAGAGTCTGATCAGTACCGAAACTTGTTCCATCTGGCAAGACTGTGCCAGCAGTGAGGGTCACATTCTCGGTGACCACACCGTACGGACTTGTCACGAAAGCAGGGGCACCAGATCCAGACAACGCCGTAGCAGGATAAGGTGCCCACTCAATCCAAGAGGCTCGACCTTCGCTGCCATCAACGGAGCCCGCAACATTCAGTGCGTACTTGACCCAAGAAGCCGTGCTACGCGGGTAAGTCACACGGAGAATGATCCGTCCATTTGCATCCGTCTTTCCATCAGTGCCGACCGTCTCCACCGAAACAGCAACATCCGCTTTTCTTGGCGACAGCGCCAGATCATGGTTGAGGTCTTCCGAAGAGTCGAGTGTTGCGTTACGGTTCAAATCCTCGTTCACGCACTGATAATCCAGACGGCTAGCATAGTCTTCTCCGAAGAAGAAACCCTTGGCATAGTTCAGCAAGTCAACTTGCGGGGTAATCGTCACCCCTGGCATTGCCCTGCCGGCCGCGTCAACAACCTGAACAACAAAACGACGGTAGTACACCAAAGCTTGGTCTGTATACACGTTTTCATCGCTGCCAATGGAAACCGAGACAGCCTCCGAGGTGACGGTCAACGTGCTGCTCACGACGTTCGATCCTCCGCAAACCACATCTGCGGGCGCACCGGTCGTGGCGTAACAAGCGCGAATGATCACGCCGTTGGTAGGACTAGGCTTGGTACCAGGGATATAAGACGTGGTGGCATAGCCATTCGCATCGGTATACACATTATTGACACTGAAAGTGCCGCCCACGGAATTCGGATCATCCGCCAAATCAAACTTCACCCGAACGTTCGGCAGCGCATTGTTCGAAGAACCACGAAACAACACCCGAACAATCGCGGCGTTTGAAGTTGAGCCTGCCGTATTCACCGACACAACTGTGGGATTAATGTCCATCGACTTCTCAGCAATCACACCGGCATCAGGAATAGAAGAACTGGACGACTGAATCAACACATCTTGAGTCGTGGTCACCCCTGCGGCTGTGGCCGTCACGGTCATGGTGCCAGTTGTCGATGGCGCTGTGAACGTATAGGCATATTCACCGCTTGAATTGGTCACCCCAGTCGCTGCTGCGCCAGTGGAGGTCACAATCTCAACGTTCTGGTTTGCCATGGCATCAGATGCTGCATCCTGCAAACGGAAAATAACGCTGCCACTTGCACTTGGCGCTACGACTGCCGGACTCGCTGTTGAATTGAGCTTGGCACCCGTGACAGTCAGGTATGCCGTTGCAGTTTTGTTGCCATCAGTTGCGCGGATGGTAATAGTACGGTTGGCTTTGTTGGCTCCGAGCTTGACGACTGCCTCGTTGTCGCCATTTTCATCAGTCACATTGGTTGCTTGGGTATAGATCCCCCCTGTGACCGTGTACGTAATAGCGATATCAGGAAGGGTCTTTCCCTGAGAATCAACTGCCGTCACAGTGGCCGTCACACCGGCAGTGTCTGTATTCGCCACAGACGTCTTATCCAACTCGATCAGCAACGAAGCTGCCGTTGAAGATCCACCACCGCTATCAGGATCAAACGGCGACGTACCCGCATCACTACCGCCACCACCACAAGCTGCCAGCAAGCCAGCAGATGCGATCGAAACCAACCAATTCTTCCAATTCATACCATCTCCCTGAACGGGTTATCCCAATATCTTCCAGATCAGCGCAACGCGCCCTTTTCCGAGATCACCTTCGGTGTCAGGAAAATCAGCAACTCCGAGCGCTCGGATGCCTTGGCGCGAGTTTTGAACAAGTTGCCCACAACCGGGATGTCACCCAACAGCGGCACTTTGGTCACGTTGTCTGTTTCACTCTGCATGTAAATGCCGCCAATCACCACCGTGCCGCCATTCTCAACCAGCACCTGAGTTTGCACGTGTTTGGTGTCAATGGCATAGCCGGCGGTGGTGATGCGGCCCACGCTGTCCTTGTTCACGTTGACGTCCAGAATGATGCTGCCCTCGGGCGTGATCTGAGGGGTCACTTCCAGCTTCATGCTGGCCTTGCGGAAAGCGATCGATGTGGCGCCACTGGAAGTTGCAGTCTGATAAGGCAATTCCGTGCCCTGCTCAATCAAAGCCTTCACTTGGTCGGCCGTGATGACACGTGGGCTGGAAACAATCTTGCCCTTGCCTTCAGCCTCCAGAGCTGAAAGCTCCAGGTTCAGGAATCGGTTGGACGTCGCGCCGAACAGCGACAGCGCCACCGAAGCTGCATTGACCCCGTTGATGCCACCTGCGGGCATGTTCACGAAGTAGCTATTGGGCGTGTAGCTGCCTTCGCTCTCCTCGGCTTGTAGGGTTTGCTCGCCCACGCCTTGGTACGTACCCGTCACAGCCACACGGTTATTACCACCCACCCCAAAGCCTGGGACGCCACCGCGCACACCGCGCATGTCCAGCGCCCCCAGCTTGATACCCAGGTTGCGGCCGAAGGTGTCTGTGGCCTCCACGATGCGCGCCTCGATCAGCACCTGGCGCATCGGGATGTCGATCTTCGAGATCATTTGCTGGATTTCTTCCAGCTTGGACGGTATGTCAGTCACGAAGATCTGGTTCGTGCGCTGCTCTGGAAACACGCTGCCACGCGGCGAAATCGTTTTCGAGTTAGAGCCCGATCCGCTACCGCCCGAATCTCCTGTCAACCGCTTGGCGATTTCTTCCGCTTTGGCGTAGTTCAACTGGAAGGCCTGGGTGCGCAGGGGCTCCAAATCCTGGATCTGCTTCTTGGCTTCCAGATCGAGCTTTTCCTTGGTGTAAATCTCATCCTTCGGGGCAATCCACAAGACGTTGCCGGTCTTGCGCACGCCCAGGCCCTTGGCCTGCATGATGATGTCCAGGGCTTGATCCCAAGGCACATCCTTGAGGCGCAACGTCACTGTGCCCGTCACGGTGTCGCTGGTCACCACATTGAAGTTGGTGAAGTCAGCGATGACCTGAAGCAGCGCACGCACTTCGATATTCTGGAAGTTCAGCGACAATTTCTCGCCCGCGTATCCCGGCCCCGGGGTCAGCTTGTTGGGCTCTGCCTTGCGGGCACGCACTTCCAGCACAAACTGGTTGTCGCTCTGATAAGCGGAATGTTCCCAGTCCCCCTTGGGCTTGACGGTCAGCTTGACGCGATCACCGTTCTGCTCGGCCGTCATGTTCTGCACGGGGGTGCCGAAGTCGGTCACGTCAAAGCGACGACGCAGACGCTCAGGCAAGGTAGTGCGCATGAACTCGACGACCAGACCTTGGCCCTGCTGCTTGATGTCCACACCCACCTGGTTGTTGGGCAGGTCGATCACCACACGGCCGGAGCCGTCTTGGCCACGGCGGAAGTCGATGTCCTTGAGGGCCAGTGGGTTGACGTTCTTGTTCTCGGCAAAGTGCACCACCTCACTGCCACCCACACGGGTGGTCCCGGCTGACTGAGGTGCATTGCTGATCACTGCAGGGGCCAGACTCAGCAGCAGTGTCTTGCCCTGCAGGCTAGCGGTGTAGGTGGTGGCTTGGCGCAGGTTCAGCACCAAACGGGTCCGTTCACCGGCCTGCGCCACGTTCACGGTCCGCACATTGCCCTGATTGATCTCGACGACGCTGCGTTCAAGATCGCTGCCCACACCTGGCAGGTCAATGGCGATGCGGGGCGGCGTCTGCACGATGAAGCCTGCAGGCAACGCAGCCAGCGGTTCAGACAACTCGATGCGCACGACATCGGTTCCCGCCTGCTGGGTGCTGGTGATGGCCTGAATGGCCGCAGCCGCCCAGGTCAAAGGTGAGACCAAAGCCAAGGACAGGCCAGCCATCGCAACGCGCCACGGTTTCATATTCATAGTCTCCAGCTTCGTCTTCATCGTCCACCCTCCTGCAACTGCAGGGTGGTTGGACGTTCAATCCACTCGCCTGCGGCGTCCTGCACAATTTCTCGTAACGTTATCTCGGTCTCGGTGATCTGCAAGATCCTCCCGTAGTTCTGACCGAGGTAATCACCCACCTTCACCTGATACAACAGGTCATCCACCTTCAGCAGCGCATAGGGCGCGCCTTTGCGGTTGACGCTGCCGACCATGCTCATGGCATCCAGCGGGAAGGCCTCAAGCGGCTCTTTGCGGCGATTAAGCTCGGCAGAAACCGCAGAGTTGGGCTGGGTGGCTTCGCTCTTGAGTGCACCCGACAACTTGCTCTGGCTGAAGGGCTCTTCGGAGTCCATGCCGGCATAGGCTTGCGGGTTGAATTTTCGTGGCTCGGTCAGTGGTTGAATATTGGGCTTGACCTCTTGCCGCTGCTGGTCCATCCAGGCTTGCAGCTCATCGTGTTGACCACCGCAAGCGGTGAGGCTCAGCACGGCCAGCAAGGCCAGCGAGGCCAAAACTTGGTGTTGGGGTTGTCGCATCACTTGCCCCCCGCTTTCTTGTCTGTCTTGTTCTTCTCAGCCCTTGAAGCATCGATCTCGGCAGGGTCGAGGTAGCGGTAGGTCCTCGCGGTTGCCTCCATGTACAAGGCGCCCGTATTGTCTTTGCCCGAGGCACTGGCAATGTTGAGGTTATGCAACGTCACGATGCGTGACAGGTTGGCAATGTCACCCGTGAACGCGCCGATGTCGTGGTAGCGGCCCGTCACTCGGATGGCGATGGGCAGTTCGGCGTAGTACTCCTTGACGTCCACCTGTCCGGGGCGAAACAGGTCGAAGTCGAGACCACGCCCAAGACCGGCCTGGTTGATGTCCGACAGCAGCGCTGCCATTTCGGCCTTGCCAGGAAGTTGCTTCTCCAGCTGCTTAACATATTCACCAACCTGAATGAGCTGCTTGCGCAGCTCGCCCAAGTTGACGGCCTGGACCACCTTGCTCCGGTAGTCATTCTTGAGCTGGGCCTCTTTATCGCGCTCGGCCTGCAACTCATCGGCTTGCGAGGACAGGAGCAGGTACCAACCCAGAAAGACCACCAAGCCGGCCGCGGCAATGAAAGCCACGATCTTGGGCAGCAACGGCCATTGGCCGGGCTCGTTGGGATTGAGGCCCCGGAACTGCTCCTGAGCCTTCTCGAACCACTCGTTCAAATCAATGTTTGGATTTGCCATCTTGCGCACCTCAGGACGGTTTGGCCGCGGAGGCAGCTGGTTGCGCAGCGCTGGCGGCAGAGGCCGCAGCTGCGGACACATCTGCTGGCCGCTTCAAGCTGATGCGTACCGAGAAGTCAAACAGTCGCTTGGCATCACGCGGGTCCTTCGCTGCACGAACCGCCGCCTTGATTTCCTGCAGTTCTGGACGCTCCAGCCACTCGGAATGGTTGCTCGTGTTGCGCAAGAACTCCGACACGCGCTCGTTGGACTGCGCCGTGCCAGCAACCATGACCGACTGACCGTCTTGCTTGACGGACGTCAGGTAGATGCCCTCAGGCGTCTGCTTGACCAACTCATTGAGCAGGTAGACGGGCATGTTCCGATCAGTTTGCAGGTCTTCCACAGCGCGCTGTCGTGCCTTGAGAGACTCGATCTCCGCCTTTAGCGATGAGACGTCTTTGATCTCGGCATCGAGCTTACGGTTGGCTTCAACCAGGAACTCATTGCGCGCCTGCTGGCCGCTGATCATCTGTTGCTGGAAGCCATACCACAGCCCCACCACCACAGCTCCGATGGCCACGGATGCACCCAGTCCTGCAAAAAATGCCTGCTTGCGCAGTTGCCGTTTTTCCTCACGGTGAGGCAAAAGGTTAATCAGAATCATGCGAGAAACCTCCGCATGGCCAAGCCACAAGCGGTGAGGTAAGAAGGCGCCTCACGACGCAGCTTGCTTTCACGCACAGCCGAGCCGAGTTTCATGCCCTCAAACGGATTGACAACCATGGACGCAAAACCCGTGAGTTCCGTGACCCGGTCTTTGAGACCCGGCAAACCAGCGGTTCCGCCTGCCAGCATCACGTAGTGCACCTTGTGGTGCGGCGTGCTGGTGAAAAAATACTGCAAGGCGCGCCCGATTTCCTGCGAAAGGCTGTCGACAAACGGCCCGAGGATCGTGGATTGGTAGTCTTCCGGCAGGTCGCCCGAGAGCTTCTTGGCCTCGGCTTCCTCGAAAGAAAAACCATACTGCCGCGAGATCAGCTGTGTCAGCTGAGAGCCACCAAAGGCCTGGTCGCGGTCGTAGAGCAACTCTTCGTCACGCAAGACTTTCAGGCTGGTGTTCTCGGCCCCAATCTCGAACAAGGCGATCAATGCATCCTTACCCTCACCCGGCAAGGCGCTCACGATGCGCTGCATGGCCAAACGGGAAGCATAGGACTCGATATCGAGCACGGCAGGCTTCAATCCAGCGGCCTCGGCCAAGGCCTGCCGGTCCTGGACGCGATCCTTGCGCGATGCCGCGATCAGCACCTCGACGTCACCGGCAGAGGTCGGGCTGGGACCCACGACACAGAAATCCAGACTGACCTCGTCAAGCGAGAAGGGGATGTACTGGTTGGCCTCGGCCTCTACCTGCATCTCCATCTCCTCTTCGCGCAGGCCAGCCGGCAGCATGATCCGCTTGGTGATCACGGCAGACTGAGGCATGGCCATCGCCACCTGCTTGGTTCGCGAGCCACTTTTGGCCACGACCTTGCGGACAGCGTCTGCCACCTCATCGAATTTTTCGATCTGACCGTCAGCAATCCAGCCCTTTTCAAAAGACTCAGACGCAAAGCGATCCAGAATGAATTCGCCAGACCCAGCCTGGCTCAACTCGACCAGCTTCACGCCCGACGAGCTGATGTCCAGCCCGATCATTGCCTGATGCTTGCGGCCTAGGAGCGTATCAATAAAGCTCACACCGTCCCCCACGCGCCCATCAAAGACGCTGGATAGTTAATAAACCACTTTCAATGCTATCAGCAAAGGATTTGAAACAGAGGGGATAGTTGCCCTGAGTAATCCCCAATCCGTTGCGCCTTGCACACGCCTTACAAGCAGTTTCAATCACCCCATGAGTTGGCGCAAGCTTCAAGCTCCCTCCGGAGAGGCATCGGCAGGGGTGGGGGCTTCCTATAATGCCCCCTGCATTCAAGCATGACCTCATGAGCCCATCAGCGCATTCCAGCAACGACGCCCCCGCCCCGGACCAGGCCCACCCCGCACCCCCAGCCTGGTGGCGTCGCTGGGTGTTGATGCCTCTTCTGGCCCTGATCGGCCTGGGCTTCGCAGCGACGTTGAGCGCGATGTTGCTGATTGGCATCGGCCTGTGTGTGGCCTACCCCAACCTGCCAGAAGTGCACGGCCTGTCCATCTATCAACCGAAAATGCCACTAAGGGTGTACGCCAGTGACGGCACCCTGATCGGAGAGTTCGGCGAGGAGAAGCGGCACTTCCTGCCGATCCAGGACATTCCCAAGGTCATGCGCGACGCCGTCCTGGCCATCGAAGATGCACGCTTTTATCAGCACGGCGGGGTGGACTATCTCGGCGTGCTGCGTGCCGGGCTGGCCAATTTTGGTGAATCTCGAAGCCAGGGAGCGTCGACCATCACGATGCAGGTGGCGCGCAATTTTTACCTGCCATCCGAAAAAACCTTCACCCGCAAGATTTATGAGATCTTGCTGGCCATGAAGATCGAAAGCAAGTTGAGCAAGGATCAGATCCTCGAGCTCTACATGAACCAGATCTTCCTGGGTCAACGCGCTTACGGGTTTGCGGCGGCTTGCGATATTTATTTTGGCAAGCCTCTCAAGGACATCACCGTGGCCGAGGCGGCCATGCTGGCCGGTTTGCCGAAGGCCCCGTCCGCCTATAACCCAGTGCGCAACCCTCGCCGCGCAACGATTCGCCAGCAGTACATCATCGATCGGATGTACGAGAACCGCTTTATCACCGCAGAGCAACGAGATGAGGCCAAGGCCCAGGAACTCCGCTACCGGACCAAGGCGCCGATTCCGCCGTACGCGGAGTACGTGGCCGAGGCCGCTCGCTCGTTGATGCACGAGCAGTACGGCGTCGACGCCTACACGCGCGGCCTGCAGGTGCACACCTCGATGGACCTGAAGGAGCAGGAGGTCGCAACCAAGGCGCTGCGCAAGGGTTTGCTTGATTTTGACCGACGCCAAGCATGGCGTGGCCCGGAGGCCTACATCGAACTGCCCACCGACCCGAAGCAGGTGGACATCATGATCGCAGAAGCGCTGGAAGAGCATCCGGACAGTGACACCCTACGCGCTGTCGTGGTCACGCGAGCTGAACCGAAGCTGGTGCTGGCCTCCTTGCAGTCGGGCGAGCAAATTGAGGTTGGCCCGGAAGGCCTGAAGGCGGTGGGCAAAGCGCTGACCGATCAAGCCAGTCCCAAACATCAAATTCGCCGTGGTGCGGTGATCCGTGTCGAGCAAGGCAGCGATGGCCAGTGGGTGGTACGGCAACTGCCCGAGGTGGAGGGGGCCTTCGTGTCCATGGACCCTCGGACTGGCCTGATCCGCGCCATGGTGGGTGGGTTTGATTTCGAGCGCAACAAGTTCAACCATGTGATCCAGGCATGGCGACAACCTGGATCCAGCTTCAAACCCTTCATTTACTCCGCCGCACTTGAAAAAGGCTTCACCCCGGCCACCGTGGTCAATGATGCGCCGCTGTTTTACAACGCCGGCAGCACCGGAAGCCGCGCGTGGGAGCCGAAGAACTACGACGGCAAGTTCGAAGGCCCCATGACGTTGCGCCGCGCGCTGGCAAAGTCAAAAAACATGGTGTCGATCCGCGTACTGGAATCCGTGGGCACGCACTATGCACAGGACTGGCTGACCAACTTCGGCTTTGACGCTGCCAAGCACCTCCCCTACCTGCCCATGGCCTTGGGTGCTGGCTCGGTAACGCCATTGCAGATGGCCGATGGCTATGCGGTGTTTGCCAACGGAGGCTACCGCGTGAACCCGACGCTCGTGTTGAAGGTGACCGACGGCCGCGGACACGTGCTGGCGCAATACCGCCCGAATGTGCTGGACGAGAGCATGCGTGGCATCAATGCGCGCAACGCCTTCGTCATGAACAGCTTGTTGCAGGAAGTGGCGCGAACAGGCACCGCCGCGCGCGCGCAAGCCACACTCAAGCGCCCCGATCTGTACGGCAAGACGGGTACCACCAACGACTCGATGGATGCCTGGTTTGCCGGCTACCACCCTCACCTCGTTGCCGTGGTGTGGATTGGCTACGACCAACCGCGAAAACTGGGAGACCGTGAAACCGGCGGAGGCCTGGCGTTGCCAGTGTGGATTGACTACATGACCACAGCTTTGCGCAACGTGCCGGTCACGGAGTTGAGCCCGCCTGAGGGCGTGGTCAACATCGGGGGTGAGTGGTTCTACGAGGAGTACACCCGCAGCAGCGGCGTGCGCGATGTGGGCCTTCAAAGAGACGAGGCCGAAGAAGGCGCGCCCTCCGCCCCCTCAGCAACAGAAAAGAACGACATCCTGGACCTGTTCGGCAAACCGTCGGAGTGAGCAAGCACCAACCCACGCGCCCTTCTCAGGCCCCCAACCCCGTCACATAGTCAGGCCAGACCCGCTTTGCTCGCTGACGCAGGCCGACAGCATTGTAAAAAACTCGTCACCACTACGGGTGTCGCGCCACAGGCCTTCACCATCCAGCCGAAAATGGAAGCCACCACGGCGCGCCGCCAACCACAACTCGTGCAGCGGCGGCTGGGCATTGACAATCAACTGCGAGCGGTTGGGCAGCGTCATCGTCAACATGCCACCGGTGCGGGCGGTGTCAATGTCAACCACATCCTCTTCAAGCCATCGGTCCACTGTGGACTCAATGCGCGCGAGAGCCGCCTGGATGGCCGCGTCGTACTGCGCGTCGCTCAGTCCGTAAGGGGAATCGTGCTGGGACATGTCGGCTTCCTTAGAATGTGAAAATGAAAAGCAAGACACAAATTTTACGAGGCGCACTGGCCGTCACCAGTCTTTCGCTCATGACCCTGCTGACAACAGGCTGCGGCATGAAGGGGGGCTTGTACCTCTCCGCCCCTGCAGCGAGCGCAGCCCAACCCACTACCCCCCCATCCAAATGACACTCCCCGGCTCCCCGTTTCTGGCCTACCGCGGCCAGGACCTGTTCATGGACGACCTCTCGCTGAACGACCTGGCGCGCGAGCATGGCACCCCGCTGTATGTGTACTCGCGCCGCGCGATGCTGGCCGCGCTGGCCCCCTATCAGAAGGCGCTGCAAGGACGCCCTCATCTGGTGTGCTTCGCGGTGAAGTCCAACTCCAACGTGGCGGTGCTGCAGACCTTTGCCCAGGCAGGCTGCGGGTTTGACATCGTGTCCGGTGGTGAACTGGAGCGTGTCCTCGCTGCAGGAGGCGATGCGGGCAAGGTGGTGTTCTCCGGGGTGGGCAAGTCCCGCCGTGAGATGCAACAGGCCCTGGAGGCTGGCGTGCGCTGCTTCAACGTGGAAAGCACGGCCGAGCTGGAAGTGCTGTCGGAGGTGGCTACACAGATTGGCCGCACGGCGCGGGTCAGCCTGCGCGTGAACCCGGATGTGGATGCGGGCACGCACCCCTATATCTCCACCGGGCTCAAGGGCAACAAGTTCGGCGTGGCGCATGAGGTGGCTGTGGCCACTTACCAGCGCGCCGCCCAACTGCCGGGCATCGAGGTGGTGGGCATTGACTGCCATATTGGCTCGCAGATCACCGAGATTGCGCCCTATCTGGATGCACTGGACCGCGTGCTGGACCTCGTGGAGGCGATTGAAGCCACGGGTGTCACCCTGCACCACCTGGATCTGGGTGGCGGCCTGGGCATCACCTACACCGACGAAGCGCCACCTGCCGCTGACGTGTTGATCGCCCAGTTGCTGGCCAAGATCGACGTCCGTGGACATGGCCACCGCGAGATCGTGTTCGAGCCCGGCCGCTCGCTGGTGGGCAATGCGGGCGTACTGCTGACGGAAGTGATGTTCCTCAAGCCGGGTGAGCAGAAGAATTTCTGCGTGGTGGACGCCGCCATGAACGACCTGATGCGCCCAGCGCTGTATGAGGCCTTCATGGGCATTGTGAACACGCAGCAGCGTGAGGGCGCCACCGAGGTGTGGGACGTGGTGGGGCCGGTGTGCGAATCGGGCGACTGGCTGGGACGCGACCGCGCGCTGCAAGTACAGGCGGGCGACGTGCTGGCGGTGTTGTCGGCTGGCGCCTATGGCATGACCATGGCGAGCAACTACAACACGCGAGGCCGCGCAGCCGAAGTGATGGTGGATGGCGCGCAGGCATGGGTGATTCGCGAGCGTGAAGTTCCGGCGGACCTGTTCAAGCATGAGCATTTGCTGCCAAGCTGAACTCGACACGGGTAAACCCTGCGCTCGGAATTTCAGACTACGTAAACATGTTGCCATATTGAGACGAAACCAATGCGTCTCAGGGTGAGCCCTGAGACCGCTCGATAACCTGATTTGCTCCAATGCTGTTACCCCTTGTACAGGGGCCATGCAAGTGGCGACGTATTCGCCCACTGCTCGGATTTACGTCAACACATTGGAGCTATTCATGAAGAAGACCCTCGTGGCCCTGGCCGCACTGAGCGCTGCAGCGGGCGCATTTGCCCAATCATCCGTGACCATTTATGGCGTTCTGGATGCCAGCGTGGCATACGTGAAGAACCCCTCGGACAACACCGGGAAGTCGGCCACCTATCTGAACGACAGCGCGATCACGACCTCCCGCTGGGGCATGCGCGGCAGCGAAGACCTCGGTGGCGGCCTGAAGGCCAACTTCAACCTGGAAAGTGACGTCAACATGGGCACCGGCGCCAACAACGCCGCCGGCATGTTCCGCCGCTCAGCCTATGTCTCCTTGGCCAGCGATCAATATGGCGAACTGCGACTGGGTCGCGCCACGTCGGTGGCCGTGGGTCATTTGGTGTCAGGCGGGATCGTCCTTCCGAGCAATGCCATGCACGGCACGATGCTGATCGGTGCGGGTTTGGCCGGTGACTTCTTTGTGCCCAATGCCATCACCTACGTATCGCCATCGCTGTCCGGCCTGCGTGCTTCGCTGTTGTACGCCCCTGGCGAGCAGGCTGGCGACAGCAGCAATGGCAGTGCTGTCCACGCCGCAGTAAAGTACCAAGGCAGCAACTTCACTGTCGGCGGCGCGTATGTCAACGTGGACGACCTCACAGGTGTCACAACACCTGCCTTTGGCCGCAAGTGGTACACCATTGACGGCACCGTGACGCTGGGCAAGGTCAAACTGGGCGTAGCCTACTACGACGTCGACCACAACACGGGAGCCACCTCCGTCGACAACCAAGGGTACATCCTCAACGGCAGCTACCAGCTTGACCCCAAGGTCACGTTGTTCGCTGGCCTCATCAAGAGCCTGCAGGATTCCTCGGCTGTTTCTTTGCAAGCTCGCTATGCCCTGTCCAAGCGCACGACGGTTTACGCCGTGTTCAACCGCGCTGACAACGGCAAAGAGGGTGTGAACTTCATCCCGATGTACCTCGACGCCGCCAAGGGCGTTGCGGATGCGAAACAGACCGGCGTCGCACTCGGCGTGACTCACGCGTTCTGATCGGATGAACTGACTAGCATCTCATCATGGCGCGATTGACGTGTTGTGGTGAGGTGCCATTGGTGATGCAGACTGGATTTGCATCATTCACCCGGTTTTGCCCTGCAGAAATTAGGGCAAAACCCTTCAATGCGCATGCAATCACCCCCGAATTTCGTTGCACACAGACAACACAAAGACCGCCAACCTAGGCCCAGCCCCTAGATGACGGTGCCAGACAGCCGGTTTCAATTGAGTCACCCCCCTTTTTGAGGGGTCACGGCGCCCGAAGTCACCCACTTCATGCACCGCCTCAACCCAAGATTGGAACCCTGACCATGAAAAAGACCCTCATCGCCCTCGCGGCACTGAGCGCCACCGCCGGCGCATTTGCACAGTCGTCCGTTACGCTGTACGGCATTCTGGATGCCAGCGTGGGCTATGTGAACAAGGCCAACACCGCTGGCAAGTCCACGGTCTACATGAGCGACAGCGCCTTGCAGTCGTCTTACTGGGGCATGCGCGGCTCCGAAGACATTGGCGGCGGATTGAAGGTGAACTTCAACCTGCAGTCAGATGTTCGTACGGACACGGGCGCGGGCAATGCAGACTTCTTCCGCCGTGAAGCCAACGTTTCGCTGGTCAGCGCAACCTATGGTGAGTTGCGCCTGGGCCGCACCATGTCGCCCACCATTGCCAACGCGCAAGGCGGTGTTGTGACCCCAGGTAACAGCATTGGTGTTTCAGCAGCAGCAGCCACCGGTACCGCGGCAGACTTCTTCACCAAGAATGCCATCACTTACTACTCTCCTGTGATGTCTGGCGTCCGCGCCACGCTGCAGTACAGCCCTGGCGAAGTCGCTGGCGACTCCGGTGCAGGCCACAAAATGGCCGCCTCTCTGGTCTATACCAACGCTGCGTTGCGACTGGGCGCTGCGGCTCAACAGGTCGAGGGAACTGACGGAGAAACCTCGCGTACTTGGTACAACGTGAACGGCCAATACACCTGGGGGCCGTTCAAACTCGGCGCTGGCTGGTACAAAGTGGACCAAGGTGATACAACTGACACCACGGCCACCAACGCAGATGTGGGTCGTGCGACGGCATCGAACGGCACAGCAACCATCCCGGTTCCCTCAAGCCACGGCTACAACCTGAGCGTGGGCTACCAGGTGAACCCACAAGCCATTGTCTCTGCCACCTATGTGCACAACAACCAGGATTCATCGCTGCTGAACCTGCAGGCACGTTATGCCCTGTCCAAGCGCACGACCACGTACGCGATGCTCGCCATGGCCGACAACGGGACAAAGGGCGTGAACTTCACGCCTTACATGTTTGCAGTCAGCGGAATCGCCGATAAAAAGCAGTCGGCACTTGTTCTGGGTGTGATCCACGCGTTCTGATCCAGTCACCACCAGAGCAAGTTCTCTCAAAGCGCCTTCGGGCGCTTTTTTTGTTGACATGACCTGGTGGCGGGAATAAAAAAAACCGCCCGAAGGCGGTTTTTGATGTGATCAGCAGGACCGATCAGAACGAGTGGCGGACGCCAGCACCGATGTAGGTGCTCTTGCCGCCGGGGTTGATGCCAACGCCGGCGAACACAGGGGTCTCACGGAAACCGAAAGCGGTCGCGATCACGTCTGGGCCACCAACGATGCCACCCAACGCAGGGTTGAAGGCGCCGTTGTAGGCTTCACCTTCATCGTCGCGGATTTGGACGGCACGGGCATACACGGTGGTGCGCTTGGACAACGCGTACTCAGCACCCAGCATCAGACCTGTGTCCTTGCCCTTGGTGAAGTTCTTGAACTTGATCTGAGAGACTTGACCGGAGAACGTCCACTGGTTCACTGGGACACGAATGCCTGCCGCCACGAACTGAATCTTCAGGTTATCGTCGCTGCCTTCCAGGTCATAACGACCTTGACCGAAAGTTGCATCCAGCAAGATGCCATTCGAAGGCATCACATACTTGATACCCAGGTTGTAAGCTTGGTACTTGTCCAAAGTCAAGGTCGATTGGACAGTGGTATTCACACCGAAGTTGGCGCCATCAAACTGATTGCGATGATAGCCAGCGGTCGCATTGAGGGCCGAATCAAACGCGTAGTTACCAAAGAAGCCCATCGAACGACCGACCTTCGTGTCACCGCTCTCGGTACCCGCACCAATCGCACCCAAGATGCCACCGTTCGTTGCGGACGCACCAGTAGTTGCGCGCAAAGAGTTCACCTTCGTATACGAGCCAGCATTAGGCGAGTAAGCGAGGGAGCCGGTGAAGCCACCGGCCTTCAGCCAGTAGCTGACCTGGTTGTCCTGGCGGACCATCAGGTTGTTGGTAGCGCCACCTTCAATGAACAGGTCCGTCGCACCGAAACGCTCGCCAGTCACAAAAGCGGTGGAGTAGAAGATCGGGGCATACTGCCGACCCAGGCGAACTTCACCAAAAGGCGTGGTCAAGCCAACATAGCTTTGACGGCCAAAGATGCGGCCATCTTGGGACAGCGCGCCGGTGTCGTGGCTCAACTGGCCTTCCAGCACGAACGAGGCTTTGTAGCCATCGCCCAGATTTTCTTCACCTTTGAGGCCGAAGGAGGTCTGGGAAGTAGCGCTTGGCGAAACACGCGTGACGCTGGACTTGGTGCCTTGCGTTGCCTGCGCGGCAGTCGCACCGCCCAAGGGGGGAAGTGCGATGGCACCATTCAGCAAAGGAACACCAGCTGTCTTCTTGACATGGTCCACGCTGACGTCAGCGTTGCCGTAAAGAGTCAGGCTCGATTGAGCGAAGGCAGTGCCGGCACCGAAGGTGGCCAGAGCGAGCGCAGCTGCGGTGGTCAGCGCGGTTTTTTGCATCTTGAATCTCCTAATGAAACCCAGGGAGGGTGTCGTGAATTGTTGCTGGCACGCCCCCGTAGGGGCTCACGGGTTTACACCAGTGTGTGGTCAGCGCACTACACCCAATGTAGAGAGTTAGGCCAGTTGGTAACACTCATCGGGGCGTAGAAACGACAAAAGGGGCCGAAGCCCCTTTTGTATTCACATCCAACGATGTGGATCAGAACTTGTGGCTCATGCCCAAGGCCAAGCCGCTGGAACGCTCGCCAGCCACGCCAGTCAGACCGCCCACAGCGATGGCAGAGTTGTCACCGTTGGAGACGGTGGTAGCCAAGGCGTAGACAGCGGTGCGCTTGGACAGGCTATAGATGCCCTTCAAAGCCACGATGGTGGCATCGGCGTCATTGCGAACATCATTCCAGTCACGCGCACGCGACACGGAAGCTTGCATCGCAAAAGCGTTGCCCAGCGGCACGTCCAAACGAGCACCAAAGAGTTCACGTGCACCCGTCAGACCCACGCCAGAGGCGTTGCGGTTGTAGTAGCCGGTCACCTTGGCAGCCGTGAAGTCATACGACAGGTAGGCCAGTGCAGACTTTTCCTTGGCGCCAGCATCGTTGGCCTTCGCTTCCAGGTAAGCAGCACCAGCACCGAATGCGCCGGCTGCGTACTGAGCGTTCAGACCGTACAGGCGGCCAGTCTTGTCACCGGCGACTTCACCACCGCTGGCCTTGGTGCTGTACTGCACTTGCGCGGTCAGGCCATCCACCAACTTGGGCAGTGCATAGGTGATGCTGTTGTCAACACGACGGTACTTGTCACCGGCCAGCGTCTTGCCAATCTTGAAGTCATCATAGGCCTGAGCGCCCAGAATGCTGCTGTTACCAGCCAAGGCACCGATCGAGGAGTCGGTGCGACCCAGACGCAGCTCACCGAAGCCACCATTCACACCCACCCAAGCCTGACGGCCGAAGAATGCAGAATCAGCAGCACCCGTGTCGGTCTTCAGGGCAGCTTCCAGGTTGAACACCGCCTTCAGGCCACCGCCCAGGTCTTCCGTACCCTTCAGGCCGAAGCGCGAGGAAGCCAGGTTGTCGGAGCTCACGCGGGTGACGGTGTTTCCAGCCTTGACGCTTTCGACGGACGCGTCGACCACGCCATACAGGGTCACCGACGACTGGGCGGAGGCCGCCGATGCGGCCGCGATGAGGGCCAAAGCAAACAGGTTCTTGTTCATGGTTTCTCCATTGAGCAAAAGAAGAGCCACCAACTTGATGTCGGCGGTCGATGAGTGATTATTGGCCGATATGGGTAACCCTGTGTTGTAAGCCCGGTCAATTCTGTCGCCAAATCACGACACAGAGAAGCAGACACGAAAGGGGCCGAAGCCCCTTTCGTTATTGCTCACAGGTCTGAAGTGAATTAGAACTTGTGGCTCAGACCGATGGCGAAGCCACGTGCGGTCTTGCCGTCAGCAACAGATTGCCCCACGTTCAGCTTTACCTGATCGTCGTTCTTGACGTTGGTGAACAGTGCATAGACAGAGGTGCGCTTGGACAAAGCGTACACGCCCTTCAAAGCGATGATGGTGGCGTCATCTTCGTTGTTGGCGGTCATTTCCTGGTCCTTCACTTGGGCCACGGATGCCTGCAGCTTGAAGTCCTTGCCGAAAGGCACGTCCACACGTGCGCCCAGAACCTGGAGCTTCTCAGCCATGCCGTCACGCTTGTCTTGCTCGAAATAGCCAGACAGCTTGGCGACACCGAAGTCGTAACCCAGGTAGGCCAGCAAGCCAGTGTCATCCACCGTATTCGAGTTCTTGGCTTGGATGTAGCCCAGGCCGGCGCTGAAGCCGCTGGCCGCGTATTGCACGTTCAGACCGTAGTGGCTACCGATCTTGTCATTGTTTTCAGTACCGACAGTGCCGGACGAGCCTGCAGCGGTGCTGTACTGAACCTGCGCAGACAGACCATCCACGAACTTCGGCAAGATGTAGGTGATGGCGTTGTCGGTACGACGATAGGCGTCACCCGAGAAGGTCTTGGCGATCTTCAGATCGTCGTAGCCTTGCGCACCCAGGATGCTGCTGTTGCCAGCCAACAGGCCGATCGACGTGTCTTGACGGCCCAGGCGCAGCTCACCAAAGCTACCAGCGACGCCCACCCAAGCGGCACGGTCAAAGAAGCGCGTGGAACCGCCACCGTTTGCGCCGGTGTCCATCTTCATGTTGCTTTCCAACACAAAGTTGGCCTTCAAGCCACCGCCCAGATCTTCGGTGCCCTTGAAGCCCAGGCGCGAAGAGGCCAGGTTGTCGGAGGAAACGCGGGTCACCGTGTCATCGCCCTTGACGCTTTCAACCGAAGCGTCAACCACGCCGTACACGGACACAGAAGATTGAGCGAAAGCAGCCGAAGAGGCGGCGATGGCGGCCAGAGCAAGCAGAGTCTTTTTCATGGAATTCTCCAAAGTTGAACTACGCTTCAGCGATGTCGTGAGACGGTGGACGGGTGCAGGGCACCTCGGTTTTGGACCTGAGAGCCAGGCCGCAGTCCGCTGAAACTGAGGGCATTCCAGCAAAGTTCTGTGACACCCCTGATGACAGCGCTGTCACATGGGCCTGCATCACCGAAATTCTGTTGCACAGACGCAACTACGCTGCGACGCGGATAATCCAGGCATGAGCATCCAGACCGACGATTTCGACGCCCCTCGCCGGGCACGATCCACCCCCGTCAACCCATTCTTGACCGAGGCGGCCGATCGCGTGGTGGGCACGGCGGTGACGTCGCCACTGGAAGACGTGATGGAGCGGGCCCTGCGGCCCAAGGACCTGGACGAGTACGTAGGTCAGGTCAAGGCCCGCGAGCAGTTGGAGATCTTCATTGGTGCCGCGCGCAAGCGTGGCGAGGCGCTGGACCATGTGCTGCTGTTCGGCCCCCCTGGTCTGGGCAAGACGACGCTGAGCCACATCATTGCCACCGAGCTGGGTGTGAACCTGCGCCAGACTTCGGGGCCGGTGCTGGAAAAGCCCAAGGATCTGGCGGCCATCCTGACGAATCTGGAGCGCAATGACGTTTTGTTCATTGACGAGATTCACCGACTGAGCCCGGTGGTGGAGGAGATCCTCTACCCGGCGCTGGAGGACTACCAGATCGACATCATGATTGGCGAAGGACCAGCCGCCCGCTCGATCAAGCTGGATTTGCAGCCGTTCACGCTGGTGGGTGCCACGACGCGCGCGGGCATGTTGACCAACCCGCTGCGCGACCGCTTTGGCATCGTCGCCCGCCTGGAGTTTTACTCGGCGCTGGAATTGCAGCGCATCGTGACGCGGTCAGCCAGGTTGCTGGGCGCACCGATCGACGCGGAAGGGGCGATGGAGGTGGCGCGGCGCTCACGCGGCACCCCCCGGATTGCCAACCGCCTGCTGCGCCGGGTACGCGACTACGCCGAGGTGAAGGGCGATGGCCGCATCACGCGCGAGATCGCCGACAAGGCCTTGGCGATGCTGGATGTGGACCCGGCTGGCTTTGATGTGATGGACCGCAAACTGCTGGAAGCGATCATCCATCGCTTCGATGGCGGGCCGGTCGGGCTGGACAACGTGGCTGCCGCCATTGGCGAAGAGCGCGACACCATCGAAGATGTCATTGAGCCCTATCTGATTCAGCAGGGCTACCTGCAGCGCACGCCGCGCGGGCGCATTGCCACGGCCGCAGCGTTCCGTCATCTGGGCCTGCTGGCGCCCCAGGGGGACAGCCTGCTGGACTGATCAGTGTGCGAATTTGCGACGGTTCAGCGACGGCGCAGGAGGTGGACGTATTCCTCGTGGCCATCACCCTGCAGGGCTTGCTGATCAATCAGGTCGTTGCCGGTCTGACGGGCAAAGGCCTGAAAGTCGCGCACGGAGCCGGGGTCGGTGGCCAGGACTTTGAGAATCTCGCCGCTGTGCATGTCGGACAGGGCCTTCTTGGCCTTGAGGATGGGCAGGGGGCAGATCAGGCCGCGGGCGTCGAGTTCTTTGTGGATGTCCATGGCGATGCAGGCTCGTGGGCCGGGCTGGAGGGCTCGGACTGGGTGAGTCAGGCCGGGAAGACCCCGGTGGAGAGGTAGCGGTCACCCCGGTCACAGACAATGAACACGATGGTGGCGTTGCTCAGATTCTGCGCCAATTGCAGGGCAGCCCAGCAGGCACCGGCGGCCGAGATGCCGCAGAAGAGCCCCTCTTCGGCCGCCAGACGGCGCGCCATGTCCTCGGCATCGGCCTGGCTGACGTAAATGAGCTCGTCAACGCGGCTGGGATCGTAGATCTTGGGCAGGTAAGCCTCGGGCCATTTGCGGATGCCGGGGATGCGCGAGCCTTCTTGCGGCTGGGCACCGACGATGCGCACGGCCGGGTTCTGCTCTTTCAGGTATCTAGAGACGCCGGTGATGGTGCCGGTGGTGCCCATGGCACTGACGAAGTGGGTGATCTGCCCCTTCGTGTCCAGCCAGATTTCGGGCCCGGTGGTCTCAAAGTGCACCGCCGGGTTGTCGGGGTTGGCAAACTGGTCAAGTACGACGCCTTTGCCTTCGCGCACCATCTGGTCGGCCAGGTCGCGGGCGTATTCCATGCCGCCGCTCTTGGGCGTGAGGATGAGCTCGGCGCCAAAGGCCTTCATGGTCTGGGCGCGCTCGATGCTGAGGTCTTCCGGCATGATCAAGACCATGCGGTAGCCGCGGATGGCGGCGGCCATGGCGAGCGCGATGCCGGTGTTGCCCGAGGTGGCTTCGATGAGGGTGTCGCCGGGCTTGATGTCACCGCGCTCTTCGGCGCGACGGATCATGTTGATGGCGGGACGGTCTTTGACGGAGCCGGCGGGGTTGTTGCCCTCGAGCTTGGCCAGGATGACGTTGCCACGGGCAGCGTTCTCAGCCCCGGGGATGCGCTGCAGGCGCACGAGGGGGGTTTTGCCAATGGCGTCTTCAAGCGTGGGATAGGACATCGCGGCCAACCGTTCTCTGCAAACAAAAAGAGCCCCTGGATCGGAGCTCTTGATGGCATTGAGTGGTGCCCCGGGCCGGACTCGAACCGGCACTCCTTGCGGAACCGGATTTTGAATCCGGCGCGTCTACCAATTTCACCACCAGGGCACTGTGTGAAGACCGAAAGGATAGCACAAGCCAACACACCCTGACGAGGGCGACGCGCCGTGTGACGTTCTATGATGCGTTTTTGCAAACTGACCGACGCGCCGCATGCCTCCTCTGCCCCCGATCACCCAGGCCCTGCTTTTGATCAACGTGGCCTTGTTCTGCCTGGACTTGGCTTTTGGTCACCTGCTGTCTCAGTTCATGGCCTTGTGGCCCTTGCAGAGCGGCTACTTCATGCCCTGGCAGGTGGTGACCTATGCCTTCATGCACGGCTCGATGGGTCACATCTTCTTCAACATGATGGGCTTGTGGATGTTCGGCAGCGAGCTCGAGCGCATCTGGGGGCCGCGTCGTTACCTGCAGTTCTTGCTGGCCAGTGTGCTGACTGCGGCGGCGTGCCAGTTGCTGATCTCGATGTTGGGTGGCTGGAACAATCCGACCGTGGGCGCCTCGGGGGGCTTGTTTGGCCTGCTGTTGGCCTACGGGATGATGTTCCCCAACCGCACGATCATGCCTTTGTTCCCGCCCATTCCGATGAAGGCCAAGGTGTTTGTGGCGGTGTACGGCGGGCTGGAGTTGTTCCTGGGCGTGACGGGCACCACCTCAGGTGTGGCGCACTTTGCCCACTTGGGCGGCATGCTGGGCGGCTGGTTGATGATGCGATATTGGCGTGGCCAGCCCCCGTTCAAGCCGGGACGCGGTCCGCGCCGTTTCTGAGCGACACGATCTGATCGAGCTCGCCGTCCCTTCAAGCGTCGTTGGTGGCACCTGGGGTCTGCGTTTCAGCCGGCATGACGGCGCGGTAGGCATGCCATGAGGCGTGCCCCAGCACCGGCCCGACGACCAGCAAGCCCAGGAAACCCGGCAGCAAGGCCAACAGGATCAAGCCAGAGATCAAGGCGGCCCAGAGCAACATCACGCCGGTTTGGGTGCTCACCAGGCGCATGCTCGCCAGACCGGCCGAAATGGCATCCACCCCGCGATCGAGGATCATCGGCATGCTGATGACGCTGATGGCGTAGATCAGCGCCGCAAAGATGCCACCGACCACGGTGTAGGCAGTGAAGAAGGTCAGGTACTCCTCGGTGAAGAAGGAGGTGAGCGGGCCGGTGAAATCGGGCATGCCGGTGAAACTGATCGCAAAGACGATCATGGCAGCACGGCCCCAGAGCATCTCCAGCACCAGCAGGATGGCGGCAAAAATGGCCAGTTGCGCGCTGCTGATGCGCCAGGCAGTGAGAGAGCGCAAGAAGTTAGGTGGCTCGCCCCGCTCCACCCCTCGGCTGACCTGATAGAGGCCCAGGCACAGGAACGGCCCCATCAACAGGAAGCCGGCCGACAGGGCCAGGGTGTATTGGGGCGCGAATTCGAACACGGCCAGCAAGGCCCAGCCCATCAGGACGAAGCAGGCGCCATAGAAAAGGCCAATCGTGGGGGCGCGCAGGAAGTCGGACCAGCCGAGTTTCAGCCAGAGCCACGGGTCGGACCACGTCAGGGTGGCCAGCGGCATGTCGAGCACGCTGGGGGGGCGCGGGGCCTCGATGGACGCGACTTGCGTCAAGGCAACTTGATTGGACGACGCCTCAGGCAAAGCCGGCGCCTCATCGTCACGCTGATGCCCGTAGGAGGATACCGCCCAGTGGCCATGATGACGCTTGAGCACGGAACGGCGCCGAGTGCCCCGCCGACGTGGAACGAGAACGTGATGCGACAAGCGACCCACCGTACCCATACGCCCTCCTGCTGGAAGTCATGATCAGGGTACGGTACGCCCGCCCGCGCGGCGTGTCATTGGGGCAAGTGCGGAGCCCCCGCTGAGAGAGCGGCTTCTGCGCTGCCGCTTGCGCGCCGGGGGAGCCTCAGGCGCCAGTCTGGATGGCCGTCAGCGCCTGATCGAGTTGCTGCAGGGTACGCGGGACGTGGTGCCACTTCTCCAGGCCGAACAAGCCCAGACGGAAGGTGCGGAAGTCGGCCGGTTCGTCGCACTGCAGGGGCACGCCAGCGGCGGTCTGCAGTCCCAGGGCCAGGAATTTCTTGCTGGACTGAATCTCGGGGTCGGTGGTGTAGCTGACGACCACGCCGGGGGCCTGGAATCCTTCCGCGGCCACGCTCTCGTAGCGGTGGCGGGCCAGCAGGGCACGCACCTCCAGGCCCAGGGTGATCTGCTCCTGGCGAACTTTCTCGAAACCGTAGGCTTCGGTTTCGGTCATGGCGTCGCGCAGGCGCACGAGGGCGTCGGTGGGCATGGTGGAGTGGTAGGCGTGACCGCCCCCCTCATAGGTTTCCATGATCTGCAGCCACTTCTTGAGGTCCATCGCGAAGGTGCTGCTTTGGGTGGTGTCAATGGCCTGGCGGGCACGCTCGCTGAGCATGACCATGGCGCAGCACGGCGAGCTGCTCCAGCCTTTTTGCGGGGCGGAGATCAAGATGTCGACGCCGGTGGCTTTCATGTCCACCCACATGGCGCCCGAAGCGATGCAGTCGAGCACGAACAGGCCCCCGACGGCATGCACGGCATCGGCCACGGCCTTGAGGTAGTCGTCAGGCAGGATCATGCCGGCGGCGGTTTCGACGTGGGGGGCGAACACCAGAGCAGGTTTCTCGCGCGCGATGGTGGACACGACTTCGTCGATGGGGGCTGGCGCCCAGGGGCTTTGCGATTCGTCACGCAGGCGGCGAGCCTTCAGGACGGTGTGACTGGCCGGGATCTGCCCCATGTCGAAGATTTGCGTCCAGCGGTAGCTGAACCAGCCGTTACGGATGACCAGCACATGCTGGCCGTGGGCAAACTGGCGGGCCACCGACTCCATGCCGAAGGTGCCGCTGCCGGGCACCAGGGCCACCGAGTGGGCGTTGTACACGCGCTTGAGCATGGCCGAAATGTCGGTCATCACGCCCTGGAAGCGTTTGGACATGTGGTTGAGCGCACGGTCGGTGTAGACGACCGAAAACTCAAGCAGACCGTCGGGATCGATGGCGGGAAGCAGTCCGGGCATGGCAGTGGGGCAGAGTCGATGTACTGCGTTCAGCGTAGCACACCGCCCTGCCCTCACACCGCAGGCGCATCCCTGAGGCAAACGGGGATTAGCCCCCGCGGCGCACGCGCAGGATCTCGTCGAGGATCAGCAACACCGCGCCCACGCTGATGGCGCAGTCGGCCACGTTGAAGGCCGGGAAGTGCCCGCCGGGGAAGATGCCGGACAGGAAGGCCCAGTGGAAGTCGAGGAAGTCGACCACATAGCCGTGCACCAGACGGTCGATGACGTTGCCGATGGCGCCGCCCAGGATGAGCGTGAGCGCCCAGGCAAACAGCTTCTGCCCGCCGTGCTGGCGCAGCATGTAGACGATGAAGACGGTGGCCGCCGCCCCCAGACCGACGAAGAACCAGCGTTGCCAGCCCCCCGCGCCCGCCAGGAACGAGAAAGCCGCGCCGGTGTTGTGGGCCCGCACAATGTTGAAGAAGGACCAGACCTCGCGGCTGTCACCGTGCTGCATCCAGCCAACGATGAGCACCTTGGTGAACTGGTCGAGCAAGATGATGATGGCGGCGATGCCCAGCCAGGGCAGCAAGCCCTGGTTGGGGTTGCCACGCGCGCTGCCGCCCGAAGACTTCTTGGTGGCCATCAGGCGTGCTCGCGGTGTTCACCGGCGCCGTGCAGGTTGCTGTCGCAACGGCCGCAGATCGTCGGGTGCTCGGGGTTGACGCCCAAGTCGTCGCGGTAGTGCCAGCAGCGCTCACACTTCACGGCCTTGGAGGGGTTCACTTCGATCTGGGTGCCGTGGCCCTCGGCCAGCTCAACGCTGGAGACGATGAGCACGAACTTGAGGTCGTCGCCCAGGCTGCGCAGGTCGGCCAGAAGGCGCTGGTCGTCGGCATTGATGGTGACGAACAGGTTGGCCTGCAGTGAGGCGCCCACCTCGCCACGGGTGCGCACTTCTTCGATCTGGCGGTTGACCTCTTCGCGGAAGGCGCGGATGCGCGACCACTTGGCCAGCAGCTCGGTGTCCTTGTCGGCTTCAAAGAAGTCCCAGTAGGTTTCGGTGAAGATGGTTTCACCGCCGTTGAAGATCTTCCAGGCTTCTTCGGCCGTGAAACTCAGGAACGGCGCCATCCAGCGCAGCATGCCGTTCGTGATGTGCCACAGCGCGGTCTGCGCGGCACGGCGCGCGGGGCTCTTGGCGGCGCTGGTGTAGAGGCGGTCCTTGAGGACGTCGAGGTAGAAGGCGCCGAGGTCTTCAGAGCAGTACACCTGCAGCTTGGCCACCACGGGGTGGAACTCGTAGCGCTCGTAGTGCGCCAGGATGTCTTCCTGCAGTTGCGAGGCACGGGCCAGCGCGTAGCGGTCGATCTCCAGCAGTTCGTTGTGCGGGACGGCGTCCGTTTCGGGGTTGAAGTCGGACGTGTTGGCCAGCAGGAAGCGCAGGGTGTTGCGGATGCGGCGGTAGCCGTCCACCACGCGGGCGAGGATCTTGTCGTCGATGCCCAGGTCGCCGGAGTAGTCGGTGGAGGCGGCCCACAGGCGGATGATTTCGGCGCCCATCTTGCCGGACACTTCTTGCGGTGCCACGACGTTGCCGACGGACTTGGACATCTTGCGGCCCTGCCCGTCGACGGTGAAGCCGTGGGTCAGAAGACCCTTGTAAGGCGCGCGGCCGTAGATGGCGCAGGCGGCCAGCAGGGAGCTGTGGAACCAGCCGCGGTGCTGGTCGTGGCCTTCGAGGTACAGGTCGGCTTCGTGCAGTTCGTCGTGGCCAGCATCCGGGTGACTGCCCTGGGCGGGGTTGAGCACGTGGAAGAAGGAGGTGCCCGAGTCGAACCAGACGTCGAGGATGTCGGTGGACTTGGCGTAGTCCTCGGCCTGGTCACCCAGCCAGGCGGCCATGTCCAGCGTGGACCAGGCTTCGACGCCACCTTGCTCGACCAGGTCGGCGGCCTTGTCCATCAGGGCCATCGTGTCGGGGTGCAACTCGCCCGTGACCTTGTGCAGGAAGAAAGGCAGCGGCACGCCCCAGTTGCGCTGACGGCTGATGCACCAGTCAGGGCGGTTGGCGATCATGTCGCGCAGGCGGGCACGGCCATTCTCAGGATAGAAGGTCGTGTGGTCGATGGCGTCCAGTGCGGTCTGGCGCAGGGTCTTGTTGGCCTTGTCGGTGGTGAAGACGCCCTCGCCTTCGTCCATGCGCACAAACCACTGGGCAGCGGCGCGGAAGATGACGGGCGTCTTGTGGCGCCAGCAGTGCGGGTAGCTGTGGACGATGTCCTGGGTGGCCAGCAGGCGGCCGTGCTCGCGCAAGGTCTCCAGCACCACGGGGGCGGCCTTCCAGATGTGCATGCCGCCGAACAGGGGCAGCTCGGCTTCGTAGACGCCGTTGCCCTGCACAGGGTTGAGGATGTCGTCGAACTTCAGACCGTGGGCGATGCAGGAGTTGAAGTCGTCCACACCGTAGGCGGGCGCGGCGTGCACGATGCCGGTGCCATCTTCGGCGCTGACGTACTCGGCCAGGTAGACGGGCGCTTCGCGGTTGTAGCCGTCGTGCACGTGGGCCAGGGGGTGCTTGAACTTGAGGCCTTCGAGCTTGGCGCCGACGGTGGTGGCGATGACCTTGCAGGCATCGGCTTCGAAGCCGTAGCGGGCCACGGCTTTGTCGACCAGCGACTCGGCCAGCACCAGCAGGCCCTTGGGCGTGTCGACCAGGGCGTAGCTCAGCTCGGCGTGGACGTTCAGGGCCTGGTTGGCGGGAATGGTCCAGGCGGTGGTGGTCCAGATCACCGTGAAGGCGTCTTTGCTCAAGGCGCTGAGGCCAAAGGCGGCGGCCAGCTTGGCGGGCTCGGCACTCGGGAAGGCGACGTCCAGCGTCTGCGACTTCTTGTCGGCGTATTCGATTTCGAACTCGGCCAGCGAGGAGCCGCAGTCAAAGCACCAGTACACGGGCTTGAGGCCGCGGTAGACGTAGCCGCGCTCCATGATCTTCTTGAGCGCACGGATTTCGTTGGCTTCGTTGCCGAAGTCCATGGTGCGGTAGGGATGAGCCCAGTCGGCCAGCACGCCCAGGCGCTTGAAGTCGGCACGTTGACCGTCGATCTGTTCGGCGGCGTAAACGCGTGCCTTGGCCTGCACGTCGTCGCGCGAGAGGTTGCGGCCGAAGGTTTTCTCGATCTGGTTCTCGATCGGCAGGCCGTGGCAGTCCCAGCCGGGCACGTAGATGGCGTCCATGCCCTTGAGCTGGCGCGCCTTGACGATCATGTCCTTGAGAATCTTGTTGACGGCGTGACCGATGTGGATGTTGCCGTTGGCATACGGCGGGCCGTCGTGCAGCACGAATTTCGGGGCCCCCTGGCGCGCCGCGCGCAGCGTGTCGTACAGGCCGTTTTGCTCCCACTCGGCCACCCAGCCCGGCTCACGCTTGGGCAAGTCCCCCCGCATCGGGAAGGGAGTGTCGGGCATGTTCAGCGTCGCACGGTACTTGGACTCGGGCACCGCATCGGCGGATTTGGCGCCGCCCTTTTTGGCTTCTTGTTGGCTCTTGCCGGGCTTGGCGGTCTGGTCTTGGCTCATGGGGGCTCAGGGTTCGGCTTAGGTGCCGCGCTGCTGAGCCTCGAAGAACCCGCGCGCGTCGGCAATGTCTTGGTGAATGGCGGCCTGCAAGGCCTCCAGGCCGTCGTAACGGGCCTCGTCTCGCAACTTGTGCAAGAGCTCTACGCGCACGATTTTACCGTAGCCCCCTTCCTTGCCGAGGGCGGCGGGCCATTCAAAGCAATGGACCTCCAGCAGCACGCGTCCGGCGTCCTCCACCGTGGGGCGCACGCCCAGGCTGGCCACGCCTTCCAGGGGCTGGTCGGACAGGCCGTGGGTGCGCACGGCAAAGATGCCGGAGGTGGCGGGTTTTTCGTGGCCGAAACGGACGTTGAGGGTGCGGCAATCGAGGCTGCGACCCAGCTTGGCACCGTGAATCACGTGGCCGCTGATGGTGTAGGGGCGGCCCAGCAGGCGCTCGACCTGAGACATGTCGCCCTCAACCAAGGCCTCGCGCACGACCGACGAGGACACCCGCAGGCCGTGAACTTCGTAGCTCATCATGCGGGCCACGTCGAAGCCCTGGCGCTTGCCTTCGGTGTCCAGCAGGTCGTAGTCGCCTGCACGTTTGGCGCCAAAGCGGAAGTCATCTCCCACCAGCACATAGCGGGCCTTCAAGCCCTGCACCAGCACCTGGTCGATGAAGGCCTGGGGGCTGAGGCTGGCCAGGCGCTGGTCAAAGGGCACCACCACCACCTGATCCACCCCGCAGCGCTCGAGCTCGGAAAGCTTGTCGCGCAAGGTGGCGATGCGAGCGGGTGCCAACTCAGGCTTGCCTGCGAGCGCGGCAAAGTAGTCACGCGGGTGCGGCTCAAAGGTGAGGACGGTGGCCGGGAGGCTGCGGTGCTGCGCCTCATTGCGCAGCAGCGCAAGCATGGCCTGATGGCCGCGATGGACCCCGTCAAAATTGCCGATGGTCAGGGCACAGGCGGGCGCCAGTGCAGCATGATGGAAACCGCGAAAGATTTGCATGGGAACGCATTATCCCGCCTGCCACTGGGCGCACGGGCGGTGTGCAGCCTGAGCGTGACGGAAAGGCGATTTTCAACCTGATTCCCGTGGCCATGTGCCCAGCCTTGCGGCCTTCTGTCCGAGAATGTCAGTGAACCCCTCTGCTGCGCCCTCACCGACGCCCATCATGCTGCTCAAGCGCCTCGCCCTTCCCCTCCCAGGCCTGCTGATCTTACCCATCCTTGCGCTCGCCTTGGCCTTGTCTGGCCTGGTATGGACGGTGCTGCGTCACCAGCAGGCCGGGGCGGATCAGCGCCATGCACGCGAGGAATTGCGTCAGGGCATGCAGGTGGCGCGGGTGATGCTGCACCCCATCGGGCAGCAGCCGGCGCAGGGGCAAGCCCCCGCCTTGCGGGTGCCCCCGACCGCGCTGCAGGCGGGCCTGCGGCAGGCTTTGCAATGGATGCCCAATGTGCAAGTGGCGGTCCTCACCCAGGAGCGTGTGGACGGCGCGTGGCAACCCAGTACCGGAGAGGCGCCGGTCTGGACGGACGCCTACGAGGCCCTGAGCCTGCTGGAGCGCAAGGCGTTGACGGCCCCCACCCCCGATGGCAGCCCGACGGAGTTCGATGCCAACGGGCAGGTCCATGCGGCCCTGTCTGTGGCGACCCCGGATGCGCCCGGTGGTCGGGCCGTGGTGTGGTTGCGTGCCGAACCGAATGTCACCGACCCGGGGTGGGCTCGGGCGCGCTGGCAGTTGATGCTGGGAACCCTGGTCGGCTGCCTGTTGGCCGGCAGCCTGCTGTGGCGGCAAGGCTGGCGAGTGCGCCAAGGCTTGCGCAATTTGAGCGGCTGGACCCATCGGGCAACCCAGGAGGAATGGCCGGAGGTGCCCGTGCCTGCTGGCCCGACCGAGTTGCATCAGTTGGGTTTGCGGATGCGCGAGCTCACCCACTATCGCCACCACCGGGAAGATGACATTCGTCAGACGGCGTTTCGCGACACGCTGACCCATTTGCCCAACCGCGCCTACTTTCAGGTGCGACTGGATCAGCAGATCAGCGAAGCGCGGCAAGGCCAGCACAGCGGCGCCTTGGTCACCCTGGACCTCCAGCGTTTCAAGCACGTCAATGCGGTGCTGGGCCAGGCCTCAGGCGACACCCTGCTGCGCAAGGTGGCGCTGCGTTTGTCGGCCACCTTGCCCGATGCGCACCACCTGCTGGGCCGCGTCGGTGGCAACCAGTTCGCCTGCCTGATTCCCCGCGCCGACAAGGTGAGTGCCATGCAACTGGCCAAGCGCCTGCTCCATAGCATGGACACGCCTTTCGAGCTGGATGGACAAGCCATCGATCTGATGGCCCAGGCGGGCGTCGCCCTGTTCCCGGAGGATGGTCGCAACGCCAATGAGGTGCTGTCCCACGCCGAGATGGCGATGAACGTCGCCCGACAGAAGATCACCAGCGTCATGGTGTACAGCCCGGACATGGACCCGGATCAGGCCGCGTCCTTGAGCCTGCTGACCGAGCTCAAGCAGGCGGTGAACCGCCACGAGTTGAAGCTGTACTTGCAACCCAAAATCTGCCTGAGCACGAATGCCGTCCTGGGTGCGGAGGCCCTGATCCGCTGGCAACACCCGGAGAAAGGCCTCATTCAGCCCGAAGGCTTCATTCCGTTCGCGGAGCAGACCGGCTTCATCGGCGTGTTGAGCTTGTGGGTCGTCGACCAAGCCGCCACCCTCTGGCGTACCTGGCACGACGCGGGGCTGACCTTGAAAATTGCCGTCAACCTGTCGACGCGTGACCTGATGGACCGCGACCTGCCCCAGCACCTGCACGCGATCCTGACGCGTCATCAGGTGCCGCCTGGCGCCATGGTGCTGGAGATCACCGAAGGCGCCACGATGGACGATCCGGCTCATGCGCAACAGATCCTGACCAGACTGAGTGAGCTGGGTTTCCTGCTGTCCATCGACGATTTCGGGACCGGCTACTCCTCGCTGGCGTATCTGAAGACGCTGCCGGTGCAGGAGCTGAAGATCGACAAGTCCTTCGTGCTGAACATGCAGAGCGATCTGAACGACGCCAAGATCGTGCGTTCGATCATTGACCTGGCACACAACCTGGGCATGTCGGTGGTGGCCGAAGGGCTGGAGTCGGCCAAGAGCTGGAAGCTGCTGGAAGGGTTGCACTGCAACGAGGCGCAGGGCTTCTTCATCAGTCCACCCATGCCCGCCGGTGAGTTCGTGGACTGGGTGCGCGCCTGGCAAGCGCCCAGCGTTCAGGACGAGTACCTGAACACGGACTTCACGAACATTCTTTGACCGGGCTGGTCAGGGGCTGGTCAGGGCAGGACGATGGCCGGGTCTTCAATCCAGCGCCATTGACCCGGGGCCAAGTCCTCGGGCAAGGTCAGGCGACCGATCTGGCTGCGGTGCAGGCCCTCAACGCGGTTGCTGACGGCGGCCACCATGCGCTTGACCTGGTGGTACTTACCTTGCAGCAAGGTCAGTCGCAGATGGAGGGTCTCGCCCTCGCCCACCGGCTCGGCCGCATCGGCATACACGGGTTCGGGATCATCATCGAGCACCACCCCCTTGCGCAGCTTCTCGCACATGGCCGGCGTGACCGGGTGCTTGCAGGTCACTTCGTAGACCTTGGGCACGTGGTGCTTGGGCGAGGTGAGCTTGTGCAGCAAGGGGCCGTCATCGGTCAGCAACAGCAGGCCGGTGGTGTCTTGATCGAGCCGGCCCACGGGCTGCAGGCCACGACGGCGCAGAGGCACGGGCAGCAGGTTGTGCACGCCCGGCCAGGCGCCCGGCTTTAGCGAGCACTCGTAGCCGGCTGGCTTGTGCAGCATGATCAGCGCCTTGACGTGGGTGACCCAGGGCTGGCCATCGACCACCAGGTTCAGTCGGTCTTCCGGGAATGCCGCATCGGGGTCGTCGACGACCTCACCGTTGACCTGGACGAGGCCATTGAGGATCAATCCTTCACACACGCGGCGTTCGCCGAACCCCTGATCAAACAGGATCTGATCGAGGGTGTTGTGCCCGGCGGGCAGGCGTGGTCGTTTGGCCATGGTGCGAAAACAGAAAGTGGCGACCCGGTTTGGGTCAGGCCGCCATTGTGCAACCAGTCCGCGCGTGAAGCGCTCGTGCGCCGTCAGAAACGGCGTTTGAGGGTCATGGTGCCGTTTTCCTGCGTCATCTGAAAGCGTGACAGGAAACTGTTGCCCAGCAGAATGTAGGGCATGCCCATGGGCATCACGGCCGCTTCGACGTTGTGCACCTCGACGTCCTGAATGCGCAGCGTACCCAGGCTGATGCGGTAGCCGGTGGTCACGCCATTGGCCGTGTGGGCCTGCATGCGCTGACCGGTCTCAAAGGCAATGCCCAGGCGACGGGCTTCGGCGGCCCCCATGGACACCATGGTGGCGCCGGTGTCCACCACGAACTGGGTGCCGCGCCCGTTGATGCTGCCCTGAGTGACAAAGTGACCGCCCTGCCCGGCCGTCAGCACGATCTGGTTGCCACCGCTCCCACCGCTGCGGCCTCCGACACTGACCGGCGCGCCGCCCAGCGCCACCGTCTGGCGCTGACCCGCGATCTCGACCACCGTCTGATCGGATGTGACGCTGATGACCTTGACGCCCAGGTGAGCTTCACCCGCCGCCAGGGCCTTGGGCTGGCCCCCATTGATGACCAGCAAGGCCTTGCGACCCATGCCACCGGTCATGGCCACGCTTTGCGCCAAGGTAGCGCAGGCGCATAAGGTCAGGCTCACGCCCAACAGGATCTGACGAATCGGGTGGGCGTGGGTCATGCGTGGGCTCAATCGCGGAAGTTGTCGAAGGACAGGGGGGCGTCGGTGATTTCCTTCTTCATCAGGGCCATGGCGGCCTGCAGGTCGTCACGCTTGGCGCCTTGGATGCGCACTTCCTCACCCTGGATGCTGGCGTTGACTTTGAGCTTGCTGTCCTTGATCAGCTTGGTGATCTTCTTGGCCAACTCGGCCTCGATGCCGGCCTTGATCTTGATGACCTGCTTGACCTTGTCGCCGCCGATCTTCTCGACCTTGCCCACGTCCATGAAGCGGATGTCGACCTTTTGCTTGGTGAGCTTGTTGTAGAGCACGTCACGCACCTGGTCGATCTGGAAGTCAGAGTCACCGAAGATGATGACCTGCTTGTCCTTCTTGTTGAATTCGACGGCGGCGCTGGTGCCCTTGAAATCGAAGCGGGTGCCGATTTCCTTGCCCGTGGTGTCGACGGCATTGCCGACGGAATCGAGGTTGGGATCGAGCTTGGTGTCAAAACTGGGCATGGTGTTCTCCGTTGTCTGCGAAAATTCTGCCATGCACACACCGTCTGCCGCCGACTCTTCGCCAGTTTCTTCTGCTTTGCTCGATCTGGAGCGCGGCGCCAGCCTGCGCGAGTTCAACACCTTTGGCCTGCCGGCGACCGCCCAGACGCTGGTGCACCTCCACTCGGAGGCCGACGTGAAGCGGGTGGTCAATGACCCGGAGCTGGGCCGTGCGCCCAAGTTCATCCTGGGTGGCGGCAGCAATCTGGTACTGACGCAGGACATCGACCGCTGTGTGCTGAAGGTGGAGATCAAGGGCATCCGCCTGCTGGAGACCCGCGACGACGCCTGGATTGTGGAAGTGGGCGCAGGCGAGCGCTGGCACGACACGGTGGCGTGGTGCCTGGACCAAGGCCTGCCCGGTCTGGAGAACATGGCGTTGATCCCGGGCACGGTGGGCGCCTCGCCAGTGCAGAACATCGGCGCCTATGGCGTGGAGTTGCAAGACCGTTTCGAATCCCTGGACGCAGTGGACCTGATCACCGGACGGACGGTGACACTGACGGCGGCGCAGTGCCACTTTGGCTACCGCGACAGCATCTTCAAGCAGGCGCTGGCGGGCAAGAGCGTGATCACCACCGTGCGTCTGCGCCTGCCGCGCCCCTGGCAACCGGTGCTGGGCTATCTGGAGTTGGAGCGCAAGATGGCCGAGACCGGCATCACCGCCCCAGATGCCCGGCAGATTTTCGACTGGGTGTGCGAGGTGCGCCGCGCCAAGCTGCCCGACCCGGCCGTGATCGGCAACTCGGGTAGCTTTTTCAAGAACCCGGTGGTGACGGCCGAACAGTGCCGCGACATCATTGGGCGCGATCCGCATGTGGTGCATTACGCGCTGGAAGACGGCACGTTCAAGCTGGCAGCCGGGTGGTTGATCGATGCCTGCGGCTGGAAGGGCAAGTCGATTGGCCGCGCCGGGGTGTATGAGCGCCAGGCGCTGGTGCTGGTGAACCGGGGCGGGGCCAATGGGGCCGAGGTGGTGACGCTGGCACGCGCGATTCAGGAAAGCGTGTACGGGCGCTTTGGCATCCGGCTGGAGCCAGAGCCGGTGGTGGTCTGACGCACCGCTGCACCAGAAACAGAAAAGCCGCTCCGAAGAGCGGCTTTTTCATGGGCGCATCACGCCGCCGTCATCAACCGAAGTGGCAGATGTAGTGGTAAGGCTCGCCTTCGACCTTGATCTCGAAGGAGGAATTGCCGGGCACATTGAAGCTTTCGCCAGCGCCGTAGGTCTGCCATGTGTCGGAACCAGCCAGCTTGATGGTGGCCTTGCCGGCGACGGTTTCCATGATCTCGGGCGCGCCGGTGTTGAAGGTCAGCGTGGCGGGCAGGATCACGCCCACGGACTTGCGAACGCCATCGGCCAGGGTGACGGTGTGCGAGACGCACTTGCCATCAAAGTAGACGTTGGCTTGGGTGGCCACGGTGCCGGCCAGGGTGGTGGTGGTCATGTGTCTCTCTCCAAAATGAAAAAAGACCGATGCACAGGCACCGGTCTTTCAGCAGGTTTTACTGTGCGGCCTTCTTGGCAGCGACAGGCTTGGCTGCAACCTTCTTGGCCGCGGGTTTGGCTGCTGGCTTGACGGCAGACTTGACCGCGGGCTTGGCAGCTGGCTTTGCGGCCGGCTTGGCGGCACGGGTGGCACCCGCACGCTTGGCCTTCACGTTGGCACCGATGCGCAGACGCAGGGCGTTGAGCTTGATGAAGCCCGCTGCATCGGCCTGGTTGTAGGCGCCGCCGTCGTCGTCAAAGGTGGCGATGGTGGGGTCGAACAGGCTGTCGGTGGGGGACGCGCGGCCCACGCACATGATGGTGCCCTTGTACAGCTTGAGCTTGACGGTGCCGTTGACGGTGGCTTGCGAGGCGTCAATCAGGCCTTGCAGCAGTTCGCGCTCGGGGCTGAACCAGTAGCCGTTGTAGACCATGCGGGCGTAACGCGGCATCAGGTCATCCTTCAGGGCCAGCACTTCGCGGTCGAGGGTGATGGACTCGATGGCGCGGTGGCCGGTCAGCAAGATGGTGCCGCCAGGGGTTTCGTAGCAGCCGCGGCTCTTCATGCCGACGTAGCGGTTCTCGACCTTGTCGAGGCGACCGATGCCATGCTTGCCGCCGATTTCGTTCAGCTTGGTCAGCACGGTGGCGGGCGACATCTTCACGCCGTTGATGGCGACGACGTCACCCTTGGCGTAGGTCAGCTCGATGATCTCAGGCTTGTTGGGGGCCTTCTCGGGCGAGACCGTCAGGCGCCACATGCTGGCTTCGGGTTCGAAGTTCGGATCTTCCAGCACGCCGCCTTCGTAGCTGATGTGCAGCAGGTTGGCGTCCATCGAATAGGGCGCGCCGCCCTTGCGCTTCTTGAAATCGACCGGGATGCCGTGCTTGTCAGCGTAAGCCAGCAGCTTTTCGCGCGACAGCAGGTCCCACTCGCGCCACGGGGCAATGACCTTGACGCCAGGCATCAGGGCGTAGGCACCCAGCTCGAAGCGAACCTGGTCGTTGCCCTTGCCGGTGGCACCGTGCGAGATGGCGTCGCCCTTGGTCTTGCGTGCGATGTCGATCAGGCGCTTGGCGATCAGGGGACGGGCGATGGAGGTGCCCAGCAGGTACTCGCCTTCGTACAGCGCGTTGGCGCGGAACATGGGGAAGACGAAGTCGCGCACGAACTCTTCGCGCAGGTCTTCGATGAAGATGTTTTCGGGCTTGATGCCCATCTTCAGGGCCTTGGCGCGTGCGGGCTCGATCTCTTCACCCTGGCCGATGTCGGCGGTGAAGGTGACGACTTCGCAGTTGTACTCGTCTTGCAGCCACTTCAGGATGATGGACGTGTCCAGACCGCCAGAGTAGGCCAGCACGACTTTCTTGATCTTCTGGGCCTTGTCGGCAGCAGCAGGAGCAGCAACCGGCTGGGCAGCAGGTGCCGCCTTGGGGGCCTTGGCAGGCTTGACGGGCTTCGCGACGGGCTTGGCGGTTTTGGACATGGTCGAGTCTAGATGGAGAAACGAAAGCGTCGATTTTAGACGCGCCGGGCTCTGCTGTCTCGTGGGGTGGCGCAAACAATCACCGGCATGCCGTCACGGTGGGCGCGGCAGCGCTCAGAACAAGCCCAACTGGGGCGATGCCGGACGCAAGGCGCGCGGATCGAAAGCGCTGCCATCCAGCGCCAGCAGACGACGGTTCAGGCCATGGCGTGCCGCGGCCTTGCGCACGCGTTGGGCGATCAGTTGCGCCCAGACGCCCTCACCTTTCATGCGCCACCTGAAGTCGGCGTCGTAGTCATTGCCGCCACGCAGCTCGCGGAGACGGGCCATGATGCGCACGGCCTTGTCGGGCACATGATGAGCCAGCCATTCTTCGAACAGCGGCTTGACCTCCCAGGGCAGGCGCAGCACGGTGTAATGGATGGACTGCGCGCCCGCCTGGGCCGCAGCCTCGATGAGCGCTTCGATCTCGGGCTCGTTGAGGAAGGGGATGATGGGCGCGACGTTGACGCCCACAGGGACCCCGGCTTTGGCCAACCGCTGGACCGTGAGCAAGCGGCGATGCGGTGCGGCGCCCCGGGGCTCGAGCTTGCGGCACAGCTCGGCGTCCAGCGTGGTGAGGCTGATCAGCACGCACGCTTGCTGGCGGGCACCGGCCTGACCTAACAGATCCAGGTCACGCTCGACGCCGCTGGATTTGGTGATCAGGGTGTAGGGGTGCCGACAGGTGTGGAGCACCTCCAGCACGCTGCGGGTGATGCGCCACTCGCGCTCGATGGGCTGGTAGGGGTCGGTGGCCGAGCCGATGTTGATGGGGCTGCAGACGTGGCTGGGCTTTTGCAGCTCCTGGCGCAGCAAGGCCGCAGCGTTGACCTTGGCGACCAGGCGGGTTTCAAAGTCGAGGCCGGGCGAGAGATTGAGGTAGCTGTGGGTGGGGCGTGCGTAGCAGTAAATGCACCCGTGCTCGCAACCGCGATAGGGGTTGATGGACCAGGTGAAGGGGATGTCGGGCGACTGGTTGCCAGAGAGGATGCTGCGCGCCTGTTCGGGCACCACGGTGGTCACCGGCCGGGTCGACGAGGTGGTCAGCCCGGATTCGTCGGCCTCGCCCCAACCGTCGTCCACGGCCTCGCGGCTGTGCGGTGCAAAGCGGTGCAGCACCTGGGTGGACGTGCCCCGGCCCTTGACCGGGGTCGCCTGCACCCGCGCGTCTGGCATCGGCAGTCCATCGACCGAAGGGGGATGCAGGAAGGTGGAAGGCGCACGCATGACTGTATTTTCATACAGCATCTCGCTGTGCGCAAACAGGAGGCGAATTTCAGGACCAGACCACCGAGGCCGAAAACACATAGCCCGCGCCGTACACCGTCTTGATGATGCGAGGGGCCATCGGGTCGACTTCGATCTTGCGGCGCAAGCGCGAGATGCGCACGTCGATGCTGCGGTCCATGGGCGACAGGCTGCAGTGGCCGACGAGCTGCTCGCGGGTGAGGATCTGGTGGGGGCGCTCCAGGAAAGTGCGCAGCACCTGCACCTCCGCCACGCCCAGCAAGTGCTCGGTGCCGTCGTCGGAGCGCAAGGTGTTGGCCGAGCAGTCGAGGGTCCAGTTCAGGAAGCAGGCCTGGCGGCGCGATTCACTCTGGCCCCCACCGGGCACCTGGCCACGGCGACGCAAGATGCTGCGCACGCGGGCGACCAGTTCGCGCGGCTCGAAGGGTTTGGTGACGTAGTCGTCACCGCCCAGCTCCAGCCCCATGATGCGGTCGGCCGTGTGACCGCGCCCGCTGAGGATCAACAGGCCACAGTGGCATTGCTGACTGATCTGGCGCACCAAGTCGATGCCGTCCATGTCGGGCAGGCCCAGGTCGGTGATGCACAGATCGGGCCGGCGCACCGCCAAACTGCGCAGGGCGCTGGCGCCGGTATGGAAGCACTCCACCTCGAAACCAAACTCGACCAGCACCGATTGAACCAGGCGCGCGATCGAGAGCTCGTCCTCGATCACGTAGATGAGGGCCGGGGCGGTGTTCACGGGGTCAGGCCTTCGAGGGCCGCGGCCAGGTCGCGGGTGCTGAAGGGCTTGGGCAGCACCGGCAAGTCCATGAGCTCATCGCCACTGGGGGCGCAGCCGCTCATCAGCAGGATCTGCATGGTGGGGCGCTGCAAACGCGCCAGACGGGCCAAGCCCACCCCGTTCATCTCACCGGGCATCATGATGTCGGACAAAAGCAGCTTGATATCGGGCATTTGCACAAGGATATCCTGCGCTTCCTGTGCATGAGCGGCCTCGATGACCGCGAACCCGAGATCGAGCAGACTGCGACGCACGACGCGGCGCACGTCCGGGTCATCTTCCACCAGCAAGGCTACGCCGCGGCGGCTGCGGTCGGAGGCGAAATCGGATTCATCGAGCGCGGGCACATCGGTGGGCACGTCAATGGCAGGCAAGCACAGCGACACGGTGGTGCCCTGCCCTGGGCTGCTGTGCACCTGGATGGCGCCGCCCGACTGGCGCACGAATCCATAGACCATGGACATGCCCAGGCCCGTGCCGCTGCCCGCCTGCTTGGTGGTGAAGAAGGGCTCGAAGATGCGGGACACGGTGGCCGCATCCATGCCCACGCCATCGTCGATCACCTCCAGACAGACATAGGTGCCCGGCTGCACACGCTGGCGCTCGGCCTGGCGTTCGTCCACCGTGTGGGTGGTCGTGCGCACCACGATGCGACCTTGCGACTGGGTCGCATCGCGGGCGTTGAGGATGAGATTGACCAGGGCGTTTTCCAGCTGCGTGGCGTCCACCCAGGTCCAGGCGGACTCGCTGCCCAGTTTGACGTCGAGTTGCAGGGTCACGGGCAAGGCTGGTCGCACCAGGCGGGTGACCGACTGCGTGAGCGCCGTGACGTCGACCGCACCGGCCTGCAAGGGTTGCTGGCGGGCAAAGGTCATCAGACCGCGGATCAGCTCGGCGCCACGGCGGGCGGCGGCGATGGCGGGGCCGGTGAACTCGGTGACCAGCGGGTCTTGCGGGCGGGCATCGGCCAGGGCCGACAGGTTGCCAATGATGACGGTGAGGATGTTGTTGAAGTCGTGCGCCAGGCCACCGGTGAGCTGGCCCATGGCTTTCATCTTCTGCGCGCGCACGACCAGGGCTTGCGACTGCTTCTCTTGCGTGACGTCGAAGGTGAGCTCGAAGCAGCCCACGACCTGGTCGTCGGCGCCGATGTCCGGCACGAGCGTGGTGCGCACGGCCAGGGTCTGACCTGCGATGGTGTGAAGCTCGTAGTCGAAGGTGACGAATTCACCCGCCAGGGCCCGGCTGATGTTGGGTTTGATGCGCTCGTACACGTCCGAGCCCAGGAACTCGCGGGCGCTGACCGCATCGGGCTGCTGGGGGTCGAGCCCGAACCAGTCCTGATAGCCACGGTTGACGTAGGTGTAGGTGCGATCAGCTCGGAAGTAGGCCACCAGCGCAGGGATCGAGTCGGTGACCAGGCGCATCTGGTGCTCGCTGCGGCGCAGTGAGGCAGTGATCTGCTCGTTGGCCTCCAGGGCCTCACGCAGGCGCTGGTTGCTGGCCTGCAGTTCGGCGGTGCGTGCCAGCACGCGGGACTCCAGCTCGGTGTTGGCTTGGCGCAGGGCCTGCTCGGCGCGGCGCTGCTCGGTGACGTCGGAGTACAGGGTGACAAAGCCGTGCCCCGGCAAGGGCTGACCGGTGATGCGCAGCACGCTGCCATCGGGGCGCACGCGCTCAATGTCGTGCGGCACGAACTCGCGGGCCTTGTCCACCCGAGCTGCGACCGCGACCTCGATGTCGTCGTCGCCGTATTCACCACGCTGGGCGTTGTAGCGGATGAAGCTCTCGAATGTCGCGCCTACGAAGGCCAGTTCGGCGGGGAAATCGAGCAGTTGCAGGAAAGCGCGGTTCCAGGCGACCAACTTCAGGTCGGCGTCGAACACGGTCAGGCCCTGGTCGAGCAGGTCCAGCCCCGCTTGCAAGGTTTGTTGACGCCAGTGGCCGGTGTCAGTCTGCAAGGCGGCATCAGGGTGGGTCACGCGGGTCTCCGGTTACGAGGCTCAAAGCTCGCTGATTCTAGGCAGCGGACCGCGCCTGAACCACACCAAATCCCGCTTGCAAACATTCGTCACATTTGCTGGGAGGTGGTGAAAAAGTCCTCCCTGATCATCCGCCCGACGTCATCAGACAGGGGCGGGAAACGGCCCACCACTTGTCAGCTCGACAGCGATTCAATGGAGACCGTGATGATCAGTATAAACCCTTATGAAACCGGTTTGGACAAAAACGCCGCGAACCATGTCAGCCTTTCGCCACTGAGCTTCCTCAAGCGCACCGCGGCCATCTATCCGGACCGCCTGGCCATCATTTATGGCGAGCGTCGCCAGACCTGGGCCGAGACCGCTGCACGTTGCCGCCGCCTGGCCAGTGCCTTGCAGGCCCGCGGCATTGGCCGGGGTGACACGGTGGCAGTGATGCTGCCCAATGTGCCCGCCATGCTGGAGGCGCACTTCGGCATCCCGATGACCGGCGCGGTGCTCAACACGCTCAACACCCGCCTGGACGCTGAGGCCGTGGCCTTCCAGCTGGAGCACGGCGAAGCCAAGGCCCTGCTGACCGACCGCGAGTTCGCCCGCGTGATGCGCGCCGCCCTGGACATGCTGGGCCGCAGCGACATCCTGGTGGTGGATGTGGAAGACGACACGGCGCCTCCCGGACAGAACCTGGGTTCGGTCACCTATGAAGCCTTGTTGGCCGAAGGTAACCCCGAACACCCCTGGTATCTGCCTGCCGACGAGTGGGAGGCGATTTCGCTGAACTACACCTCGGGCACGACCGGCAACCCCAAGGGCGTGGTCACCCACCACCGCGGTGCCTACCTGAACTCGGCCAGCAATGTGATCTCGTGGAACCTGCCGCAGCACACCACCTATCTGTGGACGCTGCCGATGTTCCACTGCAATGGCTGGTGCTTCCCATGGACGATGGCGCTGATCGCCGGCACCAGCGTGTGCCTGCGCCGCATCGACCCGGCCGTGATCTTCTCGCTGATCAAGGCGCATCACATCACCCACATGTGCGGCGCGCCCATCGTCTACAACCTGCTGATCAGCGCCCCGCCCAAGCTGCGTGAGGGGCTGAACCACACGGTCAATGGCCTGATCGCCGGGGCCGCGCCCCCGGTGGCCGTGATCGAAGGCTGCGAAGCGGCCGGCATCAACCTGACCCACGTGTATGGCCTGACCGAGGTGTATGGCCCTGCTGCCGTCTGCGCCAAGCACGCCGAATGGGACGCGCTGCCGATTGAAGACCGTGCCCGCCTGAATGGCCGCCAGGGCGTGCCCTACGCGCTGCAGGAAGACGTGACCGTGCTGGACACGATGACGATGGAGCCGGTGCCTTGCGATGGCGTGACCATTGGCGAGATCTGCTTCCGCGGCAACGTGGTGATGAAGGGCTACCTCAAGAACGAGAAGGCCACGGCCGAAGCGTTTGCCGGCGGCTGGTTCCACACCGGTGACCTGGCCGTTCGCGATGCCAGCGGCTACATCAAGATCAAGGACCGCAGCAAGGACGTGATCATCTCCGGTGGCGAGAACATCTCGTCGGTCGAGGTGGAAGACGCCCTGTTCCACCATCCTGCCGTCATGTCGGCCGCCGTGGTGGCCGAGCCCGATCCGAAGTGGGGCGAAGTGCCCTGCGCCTTCGTCGAACTCAAGCCCGGTCATGAACTGACTCAGGAAGAGCTGATCGAGTTCTGCCGTCAGCACCTGGCGCGCTTCAAGGTGCCCAAGCGCGTGGTGTTCGGCGAGCTGCCCAAGACGTCCACCGGAAAGATCCAGAAGTTCGTGCTGCGCCAGCAGGTGAAGTCGGCCAGCGCCATCGAGTAAGCGCCCCAAGCGCCTTGCTTTCACACGGGTGCCCACTGGCACCCTCCCCTCCCTCTTTCCCACAAGGAAGACCCATGTCGAATGAGATCTACCGTCGCGTGGAGGCCGACCCGGCCTACCAGCAACTGGTGCAACGCCGCGGCCGACTGGCCCTGCTCCTGTCGGTGACCACCCTGGTGGCCTATTACGCCTTCATGGCGGTGGTGGCCTTTGCCCCCACCGCGCTCAGCCCCACGATCTTCGAAGGTGGCACGCTGACCATTGGCGCCCCCATCGGCGCCGCCCTGATCCTGGGATCGTGGCTGCTGACCGGCTGGTACGTGCGCAAGGCCAACACCGAATTTGACCAACTGACCCACGCCATCGCGGAGCGCGCCAAATGAAGCCATTGATGAAAACCGGCGCCCTGAGCGCCCTGCTGTTGCTGTGCGCGGGCGTGGCCCTCGCCGGCCCCGGCGATGTCGGCCAGGTGGCCAAGCAGCCCATCAACATGACGGCCATCGCCATGTTCCTGGTCTTCGTGCTGTTCACCTTGGGCATCACCTACTGGGCAGCCAAGCGCACCAGCTCCACCTCTGACTTCTACACCGCTGGCGGTGGCATCACCGGCTTCCAGAATGGCCTGGCCATTGCCGGTGACTACATGTCGGCCGCGACCCTGCTGGGTCTGAGCTCGATGGTGTTCCTGCGCGGCTTTGACGGCTTCGTCTACACGATCAGCTTTTTCATCGGCTGGCCCGTGATCCTGTTCCTGCTGGCCGAGCGCATGCGCAACCTGGGCCGCTTCACGTTCGCGGACATCGCCTCCTACCGCCTGCATCAGGGCTCGATCCGCACCTTCGCGGCGTTCGGCTCGCTGACGGTGGTGTGCTTCTACCTGATCGTGCAGATGGTGGGCGCAGGCCAGTTGATCAAGCTGCTGTTCGGTCTGGACTACCCGATTGCCGTGGTCGTGGTTGGCGTGCTGATGGTCGTGTACGTGACCTTCGGCGGCATGATCGCCACCACCTGGGTGCAGATCATCAAGGCCGTGCTGCTGCTGTCCGGTGGCCTGCTGATGCTGGGTCTGGCCATGAGCCACTTCGGCTTCAGCATTGAGACACTGGCTTCCAGCGCGGTGGACGCCCACAAGGACGGCGCCGCCATCATGCACCCTGGCTCCCTGCTGGCCGATCCGGTCACGGCCGTGTCGCTGTCGCTGGGCCTGGTGTTCGGCACCGCTGCGCTGCCGCACATCATGATGCGTTTCTTCACCGTGCCCAACGCCAAGGAAGCACGCAAGTCGGTCTTCGTGGCCAGCGGCTTCATCGGCCTGTTCTTCATCGTGGTGTGCCTGCTGGGTCTGGCCGCCATCGTGATCGTGGGCAAGGATCCGCAGTTCTTCGAAAACGGTGACATCGGTGGCAAGCTGCTGGGCGGCAACAACATGCCCGTCATGCACCTGGCCAAGGCCGTCGGTGGCGACCTGTTCCTGGGCTTCCTGTCGGCCGTGGCGTTCGCCACCATCCTGGCGGTGGTATCGGGTCTGGCGCTGGCTGGTGCCTCGTCGATTGCGCACGACATCTATGCGCGCGTGATCAAGAAGGGCCAGGCTTCTGAAGCCGAAGAAATGCGTGTCTCCAAGATCGCTTCCATCGGTCTGGGTGTGGTGGCCGTGATCCTGGGCATCATGTTCGAAAAGCAGAACGTGGCCTTCCTGGTCGGTCTGACCTTCGGCATCGCCGCTTCGGCCAACTTCCCCGTGCTGGTGCTGTCCATCTACTGGAAGGGCCTGACCACGCGTGGCGCCCTGATTGGCGGCATCGTCGGTCTGGTGTCGGCCGTGACCTTCGTGGTGCTGTCCAAGGCCGTGTGGGTGGTGGTGCTGGGCTTCGAGCATGCGGTGTTCCCGTACGAGCAACCTGCGCTGTTCTCCATGCCGCTGGCCTTCTTCTTCACCTGGCTGTTCTCGGTGACGGACAAGAGCGCCCGTGCTGCCGTGGACGTCTCGGGCTTCCGTGACCAGAACGTGCGTGCGCAAACCGGCATCGGCGCCGCCGCTGCCAGCGCCCACTGATGGATTGTTTGACTGTTTGACTGAGAGACGATTGCCATGTCGACTTACAACGCCCCCGTCCGTGACATGTTGTTCACGATGAAGGAGGTGGCCGGGCTGGAGGGTATCTGCGCCCAGCCCGGTTTCGAAGAAACCACGCCCGACCTGGTCGAGGCCGTGCTGGAAGAGGCCTCGCGCTTCGCCACCGGCGTGCTCGATCCGCTGAACTGGCCGGGTGACCAACAAGGTGCCCGGTGGGACAACGGTGTCGTGACCGCTGCCGATGGTTTCAAGGAGGCCTACGCGGCCTTCTGTGAGACCGGCTGGAACGGCATGCCCGCCTCGCCCGAGTTCGGTGGCCAGGGCCTGCCCACGCTGGTCTCGACCGCCGTGCTGGAGATGTGGAAGTCGTCGAACATGGCGTTCTCGCTGTGCCAGATGTTGACCCTGGGTGCGATCGAAGCCCTGGTGCACCACGGCAGCCCCGCGCTGCAACAGCGTTTCCTGCCCAAGATGGTGTCGGGTCAGTGGACCGGCACGATGAACCTGACCGAGCCACAAGCCGGGTCGGATTTGTCGGCCATCCGCACCCGCGCCGTGCCGGAAGGGGATCACTACCGCATCAGCGGCACCAAGATCTTCATCACCTGGGGTGAGCACGACATGGCCGAGAACATCGTCCATCTGGTGCTGGCCCGCCTGCCCGATGCGCCTGAGGGTGTGAAGGGCATCTCGCTGTTCGTGTGCCCCAAGTTCCTCGTCAACGACGATGGCTCATTGGGTGAGCGCAACGACCTGGTGTGTGCGTCCATCGAGCACAAGATGGGTATCCATGCGAGCCCCACGGCCGTGATGTCTTTTGGCGACGGACCTGGCGCCATCGGGTATCTGGTCGGCGAACCTCACAAGGGTTTGGGCTACATGTTCACGATGATGAACTACGCCCGTCTCAACGTCGGCCTGGAAGGTGTGGCCATTTCCGAGCGCGCCTACCAGCGTGCCCGTGCCTATGCCATCGACCGTGTGCAAGGCCGCACCCTGACCGAAGGCAGCCGCGGCATCATCGGCCACCCCGATGTGCGCCGCATGCTGATGGACATGAAGGCCCGTACCGAGGCCATGCGTGCCCTGGCCTATTTCGCGGCCGCGCAGATGGACCGTGCCCACAGCCATCCCGACGAGGCCACGCGGGTCAAGAGCCAGGCGCTGGTCGATCTGCTGATCCCCATCGTCAAGGGTTGCTGCACGGAAAACGCCCAAGGCATCACCGCCGACGGCGTGCAGATCCACGGCGGCATGGGCTTCATCGAAGAGACCGGCGCGGCGCAGTATGTGCGTGATGCCCGCATCACCACCATCTACGAAGGCACCACCGGCATCCAGGCCAACGACCTGATCGGGCGCAAGCTGATCCGTGACGATGGCGTGACGATGAAGGCGCTGCTGCACACGGTCTCGGCCGAGGCGCAGCGTCAGGTCGGCAGCGGCGATGCCGTGCTGCAGCAACTGGGACAAGGCCTGCAACGCGGTCTGGATGCGCTGGCGCAAGCCACCGAGTGGATCCTGACGCGCGCCAACCAGAGCCCTGCGGCCACCGCCGCCGGTGCCGTGCCTTACCTAAAGCTGTGCGGTACGGTGCTGGGCGCCTGGCTGGTGAACCGTGCGGCCGAAGCCGCCCAGCGCCAGCTGAGCGAAACCAGCCAGGACGATGCCTTCCTGAGCGCCAAGCTCATCACCGCACGCCACTACCAGCACCACGTGCTGGTCGAAGCCAACAGCTGGCGTGACCGCGTGATCAATGGCGCCATCAGCACCCTGGCGCTGCAAGACGATCAGTTCTGATCCGCCACCAGCGGATGTGCGACGATGGGCGTGCCGGCCCATCTTTTGACGGCGTGTCCTCACCAGGACACGCCTTTTTTCATGCACGAGCGGTCAGCGATCAGCCTTCGCCGTAGACCACGGTGGCCTGGGCATCGGGCATCAGCTCCTTGAGTCGCAACAGCGCCGCATCGCTGGGATACACCTTGGCCTGATCGCCCAGGTCCAGCTCGCCACGCGCCGACAGCTCGGGCGTGCGCCGCTCGATCACCACCCTCAGGCTCAAGCCCTGATGCGTATCGGGCAGATCGGGCTGCGGCGCCGCGACGCGACGCGCCGGGAACTCGCGCAGCAGCTCGTCCACCGGCAGCTTCTGGTCACGCGCAGTCAGGCGCACGAAGCGGGCATAGCGGCAACGCGCCGCCGCCAGGCTCATCACAGACTGGACATTGAGGCGCAATCCGCCCGAGAAGCGATCGGTCTGGACCTTGCCGGTGATGATGACCAGCTCATCGTCCTTGAGCAGCTCCTTGTTGGCGTCCAGCGTGTCCTGGTTGGCCACGGCCTCGATCGTCTCGCTCTTGTCGTCCAGCTTGAACAAGCCCACCCGCCCGCGTGTGCCATTGATGACACGCAGCTCGCTGATGATGCCTGCCACCACCTGGGGTTCGCGACTGTCTTTCAGGTCGCCAATGCGCTGGCGCGCGATGCGGCGCACCTCCGGCTCAGCCTCGTCGAACAGGTGGCCCGACAGGTAAAAGCCAATCGCCGTTTTCTCCAGGCCCAGACGCTCTTTCAAGGTCCACGGTTCGGCTGGCACCAGATCGGGCTCGTTGGTGGACGCTGCATGGCTGTCACCAAAGTCGAACAGCCCGCCCTGGTCGGCATTGGCCAGCAAGGTGTCGGCGTACTCGAAGGCCAGGCCCACACTGGCCAGCAGGCCGGCACGATGCGGCTCCAGCGAGTCAAAAGCGCCCGCCTTGATCAAGGCCTCCACCACCCGCTTGTTGACCTGCTTGCGGTCCACCCGCGCGCAGAAATCAAAGAAGCTCTTGAACGGCCCGTTCTCCGTGCGCTCGCGCACCAGTGCCTCAATGGCGCCCTGTCCCGTCCCCTTGACCGCCCCCAGCGCGTAGCAGATGGTCTTGTTGTCCAGCGGGATGAAGCGCCACGCGCCCTGGTTCACATCGGGCGGCGTGAAGGTGATGCCGAAGTTCTGCGTGGCATCGTCGTGGAAGATCTTGAGCTTGTCCGTGTCGTCGCTGGCAATCGTCATGTTGCCTGCGAAGAATTCGGCGGTGTAGTGCACCTTCAGCCAGGCCGTGTGATACGCCAGCAAGGCATACGCGGCCGCGTGCGACTTGTTGAAACCGTAGCCCGCGAACTTCTCCATCAAGTCGAAGATCTCGTCGGCCAGCTCCTTGCTGATGCCATTCTTGGCAGCACCGGCCGAGAAAATGGTCCGGTGCTCGGCCATCTCTTCGGCCTTCTTCTTGCCCATGGCGCGGCGCAGCATGTCCGCGCCGCCCAGCGAGTAGCCCCCCACCCGCTGGGCCACCTGCATCACCTGTTCCTGGTACACCATGATCCCGTAGGTTTCCGACAGCACCGAAGCCATCAGCGGGTGCGGGTAGGTCACCTCTTCCTTGCCGTGCTTGCGCGCGCAGAAAGATGGAATCAGGTCCATGGGGCCCGGACGGTACAGCGCCACCAGGGCGATGATGTCCTCGAAGAGGCTGGGCTTGGCGTCGCGCAGCATGCCCTGCATCCCGCGCGATTCCAGCTGGAACACGGCCACGGTCTTGCCCTCGGACAACAGCCGGTAGGTGGCCGCATCGTTCAGCGGGATCTTGGCGAAGTCGAAGTCCTTCTGGTCCGGATGCCGGGCCATGATGAACTCTTTGGTCGTCTCCAGAATGGTCAGTGTGGCCAGGCCCAGAAAGTCGAACTTCACCAGGCCGATGGCCTCCACGTCGTCCTTGTCGTACTGGCTCACGGCCGAGTCGCTGCCCGGCTGCATGTACAGCGGGCAGAAGTCGGTGATCTTGCCCGGCGCAATCAGCACGCCCCCCGCGTGCATGCCGATGTTGCGCACCATGCCTTCCACGCGCATGGCCAGCTCCAGCAGCGCGGCCACTTCTTCCTCGGCCTTCTCACGCTCCTCCAGCTCGGGTGCTTCCTTGCGGGCGTAGATCACGCCGCTGTCGGGGTTCTCGGGCACGCGCGCCAGCGTCACGGACTTGCCGGGTGGTGCCGGAATCAGCTTGGCGATGCTGTCCACATGGCCATAGCCCATGCCCAGCACGCGGCCCACGTCGCGCAGGGCCGCCTTGGCCGCCATCGTGCCGAAGGTGGCGATCTGCGAGACGGCATCGCGCCCGTAGCGGTCCTTCACATAGTCGATGACGCGGTCGCGGTTGCCCTGACAGAAGTCAATGTCGAAGTCGGGCATGGACACCCGCTCCGGGTTCAGGAAGCGCTCGAACAGCAGGTTGTACTTGAGCGGGTCCAGGTCGGTGATCTTGAGCGCATAGGCCACCAGCGAGCCAGCACCCGAACCCCGGCCCGGCCCCACGGGGCAGCCATTGTTCTTGGCCCAGTTGATGAAGTCCTGCACGATCAGGAAGTAGCCCGGAAAGCCCATCTTCAGGATGGTGTTGATCTCGAAGTCCAGGCGCTCCACATACGTCGGGCGCTGGGCATTGCGCTCGGCCTCGTCTGGATACAAGTGCAGCAGGCGCTCTTCCAGGCCTTCATGCGACAGCTCGCGGAAGTAGTCCGCCATGGGCTGCGGCTCGCCGTTGGGCATGATCGGCGTCGGGAAGTTGGGCAGCTGTGGCTTGCCCAGCACCAGGCTCAAGGAGCAGCGGCGTGCAATCGCCACCGTGTTGGCAATGGCCGAGGGGATGTCGGCAAAGAGGGCCTCCATCTCGGCCGAGGTCTTGAAATACTGCTCCCGCGTGAAGCGCTTGATGCGCTTGGGGTTGCCCAGGGTTTCGCCCTCGGCAATGCAGGTACGCGCCTCGTGCGCCTCGAAATCGTCGGGCGTCTGGAACTGGATCGGGTGGGTGGCCACCACGGGCAGGCCCAGCCGCGCGGCCAGGGGCACAGCCGCACGGATGTAGGGCTCATTGGTGGCGTGGCCGCTGCGCTGCAGTTCGATGTAGAAGCGGTTGGGAAAGGCCGCCGCCAGCTTGCGCGCCTGGGCCTCGGCCTTGGGCACGTCCCCATGGGACAGCGCCTGCCCCACCAGCCCCATCTCCGCCCCCGACAGGCAAATCAGCCCCTCGTTGCGCTCGACCAGCGACGCCCAGTGCACCCAGGCGTGGGTGCGCTGCCCCGGCGCCGTCCAGGCCTCGCCCAACAGCTCTGACAGGCGCAGATAGCCCTGGCGGTTCTGGATCAGCAGCAGCAAGCGCGTGGGCGCCTTGCCGGGCTCTTCGGGCTCCACCCACACGTCCGCGCCGATGATGGGCTGCACGCCCTTCTTTTGCGCGCTCTTGTACAGCTTGAGCGCCCCGAACAGGTTGCTCAGGTCCGTGACCGCGACGGCGGGCTGGCCATCCTTGGCCGCGGCCTTGACCAGGTCGTCGATGCGGACGGTGCCGTCAACAACAGAATATTCGGAGTGGGAGCGCAGGTGAACGAAAGGCATCCGGGCATTGTAAGAAGCCTGGGCCTCGCGGATCCGTTCAATCCGCAGAGACTGTCAGAGACTGTCGGTCGCGCCCCGAAACTCACGCGGCGTCACGCCCAGCCAGCGCCGGAAGGTCCGGCTGAAGTTGGAGGTGTCCTGATACCCCAATCGCTCGGCAATGGCCTCCACGCTCAGGGGCGTCTGCACCAGCAACCAGCAGGCCAGCTCTTCCCGAACACCGTCGAGCAGCTGCTGGTAGGTCACACCCTCATCACGCAGATGCCGGATCAGGGTGCGGGCCGACACGTGTTCGATCTCGGCCATCTGCTCCAGCGTGGGGTACGCCCCCTCACAGGCGACCAGACGCTGTTGCACGCGCGACGTCACGCTGCCCTTTTCCTGCTGTGTGAGCAAGCGCTCACAATCGCGCCAGGCCACGCGGTAGGCCTCGGCATCGGGCGCCAGACTGGGGCAGGTCAGCAAATCCATCGGCAGCTCGATGCGCAAGGCCGGCGCCCCAAAACTGCACTGCGGACAGAACTCGCGGTAGGCCTGCGCGCAGGCGGGCTCCTCAAAAGGCCAGTGGATGGTGACCCGCGTGCGCAGATCCTGCCCCGTGATCGTCTCCATCAGGCGGACCATGGCCCCCGCGAAATGCCCCATGAGGTAGGTCCGGAACTCATCGGCCACTAGGTCTTCACGCAACAGCAGGGCCAGGCCCCCCTCGGTCTGCACGTCGAAGTGGGCCACGCGCTGGCGCAGGGCCACAAAACGCTGCATCACCATCAGCACCTGCCCCACATCGCGGGCGGCCATGGCCGCATACCCCGGTGCGCCGTGGGCAGACAACTGCGTGCTCTGCCCCACCACCAGTCCCAACCACGGGCAATCACTCAAGGCCAGGGCGCGCAACACCACACGGCGCACCTGCTCCAGGCTCAGGAACAGGTTGCTGGCGTGCAGATCGTGCCAGCTCAAACGCGTGCCCTGCAGGATCTCGGCCTCGCTGAAGCCCCGACGCCGCAACTCGGCGCACAACAGGCGCACATAGACCGGGTGCAGCGAAGGTTGGAGCCAGCGGTCTGGCGGGTGCATCGACATCGTTTCGGCGCAGCCTCATTGTCACAATATGACGATATTGTGCCAGCACAAACGGTGTTGCGCGTCAAGCCCAAAACGCAAGATGTGCCCATGGTTCAAACCACTGAGGACACATCCGCATGAGCGCCACCCTGCCCCTTCCCACCGACCAGCAACCCGCCTACCGCGACCGCAAACGCCTGATGTGGCTGCTGTCGGTCATCGGCCCCGCCGGCGTCACCATCGGCCCGGTGGCATACCTGATGGGCGCCACCTCGGAGGCCTGGTTCTTCGTGGCCTTCGCGTTCTTCTACGGTGTCATCCCCCTGCTGGACTGGCTGCTGGGCGAAGACCTGAGCAACCCGCCCGAATCTGTGGTGCCCCGCCTGGAGGCAGATCGCTACTACCGCTGGATCAACTACGCCGTGGTCCCCGTGCTGTGGGGCAGCCTGCTGTTCAACTGCATCTTCGTGGCCACGCATGAGCTGTCCTGGATGGCCTGGCTGGCCACCGCCGTCATCACCGGCTCCATGCTGGGCTTTGGCCTGAACCTCAGCCACGAACTGGGTCACAAGAAGGACTGGCTGGGCCGCAAGCTCGGTCTGTTCAACTCGGCGCTGGGTGGCTATGGCCACTTCTCGATCGAGCACAACCGCGGGCACCACCGGCACGTGGCCACCTCCGAGGATCCGGCCTCCTCCAAGATGGGCGAGACCATCTACCGCTTCGTCTTCCGCGAAATGCCCGGCGCCTTCTTTCGCGCCTGGGATCTGGAGACCGAGCGCCTGGAACGCCAAGGCCAGTCGCCCTGGAGCCTGAACAACGAGATCATCCAGGCCGGCCTGGTCACCCTCGGGCTGTATGGCGGCCTGATCGCAGCCTTCGGCCCGAAGATGGTGCCGGTGCTGGCCGTGGTGGCCTTCTGGGGCGCCTTCCAGCTGACGTCGGCCAACTACATCGAGCACTACGGCCTGCTGCGCCGCAAGCTGCCCGACGGCCGCTACGAGCGTTGCGAGCCGCACCACTCCTGGAACAGCAACCACATCATCTCCAACCTGATCGTGTTCCATCTGCAGCGCCACTCGGATCACCACGCCAACCCGACCCGCAGCTACCAGTCCTTGCGCAACTTCCCCGAGTTGCCCACGCTGCCCTCGGGCTACTTCGGCATGTTCCTGGCCGCCTATGTGCCGCCCATCTGGTTTGCCATCATGGACAAGCGGGTGATCGCCGCGACCGGTGGCGATGTCCAGCGCATCAACTTCCTGCCCGCCCAGCGCGCCCGGCTGGTGCGCCAGTTCGGCCTGCGTGAGCAGCCCTGACTTTCTACAATGCGGGGATGAGTCCTGTCCTGAACATCTCCGCCTACCAATTCGTCACCCTGGATGACGCCCTCGCCCTGCGCGATCGGCTCCATGCCGAAGCGCAGGCGCGCGACCTCAAGGGCACGGTGCTGATCGCAGAGGAAGGCATCAACCTCTTCCTCGCCGGCCCCGGTGAGGCGGTGCGCGGCTGGGTCGACGTGCTGCGCCAGGATCCCCGCTTTGCGGACCTGGCCCCCAAGGAAAGCTGGTCCGAGACGGTGCCGTTCAAGAAGCTGCTGGTGAAGGTCAAGGGCGAGATCATCCGCATGAACCACCCCACCATCCGCCCGGACGAGCGCGGCGACAGCGGCCGCGCCCCGGCGGTCGAGCCCGCCGTGCTCAAACGCTGGCTGGACCAGGGCCACGACGACGAGGGCCGCCCCGTCGTCACCCTGGACACGCGCAACGCCTTCGAGGTGGACTACGGCACCTTCGAGGGCGCGGTGGACTGGCGCATCCACAAGTTCAGCGAGTTTCCCGACGCGGTGCAGGCCCACAAGGACGAATTCGCCGGCAAGACCGTGGTGAGCTTTTGCACCGGCGGCATCCGCTGCGAAAAAGCCGCGCTCTACATGCAGGAGGCCGGCATCGACCACGTCTACCAGCTAGAAGGCGGCATCCTCAAGTACTTCGAGCTGACCGACGGCGCGCACTGGCAGGGCGACTGCTTCGTGTTCGACGCCCGCGAGGCTCTGGGCGCGCAACTCACCCCCAAGGCACCGGCCGCTTAAGGCGTGGCGGGCCGGGCTGCCATGGCCGGCGCTCTTTCGGGTGCGATATCGGGCGCCGTTGCGGCGACCGGAGCCGGGGCCACCCCCACCATCGTGCGCAAATCAGCGCCAGACGGGTGCTGGAACACGCGCAGACCGAACTCAGGCAAGATCGCCAACAGGTGGTCGAAGATGTCCGACTGGATGCCCTCATAGGCCACCCACTCGGTCGTGTTGGTGAAACAGTAGATCTCCATCGGCAGCCCATCCGAGGTCGGATCGAGCTGGCGCACCATCAGCGTCATCGCCTGATGGATGCCGGGCTGGCGGCGCAGATAGCGCTCCACATACATCCGGAAGATGCCCACATTGGTGACGCGGCGGCGGTTGACCACATCGCGCTCGCTGCCCGGCGCCCGCGCGTTCCACTCGGCCAGCTCGGTCTCCTTGGCCGACAGGTAGTCGGTGAGCACATCAAAGCGGCTCAGGGCCTGCGCCTCGGCGTCGGTCAGAAAGCGAATGCTCTGCTGGTCCAGATACACGCTGCGCTTGATGCGCCGCCCACCCGACTCCGTCATGCCCCGCCAGTTGCGGAACGAATCCGAAATCAGGCGCTTGGTGGGGATGTTGGTGATCGTCTTGTCCCAGTTCTGCACCTTGACCGTGTGCAGGGCAATGTCGACCACGCCGCCGTCTACCCCGATCTGCGGCATCTGAATCCAGTCCCCCACACGCACCATGTCGTTCGAGCTCAGCTGCACACTGGCCACCAGCGACAGCAAGGTGTCCTGAAAGATCAGCATCAGCACTGCCGCCATCGCCCCCAGGCCCGACAGCAGGATCAGCGGCGAGCGGTCCACCAAGGTGGCGATCATCAAGATGGCCGCCAGCGCATAGATACCGATCTTGACCACCTGCACATAGCCCTTGATGGGCCGCTGCACCGCGTCGGCGCGCTTTTGCCACAAGGTGTTGACCAGGTCCAGCACGTTGGCCAGGGCCAGCGCCAGCGTCAGCACGATGAACGCGCCGCACACGTTCTGCACCACGGTGACGACGGCCTCGGGCAACTCCGGCACGGTCTGGATGCCCCAGGTCAGCACCAGCGCAGGCACCACATGGGCCAGGCGGGAGATCACCCGCAGCGCCTTGACCTCCGGCTCGTGAGCCAGCGAGGTCGCCTTCAGCGCCTGATTGACGCTGCGCAGCAGGATGTGTTTGGTCAGCCAGTTGGCCACCCACGCCAGGGTGATCAGGGCGGCCAGCGCCAGCACGGTGTAAGACACAGGGTGGCGTTCCAGCCAGTCCATCAGCTCGGGAAATTGCTCTTGCATGCCCCCGACCTTACCCTGTTGCCACCGCATTGTGTTTGGCCAAATGCATTAACCCTTCATAGGGCAGCAAATTGGTGCGCACCACCTTGTCGATCGGCTCGGCAAAGCCATCTTGCATCCAGCGCGCCGCCAGCAACACGTTCAGGCCAATCATCCCATCTGCCAGCAAGGGCAGGCTGATCCCGTCGAGTTGCTCGGATGGCAGCAAGCGGGTGAGATGCTGCTTGAGCAAGGCCGAATAGTCACGTGCCGTGGCCCCGCTCATCGCGGCCACCTCGTCACTCACCGCCAGGGAGTCCACCAGCATGATCCGCCCGCGCCGCGGATCGTCGCGGATGAACACGAGGAACACGCGCATCGCCGGTGCCAGCATCTCCAGCGGATTGGTCGAGCGCGGCACCTGCTCCATTGCCGCCAGCGTCAAGGCCATCAACTGCTCGCGCAACTCGCTGTAGGACGCCAGGAACAACTGAGGCAGGGTCTTGAACGACTCGTAAAAGTACCGCTCGGTCAGGTGCGCCGCCACACACACCTCGCGCACCGTGGCGCCATGAAAGCCCTTGGTACCGAACACCTCAATGGCCCCTTCAATCAGCTTGGCCCGCCGCAGACGCTGGCGCTCTTCGGGCAACACGCCGCCGTAGCGACGCTTGTTCAAGGGGGGGTGATCGGGCAGGCTGACGTCCATGGGAAGACCTATATTGACACACCGTATTGTCAGCTTATAGTCTGACAACATTGATTGTCAAACAATAATCCCTCCACTCAAGGGTCGCCCGCGCATGAGCATCCAAGCTGTCATCACCAACCTCGTCCTGCGCTACCAGTTCAAACGGGCAGGGCGCGGCCCCTTGAATGTTCACAAGGCGCGGCACATGGTCAGCAAGGTGGCCCAACGCAACCCGCCGACCCCCAAGGACATCGCCCACACCCCTCTGGCGGGGCGCACCGGCGCCGGCCTGTGCTCGGCCGAATGGCTGAGCGTGGCCAACCCGCAGCGCACCGTGCTGTACTTTCACGGCGGCGGCTACTTCTTCTGCGGCCTCGACACGCACCGCCCCACCTGTGCCTATCTGGCGCGCACCGCCCAGGCGCGCGTGCTCTCGGTCGACTACCGCATGGCGCCCGAACACGTCTTCCCGGCCGCGGTGAACGATGCCGTTGCCTGGTGGAAGGAACTGCTGGACCAGGGCTTCAACCCGGCCGAAGTGGTGTTCGCGGGTGACTCGGCCGGGGGCGGTCTGGCCCTGGCCTGCATGCTGGCCGCACGCGAGCAAGGCCTGCCCCTGCCCGCCGCCGCCGTGTTGTTCTCGCCCTGGACCGACCTGTCCTGCTCGGGCGAGACCATGCGCAGCAAGGCCGATGTCGACGTGATGTTCAACCCCGACTCCCTGCCTCAGGCCGCGGCCCTCTACCTGGCCGGCCAGCCCAGCACCACGCCCCTGGCCTCGCCTTTGTTTGCCGACCTGCACGGGCTGCCCCCGCTGATGATCCACGCCAGCGAGCATGAAATCCTGCTGTCCGACTCGACCCGGCTGCACGAACGCGCCCTCGCCCAAGGGGTGCACAGCGAGCTGCACCTCAAGGCCAAGATGCCCCACGTCTGGCCGACCATGGTGATGCTGCCCGAGGCCCGCCAGACCTTGAAGCACTGCGGCGACTTCATCGCCAAAATGACCTCGCGACCCCTGGCATGATGCGCACATGAATTGGATCAAACGTCTGTGGTGGTCGGCCATCGTGCTGGCCATCCTGATCGCCGGCGCCATCGCCTGGAGTTGGGAGCCCGACCGGCAGCTGGGTGAACTGGTCGCCCGCTGGGCCCCCGAACCGTCCCGCTTTGTCGAGCTGGACGGCATGCAGGTGCACCTGCGCGACACCGGCCCCCGCTCCGACCCCACCCCTGTGCTGATGCTGCACGGCATGTCCTCCAGCCTGCACAGCTTTGAAGGCTGGCAAAGCAGCCTGCAAACCAAGCGCCGGGTCATCAGCGTCGACCTGCCCGGCTTCGGCCTGACCGGCCCGAGCCCGCAGGGCGACTACCGCATCGATGCCTACACCCGCTTCGTGCTGCGCCTGATGGACACCCTGGAGGTCAAGCGCGTGGTGCTGGTCGGCAATGCCCTGGGCGGTGAAATTGCCTGGCAAACGGCCATCTTGGCACCCGAGCGCGTGCAGAAGCTTGTCCTGATCGATGCCGACGGCTATCAACCCTCGGTGCTGTCCATGCCCATCGGCTTCCAGATCGCCAGCATGCGGGGCATGCGCTGGGTGTCCGAGCGCATCTTGCCGCGCCCCCTGATGGCGGCCAGCCTGCGCAGCGTGTTCGGTGAGCCCGATCAGGTCACCAAGGAGCGCATCGACCGCTATTTCGAGCTGAACCTGCGCGTAGGCAATCGTCGCGCCCTGTTCCAGCGCATGGACCAGGCCACCTTCGGCGAGAGCGCCCCGCTCATTCGCCGCATCGCCCAACCCACCCTGGTGCTGTGGGGCGAGCGCGACCAGATGATCTCGCCGGACCTGGGGGCGCAGTTCTGCCACGACATCCCGCGCTGCAAGCTGGTCACCTTCCCGAAGCTGGGACACTTGCCCCAGGAAGAAGACCCTGATGGCACGCTGAAGGCCTTGCAAACCTTCCTGGCGTCCTGAATCGGCGGGCAGAAGCCCGCGCAGGTCAAAAAAGTCAGATCCGGGGCGAGGCAAGTGGCCATAAAACCGCTACGCTTGCCCCATGTTCAGTTATCGACACGGATTCCACGCGGGCAACCACGCCGATGTGCTCAAGCACATGGTGTTGGTGCAGGTGCTTGAGCACCTGCTGCAAAAAGACAAACCCTTCTGGGTGATCGACACCCACGCTGGTGGTGGGCTCTACGACCTCACCAGCGGCTATGCCACCAAGAGCGGTGAATCCGCCTCCGGCATCGCCAACCTGTGGCCCATGCGCCGCGACAAGTCCATCCCCGAAGCCGTGCGCAGCCTGCTCAAGCAGGTCGCCTTGCTCAACGATGGTGACGAGCTCAAGTGGTACCCCGGCTCGCCGCAGCTGGCCGCGCAAATGCTGCGCGAAGGCGATCACCTGCGCCTGTTCGAGCTCCACCCCACCGAGATCAAGCTGCTCGAGTCGCACTTTGCCGGCGTCAAGCGCGGCGTGAGCATCCAGGGCGCCGATGGTTTCGCCAGCCTCAAAGGCTGCTTGCCGCCCCCGCCGCGTCGCGGTCTGGTCCACATCGACCCGCCCTACGAGAACAAGGACGACTACCGCCGCGTCCTGCAAACCCTCAAGGACGCCATCCCCAAGTTCAACTCGGGCACCTACGCCATTTGGTACCCCGAAGTCGCGCGCCGTGAGGCCATCCAATTCCCGGCACAGCTCAAGCGCATGGCGGCCGAGTTGCCAAAGGTGGATTGGCTGCACGCCACCCTGCGCGTCAAGGGCGCCGAGCGCGACGGCGTTGGCTTGTTCGGCAGCGGCATGTTCATCATCAACCCGCCCTACACCCTGTACGACAAGCTGGCCGTGGCGCTGCCCTGGCTGGTCGAGACCATCGGGCAGGACGATCACGCCGCCTACACGCTCGAAGCCCAGCAAAGCTGAGCCTATCGAGGTTCCGTGCGGCCCTGCGCCAGGGTTCAGGCACCGAGGTCGAAGACCAGCACTTCGGCTTGGTGCCCCTGGCTGAGGGTGAGCTGGCTTTCGCCCTCCAGCTTGAGGGCGTCGCCGGCCTTCAGCACCTGGCCGTTGACGGTCAGCTCGCCCCGCGCCAGATGCACATAGGTCTTGCGCGTGGCATCCAGCGGCATCTCCAGCTGCTCGGTCCCGTCAAACAAACCCGCTCGCAGCGTCGCATCGGCGTGGACCGTCACCGAGCCATCGCGACCATCCGGTGAGGCCACCACCCGCAGACGCCCGCGTTTGTCTGCCTCGGCAAAGCCCTTTTGCTCGTAGCCCGGGCGCAAGCCCCGCTCCGCAGGCTGGATCCAGATCTGCAGCATGTGCGTGCTGTCGTACAGCGCCTGGTTGAACTCGCTGTGCAAGATGCCCGTGCCGGCCGACATGCGCTGCACCTCACCCGGCACGATGCGGGCGTCATTGCCCTGGTTGTCCTTGTGCCAGATGGCGCCCTGCAGCACATAGGTCACGATCTCCATGTCGCGGTGGCCGTGCATGCCAAAGCCGCGCCCCGGCGCGATCATGTCGTCGTTGATCACGCGCAGCGGCCCGAAGCCCATGTGGGCCGGATCGTGGTACTCGGCAAACGAAAAGCTGTGGAAGCTCTGCAGCCAGCCGTGGTCGGCATAGCCGCGTTCTTCAGATCGACGCAAGGTCAGCATGGCATGGCTCCTTCAAGGTGTGTGCATCCGTGTGTCTCACTGTAGAAGCCCGCGGGCGTTTCGCGGCTGCGCCCGACTGATGGCATCATTCAAACAAATTGAATCAAAACCATGAGCGACCGCCGCCACGCCCTCACCCCCGACGCGCTCCAGATGATGGACACCATCGCCCGCACCGGCAGCTTCGCCGCGGCAGCCCGCGAACTGGGCAAGGTGCCCTCGGCACTGACCTACAGCGTGCGCCAGCTCGAAGACGCGCTCGACGTGCTGCTGTTCGACCGGCGCAGCCGCCAGGCCAGCCTCACCGCCGCGGGCGAAGAACTGCTGCGCGAAGGCCGATTGCTGCTGCAACAGATGGACGCCGTGGCCAACCGGGTCAAGCGCGTGGCCTCAGGCTGGGAGGCCGAGCTCACCATCGCGGTCGACAAGGTCATCGCGCCCCATGCCATCTTCGATCTGATCGAAGGCTTTTACGCCCTCAAGCCCCCCACCCGCGTGCGCATGCTCAGCGAGGTCATGAACGGCACCTGGGAGGCCCTGGCCTCCGGCGCCGCCGACCTGGCCATTGGCATCCCGGGCGACCGCATCACCAGCCCCGGCGTGCGGCTGGAGGTCATCGGCGATGTGCCCTTCGTGCTGGCCGTGGCCCCGCACCATCCGCTGGCCCAGGCCGAAGAGCCGCTGAGCACCGCCACCCTGGCCCAGCACCGCATCGTGGCCGTGGCCGACACCGCCCGGGGCATCGAGCCCATGACCATCGGCATCCTGCCCGGTCAGGACGTGCTCACCCTGCCCTCCATGTCATCCAAGCTCGAGGCGCAGATGCGCGGCCTGGGCTGCGGCTTCCTGCCCGAGCCCATGGTGCGCCCTTATCTGGCCAGCGGCCAACTGGTCAGCAAGGCCGTGGGCGGCCCGCCGCGCGTCAGCCGCATCCACTACGCCTGGCGCCAGGGCGACACGCCTCCCGGCATGGCCCTGACCTGGTGGCTGCACCAGCTCAGCAGCCCCACCACCCGCCAGGCCCTGATGGACCTGCACGGAGGCCTGCTGCTGTGAGCCGTGGCGACGATCGCTCCTACATCGGCCGCTTTGCCCCCTCGCCCACCGGCCCCCTGCACGCCGGCTCGCTGGTCGCCGCGCTGGCCAGTTGGCTCGATGCCCGTGCGCACGCGGGCCAATGGCTGGTGCGCATCGAAGACGTGGACACCCCGCGCTGCGTGCCCGGCGCCGACCAGCTCATCCTCATGCAACTGGCCGCCTGCGGCCTGCACCCGGATGCGCCCCCGGTGTACCAGAGCCAGCGCGGCGCGCTCTACCAGGCGGCGCTGGACCGTCTCGTGGCCGCCGGCCATGCCTACCCCTGCGGCTGCACCCGCGCCGACATCGCGCAAGCCAACGCCGCGCTGGGCCTGAGCAAACCGCGCCACGGTGACCTTGTCTACCCCGGCACCTGCCGCCCCGACCACGGTGGTCTGAAAGGCAAGCCCGCCCGCGCTTGGCGCCTGCAAGTGCCCGCGCGCGCGGACACGCCCGACGGCCGGTGGCACTGGCACGACCGCCGCCTGGGCCCGCAAACTCAGAACCTGGCCGAAGCCGTGGGCGATTTCGTCATCCGCCGCGCCGATGGCCTGTGGGCCTACCAGCTCGCCGTCGTGGTGGACGATGGCGAGCAAGGTGTCACCGACATCGTGCGCGGCGAAGACCTCACCGACAACACCCCACGCCAGCTCTGGCTGCAACAGTGCCTGGGCTTGCCCGCACCGCGCTACCTGCACACGCCGCTGGTGTGCGGCGCCAATGGCGAAAAACTCTCCAAACAGAACGGCGCCGAGGCACTCTCCCTCGACGACCCGCTGGCGACCCTGCAACAAGCAGGCCGCGCGCTGGGCCTGTCCGCCGAAGGATGCACTGTCAGCGACTGGCTGGCCGCCGCTGTCACGGCCTGGCAGGCCCAACTGGCGCGCTGGCCCTTGCGCTGAACCATCCACGGCGCGCCTGCAGCCTTCACGCCCAGCGGTCACGCCACTCGGCGCCACTCACCCGCGATCGACCACCACGAAGTGCTTGCGCACCGGCTCGATCACCTCGAACGCACCTTCAAATCCGGCCGGGATCACCGCACCCTGCCCGGCACGCACGTCCACCCAGCCGCCGGCCGCATCGTGCAGACGCACATGGCCGCTCAACACGAAGAAATACTCTTCCTTGGCGGCCGGAAACACGATGCGCCAGCGCCCCACCTCGCATTCCCAGATGCCTGCACTCGTCTGCCCATCGGCCGACTCGTACAGCGTCCAGGTCTCTCGACGCGGATTGCCCTGCTCCAGCCGCTCCGGCTTGGGGCGATCAATGATCCCGCCCTGCGTGGGCGCATCGAAACGCACAATGGCCGGGATCGGGTTCGGGGTGCGCAGCGCGTCACTCATGCGACGTCTCCAGCGCCCTCCGCGGGCTCGGTCACCGGCGCCACATCGATCAGAAAATGCGTGCGGTAGTACGCCATCTCATCGATCGACTCGTGGATGTCGGCCAGCGCCGTGTGCTTTTGCGCCTTCTTGAAGCCGCTCACCAGCTCCGGACGCCAGCGACGCGCCAGCTCCTTGAGCGTGCTGACATCCAGGTTGCGATAGTGGAAAAACGCCTCCAGCTTGGGCATGTAGTTCGCCAGAAAGCGCCGATCCTGGCAGATCGAATTGCCACACATCGGCGATTTGTTGGTGGGCACATACTTCTTCAAGAAGGCGATCACCACATGCTCGGCCTCGGCTTCGGTCACCGTCGAGGCCTTGACGCGCTCGATCAGCCCGCTCTTGCCGTGCGTGCCCTTGTTCCACTTGTCCATGCCATTGAGCACCTCGTCGGACTGGTGAATCGCCAGCACCGGGCCCTCGACGCGCACCGTCAACTGCGGATCCGTCACAACCACCGCGATCTCGATGATGCGGTCGCTCTGGGTCTTCAGCCCGGTCATTTCCAAGTCGAGCCAGATCAGGTTCAGATCGCTCTTGGCCAGGGTCGCGGGGGCATCCGCAGGCGCGGGCGTGTCGGGGGTCACTTCACTCATGGGCATCACACCATCAAATCGGCCGACAAGGCGGCAGGTCCACTTTCCAGCACAGGCACCCGAGCACAGGGATTTGCACGCCAGACGAGCCAGCGATTGTGCGGGCAAACGTACACTCCCGTCATGCCCTCCAGCTTCCTGACCTTGCTTTTCGCGGTGTTCATCATCGCCTCCCTGCTCACCAAGCTCTGGCTTGACACCCGGCAGGCGCGCCACGTGGCCCGCCACCGCGACACCGTGCCCGCCGCGTTTGCGCCGCACGTGCCGGCCCTCAGCCACCAGCGCGCCGCCAATTACACCCTCGACAAGCTGCGTTTCGGTCTGTTCAGCACCGCCCTGAGCACCGCCGTGCTCGTCGGCTGGACCCTGCTGGGCGGCCTGAACGCCCTCAACATCGCAGTGCGCGACGCCGTGCTACCCGCCTGGGGTGCCCTGCCCTACCAACTCGTCCTGCTGGGTGCTTTCACCCTGATCGGCGCCCTGATCGAGTTGCCGCTGGAAGCCTGGCACACCTTCCGCCTCGAACAAAAGCACGGCTTCAACCGCATGACCTGGGGCATGTGGTTGGGCGACCAGGCCAAGCAACTGCTGCTGGGCCTGCTGCTCGGTGGCCCCATCGCCGCCCTGATCCTGTGGCTGATGGGCGCGGCGGGTGCGCAATGGTGGCTGTGGGCCTGGGGCGCCTGGGTGGCATTCAGCCTGCTGCTGATGGTCATCTTCCCCATCTTCATCGCCCCGCTGTTCAACAAGTTCGAGCCCTTGAAGGACCAGGGTCTCATCAACCGCGTCAACGCCCTGATGGCCCGCTGTGGCTTCACCGCCAAGGGCTTTTTCGTCATGGATGGCAGCCGCCGCTCGGCCCACGCCAACGCCTATTTCACCGGCCTGGGCGCCGCCAAGCGCGTGGTCTTCTACGACACCCTGCTGAGCAAACTCACACACGGCGAAGTCGAGGCCGTGCTCGCCCACGAACTGGGCCACTTCAAACACCGCCACGTGCTCAAGCGCATGGTCATGATGTTCGCGCTGAGCCTGGCCGGTTTCGCCCTGCTCGGCTGGCTGTCGCAACAGGTGGGCTTCTACACTGGCCTGGGCGTGCGCCCCAACCTGAACGCCACCAACGACGCCCTGGCCCTGCTGCTCTTCATGCTGGCCTTGCCGCCCTTTGCCTTCTTCATCTCCCCGCTGTTCGCCTACTTCTCCCGCAAAGACGAGTACGAGGCCGACGCCTATGCTTGCGCACACACCAGCGGCAGCGACCTCGCCAGCGCCCTGATCAAGCTGTACAAAGACAACTCGTCCACCCTCACGCCTGACCCCATGTACGTTCGCTTCCACTACTCCCACCCGCCCGCCTCCGAGCGCCTGGCGGCCATGCAGGCATGAAGCGCCACGGTCACAACGCGCCCCTGCGCAAGGCTAAGGGCAAAGACGCCGACACCAGCCAGTGCCAGCGCGGCCTGGTCGTTTCCACCCACGGCCGCCACGTCATCGTCGAAGACGAACAAGGCCAGCGTCTGATCTGCCACCCTCGTGGCAAGAAAAGCGAAGCCGTGGTGGGCGACCGGGTGCTGTGGCAACCCACGCTGGAAGGCAGCGGCGAGGGCCTGATCGTGCAGGTCGAAGAGCGCCGCAACCTGCTCTACCGCCAGGACGAATGGCGCAGCAAGTCCTTTGCCGCCAACCTCGACCAGATGCTGGTGTGGATCGCCGTCGAGCCCGTGTTCAGCGAGGCTCAGCTCACGCGCGCCCTGCTCGCGGCCCGCTACGCCGACATCCCCGTCACCATCGTGCTCAACAAAGTTGACCTGCCGGGGGCCGAGACGGCCCGCCAGCGTCTGGCGCCGTACGTGGCCATGGGCTACCCCGTGGTCGAGATGTCCCTCAAGGTCGACACCGATGCCGCCAAGGCCCAGGTCATGCCGCTGCTGCAAGGCAAGGCCAGCTTGGTGCTGGGGCCGTCGGGCGCCGGCAAGAGCACCTTGATCAACACCCTGCTGCCCAACGCCCGCGCCGAAGTGGGCGAAATCTCGCAGGCGCTCAACTCAGGCCGGCACACCACCACCACCAGCCTCTGGTACTGGCTGGACGACAGCCACGAGAGCGCCGTGATCGACTCGCCGGGCTTCCAGGAATTCGGGCTGCACCACATCGCCCCCACCGAGCTGGCCAAGTGGATGCCCGACATTGCCGCCCACATCGGCGACTGCCGCTTCTACAACTGCACCCACCGGCAAGAACCCGGCTGTGCGGTGCAGGCCGCCGCGGAACGCGGCGAGATCAGCGCCATGCGCCTGAGCCTGTACACCGGCCTGTTTGACGAACTCAGCGAACAACGCTGGTGATGTCTTTTTGCCTTGCCGACACCCCATGAACAACACCCTGTCCCTGATCCCCTTGTCTCTGGAGGCCTTTGCCGAGGGGGCGATTTCGCTCGATGACCTGGCACGCGCCCTGCGCGATGCCGCGCAAGAACATGAGCCCACCCTGCCCGACCGTTATCTGGACGTGCTGGAGCGGCTGTTGAACCAACTGGAAAGCTCGGCGCTGTTCAGCGAAGAAAGCTGCTCGTTCAGCCGCACCGACATGATCGCCGCCCTCGTGGAGTGGCTGGCGCGCGCCCAGACGTGGTCGGACAAGATCACCAATCCGCCCACACCCACGCGGGACTGATCAACGGATCAACGGGGATCAACCGATCAGGTTGGCCAGCGACAGCAGCGCCAGCAGCAGCATCCACAGCACCACCGAGCGCCAGATCAGCCCCACCACACTGCGCAGGTGGGCCATCTCGGGCGGCGCACCGGTTGTGCTGCCCTCGGCGTCGATCACGTCCGAACCATCACCCTGACTCAAGGTGCGACTCACGTCGCGGCCATCGGCGCTGGGCGCCGCCTGCCCACCCAGGCGCACACCCAAAGCGCCCGAAGCCGCAGACAGGATCGTGCCCTCGTTCGGACGCACCCACAGCACCGCATGGCGGCGCCACGCGTCCACCGCGTCTTCAAAATTGCCCACCACCGCAAAGCCGAAGGCCGTCATGCGCGAGGGCACGTGGTCCAGCCAGGTGAACAATTTCATCGACAGGTTCATCAGCCGGTCGTGCGTGGTCGCGCCGGTCACCTGGCTCTTGTAAGACCAGTAGCGGCTCCCGAACTCGGCCATGCGGTACAGCACCGCGCCCGCCGGGCCCAAGCCCATGGCCGACAAAGCCACAAACCAGAAAAACACACCAAACACGTGGCGGTGCGCCGCCAGCAGCGAATACTCCAGCACATGGCGCAGCACCTCGGTGCGCGGCAGGTCGCTGGCGTCCAGATGCTGCCAGTGCGCGAGCTGTTCACGGGCGCGGTCTTCGCGGCCCTGCTCCAGCGCATCACGGATGGCCGTGAAGTTGTGGCTGAACTGGCGGAAACCCAGCGTGAGGTAAAGCACCGACACATCCCACACCAAGGCCAGCACGGTGCTGTAGCGGTTCAGCACCAGGTACAGCAGCCCTACCAGCACCGCTGGCGCCGCCACGGTGACGGCCCAGACCACACGGGCATGCACATCGGCACCCGCATCAAAATTGCGACCGACCCAACGCACCCAGCCCGTCAAACCTTGATGGATGGGGTTGAGCGTCGACAAAGGCTTGAGCTGCTCCGCCAATAAGGCGAACAGCACGGCAAAGAAACTCATGGTGTGATCATAGCCGCCCGCTCACGCAGGCATGTGGCAGAAACGTTCACGGACCATCACGCCGACAGGAAGCGGTAGAAATTTCGCAACATCGCGGCCGTGGCCCCCCAGATGAAATACTCACGGTCTTGCTCGTGCGGCGGTCGCCAGGGCATCGAGAAAAACTCGAAGCGCGTGCCGCTCACCTCCAGTGCATGGCGCTCATGGAACTGCGGGTTCATCAAGAAAGGCAGCGGCACCTCGAAGATGTCGGCCACCTCGTTGGCATCGGCCTGCAGCTTCAAGCGCTGCATTTCATCCTCCAGGGGGTCGATCAGCCCCACCACGGGCGTGACCATGAAGCCCGTGCCTGTCGCATAGGTCGGCAAGGTACCCAGTACCCGTACCCGGGCCGGATCCAGCCCCACCTCTTCCTGCGCCTCTCGCAAGGCGGTGGCCACGGGGTCCAGGTCCGTTGGCTCCTGGCGCCCACCCGGAAAGCTGATCTGTCCGGCGTGCTTGCTCAAATGCGCCGTCCGCTGCGTCAGCAGCACCGACACCTGATCGCGCATCACCAGCGGCACCAGCACCGACGCGGGGACGAACTCCTTCGCCCGGATCCACAACTCGTTGTCGGCATCGGTCTGCCAGGGGGGCGGCGCTGCAAAGCGCTGGATCAGTGCCTCACGGGTCAGACGCTCCAGGGGCACAGGGGGCAGATGTCCGTCACTGCCCAACCGCTCGGCCAGATGGGGGTCAATTTTCAAAGCCATGGCAGCACCATAACAAAAGCCGCCTGGGCTTGCGCAGCAGGCGGCTTTGGGGCGAAACGGTGAACACCACGGCTTGGCACCGTGGTGATGCAACGATCAGGAGAGCTTTTCCTTGATACGTGCCGACTTGCCGCTGCGCTGACGCAGGTAGTACAGCTTGGCGCGACGGACATCGCCGCGACGCTTGACTTCGATCTTGGCGATCAGGGGGCTGTACAGCTGGAACGTACGTTCCACGCCTTCGCCGCTCGAGATCTTGCGAACGATGAAGCTCGAGTTCAGACCACGGTTACGCTTGGCGATCACGACGCCTTCGTAAGCCTGAACGCGCTTGCGGGTGCCTTCAACCACATTGACCGAAACGATCACGGTGTCGCCAGGGGCGAAAGAAGGGATCTCTTTGTTCAGACGAGCAATTTCTTCTTGCTCGAGCTGTTGAATGATGTTGGCCATCAAAAGCTCCTAATTGATCTTGCCCGCGCTTGAAAATCCAGCCATGACCCCCTGTTGTTCACAAGGGACGCGACCGGGGTGAGAAAATGGTAGCCGGGTAGAGGATCGGAAAACCGCAGATTATAGCGTGAGTTGAGATAAAAAGTGCTCGTCCTGTTTGGACAATTCACCACGTGCCCTCGCCGCGTCGATCAGCTCGGGGCGACGCTGCGCCGTGATGCGCAGTTGCTGCTCGCGGCGCCAGCGCGCAATGTGCGCATGGTGACCCGACATCAGCACCGGCGGCACGGCGGCCTCGGCCCCTGGCGCGCCAGAGTCATCGCCCTCGGCCAGCCCTTGCAACACTTCGGGGCGGCTGTAGTGCGGGCAGTCCAGCAGACCATCCGAAAAACTGTCCTGCTCGTGCGAGGCGGCGTCGTGCAAGACCCCCGGCTGCAAGCGGGTCACGGCATCGATCAAGGTCAGGGCCGGCAACTCGCCGCCCGACAGCACGTAATCACCCAGGCTGACTTCTTCATCCACATGGGCGTCGATGAAGCGCTGGTCAATGCCCTCGTAGCGGCCGCACACCAGCACGGCGCCCGGCCCTTCGGCCAGTTGCTGCACACGCTGCTGCGTCAAGGGCTTGCCCGCCGGGCTGAACAGCACCACGGGCAAACGGGGCGCAGCTGCGGCCTGCTGATCTGCGCGGATGGCCGACAGGCAGCGCACCAACGGCTCGACCAGCATGACCATGCCGGGGCCGCCGCCAAAGGGGCGGTCATCGACCCGGCGGTACACGCCCTCGGCAAACTCGCGCAGTTGCCACAGGCGCACATCGACCGCCTTCGTCTCGAAAGCACGACGCGTCACGCCCACCGACTGAAACGGGGCGAACAATTCGGGGAACAGGGTGATGACGTCGAAACGAACGGCCATCGCAGCCCTCCGGTCAAAGAGGGGGGATCAGTAGTCCAGGCCCCAGTCGGCCACGATGCGCTTGTCAGCCAGGCTGACGCTGTCAATGTAGGCCGACACAAAGGGAATGAGACGCTCGACGGCGTCCTGGCCTTCGGCCGCAGGCACGACGCAGCGCAGCACGCTGTGCGGACCGGTCGCCATCAGATCGGCCACCTGGCCCAGGAACTCGCCCTGACGGTTGACCACATTCAGACCGATCAGGTCGATCCAGTAATACTCGTCGGGCTCGGGCGTGGGGAAGGCCGAGCGCGACACGAACACGCGCGCACCCTTGAGGGCCTCGGCATCATTGCGGTCGTCCAGCCCTTCGGCGGTCCCGACAATGATGTCGCCCTGCTCGCGCACCGTCGTCATCTGCAAAAAGCGCGGCGCCATCAGGCGTGCGGGAGCCGCTGCAGCCGGTTTGGCCACCGACGGCGCGCCGGTCTTGGCAGACGGACGCGACAAAGCGCCCGCAGCCTGTTCGGGCGGACGCAAAAACCATTTCTTCGTACAAAAGAGCGCCTGAGGGTCAGAAGAGAAAGGCATCACCTTGATGCCCCCCTTCACGCCCCAGGCGTCCACGATGCGCCCGACTTCCACCGCGTCTTCAGGCCAGACGACACCGTCATCCAGCACCAGCGAAGGGGTCGTGCGATCGTTCATGCAGCCTCGATCAAGCAGCCGGAACTGCAGCCTTCTTGGCTTCGACGATCAGGCGGTTGACGGCGTCAGAAGCCTGCGCACCAGTCTTGACCCATGCGTCAACGCGGTCCAGCGACAGGCGCAGGGTTTCAGCGTTGCCAGAAGCCAGCGGGTTGTAGAAGCCCACGCGCTCCAGGAAACGGCCGTCACGGCGGTTCTTTTGCTCAGCCACGACGATGTTGTAGAAAGGGCGCTTCTTGGAGCCGCCGCGTGCAAGTCGAATCACGACCATGATGTGTCCTTCAGTTTGAATGGGCGACCACTCTTCCCGGGAGACACTCGGGGTTAAGCAGCCAGGGCTCAGTCAGACACCTGCCTGACCAGTCCAATCATCCGACCCGTTTAGATACGCGCCAGGGGCTTGTCATGGCGTTGGCCATGGAAACCACCCAACTCGGGCTGGAAAACCGCAAATTATAGTCTGACTTGACGCCTCGTGCACACCCCACCATGCCAGAAACCACTCCACCCACTCCCACCCTGCGCTCCAAGACGCTGGCCACCTGGCTCGCCCTGCTGGGCGGCCCCATGGGCGTGCACCGTTTTTACCTCTACGGCTTGAACGATGTCTGGGGCTGGCTGCACCCCCTCCCCACCCTGATCGGCGCCTGGGGGCTGCGGCGTGTGGCCGAATTCGGACAGGACGACCAGTTGGCCTGGCTGCTGATCCCCATCCTGGGTTTCATGGTGGCGGGCACCATGCTGCAGGCCATCGTCTACGGCCTGATGCCCGACGAGCGCTGGCACGCACGCCACAATGCCGGGCTCGACACGCACGCCGCTCAACCCAGCGGATGGGGCGCCGTGCTCGGCGTGATCGCGGCCCTGTTGGTGGGCGCCACCGTGTTGATGTCGACCATCGCCTTTTCCGGGCAGCGCTACTTTGAATACCAGGTGGAAGCGGCGCGCCAGATCAGTCAATGAGCACCCGCTGGCGCGCAAGCGGGGCCGCCTTGCCGGATAATCTCGCTTTTGCGACCCCACAGCTCTTTGACTGACGCGCCATGACCACGCCTACGAACCCTAACGCGCCCCTCACCTACGACCAGGCCGGAGTCAACTATGACCTGATCGACCCGTTGAAGGTCGCTGCCCAGCGCGCTGCGGCCGAAACCGGCGCGAACCTGGCCAGCCACGGTTTCAGCGAAGTGCTGGCCTCTCGCGGCGAGTCGGCCTATGTGGTCGATGTGGGCCCGATGTACCTGGCCTCCATCGTCGAATGCCTGGGCACCAAGACCCTGGTGGCCGACGAAATGGCCACGCTGACAGGCAAGAGCTACTACGACGGCATCGCCCAGGACACCATCGCCATGGCGGTGAACGACCTGATCACCGTGGGTGCGACGCCCCTGGTCGTGCAAGCCTACTGGGCCGCCGGCGGCTCCGACTGGTTTGGCGACAAGGTGCGCGCCAACGCCCTGGTGGCCGGCTGGAAGAAGGCCTGCGAGGTCTGCAATGTGGCCTGGGGTGGCGGTGAAACCCCCGCGCTGGCCGGCATCGTGGCCGATGGCCGCGTCGACCTGGCCGCCTCGTGCACGGGCATCATCAGCCCCAAGACCCGCCTGTCGGTGGGCGACAAGCTGGGCGCGGGCGACGCCATCGTCTTCCTGGCCTCCAGCGGCATCCACGCCAACGGCCTGTCGCTGGCGCGCAAGCTGGCCGAGCGTCTGCCCCAGGGCTATTTGACCGACCTCGGCAACGGCCAGAGCTACGGTGAGGCCCTGCTGGCCCCCACCACGCTGTACTCGCCCGTCACCGAGGCGATGGCCAAGGAAGGCATCATTCCGCACTATTGCGCCAACGTCACCGGCCACGGCTGGCGCAAGCTGCTGCGTCACCCCAAGCAACTGACCTACCGCATCACGACCGTGCCGCCCAAGACCGCGGTGCTGGCCTTCATGCAGCAGGAATGCGGCCTGGATGACCACGAAGCCTATGGCACGCTGAACATGGGCGCTGGTTTTGCGCTGTACGTGGCGGCTGATCAGGCCGAGCGCGTGGTGGCCATTTCCAAGTCGCTGGGCATTGACGCCTGGGTGGCTGGCCGCGTGGAAGACGGCCCCAAGCAGGTGGTGATCGAGCCCCTGAACGTGGTGTACGGCGCCGAAGAGCTGCAACTGCGCTGAACGTTCTGGAGCCCCGCTGCGACGGGGTCGGCCCGTCGCCCACACGAGGAGCATGAACCATGGGACAGATGATGGATTTCACCCGCCCGGATGGCGGCACGACGCGTGGCTACCTGGCCGATGCCGGCGCCGGCACGCCCGGCGTCATCCTGATCCAGGAGTGGTGGGGCCTGAACGACCACATCAAGGACCTGGCTGACCGCCTGGCCGCTGCCGGCCTGACGACGCTGGCACCCGACCTGTACCGTGGCCGCCTGACCACCGACGCGGACGAGGCCAACCACCTGATGACCGGCCTGGACTTTGGCGATGCCACCCACCAGGACCTGCACGGCGCCGTGGACTTTCTGGCGCAACGCGGCCAACCCGTGGGCGTGACGGGCTTCTGCATGGGCGGCGCCCTGACCGTGGCTGCGGCCGTGCACCTCAAGGGCGTGTCGGCCGCTGTGTGTTTCTATGGCATCCCGCCGGCCGAGTTTGCCGACCCGGCCCAGATCCGCATCCCCTTCCAGGGCCATTTCGCCACGAAAGACGGCTGGTGCACGCCCGCCGCCGTGGCGCAGCTGGAATCGGCCATGAAGGCTGCCGGCCAGACGCCGGACCTTCACCACTACGAGGCCGACCACGCCTTCGTCAACAAGACCCGCCCCGAGGTCTACAACGAAGCCTGCGCCACCCTGGCCTGGAACCGCACCGTGACCTTCCTGCAACAGTACCTGCACAAGTGATTTTGTGAGCGCCGCCTTTGACTGCCAAACCTGTGGCGCCTGTTGCGCCTACTTCCGGGTCTCTTTCTATTGGGGGGAGGCCGATGACGCCCCAGGGGGCACCGTCCCGGTCGGCCTGACCCAAAAACTGGACCCGTACCAGCGTTGCATGCAGGGCACCTCGTCCAAAGCGCCGCGTTGCGTGGCCCTGAGCGGCGAGATCGGCCAGCAGGTGGGTTGCACCATCTACCCTGTGCGATCGAGCACCTGCCATGCCCTGCAAGCGGGTGACGCGCAATGCCTGCGTGCCCGCGAGAAGCACGGCCTGCCCACGGCTTGATGGACCAAGATCCCCTATAATCAACAGTGACGGGCCTCCCTGCATGGGGGCGCGGCCAACCGGGTCAGGTCGGGAACGAAGCAGCCCTAACCGTTAGCCAACAGTGCCAGGATCAGGCTCGTCACCTTATTTTTGTGTTTGATGCCCCATGCGTCGCGGCTGGGACCGAACTTCCGCGAAGTTCGGGGCGCGTTCACCGCGTTTCCACCTGCGACCCCCTGCGTTCATGGCATCGACTCCCCTCCCGCCCGCCTCCACCCCGTCGTCCGGTACCTCCACGGTCGCCATTGACCTGGGTGACCGCAGCTACGACATCCTGATTGGCGAAGGCCTGCTGCAAGACCCGGCCACGTTTGCGGGGCTGCCCAAGTCGTCCAAAGCCCTGATCGTCACCAACACCACGGTGGGCCCGCTCTACACCGCCGCCTTGCGCGCCGCGATTGCGCCGCATCACAAGGCCGTGCTGGATGTGGAACTGCCCGATGGCGAGCAGTACAAGGACTGGCCGGCGCTGAACCAGATCTTCACCAAGTTGCTCGAAGAAGCCGCTGACCGCAAGACGGTGCTGTACGCATTGGGCGGCGGCGTGATCGGCGACATGACCGGCTTTGCCGCTGCCTGCTACATGCGCGGCGTGCCCTTTGTGCAGGTGCCCACCACGCTGCTGGCCCAGGTGGACTCCAGCGTGGGTGGCAAGACCGCCATCAACCACCCGGCCGGCAAGAACATGATCGGGGCGTTCTACCAGCCCCAGCGCGTGATCTGCGACCTGGCCACGCTCGACACCCTGCCCCAGCGTGAGCTGCTGGCCGGCCTGGCCGAGGTCATCAAATACGGCCCGATTGCCGATGCCGAGTTCCTGGCCTGGCTCGAAGCCCACATGGACCAGTTGCTGGCCCGTGACCGTGCCGCGCTCAAGCACGCCATCCAGCGTTCGTGCGAGATCAAGGCCTGGGTGGTGGGGCAGGACGAGAAGGAATCTGGCCTGCGCGCCATCCTGAACTACGGCCACACCTTCGGCCACGCCATCGAGTCGGGTCTGGGCTATGGCGAGTGGCTGCACGGCGAGGCCGTGGGCGCCGGCATGGTGATGGCCGCCGACCTGTCGGCCCGCCTGGGCCTGATCGACGAAGCCACCTCGCAGCGCATCCGTGCGCTGATCGCACGTACCGGCCTGCCCGTGACCGCCCCCGACCTGGGCGCCGACCGCTACCTGGAGCTGATGCAGGTAGACAAGAAGGCCGAAGGCGGCGAGATCCGCTTCGTGGTCATCGGCCCGCTGGGACAGGCTGGCATGCGACCTGCACCTGAATCGGTGGTGCGCGATGTGATCGCTGCCCACACGCGCTGACCTGGACGCCCATGACCCTCGCCCCCTACGCCAGTCATCCTGAGCAGACAAGGGGGCGTCGCTACCCCGAGCTGCCCGCCCCCACCCGCAGCGACTTTCAGCGCGACCGCGACCGCATCGTGCACAGCACGGCGTTTCGGCGCCTGGTTTACAAAACCCAGGTTTTTCTGAACCACGAAGGCGACCTGTTTCGCACGCGTTTGACGCACTCGCTGGAAGTGGCGCAGTTGGGGCGCTCGATTGCGCGCTCGCTGGGGTTGAACGAAGACCTGGTGGAGGCCATTGCCCTGGCGCATGACCTGGGGCACACGCCGTTTGGCCACGCGGGCCAGGATGTGCTCAATGAGTGCATGCAGGGACATGGCGGGTTCGAGCACAACCTGCAGTCACTGCGGGTGGTGGATGAGCTGGAAGAGCGCTATCCGGCTTACAACGGGCTGAACCTGGCGTTTGAGACGCGTGAGGGCATCTTGAAGCACTGCTCGCGCCGCCATGCAGAGATGCTGGAGGCACAAGAGCCTGGGGGCGTGGGGCGGCGGTTTCTGGAAGGCTCGCAACCCAGCCTGGAGGCACAGTTGTGCAATCTGGCCGATGAGATTGCGTACAACGCGCATGACATTGACGATGGTGTGCGATCGGGGCTGATCACGATGGAGCAGTTGGAGGCGGTGCCGCTGTTCGTGCGCTTTCGGGACGACACCTTGGCAGAGTTCCCGCAGCTGACGGGGCGACGCCTGTTGTTTGACACGATCCGTCGGATGCTGTCGGAGCAGGTGTATGACGTGATCCGGGCGACGCAAGCTTTGTTGGATGAGCACACGCCAGGGTCAGCGGATGCGGCCCGGCAGTGTCCGCAACTGGTGCGGTTCGGCCAGTCGATGCGCGAAGACAGCACAGCCTTGAAGCGCTTTTTGTTCAAGGAGCTGTACCGGCATCCGCAGGTCAACGAGACCACCGCCAAGGCCAAGCAAGTGTTGTCGGAGCTGTTTACGGCATATGTGGCGCAGCCCTCAGCGATGCCAGCGGATTTTGCTCGGAGGGAAGACCTGCACCGGGCTGTGGCGGATTACATCGCCGGGATGACAGACCGGTTTGCGGTGCGTGAGCATGAGAGGTTGACCGGGCGGAGGGTGTTTTGAACTGAATGTGTGCCATGAGGTTCACTCACGCCCGCTCTTGTGGCATCCCGTAGATCACTGCAGCGGTGCCCAACCAGCCGTGCAAACGGAAGAGCCAACGGTAGTTGGGCAAATGCGTCATCAGCCAGTGGGCGGTAGCGTACAAGCCATCACGCCGGTGGTAAACGGTCAAAGCCAACAAGGGGCGCGTTCGATGGAGTGTCCGCACGCCTCCCTGCAAGGCCCGCCACTCACCGCCCTCGAGGTGGAGTTTGATGAAACTGGGCGACCAGCCCAACTCGTCCAGAGACTGAGCCACGACCTGGCGATCGCCAGATCGCCACAAGCGAGACCCGTAACCTTGCCCCGTCACGAACTGCCGCAATCCAGGTCGACGTGACAACACCAGTTCATGCAGGGTCACTCGCTGCTGCGTTTCGTTGTCCAGAGTATCCCGCCAGCGGGACAGCTGTGAGAAGTTCTCGGGATCAGGCTCGATCGCCCAAGCGTGCTCAAGCCACCCCGGATTCGCCTTGATCCAGCGGTCCAGCACCTGCCCATGGTGGGCCCCTGCGTCCAGCACGCGCTCCCCTGGGCGCCAGCAACGTTGGAATTCCGCAATGAAGTAGCGTTGATCTGGATAGATGGGCGCAGCAGTGAACTGCCACTCCTCGCGCAGGCAACGCCAGGCCACGAACTGCAGGTGATGTGCGCGAGAAACGTCATCGCCCCACGCTTGCAACACGAACTCGAGTGCACGCGCGTACGGGCCTTCCGGCAATGGTGCGGCCCAACCGTTGTTCAGCGGCTGCGAGACAGGCGCAGCCTGAACGAAATCGTAGAACGGCTGAATCTGCCGCCAGCCCTGCAGGCGCAGACTCTCCTCCAGACTGGTATGCGGCAAGGTGGAAATGCAGACCAGGAGCCGTCGTTCGGTATGCCAGGACGGCGGAACGTCCTGCGGATGCAAAATGACCTGCCCCAGCCAAGCCGGGTGATCATGCCAACGCGAGGCGGAGGCATCCACAACCCCTTGCACAGGCACACCGTAGCGTCTGCACCAGGTCATGGCCATCTGCCCCAGATCACCCGCACCATAAAGCACGACGGGTTCAACCGCATGCGCCCATGCAAGACGTGGATCTCGTCCACGCATGCTTCGCAACAACGCCAGCGATTGGACAGCGTCGGGCAAGGTCGGCCACTTACGGAGTGGCGTGATCGCGTCATGCATTGTCGGATCCGCGTTGCTCATGATTCAAGCGGCTTGCGTCCACGCCTCGTGTCGGGTAGCCGACACGGCACGCGACCAAGCTTGGAGCGTTTCGTCGCGCGGAAAGCAGCGGGCGAAATGATGGACACTGCCTTTGGTCCTCTCCAGGTGAGCATGCAGCGCATCTCCACGAGGCAGAACCGGAGACTGCCCAGGCACAAAGGCATTCGGGTCTGACAAGGTGGATGAGAACCACTGCCAGGGTTGATCGCCCACGAGAACAGGCCAGTCGACCACCTGACGCGGTTGATCGAGCAAGGCTTCATGAATCGCCTGAAAGGCGTGGTGCTGACGCTTCAGTGTGAAGGTGTCACGCACCCACTCCGATGCGCGCGCGCCCATGCGTTTGCGCAAAGACACCTCAGCATCACAGATCGCGAGAACATTGCCCAGTTCAGCAGGGTCTTGCACCACCCACCCGGTGTCTCCGTGGCTCACCACATCGCTCTCACAGGGGTTGGCGCCCACGACGGGGACCACACCACTGGCCATGGCCTCTAACAACGCGATTTCGGCTGTCCCGTAGTGGAAAGGATTGAGGAGGTAGATCATCACATCCCACTGCTTCAGCGCTTGTGGCACATCTTGGCAAAATCCTTTGACCGTCAAGAGATCGGGGTGACCTAATTGCTCACAGCGTGTGCGCCACCATCCTGGCATCACCTCGTCGCCCAGGAGCTCCACGCGCAGACCAGGACGTGCTGTTGCCACCAACCATTCGGCATACGAGGGGTGCATCTTCGCCAGGTTCAGACTCCCCAGGTAGCCCAGGCGAGCTGGCCCCGCTCCAGGTCGTTCAACCGGTACCGGCCACCGCTCAAAACCGGCGGCGCTGGAAATGACATGGACTGGTCCACGCGTCAAGCCGTCGCCCAGGCTGGCTTGCACAGCGCTCAAACTGCAGGGGGCCGTCAGCACAACTGGAAAGGGTTGCTGCCAGAGGGCATTTGGCAGCCTGGGGAAATGCAAGCCGGAGACATGACACCAGAACACCATGCGAAGTGGTGCCTGTCGCAAGTGTGCCAGTGCCGCAAACATCAGGGGATGGTTCCAAGTTTCGCATTGAACGACATCGTGCGCACGCGCCATCTCGACCAGCGTCTGCGGCGTGTCAAGCGTGCGAACCGCCACACCCAATTCGCGAAGCCTGAACACGGCTTCAGATTTTTCCGGAGGTTCCAGGCAGAGCACCGTTCGTGCGGGTGCGCGTTGCGGCCACAGTCTGTCGCCTTCGGCCAAGCTCAACAAGGCACGCCCCACACCGCCCCCCAGGTGTGGCGTGATGTGCAGCAAACTCCAGGCCTGTCGGCGCGTCATGACTCAAGCCGGAACGACCGGCACCACGCGTCGCGCACTCATGCCTGGAATGGGAGCGCCATCAGGCAGGCTCACCTTCTCCTGAAAACGCGCCAGCAGCTCTTCGCGCCAGGGATCAATGTTGTCGGGCAAACAGTGCGAGAGTTGTCCACACTGACTGCAAACCGGATTGTTGCCGCGCTGTCCCCGCAGATGCTGCAAACGCAAAGCGTTCATGGCATCACCGGTCCAGATCTCGCGCAAGGATTGCTTGCGCGCATCCCCGATCAGCAGCTTGCGGCCCCAGTCCAGGAAACAGGAGCTGACTTGACCGTCTGAGTTCACGGACATGGCATAGAAAATGTACGGACAGGTATCGGTCGGCTTGATAGGCTGTTGATAGATACCCTCGGTGATCTTGAATCCAGTGTGCTCCTCGACGTCGAACTCGGGCCAGCAGGGCGCAAAGTTCTCGATGAAGATCCTGTCGCAGTGATCACCGAACGTTTGCAAAAATTGCTCTCGTTGACCTTCTTGCAGCAGCTCACCCGGGATTTTGATCAGAACTTCGCAATCGCCCTTGTTCTGATAAAGCCAGCGCACGTTCGAGACGAACTGATCGAAATCGAAGTCAAAACCTGTGAACTCACGGTACTGGGCATTGCTCATCCCATCCACCGAAATGTTGATCTTGTCCAGACCGGCCTCAAGCAACTCCGCCATTCTCTGGGGCGTGAGCAGGGAGCCATTGGTCGTGGTGTCGATGTACTCAACGCGTCCGCTGGCCTTGGCGTAACGAATCATCTCAGCGAGGTTTTTGTTCAAGAACGGTTCGCCGTCCTTGTAGAGGCGCAACACCTTGATCGGTTTGTCAAACGCATCCAGATCATCAATGATTTTTTTGTACACATCCAGTTTGAGGACGCCCTGATAGCGGCCCGTGTCCTTGATCATGTCGCTGTGACCTGTGGGACAGAACGAGCAGCTGAAATTGCATGCGCTGGCGGGATCCACAAAAATGATGAATGGGGTGGCCAGGGGGATCACCTCCTGCAAAGGCGTGCGCCCTTCCAGGTTGATGCGGGGCTTGACTTGGGCTTTCATGGATTGATCTCCGCTGACTTTGGCAAGGATTCGGTTGTGAATTGACCATCTCGGCAATGGATCCACCAGAAACCATCGGCCATCTGAACCTCACCGAAGCACTCGTGGACGGCGAGGCAAACCCCCGGATGAAACCGATGCGGCGCACCCAGGTAATCCCGTTGTAGGTGTTGTCGTGCCAACGCCAGGGATTGCTCGTCTGGCAAACGCTCCAGATCATCCCCACAAATGACACCATGGTGTGGGTTGACCAGTCGACGCGCATGATCCAGGTCGCTTTTGACCTGAGCGTACTTGTGGTCGCCGTCAACATAAATGAGGTCAAAAGCACCGTCGCGCATCCAAGCCAAGGCTTGAGCCGCCGGTGCACGAAGCAGATGAATCTGAACCCCTGTCTGGCGGTGCAACTGCTGGTATGCGCGTACGCGACCATAGGCCGCATGGAACGCGGCTTCACACTGCTCGTCCATGGCGTTGTAGTTCCACGAGGAAGGGGCCCCCCCGTGACCGTCAAGATCTTCCTGTGAAGCGTAGGGTTGCCAGGCATCAACCAGCACCAGCTCGGACCCGTCCGCCAAGTGCTCCAGCCACACCTGCGTAGACCCCGCGGCCTGCCAGACCCCGATCTCGAGCACCCGAATCGGAGCGCGGAAATGTTCTGTCAGCAACCGCCGCATGACCGCTTGGCGTTGTGGCGTCAACAAACTGGCGCTCACGGGCCGAATGTCTTTGGCGGCTTGCTCTGGAACCGAGGTGCTCATGTGTTTTCCACCAAAACTTGCATCGACTCCGACAGCAGGGAGGCCGCATTCAAGGGTGCCTGCCCCTCGGCCACCCACCGCGCCCTCAGCGCGTGAGCGGCAGTCGCCAGCAGCGACATGCCGCGGACAGGATCTTGCCCCGAGTCCGGCTCGAACACCCAACCACAGGCCCTCTGCATGCCTTCCATGATCTGGATGTGCGCGGGTGACAGTTGCAGCTTCAGCAACCGACGTCGCGACTCAAAAGTGTCCAGCAGGTGGCCAATCATCTGGGCCGACCACCCCTTCATCGCGCTCGCGACCTGAACACCCGCTTGCCGGTCCCCCACAAGATGCCACAGGTCCGCTGCCCAGAACCACTCGTGATAAAGGGCCATGTCGGCATGAGGACAGTAGCGGGCATTGGTCTGGGCACTGGCTTCGTCACTCTGCCAGTGGCGCTCATCCTTGAGCGCAATGGTTTCTTCAGGGGCGACATCCAGCCTACCCCGAAGTGCCGCCAAGTGAGGCAGAAACTGATCAAGATAGCTGGGCTGGTACGGCAGATTCCGTGCAAACGCCAACCACTCGACCATCACCGAGTGGCGGTAAACGGCCCAGAAAAGGGTACCTTGCTGACCGGGCCTCGCCAACATGTCGAGAACCCGGGACGTGGCATCGGGCTGATTCCAACCGGCATGGCGGCGCGAATAAGTCTGCGTATCGCAGTTCTGCACCTGGTTGGAGGGCAATATGGCACTGACATCCGATCCGGCAAGCACGCTGGCCGCAGCCATCGCTCGCAGGTAGTTGACCGCGATGGGGTCATCGTCTGCAAGCGGCAGGATCCATTCCTTGCTCTGAGCGAGAGCCCTTTTCACACGCTCCAGAGGACTGGGGTGAGAGATCAGAACCACATCGGCCCCCTGGGACCGGCAATGCGCAACATCGTGCTCCCATTGCCGTTGACGTGCGCCGTCCTCACCGCCCCAGGCGACCACCAACTGCAAACCTGGCACACGAAGCGCCAAGCTGGCAGCGGACTGGAAGATATCGTCTGCCAGAACCCTGCTCTGATACGTCAGCAAGATGATCTGGAGACTGCACTCAGGGGTCTCAGTGGAGGTGGCGGGAACGCTGGAAAAGGCGAACATGGGATCTCCATGGCTGACACACCCCCGACTTTACGCGCGTGGAGACAGTGCCAGCCCGTCGAGTTGCAGGCCTTTTCCTGAGCTGTTTTCCGGCTGACGCCAGAAACTCAGAAGTGCAATCCGAAGTAGGTCTCGACGGTCTCGGCAATGAAATCCAGTCGGGACTCATCCAACCCAGGGTGCACACCCAACCAGAACGTATCACTCATCACCCGATCGGTTCGCGCCAAATCACCCACCACGCGATAGTTTCGACCCTGCATATAGGGCTGACGGGTCAGGTTGCCAGCGAAAAGCAAACGCGTCCCGATCATGAACTGATCGAGATAGGTCAGCAAGTCCACACGGCGCGTGTTGGCAGCCTCCTTGATCGTCACAGGAAATCCAAACCACGAGGGATCCGCATTGGGTGTTGCTTCAGGCAACAGCAAGAATTCTTCGCAGCTGCGCAAACGCTGTCGCAGGTGTTCGTAGTGGCGTTTGCGCGTCGTGATGAAACCCTCTAAACGGTCCATCTGCGCGAGGGCGCAGGCCGCCTGCATGTCAGTGATCTTGAGGTTGTAACCCAGGTGGGAGTATGTGTACTTGTGGTCGTACCCATAGGGCAAACTGCCATGCTGCTGACAAAAGCGCTTGCCACAGGTGTTGTCACTGCCAGGCTTGCAGTAGCAATCACGCCCCCAGTCTCGAAACGACTCCGCGATGGCCTTGAGTTCCGCGTTACGCGTGAAGACCGCGCCCCCCTCACCCATCGTGATGTGATGCGCAGGGTAAAAGCTCAATGTGGCGATGTCGCCAAAGGTGCCGACCAGTTGCCCGTTGTAGCGAGAACCCAGGGCATCACAACAATCTTCTATCAGCCACAGCCCATGCTTGCGGGCAACGGCGCAGACCGCTTCCAGGTTGAACGGGTTGCCCAGCGTGTGCGCGAGCATGATCGCCTTGGTCCGAGGCGTGATGGCGGCTTCGATCAGGCTGGGATCAATGTTGTAGGTGGGCAGGTCCACATCCAGAAACACTGGCACGGCACCAAACTGAAGGATGGGGTTGACGGTCGTTGGAAATCCTGCCGCGACAGTGATGACTTCATCGCCCGCCTGGATGGCCCGATCCCCCAAGCGTGGTGACGTCAAGGCCGAGAACGCCAGAAGATTGGCAGAAGAGCCGGAGTTGGTGGTGAGCACAAACTCCACACCGAGGTAAGCAGCGAGACGAGCCTCGAAGGCGTCGTTGAACCGACCTGCCGTGAGCCAACCGTCGAGCGCGGCTTCGACCATATTGCGCAACTCAGGCGCCCCGACCACCTTGCCTGACGGTGGCAACGGTGTCTGCCCAGGCTGAAAGGGTTGCTCGGCGAAAGCCTGGCGCGCGTAATCATTGACCAACTCAGCGATTCGCGCACGCAGCTCGGGCAGCGGCACGGCGGCTTCCTGCTTGAGCCACTGCGTAGGTTGTTTGGCAGTCATGATCCAAGATCTTTCTTCACGGCATTCATGTAGTCGTCAATCTGACTTGCGCACACGTCTCGCACATCTTCCTTGTGTCGCCATCCCAGGTGCCAGTCCACGACACGGCGCAACGCCTCATCGAGCGTCCAGACCGGCTTCCACCCCAGGTGGTGGCGCGACTTGGCACTGTCCAATCGCAAGGTCATTGCTTCGTGGGGGCCGACGGCATGAGCTGCGAACTCGATTTGCAGCGGCATGTGCTGGTTGAGCGCCGTCACAACTTGACGAACAGACCAGACGTCCGATTCATCCGGACCAAAATTCCATGGCGCTGCCTGAGCCGGACCTTCATCATGCAAGCGCTGCGCCAGAACGAGGTAACCCGCTAACGCGTCCAGAACATGCTGCCAGGGACGTGTGGCATCAGGCCGGCGGATGAGCACCGATGCATCGCAATCAGCAGCCCTGAGCACATCGGGAACCAGACGATCCAGCGACCAGTCACCGCCACCGATGACGTTGCCCGCGCGCGCGGTCGCCAGGGCCACCCCGTGACGCGCGTGGTCTGCAGCTGGAAAAAATGAATCGCGATAGGACGCCGCAACCAGTTCAGCGCAGGCCTTGCTGGCACTGTAGGGATCGTGCCCGCCCAGATGATCCGACTCGCGATAAGCCCATTCCCACCCTTGATTGGCGTAGCACTTGTCGCTCGTGACGCACACCAACGCACGCACCCCCGGTGTCTGCCGCACGGCCTCGCACACGTTCACCGTCCCCATGACGTTGCTGGCGAAGGTGTCAACGGGGTCGTCGTAACTGGGCCGAACGAGAGCCTGCGCAGCGAGGTGAAACACCACTTCCGGGCGCGCTTTCTGCATTGCCGAGGTCAGCGTAGACAGACAACGAATGTCGTCGATCACGGAGTCCATCAGCTCACCGACCCGCGCCTCGTCGTACAAGCTGGGCTGAGTCGCGGGAGGCAAAGCGAATCCAGTGACTTTGGCGCCCATCCTGTGCAACCACAGGGCCATCCAAGCCCCTTTGAATCCGGTGTGCCCGGTCAGAAAAACCCGTCGATCACGCCAAAAATCCGCATTCATCCACACACCTCAGTCCCAGAGCTTCCAGGGCGCTTGCCCCGACTGCCACAAGGATTCCAAGAGGTTTTTGTCTCGCAACGTGTCCATTGGCTGCCAAAAACCTTCATGCACGTACGCGGACAGTTCACCTTGTTGAGCCAAGCGCTCCATGGGATCCCCCTCCCAAATGGTTGCATCCCCGTCGATGAGGTCGATCACACGAGGTGAAAGCACAAAAAAGCCCCCGTTGATGAGCGCGCCATCACCCTTCGGCTTCTCCTTGAACGAGGTGACCCTCTGTCCGTCGAGCTCCACGGCACCAAAGCGACCGGGAGGCGACACAGCCGTAACCGTGGCCAAGGTTCGATTGCTTCGGTGACATTCGATGACCGCCTGGATATCAACGTCACTCAAACCATCGCCGTAGGTGAAACAGAATTCTTCCTCGTCCTCAATGTAGCGTTTGACCCGCCGCAGTCGTCCACCTGTCTGGCTGTGCTCACCCGTATCGACAAGCGTGATGCGCCAAGGCTCGCAATGCCGTTCGCAAACTTGCATCTTGTTCTGAGCCAGATCGAAGGTGACATCTGACATGTGAAGAAAATAGTTGGCGAAGTATTCCTTGATCACATAACCCCGGTATCCCAGGCAAACGACAAAGTCATTGATGCCATGGTGCGAGTAGAGCTTCATGATGTGCCACAGCATGGGTCGGCCGCCAATCTCGACCATGGGCTTGGGTTTGAGGGAGGTTTCCTCGGTCAGCCTGGAGCCCAAGCCGCCAGCCAGAATGACTGCCTTCATTGTTGTTCCCTGTGATCAACAGACATGGATGTTGGCTTGCAGTATAGGCGGCGGCCAGTGCACACTGGTGCCAGATATGCTGGCGATTTCACCATCTTCTTGCAAGCGTCTGGAACCATGCCGGGATCGGGAATCAATCGATCTGGCCACCCTCTTCACCACCAACACTGCCCTATCCGAATGCAGCCCCTGAAAGAACTTTTACCGGGTGCTTGGCTACTGAAGTTGCCACGTATCGAAGATGAGCGCGGGGACTTCACGAAGTTGGTGAACCTGAAGAGTCTTTCGGCTGTGGGTTTGTCTTTTGACATGCAAGAGCAGTTTGTCACGCGGTCCCGGCGCAACGTCATCCGCGGTTTGCACTTTCAATTGCCGCCGCACGAGCATGTCAAGCTGGTCACCTGCCTGAGTGGGCGGGTGGAAGACGTCATGGTCGATCTGCGACGTGGCCAAGGCTATGGTCGTGTTGCATGCATCGACCTGCGCGACGACGAGCCCTCCATGCTCTACTTGCCGCCGGGGATCGCCCATGGTTTCCGAAGCAGGAGCGACGCCAGCACGATGCTTTACCTGACCTCCAGCGCGCACGCACCATCGCACGACGCAGGCATACTCTGGAGCAGCATTGATCACAATTGGGATTGCAGCGATCCTGTTCTGTCCGCACGTGATCAAACTCATCCGCCCTTGATCGCGTTCGAATCTCCCTTCTGACATGCTGACAGCAGCGCGTTACATCGAAACACCAGGCATCGCATGAGAATTTTTCTCACCGGCGGCACCGGTTTCATCGGCAATCATTTCATTGAACAAGCCATTGATGCGGGTCATGAGGTGCGTGCCATCCGGCGCAAAGACAGTCAGACCCGACGCACGTTGAAAGTCCAGCCCCAATGGTTGAGTGGCGAGTTGACCGACGACTGGCGCGAGCACTTGCAAGGTCAGGACGTGCTCGTTCACCTGGCGGCTCATTCTGCCAACCCACCCTATGACACCTTGGCATCGTGCTTGCAATGGAACGTGCTGGCCCCTTTGCAATTGGCAGAGCAGGCGCGCAAAGCAGGAGTCAAACGCTTCGTCGTGGCAGGCTCGTGTTTTGAGTATGGGCAGCAAAAGGCCTCGATTGAAATTTCTGCAGCCCAGCCGCTGGCACCCAACAACGCCTACGCCACCTCCAAAGCCGCAGCATCACAGACGTTCATCGGCTGGACTCTGGAGCACCGGGTGTGCCTTCAACTGATGCGCATCTTCCACGTTTATGGCGAAGGTGAACCTGAAGGCAGATTCTGGCCCGCCTTGCGCCGTGCTGCACTCTCGGGTGCCGACTTCCCGATGAGCCCCGGTGAACAGATCCGAGATTTTGTGAAGGTGGAAGAGGTGGCTCGACAGTTTGTGGAAGCACTCAACGACACCGACGTGTCACCCGGAGAGCCCAAACTGAGCCATGTTGCCTCCGGTCATGCACAAAGCCTGCTCGCGTTTGCCCACGAATGGTGGAAATACTGGGGAGCCACCGGCCAGCTTCGACCAGGCATGCTCCCCTATCGTCGCGACGAAATCATGTCCCTCGTGCCTCAGATGAGGCCTCATGTCATACGATGATCACCACCCATTACCCATCAGCCACGCCGCTCTTGAGCGCCCCACTCACGGGGCGTCACGCAGTTGCAGCAACTTGCAGCGTCTGCAGAGGGTAATCCACAACCTGAGGCATAGGCTCCTTCCACTCAAACCGCTGCTCCGCCATGGCAATCAAGGCACCCTTCACGGCTTGCGCCTTGTCTGATCTGGACATGTCGTCAATTGGACGCATGACCAGCCCCCCTCGGCGCACAGCGCTGTAGCTACCCAGCGCTCGCAAACTCAGCGTGGACATCAAGTCAACTTCCCACCCATATTGCCCACACGCAGAAAGGATCTGATTCAGATCCTGCCCCGTGTAGTCCGGCCGCATCCAGGCCACGATGCAGCGCACCGCGCGGGCATCCTTATGTGCCAAGAAACTCTGGATGGTCGTCAGTTGCAGCGCCGGCGCCACGATCCCATCTGCCGCCCCCATCTGAGCAGAACGGATGTCTGGCGCGACCCGGGTCACTTCACGCAGCCAGCGAGTTGCATCGGACGCCAGCGAGCGGACCATGAAGGATCTCAACACATAAACCACCGCAGCCACATCCAAGGCCTCGCCATCGGCGTGTTGAGGCGCGCTCCTGAACTCGTCGCCAAGATGCTGCTCCATGCTCAGCGCGACCTTGACCAAGGGATTGTGCTGTCCCATCGACAGATAGCGAAGGACGCCGTAGCGATGCGTCATGGGGTCACGCACAGCATCGGCATTCAAACTCCGCCCGACCTTGGGAGACTGCGCGTAATTCAAGGCCACCGCAGCCATGTCATCACGCGTGAGTCCACCCCCACGCGTTACCCGCTCGTAGAGTTGCTCCCACTGCGAACCTTGCCCAGGAACATGACAGCTCCGATTCCGGACCATGTATGCATGCCAGCCATTGATGGCTTTGACAGTCACTTGATCAACGGTGCGAACCGGGAGGTGGGCGACAAAAGCACCGTTGATCAGCAGCGTCGGAACGGATCGGCCATCGCTCATCTTGATCGCGTGATTGCCCTGCTCGACAATCAGCACCCTGTCATCCTCCGGGCGTCGTCTGATCACAGCTTTATAGTAGAGCGGCTCTTCTTGCCGCCTTCGCCATGGCGCCCCGCCCAGCGGGTCCTGCAGCATTTGATCGAGCGAAGCCTGCGGGTCGGGTATGTGAGTCATCCACGGCAATAACGCCTGCCCTCCCAACGGCACCTGGTGCAAAACATCCTCGAGATTCAAACGATCCGGGGCTCTGATGAACTCATCAGCATCGAGCAGATAGACCAGTTCTGGCTGAAAGACCGGCACCACCCGTCGATAGACCTCTGTGGTCTTCTCGGATTGAAAATAGCCAAAAACCGGATCGTCAAAGATCAGCAGCGGCAGCCCCTCCTTGCGAAGAGCTTCCAGAATCTGCCGGGTGCCATCTGTGGATCCATTGTCGATCACCACAAACAGATCAACGAAGTGCAAGTTGTGGCGAACACAGGCCTCAATGATGTCGGCCTCGTTTTTGACCATGCTGATGGCCAAGGCACTCATGGGTGCACGCGGTTGTTGTTCTTCACTCATGATGAAAAATACCTTTTGGTGAGCGTCGCAAGATCAAACCATGTCGTCCAGATCGGCGTCCTCCGGCACCCCCCCAAAATCCGCCTGCATGGTGCGTGCAGCCATGCGCTCAGCCAAGGTGGTCGGCTGCTTGACCAGCGTCACCCGCATGAAGTTCGCGCCCTCTTTGCCGCAAGGTTTGAGCGCCGCATCCAGGTACGCGAAATCCTGCAGATGGAAACGGTGCTCGAACCAACCCAAGTACCAGAACCAGTCGGCGTAATACACCCACGATGCCTCGTTCATCGCGCGGATGTGCGTGGGATCCTGCCACGCGGTGTTCGCATGCTCGTAGGGGACTTCGATCTCCATGCGCGCCCCCTCTTCCAGCAGCATCAGGCAGTTGCCCATGAAGGTCGGCAGATCGGGCACATGCTCCAGCACGTTGTTCGCATAAATCAACTTCACCGCGCCGGGCAGCAAATCCACCTCACCCACCGTGTCGCTGCACAGGCGCTGCGGCCATGACTGCTTTTGCCCCAGATCCAAAATGACGTCAGGCAAGGCTGCCGGCAAGATATCCACATTCAGCCAGCCGTTTCGGTAATCCTTGCCTGAACCAATGTGCAGCCGATCGGGAGTCCACGGCCCCGATGCGATGCGCTCCAGGTGCGCCGCAGCAAAGGACTGCGCAAAGACGAAAGCGTCCGCATAGCCCTCGACCAGATCATGTTGCTGGAAGCTCTGCAGTTTGTGCTGCGCGGCCGATGCAAACCCTTCAGTCAGAAACTGCCCACGAATGAACGCCTGCCAACCACCCTCGGGCACCCAGAAAACGGCATTTTCAAACTGAGCCGCTGGGCGCGTGGCTGCCAGACGCTCACTGATCACCGGAGTCCCCAGCGAAAGACACTGGAACACCCGTGCCTGTTCGAACCGAGCACTCTCGTAATAATGACAATTGAGCACGGCCTTGGACTGCCGAATCAACGCATCACGCTCGGGGCCATACACCGGCCCGTCCAGCAAAGTCACATGCCCGCCAGCATCTTCGATTTCCTGAATGATCCGGCGACGGCGCTCGTTCATGCTGCCAAAGAACAGCAGATCAATCGGACGTTCGTTCAACGCAATGGAAGAAGTATCCAAATAGGGGGCATGACCGAAAGACAGCAGCGGCACATCCTCGACATAGGAGGTGTAATGAGGAGGATTACCTTCGTCGTAATCAAAAACTGCTGATGTCCCGAGCAGTTGACGGTAGGCATCTGACACCTGCGCGCCCCCCTCACCCATCTGCTCCAGATTAAAGAAGATGCAGGCATACCGCTTGCGCAACTCGGGATCGAATCCAAGATGAGCGCCCAGTACCACATTGACCGCACCGTGTTTCAGACGATTCTTGGCGATCGTGACATCCACGCCAAAGCGACGGAACTGATAGCGCAGGTAACGAGCCTGATCCAAAAAACCCAAAGAGTGCACGTAACCCAGTGGCTGAATGATGCAGAGGTGAACGGGGCGAAACTCCATGAGTCATTTCCTTTTTTGTATTGAGTCAATTGTGGTGGATGGCTTTCACACCGCCTCGACGGTCTCCGCCGCCAAGGGCTGCGGAGACAGCCCCTGAATTTGTCGGCTGTGCATCCGGACCAGCAGCGCCTCATAGTCCCGCGTGAAGCGCGCACTGTCAAACAAGGGAGCTGATTCACGAGCCCACACCAATTTGTCACGCAATACGGCACGTCGCATCGGATCGTGTGCCAAGGCTTTGATGGTGTCTTGATAGACATCCACGCGCTCGCAGATCAGTTCGTCCAGACCCACAGCGTGCAACAGGCTGCTCGCCACACGGGAGGCAAATGTCGCCCCGCTCAAGGTCACCACAGGTACGCCAGCCCAAAGCGCGTCACTCGCTGTGGTGTGGCCATTGCATGGCCAGGTGTCAATGAAAATGTCAGCCAAGCTGAGACGGCTGAGGTGGTCGCCCAGATCAAGCCTCGGCGCCCAGTGAACCCGAGTCAAGTCAACGCCCCGCTCCTGAAATTCTCGCTCCAAATTGGGACGAGCCTGACTATGCCAGTCCAACAGCCAGAGCACCGCGTCCGGGAGGTCATTCAACAATCCGCACCAAACATCCATCACCTCGGACGAAATCTTGTACGGCTGGTTGAAACCGCACAGCACGACTGCATCCTTCGGCAAACCCACGTCCGCGCGCTGCATCAGGCGCGGTAATGGGCGCTGGCGATCATTGGGCTGGTAACACACAGGCATTTGCGCAATCGCCTCTGAAAAATGCGCTGCGTGCGCCAATGGCGTGACCATCGGATCACCAATGATGTAATCCATCTCCGAGGTGCCTGTCGTCCCCGGAAAGCCTAGGAAAGTCGTTTGAACTGGCGCAGGTCGGTAGGCAAAAATGCCCAGTCGGTTCTGCGCCGTGTGCCCCTTGAGGTCTATCAGGATGTCAATGCCGTCTTCTGCAATGCGTTGCGCAATCTGTTGATCGCTCAACGCTCGCACATCCAGAAAGTGCTCAATAGACAGCTGGACACGCCGGCGCATGACCGAAGCATCATCGGGACCATGAGAGTACGCAAAGACCTCAAAGCGCTCACGATCATGATGCTCGAAGACTTCCGCCATCAACACACACGTTGCGTGGTGATGAAAATCACCCGAAACATAACCCACGCGGACACGGCCAGCTGGCCTTGACGCTGCTGCACGCTCGACATGATGAAGATGTCGCCAGGTATTGCCCATGAGTCGGGCCACCTTCAACTGATGCAAGGGATCATCCGAAAGCGTCACGTGCGCGAACATGGTCGCCTGGACAGCCACATTCGCAGGCAAATGCTCGACCACTTCGTGCAGCTTACGCAAGTGCTCCGTCGCCTCTGCCCACAAGCAGTTCTCGCGCTCCGCAAAGGTCAGCATGCCCAGCGCATGCAAGGTGTTCTCTTCCAAACCCAACATCAACCCGGTTCGATAGCACTCACAGGCCTCTTCCTTCAGGCCCATCTCAAAAAAGCACAACCCCAAGTTGTAATGCGTCTTTGCATCATCCACCTTGATGCTCAGGGCCTTCATGAACGAAGTCACCGCCAGTTTCAACTCATTCAAGCTCTTCAAGGCCGCCCCATGGCAGGACCAGTACTCATGGGAAGTCCGCAAAGACGCCGGAAGGGCTTCAAGACAGGCCCGCGCCTCCGCATGGCGCTGAAGACGGGTCAATGCACGCACTTCCAGCAACGCTGCCAATTCGGATGCGCCGGCTAATCGACGCGCCTCGCGGGTGTACGTCACAACATCGTGATGGCGCCCAAGCTCTAAACACGCACGCGCCAGATTGAGCAGAACCACGGCATCCCCTGGATCGCGTTGACGAGCGGCCTCAAAGGCGGCGGCGGCTTCCTTCCAGCGCTTCTCCTTGGCGTGGGCAACCCCCTCCTGCCAGTGGCGCTGAGTTTGCTGAGCCATTTGCGGGGACACATGACGGTGTTTGACCATGACGAGAACTCAGGTTCAGTGTGTAGAAGCGTGCAACGGGTCCAGTCTATAGAGACGTCACCCTTCAGAAGGCTTCATAAGCGCCGAAAAACCCGAAACTTGTCCCGAAGTCTGCCGTGCAAGTCGATGGCAGATCAGCCAAAAAAAATCCTCAAGCTCCGGCAGAGGCAACCGATAACCAAAACAACGGGATCAACAAATCTCGGGGTCCGGTTAGCCGGCTAGAGGATGCAGGTGGTTCGCCACAGCACCATGAGCTGACTAGCGTCGGGCAGGTTACGCTGCGAAAGCAGTGCTGTTCGCCGGCGCGGTCGCCGGGTAGTTTCAACGCCAAAGGATCACATCATGGCTTCCAGCATCAACACCAACAACGCCGCGCTGAATGCTCAGCGCAATCTGTCGGCCAGCCAAAACAGCCTGTCCACATCCATGCAGCGACTGTCCTCCGGACTGCGCATCAACTCCGCCAAGGATGATGCTGCCGGCCTGGCCATCGCCGAGCGCATGAATTCTCAGATCAAGGGCATGAACGTGGCGGTTCGCAACGCGAACGACGGCATCTCTTACTCCCAGACCGCCGAAGGCTCTCTGAGCAAGATCGGCGACAACCTGCAACGTATGCGTGAACTGGCTGTCCAGTCTCGTAACGCCACCAACTCGACCGGCGACCGCGCTAACCTGCAAAAAGAATTCTCGCAACTGCAGGCTGAAATCGATCGCACGATCGGCGGCTCCAAGTTCAACGGAACCTCCGTCTTCAGCGGCGCCGATGCCACCTTGTCCTTCCAGGTTGGCGCTGGCACGGATGCCACCGATCGAATCAACGTGGCAGCCCCTCAATTGGGTGGCGGCACAGCCGCAACAGCCAGCTCCGCTTTGGCAGACGTCAATGACGGCACCGTCACAAGCGCTGACGTGAAGAAGCTGATGGCCACACTCGTCACCGCCACGACAACCGGCGGCTCGACAGCCACAGGCCTCACGATTGGTGGTGACTCGACCGTGACGACCAGCAACATCGACGATGCCATCAACCTGATCGACAAGGCGCTCACGGTTGTGAACGACAAGCGCGCTGAGTTCGGTGCTGTGCAAAACCGCTTCGAGGCTGTGATCTCCAACCTGCAAGTGAATGTGGAGAACGAATCTGCAGCACGCGGCCGGATCATGGATGCCGATTTCGCCACCGAAACTGCCAATCTGTCACGCTCGCAGATCCTGCAGCAGGCCGGCACCGCGATGATCGCACAGGCCAACCAGCTGCCTCAATCGGTGCTGTCGCTGCTGCGCTGACCCCCACGATGGCCACGTGAGTTGGCCTCAACACACCGAACCGCCCCAACTGGGGCGGTTTTTCATTGCGCAAGCAAACCCATGAACTGAGCCCCTTTTCCCCCGCACATCCACGGCTTGCGTCCAGGTCAGCGCCGCCAGAATTCACCCACAGGTCGAAGATTCCCTCACATCTTTGGCCAGCTCATCGCAGGCCGGCACTCTCGCCGGAATCAAGGGAATTCTTAAGGAGTGCCACATGGCTCAGACGATCAACACCAACATGCCGTCGATGAACGCGCAACGCAATCTGAACGCATCTCAGACTTCGCTGGCCACATCCATGCAGCGCCTGTCTTCTGGTTTGCGTGTCAACTCCGCGAAGGACGACGCGGCAGGCTTGGCCATCGCTGAGCGCATGAACACGCAAATCCGTGGCATGAATGTCGCCATGCGAAACGCCAACGACGGGATCTCCTACGCTCAAACCGCAGAAGGCGCCTTGAGCAAGATGGGCGACAACCTTCAGCGTATGCGTGAACTCGCTGTGCAGTCTCGCAATGCCACCAACTCGGTCGGCGACCGCGCCAATCTGCAAAAAGAGTTTTCACAACTTCAGGCAGAAATCGATCGCACGATCGGCGGTGCAAAATTCAACGGCACCATCATGTTCAGCGGAGCGAGTGCCACGCTGACCTTCCAGGTCGGCGCCGACACCGACGCGACAGATCACATTGATGTAAGCCCCGTCGCGGTGGGCGGCGGCACAGCAGCCGCCGCGAGCACCATTCTGGCCTCGGTGGCAGACAACAATTTTGACGACCCGACCGAGGTCAAAAATCTGATGGCGACCCTGGTCTCCGGCACCACCGCTGGGGGCGCGGCCATCACAGGCATCACCATCGGTGGAGACTCAACAGTCACAACCACCAACATCGATGAAGCCATCAACATCATCGACAAGGCGTTGACGGTCGTGAACGACAAACGCGCCGAATTCGGTGCCGTGCAGAACCGCTTTGAAGCAGTGATCTCCAACCTGCAGGTCCGAGTCGAGAACGAGTCCGCGGCACGTGGCCGCATCATGGATGCGGACTTCGCCACAGAGACCGCTAACCTGTCACGTGCGCAGATCCTGCAACAAGCTGGTACCGCCATGTTGACCCAAGCCAACCAGCTTCCCCAAGCGGTTCTACAGCTCCTCCAGGGTTGATAGGTAATTTCAATCGCAAAACGTTGCTTTGCGGCTTAAGTTTTCCTTGAGTGCGCCGAAGCTATGTGTGTCTGGGTGGAATTTTCCATCCGGACACTCGTGCATTGAAAGGGAAACGCCATGGCCACCTTAAGTTCACTCGGCGTCGGCAGCGGCTTAGACGCGGAGAACATCGTCAAGAGCTTGGTCGCACTTGAGCGCAAGCCCGCGGAAGCCATCAAGACCGAAAACAGCAAGCTGGAAACCAAGGTGTCCACCTGGGGCAAGATTCAGAGTGCGTTTTCCTCTTTGCAGGACGCGGCCTCTGCCTTGAACGGTGCAGACTTCTGGACATCGACCAAGGCCACCACCAGCGATGCGTCAGTTGTCGGCGTCACCACCAGTGCCAACAGCACGCCGGCCTCGTACAGCATCACTGTCGAATCTCTGGCCAGTTCTCAGTCTCTGGCCAGCGCCGCCTACACCGCCGGCAAGACCGCTGTGGTGGGTCAAGGCACACTTTCCATTCAAATTGGCTCTTACACGGCCAATAATGCAGAACCACCCGTTGTCACTTTCAACGCAAAAGCTGCAGCAAGTCAGTTCGACATCGCCATCGGCCCTGACGACAACACCCTCGAAAAGATCCGCGACAAGATCAACAGTGCTGGCGCGGGTATCAGCGCTTCACTGATCAACGACGTGACGGGCACCCGCTTGGTGCTCCGCGGTGCGACGGGCGCAGAAAGCGCCTTCAAGATCTCCGTCGGTGCAGGCAGCGACCCTGGTCTCGCTGCCTTGGCTTATGACGCCTCTACTGGCGGCACCAGTCAGATGAGCCGCACACAGACTGCCAGCAATGCCCGCGCCACCATCAACGGGTTGGCAGTCTCCTCGGCGAGCAACACGATGACCGATGTGGTCGATGGTTTGACCTTGCAACTGAGCAAGGTCAGCGCCTCACCCGTCAACGTGAATGTTGCTCAAGACACCGACAGCATCCGCAAGGGAATTGACACCTTCGTCTCTGCCTACAACAACGTCGTCAGCACGATTCGCGTTCAGACCAAATACGACGAAGCCTCCAAGACTGCCGGCCCACTACAAGGCGATGCCACCGCGCGTGGCTTGCTTTCTCAAATACGCAACCTGATCGGCAACAGCAGCGGCGCATCCAGCGTGTTCGGGCGTCTGTCCGACGTGGGAATGGACATCAACGTCGATGGCACCTTGTCAGTCAAAAGCAGCAAGATGAGCGAAGCGATGGGGAACCTGGGCGAGCTCAAGAAGTTCTTCGCCAACAGCGATGCCGCCAATGTGGGCAACGACGGCCTGTCTCAGCGCATGAAGTCCTTGACCTCACAGCTGCTGGGCACAGACAGCACCATCAACAGCCGTACCGAAGGCATCAAGAGTCTGATCGAGCGCAACAAGGACAAGATCGAGCGCATTGACGTCAGGGCCACTTTGGCAGAGAACAGGTTGCGCGCCCAATACACTTTGTTGGACAACAACATGGCCAAACTCAACGGCCTTTCCAGCTACGTTTCTGCGCAGCTGGCCGCCCTGAACAAGAACAGTTAACGGTCTTTCACCCCGTAGTTCAGCGATTGAAATACTTCAAGACTCTGCGCCGTTGGTCGATAACTTATACATCACCGACCATCAGCAGAGCTCCAAGATGTTTGCACCTGCCAGCCCGTACTACCGCCCCGTTCCAGCAGGAGAGCGCCCCATGACCGGCATGTACCGCAGAGTCGGCGTCGAGACCAGTGTGAACACGGCCTCGCCCCACCAACTGACCAAACTCCTGCTCGACGGCTTCTTTGATGCCGTTGCATCTGCCCGCGGCGCCATCCGAGCCAAAGACATTGAACTCAAGACCAAGGCGTTCAAGCGCGCCATTGGCATCGTGGACGAGGGCCTCAAAGCCAGCCTGGACATGAAAGTTGGCGGCGAGCTCGCCACCAACCTGTCCAATTTGTACACCTACATCTGCCTGCGCCTCACCCAAGCCAACCTCCGCAATGACGAGGCCATCCTCGACGAATGCGTCACCCTGATGACCCCAGTGCGTGAAGCCTGGATTGCCATTGCCGATCAGGCAGATCACACCCCCGTCCGCGGCGGCCTGGAGATTCGCGCATGAACGCCCCCGACCTCATCACCGCCCGCGAAACCGAGCAACTCTCCCGCAACCTGCTCGGCTTCTACGAGGCCATCGAATCGGCCAGCCAGGACATGTTGCAAGCCGCCCGCACGGGTGACTGGGACACTGTGGTCAAGCTCGAAGGCGCCTGCGCCGTACTGATCGCCCAGCTCAAGCACGCCTCTGAAAGCCGCCCCCTCGGTCGTGACGAGCGCGCACTCAAGAGCCGCATCATGCAGCGCATCCTCTTCAACGATGCGGAAATCCGCACGCTCACCGAGCCCTGGCTCCACGATCTCAGCCTTATGATGGGCGCTTCCATAGACCCCAAGAAGATGCACTGAGTATCTCGATCCTGGACGATGAGCAAACCGTTGAACGACCGCGCGCAGGCCAGCGCGCTGGATGACTACCGCATCACGTCCGCCATCGAAATCTTCGATCTGCTGCGCCAGGTCGAGTCGTCGCGCACCCTCGTCACCCTCAGCAGCCCTGAGGGTCACAGCTACACCACGCTGATCTGGAACATCGAGCCCGAACGGGAACTCGTGGGTTTCAGCGGCGAAAGCAACCACGCCGGCCTGCGCGCCTTGCTGGAATCGGATGAAGTCACAGCCGTGGCTTACCTCGACAGCATCAAGCTGCAGTTCGACCTGGAAGGCCTGGTGCTGGTGCACGGCGACCAGCACAACATCATCAACGCGCGCTACCCTCGCGAGCTGTACCGCTTTCAGCGGCGCACCAGTTTTCGCGTCAAGCCTTCGGTCAGCGCCCTGCCAACCGCCCACTTTGCCCACCCCCTCCAAGCCAAGACCGCGCTGTCCCTGCGTGTGCTGGACGTGAGCCTGGGCGGGATGGCCTTGTTCCTGCCCGACGACATGCCCGCCATCCCGGACGGCACCCGCGTGCCCTCGTGCAGCCTGCGCCTGGACGACGACACCTGGCTGGATGTGAGTTTCGTCATGCGACACGCCACCCCCAACCACCCAGAAACGCGAGGCTCGCGCCTGGGCTGTGAGTTCGTCAACCTCAACCAGGGCGAGCGCGACCTGCAGTTCTACATCAACCAGACACAGAAGCGTCAACTCGCCCTGGCTGCGCGCAAGGTTTGAGCAAAGTGGGCGCCCACAGGCGCCGAGCGCTGATAGCATCGGCACATGACCGTGTCCGCCCCCTCCTCCTCTCCCTGGGTGATCGCCACCCGTGAAAGTCGCCTGGCCCTGTGGCAGGCCGAGCATGTCCAGTCCTTGCTGCAAGCGCGCTTTGGCCGAGCGGTCACGCTGCTGGGCATGACCACCAAGGGCGACCAGATTCTGGATCGTGCCCTGTCCAAGGTTGGCGGCAAGGGCCTGTTCGTCAAGGAGCTCGAAGTGGCCCTGGAAGAAGGCCGCGCCGACCTGGCCGTGCACTCCCTCAAGGACGTGCCCATGGAGTTGCCCGATGGGTTCGTGCTGGCCGCCGTGCTCGAGCGCGAAGACCCGCGTGATGCCTTCGTCTCCAACCATCACGCCAACCTCGACGCCCTGCCCCAAGGGGCGGTGGTGGGCACCTCCAGCCTGCGCCGCATGGTGCAGCTGCGCGCCCACCGCCCTGATCTGAAAATCGAGCCCTTGCGCGGCAACCTCGACACCCGCCTGCGCAAGCTTGACGAGGGTCAGTACGACGCCATCATCCTCGCTGCGGCCGGCCTCAAGCGACTGGGCCTGGCCGACCGCATCCGCGAGCACATCGACACCACCGTGATGCTGCCCGCTGCGGGCCAAGGCGCCCTCGGTCTGGAAATCCGCAGCAATCACGCCGAACTGACCGATGCCCTGGCCACCCTCGCTCACACACCCACCTGGTTGGCCACACTGGCCGAACGGGGCGTATCACGCGCCATGGGCGGCAGCTGCTCCATGCCGCTGGCCGCCTTTGCCGAGTGGCAACCGGGCCCCTCCGACGACAGCGAGCCCGTGCTGGTCTTGCGCGCCCTGCTAGGCCACCCAGAGCAGCCCTTCCTCGTCCAGGCGTCCACCAGTGGTCGCCCGCACACGGCCGACGAAGCCGACGCCCTGGGCCGTCAGATCGCCGCCCAGCTGCAAGCCCAGGCCGGCGAAGACTGGCTGGCCGCGCTGTAAGCCGTGCACGCTGTGGCGCCGCTCCGCATCCTGGTCACCCGCCCGCAGCCTCAGGCCGACGAATGGGTGCAGGCGCTGCGCGAGCACCAACTGGATGCGCACGCCTTGCCGCTCATCGCCATCGAGGCCCCGGCCGATCGGGCCCCGGTGGCCGAGCTCTGGCGCCACCTAGCGCGCCAACGCCTGTTGATGTTCGTCAGTCCGGCGGCGGTGGACTGGTTCTTTCGGCTGCGCCCGCCAGACACCGCTTGGCCCGCTGAGACACTGGCAGCCGCGCCTGGCCCCGGTACGGCTCGCCAACTGATGGCGGCAGGCGCCGCCTGCGGCCTCACTTCCAGCCAGATCCTGAGTCCCCAGGCCCACGCGGAGCAATTCGATTCGGAATCACTCTGGCCTGCACTCGCCCCCCTGAACTGGCAAGGCCAGTCGGTCTGCATCATCAGCGGCGGCGACCATCAAGAAGCGCGTGGACGCACCTGGCTGGCCGAGCAACTGCGCGCCCAGGGCGCCCAGGTACACGCCCTGCTCTGCTACCAACGCGGTCCCGGACACTGGACACCCGCTCAACAAGCGCTGGCGAACGACGCGCTGGCCGAACCCGGCGCCCATGTGTGGCTGTTCAGCAGTTCCCAGGGCATCGACTACCTCATCGCGCGGCACCTGCCCGAGCTGCCCTCCCGCGCCCATACGGATTGGTCACAGGCCCGAGCACTGAGCACTCACCCCCGCATCACCGAGCGCGCCCGCAGCCTGGGCCTCACTCACATCCTCGAAACCCGGCCCACGCTGCAGGCAGTGGTGGCAGCACTACGACCCCTGTCCGCATATCAGGCTGGCGTCGATACAATCAACTCACTGTGAACGAGCCATCCCCCCCAAAACCTGAGACCCTGCCCGCCCCTGTGGCGCCGCAGGTCGAACAAGACCTCACCCCGACGCACGCCCCGGCCGAGTGGGTGCGCTGGGCCGTGCTCGTGCTCAGCCTGACCTCCGCGGGCGGCCTCTGGCTGGCGTGGCAGGCGCAGTCGCGTGTGCAGGGTCTGGAGCAGGAGCTGGTACGGCGCCAGCAGAGCAGTCAGACTCAGGCCACGGAGGCCCATCTGATGGCGCGTCAGGCCCAGGAGCTCTCACGCGAGTCGGCCGCCCGCACAGCCCTGTTGGAGAGCCGACTGGCCGAGGTGGCGTTGCAGCGCACCCAGGTCGAAGACCTGATCAAGAACCTCAGTACCTCGCGCGACGAAAACCTGCTGGCCGACCTGGAAGCAAGCCTGCGCGTGGCCACGCAGCAAGCCTCCCTCACCGGCAGCGCCGAGCCCCTGGTTGTGGCCCTGCAGTCGGCCGACGCTCGCCTGGCCCGCGCCGCACAGCCGCGCCTGGACAATGTGCGCCGTGCTGTGGCCAAAGACCTGGACCAGGTGCGCGCCACGCGGGTCGCCGACCTCAGCGCCTTGACGGTGCGACTGGACGAGGCCACCCGCCTGGTGGACGAAATCCCGTTGCTGAACTCCCCCGAAGCCGCCCGCCTGCACCCCAATTCGGCGCCATCAACACCCACCTCCGCAGCCCGTAAAGCCAACGCCCCCACCCGCGCCGCCAGCGCCGCTGAGCCCACTGAAGCCACCACCGGCTGGGGTGCGCAGGCGTATGCCTGGCTGAGCCAGGCCGGGCAACGCGTCTGGACCGAAACCCGCAACCTGATCCGCGTGACCGAAATCAAGCGCCCCGAAGGCATGCTGGTCGCGCCCGAGCAGAGCTATTTCCTGCGCGAGAACATCAAGCTGCGCCTGCTCAATGCCCGCTTGGCCTTGCTCAGCCGCCAGACCGCGATCGCTGCCAGCGACCTGCAAGAGGTTGAAGCCACCGTGCCGCGCTACTTCGATACCGACTCGCGCAAGACACAACTGTTGCGCTCCATGCTGGTCGATGTTGCCAAACAAAGCACCCAGACCACCGTGCCCCGTCCGGATGACACCCTCGCTGCCTTGGCTGCTGTGTCGGCCGGCCGCTGACCATTTGCCCTGAAAGACCGACGCACCATGCGCTCCATCGTCTGGCTTTTGCTGGTTGCCGTGATTGCCGTTGTGGGGGCCACCGCCCTGGGCGCCAACGATGGGCTTGTCACCATCTATTGGCGCGGCTGGCGCACCGACTTTTCGCTCAACCTCTTCCTGCTGGTGATGGTGGCGCTGTTCATGGCGGTGTACTCGCTGGTGCGCGCCCTCGACAGCCTGCTGGCCCTGCCCGAGCGCGCCAAACAGTGGCGCACCTCTCGCCGTGACCGCGTGGCCCAGGCCGCCCTGCGCGAAGGCCTGGCCCTGTACCTGGCTGGCCGCTACACCCGGGCCCACAAAACCTGCCAGAAGGCCATCGCCATCCAGGCTGACACCCCTGAGCTGGCCCTGGATGCCGAGTTCACCGCGCTGGCGCACATGCTCTCGGCCGGCAGCCTGCATCGCCTGCAAGACCGCACCCGCCGCGACGAGCATCTGCAACGCGCCCTGGAAATGGCACGGCTGACACGCAAGCCCCGGGCCACCGAAGAAGGCGCCCGCCTGATGTCGGCCGAAAGCGCGCTGGAAGACCGCGATGCCGCCCGCGCCCTTCGCGAGCTGTCCGAACTGCCCCCGGGCGTGGCACGCCGCACCCAGGCCCTGCGCCTGAAGCTGCAAGCCGCGCGACTGGCCCGCCAACCCATGGAGGCCTTGCGTACTGCGCGCCTGCTTGCCAAGCACCAGGGCTTCACACCCTCGGCTGCCGAAGGCCTTCTGCGTACCCTGGCCAGCGAAACCCTGGACGGCGCCCGTGACGCCGACCAGATGCGTGCCCTTTGGGTGAACTTGGACATGCAAGACAAGCGCGACCCGCTGTTGGTTGCGAGCGCCGCCCGTCGAATGGCCGATCTGGGCGCTCCTCAAGAGGCGCGTCAATGGCTGGCACCGCTGTGGGATCAGCTCAACAAGCAGTCCCCCGAAGCCATTGACGCCCTGGCTGCTGCGCTGCGTGAGAGCCTGAGCGGGCTGGAAGCCGAATGGCTGCCGCGCCTGGATGCCACCACCCCCGCTGCGCTGCGCAACCCGGCTCTGGCGCTGACCCTGGGGCTGGCCCTGGCCGAACGCCAGTTGTGGGGAAAGGCCCGCGGCATGTTGCTATCGGCGGCCAACGACCTGCAACTCAACGTCAACGACCGCCGGACCGCATGGGCGCAACTGGGGCTGATGGCCGAACGGGAAGGCCGCCCGGAAGAAGCCGCCCGCTTCTACCGGCTGGCAGCGTTGCCTGAACGCGACTGACGGCCACACAGTCGCAAAACTGGCTGAAAAAACGACACCCCGTTTACAAGAGGCTTGAAAACCTGCTATAGTTTCACTTCTCGGCGGCTGTAGCTCAGTTGGATAGAGTACTTGGCTACGAACCAAGGGGTCGTGGGTTCGAATCCTGCCAGCCGCACCAAATCGCAAGACAAGGTGAACCGAGAACATTTTCAGCGGCTGTAGCTCAGTTGGATAGAGTACTTGGCTACGAACCAAGGGGTCGTGGGTTCGAATCCTGCCAGCCGCACCAGACAAAGCCCTCAGGCGCAAGCCTGAGGGCTTTCGTCATTCTTGCGGCCCCACTTTGTCGCCGCGTAGCGATTGACGCAGCCACCACAACGCGCCCACCACCAGCAGCACACCGCCCCCCAGCGCCAGCCAGGCCCCGGGAGTGGCCGTTCGCACCGCCTGCTGCACCTGACGCATGAACAGCGAAATCAAGACTGTCCCCGGCAGCAGGCCCAAGGCCGTGCCCAATACATAGTCGCGCAAGCGAACGCGCAAAGCCCCCGCCCCCAGATTCACGACAATGAAGGGCGCGACGGGCAGCACCCTCAACAACACGATCGTCCACAGACCGCGCCGGTGCAGATGGGTCGACATCAGCCGCAATCGCCCCCTCAACAGCCGATCCAGCACCTGGGCCCCCGTGAGGCGCCCCACGCCATACGTCACCACCGCACCAGCCACCATGCCAGCCAGCGCATAAGCCATGCCCGGCCAAGGCCCAAAGATGAGCACCCCCAGCGTGATCAAGGCCAGCACCGGCATGGCCAGCACCACCGCCACCACATAGGCCAGCAACACCCAGAGCGGCCCCAGCGGCCAGGCCAGAACCTCCCGACCGAACTGCGCCAGCACCACCGGGCTCAGCAACACACGCCAGGTCGGATCACGCCACGCCATCCAGACCAGACCAAGCACGGCCAGGTACAACAGCAAAAGCGCCAGCCGACCCCAAGGCCAACGCCGCTGTCCCATGCTCGATGCCTGCACTGCCACCCCTGCTCGAAGCAAAACCATATCTTGGCGCACCTTCTGCTCCGTGCGGGCAGACTCATGCCCGATCAGCGGGTTCTCACCCCTCCCTGTTCAGGGGGAGGCGAGCACGCGGCACAATCACGCCATGAGCAAAGCCTTCACCAAGGAAACCGACGGCGACGATGACGACGAACTGTCGCTGCCGCCTCTGCCGGCTGGCACGAAAAACTACATCACCCCGCAGGGCTATCAGCGGCTGCGCGCCGAACTGCTGCACCTGATCGACACCGAGCGCCCCAAGATCGTCGAAATCGTGCACTGGGCCGCCTCCAACGGCGACCGCTCCGAGAATGGCGACTATCTCTATGGCAAGAAACGCCTGCGCGAGATCGACCGGCGGATCCGTTTTCTGACCAAACGGCTGGACATCGCCGAGGTGGCCGACCCCAGCCTGCACCACGGCAACGATCAGGTGTTCTTCGGCGCCACCGTGACCTATGAAAACCAAGCCGGCGTTGAACGCACCATCACCATCAAGGGCATTGACGAAGTCGACAACCTGCAAGGTGAGGTGAGCTGGATTTCACCGATCGGACGTGCCTTGCTCAAGTCCCGCGTCGGGGATGAAGTGCAACTGATGACCCCGGGCGGGCTGGAGCGGCTGGAGATTCTGGCGGTGCAATACCCTGCACCAGAGACGGCGCACTGACGCCCGCTCGCGGCGCCCCTGCGGACGCTCGTCAGGCGCTCATGCGCTCCGCATTCAGCACCACCGGACAACGCTTGAGCGATCGAATCACTTCAGCCAAATGGTCGGTGTCCCGCACTTCCAGCGTCAGCTTGAGTTCGGCGGTTTCGCCCAGACGCTCGTTGCCCATCTCGATGTGGGTGATGTCGGTCTCGGCATGACTGATGGCCCCGGCTACCTGCGCCAGCACCCCCTTGCCGTTGGCCACCAGCACCTTCAGCACGGTCTCGAACATGCGCGTGGGCTCGTCGGACCAGTTCACCTCGATCCAACGCTCGCCATCGCGCTCGAACAGACGGCGCCCGACCGCGCAAGTCTGCGTGTGCACCACCAGGCCTTCGCCACGGCCCAGATAGCCCTTGATGCGATCACCTGGCACGGGACAACAGCACGGCGCCAGGCGCACGGTCGCACCCTCGCTGCCGTCGATCACCACCGAGCTATGCGTCGGGGCCTCGTCGGCAAACCGACCCAGCGTCAGCGTCAAGGCATCTGGCCGCTGGCCCGACTCGGCCATCAGATGCGCCATGCGCTTGGCGGCCATGCTGGCGACCTTGCGCCCCAGGCCAATGTCCATCAGCAACTCGTCCCGGTTGCGGTTGCCGCCCAGGCGGATGAGTTCCTGCCACAAGACCCCGGTTGGGCCTTCAGTGGTTTCGTCGCCCGCCGGCAGCTTCAGACCTTCGGCGCGCAGCGCCTGCGTCAGCAGCTTGGTGCCCAGTGCCAGCGACTCCTCAGCCTCCATGTTCTTCAGATAAGCGCGGATCTTGGATCGCGCGCGCCCCGTGCGCACGAAGGTCAACCAACCCGGATTCGGACGCGCCCCCGCGGCCGTGATGATCTCGACCACGTCGCCACTGCGCAACTCGGTGCGCAAGGCCACCGGCTCGCCATTGACCTTGGCCGAGGCGCACTTGTCGCCCACCCCGGAGTGGATGGCGTAGGCAAAGTCCACCGGCGTGGCCCCCTTGGGCAGCGCCACAATGCGCGACTTGGGCGTCAACACATAAACCGCCTCGGGGAACAGGTCGATCTTCAGGTGCTCCAGGAACTCGGCCGAATCGCGCGTCTCCTGCTGGATGTCGATGAGCGACTGCAGCCACACGGCGGCCTGCTGCGGACTGGCATCGTTCGCATCGGCCTGCTCCTTGTACATCCAGTGCGCGGCAATGCCCTTCTCGGCCACGTCGTGCATCATCTGCGAGCGAATCTGAAATTCGACCGCCGTGCCCACGGGGTTCACCAACGTGGTGTGCAGCGACTGGTAGCCGTTGGGCTTGGGGATGGCGATGTAGTCCTTGAAGCGCCCTGGCAGCGGCTTGTAGAGCTGATGCAGCACGCCCAGCGCCCGGTAGCAATCCAGCAACTCATGCGTGACGATGCGAAAGCCAAAGATGTCACTGACCTGCGCGAAGCTCAGGCCCTTTTCGATCATCTTGTTGTAGATGGAAAAGATGGTCTTCTCACGTCCGTAAACTTCGGCCTGCATCCCGGCGGCCTTGAAGGCTTCCTGCACCTCGTGCTGGATGCGATCCACCAGATTGCGTCGGTTGCCGCGCGTGCGCTTGACCGCTTTCGACAGCACGGCATGGCGCCACGGGTTGATGTACTGGAAGGACAGCTCCTGCAGCTCCCGATAGGTCTGGTTCAGGCCCAGGCGGTGAGCGATCGGCACATAGATGTCCAGCGTCTCGCGGGCGATGCGGGCGCGCTTGTGCGCCACCATCGCATCCATTGTGCGCATGTTGTGCAAGCGGTCGGCCAGCTTGATCAAGATGACGCGCACATCGCGCGCCATCGCCAGCAGCATCTTGCGGAAGGACTCGGCCTGCGAGTCCTCCTTGGTCGAGAACTGCAGCTTGTCGAGCTTGGTCAGGCCATCAACAATCTCCGCCGTGGGCGCCCCGAAGCGCTCGATCAGCTCAATCTTGGTGACGCCACAGTCCTCCATGGCGTCGTGCATGAGCGCGGCCATGATGGCCTGCGCATCAAGCTTCATGTCGGCACACAGGCCTGCCACCGCAATCGGGTGCGTGATGTAGGGCTCACCGCTGGCACGGAACTGCCCCAGATGCGCCTCATCGGCGAAGCGGTAGGCATCGCGCACGCGGCGGATGTCCGCCTCGTCGAGGTAGTCGAGCTTGTGGGTCAGGGCAGCGAAGGAGGCTGCGGCTGCGTCGGTGGCCGGGGTCATCGTCAGACTTTAGCGCGGATACGGGTACCCTTGATCGGGCGATGTCTATCGGACAAATAGAAAAAGGCCCGCTTGCGCCGGGCCTTTCAGGTGAACAGACCCTGGCGGCAGCGCCAGCGTCGGTCAGCGTGCGATCAGGTCGGCACTTTGCGCAGCATTTCGATGCCCACCTGGCCGGCGGCGATTTCGCGCAGCGCGGTCACGCTGGGCTTGTTGCGCGACTCGATCTTGGGGGTGTGACCCTGGCTCAGCATGCGGGCACGGTAGGTTGCGCACAGCACCAACTGGAAGCGGTTCGGGATCTTTTGCAGGCAATCTTCAACGGTGATGCGGGCCATGTGGGTGCTCCGGTAAGGTCTGAATCAGACTCAGATCAAATTGAGCGCACGAAACACACTGGACTTGTTCCGACGCTGAGCTGAGTATTTTAACCGCTGCGCGTGAACAATGCTCTTCAAATCGAACAAAGCCGATTCGAACAGGGCATTGATCACCACAAAGTCGAAATACTGGGCCTGCGCCACCTCGATGCGGGCGTTGGCCATGCGCGTCTCGATCACCTCGGGGGTGTCCTCGCCGCGACGGTTCAGGCGCTGCAGCAGCTCTTCGTAGCTCGGCGGCATGATGAAAATCAGGATGGCGTTGGGGAAGATCTGCTTGATCTGCAGCGCGCCTTGCCAGTCGATCTCCAGCACCACGTCTTCCCCGCTCTGGATGCGGGCCTCGATCGCCTTGCGCGAAGTGCCGTAGTGGTTGCCGTGCACGTGAGCGTGCTCGAAGAACTCACCGCGGTCGATCATGGCCTGGAAGTCCTCTTTCGAAGTGAACCAGTATTCGCGACCATGCTGCTCCTGGCCCCGAGGGGCCCGGGTGGTGTGCGACACCGACACCTGCAGGCGCGAATCGACTTCCAGCAAGGCGTTGACCAGGCTGGATTTGCCGGTGCCGCTAGGGGCCGACACCACGAAGAGGTTGCCGGGGTAGTCCGCATCCGCAGAGGCGGGCAGCGTCACGGCGGGAGTGGGGGGGATGTGGGCGTTGGTCATTCGATGTTCTGCACTTGTTCACGCATTTGTTCGATGAGCACCTTCATGTCCACCGAGATTTGGGTCAGCTCCAGCGCGGCCGCCTTGGAGCCCAGGGTATTGGCTTCACGGTGTAACTCCTGAATCAAGAAGTCCAGCCGTTTGCCCACTTCACCCCCCTTTTTCAGCAGGCGACCGATCTCATCGAGATGGGCCTTGAGGCGCTGCAATTCTTCGTCCACGTCGATGCGCAAGGCATAGGCCGCGGCTTCACTCAGGGCTCGCTCCTGGGCGGCTTCCGGCGTCACCGCACCGCCTACGGCCTGCAGGGCATCGCGGTACTTCTGAACGAAGCGCTCTTGCTGACGCTGCACCGCTTGTGGAACCAGCGGCCCGGCTTGCTCGGCCAGCGCCAGCAGACCCTTGAGCTTGTCGTGCAGCACCGCCACCAGGCGGGCGCCCTCGCGTTCACGCGCCTCTTTCAAGGCCTCGACGCATTGGCGTGCCGCTTCCAGCGCAGCCTCTTCCAACCGAACGGTGGGGGCTGCAGCGCGGCACCAGGTCAGCACCTCGTTGACCGACAGGGGCGCAGCCTTGGGCAGCCAGTTCTGCACCGTGCCCTCCAGCCTGGCCAGCGTGTTCAACTGATCGGTCTGGGGCTGAGGCCAACCGCTGTCGGCCGCTCGCTGGGGTTGCAAGCGGAACTCGATCTTCCCGCGTTTGAAGCCTGCCGTCAGCAGCTCGCGCAGGGCGGGTTCGAGCCCGCGAAACTCGTCGGCCAGCTTGAAGCTGAGGTCGAGAAAACGGCTGTTGACCGAACGCAGTTCGGCCCCCACCGCCCCTGTGGCGCTTTTGCGTGACGCAATTGGCGCATCGCCCTCATCGGTGTTTTCACTGACGTGGTCGGGAGCCGACGACACCGCGCTTGCGAAGCCGGTCATGGAGTAGACTGACATGGTTACTTGACACCAGACAAAACTCGATTATGTCAAAGCCGAAACCTGCCCCGTTGCCCCCGGGCACCGTCGTGGGCGGCTACCAGATTGTCAAGAAGCTCGCAGCGGGCGGTTTTGGCGTGGTCTACCTCGCTGAAGATCCCGACAAACGACTGGTGGCGCTGAAGGAATATCTGCCCGCATCCCTGGCAGAACGCTCGGCCGGCGAGCTCATTCCGCGCGTCAAACCGGACAAACAACCACTGTACCGCCTGGGGCTGAAAAGTTTCTTTGAAGAAGGCCGCTCGCTGGCGCAGATCGCCCACCCCAGCGTGGTGTCGGTCTACAACTTCTTCCGCGAAAACGAAACCGTCTACATGGTGATGAACTATCTGCAGGGCGATACCTTGCAGGACTTCATCGTCACCGCACGCGAACTCAAACGCGACAAGGTGTTCCGCGAGTCCACCATCCGCTCCTTGTTCGACGAGATCCTGCGCGGCTTGCGCATCGTGCATCAGTACAAGATGCTGCACTTGGACATCAAGCCCGCCAACATCTTCATCACCAACGACAACAAGGCGGTGCTGCTGGACTTCGGTGCCGCGCGCGAGGTGCTGAGCAAAGAGGGCAATTTCATCCGCCCGATGTACACGCCCGGCTTTGCCGCGCCCGAGATGTACCGTCGCGATGGCTCACTGGGCCCTTGGACCGACATCTACGCGATCGGCGCCTGCATCTATGCCTGCATGCAGGGCTACCCACCCAACGACGCGCCCCAGCGCATCGAAAAAGACCGTCTGGGTCTGTCCCTGTCGCGGCTGCGCAATGTGTACTCCGACAACCTCATCGAGGTGACCGAGTGGTGCATGTCGCTCGACCCGCTGGCACGCCCCCAGAGCGTCTTCGCCCTGCAAAAAGAACTGGCACGTGAAACCGAGCGCCGTTACTCCAAGCTCACCTTCGCCGAGCGGGTCAAGTTGCAACTTGAAAACCTGAAAACCGGTGCCAAAACATGAGGTTCTCCGTCTACCAGATCAGCCGCAAGGGTGGCCGCGAGAAGAACGAAGACCGCATGGGCTACTGCTACACGCGCGACGCCGGGCTGTTTGCCCTGGCCGACGGCATGGGCGGACACCCCGAGGGCGAAGTGGCGTCGCAACTGGCGTTGCAGACCATGGCCGCGATGTTCCAACGTGACGCCAAGCCGGTCCTGGACGACCCCCTGCGCTTTCTGCAGGACGCCATCATGGCGGGCCACCATCAGCTGCTGCGCTATGCCAGCGAAAAGGGCCTGATCGACAACCCGCGCACCACGCTGGTCGCCTGCATCCTGCAAGGCAATATGGCTTACTGGGCGCACTGCGGGGACTCGCGCCTGTACTTCGTGCGTGGCAACAAGCTGATCGCCCGCACCCGAGACCACTCTTACACCGAGCTGCAGCAGACTCTGGGGCACAGCGCCCTGCCCAACGACCGTTTCAACCGCAACGTGTTGTTCACCTGCCTGGGCAGCCCCGGCAAGCCGGTGGTCGATACCTCTGGCCCACTGCTGCTGCAAGAGGGGGACCGCATCTTGCTGTGCTCCGACGGCCTGTGGGGCACGGTCGAAGACGACATCATCACCGACCACCTGGCCGCCAGCCCCATTGCCGAATCCGTGCCTGAGCTGGTCGAAGTGGCGCTGCGCAACGGCGGTGCCAAGTGCGACAACGTCACCATCATCGCCATGGAGTGGGAGTCGGCCACCGACGAAGTCAAGCCGGGCGTGTCCACCGACGAGCTCGGTGACGAAGTCTTTGCCTCCACCATCCAGGCCAGCCTCGGCAGCAATGCTGGTCCGGGCGACAATGTCGAGGACGACGACCTGGACGAAGCGGCGATTGAGCGGTCGATCCGAGAGATCAACGAAGCCATCCGCCGCTCCGCCAACGGAACCCGCAAAGCCTGATCAGGCATGCCATCGCAACGCCAGCATGGCGGCCAGCCCGATCGGGATCTGACCCACGCTGCTGACACCCGATGAGCAAACAATTGATCCTGGCGTCCAACAACGCCAAAAAACTGCGCGAGCTGCAGGCCCTGATCACCCCGCTGGGGGTGGCGCTGGTCACGCAAGGCGCGCTCGGCATCCCCGAAGCCGAAGAGCCCCACGTCACCTTCGTCGAGAACGCCCTGGCCAAGGCACGTCACGCGGCACGCCTGGGCGGTGGCCCCGCGCTGGCCGACGACTCCGGCCTGTGCGTCAACGCCCTGGGCGGCGCCCCGGGTGTGCGCTCGGCGCGCTACGCAGTTGATGCCGGACGCGTGGCCGAAGATGCCGGACGGAATCACATCGACCTGGCCAACAACGCATGGCTGCTGGAACAGATGGCCGCCTACGCCGACCGTCAGGCCCACTTCACCTGCCTGCTGGTGGCCGTACGCCACGCCGAAGACCCGGAGCCGCTGATCGCCGAAGGCCACTGGAGCGGCCAATTGCTGCACGCACCCCTAGGCGAACATGGCTTCGGATATGACCCGCTGTTGTGGCTGCCCGAACACCAGCACAGCGCCGCTCAACTACCCCCCGAGACCAAGAACGCGGTCAGCCACCGTGCGCTGGCCTGCCAGCAACTGCTGCAACTCATCACCGCCCGCTGGGGCATCGGCACTGACGGTCCCGCAAGCGCTCACTGGCCCTGGCAATCCGCATGATCACGCTGCAACGCCCTGGTGCCCTGAGCACCCTCCCACCGCTGTCGCTGTACGTGCACCTGCCCTGGTGCCTGCGCAAATGCCCCTACTGCGACTTCAACTCCCATGAGCCCAACGCGGCCCTGAGCGCAGGTTCGGCCGGGGCCGGCCACCTCTCGGCACAAACCGAGGCCCGCTACCTTGATGCATTGCGCGCCGATCTGGAATCGGCCCTGCCGCAGATCTGGGGCCGCCGCGTCCACACCGTCTTCATCGGTGGCGGCACGCCTAGCTTGTTCTCGCCGGACCGCATCGACCAATTGTTGTCCGACCTCCGCGCCCGCCTGCCGCTGGAAGCCGACGCCGAGATCACGATGGAGGCCAACCCTGGCACTTTCGAGACCGACCGCTTCAAGGCCTTCCGGCAGGCCGGTATCAACCGCCTGTCCATTGGCGTGCAGAGCTTTGACGATGCCAAACTGCGGGCGCTCGGGCGCGTGCACAACCGCGCCCAAGCCGTCGCGGCCGTGGAAGAAGCCCAGGCGTGCTTTGACACCTTCAACCTCGACCTGATGTACGCGCTGCCGGGCCAGTCAGCCGCCGATCTGGAGGCCGACATCCAGCAGGCCCTGGCGCTCGAGCCCCCGCACCTGTCGCTCTACCACCTCACGCTCGAGCCCAACACGCGCTTTGCCACCCAGCCCCCAAAAGGCCTGCCCGACGAGGACACCGCCTTCGACATGCTGGATCACTTGATCGAGCGCACCACGGCCGCCGGCCTGCAGCGCTACGAGGTGTCGGCCTATGCCCGCCCGGGCCACCAGTGCGCGCACAACCTGAACTACTGGCAGTTTGGCGACTACCTGGGCATCGGCGCTGGCGCCCACAGCAAGATCAGCTTTCCCGACCGCATCGTGCGCCAGGTGCGCTGGCGCGAGCCGGCCGCCTACATGGACAAGGCCGCGCAAGGCCTGGCCTGCTCCAACGAGCAGGAGGTGCCATTGAAATCGCGGGCGTTCGAGTTCATGATGAACGCCCTGCGCCTCAAGGACGGCTTCGAGTTGCTGCGCTTTTCAGAGCGCACGGGCCTGACCCTGGCCAGCATCCAGCAGCCGCTGGCCGAGGCCGAAGCCAAAGGTTTGCTGGCTCGTGATCTCGCCCGCGCCTGGCCAACCGACAAGGGCTTTGATTTTCTGAACGACCTGCAGGCGCTGTTTTTGCAGGACTGAAACGCATTCGTGCGCTCGCCACCATGTCCGCCACTTTGCTCACCGACCCCACCGTCGCGTTCATCGAGCGGGAGGTGGCCATTGACCTGGCCTCTGCCTCGGCAGACCACCGCCCTAGTTCATGCCGCGGCTTCGCCTGCCGCGCCTCACCTGATCGCCAGCGCCTGACCTTGTTCGTGCGCCGCGAAGAAGCCCGCCAGCTCTTGCAGGATGTCCTGGCGCAGGACGTGATCGCGGTGGTGTTCTGCCTGCCTGAAACCGAAGCCGCCCTGCAGATCAAGGGGCGACAGATCGCACTGTCCGCGGCCAGCGCCGACGACATGCTCGACATACAGCGCTACCGCGATGCCTTCATCGACGGCATCGTTGCCCTGGGCTACCCGCGCCCCTTTGCCGAGGCCTACATGGCGGTCGATGTCGGCCAGATGGTCGCCATCGGCTTCCAGCCAGAGGCCGTGTTCGAGCAGACCCCTGGCCCTCGGGCCGGCCAGCCTGTCGGGCAGGAGGCGGCATGAACAGCGTCAACATCAGCCCGTTGCGCACCTGTTTTGAAGGTGCCATCCCCAGCACCTTGGCCACCTGCGCGTCCGACGGCACGCCCAACATCGCCTACCTGTCGCAGGTGCAGTATGTCGACCGCCAGCACCTCGCCACCACCTTCCAGTTCTTCAACAAAACCCGCCAGAACATCCTGGCCAATCCGAACGCCGTCCTGAAAGTGGTGGACCCGTTCACCGGCGCCGGCCACCGCCTGCACGTCCGCTACCTGCGCACCGAAACCAGCGGCCCACTGTTCGAGAGCATGAAAGCCAAACTGGCCGGGATCGCCTCCCACACCGGCATGGCCGATGTCTTCCGCCTGCTGGGTGCGGACATCTACGTGGTCGAGCAGATGGAGACCCACGCGCCACCGAGCGCGCTGGCCGCCACGGCCTCTGACTCGCTGCCACGCCTGCGCCAGATGAGCGCCCTGCTGGATGGCAGCCAGGACCTCGATGAGCTGCTGGACAACACCCTCTCCGCCTTGCAGAACGTGGCCCAGATTGATCACACGATGATCCTCAAGCTCGATGAATCGGGTGAGCGCCTGTTCACCGTGGCCAGCCGCGGCTACTCGACCAGCGGGGTCGGCTCCGAGATTCCGATCGGGCATGGCGTGATCGGGGTGGCCGCACGCGAGCGCACGCCCATCCGCATCTCGCACATGACCAGCGAGTACACCTACGGCAAGGCCGTGCGCGACAGTGCCGAAGCCCTGGGGCTGCATCACCACCTGGAGACCGCCATTCCCATGCCCGGCCTGCCGGAAAGCCGCAGCCAGCTCGCCGTGCCCATCCTCGCCGGCCAGACCCTGTACGGCGTGCTCTACGTCGAAAGCCCCGAGGACCTGCGCTTCTCCTACGACGAGGAGGACATGCTGCAGATCCTGGCACATCAGTTCGCCTGGATGGCCCGCAACCTCGCCTGCACGGCAGCCGTCGATCCGACGCCGGATGAGTCGCCGCGGACACCACAGCCACACGCCACGCGGGGGCCGGCGTCCGACAAACCCGTGCGCGTGCGCTGTTTCAAGGCCGACCACAGCATCTTTCTGGACGAGGACTACCTCATCAAGGGTGTGGCCGGCGCCATCTTCTGGAAGCTCCTGCAGGTGATTCAGCAAGAAGGCCGCGACCAGTTCACCAACCGTGAGCTGCGGCTGGCCCCGGACCTGGCCCTGCCCGATATCGCCGACAACCTGGAGGCGCGCCTGGTGCTGCTGCAACGCCGCCTGGCCGAGCGCACCGACTTCATCCGCATGCACAAGACCGGGCGGGGCCGCTTCCAACTCCAGGTCTCGCGAACGTTGACGACTCAGCTCGTGGAGAGCTGAGCCTCGGCGGGCACACCCAGCAACTCCTGCACGGTCTGCACAATCTGCGCGGCCTGCGGCACAAAAGCCTGTTCCAGTGGATGACTGGCGGGGGTCGGCACATCGGGACTGCTGAGGCGGCGCACCGGGGCCTTCAAAGCATCGAAGACCCGTTCGGCCACCTGGGCCGCCACCTCGGCGCCCACGCTGCACAACGGGCCGGCTTCATGCACCACCACCAGTCGCCCCGTGCGCCGCACCGACGCCAGCACGGTGCCCATGTCCAGCGGCTTGAGGCTGCGCAGGTCCAGCACCTCGGCCTGGATACCCTGTTGGGCCAGCGTGTGGGCGGCGACCAGGCAAGTGTGCACCGTCTTGGCATAGGAGACCAAAGTGACGTCGCTGCCTGGTCGGCGCACGGCGGCGCGCCCGATCGGCACCAGGCCCGCCTCCGCTTCGTCCGTGAGGTCACCCGGCTGGTGCAACAAGGTCATGTCATTGAGGAAGACCACCGGGTTGTCATCGCGGATCGCGCTCTTGAGTAGACCGTAGAAATCCGCCGGGGTGGACGGCATCACCACCTTCAGCCCGGGGCTGTGTACAAACCACGCCTCCAGGTTGTGCGAGTGCTGGGCCCCCACGCCCCAGCCGGCACCAGTATTGGCCAGCACCACCATCGGAAAGGCGAACTGCCCGCCCGACATGTAGCGCAGCTTGCCGGCACTGTTGACGATGGCGTCCATCGCATAGGTCAGAAACGGGGCGTAGAGCATGTCCACCACGGGTCGCAGGCCGCTGGCCGCCGCACCCACGGCACACCCGGCCACGATCGCTTCGGACAGCGGCGTGTTGCGCACCCGCTCGGCTCCGAAGGCCTCGACCAGATCGCGGTGCAGCGTGGCCACGCCCTCGCCCATGAGCATCACGCGCGCATCCCGCTGCATCTCTTCGGACAAGGCGCGGTACAGCGCCTCGTGTGCGGTCATTGTGGTCATCGTTGCATCCTCCTCAGGCGTACACATCGGTGCACAGCGCATCCGGCGCGGGATAGGGTGCGGAGTGCGCCTGCCGCACCGCGGCGTCGATTTCGGCATGCACCGCGTCTTGCAGTTCACTGAGCACCTGCTCCGTGAGCGTGCCCTCGCCCAGCAAGCGACTGATCTGCCGTTGGATCGGATCCCGGGCCAGCCAAGGAGCGCGCTCTTGCGCCGTGATGTGCGCCTCGGTGTCACCCGAATAGTGACCTCGTTGGCGATAGGTCAAGGTCTCCAGCAGGTAAGGCTTGCCGGAGGCGCGGATGGTGTCCACCGCGTGCCTAGCCGCGTCACGCACCGTCTGAACGTCGTTGCCATCCACGGTCTGACAGGGCAGCCCATAGCCCGCCCCCCAGGCACTGACATGCTCAGTCAGCATCGTTTCCTGCCGGCGCACGAAGGCTTGCCACTGATTGTTCTCGCAGACGTACAGGATCGGCAATTGCCAGACGGTGGCCAGGTTCAGAGACTCGTGAAAGATCCCTTCACAGGCCGCGCCATCCCCGAAGAAGCACACCGTGATGCCTGGCTCATGGCCCATCTTGCGCGCCAGGGCCACGCCCGGCGCCATCGACAGCTCACCGCCCACGATGGTCGAGGTCAGCACCACGCCCAACTCCGCCACCGAGATGTGCAGCGACCCGCTCTTGCCCTGGCAATAGCCCGTCGCCTTGCCCATGACCTCGGCGAGGATGCGCGCCGGGTCTGCCCCCCGGGCGATCAAATGGGCGGCGCTGCGGTGGTTGGTCAGGATGCGATCCTCAGGCCGCAGCGCCGCCACCACGCCGACCGCGCTGGCCTCTTGCCCCTGCGAGGAACACGTCATCGGAAAGGGCCCCTGCGCCTGGAGCGCCGCTACACGCGCTTCATAAGCCCGCGCCCGCAGCATCTGCCGCAGCATCTCGAGCGGGGTCATGCCAGCATCTCCTGAGGCACGGCGACCTCCTCCTGGAAAGCGGCCTTGAGCTTCAGCCAGTCGCGCGCCTGCAACAGCGGACGGGCCATGTCCAGCTGCGAGGCAAAGACCTCCGGCGGCATGCCCTGACGCATCCCCTGCAGCATGCCAACGCGTTCGGCGTGCGACACACTCGGCAAGATCCAGCGGAAGTGCAAAGCCATCTCGTCGGGCGGAATGCTCGCTACCAGCTCATCGTGCAGGGCGATCAGCTCATCATCGCTGTAGTGCGCCCACAGCACTGCGTTGTGCGCCTGCTCCTCCAGCAGCATGTGCGTCAGGTTGTCTGAGATGAACTGGCTCATCTCGTGATACAGCCGCAACCAATGGGCATTGCGCTCGCTGGGTGATGCCACCTCTGCCTGCGCCAACACCGCGCGCAACGCCGCGATCTCGGCGACATGATCCGCATGATCGGACTCGGCCTGCTGGGCATTGCCGGGTGCACGACGCTCCAGCGCCGTGTGGATGAAGCGGTTCTCGTGCACCAAGTGCTCACCACACACATGCAGCAGCGTGCGCACCTGTTCAGCGCAGTCCGTGCACTCCTGCACGTCGGTCGGATCGGTGTGGCCCACACGGACGAGGGTGTCCGTCATGAAGGCGCGCAGGCCCTTGTGCACGGCCTGGTAGAGATTGAAACGGTCAGTGGTCATGATGGCTCTTCCTGAGGTGCGCCCGGCTCGACAGCCGAGCTGTTGTGGTTGACGCAAGCCACTGTAGGAAAACCGACCCGATCCGTTTCGTAAATGCTTCTTCAGCAATCCTTAAAGGTCTCATATCCCCCCAAGAGGACGCCCTCCATGGTGGGTGCCACCGTGCGTCAAGGCGCAAAAAAGCCGCTGCCCCTCTCGGGGACAGCGGCTTTCTGCTTGCCTCCTCGGTCACCAACTGGGGACCTGCCCCAGCCGGACGCCTCGGTTATTTCTTCTCGTCGCGCAGCTCGCGACGCAGGATCTTGCCCACGTTGGTCTTGGGCAGGTCGGTGCGGAACTCGATGTACTTGGGGCACTTGTAACCGGTCAGCTGCTCATGGCAGTAAGCCTTGAGCGCCTCTTCGGTCAGCGTCGTATCCTTGCGCACCACGAACAGCTTCACAGCCTCGCCCGCCTTGGCATCGGGCACGCCCACGGCGGCACACTCCAGCACGCCGGGGTGCAGGTTGACGACCTGCTCGACCTCGTTGGGGTACACGTTGAAACCCGACACCAGGATCATGTCCTTCTTGCGGTCCACGATGCGAACCTGGCCGCGCTCGTCCATGATGCCGATGTCGCCCGTGCGGAAGAAGTTGTCGGAGGTCATGACCTTCGCCGTTTCGTCGTCACGCTGCCAGTAGCCGGCCATCACCTGAGGACCCCGGATGGAGATTTCGCCCACGCCACCGATGGGCAGATGGTTGCCGTCGTCGTCCAGGATGGCCACTTCGGTCGATGGCAACGGGTAGCCGATCGAACCGTTGAACTCGGTGTTGTCCAGGCGGTTGGCCGTGGCCACCGGCGAGGTCTCCGACAGGCCATAGCCTTCGACGATGGGGCAGCCGGTGATCTTCTTCCAGATCTCGGCGGTGGCCTGTTGCACGGCCATACCGCCACCCATCGACACCTTCAGGCCAGAGAAGTCCAGCTTGGCAAAGTCAGGGTGGTTTGCCAGCGCGTTGAACAGGGTGTTCACAGCAGGGAATTGGTTGACCTTGTAGCCACTCAGGGTCTTGATCACGGCTGGCAGATCGCGCGGGTTCGGGATCAGGATGTTCATCGAGCCCAGGCGAGCCCCCATGAAGTAGCACACCGTCAGCGAGAAGATGTGATACAGCGGCAGCGCACAAACTGCCACCAGAGGGGCATTGCCCAGCTTGCTCAGCTCAGGCTTGAACCAGGCTTCGTTTTGCAGGATGTTGGCCACCACATTGCGATGCAACAGCGTGGCACCCTTGGACACCCCAGTGGTGCCGCCGGTGTACTGCAGGAAGGCCACGTCAGTGGGCTTGAGCGCAGGGCGGGCGTACTTCAGAGACCGGCCCTTTGCCACGGCATCCTTGAAGGTGGTCAGCTTGCACTTGGCATTGTCGGGCAGGCTGTACGCCGGCACCATCTTCTTGACGTTGCGCACCACGAAGTTAACCAGCGTGCCCTTCAAGAAAGGCAGCATGTCACCCATGGAGGCGAGCACGATGCGCTTGATCGGCGTGCGCGCCACCACTTCCTGCAGCGTGGTCGCGAAGTTTTCGAGGATGACGATGGCCTCGGCCCCCGAATCCTTGAGCTGGTGCTCCAGCTCGCGCGGGGTGTAGAGCGGGTTGACGTTGACGACCACATAACCCGCACGCAGCACAGCGGCAATCGCCACCACGTACTGAGGAATGTTGGGCATCATCAGCGCCACGCGGGCGCCTTTGGCCAGACCTTGGGCCTGCAGCCACGCGGCCATGGCATTGGACATCTCATCGATCTGACTGAACGTCCAATGCGCCCCCATGAAAGATGCCATGTCGCGCTGGGCGTGCTGCTTGAACGACTGGTCCAGCAGGTCTACCAACGATGAATATTCTTCGGGGTTGATTTCGGCGGGCACGCCTGGTTCGTAGTGGGCAAGCCAGGGTTTGGTACTCGTCATCGTCGTCCTCTTGTCTGATCAGTTACGGCTGAATTCAATGCCAATGCAGCAGCCAGAGCAGCGGCTCCAGTGCTGCATTAATTCTGCAACACTCGCGCGCCAGGGTTCACCCTCGAACGGCATCACAAGCGCTTCTTTTTTGCTGAACACCACCTGAACAGGTGACTTTTCAGCCCCTACAAGCGGGGGTTTACGCCAAGTCACCGCATCCCACGTCAACATCAATTTGACTCACAATGTTTCCTATTTGAAAACTCCGCAAGGAAACACCTCACATGGTTGACCGAGCCATAGACCACCCCTTGATGCCCAAGCGACGCTGGTTTTTGAAAACGGCCCTGGCCATCGGCGCGGTGAGCGCCACCCTGGGCGGCCTGGTGTTCTGGCACCGCGGCCTGCGCGATGGCAAGCTCACCGAGCATGGTCGGGACGTGTGCCATGGGCTGGCACGTGGCATTCTGGGCCCCATGCTGCCCAAAGATGCCGCACTGCGCGCCAGCGCCCTGGAAGCACACCTTGACAACATGGAAGACTTCATTCGCGGCACCCCCGCCGTGATGCAGATTCAGATCAACGCTGTCCTCGGATTGCTGGGCAACGCTCCCACCCGCTACATGCTGACTGACCTGGGGCACTCCTGGCGAGAAGCCAGCGATGCCCAGATCGAGCGTGCCCTCGACACCATGCGGCTCAACCCTCTGCCCACGAATCGCCTGACCTACCAGGTCGTGCGGGGTCTGACCTGCATGAGCTTCTTCTCCAACAGCGCCAACTGGCCTCTGACCGGCTACCCCGGCCCCCTCGACGTATGAGCAAGCTTCCTGACCCCTTCCGCGAAGGCCTGGCCCGTGGCTGGAAAGCCACCCATGGTGAACAAGGCCTGCCCGCACAGATTCAATGCGATGTGGCCGTCGTCGGCACTGGCGCGGGTGCCGGCATCACCGCTGAGCTGCTCACCCGTGCCGGGCTGGACGTGGTCCTGATTGAGGAAGGCCCGCTGCGCACCAGCTCCGACTTCAACCAGAAAGAGTCCGAGGCTTACCGCACCCTTTATCAGGAGTCAGCCGCACGACGCACACTGGATGGCGCCATCAGCATCATGCAAGGTCGCTGTGTGGGCGGCACCACCGTGATCAATTGGACCAGTTCCTTCCGCACCCCGGACAGCACGCTGCGCCACTGGCAGGACATGTTCGGACTCGGCGAGTACACCACCGAGGCGATGGCACCGTGGTTCGAACAGGCCGAGCGCCGCCTGAACATGGCGCCGTGGACCATCCCCCCCAACCTCAACAACGAGGTGCTGCGTAAGGGCGCGACCAAGCTGGGCATCTCCTCAGCGGTCATCCCCCGCAACGTCAAGGGATGCTGGAACCTCGGCGCCTGTGGCCTGGGCTGCCCCACCAATGCCAAGCAGTCCATGCTGGTGACGTCTATCCCCACCGCGCTCAACGCGGGCGCCCGGCTGTTCTACCAGACCCGTGCCCACAAGCTCGACATCCAGAATGGGCAGGTCAAGGGCCTGGTGTGCGTGCCGATCCGCCTCAATGGCGACAAGGTGTCCGATCAGACCATGCGCGTGGTCGCCAGACACTACGTGGTGGCGGGTGGGGCCATCAACTCCCCCGCCTTGCTGCGTCGCTCGGACGCCCCCGACCCACACGGTCTGCTGGGCGGCCGCACCTTCTTGCATCCGGTCAGCTTTTCGGCCGGCATCTTCGACGAGCGGATCGAGGGTTGGCAAGGCGCCCCGCAATCGCTGTACTCCGATCACTTCGTCCACGATGCGCCGCCGCAAGGCCCGATCGGCTTCAAGGTTGAGGCGGCCCCCCTGCACCCCGGCATGGCCTCCATCCTGATGGGCGGCCACGGCCAGCGGCTAGCGACGCGTTTCCAACAGTATCCGCACACGCAGATGATGCTGTCGCTCATGCGTGACGGCTTCCACCCCGAGTCAGTAGGCGGCAAGGTGCGCATGCACCTCGACGGCTCACCTGTGCTGGACTACCCTTTGACCGATTACGTGCTCGACGGCTTCCGGCGCTCGCTGCTGGCCATGGCCGAGATTCAGTTTGCGGCGGGCGCGAAGGTGGTACGTCCATTCCACGAGCAGAGCGATGACTACAGCACCTGGGCCTCAGCCAAGGCCGCCATCGCCGCCTTCGACATGAAGCCCTTGCTGACGGGCGCAGGCAGCGCCCACGTCATGGGCGGCTGTGGCATGGCGAGCACCGAAGCCTTGGGCGTGGTGCGCCCCGACGGCGTGCACTGGCAACTCGATAACCTGTCGGTGCATGACGGCTCGGTATTTCCGACCAGCATCGGCGCCAACCCGCAACTGTCGATCTATGGCACGGCCAACCGTCTGGCCACCCAACTTGCCAAGCGCCTGAGCGGCAAGGACGTAACCCTGGCCTGATTATCAAGCGCGCTCCAGCGGAGCGAGCAAGAAAAAACCCCGCCGAGGCGGGGTTTTTGTCGCGTCATGGTGACCCCGGAGGGTCACCTGAGCAGCGCAGCAATTACTTGGCGCGGGTGCCGACGACTTCGATTTCCACGCGACGGTTCTTGGCGCGACCATCGGCAGACTTGTTGTCAGCCACGGGTTGCTTTTCGCCCTTGCCTTCGGTGTAGATCTTGGAAGCGTCGATGCCCTTGCCAGCCAGGTAGGACTTGACGGCTTCGGAGCGCTTGACCGCCAGCTTTTCGTTGTAAGCGTCAGAGCCCACGGAGTCGGTGTGACCCACTGCGATCACGACTTCCAGGTTCAGACCCTTGACCTTGTCAGCCAGGTCGTCCAGCTTGGCCTTGCCTTCGGGCTTCAGGGCGGTCTTGTTGAAGTCGAAGAAAGCGTCAGCAGCGAAGCTCACCTTTTCGGTGGCGGGGGCAGCAGGCACCACGGCGGCAGGAGCCGGTGCAGGAGCCGGTGCAGCCGGTGCGGCGGCAGGAGCCGCAGCCACAGGAGCGGGCACGCCATCGCAACCTTGGACGCCGGTAGCCGGGGTCCAGAAGTTGTCACGCCAGCAATATTCGTTCGTACCGTTCTTCCACACGGTGCCGTCGGTACCACGCCAGTTGTCCACGGTTTGGGCGAAAGCACCACCAGCCAGAGCAGCGGTAGCAAACAGAGCAGCGATTTGATTGAGCTTGATCATGCGAGTCCTCACATATATATAGACGCAGCATTTCACTGCGAAGCACCCTTAGCGGGCAACAGACCGAACCAGAACGGTGCCGGACGCCCGAGGCATAGACCAAGGGCACATTACGAAATCATTGTGCCATAGTGAATTTGACTCATGCAGGTAGAACGTGAGCGAAGTCGCCCCCCCCTTGGATTGTTGCGCGCCGACGACATGATCGGCCAATTACAATGGTTCTTTCCGTGCTGCCCAGACAGCCCGTCTGGCCGGCACCCGTGGAAGTCCATGACGACCCGATGGCCACCTCCGTCCGGATGTCCCTTCTCACCGTGAAGCACGCATGACGCAATTCGCCAAGGAAACCCTGCCCATCAGCCTCGAAGAGGAGATGCGGCGTTCTTACCTCGATTACGCGATGAGCGTGATCGTGGGCCGGGCTCTGCCCGATGCCCGTGATGGCCTCAAGCCTGTTCACCGTCGCGTGCTGTTCGCGATGCACGAGCTCAACAACGATTGGAACCGGCCTTACAAGAAGTCGGCGCGTATCGTTGGTGACGTCATTGGCAAGTATCACCCGCACGGCGACTCGGCGGTGTACGACACCATCGTGCGCATGGCCCAAGACTTTTCGCTGCGCCACATGCTGGTCGACGGCCAGGGTAACTTCGGTTCGGTCGACGGCGACAGCGCCGCCGCCATGCGTTACACCGAAATCCGCCTGTCCAAAATCGCCCACGAAATGCTGGCCGATATCGACAAGGAAACGGTCAATTTCGGCCCGAACTACGACGGCTCGGAAAAAGAGCCGCTGGTCCTGCCCGCGCGCCTGCCCAATTTGCTGATCAACGGCTCGGCCGGTATCGCGGTGGGCATGGCCACCAACATCCCGCCGCACAACCTCAACGAGGTCGTCGACGCCTGCCTGCACTCGCTGCGCAACCCGGACTGCTCGATCGACGAGCTGATGGAAATCATCCCGGCGCCCGATTTCCCCACCGCCGGCATCATTTACGGCATGTCAGGTGTGCGCGATGGCTACCGCACCGGTCGTGGGCGCGTGGTCATGCGGGCCCGCGTGCACTTCGAGGACATCGGCAAGGGCGACCGTCAGGCGATCATCGTTGACGAGATCCCCTACCAGGTCAACAAGAAGACCCTGCTCGAGCGCATCGCCGAACTGGTCAACGAAAAGAAGATCGAAGGCATCAGCCACATCCAGGACGAGTCTGACAAGTCCGGCATGCGCGTGGTGATCGAGCTCAAGCGCGGCGAAGTGCCCGAGGTCATCCTCAACAATCTGTACAAGCAGACCCAGTTGCAGGACACCTTCGGCATCAACATGGTGGCCCTGATCGACGGGCAGCCCAAGCTGTGCAACCTGAAAGACCTGATCACGGTCTTCCTGGAGCACCGCCGCGAGGTCATCACTCGCCGCACCGTGTTCGAGCTGCGCAAGGCGCGCGAACGCGGTCACGTGCTGGAAGGCCTGGCCGTGGCGCTGGCCAACATCGACGAGTTCATCGAGACCATCAAGACCTCGCCCACCCCGCCGGTGGCCAAGGCTGCCCTGATGAGCAAGAGCTGGGACTCGGGTCTGGTGCGCGAGATGCTCAGCCGCACCGAGGGCGATGCCCAGCTGTACCGCCCGGACGGTCTGCCGCTGAGCTTTGGCATGCAGCCCGACGGCCTGTACCGCCTGTCCGAAGACCAGGCGGGCGAGATCTTGCAGATGCGTCTGCAGCGCCTGACCGGTCTGGAGCAAGACAAGATCATCGGCGAGTACAAGGACGTCATGGCCCAGATCGCCGATCTGCTGGACATCCTGGCCAAGCCTGAGCGCGTGTCGGTCATCATCGGTGACGAGCTGTCGGCCATCCGCCAGGAATTCGGCCAGACCAAGCTGGGCGCACGCCGCTCGGCCATCGAGCACAACGCGCAAGAGCTGGGCACCGAAGACCTGATCACCCCGACCGACATGGTGGTGACGATCTCGCACACGGGCTACATCAAGAGCCAACCCTTGAGCGAGTACCGCTCGCAAAAGCGAGGCGGCCGCGGCAAGCAGGCCACGGCGACCAAGGAAGACGACTGGATCGACCAGCTCTTCATCGCCAACACGCACGACTACATCCTGTGCTTCAGCAACCGTGGTCGCGTCTACTGGATCAAGGTCTGGGAAGTGCCGCAGGGCTCGCGCAACTCGCGCGGCAAGCCCATGGTCAACATGTTCCCGCTGGAAAAAGACGAGAAGATCAACGTGGTGCTGCCGCTGACCGGCGAGTTCCGCAGCTTCCCGGAAGACCACTACGTCTTCATGTCCACGCGCCTGGGCACCGTCAAGAAGACACCGCTCACCGACTTCAGCAACCCCCGCAAGGCCGGCATCATCGCCGTGGGCCTGGACGAGGGCGATGTGCTGGTGGGCGCCGCGCTGACCGACGGCAAGCACGACGTGATGCTGTTCTCTGACGGCGGCAAGGCTGTGCGCTTTGACGAAGACGACGTGCGCCCGATGGGCCGCAGCGCCCGCGGCGTGCGCGGCATGATGCTGGAAGAAGGCCAGTCGGTCATCGCTATGCTGGTGGCCGAAGACGAAACGCAGAGCGTGCTGACCGCCACCGAAAACGGCTTCGGCAAGCGCACCTCCATCGTCGAGTACACCCGTCACGGTCGCGGCACCAAGGGCATGATCGCCATCCAGCAGTCCGAGCGCAACGGCAAGGTGGTCGCGGCCACCCTGGTGCGCCCGGAAGACGAGATCATGCTGATCACCGACAAGGGCGTGCTGGTGCGCACCCGGGTCGCCGAAATCCGCGAACTGGGCCGCGCCACACAAGGCGTGACCCTGATCGCCCTGGACGAAGGCGCCAAGCTGATCGGCCTGCAACGCATCGTTGAAAACGACGCGCAAGCCAGTGCCAGCGACGCCGAGGACACGGACGTCATCGACGCGGACACCACCGGTGACACGGCGGACGGAACCGAAAGCTGATCGGACCACACCAAGCCTGACACCCCCTCGAACAACGAGGGGTTTCACACCTTTACAGGATTGCAAGGACACACGATGACTCTGATGAAAACCGCATGGGCGGTGGCCGTGGCCACCACGCTGGCCGCCACCTCCCTGTCGGCTCACGCTGACAAGAAAGAGGTCGTCCAGAAGATCCTGAGCTCGCAGCAGGGCGCACTGGACGACATGTCCCGCAACGTGGCCGAGCAGCCTGCCCGCCAACTCGCCATGGGCGCGCGCCAGATCCTGGTGCAGGGCGTGCCCGAAGACAAGCGTGAAGCCACAGCCAAGCTGGTCGACGCCGAGATCAAGAAATACCTCGATGGCGCCATCCCTGCCGTGCGCGCCAGCGCCGGCAAGCTGAGCACCAGCGTGCTGGGCCCCATCTATGAAGAGAAGTTCAGCGAAGACGAGCTCAAGCAGCTGCAAGCGATGCTGGAGTCCCCCGTCCTCAAGCGCTACCAGAGCCTGCTGCCCGAAATGAGCAACGCCCTGCTGGAAAAGGTGGTCGCCGACGCCCGCCCTCAGGTCACGCCCAAGCTGCAAACGGCTGAAAAGAACATCCGCGCCATCCTGGACAAGGCCACCGGCGGCAAGCTGAGCCAGGGTGAGGGCAAGCCCGCCACCAAGAAGTAAATCCGAGACGACGCCGGACTGGCACTCCGCCGCCGGCGTCTTGAATTCCCGCCTGACGCACCGTTTGTGCCTGGATTGTGCCCATGACCCGCCCTTTCAATTTTTCAGCCGGCCCGGCCGCCCTGCCTGAAGAAGTCCTGCAACAGGCCGCCAGCGAGATGCTGGACTGGCATGGCTCGGGCATGGGCGTGATGGAGATGAGCCACCGCGGCAAGGAGTTCACGGCCATCGCACACCAGGCCGAAGCCGACCTGCGCGCGATCCTCGCGGTGCCGGCCACGCACAAGATCCTGTTCATGCAGGGGGGCGCCCTCGCCGAAAACGCGATCGTGCCGATGAACCTGTCGCGCGGCGGCCGTGCCGATTACGTGATCACGGGTTCGTGGTCGCAAAAGTCGGCCAAGGAAGCGCACAAGTACTGCGAAGTGCACATCGCCGCCAGCAACGCTGCCGACCACCACACCACCCTGCCCGACTACGACAGCTGGCAGATCAGCGACAACGCTGCCTACGTGCATGTGTGCAGCAACGAGACCATCCACGGGGTCGAAATGCACGAGTTGCCCGATCTGGCCGCGCTCGGCACCCAGGCGCCGCTGGTGATCGACTGCTCCTCCCACATCGTCTCGCGCCCCATCGACTGGTCGCGCGTGGGCCTGGCCTATGCCGGCGCCCAAAAGAACATCGGCCCCGCCGGCCTGACCCTGGTGATCGTGCGCGAAGACCTGATCGGCCACGCCCTGCCGATCACCCCCTCGGCTTTCGACTACCAGATCGTGGCCGACAATGGGTCCATGTACAACACGCCGGCCACCTACCCCTGGTACCTGTCCGGCCTGGTGTTCCAGTGGATCCTGCGTCAGCGCGAGGGTGACCTCACCGGCCTGGCGGCCATCGAGGCCCGCAACGTCGCCAAGGCCCAGCTGTTCTACGATTACGTCGATGCCTCGGGCTTCTACGTCAACAAGGTGGCCGGCAACTGCCGCTCGCGCATGAACATCCCCTTCTTCCTGCCTTCGGATGACCTGAACGACGCCTTCCTGAGCGGCGCCAAGGAAGCCGGATTGCTGCAACTCAAGGGGCACAAGAGCGTGGGCGGTATGCGCGCCTCCATTTACAACGCCATGCCGCTGGCCGGCGTTCAAGCCCTGGTGGACTACATGAAGACCTTTGTCGCACGCCATGGTTGATTCCGCGCACTTCCAGCCCGACGATCGCCCGGTCGATGAACAGCTCGCCGACCTGCGCGTGCGCATTGATGCCGTTGACCAGCAGCTGCTCGACCTGATCAACCAGCGCGCCCGCTTGGCGCAAGCGGTGGGCGAGGTCAAAAAGCTCGACGGTTCGCCGGTTTTCCGTCCCGATCGCGAGGCGCAGGTCATCGACCGCGTCAAGGCCCAGAACCCCGGCCCGGTGCGCGAAGACAGCCTGGCGCCCATCTGGCGCGAAATCATGTCGGCCTGCCGTGCCCTGGAGGCACAGCAGCGGGTGGCCTTCCTCGGCCCCATTGGCACGTTCAGCGAGCTGGCCACGCTCAACTACTTCGGATCCTCCATCGACGCGCTGGCCTGCCCATCGGTCGATGAGGTGTTCCGCGCCACCATCTCGGGTTCGGCCGACTACGGCGTGGTTCCGGTCGAGAACTCGACCGAAGGCGTGGTGGCCCGCTCGCTTGACCTGTTGCTGGCCTCGCCACTGACCATCGTGGGCGAAACCAGTCTGCTGGTGACGCACAACCTGCTGCGCAAAGAGCCTTCGCGCGAGGGCATCACCGTGGTGTGCGCCCATCCTCAGGCGCTGGCGCAGTGCCACCACTGGCTGAGCCAGAACCTGCCGGACGCCGAACGCCGCCCGGTGTCGAGCAATGCCGAGGGTGCGCGCCTGGCCGGACTGGACCCCACCATCGCAGCGCTGGCCAGTGAGCGTGCCGCCAGCCAGTACGGCCTGCATGTCGTGCAGGCGGCAGTGCAGGACGAGGCCCATAACCGCACCCGTTTCGTGATCGTGACCCGCCCCGGTCCGCACGTGGGCGTGGCCCCGACCGGCCACGACTGCACCAGCCTGATCGTGGCCGTGGACAATCGCCCCGGTGCCGTGCACGACATGCTCGTGCCGCTCAAGCGCCACGGCGTCTCCATGACCCGCTTCGAATCGCGCCCAGCGCGTTCGGGCAGTTGGGACTACGTGTTCTTCATCGACCTGGCCGGTCATCCGGCGCAGGACAATGTGGCGGCAGCCCTGCAGGAGTTGCGCGCCCAGTGTTCATTCTTCAAGGTGCTCGGCAGCTTCCCGCTGGACGTGCACTGAATTCCAAGGATCTTGCAGCATGTTCAACCAACTTGGCCTGATCGGCTGTGGCCTCATGGGGGGCTCGTTCGCCCTGGCCCTGAAAAAGGCCGGCCTGGTCAAGCGGGTCGTGGGTTACAGCAAGTCGCCCTCGACCGTTGAGAAAGCGCGCCGCCTGGGCGTGATCGACGTCGCGGCCGAGTCGGCCCTGTTGGCGGTATCGGGCTCCGACATCGTGCTGATCGCCGTGCCGGTGGCGGCCAGTGAAGGCACCTTCAAGTCGATTCGCCACCTGGTGAACCCCGGCGTGCTGTTCATGGATGTGGGCTCCACCAAACGGGACGTGGTCGATGCTGCCCGTCGCGTGCTGAAGGAGCGTCTGCCCTCTTTCGTGCCCGCCCACCCGATTGCCGGGCGCGAGGTCGCCGGCATCGAGCATGCCGACCCGACGCTGTACCAGGGCCGCAAGGTCATCCTGACGCCCCTGCACCAGACCGATCCGGTGCTGGTGCAGAAGGCCACCGACGTGTGGGCAGCCGTGGGCTGCCAGGTGCTCAAGATGAGCCCCGAGCACCACGACGCGGCCTTTGCCGCCGTGAGCCACCTGCCCCACCTGCTGGCCTTCGCTTACATGAACGCCATGGCCCAACAACCCGCCGGGCAGGAATACCTGTCGCTGGCTGGCCCCGGTTTCCGGGACTTCAGTCGGATTGCCGCGAGCGACCCGACCATCTGGCGTGACATCCTGCTGTCGAACCGCGAGGAGATCCTGCGGCAATCCGAAGCCTTCCGGGGTGCCCTGGAGGAGATGGAGCGCCAGATGCGCGACTGGAATGGCCCCGCCCTGGAAGCCTTGATCGACACCGCATCCGCCTCCCGCAGTCAGTGGCAACTGAATCCCAAATCCACGGCCTCCCGCCTCTGAGACCCGCCCCGTCGGATGACGGGGCACTCGAGTTTCCTTTCGCATGTACACCACCGCCTTCCTTGACCTTCCTCCGCTGTTGTCTGCCGGCGGCACAGTGCGCCTGCCCGGCTCCAAAAGCATCTCCAACCGGGTGCTGCTGCTGGCCGGCTTGAGCGAAGGCACCACCGTGGTCCACGACCTGCTGGCCTCGGACGACACCCACGTGATGCTCGAAGCCCTGCGCACCCTGGGCTGCGAGCTGGATCAGGAAGGCGACACCGTGCGCATCACCGGCCTGGGCGGGCGATTGGCGGTCAAACAGGCCGATCTGTTCCTGGGCAACGCCGGTACGGCCATGCGGCCTCTGACCGCCGCCCTGGCCCTGCTGTCGGCCACGCAAGGCGGCGTCTTCACCTTGTCGGGCGTGCCTCGCATGCACGAACGCCCCATCGGCGACCTGGTCGATGCCTTGCGTCCCCTGGGTTGCGCCATCGAATGCACCGGTACCGAGGGCTATCCGCCGCTGCGTCTCGCAGGTGGACAGCTCAAGCTGTCGGCCCCCATCAAGGTGCGTGGCGACGTGTCCAGCCAGTTCCTCACCGCCTTGCTGCTGGCCCTGCCGCTGGTGTCGCAGCACCAGGCTCTGACCATCGAGGTGGTCGGTGAGCTGATTTCCAAGCCCTACATCGAGATCACCCTGAACCTGCTGGCGCGCTTTGGCATCCAGGTCGAACGCCAGGGCTGGGAGCGTTTCGTCATCCCGCAGGGCAGCCGTTACCAGTCGCCCGGCGAGATCCACGTCGAGGCCGATGCCTCGTCGGCGTCCTACTTCATCGCGGCAGGCGCCATCGCCGGCATCGACATGCCGGTGCGCGTCGAGGGTGTGGGCGCTGCCTCCATCCAGGGCGACATTCGCTTCGTCGAGGCTGCGCAGGCCATGGGCGCCCAGGTCACGTCCGGTCCGAACTGGCTGGAGATCCGCCGCGGCACCTGGCCGCTGACGGCCGTGGACATGGACTGCAACCACATTCCGGATGCCGCCATGACCCTGGCCGTGATGGCGCTGTACGCCCAGGGCACGACCCGCCTGCGCAACATCGCGAGCTGGCGCGTGAAGGAAACGGACCGCATCGCCGCCATGGCCTGCGAACTGCGCAAGCTAGGGGCCACCGTGGTCGAGGGTGAAGACTTCATCGAAGTGACCCCACCGGCCCACGGCGCCTGGCAGCACGGCAGCATCCACACCTACGACGACCACCGCATGGCCATGTGCTTTTCGCTGGCCGCCTTCAACCCGCTGGCGCCCACGGCGGTGGCGGGCAAGCCCATTTCGGTGCGCATTGACGACCCGCGCTGCGTGGGCAAGACCTTCCCCGATTACTTCGAGTCGATGTTCCAGGTCGCCCAGACCGATCCGGACCTGATCCCCGTGATCACGGTCGACGGGCCCACGGCTTCGGGCAAGGGCACGCTGGCCAGCGCCTTGGCGCATCGCCTGGGCTACCAGTTCCTGGATTCAGGCTCGCTGTACCGCATCACCGCGCTGCTGGCGCTCGAACAAAGGCTGGATCTGGACGACGCCGTTGCGCTGGAAGCCCTGGCCCGCCAGGTGGGCAAGGAAATCAGCCTGCGCTTTGACGGCGAGCACATCTGGGTGGCCGAGCGCGACGTCAGCGATGACCTGCGCCGCGAAGACGTCGGGCAAACGGCCTCTCGCATCTCGGCGGTGCCCGGGTTGCGCCAGGCCCTGGTCGAGTTGCAAAAGGCCTTCCGCGGCCTGCCGGGCCTCGTGGCCGATGGCCGCGACATGGGCACGGTGATCTTTCCGGACGCCGCGCTGAAGGTGTTCCTGACCGCCACGGCCGCCGAGCGGGCCGAGCGCCGCTACCGTCAATTGATCCAAAAAGGTTTTTCTGCTAACCTAGAAGAGATTTGCGCAGATTTGGAGGCGCGCGACCTGCGGGATCGTACCCGCGCGGTGTCGCCTCTGGTGCCTGCAGCAGATGCCCGCAAGCTCGACAATTCCGCACTCACCATCGAAGAATCGATGGACACAGTGCTGGGTTGGTGGGTGGAAGGCTGGCCTCACGTGATCGCCGGACATTGAGTTCGCGACGCGACTGCAGGCCGATACAAGGCTGTGACAGCCGGCCCTGACCGCCAGGCCAGGGCATGAGCAATCTGGGTTGACCCCTCGTTGACCTGACTGTCATGTTCTTCAACCCAACCCGCTCTGGTCGTTCCTGTCGACCTGAGCGTTACCGCTGGTTCACGCCAGCACAGGAAATTCAATGTCTGAATCTTTTGCCGCCCTATTCGAAGAGTCGTTGCAACGCGCCAACATGCGCACCGGCGAAGTCATCACTGCTGAAGTGGTCGCCGTCGAACACAACTTCGTCGTGGTCAACGCCGGCCTGAAGTCCGAAGCGTACGTGCCTATCGACGAGTTCCGCAACGACACGGGCGAGATCGAAGTCCAAGTCGGTGACTTCGTGTCGGTGGCGGTTGACGCCATCGAAAACGGCTACGGCGACACCATCCTGTCGCGCGACAAGGCCAAGCGTCTGGCTTCGTGGCTGTCCCTGGAAACCGCACTGGAGTCTGGCGACTTCGTGACCGGTACCGTCAATGGCAAGGTCAAGGGCGGCCTGACCGTTCTGGTCAACGGCATCCGTGCCTTCCTGCCTGGTTCTTTGCTCGATACGCGCCCTGTCAAGGACATGTCGCCGTTCGAAGGCAAGACCATGGAATTCAAGGTCATCAAGCTGGACCGCAAGCGCAACAACGTCGTGCTGTCGCGCCGTGCCGTGGTCGAAGCCTCGATGGGCGAAGAGCGCGCCAAGCTGATGGAAACGCTGCGCGAAGGCGCCATCGTCAACGGCGTGGTCAAGAACATCACCGAATACGGTGCGTTCGTGGACCTCGGCGGCATCGACGGCCTGCTGCACATCACCGACATGGCATGGCGCCGTGTCCGTCACCCGTCCGAAGTGGTGACCGTGGGTCAAGAGCTGACCGCCAAGGTCCTGAAGTTCGACGCAGAAAAGAACCGCGTCTCGCTGGGCCTGAAGCAAATGGGCGACGATCCTTGGGTTGGCGTGTCGCGTCGTTACCCTGCCTCCACCCGTCTGTTCGGCAAGGTCACCAACATTGCTGACTACGGTGCGTTCGTCGAGATCGAACCCGGCATCGAAGGCCTGGTGCACGTCTCCGAAATGGACTGGACCAACAAGAACATCGCTCCCAACAAGATCGTCAATCTGGGCGACGAAGTGGAAGTCATGGTCCTGGAAATCGACGAAGACAAGCGTCGCATCTCCCTGGGCATGAAGCAGTGCAAGCCGAACCCATGGGACGACTTCGCGCAGAGCTTCAACCGCGGTGACCGCGTCAAGGGCCCTGTCAAGTCGATCACCGACTTCGGCGTGTTCGTGGGTCTGGCTGCCGGCATCGACGGTCTGGTTCACCTGTCCGACCTGTCTTGGAACGAGCCTGGCGAAGCCGCCGTGCGCAACTACAAGAAGGGCCAGGAAGTCGAAGCGATCGTTCTGGCCATCGACGTCGAGCGCGAGCGCATCTCCCTGGGCATCAAGCAGCTGGACAGCGATCCGTTCACCAACTTCACGACCCTGAACGACCGTGGCGCCACCGTCACTGGCACCGTCAAGACCGTGGATGCCAAGGGTGCTGAGATCAACCTGGGTGACGACATCCTGGGTTACCTGCGCGCTTCCGAAATCAGCCGTGACCGCGTCGAAGACGCACGCAACGTGCTGAAGGAAGGTGAAGAGATCACCGCCGTGATCATCAACATCGACCGCAAGACCCGCAACATCCAGCTGTCGATCAAGGCGAAGGACAGCGTTGAAGAGCAACAAGCTCTGCAACGTCTGAGCTCTGAGACCACCAAGGAAGGCTCCGGCACCACCAGCCTGGGCGCTCTCCTGAAGGCCAAGCTCGACCAGAACAACGGTTGATCCGTCTTCTGCGCACCACATCCCCTCCGGCTCCGGTCGGTGGGGGTTGTGATGAGCGTGGTACAAAGCCCCAGGTCCTGGCCTTGCCAGGTCCGTGGGGCTTTTTGCTGATGCTCATCACAACCTCCCATCCTTCGCCTTCCTGACATGACCCGTTCCGACCTCGTGGCCCGCCTGGCCGAACGCTTTGGCCAGCTCACCCAGCGCGATGCCGAATTCGCCGTCAAGACCATCCTGGACGCCATGTCCGAGGCCCTGGCCAAAGGTCATCGCATCGAGATCCGTGGTTTTGGCAGTTTTTCGATCAGCCGTCGCCCGCCTCGCATGGGCCGCAACCCGCGTTCGGGCGAACAGGTGCTGATCCCGGAAAAGCTGGTGCCCCACTTCAAACCGGGCAAGGCGCTGCGCGAAGGGGTCGACACGGTGGATACTGTCACCGATGCCACGCCCGTGGCAGTTGCCTCCCCTGACATCTCACACAGCTAACTCCCATGCGTACCCTGAACTGGTTGTGGCGCGGCCTCCTGTTCTTCGTCTTGTTCGCCTTTGCGCTGAACAACCAGCACACCGTGGACCTGAAGTGGTTCCTGGGCTACCAGTGGCAGGCCCCGATGGTGTTCATCGTGCTGGCCGCCTTTGCCTTGGGCTGCGCCACCGGCGTGCTGGCCATGGTGCCCAGTTGGTGGCGCCAACGCCGGGAGGCCCGTCATCGTTTGCTGCTCAGCCCCTCGGCAGCTCAGAGCGAGGCCGGCATTGCACCAGCTCCCGGCGCGAACACCGACGCGTCCGGTGAGCTCACGCTGCCGCCCGAGCTCCCCTTCCCGCCCGACATGCCAGCCCCGCGCAAGCCGGCCAAGTAAGCCCTTCTCCTCTTGCCCATGGAATTCGATCTGTACTGGCTGCTCCTGGCCGCCCCGGTGGTGTTTTTGCTGGGCTGGATGGCGTCACGCCTGGACTTGCGTCAGCTCAAGCGCGAGGACCAGGCCTCGCCCCAGGCTTACTTCAAGGGCCTGAACCTGCTGCTCAACGAACAGCAGGACAAGGCCATCGATGCCTTCATCGAGGCCGTTCAGCACGACCCCGACACCACCGACCTGCACTTTGCGCTGGGCAATCTGTTCCGTCGCCGCGGCGAGTACGAGCGCGCCATCCGCATCCACCAGCATCTGCTGTCTCGCGGCGACCTCAAGCGCGAAGAGCGTGAACGGGCCCAGCACGCCCTGGCGCATGACTTCATGAAGGCCGGTCTGTTTGACCGCGCCGAGGAAGCCTTCAAGGCCTTGGACGGCACCGCCTTCAGCACCGATGCCCGTCTGGCCCTGCTGTCACTGTACGAGCGCTCACGCAACTGGCACCCGGCCATCGAGGTGGCACGCCAACTGGAGGCCACGGGTACCGGATCCTTTTCTCAACGCAGCGCGCACCACTGGTGCGAGGTGGCGCAGGAAGCCGACGCGCGAGGCCGTGCCGACGAGGCCGAACAGGCCTTGGCCCGCGCCCGCGAAGCCGCGCCCCAGGCCGCTCGGCCCCTGGTGTTGCAAGGCCAGCGCCTGGTACGCCAGGGCCGGCATGCCGAGGCCCTGCGGATCTGGGATGAGCTGATGTTCAAGCAGCCCCAGTCCTTTGCGCTGATTGCGATGGACTATGCCCGCAGTGCGCAGGCCTGCGGTGAGGTGCCTGCGGCGCTCAGCAAGCTGCAATCTGTGTACAGCCAGGCCCCGACCATGGACGTGTTGACGGCCATCGGCACGCTGCAGCCCGATGCGGCGGAGCGGCGCGACGCGATCATGCAGCATCTGCGTCAGCAACCCTCCTTGTCTGCGGCCCAGAGCCTGATTCGCGAGCGCCTGGTCAGCCATGTGCCTCTGGATGAGCCCGAGGTGGAGGTGCTGCAAAAAGCCCTGACCAGCGCAGCCAAACCGCTGCAGCGTTACCGCTGCGCGGCCTGCGGCTTTGAGAGCCAGCACTACTTCTGGCAATGCCCGGGCTGCCAGACCTGGGACAGCTACCCGCCCCGGCGCCTGGAAGATCAGTGAGCCATGCCGTGGTGGTAGTGACCGCCCGAGCCTGAATTCATCGGCGCTGAGGCACCGGCACCACCGGATGCTGGCATCAGCATGTGCGCCTTGACGGGCAGGTTGACCATTTGCGTCACGGCCTTGCCGTCATGGGTGCGCAGTTTCAGCGTCAGCGACAGCACCTCCCCCTCTTTCAAGGTGTCCTGGAGTTGGGTCAACATCAGGTGATGCCCACCCGGTCGCAGCACCACCGCCTGACCAGCAGGCAGCGCCAGCGAGGGAATGGCCCGCATGCGCATGACCTGGCCGTCCATGGTCATCTCGTGCAACTCGGGCACCCCCGCACGTGCCATGCTGAACCCTTCGAGGGTGAGCGCCTGACGAGCCGTGAGCACCATGAAGCCCCCGGTGGCCGTTTGTCCGGTGACCATCGGGCGTGCCCACGCCGAATCCACCTGCACCCAGGGCGCCACGACCGGGGTTGTTTTCACCGGCTTTGCTACCGCGTCAGACGGACCGGCAGCGTGTGCCAAACCGGCGCCGATGGAGAGGGTCAGGGCCAGCGTGGTGAAGGCGGCGCGAGACATCAGACGGATGGAACGGGACATGCAGAGATCTCCAGCGTGTTGCGATGAGGGCTGAGTCTAGTCCCGAACCCAACGACGTGTCTTGATCGGTCGCAGGCCTCACGTGGACGACAGAGCGCGACGGTACTGGATGGCCTCGGCCATGTGGGCTGAAGCGATGTGATCGGCCTCGGCCAGGTCGGCAATGGTGCGCGCCAGCTTGAGCACGCGGTGGTAGGCGCGCCCGGACCATCCCAAGCGTGCGCAGGCAGACTGCAGGAACGCCTGCGCGGCGGGCTCTGCCGCTGCATGCAGGTCGAGGGCCGCCCCTTCCAGCTCGGCATTGAGCCGCCCTTGTCGCGCCAGCTGCCGCGCCCGGGCGGCGACCACGCGCTGGGCCACCTCCTCAGACGACGCCCCCTCAGGACTGCGCGCGAGCACTTCCGGCGCCACGGCCGGCACCTCGACCTGCACGTCAATGCGATCGAGCAGGGGGCCACTGAGCCGTCCCTGGTAACGAGCCACCTGATCGGGCGTGCACCGGCAGGCCTTGAGCGGATTGCCAAAGTGTCCACAGGGGCAGGGGTTCATGGCTGCGATGAGCTGAAAACGCGCAGGGAAGTCATGGCGGCGGGCCGCGCGGGAGATCGTGATCTGGCCGGTTTCCAGGGGTTCCCGCAGCGCCTCCAGGGCCGCACGGGGAAACTCGGGCAGTTCATCAAGGAACAGCACCCCGTGGTGGGCCAGTGAGATCTCACCAGGCCGTGGGGGCGAGCCACCACCGACCAGCGCGACAGGTGACGCGGTGTGGTGCGGGCTGCGCACGGTGCGGCGCCGCCATTGAGCGGCATCGAAATGCCCCGCCAGACTGAGCACGGCGGCCGACTCCAAGGCTTCACCCGGCGCGAGTTCGGGCAGCAGTCCGGCAAAGCGCTGCGCCAGCATGGACTTGCCACTGCCTGGGGGGCCCATCATCAACACCGAGTGCGCCCCGGCCGCCGCGATTTCGAGCGCGCGCTTGGCGGCGGACTGTCCTTTGACCTCGCGCAGGTCAGGCAGCCCCCATTGGGCACGCACAGGCTCAAACGGCACCGACTGGGTGCGCACCAAGGTGGCGCCGGATCCCTGTCCTGATGGGCGCAGTGCCTCCACGACGTCCATGAGGTGACGGGCGCCATACAAGCGAGCCCCCTCGACCAGGGCGGCTTCGTCGGCGCTGGCTTGTGGCAGGACCAGGCCCCGCACCCGACCGCCCTCGGCGGCCCGCAACAAGGCCAGGGCCATGGGCAAGGCGCCCCGCACGGGTCTCAACTCACCGCCCAGCGACAACTCGCCGGCAAATTCCAGGTCGACCAGGCGTTCCGGGTCGATGTGCCCCATCGCCGCCAGGATGCCGAGCGCGATCGGGAGGTCAAAACGTCCGGATTCCTTGGGCAGATCGGCGGGCGCCAGATTGACCGTGATGCGCTTGTTAAATGGGAAGTCGAGTCCGCTGTTGCTCAGGGCGGCACGCACACGCTCGCGAGCCTCTTTGACCTCGGTGTCGGCCAGCCCCACCAGGGTGAACGATGGCAGGCCATTGGCCAGGTGAACCTCGACGGTGACCTCCGGGGCCTTGAGCCCATCCAGAGCGCGACTGTGAACGATGGCAAGCGACATGGGCAGACGGCGAGGCACGAGGCCAGAACAAAGGGGCGATTGTGGAGAGGACCTGCCTGCGCGGCACTCCCTCTGAGGGGCGAACGACCATCATCCAGAAACGGCACCGTTTTGGTGGATGGACAGGCGCTGCCGACAGCGCTCATCCTGTCACGCACCAGTTCGGGGCGACCACCTCTGACCCATCCTGAGACCCGCACGCCCCAGCCCCGCACCAAGGCTCCGGGCGGTCCAGATCATTGGTTGGCACAGTTCATGCAGATGGTGGATGTCAGCAATTTTTTACCAACCTCACCGGAGTACCAACATGAAAATGGTGACCGCCATCGTCAAGCCCTTCAAGCTTGACGAAGTCCGTGAGGCTCTGTCCGCCATTGGCGTTCAGGGCATCACGGTGACCGAAGTCAAGGGCTTTGGCCGTCAAAAGGGCCACACCGAGCTGTACCGCGGCGCGGAGTATGTGGTCGATTTTCTGCCCAAAGTGAAAATCGAAGCGGCTGTGGATGACGCCATCCTCGAGCGCGTGATCGAAGCCATCGAAACCTCGGCCCGCACCGGCAAAATCGGCGACGGCAAGATTTTTGTCACGCCACTGGAGCAGGTGATCCGCATCCGCACCGGTGAGGTGGACAAAGACGCCCTGTGATCACACCGCACCCCTGACCCCCTTTTCCCATTGGTGGCCGACACCCCAGGGTGGACCTGCGCCGTCACAACCATTGTTTTATCAAGAGGCATTTCCATGAGAAAGCTCATTGCGTCATTCGCGCTGGGGCTCGCGGCCTTGGGCCTGCTGGGCGTCGCCCACGCCCAGGAAGCAGCGGCATCCGCCCCCGAGATCGCGTCCGCCGTCGAGGCCGTTGTGGCACCCGCCGTGGCGCCTGCCCCGGAAGCTGCATCGGCCGCTGAAGCCGCGCCCACCCCGACCGTCAACAAGGGCGACACCGCCTGGATGATGATCTCCACCATCCTGGTGATCCTGATGGTCGTGCCCGGCCTGGCCCTGTTCTACGGTGGCCTGGTTCGCAGCAAGAACATGCTGTCGGTGCTGATGCAGGTGCTGATGGTCTTCTCGCTGGTGTCGGTGCTGTGGGCCGCGTATGGCTACAGCCTGGCGTTCGGTGGAGCCGGCACCATCATTGGCGACCTGTCCAAAGCCTTCCTGAGCGGCATCACGCCCGCTTCGATGGCCGACACGTTCACCCCGGATGCCAAGATCCCCGAGCTGATCTTTGTGGCCTTCCAGTGCACCTTCGCAGGCATCACCTGCGCCCTGATCGTCGGCGCGTTTGCCGAGCGCATCAAGTTCGGCGCCGTGCTGCTGTTCACCGCCCTGTGGTTCACGTTCAGCTACCTGCCGATCGCTCACATGGTGTGGGGCGCGGGTGGTTACCTGCTGAGCAAGGGTGCGCTGGACTTCGCTGGCGGCACCGTGGTGCACATCAACTCGGCCGTCGCGGGTCTGGTGGGTGCGTACATGATCGGCAAGCGCATTGGCTACGGTCGTGAGTCCTTCACACCGCACTCGCTGACGCTGACCATGGTGGGCGCCTCGCTGCTGTGGGTGGGCTGGTTCGGCTTCAATGCCGGCTCTGCCCTGGAAGCCAACGGCAGCGCTGCGCTGGCCTTCATCAACACCCTGATGGCCACGGCTGCTGCGGTGCTGGCTTGGTGTGTGGGTGAAGCGCTGTTCAAGGGCAAGGCCTCGATGCTGGGTGCTGCCTCGGGTGCGGTCGCCGGTCTGGTGGTCATCACCCCGGCCTGCGGTTCCGTGGGTCCGATGGGTGCCATCGTGATGGGTCTGATCGCCGGCTTCATCTGCCTGTGGGGTGTGAGCGGCCTGAAGAAGATGCTCGGCGCCGACGACGCGCTGGACGTGTTCGGCATCCACGGCGTGGGCGGCATCGTCGGCGCCCTGCTGACCGGTGTGTTCACCGCCCCCAGCCTGGGTGGTACAGGCGCCGAAGACTTCTCCATCGCTCACCAGCTGCTGGTGCAAGCTGAAGGCGTGGTCATCACCATCGTCTGGTCGGGCATCGTCGCCGCGATCTGCTACAAGATCGTGGACTTGGTGATCGGTCTGCGCGTCCCCGAAGAGGAAGAGCGCGAAGGTCTGGACATCACTTCGCACGGCGAAACGGCTTATCACAAGTGAATGCGGTGATGGCTTGAGAGGGTTTGGCGTCGCGACGCCCCCTCCAACATGAAAAGAGGGCTTCCTGCGGGAGGCCCTCTTTGTTTTTTTGCATCACTGCATTGCATGGGACTGAATGCCAAGCGGCCCCGATCTTCCTAGAATAGATCTCCTACCCTCTGACCTCACAAGGCGCTTCTTCCCATGGTTCCTCACCTGATCACCGCGCTGACCGGCCCCATCAACGAGCTTGAGCAACGGATGCTGGAGTCCGTGCCGGCCATCGAGCGCTGGTTCCGTCTGGAGTGGATGGAACACACGCCGCCGTTCTACACCTCGGTGGACCTGCGAAATGCCGGCTTCAAGCTGGCCCCGGTGGACACCAACCTGTTTCCGGGCGGTTTCAACAACCTGACGCAGGAGATGCTGCCGCTGGCCGTGCAGGCCGCCATGGCGGCCATCGAGAAGATCTGCCCCGAGGCCAAGAACCTGCTGTTGATTCCTGAGCGGCACACGCGCAACACCTTCTATCTGTCGAACGTGGCGCGCCTGATCCAGATCTTCACGCTGGCGGGCCTGAATGTGCGCCTGGGCTCCCTGGACGAGACCGTCACCGAGCCCACGGACATTGCCCTGCCCGATGGCAGCCACCTGACGCTGGAGCCGCTGGTGCGCACGCGGCACCGCCTGGGCCTCAAGCACTTCGACCCCTGCACCATCTTGCTCAACAACGACCTGTCGGCCGGCATCCCCGACATCTTGCAAGGGCTGCACGAGCAGTACCTGCTACCGCCGCTGCACGCCGGCTGGGCCGTTCGCCGCAAGAGCCAGCACTTTGCGGCCTATGAAGAGGTGGCCAAGAAGTTCTCCAAGCTGCTGGGCATGGACCCGTGGTTGATCAACCCGATGTACTCGGTGTGCGACGAGGTGAATTTTCAGGAAGGCACGGGCCTGGAGTGCCTGGAAACGCAGGTGGACGCCATGCTGGGCAAGGTGCGCCGCAAGTACAAGGAATACGGCATCAACGAAAAACCCTTCGTGGTCGTCAAACCCGACAACGGCACCTATGGCATGGGCATCATGACGGTGCGCGATGCCAAGGAGGTGGTCGACCTCAACCGCCGCACGCGCAACAAGATGTCGGTGGTGAAGGACGGCCAGGCCGTCAACCGCGTGCTGATCCAGGAAGGCGTGGCCACCTACGAGCAGATCAACGAGGCCGTGGCCGAGCCCGTGGTCTACATGATCGACCGCTATGTGGTGGGCGGGTTCTACCGCGTGCACGCCGAACGGGGCGTCGATGAAAATTTGAATGCCCCAGGGTCACATTTTGTTCCCCTCGGTTTTCCGGAACCTACGCAACTGCCGCGCCCGGGGGTCAAACCCGGGGCCAGTGCCCCCAACCGCTTTTACATGTACGGGGTGGTGGCGCGGCTGGCCATGCTGGCGGCCAGTTACGAGCTGGAAGCCCATGACCCCAATGCCGAGGTGTACACCTGAAAATCATGCACTGTTGCGGTGCAACAAAATGTCTGTGAACGCAGGCAGAATGATCACCTCGTTCTTTCGTGAAATGCCTTCATCGTGCAGCACGCTCATCACGCCAAACCTAGCGCCAAAGATCTCGCTGCCCTGACCCTGGGCGCCATCGGCATCGTTTATGGCGACATTGGCACCAGCCCACTGTACGCCCTCAAGGAGGTGTTCAATCACGGGCATCTGCCCCTGACGCCCGAGAACATCTACGGCATCCTGTCGATGATCTTCTGGACGCTGACGGTGATCGTGTCCCTGAAATATGTGACGCTGATCCTGCGCGCCGACAACAACGGCGAAGGTGGTCTGGTGGCCATGCTCACGCTGGCTTCGACGGCAGTCAAGGAGCGGCCGGCGTTGCGGGCCAAGTTACTGGCCCTGGGGATTTTCGGCACCGCCATCTTCTTTGGTGACGGGGTGATCACCCCGGCGATTTCGGTGCTCTCGGCCGTGGAGGGGATGGAAGTGGCCGCGCCCGGCCTGGAGCGCTACGTCGTGCCCATCACGTTGGTGGTGCTGACCTTGTTGTTCATGGTGCAAAAGCATGGCACCACGGGCATCGGCAGGTTCTTTGGGCCCATCACGGCGCTGTGGTTCGTCGTGCTGGCGGTGCTGGGCCTGTACCACGTGGTTCAAAACCCGGCGGTGCTGGTGGCCATGAGCCCACATTACGCGCTGAACTTCATCATCGAGCACCCCATGCTGGCCTTCATTGCGCTGGGGGCCGTCATCCTGTGCGCCACCGGGGCTGAGGCGCTGTACGCCGACATGGGGCATTTCGGCAAGCTGCCCATTCGCCTGGCCTGGTTCAGTCTGGTCATGCCCGCATTGGTGCTGAACTACTTTGGCCAGGGTGCAATGCTGCTGGCGCACCCCGAAAACGTCGCCAACCCCTTCTTCGAGATGGCGCCGCAATGGGCCTTGTACCCGCTGGTCGGGCTGGCCACCTGTGCCACGGTGATTGCCTCGCAGGCCTTGATCACGGCGGCGTTCTCGGTGACCAAGCAGGTGATCCAGCTGGGCTACCTGCCCCGCCTGCGCATCCTGCACACGTCTGAGAAGGAAACCGGCCAGATCTACATTCCGTTTGTGAACTGGGTGCTGTACGGTTGCATCGTGATGGCCGTGATCTTCTTTGGCTCCAGTGGCAAGCTGGCCGCCGCCTATGGCATCACGGTCACCATCGACATGATGATCACCACGGTGATGACCTTCTTCGTCATCCGCTTTGCCTGGAAGATGTCCTGGCTGGTATGCGTGCTGGCCACCGCCTTCTTCTTTGCGATTGACCTGATGTTCTTCAGCGCCAACGTCCTGAAGGTGATCGATGGGGGCTGGTTCCCGCTGCTGATCGGCGTGGTGATGTTCAGCCTGATGATGACTTGGAAGGATGGCCGTGAGTTGCTGAGCGCACGCCTGCGCTCGGACGCCATCGACCTGCGCCCGTTCCTGGAAGCGGTGTTCTGCAGCCCGCCGCTGCGCGTGGACGGCACCGCAGTGTTCCTCAATGCCGATGCGGGCACCACGCCCAACGCCCTGTTGCACAACCTCAAGCACAACAAGGTGCTGCACAAGCAGAACCTGTTCGTGACGGTGCGCTCGCACGAGGTGCCCTGGGTGCCTTTGAAGAACCGCATCGAGGTGGAGCCGCTGGGCAATGGCTGCTGGCAGGTCATCTTGCACTACGGCTTCAAGAACGAACCCGATGTGCCCCGCGCGCTCAAGCTGCTCAAGGAACACAGCGTGTTCATGGAAGACATGGAAACCAGCTACTTCCTGTCGCGCGACATCGTGATCCCGACCATGGGTGGCGAGATGGCGCCCTGGCGTGAGAAGCTGTTTGCCGGCATGCACCGCAATGCGTCGGGCGCGGCGGCCTTCCTGAAGCTGCCCACCAACCGTGTGGTGGAACTGGGCTCCAAGGTGGAGATCTGACCACCGGCCGACTCACCCTGCGCCAGATCGCCAGGGACACCTCCCTGACGGCGATCTCGTCCGGCTTTGTCGCCACGCTGGTGGGCTTCACCAGCACCATTGCGCTGATCTTCCACGCGGCCCAGTCGCTGGGGGCCACGCCCGCCCAGGTGACGTCCTGGGTGTGGGCCCTCGGGCTGGGCATGGGCCTGGCCACACTGGGTCTGTCGCTGTGGGCGCGGGCGCCCATCCTCATCACCTGGTCCACGCCGGGCGCGGCCGTGATCGCCAGCGCTGCAGCGGGCGTCAGCCTGCCCGAGGCCACGGGGGCCTTTCTGCTCTGCGGGGTGCTGATGTGGCTCAGCGGGGTCACCGGCTGGTTCGAGCGGGTGATGAACCGCATCCCCGTGGCACTGGCCTCGGCACTGCTGGCCGGCATCCTGGCCAAGTTTGCGCTGATGGCGTTTGCCGCAGCCACGCCGCAACCGGTGCTGGTGATCGGCATGCTGCTCACCTATTTGCTGGGCAAGCGGCTGTGGCCCCGCTATGCCATCCCCGGTGTCCTGTTGGCGGGCGTGCTGATCGCCGCGGTGCAGGGACAGTTGCACACGGCCGCCTTACGCTGGGAGCCAGCGCTGCCAGTGTGGGTCACGCCGCAGTGGTCGTGGCAGGCCATGCTGGGCATGGGGCTACCGCTGTTCATCGTCACCATGGCCTCGCAGGCGGTGCCGGGCGTGTCAGCCATTCGCGTGTTCGGCTACCGCACGCCCATCTCGCCCTTGATGAGCTGGTCGGGGGTGACCACCGTGTTGCTGGCGCCCTTTGGCGGCTATGCCTTCAACCTGGCGGCCATCACCGCCACCATCGTGCTGCAGCCGCACGCCCACCCTGACCCGCACAAGCGCTACACCGCAGCCCTGGTGGCCGGGCTGTTCTACCTGGTGATGGCCCTGCTGGGTGGGGCCGTGGCCGGTGTCTTGACCGCCTTTCCCACCGCCCTCATCATGGGCGTGGCTGGCCTGGCCCTGCTGGGCACGATTGCCAACGGGCTGGCGGCCTCGCTGCAGGAGGCCCGCTACCGCGGGGCGGCGGTTATCACGTTTCT